>NZ_JBQXXM010000001.1:1110369-1424634 GCF_056485145.1 Sphingomonas chlorellae
GTCGTCCGGCCAGTCATCGTCCGACCTGCCGTCACCGGCGCGGCTGGATGCCGTGCTGGCGCGGGCGCGGGCGCATTCGCCGTTTCTGGCGATGCTGATCGAGCGCGAGGGCATCGACGCCGAGCGGCTGGCCGCCGGGCTGGCCGATCCGTTCGGCGCACTGGCGACGATCGACCCCGCGATTGCCGAGCCGCGGCGGTTGCGGCTCGAGCGGCGGCGGCTGGCGGCGCTGGTCGCGCTGGGCGACCTGGCGGGGCATTTCGACCTCGACGCGGTGACGGGGCTGCTCACGCGCTTTGCCGACGACGCGCTCGACCGCGCGATCCGCACCGCGATCGCCGAGCGCACCCCCGATGCCGCGCCGCAGGGCTTTGCCGCGATCGCGCTGGGCAAGCAGGGGAGCCGCGAGCTCAACTATTCGTCGGACATCGACCCGATCCTGATCTTCGACCCCGAAACGCTGCCGTGCCGCCGCAACGAGGCGCCCGAGGAGGCGGCGGTGCGGATCGGGCGCCGCGTCGTCGAGATCCTGCAGGCGCGCGACGGCGACGGTTATGTGATGCGCATCGACCTGCGGCTGCGCCCGTCGCCCGAGGTGACGCCGATCGCGCTGCCGGTGGAGGCGGCGATTTCCTATTACGAATCGCAGGCGCTGCCATGGGAGCGTGCGGCCTTCATCCGCGCGCGCGCCTGTGCCGGCGACCGCGCGCTGGGCGAGGCGTTCCTGACCGCGATCCGCCCGTTCGTGTGGCGGCGCGCGCTCGATTTCGGGGCGATCCGCGAGATCGGCGACATTTCGCGCCGCATTCGTGACCATTACGCGCAGGCGCAGGCATTCGGGCCGGGATATGACCTGAAGCGCGGGCGCGGGGGCATCCGCGAGGTCGAGTTCTTTGCGCAGGTCCACCAATTGATCCATGGCGGGCGCGACCCCGCGCTGCGCGCGCCGGCGACGCGCGACGCGCTGGCGGCGCTGGCGGCGGCGGGGCGGATCGGCGGCGAGGAGGCGCGCGTGCTGACCGACGCCTATGTGCTGTTCCGCACGATCGAGCACCGGCTGCAGATGGTCGACGACCGCCAGACGCACGAGCTGCCCGCCGATGCGGGCGCGCTCGATAATGTCGCGCGGCTGCACGGGATGGACGACGGGGCGGCGCTGCTCGACCTGTTGCGGCCGGCGGTGACGCGGGTGGGGCGGATCTATGACTCGCTGGCGAGCGGCGAGGGCGAGGGGCTGCCGGGCGATGCCGACCGGCTGGCGGCGCGGCTGCAGGCGCTGGGCTTTGCCGATCCGGCGGCGGCGGTGCGGATCGTGCAGGCGTGGCGGAGCGGGCCGTATCCGGCGCTGCGCAGCCCGCAGGCGCGCGAGGCGCTGGAGGCGCTGTTGCCGCGGCTGGCCGACGCCTTTGCGCGCGCGCCCGACAACATGCACGCGCTGACGCGGTTCGATGCGATGCTGTCGCGGTTGCCGAGCGCGATCAACTTCCTGCGGCTGCTCGAGGCGCAGCCGGGGCTGCTCGCGCTGCTGAGCGCGATCCTGTGCCATGCGCCGCCGCTGGCCGAGCAACTGGGGCGACGCGCCGAGCTGCTCGACGGGCTGATCGACGCGAGCGCGCTGGCGCCGATGCCCGACGTGCCGGCGCTGGTCGCGGCGATGGCGGCGCGCGAGGCCGATGCCGATTACCAGTGGGTGCTCGAGCATGTGCGGCGGCTGGTCGGCGAGAAGCGCTTTGCGCTGGGCGCGCAGATCGTCGCGGGGGCGAGCGACCCGATCGACGTCGCCGCCGGCTATGCGCGCGTCGCCGAGGCGGCGATCACGGTGCTCGCGGGCGCGACGGTGGCCGAGTTCGAGCGCGTCCATGGCCGCGTGCCCGACAGCGAGCTGGTCATCCTGGCGCTGGGGCGGATGGGGGGGCAGGCGCTGACGCACGCGTCGGACCTCGACCTCATCTACCTGTTCACCGGCGACTATGCCGCCGAATCGGACGGCGCGAAGCCGCTGGGGGCGGTGACCTATTACAACCGGCTGGCGCAGCGCGTGACCGCAGCGCTTTCGGTGCCGACCGCGGCGGGGCCGCTGTACGAGGTCGACACGCGGTTGCGGCCGTCGGGCGCGCAGGGGCCGCTTTCGGTCTCGCTCGACGCATTCCGGCGATACCAGGAGGCCGATGCCTGGACGTGGGAGCACATGGCGCTGACGCGCGCGCGGCCGGTGTTCGGATCGGCGGCGGCAAGGGCGCAGGTGGCCGACATCGTCGCGGCGGTGCTGGCGGGGGCGCGGCCCGCGCGCGACATCCCCGCCGAGGCGGCGCGGATGCGCGACGACATCGCGACGCACAAGCCGCCCGCGGGGCCGCTGGACGTCAAGCTGCTCGACGGCGGGCTCGTCGACCTGGAATTCGCGGTGCATGTCCGCCAGCTCACGCGGCGCACGGCATTCGCGCCGAGGCTGGCCGAGGCGATCGCCGCGCTGATCGCCGAGGGGCTGCTGCCCCCGGCGATGGCCGATGCCTATGCGCTGCTGTCGCGGTTGCTGGTGGTGTGCCGGCTGGTGGCGCCCGACGGACAGGTGCCGCCCCCCGCGACGCAGGTGCTGATCGCGCGCGCGCTGGGGCTGGCCGACTGGAACGCGGTGGTTGCGTCGCTCGAGCGGACCCGGCAGGAGGTGCGCGATTGCTGGGCGGCGGTGCGCGCCGCCGGCTGACCGGAGGAGTTTGCCCATGTCCGAGGCCGAGATGCCCGCGCCGCTGGCGCCGGGCGATGCCGTTCCCGCCGTGACGCTGACCGCCGCCGACGGGTCGGCGATCGACCTGAAGGCGTGTATCGGCGCGCCGCTGGTCGTCTATTTCTATCCCAAGGACGACACGAGCGGCTGCACGCGCGAGGCGCAGGAATTTTCGGAGCGGATCGACGCCTTTGCGGCGCTGGGCGCGCGCGTGATCGGCGTGTCGAAGGATTCGCCCGCGCGACACCAGAAGTTCACCGCCAAATACGGCCTGACCGTGCCGCTGGCGAGCGACGAGGACGGCACGGCGATGGCCGCGTTCGGCGTGTGGGTGGAAAAGCAGCTCTATGGCAAACGCTATATGGGCATCGAGCGTTCGACCTTCCTGTTCGATGCGGCCGGGCGGCTGGCGAAGGCATGGCGCAAGGTGAAGGTGCCGGGCCATGCCGAGGCGGTGCTCGACGCGGTGCGCGCGCTGGGCGACGCGTGAGCAGAAGCGTCGCCGAGGCCGCGCGCGCGGTCCTGACCACCGCCGATCCGCGCGCGAAGGTGATGGCGGCGCGCAACGCCGCGCGCGAATGGCGGCTGGGACGGCTCGACTTCCGCTTCGACGCGGCGATGCCCGACCGGCCCGCACGCCCCGAGCGGCCCGAACTGTGGCCGCCCAACCGGATGCCCAAGCGCGGCCGCGGCGGGTCCGAACGCGGACGGATCGCGCTGATCCACGCGCTCGCGCATATCGAGTTCGCGGCGATCGACCTGGCGTTCGACGCGGTGGGACGGTTCGGCGCGGCATTTCCGCGCGGCTTCACCGACGACTGGATGCGCGTCGGCGCCGACGAGGCGATGCATTTCGCGCTGCTCGACCGCCGGCTGCACCAGCTGGGCAGCCATTACGGCGCGATGCCCGCGCACGACGGATTGTGGGACGCCGCGGCCGAGACCGCGCACGACCGGCTGGCGCGGCTGGCGGTGGTGCCGATGGTGCTCGAGGCGCGCGGGCTGGACGTCACGCCGGCGACTATCGAGCGGTTCGAAGCCGCGGGCGACACCGCGACGGCGCGCATCCTGACGCGCATCCTGACCGACGAGGTGCGCCATGTCCGCGCGGGGACGACATGGTTCGAATCAGCCTGCAAGGCCGATGGTTTGGCTCCCGAAACGACGTGGCACGCGCTGGTCCGCGCGCATTTTCGCGGATTGATTAAGCCGCCGTTCAACGACTCGGCGCGCGACTCAGCCGGTCTAACGCGGTCTTATTACCAAGCGCTTGCGGCGGGCTGACGCATCGGCTCAAAAGCCATCCGTCAGATGCGGCGGGGGCTGTTCTGGCAAAAAAACGGGTCGAGGGCAGGCGTCGCGCCACCGCGCGACGACGGCTGCTGCAACGCATAAGCCGGGGACGCATGGCGGACGAGAACGCAAGCAACGCGAAAGCGAGCAAGGCCAATACGACCGAAAATGCGCAGCTGCTGCGGCAGTTCCGTGATTTCTTCACCACACGTCATTTCATTCTGCACAACGGCCGCGACCTGCGCCGTTTCAGCATCGGCGCACGGGCGCAGGCGCTGATGGCGGGCGTCGCGTCGCTGACGCTGCTCTTTTCGGGCTATGGCGTGTCGCAGGCGATGGCCGAGGCGATCACCACCAGCGGCGTTTCGGCCCGGCCGGCGACGCCCGAGGCGCAGCTTCGCGCGCTCCGCGCCGAAGTCGCGCGGATGCAGAGCGAGGTTGCCGAGGCCAAGCAGGCGGTGCGCGACCATGCCCAGCGCGTCGAACAGCGCCAGGCGCTGCTCGCGGCGGTGATCGACGGCAAGGCCAAGGGCGGCGCGCTCGACAAGCTGGCGGGCGCGGTGGAACCGGCGGCGCCGGCACGCGGCAAGCTGGCGCAGGAACTCGTCGCGCCGCTGCGCGCGGTTGAGGCGCACCAGGTCACGCTGGCGGGCAAGGCGCGCGCGGCGGGCGAGGCGCGGATCGCGCGCACCACCGTCACGCTGCACCGGCTGGGACTTTCGCCCGCCCGCTTCGCGAACGCGCAGGGCGGCATGGGCGGCCCCTATGAGCCGATCAGCGACAGCGCGGGCACCAACGGCACCACCACCGGCACCACCGAGGTCGCGGCGCGCGCGGACGAGGAGTTCCGCACGCTGTTCCTCACCTGGAAGAAGCTCGACGCGCTCGAGCAGACGGTGATTTCGGTGCCGTCGATGCAGCCGGTCGAGAAGCTGGTCTTCACGTCGCATTTCGGCGTGCGTTCGGACCCGTTCCGCGGCACCGCCGCGATGCATGCCGGCGTCGACATTCCGGGTTCGATCGGCACCCCGATCTATGCCACCGCCGACGGCGTCGTCTCGCACGCCGGCCGCCAGGGCGGGTACGGCAACCTGGTGCAGATCAACCATGGCCGCGGCATCGAGACGCGCTATGGCCACCTGTCGAAGATCCTCGTCGCCGACAATACCCGCGTGCGCCGCGGCCAGATCATCGGGCTGATGGGTTCGACCGGCCGTTCGACCGGCAGCCACCTGCATTACGAGGTTCGCGTCGACGGCCGTGCCGTCAACCCGATCCCGTTCCTGCAGACGGGCGAATATGTCGCCTCGGCGCAGCAGGTCCAGGGCGGCGTGGGCGGCCCGCGCCCGTAACCCTTTACGGCAAGCGCCGGCCGTTGCGGCCGGGCAGGGGGCCGGTTCGGCGATCGCCGGGCCGGCTTTTTTGCGTCGCCTCGCGGCGTGGGTGCGGGGTGGAGCCGGGCGCCGGTGCGCGGCATTGCCTGGCGCGGGCGTGCGCCCTATCTCGGTCCGCATGACCAGCACCACCCAGCCGGAAATCGCCCTGTCGCCCGCGGCGGCGGCGCGCGTCGCCGCCATCGCCGCCAAGCAGGGCAAGCCCGCCATCCTGCGCCTTTCGGTCGAGGGCGGCGGCTGTTCGGGCTTCCAGTACCGGTTCGGCCTGGCCGACGCGGTGGCCGAGGACGATGTGGTGGTGGAGACCGACGGCGTGCGGCTGGCGGTCGATTCGATCAGCCTCGACCTGGTGCGCGGCGCGCGCGTCGATTTCGTCGATTCGCTGGGCGGCGCGGCGTTCCGCGTCGAGAACCCCAATGCGGTGGCCGGTTGCGGCTGCGGCACCAGCTTTGCGGTCTGACGCCGATGCCGCGGATCGTCACCTATAACGTCAACGGCATCAAGGCGCGGCTGGAGCGGCTGACCGAATATCTGGCCGAGCAGAAGCCCGACATCGTGTGCCTGCAGGAACTGAAGGGCGCCGACGAGACGCTGCCCGTCGCGGCGATCGAGGCGGCGGGATATGGCGCGGTGTGGCACGGGCAGAAGGGGTTCAACGGCGTCGCCGTGCTCGCGCGCGGGCAGCAGCCGGTCGAACGCCAGCGCGGGCTGGCGGGCGATCCCGAGGACGCGCACAGCCGCTATATCGAGGCCGAGGTCGACGGGCTGATCGTCGCGTCGATCTATCTGCCCAACGGCAACCCGCAGCCGGGGCCGAAATTCGATTACAAGCTGCGCTGGATGGAACGGCTGGCCGAGCGGGCGAAGGCGCTGCTCGCCGAGGAACGGCCGGTGGTGCTGGCGGGCGATTACAACGTCATTCCCAATGACGACGACACGTTTTCGGTGCGCGCCATGGCCGACGACGCGCTGATGCAGCCCGAATCGCGCCAGCGTTACCGCACGCTGCTGGCGCAGGGTTGGACCGACGCGCTGCGCACGCGATACCCGCAGGGGGGCGTGTGGACCTTCTGGGACTATCAGGCGGGCGCGTGGCAGCGCGATGCCGGGTTCCGCATCGACCATCTGTTGCTGAGCCCGCAGGCCGCCGACCGGATGACCGGGGCCGGCGTCGACAAGTCCTATCGCGGGCGCGAGCGGGCAAGCGACCATGCGCCGACCTGGGTGACATTGCGCTGAGGCCGATCGGCGCCGCGTGGTGCGATTTGCCAGGGGATGGCGAATTTCGCCGGATTTTCGCGAATGTCCCGCGGCCGCGCCGGCGAGAATGGCGGAAATCCGCAGTTTAGGTGTTTGGCATGACTAATGCACCTGCATGGGGCGCAGGCGGGAAGCCGCCTGTGTCCCACAAGGCAGGAGTTGGAACATGCGTGCTTTCAAGCTGATTTCGGTCGCCGCCATGGCGCTTTCACTGGGAACGGCAGTGTCGCCCGCGCTGGCGCGCGCCATTCCCGAGCCGACCGCCGCCGCCGAGAAGAAGGTCGACGACCAGAGCGATCCCGCCGCGGCGAACCGCAAATATTGCGTCGAGAGCTATGTCACCGGATCGCGGCTGCCGCACCGCGAATGCCGCACGCGCGCCGACTGGATCGCGAGCGAGGGCTTCGATCCCGCGACGGCGCCGCAGGTGCGGGGCCGCCGCTGATCGCGCGGGCGCCGGGATGCCGGGCGGGGGCGGGCGCGACGCACCGTTCCCCGCCGGCGGGCGCCGCGCTCAGAGCGCCTTCTGATAGACGCGGTATTCGCGGTTGACGTGGCTGTTGATCGCGTCGGCGATCGCGATCATCCCCTGATTGTCGTCGAGGATCCAGCCGATCTCGCCCCGCGACGCGCCGTAATGCGTGGTGGCGGCGCGGCGGATATATTCGATCATCATGAAGGCGAGCTGGCTGGCCTTGCGCGACGCCTGGAGGCGCTTGACCACGCCCATCAGCGGCACGCGCATCGTGCGGACGCGCGGACGGCGCAGCCACAGCAGCAGCCTGGCCCAGCCGAAGGGAAAGAGGCTGCCGTTGAGCGGCTTGAGCGCCTCGTTGAGGTCGGGGAGCGTCATCATGAACGCCACCGGCTCGCCGTCGATTTCGGCGATGCGGATCAGATCCTCGAACACCAGCGGCTTCAGCTTCTTGCCGACATCGTCGATTTCGGGCTGGGTGAGCGGGACGAAGCCCCAATTGTCCGACCAGGCGTCGTTGAGGATCGCGAGGATCGTCGCCGCCTCTTCGTCGAAGCGCGACTTGTCGACCTGACGGATGCGGACGCGCGGATCCTTTTCGCCCGCGGCGACGATGCGCTGGACGATCGGCGGAAACTCGCGCGTGATGTCGAGTTCGTAGGTGAGCAGCGTCTTGGCGGTCGTGTAGCCCAGCCGCTCGATCCAGCCCTGATAGCGCTGGGGGTGGTGGCCCATCAGGATCGTGGGGGCATGATCGTGGCCGCGCACGAGCAGGCCGGGTTCCTCCCACACCGACAGGCTGACCGGGCCGAGCACGCGCGTCATCCCCTTGGCGCGCAGCCAGTCCTCGGCCGTGGCGATCAGCGCGGCGGCGGTTTCCTCATCCTCGGCCTCGAACATGCCGAAAAAGCCGGTGCCGGGGCCGAAGCCCTGTTCGGGCGGCATGTCGAGCGCGAGGCGGTCGATATGCGCCGAGATGCGGCCGACGACGCGGCCGTCGCGTTCGGCGAGGAAGAGCTGGGCCTCGGCATGGCTGAACCAGCCGTTCTTGCGCGGATCGATCGTGCCCGCGACATCGGCCTTGAGCGGCGGCACCCAGTTGGGATCGCCGGCGTTGAGGCGATAGGCGAGGTCGATAAAGGCCTTGGTGTCGCGCTTGCCGGCGACGGGGCGAATGCGGAGAGACATGGCAGGATTTCCGATACTGAAATACGGGGTGCGCCGCCACGGCTGCGGCTGAAAACACTTTTCGGGGCGGATCATCGGCCGAAGCGGCGGCGATGATCAAGCCCCGTTCGCGCCGCCGCGCCTCCTTGCACGTGGGGAGGGCGGCAACCGGGCGCGGCTATTCCTCGCTGCGCAACAGCACCGCCTCGCCGATCATCAGGAACAGCAGGAACGGCGCCCAGGCGGCGAGGAAGGGCGGATAGGCGCCCAGATTGCCCATGGCGAGGGCGAAATTGTCGGCGACGAAATAGAGAAAGCCGAGCGCCATGCCGATCACGGCACGCAGGAACAGCTTGCCCGAACGCGCGATGCCGAAGGCGGCGACCGCACCGAGCAGCGGCATCAGGATCGACGAGAGCGGCCCCGACAGCTTGTGCCACAGCGCGCCTTCGAGCGCCTTGGTCGGGCGGCCGGCGACCTTGAGCTCGTCGATCGCCTCCTTGAGCTGCCAGAAGGGCGTGCTGTCGGGATCGACATGGTTGAGCGTGAACTGGTCGGGACGGACGCCGTCGCCCAGCAGCGCGGTGCCGGGGGCGGTCATCTGGCCGCTGGCGATGTCGAACCGGCGGACGCCGTCGGCGCGCCAGCCCTGACCCTCGCGCCGGGCATGTGCGGCGGTGACGATCGTGCGCAGCGCCTCGCCCGTGCGTTCGTAGACGGTGATGCCGTAGAGCTGGGCCGCATCGCCGCGCCCGCGGATCTGATCGACGGCGATCAGGTCGGCGCCGTTCTTGACCCACACGTTCGAGCGATCGCCGCGGTCGATCGGCATCGGGCCGAAATCGACCTTCGACCATTGTTCGAGCGTCGCGGTGGCGCGCGTGACGACGCGTTCGTTGAAGGTGAACGACACGAGCGCGACGCCGAGCGCCGTCGCCATCAGCGGCGCGAGCAACTGGTGCGCGGACAGGCCGGCGGCCTTGAGCGCGATCACCTCGCTGTTCTGGTTGAGCTGCATGAAGGTGAGGATCGTGCCGAGCAGCACCGAGAAGGGGAGGAAGCGCGCGACGATCTGGGGCGCGCGCAGGCCGACATAGCGCCAGATCTCGGCCTCGCCATTGCCCGGATGCGCGAGGATCGACCCCGATTCGCTGAGCAGGTCGAGCGCCTGGAGCACCAGCACGAGCATCGCGAGGATCGCGAGCGTGCGCGTGAGGAACATCCGCCCCGTGTAGAGCGCGAGCGCGCGCGAGGGGAACAGGTCGATCAGCTTCATGCCCGCGACTCCTTGCGGCGGCCGGGCAGATATTTGCGGATCAGCTTCCACGCCTTGGCGAACACGCGTTCGAGTGCGCCGATCGGCTGGCCGCCGGGGACATAGGCGACGGTGTGATACATCCAGATCACCAGCCCCGCGAACACCGCGAACGGCACCCACAGCGCCAGGATGGGATCGATCTTGCCGAGCGCGCCGACGGCCTCGGCATATTCGTTGACCTTGTGATAGGTGACGATCATCACGATCGAGAGGAACACGCCGAGCGCCGAGGTCGAGCGCTTGGGCGGGATGCCGAGCGCCACCGCGAGCATCGGCAGCAGGAAGATCGACACGATCTCCGCCAGCCGGAAATGGAACTGCGCGCGGCTGGTATCGCGCTGTTCGAGATCGGCGCGCGGGTCGCCGCCGATCCGCGCGAGTTCGGGCAGCGTCAGTTCGAGGTTGCGGCCGCCGCGCTTGCGGAAATTCTCGTACTTGGGCAGCGGGATCGGCAGGTTGTGCGTCGTGAAGGTGAGCACGCGCGGCACCGGCGAGCCCTTGTCATGATGGACGAGCGTGCCGTTGGTGAGGCGGAAGATGATCGTGTCGGGATCGTCCGAGCGCAGGAAGGTGCCCTTTTCCGCGCTGACCGCGAGCGGGGTGCCGTCGCTGGTCTTCATCTGGACGAAGATGCCCGACAGCTCGCGCCCTTCCTTCTGGCTGTCCTCGATCCGCAGCGTCATCTTGGGGCCGAAGCTGGTGAACTCGCCCACCTTGATCGACGCGCCGAGCGCGCCCGAGCGCAGTTCGAAGCGGAGCTGTTCGTAATTGTAGCGTGCCCAGGGCTGGATATAGCCGACGATCGCCAGGTTGAGCAGCGCGAGCGCCATCGCGTACATATAGGGCACGCGCAGCAGCCGGGTGTAGCTCATCCCCACGGCGCGCATCACGTCGAGCTCGGACGAGGTCGCGAGCTTGCGGAAGGCGAGCAGGATGCCGAGCATGAGCCCGATCGGGATGCCGAGCCCCAGATATTCGGGAAGCAGGTTGGCGAGCATCCGCCAGACCACGCTGACCGGCCCGCCTTCGGTCGCGACGAAGTCGAACAGGCGGAGCATCCGGTCGAGCACGAGGAGCATCGCCGAAATGAGCAGCGTGGAGATCAGCGGAACCGCGATCAGCCGCGCCATGTAGCGATCGATCGATTTCATGCGGTGCGACGGAAGCCTTGCTGTTGGGTCATCGGCGCCCGGCGACGCCCTGGTGAACGCCAAAGCGTATAGCCGGGGTTCCGTTCCATGCCAGCCCGAAAGTGCCAAATGCACGCCATGGGGTGACGGATTTGCGGCAATGGCTATATGCACCCCATGCATTTCCTCGACCAAGCCAAGATTTTCGTGCGTTCGGGCCATGGCGGCCCCGGCGCCGTCAGCTTTCGCCGCGAAAAGTACATCGAATATGGCGGCCCCGACGGCGGCGACGGCGGCAAGGGCGGCGACATCGTGTTCGAGGCCGTGCCCGGCCTGAACACGCTGATCGATTTCCGCTATACCCAGCATTTCCGCGCGCCGCGCGGCACCGGCGGGTCCGGATCGAACAAGACCGGCGCCGGCGGGCGCGACCTGGTCATCAAGGTGCCGGTGGGCACGCAGATCCTGGCCGACGACGAGGAGCGCACGCTGCTGCTCGACATGACCTATCCGGGCCAGCGCCAGGTGTTCCTGCGCGGCGGCGACGGCGGGCGCGGCAATGCGAGCTACAAGACGTCGACCAACCGCGCGCCGCGCCAGCACGGCACCGGCTGGCCCGGTGAGGAGGCGTGGGTGTGGCTGCGGCTGAAGCTGCTCGCCGATGCGGGGCTGGTCGGGCTGCCCAACGCGGGCAAGTCGACCTTCATCAACGCGGTGACCAACGCCAAGGCCAAGGTCGGCGCCTATGCCTTCACCACCACGCGGCCGCAGCTGGGCGTCGTGAGCCACAAGGGGCGCGAATTCGTGCTGGCCGACATTCCCGGCCTGATCGAAGGCGCAGCTGACGGGGCGGGGATCGGCGATCGCTTCCTGGGGCATATCGAGCGCTGCCGTGTGCTGTTGCACCTGGTCGACGCGCATGGCGACGACCCGGTCGAGGCCTATCGCATCGTCCGCGGCGAGCTTGACGCCTATGGCGCCGGGCTGACCGACAAGCCCGAGGTGATCGCGCTCAACAAGGTCGACCTGCTCGACGACGAGCTGACCGAGGCGCTGTCGGCCGAACTCGCCGAGGCGAGCGGCGCCGAGGTGATCCCGATTTCGGGCGCGACCGGCGCGGGCGTCGAGGCGGTGCTCGACCGGCTGCTCGAGCGGATCGGCCCGGCCGACAGCTATGGCGAGGCGCATCGCAGCGGCGATTCGGATCCGGACGCCGAAGGCGAGGCGGGCGAGGATGCGCCCAAGCCGTGGTCGCCGATCTGAGCGAGGCGGCGATGGCGGAACTGGACCCGGAACAGTCGCTGGACCTGAACGCCGCGCTGGCGCCCGAGCGGTGCGCGCGGCTGGTGGTCAAGGTCGGTTCGGCGCTGCTCGTCGACCCCGACGGGCGCGTGCGGCGCGAGTGGCTGGCCGGGCTGGTCGCCGACCTGGCCGCGCGCGCTGCGGCGGGGCAGCAGATCGTCGTCGTCTCGTCGGGCGCGATCGCGCTGGGAGCGCGGCGGCTGGGGCTCGCCAAGGGCGGGCGCGCCAGCCTGGAGGATGCGCAGGCCGCCGCCGCGACGGGCCAGATCGCGCTTTCGAGCCATTGGGCGACGCTGCTCCACGAACAGGGGCTGACCGCCGCGCAGATCCTGGTGACGCTCGACGACCTCGAGACGCGGCGCCGCTACCTCAACGTCTCGGCGACGCTCGACCGGCTGCTGCGGCTGGGCGTGGTGCCGGTCATCAACGAGAATGACAGCGTCGCGACCGAGGAGATCCGCTTCGGCGACAACGACCGGCTGGCGGCGCGCGTCGGCAGCGCGTGCGGCGCCGACGGCGTGCTGCTGCTGTCCGACGTCGACGGGCTGTACGACGCCAACCCCGCGACTCACGCCGGGGCGCAGCGCATCGCGCGCGTCGATTCGATCGAGGCGGTGGCGCACATGGCCGATTCGCGGTCGGCGTCGGGGATGGGATCGGGCGGCATGGTGTCGAAGGTCGAGGCGGCGCGGATCGCGACCGCGGCGGGCGCGCATCTGGGCATCGCCACGGGCCGCGTCGCGCGTCCGCTGACCGCGCTGGCGACGCGCGGCGGCACGCTGTTCGTCGCGCACGGCCCGGCGCGCGCGCGCAAGGCGTGGCTGAGCGGCGGGCTGACTGCGCAAGGCACCATCCATATCGATGCGGGGGCGGCCCGCGCACTGCGCGACGGGCGCAGCCTGTTGCCCGCGGGCGCCACGCGGATCGAGGGCGGCTTCGTCCGCGGCGACCTGGTGGTGGTGGTCGGCCCCGACGGCGAGCGGATCGCGCGCGGGCTGGCCGAATATGACCGCGAGGAGGCGGAACGGATCATGGGAATGCGCAGCGACGCGATCGAGGCGGTGCTGGGCTATGCGCCGCGCGCCGCGCTGGTGCACCGCAGCCACATGGCGCTGTTGTGAGCGTGCTGGCGATCACCGGCGGGACGGGCTTTGTCGGTTCGTGCCTGATCGAGCTGGCGCTCGCCGCGGGGCATCGCGTGCGCGCGCTCACCCGGCGCGCACAGCCCGCGCGCGACGGCATCGAATGGGTGCCCGGCAGCCTGGACGACGCCGCGGCGCTGCAGGCGCTGGCGACCGGCGCCGATGCGGTGATCCATGTCGCCGGGGTGGTCAACGCGCCGACGCGCGACGGCTTTGCCCGCGGGAACATCGACGGCACCGCGGCGATGCTGGCGGCGGCGCAGGCGGCGGGCGTGAACCGTTTCGTCCATGTCTCGTCGCTCGCCGCGCGCGAGCCGCGCCTGTCGACCTATGGCTGGTCGAAGGCCGAGGCGGAGGCGCTGGTCACGGCCGCGCCGCTCGACTGGACGATCGTGCGGCCGCCGGCGATCTTCGGTCCCGGCGATCGCGAGATGCTGGAACTGTTCCGGATGGCGCGATGGGGGCTGGCGCTGTTGCCGTCGGCCGGGCGGCTGTCGGTGATCGAGGTGAGCGAGCTGGGGCGGCTGTTGCTCGCGCTGGCGGCGACGCACGACTGCCGCACGATCCTGGAGGTCGACGACGGCCGCCCCGGCGGGTGGACGCACCGCGAATTCGCGCATGCGCTGGGCGCAGCGGTGGGGCGGCGCGTGCTGGCGCTGCGCGTGCCGCGGCCGCTGCTGATGGCGACCGCCTGGGCCGACCGGCGCGTCCGCGGCGACCGGGCGAAGCTGACGCCCGACCGCGTCGACTATTTCTGCCATCCCGACTGGGTGGTCGATCCCGCCCGCCGCGTGCCCGCCCAAATGTGGCAACCGACGCTCGATACGCCCGCCGCGCTGGCACGTACCGCGGCATGGTATCGCGCGAACGGGCTGCTATAGAGCGCCGTTCGCCCAAACCCCGCCGCATTTGCTTGGCAGGGCGGGCCTCGAACCACCATTCAAGGAATGACCGTGAGCGACCGCGCCGAAATCTTCCAGACCGTCTCCCGCCTGATCGAGCCGTTCAACAAGAAGGGCATCGCGCTGACGGACTCCACCAGCTTTGCCGGCGACCTGGAGTGGGACAGCCTGACCGTGATGGATTTCGTCGCGGCGATCGAGGACGAGTTCGACATCATCATCACGATGAACATGCAGGCCGAGATCGAGACCGTCGGCCAGCTCGTCGACGCGGTCGCCAAGCTGAAGGGCTGAGCCAAGTGACCGAAATGCTGCGTACCGACGGGGCGCCCGCGACGGGCGACCTGATGAGCAAGTTCGACGGCCTGATCGCCGAACGCCAGAAGCTGCTCGACAGCGGCGTGACCGATCCGTTCGCGATCGTGATGGACCAGGTGAAGTCGCCGACCGAGGCGGTGATCAAGGGCCGCGACACGATCCTGCTCGGCACCTACAACTATATGGGCATGACCTTTGACCCCGACGTGATCGCGGCGGGGATCGAGGCGCTGAAGACCTTTGGTTCGGGAACCAACGGCAGCCGCATGCTCAACGGCACCTTCCGCGACCATATGGAAGCCGAGGCGGCGCTGCGCGAATTCTATGGCACCAGCGGCGCGATCGTGTTTTCGACCGGCTATCAGGCCAATCTGGGCATGATCAGCACGCTGGCGGGCAAGGGCGAATATGTCGTGCTCGACGCCGATAGCCATGCGTCGATCTATGACGGCTGTTCGATGGGCAATGCCGAGATCGTCCGCTTCCGCCACAATTCGGTCGAGGATCTCGACAAGCGGCTGGGCCGCCTGCCGGTCGAGCCGGGCAAGCTCGTCGTGCTCGAGGGCGTCTATTCGATGCTGGGCGACATCGCCCCGTTGCGCGAGATGGTCGCGGTAGCGAAGAAGCACGGCGCGATGGTGCTTGTCGACGAAGCGCACTCGATGGGCTTTTTCGGTCCCAACGGGCGCGGCGTGTACGAGGACCAGGGGCTGGAGGGGCAGGTCGATTTCGTCGTCGGCACCTTTTCCAAGTCGGTCGGCACGGTCGGCGGCTTCTGTGTCTCGAACCATCCCAAGTTCGAGGCGGTGCGGCTGGCGTGCCGCCCCTATATCTTCACCGCGTCGCTGCCGCCGTCGGTGGTCGCGACCGCCGCGACGTCGATCCGCAAGCTGCGCCACGCGCACGAAAAGCGCGCGCGGCTGTGGGACAATGCGCGCCGGCTGCACGGCGGGCTGACGCAGATGGGCTTCCGCCTGGGCACCGCGACGCCCGATTCGGCGATCATCGCGGTGATCCTGGAGGACCAGGAACAGGCGGTGCGGATGTGGCAGGCGCTGCTCGATAACGGGCTGTACGTCAACATGGCGCGCCCGCCCGCGACCCCGGCCGGCACCTATCTGCTGCGCTGCTCGCTGTGCGCCGAGCACACGAGCGAGCAGATCGATCGCGTGCTGGGCATGTTCGAGGCGGCGGGCAAGGCGGTCGGCGTCCTCGGCTGAGGGCAAACCGCAGCTTTTCAGCCGCCGCCGAAAAGCCTAGGATAGGCGCCGGATGAGCGAGGGACAGGGCACCCTGATCGATCGTGTTCGTCACATGACGAACTGGCGGATCCTTCTGCTCGGCGCCTTGGCGGTGCTGGGGCTGGGGGTGCTTGCCGCGCTCATCCTGCTCCAGCAGCGCAGCGACCGCGAGCGCGACCTGGCGATCGCGCGCCAGCAGCACACGTTCGAAGTGGTGATGCGCGCGCGCGAACTGTCGGGCGCGATCTCTTCGGCGGAAGCGGCGCTGGGACGCTATGTCGTCAGCGGCGACCGCACGCTGGGCCAGGAATATACCGAGCAATGGACGCGCGCGGGCGACCAGCTCGCGCGGTTGCGCCAGTTGACCGGCGACAGCCCGCGCCAGCAGGCGCAGATCGCCCGGCTGCGCAGCGCCTTCGACCAGCGCGGCAAGGAACTCAACGAAACCGCGCTTTATTCGACCTTCAAGCGCCACAACGACGCCTGGGGCAGCTATTACCGCGTGCGCAACAGCCCGGCGCGCCAGCAGGTCGAGGCGCTGGTGGGGCAGATCGTCGATTCGGAGCGCACGCTGCTGCGCGCCCGCACACAGGCGGCGGCCGATCTGGTCGAGAATTCGAGCGTCGCGTCGCACGTCCTGATGGGGTTCGGCGTGCTGATCGTGCTGGGCGCGATCCTGATCGGCTGGATGGCGATCGAGGCCGAGGGCCAGCGCGCGCGCGCCGATGCCGAGGCCGAGGCCGAGCGCGCGCGGGCCGAGCAGCTTCAGGCCGCGGTCGAGGCCGCGACCGCCGAACTGCGCAGCGAGGCGCGCGAGCGCGAACAGGCCGAAGCCCAGCTCCGCCAGGTGCAGAAGATGGAGGCGGTGGGCCAGCTGACCGGCGGCATCGCGCACGATTTCAACAACATGCTGGCGGTGGTGCTGGGCGGGCTGGAACTCGCCAAGCGGCACCTGCACAGCAACGGCCCCGACGCGCAGCGCCACATCGAGAACGCGATGGAGGGCGCCAACCGCGCCGCCGCGCTGACCCGGCGGCTGCTCGCCTTTTCGCGCGCCGAGGCGCTGTTGCCCGAGCCGGTGGAGGCATCGGCGCTGATCGCGGGGATGCACGAGCTGCTCGACCGCACGCTGGGCGACACGATCCGCGTCGTGACGCGCGACGCCGGGACCGGATGGCGCATCCATGTCGACCGGCACCAGCTGGAAAATGCGCTGCTCAACCTGGCGGTCAACGCGCGCGACGCGATGGACGGGCGCGGCACGCTGACCATCACCACGGCGGGCGCGATGCTGGCGGCGGGGCAGGTGGGCGAGTGCGCAGCCGGCGAATATGTGACGATCACCGTCGCCGACACCGGCTGCGGCATGCCGCCCGAAGTGCTCGAGCGCGTGTTCGAACCGTTCTTTACCACCAAGCCGGTGGGCAAGGGCACGGGGCTGGGCCTCAGCCAGATCTTCGGCTTCGTGCGCCAGTCGGGCGGCGAGATCGGGATCGAGACCGCGATCGGGCGCGGCACGCGCGTGACGCTGTACATGCCGCGCCACGTCGCCGCGGCGGCCGCCGGCGAGGCGGAAACGGGCGGGATGACGCCGTCGCCGACGGCGCTGCCGGCCGCCGCTGCGCCGGTGGCGGTGAGCCCGGCGGCGCCCGCCCTGGCACCGGCCGTGCCGGTGCCCGTGCCGGTCGGGGCGGGGCGGCCCGCGGCGCTCGACATCCTGGTCGTCGAGGACGATCCGCGCGTGCTGACCGCGACCAAGAGCGCGATCGAGGAACTGGGCCACCGCGTCACCACCTGCACCGACCCGATCGCCGTGCCGCATGTGATCGAGGCGATGCCCGCGCTCGACCTGATCGTCAGCGACGTGCTGATGCCCGGACAGACGGGACCGGAGATGATCGCGGCGCTGGGCGAGCGGATCGGCGATGTCGGCGTGCTGTTCGTCACCGGTTTTGCCGGCGATGTCGATGCCGCGACGTTCGGCGGCCACACGGTGCTGCGCAAGCCCTATACGCTCGCCGGGCTAGCCAAGGCGATCGACGAGGCGATGCAGGTCGATCGCGGCACGCGCGTCGCCGCCGAATAGCCGCCGCGCGTCAGCCCTGGACCGCGCCCGCCGGCGCCGCCGCCGCCCAGTCCCGCAACTGACGCACCGCGATTTCGCGCGCCCGATCGCGCGGCAGCCCCAGCGCGCGCGCCATCGGCCCGCCGAGCAGCGCATCGCCGAGCGCCATCAATGTGATCTGAAGCGTGCGTTCGCGCAGCGCCTCAGGCCCCAGCGCATCGGTAGGGCCGATTTCGTCGAGCAGGCGGTGGATCGCCTCGAGAATCGGGTCGAGCGCATCCTCGTTGCCGTTGAGCAGCATCCAGCTGGCGAGCGCGCCCGCGCCTTCGCGATCGAAGGCGTCGAAGGCGAGTTCGACCACCTCGCGCGGATCCTCGTCCTGCTCGCGCGAACGGAGCACCGCCGCCCCGATCTTGGCGGTGACACAGGCGGCCAGGCGCGCGGCAAGCGCCTTTTGCAGCCCCGCGGCGCTGCCGAAATGATGGAGCAGATTGGCATGGGTGCGCCCCATCGCCGCAGCAACGGCCTTGAGCGTCACCGCCTGCGGCCCCGATTCGAGCAGCAGCGTCCGGGCCGCCTCAAGCGCCGCGTCGCGCGATTCTTCGGGCGAGAGACGCTTGCGTGCATTTTTTGACATTGGTGTTAATATCACCATCGGCTTCTGGTAAAAAGGAAGCGAACGCTAGTGGAGCAATTGCATGCCGAAAGCAAAGACTCCTGCCAAGGTCACCATCACGCCGCGCGACCGGCGCTTTGGTCGAGGCGTAGACCAGCGGCGATGGTGGCTGGATGACGACCCCGTCGCGACCGCATTTTACAATGCGCTTTCAGTCACTTTTCCGAAGGGAGAGGGCTTTTTCATCGACAGCGTGCGCCAGTTTCGTGCCGGCGTGCCGCCGCGCCTCGATGCCGAGATCGCGGCGTTCATCCGACAGGAAGTGGTGCACAGCCGCGAGCATCTGGCGTTCAACCGCCATGTGACGCAGCAGGGCTATGTCGTTGACTCGCTCGAAGCCGATGTCGACAAGCAGCTTGCGCTGGCGCGCACGCGGCCGCCGATCGCGAGCCTGGCGGCGACGATGTGCCTGGAGCATTTCACGGCGATCCTGGCGCACGAACTGCTCGCCGATCCGCGCCACCTGAAGGGCGCCGACCCGCACGCGGCGGCGCTGTGGCGCTGGCACGCGGTCGAGGAGATCGAGCACAAGGGCGTCGCCTATGACACCTGGCTGCACGCCACGCGCGATTGGAGCCGGTGGCAGCGGTGGCGGATGAAGGCGAGCGTGATGCTGCTCACCAGCGTTCATTTCTTCAACGGGCGGCGGCGCGGCATCCTGGAGTTGTTGCGGCAGGACGGGCTGCGCGGCCCGCGCATCTGGTGGCGGCTGTTCTGGTATGCCTTTGGCACGCCGGGGCTCGCGCGGCGCGTGGCGGGACAGTATCTGGCGTTCTTCATGCCTGGCTTCCACCCGTGGCAGCATGATGACCGCCATCTGCTCGTGGCGGCCGACGACCCGGCGCTGGCGGGGCAGCCGGTGCCCGCCCGGTCGTGACGGCACCGGCCCCGCCGCACGGCAGCGGCCGGCGGCGGGGCAGGGCGGAGAGCGGCCGGAATCCGGCCGAGGGTCAGGCGGCGATACGTTCGATCCCGTGGCATCGATCGGGCGCATCGGCCTGAAGATCGAGTTCGAACAGCACGCTGGCGACCTCGCATCCGCGCGCGCGGGCAAAACGCGGCACCACCGCCCCGGTCGGACGGAAGCCGAGCTTGCGGAGCACGCGCCCCGAGGCGGGGTTGTCGATGAAATGTTCGGCGACGAGCCGCTTGAGCCGCAGCGATTCGCGCGCCATCCGCACGACGCCTGCCGCCGCCTCGGTCGCATAGCCGCGCCCCCAGGCGGCGGGGGTGAGCCAATAGCCGAGCGCATGGCTGCCGTCGTCGCGGGCGTTGATGCCGGTTGCGCCGATCAGCCGGACCTCCGGTCCCACATGTTCGAAGATCAGCAGCGCCGGATAGCGCGCCTCGCGCTGCGCGGCGAGAAACGCCTGCGCCTCGGTCAACTCATAGGGCCAGGGAACCTGCGCCAGCCGCTCGCAAACCTGGGCATGGCCGATCGCGCGGGCGATCGCGGGGGCATCCTCGTTCCAGCCGGGCCTTAATGTCAGTCTCTGCGTACGCACGAACATGACCACTCTCCTCGGTCTCGGCGCGCCCATGCCCGTTTTCAGTGACGGCCATGCGACAGCGCGGGTGGAGGGAGCACGAAAAAAGGGAGCCGGGGCGACCCGTCTCCCTTTTTGCGTTGGTCCGTGCGGACCCGGGTCGCCCTGGTGGGCAACCCGGCCGGTTGCCCGATGTTACTCGGCAGCCTCCGCAATCATTTCCACCGAGCAGAACTTGCGGCCAAGCTTGCCTTCCTTGAACGACACGCGGCCGTTCACGAGCGCGAAAAGGGTATGGTCCTTGCCCATGCCCACGTTCACGCCCGGATAGAATTTGGTGCCGCGCTGACGCACGAGAATGTTGCCGGCGACGACGGCTTCGCCACCGAACTTCTTCACGCCGAGACGACGGCCCGCAGAGTCGCGACCGTTGCGGGACGAACCGCCTGCCTTCTTATGTGCCATTTCCTAAACTCCTCGATCTCGAACCGCGCGTGCCTTAACCTTCCTGCCCGCCGATGGCGGTGATCTTCAGGATGGTGTGCTGCTGACGGTGGCCGTTGCGACGACGATAGTTGTGGCGGCGGCGCTTCTTGAAGATGATGACCTTTTCACCCTTCGCCTGCGCGATGATCTCCGCCGAAACGGTCAGACCCTGGGTGGGCTTCAGTTCGCTGCCTTCACCGGCGAGCAGAACGTCGCCCAGCGTGATGGTCGAACCGGCTTCGCCCTCGAGCTTCTCGACGACGATCTTGTCTCCCGCGGCAACGCGATACTGCTTGCCGCCCGTGCGCACGACTGCGAACATGGCTTTCTTCTCAACCCAAAATGCGTGTGCCCGCGCGGGCAGCACCCGAGCAGGAAGGAAAGGCGCACCTAAGGTAAGGCAGGGTTCGAGTCAACCGCCAACGGGGGCGCGGGGGGCAATTTATGCCGCCCCGCCGGGTGGCCGGCGTCCGGACGCGGCGGCGATGCGCCGCGTCGCGCGCGCTTCGGCCGCGCCTACGCCTTAATGGCGGTGCCGGTTAATGGCGGTGCTGGGGCTTCAGCCGGTAGCGACCGTCATCGTCCTCGTTGAACAGATCGCGAATCGCGGGGTGGTCGACGGGCTCGCCGCTGTCGTCGGCCTCGAGGTTCTGCTGGCTGACATAGGCGACATAGCTCGCCTCCGCATTTTCGGCGAGGATATGGTAGAAGGGCTGGTCCTTGCGCGGGCGGACGGCCTCGGGGATCGATTCGTACCATTCGTCGCTGTTGGCGAAGACCGGGTCGACATCGAACACCACGCCGCGGAAATCAAAGCTGCGGTGGCGTACCACGTCGCCGATGCCGAAGCGCGCGGTGGCGACTTCGGGGAGCGGCAGCGCGGCGCGCAGGGCGGTGTCGGGCAGGGCGAGATCCGAACGATTCATACAAATAATTTAGGGTGCCGACGGCGAAGGGCAAGAATGACGCTTGCACAACCCGAAACCTTGGGCTAGTGGCGCGCCTCCAATCGACCGGCGCGCCGGTGTCCCGACGGAAATCCCCGACGGAAACCAAGCGTGTCGCCCCATTGCGGAGAGGTGCCGGAGTGGTCGATCGGGGCGGTCTCGAAAACCGTTGTGCGGGTAACCGTACCGAGGGTTCGAATCCCTCCCTCTCCGCCATATGGCTCCCCGCTTCGGCCGGGCATTTCCCGAAAACCGAGTGATAACCGGCCGCTTCGGCGGTCGCGCGTCGATTTGCGTGCCGCATCGGTCCCGTTCGCGACCGATGCGATTTTTTTGCGTGCGGCTGTCGATCCGCGTGCTGTCACCGCGTCTTTCCCGTGCGGGCCGACCGATTATGGTGCCCGATCGGAAGGGGAAGGACGATGAAGTTCGCGCTGTTCATCTATGAAGACGAAGCCGCCTATGGCCCGGAAGAGG
Organism: Sphingomonas chlorellae; assembly: GCF_056485145.1. NCBI lineage: Bacteria > Pseudomonadati > Pseudomonadota > Alphaproteobacteria > Sphingomonadales > Sphingomonadaceae > Sphingomonas > Sphingomonas chlorellae. Next base: position 1,132,175 of record NZ_JBQXXM010000001.1, read on the forward strand.
ACGGCAAGCTGCTGCGCGACCATATCGCGCGGCACCAGGCCTTTGCGCAGGGGCTGGGCGACCGGCGCGTCGGCGGGGCCGGGCTGCGCCCGACCGCGACCGCGACGACGGTGCGGACCGCCGGCGGCGGCAAGCATGTGCATGACGGCCCCTTCGCTGAGGCCAAGGAGCAACTGGGCGGCTTTTACCTGATCGACGTTCCCGACCTGGACGCCGCGCTGGCGATTGCGCGCGAGGTGCCGTTGATCGGCGACGGGTCGATCGAGGTTCGGCCGTTGATCGACGAGTGAACGGCGCCGCACTCGACCGGGTGTTCCGTGCGGCGGGCGGGCGCATCGTCGCCGCGCTCGCCGCGCGCTTTCGCGACCTGTCATGCGCCGAGGACGGCTTTGCCGAAGCCTGTGTCCGGGCGCTGCGCCACTGGCCCGAGCGCGGCATCCCCGACGATCCTGCCGCGTGGCTTTATCGCGTCGCCGAACGCGTGGTGCTCGACCGGCTGCGCCGGGACGCGGTCCGGGCGCGGCAGCCGATGCCGCCGCCGCCCGATCCGGTGCCGAGCGCCGAGGCGATGCTGGCGGCCGACGGCCATGCGATCCCCGACGAGCGGCTGCGGCTGATCTTTATCTGCTGCCACCCGGCGGTGGCGCCCGAATCGCGGGCGGCGTTGACGCTGCGGCTCGTCTGCGGGCTGAGCACCGCCGAGATTGCGCGGGCGCTGCTGATCCCCGAGCCGACGCTGGCGCAGCGGCTGGTCCGGGCCAAGCGCAAGATCGCGCAGGCGGGAATCGCGTTCGAACTGCCCGCGCCCGCGGCCTGGCCCGAGCGGCTGGAAGCGGTGCTCACCACGCTCGAGCTCGCCTATGCCAAGGCGCACGAGGACGCGGCGGGGCGCAGCGCCCATGCCGGCTTTGCGGCGGAGGTGCTGCATCTGACGACGATCCTCACCGCGTTGCTGCCCGACGCGGCCGAGGTGCGCGCGCTGGCGGCGCTGGTGCGCTATGCCGAGGCGCGGCGGCCCGCGCGGCTTGATGCGGCGGGGGGCATGGTGCCGCTGTCCGAACAGGACCCGCAGCGCTTCCGCCGCGCGCTGATCGCGCAGGCCGATGCGCAGGCGGACGCGGCGGGCGCGGCGCTGCTCGACACCCCGCGCGGGGTGCAGGCGGCGCTGCAGCGGGCATGGTGCCGCCGCCGGTCGCTGGCCGAGCCGCCGCCCTGGGCCGAACTGCTCGCGCTTTATGATCGGCTGGTGGCGATACGCGACGACGTGGTGGTGCGGATCAACCGCGCCGTCGTGCTGGCCGAGGTGGCGGGACCGGCGGCGGCGCTTGCCGCGGTCGATGCGCTCGCCGGGCCGGCGACGGAGCGTTACCTGGCATTCCATGCGGTGCGCGCAGACCTGTTGCGACGGCTGGGGCGCATCGCCGCGGCACGCGCGAGCTATGCCGCCGCGCTTGCACTGGCGCCGCCCCCCGCCGAACGCGACTGGCTGGCGCGACAATGTGCGGGGCTGGCGCCGGGCGATGCCTAGCCCTGGAGATATTCGCCGAACGGGCCGGCGAGCAATGCGGGCAGATCGGCGACCGTGTCGATGACGGCATGTGCCCCGGCGGCTAGCAGACGGTCGCGCGCCGCAGCGATGCGCGCCTCGCGCTCCTCGGCGGGAAGCGCCGCGAGTGCGGCCGCGGACAGGCCGACGCCGTTGCCGCTGGCGGCGACGCCGACGGTCCACACGCCGGCGGCCAGCCCCTCGGCGATCCCCACCTCGGCATCGTCGACCTTGACGCAGGCGGAGGCGGGCCAGACGCCGAGCGTGACCAGATTCTGCCACAGCATCAGCGGCGAGGGCCGACCCGCGGGGGTGTCGCCGGCGCAGACGACGCAGTCGGGGCGATAGCCCTGTTCGGCGGCCGCCGGCAGGATGTCGGCCATCATCGCGCGCGTATAGCCGGTGCACGAACCGATGCGGACACCCGCCGCGCGGAGTTGCGCCGCGACCGCGGCGGCGCCGTCGATCAGCGTCGCGCATTCGCGGGCGGCCTCGCGCATCATCGGCTCGATCCGGGCGAACAGCGTGTCGATCTCGTTGTCGCCGGGGGCGTGGCCGTGACGGGCGATCCATTCCCCGGCGATGCGCGGATGGGTGAGCAGCGCGGCGATATGATCGCGCTTTGCCCGACCCATATCGGCCCTCGCCTCGGCCTCCGATACCGGAATCCCGGCATCGGCGAACAGGCGGCACAGCGCGACGACGGGCGCGCGGCTGCCGAAATCGATCATCGTGCCGGCCCAGTCGAACACGACCGCCTTCAGCCCCGGAACCATGCGAATCTCCCCCTTCTGACCGATTTCACCCAAGCAGTTCGTCGACCACGGTTTCGGCGAGCGCGAAGCCGGTGGAGGCGCCGGTGCCGCTGGTGACGACGACGAGCCGCACGCCGGGCGCCGGCGTCCGCACGATGCTGTGCTGCGGTCCGCTGGCATAGGTGCCGATCCACCGCTGCCGGATCGCGGGCGCGGGGCCGAGCACCGCGGCGAACTGCGCCAGCATCGCGGCATCGACCCGATCGTCGCCGAACGGGTCGGGCGTGGCGGCATAGTGGTGACTGTCGCCGACGACGAGGCTGCCGTCGGCGCTCTGCACCGCGATCAGGTGGATGCCGTCGGCGAGGGCCGCGGCCGCGGCGGGCTCCGCGCGGAGCCGGGCCTCGAGCGCCGCCGCCTCGGGCAGTTCGGCGTAACCGAGATAGCGGACCATCGACAGGTCGCTCATCACCGGTGCGGGCAGGCGCCAGCCCGGCGGCGCGAGCCGCAGCATCTGGAGCTTGCAGCGCGTGACCTGCGCCGCGGCGAACAACTCGGGAAACAGCGCCGCGCCGGCATCGCCCGGGCAGACGATGATCGCGGGGGCATCGAAGCGCCCGACGCTGGTGACGACGCGGCCGCTTTCGACATGGTGAACCCCAGCCTGACGCACGAAGCGGACGCCGTGCGCGGCAGCGAGCCAGGCGGCGAGGCGCGGGATCGCTTCGCGCGATTCGACGCGCAGGTCGTGCGGGCTGAACAGCGCGGCGCGCGCGTCGCGGACCATCGGGAAGCGATCGGCGCTCGCGGCGGGGGAGAGACGTTCGCAGTCCTGCCCCATCTCCGTCGCGAGAAACGCGTCGAGCACCGCCTCTGCCTCGGGCCGCTGGGCGACGAGGAGCAGTCCCTGCTGTTCGACCGCGATCCCCGCCTGGGGCGCGACCTCGCGCCAGATCGCGGCGCTGCGGCGGGCGAGGCCATGGACGGTGCCGCGCGCCTGGCCGGTGACGGTGACGAAGCCGAAATTGCGGATCGAGGCGCCGTTCGCCTGGGCGTCACGATCGATCACGGTGACGCGCAGGCCGCGCCGGGCGCAGGCGAGCGCGTGCGCCAGCCCGACGATGCCGGCGCCGACGATCACGACATCGCTGGTGACGGGGTCAGCCATGGGCCGCCTCGCGCGTGGGCGACGGCGTGGCGCGACGGCTGCGCGCGAAGTGGATCGCCGAAGCGATCGTGAACAGCGCGACCGCCGCCGCGGCGGTATAGGCGCAGTCGATGTAGAAGCGGAGCCAGTCCATCTTCGGCTGGGCCAGGCTGCGATAGAGGAGCAGCGCGACGCTGCCCGCATAGCCCGAGGCGTCGGCGATGTAGATGAGGAAGCCCGCATTGCCCGCGCGGCCGATCGCCGCGACCATCCGGTCGAACAGCATCGCGTTGAAGGGCGTATAGGCGAGATAGAGCCCGGCGCCGGTGAGGATCATCCAGGCGAGCGGGGACAGCCACCCCGACTGGAATGCAAGCGTGGCAAGCCCGAGCAGCGCCGCGCCCGCGACGACGAGCGCATGCATCGCGAGCAGCGCGCGCCGGTTGTCGCGCACCAGCATCAGCGCGCCGAGCCCGGCAAGCGAGATCGCGGCGACGGGAAGCTCGCTCGCCGAAAAGACCGAGGCGACGCCGCCGAAGCCCAGTGCCCGCCAGATCTCGGCAGCGAAGCTGTCGCGGAAGTCGCGGATCGCGGTGAGCAGGATATAGCCCGCGACGAGCAGTGCGAGCGCGGTGCCGTGGCCGCGCAGGAAGGCGGCACGATCGGCCCGGTGCATCGGCACGCGTTCGGTCCGTTCGGCGATGTCGCGCGCATCGGGCGGGGGCAGCCGTTCGAGGATCCACAGCGAGACGAGGAGCAGCGGCACGAACACGAGCCCCGTCGCGGCGGGCATCCAGCGTTCGGCGACCCCCGCCTGCATCAGCATCACCGCAACCGACTTCACCACGCCCGACGACAGGATGAAGCTGGCGCACAGCATCGAGCCGAGCAGTTCGGAGGTACGGCGCCCCTCGACATAGCTGAACACCAGCCCCCAGATCATGCCCAGCGGCAGGCCGTTGAGGAACAGGCACAGGATCGTCCAGGGCGGCGGCAGCAGGGCGAACAGGATCAGCGCGAGCCATGACGCGCCGATCAGGCCGAGGATCGCCAGCGCCCGTCCCTGACGCCCGAATTCGGCGATGACGCGGATCCCGATGAACTTCGACGCGGCATAGCCGAACACCTGGGCGATCAGCAGCGCGGTCTTGTAGTCGAGTGCGAAGTCCCAGCCCGCGACATGCTCATAGGTCGCGGCGGCAAAGGGCTTGCGGAAGGCGTACATGGCGAAGTAAGCGCCGAACGCGGCGAGGCCGCCGGCGATCAGCACCGGCCACGAAATCCCGCCCTGTGCGCCCGACGAGGCGGCGTCGTTTTCCGAAAGATCAGCGTCCATGCCGGACTGGTATAGACCAGTTGCGACGCTTTGATGACGCCCGATGCTCACCATGGACGCTGGGCGAGCGTCGCGGTTTCGGCGGCGCACTGGCCGCTGTCCGGACGGGGGGCGGCCGGCGCGAGGCGGGCGAGTTCGGCGCGGGCGGCGGCGAGGTCGCGCCGGAAGGCCGGCCGCGACTGGAGCAGCGCAAAGGTGATCGCCGCCGCCTGCCACCCCGCCTGCACCGCACTGACGCTGTGCGAGCCGCAGACGACGCGGCTTTCGCCATAGCTGCGCGCGCGGGCGAGGATCGGCCCGGCGCGGCCGGGAAGCAGCTGCGCGAGCACGAGTCCTTCGAGCCAGCCATTGGCGGCATGGCCCGAAGGATAGTCGCCATTGGCGGCAAGATGCGCGGTGCGCGGCTCGCAGATCGGCGCGTCGCCGCCGAGATAGGGGCGGCGCACCGCGTAATGCGCCTTGACCGGGCCGACGAGGTCGCCGGTGCCGATGCGGTCGAGCAGCCGGGCCAGCGCCGGCGCGCGATGCGCATCGAGCTGCACACCGATCGCGCAGGCGAAGCGATCGAGCGGGGCGTTGGTGACGTCGTCGGTCGCGATCCGCCAGCGTGCGCTCCCCGCGAGCGCACGCGTCGCGGCGAACACCGCCTGATCGGCGCGCGCCGCCGCGCTGCCCGGGGCGGGCGGCGGCGGCAGGATCGCGATCGCGTCGGGGAGACTGGTGCGCGGGAGATAGGGGCCGTCATCGTTGCCGGCCGGCGCCGCAGCCGTGACGGCGACGACGAGCGGCAGCGCGAGCAGCGGTGCGACGCGGCGGCGCAGGGTAAGCCGCCAGGTCATGCCGTCAGCCGCATGCGGCCGATCGCCGGATCGGTGCGCCCCGCGCGGCCGGTTTCCACCTTGCCGGCGAACCGGCGGAGAAAGGCCGAATCGCCTTCCACGGTGATGCTGAGGTCGTACCAATGGTCGCTGCGGTCGACCCGCCACAGGTCGCGCACCGTCTTGCCCGGAGCCACGGACACGCGGCGGCGGCGGTCGCCGAGCGTCGGATAATCGGGGTCGAGCGCGACCAGGAAGGTTTGGGGCATCGTCCCGTGGTTGTGCAGGGCAATCTCCACCGCGTCCAGATCGGGCCGCGCCAGCGCCTGCGCCTCGCACGCCGGGGCGTCGGCGGCGAAACCGCCGGCCAGCCGGCACCAGAGCCCGTTGGGGCCGCGCAACGTCAGGTCATAGGCGTCGAGCAGCCCGGCGTCGTGCCATTGCTCGCTCGCCAGTTGCGCACCGGCGCCGACCGTATAGTGCCACGGGCCCAGGCTGCCGCGATTGTCGTGCACCGCGATCACGACGCCGGTGATGCCCCCGTTCGTCATCGTGACGCGCAGGCGCCCGGCCGTGGTGATTTCGGACGCGACGGCAACCCGATAAGGCAGCGGCCGGTGCGGGCGCTGCCCCGGCATCTGGCGCGTCGGCACCTGAACCGCGGGAACGGCATTTTCGGTGCCGGCGAGCGATGTCGCGACGCGTTCGCGGAAATCGTCGGTCGCGGGCAGCTTGAGCGCGCGCGTATCGGCGTCGGGATTCGCGAAGTCGAACGCCGACGACAGGTCGCCGCACACGCTGCGCCGCCACGCGCTGATATTGGGCTCGCGCACGCCGAAGCGCTTTTCGAGGAAGCGCAGCACCGAGGTGTGATCGAACAGTTCCGAGCAAACGAAGCCCCCGCGGCTCCAGGGCGAGACGATGATCGCGGGAACGCGGATGCCGAGGCCGATCGGGTGCGTGCCCGCGGCGAGCGGATCGTCGGCGGGGTAGGTCTTTGCCTCGCCGTCGACGGGAACCGTGCTCATGCCCCGGTCGCGGTCGAGCGGCGGCACCGGCGGCGGGACGTGATCGAAAAAGCCGCCGGCCTCGTCATAGTTGAGGATGAACACCGTCCTCGCGAACACCTCCGGATGATCGACCAGCGCCTCGATCAGTCGCGCCGTGATGTGTTCGCCCTTCGAGGGCTCGGCGGTGGGGTGTTCGGAAAGGTCGGCGGCGGTGACGATCCACGAGACCTGGGGCAGCGTGCCGCCGGCCACGTCGCGGCGGAATGCCTCGACCAGTTGCTCGCCGTCCGAGCGCGTGCGGTCGGCGCCGCTTCGGTGCTCGCTCACCCAGGCGCGGCCACGGCGATAGAGCGACGAATCGCGCGCGCAGGGGCGGAAGGGCGGGAACACCGACAGCAGATTGTCGCCGAAATTGTCGTATTCCTGATAGACCTTCCAGTCGACGCCGGCGGCTTCGAGCCGTTCGGCATAGGTCGTCCAGCGATAGGCGTCGGGGCGAAGCGGCTGGTCGGTCGCCATGTCGGCGCTGGGCGTTTCATCCTCGCCGTAATTGTGCATCTGCGGCTCGCCGCCGACCGCACCGCCGCCGTTGCACCCGGTGAACAGGTGCAGCCGGTTGGGATAGGTCTGCGTCATCGTCGAGCAGTGATAGGCGTCGCAGATCGTGAAGGCGTCGGCGAGCGCATAGTAGAAGGGCAGGTCGCCGGGGCCGTAATGGAGCATCCGGTGGTGCAGCTCGCCGCTGTGTCCCCAGCGATCGAAACGGCCGCGGTTGAAGATGTGCGTGTTCTCGCGGTGCGACTGGTCGGCGCCGTCGACCTTGAACGCGCGCGTCGTCTTCGAATCGCCGTGATAGGGCAGGACGTGCCCGTCGGGATGCTGCGGCGAAGGCTGTGCCCAGACGTTGCGCCCGCCGGCCAGGCGGAGCGGGCGAGGGTCGCCAAAGCCGCGTACACCGTTGAGAACGCCGAAATAATGGTCGAACGACCGGTTTTCCTGCATGTGGATGACGACATGCTCGACATCGGCGATCGAGCCGGTGCGGCGGTGCGCGGGAATCGCCAGCGCGCGGTCGATCAGGCCCGTGAGCAGCGTCGTGCCGGCGGCGGTGGCGGACAGGTTCAGAAAATCTCGCCTTGTCGATCCGATCATGGGTTCCCCTCCAACGTCCGACACGCTAGGCGTGCCGCAATCGAGGCTGGTCTAGTCCAGTTTGACGACGGATTCGAGACAGCGACGACGCGCGCCGATGATGGATCGGCACGGTCGCCGGCAAGGCAGGGGTGGCGGACGAATGCAAGCGGATATGGTCGAGGCGATCTTCACCCTGTTCGAGCGATTCGGCGATGCGCATTATGGCGAGCACGCGTCGCAGCGGGCGCATGCGCTGCAGTGCGCCGAGCTGGCGCGGCAGGCGGGATGCGGCCCCGAAATGATCGCCGCGGCGCTGCTCCACGATGTCGGGCAGTTCATGGATGATGCTGGAAACGCGGCAGAATATCGTGGAATCGACGGGCGGCACGAGGTGAGCGGCGCGGCGTTCCTGGCGCGCGCCTTTCCCCCCGAAGTGACCGAGCCGGTGCGGCTGCACGTCGATGCCAAACGCTATCTGTGCGCCGCCGAACCAGGCTATCAGGAGGCGCTGAGCGGGGCGTCGGCGCTGAGCCTGAAGCTGCAGGGCGGGCCGATGGACCCCGCCGAAATGCTGGCGTTCGAGCAGGGGCCGTTCTTTGCCGACGCGGTGCTGCTGCGCCGATTCGACGATCAGGGCAAGCGCCCCGACTGGGTGGTGCCCGGGCTGGACAGCTATCGCACGCTGCTCGGGTCGCTGATCCGCGCCGAAGCCTGAACCCCGCCCAACGGCGGGACGAAGCCCACAAAAACCGCGCCGGACACCGCAGTCCGGCGCGGTTTTTTGTCGTTCGGAGGACGAAAGCCGCAGTTCGGCGCAAAAAATCGCCGATCCGAATCCATGTAGGATTTGCATTGCGAAAAATCATGGAAACGCGGCTTTCGACTGTCACGCGGGCGTAATTTCAAACTGGTTTATACCAGTTGCGTCGCCGAGCGGCGGCGTTTGCGTGAGCCAAGTTCGAAACAGGTCGATCCACCGGGAGCGTCGGGCGACGCGCGCGGCCATCCCCGCGCGCGACGGCGACGACGTGCGCCCGCGCCGGTCGGCCCCCGGCCGCCCCGCCATGGGGCCGCCACCACGATGGGGGAGCTTTCCGATGACCACCGCATCCTTGCACGACCACCGCCGCGCACCGGCCGAGCCGCCGCGCGCACCCGCACCGACGCCCGCCCGCACGATTGCCGCCGACCCGGCCGCGCGGCGCGGGGGGCACCGCCGCACGCTGAGGGCGGGGGCGGTCGCGCTGCTCCTTGCCGGCAGCGCGGCACCCGCGCTGGCGCAGGGGCAGGCGCAGCCTTCGCCCGCGACGCGCGCGCCCGCCCCCGCCGAGACCGAGGCGCAGGGCCAGCGCGGCCCCGCGGCGCACGACGAGACCGACAGCGAGATCCTCGTCACCGGCCAGCGGCTGGGCGTGCTCGCCGCGATCCGCGAGAAGCGCGAGGCCGACAGCGTCGTCGACGTGGTGTCGGCCGACGACCTGGGCAAGCTGCCCGACGCCAATGTCGCCGACGCGATCGCGCGGCTGCCCGGCGTGAGCGTGATCGTCAACCAGGACACGGGCGAGGGCGAATATGTCACCGTGCGCGGCCTGTCGGGCACGTACAACGCGGTGCTGGTCAACGGCGTGCGCGTCGCGCAGACCGACCCGGCGAGCCGCGACGTGTCGCTCAACGTGCTGCCGCCCAACGGGCTGGCGTCGATCCGCGTCACCAAGACGCTGACCCCCGACCAGGACGGCGACGCGATCGGCGGCACGATCGATTTCCGCACGCCGACCGCGTTCGATTTCCGCGAGCCGATGGTGCTGCGCGCCTATGCCAGCGCCGGGCTGAACGGCCGCGCACATTCGGCGGGCGAGGACAGCGCCAATTATCTGGGCCAGCTCGACTTCGGCACGCGCATCGGCGAGCGCGTCGGCGTGTTCGTTTCGGGCTATTACGGCGTCAGCCACGGCAACGGCCAGGAAACCGAGAATGACGGCGAGTGGGAGCCGCACATCTGGCGCAAGGATTCGATCGAGCCGATTTCGGAGCGCAACATGCACCTGCCGGGCATCGACCTCGATTACCGCCGGGTGAAGCAGACGCGCTATGGCGGCAATTTCTCGATCGACTGGCACGGCGACGCGACGCAACTCTATCTGCGCGGCCAGTTCGCGCGCCAGGAACTGCGCGGCACCAACGACACCACCGATTACCGCAACCGCAAGACCCGGCGGCTGACGCAGGTGAACCCCGAGGACACCAGCCTGATCCAGCCCGACCAGGCGGTGATCGGCGTGGGGCCCAAGGGGCGCATCTATAGCTATACCACGCGCCAGATCGTCGATGTCGACGGCGACGGCGCGATCACCGACGCCGACCGCAATTCGAAGCAATACTGGTCGCTGAACGGCCGGTCGGGCGTGTGGAACCCGCAGGCGTTCCAGTTCGCGCGCAATTTTTCGACGATCGACGTCAACCAGACGCTGGGCACGATCGAACTGGGCGGCAAGAGCGACCTCGACGCGCTCCACCTGAGCTATAGCGCCAGCTATAGCGGCGGGCTGCGCCAGGCGCCGGACAACTATTCGATCAGCTATAATTGCGATGCCTGCGCCTATCCGCTGAACGCGACGGGGATCGACTGGGTGTCGAACGACCCGCGCTTCCCGCATGCCAGCCTGCCCGCCTTTGCCGCCAACGTCGAACGCGATTCGTCGTTGCTCCCCTTTGACGGGGCGAGCCATGACCGCTGGAAACAGACCGACGGGCGCGTCGCGCTGAAGCTCGACGCGCGCTATGACATCGGCGGGTGGATCGATCATGTGAGCGCGGGCGTCAAATGGATGCGGTCGTCGCGCCGATACGATTCGACGCCGATCTGGAGCGGCGACCTGACCGGCACGCCGCTGGCGGGCAAAAACCTGAAGGATTCGGGGCTGGTGGAGAAGCAGGTCACCAGCATGCTCAACGGCGAATATTATTATGGCGACATCTTCCGCCGCGCCGCGGTGATCGCCGCGATCGACGCCGCACAGAAGGCGAGCGGATCGACGCCGTCGCCCGACGAGCTGCTGCGCGACGACAAGCGCAACCGCGAGAATGTCTATGCCGGCTATCTGCTCGCGCAGTTCGGCACCGATCCTTTGCGCGTGATCGCGGGCGCGCGCGTCGAGCATCGCCGCACGCACAACGAATTCTGGTCCGACGACGGCGCGGCCCGGGGCTTTGCCACCACCGACCGCAGCACGACGGTGGTGTTGCCGAGCGTCACCGCGATCTGGCAGCCGGCCGACAAGGCGGTGGTGCGCGGCGTGCTGTGGACCGGCTATTCGCCGCCCGAATATGGCAGCGTGGCGGCGAGCCAGTCGATCGGCCGCGATCCCGTCACCAAGGAGATCGTGTCGATCAGCCGCGGCAACCCCGACCTGAAGCCCGCAAAGTCGTACAATGCCGACCTGTCGGTCGAATATTATCCCGACGCGACGAGCGTCGTTTCGGCCGCAGCCTATTTCAAGCACATCGACCATTTCATCTTTACCAACGGCAACCAGGTGAATGCGTCGACGCGGCAGGGGACGATCGAGATCACCGAGCCGAAGAACGGCAAGACGGCCGAGATCTATGGCGTCGAGCTGGGGCTCATCAAGCAGTTCACCGGGCTGGCGGCGCCGTTCGACGGCTTCGGCTTCGAAGGCAATCTGACGTTGCAGCACAGCAGCGCCGAGAGCGGGCTGGATTATCGCAACGGGCAGAAGATGCGGTTCGTCAACACGCCGCACGTTTTGTACAACGCGGCGATCACCTATCAGAAATATGGCTTCGAGATGAAGCTGTCGTACAATTACCGCGGCAAGTATATCGAGGACCTACGCGACAACGCCGTCGACAAGTGGGTGCAGCACAACCGCAGCGTCGACCTGCATACGCGGTACAACATCAACGCGAACCTGGCGGTCGATTTCGACATCGGCAACCTGCTCGACGACTGGAAATACTATACGACCAAGGGCGATAACCCCAGCTATCAGAAGGATTATCTGGAGCCGGGCCGGACCTATATGATGCGGCTGAGCTATCGCTACTGAGCGGGCGCGCGAGCGGGCGGGGGCGTTCCCCCGTCCGCGCTGCCGGGGCGGGAGGCCGGCCTGACCGGTGCGCTTGACCCCGGCGCATCGCCGCTGCCATGCCGGTCGGCGATGCGCACGGACGATCGAGCATGACCCTGACCGAACCGGCCGCGACCGCGGGCGCGGCGAACGACGGCCCGCAATATCTGGCGCTGCGCGACCAGATCGCGACCAACATCCAGATGGGGCGGCTCGCGCCGGGCACCAAGCTGCCGTCCGAGCGGCGGATGCAGAGCGACACCGGCACCGCGCGCGGCACGATCCGCGAGGCGCTGTTCCAGCTCGAGGCGGAGGGCATGATCTATCGCCGTGACCGCAGCGGCTGGTACGTCTCGCCGCCGCCCGTCACCTATGACCCGACGCGCTGGGCGGGGTTCATGACCTATGTCGCCGAACAGGGGCGGACGCCGTCGACCGAGACGCTGGCCAAGGACAGCGTGCCCGCGGCGCCGGCGATCGCCGACATCTTTCGCGTCGCGCCGGGGACGCCGCTCTATGCGATCACGCGGCGGCGCGCGATCGACGGGCGGCCCGTGCTGGTCGAACGGATCATGGTCGACCCCGCGCTGGCGCCGGGATTGCCGGGCGAGATGCTCGACGGATCGCTGACGCAGATCCTGAGCGGCCGCTATGGCCTGACCGCGGTGCGCAACCGCGTCGACATGCGCCCGTGCGCGCTCGTCAAGTTCGCCGCCGACGCGCTGGGCGTGAAGCCGGGGACGCCGGGGCTGCTGGTGGTGCGCACCAGCCTCGACGCGCAGGGGCGGGTGATCGAATATGACCAGGAATATTGGCGGCACGATTCGATCCGCGTGCATGTGGACCTGAGCGTCCGCAGTTGAGGTTCACGGCTGACGGCCGATGGCTCACGGCTGGCGGCGCGCGGCCATGAAAAAGGGGGACGCCCGGCGGGCGCCCCCCGTTTCGCGATGCGGACCGCCCGCGGGCGGCGCGATCAGGCGGTGGCGGCCGCCGCCTGCTGACGCGCGATCTTTTCGCGCCAGACGAGCGGGCCGAGATGGTGGACCGACTGGCCCTCGCTGTCGACGGCGACGGTGACGGGGAAGTCCTGAACCTCGAACTCGTAGATCGCCTCCATCCCGAGATCCTCGAAACCGACGACGCGCGAGCCCTTGATCGCGCGCGCGACGAGATAGGCCGCGCCGCCGACCGCCATCAGATAGGCCGACTGGTGGTCGCGGATCGCGTCGATCGCGGCGGGGCCGCGTTCGGCCTTGCCGACCATCGCGAGCAGCCCCTGTTCGAGCATCATCCGCGTGAACTTGTCCATGCGCGTCGCGGTGGTGGGGCCGGCCGGGCCGACGACTTCCTCACCCACCGGATCGACCGGGCCGACATAGTAGATGACGCGGCCGCGGAACTCGACGGGCAGTTCCTCGCCGCGCGCGAGCATGTCGGCGATACGCTTGTGCGCCGCGTCGCGGCCGGTGAGCATCTTGCCGTTGAGCAGCAGCCGGTCGCCGTGCTTCCAGCTCTTGACCACCTCCGGCGTGAGCTGGTCGAGATCGACGCGGCGCGCCGAGGCGTCGGGCGTCCAGTGGACCTGCGGCCATTCGGAGAGCTTGGGCGCTTCGAGATAGCTCGGCCCCGAACCGTCGAGCGTGAAGTGCGCGTGGCGCGTCGCGGCGCAGTTGGGGATCATCGCCACCGGCTTCGACGCGGCGTGCGTCGGCCAGTCGAGGATCTTGACGTCGAGCACGGTGGCGAGGCCGCCGAGCCCCTGCGCGCCGATGCCGAGCGCGTTGACCTTGTCGTGCAGTTCGATGCGCAGCGCCTCGATCTCGTTCTGCGGGCCGCGCGCCTTGAGCTGGGCCATGTCGATCGAGCCCATCAGCGACTGCTTGGCGAGCAGCATCGCCTTTTCGGCGGTGCCGCCGATGCCGATGCCCAGCATCCCCGGCGGGCACCAGCCGGCGCCCATCTGGGGCACCATTTCGAGCACCCAGTCGACGATCGAGTCGCTGGGGTTCATCATCTTGAACTTCGACTTGTTCTCGGAACCGCCGCCCTTGGCCGCGACGTCGACATGCACCTTGTCGCCGGGCACCATCTCGACATGCAGCACGCTGGGCGTGTTGTCGCGCGTGTTGCGGCGCGAGAAGGCGGGATCGGCGAGGATCGAGGCGCGCAGGCGGTTTTCGGGGTTGAGATAGGCGCGGCGGACGCCTTCATCGACGACCTCCTGCAGGCTCTTGTCCGATTCAAGCCGGCAGTCCTGGCCCCATTTGACGAACACGGTGACGATGCCCGTGTCCTGGCAGATCGGGCGGTGCCCCTCGGCGCACATGCGGCTGTTGGTGAGGATCTGCGCGATCGCGTCCTTGGCGGCCGGGCTTTGCTCCGCGGCATAGGCGTCGCCCAGCGCGCGGATATAATCCATCGGGTGATAGTAGCTGATGAACTGGAGCGCGTCGGCGACGCTCTCGATCAGGTCTGCTTCGCGGATGATCGTGGTCATGGCGGGCTTCCTTAGGAGCCGATGGCGGCGAATGCAATTTGGGATGGCACCGGGGGGTGCGGTGAAACTTTGTGTCGCGGGCCGGTGCAGGCGGGCCGGGACTTGCGCGGGGTTGCGCGGCGCGGCGCGGGGGGCGATGCTGGCCCGTGCAGAGACGCGCGGGGACGCCGCGGCAACGCCATGGGAGGAGAAGGGCCGGGGATGGGATCGCTTGCGCTGATCCTGATCGCGCTGGGGTTCGTGGGGCTGCTCTATGCGCTGGCGGCGCTGGTCGAGCGGCACCGGCACCGCGTGGCGACCGACCCGATCCGGCGGCACGCCTATGCGCTGTCGCTTGCGGTCTATTGCTCGAGCTGGACCTTTTACGGCGCGGTGGGGACCGCGGCGCTCGACGGGTGGAGCTATCTGCCGATCTATCTGGGGCCGGCGCTGGTGCTGCTGTTCGCGCCGCGGCTGCTCGAGCGGCTGGTGCGCGCGGCGCAGGCCGACGGCGCGTCGGCGATTTCGGACTTCATCGGATCGCGCTTTTCGAAGAGCCGGGGCGTCGCGGCGCTGGTGACGCTGACCGCGGTGCTGGGGATCATCCCCTATATCGCGCTGCAACTGCGTTCGGTGGGGTCGGCCTATGCCATCCTGAGCGGCGGCGGGAGCGCGGGCGCGGCGATGGCGACGACCGCGGGCGTGCTGGCGCTGTTTGCGCTGCTGTTCGGCGCGCGGCGATACGAGGCGGCGGGGCGCAACGAGGGGCTGGTGTTCGCCACCGCGCTCGAATCGCTGGTCAAGCTCGCCGCGTTCGTCGCGGTGGCGGCGCTGGCGGTCGCGCTGATGGCGCGCGCGCCCGACGCGGTGGCGCAGGTGGGGCTGGTGCGGCTGCGCGACGCGTTTGCGCCGAGCCGGCTGGGGCTGGAGCAGATCGTCATCACCGTGCTGTCGATGTCGGCGATCCTGTGCCTGCCGCGCCAGTTCTATATGGGCGTGATCGAGGCGCGCGGGCCGACCGACCTGCGCCGCGCGCGCTGGCGCGTCGCGATCTATCTGATGGTGATGAGCGCGGCGGTGGTGCCGATCGCGCTTGCCGGGCTGACCTTCGTTCCGCCGAACGCGCCCGCCGACCAGTTCGTGCTGATGCTGCCGATCGCGGTGGGATCGCCGGTGCTGACCGCCGCGGCGTTCATCGGCGGCTTTTCGGCGGCGACGGCGATGGTCGTCGTCGAATCGGTCGCGCTGGCGACGATGGTGTCGAACGACCTGATCGCCCCCGTGCTGCTGCGCAGCCCGCGGCTTTCGGGCGAGGCGCAGCTCGGCCATGTGCTGATGGGCGTGCGGCGCGTGTCGATCGTGCTGGTGATCGCCGCGGCGCTGTTCTGGGGCCTCAACGTGCGCACCGACGAGCGGCTGGCGTCGATCGGGCTGATCGCCTTTACCGCGCTGATCCAGCTTGCCCCCTATCTGTTGCTCGCGGTGCGCGGGGCGGGGCAGGACGCGCTGGCGGCGAAGGCGGGGCTGATCGGCGGGCTGGCGCTGTGGCTGTTCACGCTGGCGCTGCCGCCGGTGCTGCCGGGCGCGTGGATGGCCGCGCTGAGCGGCGGGGCGTTCGACCCGCACAAGCTGCTGGGCATCGGCAACGCGCCGCCGCTGGTGCACGGCGTCGCGTGGAGCCTGGGCGCCAACCTGGCGCTGTTCGGGCTGGTCGGCACGCTGCGCCGCACCGCGCGCGCGCCGCGTATCCTGAAGCCGAGCAACCGCATCGGCGTGGTGAGCGACCTGGCCGAACTGTCGGCCTTTGTCGCGCGCTTCGTCGGCGAGCCGCGCGTCGCCGAGCTGTTCCCCGAGCGCGCCCCCGGCCGGCGGATCGAGCGCGCCGATGCCCGCCGCGCCGAACGCGCGATCGCGGCGGTGGTGGGCGCAGCGTCGGCGCATGCGCTGATGGCGTCGGCGCTGGCGGGCACGCGGCTGAGCCACGAGGACGTCGCGCGGATGCTCGACGAGGGCGGGCAGAGCCTGCAATTCTCGAAGGGGCTGCTCGCCGCGACGCTGGAGAATATCGACCCGGGCGTGAGCGTGATCGACGGCGACCAGCGGCTGATCGCGTGGAACAGCCGTTACATGGAGCTGTTCGCCTATCCCGAGGGGATGGTGCATGTCGGCCGCCCGATCGCCGACCTGATCCGCTTCAACGCCGAGCGCGGCGAGTGCGGGCCGGGCGAGATCGAGGCGCATGTCGAGCGGCGGCTGATGCACCTGCGCCGCGGCGTGCCGCACAGCTTCGAACGCATCCGCCCCGACGGGCGCGTCATCAAGACCGTGGGCGGGCCGATGCCCGGCGGCGGTTATGTGATGTGCTTTACCGACATCACCGCCGAGGCGCAGGCGCGCGCCGAGCTGGAACGCGCGCGCGCCGCGCTCGAATCACGCGTCGCCGAACGCACCGCCGAGCTGACGCGGCTCAACGCCGAACTGGCCGCCGCGACGCGCGACAAGACGCGGTTCCTGGCGGCGGCAAGCCACGACCTGCTCCAGCCGCTCCACGCCGCGCGGCTATTCTGCACCGCGCTCGACCGCCAGCTCGACCCGCGCGGGCGCGTGCTGCTGGGCCGGATCGACCGCTCGATCGACGCCGCCAACGAACTGCTGCGCGCGCTGCTCGACATCTCCAAGCTCGACGCCGGGGGCGTGGTGCCGCGCCCCGAGCCGCTGCGGCTGCGCCCGCTGCTCGCCGAGGTGGTCGAGGGGTTCCGCCCGCTCGCCGACGAAAAGGGGCTGGCGCTGCGGCTGGGGCCGGGCGACGGCGTGGTCGAGACCGACCCGGTGTTGTTGCGCTCGATCGTCCAGAACTTCGTCTCGAACGCGGTGCGCTATACCGAGCGCGGCGGCATCCTGGTGGGGATCCGGCGGCGCGAGGGGCGGATGGCGGTGGAGGTGTTCGATACGGGCGTGGGGATCGCGCCCGAGCAGCAGGCGATCATCTTTCGCGAGTTCGAGCGGCTGGGCAATACCGGCGAGTCGGGCATCGGGCTGGGGCTCGCGATCGTCGAGCGGACCGCCGCGTTGCTGGGCGCGGGCGTGACGCTGCGGTCGGTGCCGGGGCGGGGGAGCGCGTTCGGCGTGCGGCTGCCCGCCAGCCCGGCCGAGCCGGCGGCGCCGCCCGCGCGGCTGGCCCGCGCGCTGGGAACCGGGATGGTGCCGCGCCGCGTGCTGGTGGTCGACGACGATCCCGACATCGTCGATGCCACCGTGGCCGCGCTGCGCGCCGCCGGGCACGAGCCGCTGCCCGCGCCATCGCCCGCCGCGGCGCTGGCGACCGTGGGCGACGCCGAGATCGCGCTCGTCGATTTCCACCTGGGCGCGGCGATCGACGGGATCGAGCTGATCGGGCGGCTGCGCGTGCGCAACCGGGCGTTGCGCGCCGCGCTGGTGACCGCCGACACCGCCCCCGCGACGCTGGCGCGCGCGGCGGCGGCGGGAATCCCGGTGTTCGCCAAGCCGATCCCGGCCGACGCGCTGGCGAGCTTTCTGGCCGAGGCCGCCGTCGGCGCGGCGTGACGCGCGGCGTGGCGACCGCGGTGGCGGCTCCGATGGCGGCTGGGCTCAGTCGGGGTCGATCACGCGGCCGATGCGGACCAGCACGCCGCTGGGATCGCTGACGGCGAATTCATAGGTGCCCCAGGGCTTCGCATGCGGCGCGCCGGGTTCGATGATCGCGTCGCGCACGCGATCGGCGACCGCATCGACATCGTCGACATAGAGATACAGGCCGAACGGATTGTCCTCGATCCGCGCGGGCCAGCCAGGCATGTGGTTGAGATGCAGGTGCCAGCCGCGTCCGTCCTCGAGGATGCGGTAATGGCCGTAATCGCCCACCACCGCGAAGCCGAGCCGTTCGTAGAAGGCGCTGCTCGCCGCCAGATCGCGGCTGGGGACGATCGCCACCACATGATGCGCCATTGTCGCACGCTCTCCCGATGCGTCGTTGTCACCGGAATGTGGCGGCGTCCGGCGCGGCTGGCGAGCGGAAAGCGGCAACGCGACCGTTCGCGGCCATGGTCGGTGGCGTCCGCGATGTTTCATGGGCTATGGCTGCGGTGTGCGATACAGAATAGCCCGCTATTGCCGTGCGCCGTGCCTGATTTCGAACATAGGAAGCCGATCGTGACTCATTATACTCCAGCACAGGATATGGATCCCTATGAGATCGAAAACGGATTTTACTTGCGAAGTCATCCCACGCGGATGGCCAAGATGCTTGCTCATTATGAGCTTTATAGGAAAATAGTCGACCTTCCCGGCGCCGTCGTCGAAATGGGCGTTTACAAGGGCGCTTCGCTGATGCGGTTCGCAACCTTTCGCCATATTCTGGAGAATGCACATAGCCGGCCGCTGATCGGGTTCGACGCCTTTGGCGATTTTCCGAAGGAAGCGGTGGTGGGCGCTGCCGATCAGCAATTCATCAGCCGTTTCGAGGCGGCAGGCGGGCCGGGTATCGCCAGGACGGCGCTGGAGGCGCTGATCCGCGAAAAAGGGTTCGTCAACACGCGCTTGGTGGAGGGCAATGTTTTCGACACCCTGCCACAGTTTGTTGCCGAAAGGCCGTCGCTGAAGGTTGCGCTGCTTCATCTTGACATGGACGTCTATGAACCGACGGCGTTCGCGCTCGAGACGCTGCTGCCGCACATGGTGCGCGGCGGGATCGTGGTCTTCGACGATTACGGCGTGGTCGAGGGCGCAACCCGTGCGGCCGATGCTGCATGCGAGCGGCTGGGCGTGACGATGGCCAAGCTGACCAATTACGAGGTTCCGGCCTATTTCACGATGCCGTAGGGGCCGCCGGGATGCCGCACCTCAGGGAGGCATCCGGAGCCCGAATTGGCCGTCAGTGAACGAGGTCGAGGCGGAGGGCGCGGGCGGCGAGGACGGCCTGGGTGCGGTTGTGGACGTCGAGCTTGCGCAGCACCGCGGTCATGTGCGCCTTGACCGTCGCCTCGCTGATCGAGAGGTCGAACGCGATCTGCTTGTTGAGCCGGCCTTCGAGCACGCCGAGCAGTACCTTGAGCTGCATCGGCGTGAGGCTGGCGACCTTGGCGGCGACGGGGTCGATCTCCGGGTCGGCGGGGCCTTCGAGCGTCTTGCCGGCGAGCGCTTCCTCGATCGCGTGTTCGATCGCCGAGAGATCCTGGTCCTTGCCGATGAAGCCCACCGCGCCGAAGCGCACCGCCTCGGCCGCGACCGCCATCCCCTCGGCGCTCGACACGACGAGGATCGGCGTGTGCGGGCGTTCGGCGTGGAGCAGCGCGAGCCCCGAAAAGCCGGTGGCGCCGGGCATTTTCAGATCGAGCAGCACGAGCGCGAGGTCGTCGGCCGCCGCCGCGGCGGCGACGGCGCGGTCGACCGTCCCCGCCTCGACCACGCGCGCATCGGGCGCCACGCGCTCGACCGCCAGGACGAGCGCCTGGCGGAAGAGCGGATGATCGTCGGCAACGAGGATGGTCTGGTTCATGCAGGCACCGGGCGGTTGGCGACGAGATGGTCGACAACCGAAGGATCCGCAAGCGTCGAGGTGTCGCCGAGCGAGTCGAGCTCGCCCTCGGCGATCTTGCGCAGGATGCGGCGCATGATCTTGCCCGAGCGCGTCTTGGGCAGGCCGGGCGCGAACTGGATCACGTCGGGCGTGGCGATCGGGCCGATTTCGTGGCGGACCCACTGGACGAGCTCGCGTCGCAGCGCCTCGTCGCCGGCCTCGTTCGCGTTGAGCGTGACATAGGCATAGATGCCCTGGCCCTTGATCGGGTGCGGCATGCCGACGACGGCGGCCTCGGCCACCTTGGCGTGCGCGACGAGCGCGCTTTCGACCTCGGCGGTGCCCATGCGGTGCCCCGAGACGTTGATGACGTCGTCGATGCGGCCGGTGATCCAGTAATCGCCGTCGGCGTCGCGACGCGCGCCGTCGCCGGTGAAATACTTGCCGGGGAAGGTGGTGAAATAGGTCTGGAAGAAGCGTTCGTGATCGCCCCAGACCGAGCGCATCTGGCCGGGCCAGCTATCGGTGATGACGAGGCAGCCGTCGGTCGCGCCTTCGAGCACATGCCCCTCGCTGTCGACGAGCTGCGGCTTGACGCCGAACATCGGACGCGTCGCCGAGCCGGGCTTGAGATCGGTGGCGCCGGGGAGCGGGGTGATCATCGCGCCGCCGGTTTCGGTCTGCCACCAGGTGTCGACGATCGGGCAGCGCCCCTCGCCGACGACACGGTGATACCAGTCCCACGCCTCCGGGTTGATCGGCTCGCCGACGCTGCCGAGCAGCTTGAGCGACGCGCGCGAGGTGGCGTGGACGAACGCGTCGCCTTCACGCATCAGCGCACGCAGCGCGGTGGGCGCGGCGTAGAAGATGTTGACGCCGAACTTGTCGATCACCTGCCAGAAGCGGCTGGCGTCGGGGTAGCTCGGCACGCCTTCGAACATCACCGTCGTCGCGCCGTTGGCGAGCGGCCCGTAGACGACATAGCTGTGCCCGGTGACCCAGCCGATGTCGGCGGCGCACCAGTAGATGTCGCCCGGGCGGTAATCGAACACATATTGGTGCGTCATCGACGCCCAGACGAGATAGCCGCCGGTGGTGTGGAGCACGCCCTTGGGCTTGCCGGTCGAGCCCGAGGTGTAGAGGATGAACAGCGGATCCTCGGCGCCCATCGGCTCGGCCGGGCAATCGGTGCCGACCTGCTCGCGGGCGAGATGATACCAGGCGTCGCGGCCCGGCGTCATCGCGACGTCGGCGCCGGTGTGGCGGACGACGAGGACGCGTTCGACCGAGGTGCAATGGCCGAGCGCCTCGTCGACATTGGCTTTGAGCGGGACGCGCTTGCCGCCGCGCAGCCCCTCGTCTGCCGTGATGACGAGGCTGGAATCGCAGTCGGTGATGCGGCCGGCCAGCGCCTCGGGCGAGAAGCCGGCGAACACGATCGAATGGATCGCGCCGATCCGCGCGCAGGCGAGCATCGCCATCGCGGCTTCGGGAATCATCGGCAGGTAGATGGTGACGCGGTCGCCCTTGCGCACGCCCTCGGCCTTGAGGACGTTGGCGAAGCGGCACACTTCCTCGTGCAGTTCGCGATAGGTAATGCGGCGTTCCTGGCCGGGGGTGTCGGGCTCCCACAGGATCGCGACGGTGTCGCCGCGTTCGGCGAGATGGCGGTCGAGGCAGTTGGCGGCGACGTTGAGTGCGCCGTCCTCGAACCAGCGGATGCCGAAATCGGCCTCGTTGAACGAGCAGTTCTTGACGCGCGAGAAGGGGCGCATCCAGTCGAGCCGCTGCGCCTCGTCGCGCCAGAAGCCGTCGGGATCCTCGACCGAGCGGGCATAGCGGCTGGCATAGCCTTCGGCATCGATCAGCGCGCGGGCACGCCATTCGGCGGGGACGGGATGGATCGTCTGCGACATGGAGCTTCCTCTCAGATTTTGGGGCATCCTATCGCGCGCGAAGTGCTGAGGCACCTTCGACCAAGGTCTAGCTGTTCCTGCGCCAAATAACCGGTGAAGATCTGCGATGCCGTGAAAGCATCCTAAAAAAGACAGGTCACGGTTGGAGAAGGATGAATTCCATGCAGACTGCACGTTGGACCTGGCTTGCGGGCGCGGCCGCGCTTGCCCTGGCGCCGGCCCCCGCAATGGCGCAGAACAGCGCCCGCCAGGCCGAGCTGGAGGCACGGCTGAAGCAACTCGAGGAAGCGGTGGCGAGCCTGCGCGCCGAACTGTCCGAGGCGCGCGCCGCCCAGGCGACGTCGGAAGCCAAGGCGAGCACCGCGCAACAGCAGGCGAATGCGGCGGCCGAACAGTCGCGGGCGACGGCAACGCGCGTCGCGGCGATCGAGGCCAAGCCGACCCCGCCCGCCGAAGGGTTCAAGGTCGGCCCCACCACGGTCAAGATCGGCGGTTTCATCCGCACGGTCGCGAGCATGAGCCACTGGAGCGACGGCGACGTCGCGGTGGGCGCGCTGGGCCGCGATTTCTATGTGCCCGCGCAGATCCCGATCGGCGGCGGCCACAGCTCGACCGACAACGACTATTCGGCCAAGCAGACGCGGCTTTCGGTGTCGCTCGACGCCTCGCCCGCGGGGCATGTGCTGAAGGGCTATGTCGAGGCCGACTTCCAGACGGCGCCGGGCACGCAGGGCACCGAGCGGACCACCAACGGCTATGACCTGGCGCTGCGCCGCGCCTATGTGCAGTTCGACGGGCTGACGATCGGCCAGGACTGGTCGACGTTCCAGTATGTCACCGCGCTGCCCGAGAGCACCGACTTCGTCGGCGCGAGCGAGGGCACGGTGTTCTCGCGCCAGCCGCTGATCCGTTATTCGATGAAGCTGTCGCCCAAGGCGACGCTGCACCTTGCGGCCGAGAATCCCGACAGCAGCTCGATCACGCGCGGCACGGCGGCGCTGGTCGACAACGACGCGTCGCGGATGCCCGACTTCGTCGCGCGGCTGAACTATGTCGCGAGCTTCGGCGAGCTGTCGCTGGCGGGCGTCGCGCGCGAACTGGCGGTGCGCAACGGCGCGGTGCGCGAGCACAGCGGGTCGTGGGGCGTCAGCGCCGCGGGCAAGCTGCCGATCGGCAAGAAGGGCACCGACCTGCGTTTCATGGCGACCTATGGCGCGGGCATCGGCCGTTATGTCGGCCTGAACTTCGCCCCCGACGCGGTGCTCGATCCCACCACGGGCGACCTGCACAAGGTCGACAATTTCGCCGCCTTTGCCGCGCTGCGCGTCGCGCTGACGCCGACCGTGCGCAGCAGCCTGATCTTCAGCTACCAGCGCGACTATTACGACGACGTGCTGCCCGCGGCGGCGATCGCGGCGCTCAACGAACAGGCGTGGAGCGCGGCGGGCAACATCTTCTGGTCGCCGGTCAAGGGGCTCGATCTGGGCGTCGAATACCGGCACGGCCAGCGCCGCATCGTCAGCGGCGCGACGGGCGAGCTCGACCGGTTCGAGTTCGCTGCCAAGTTCGGCTTCTGATCCCGCGCGCGGGGCCGGTTCGCCGGCTCCGCGCCAGCCGTTACGGCGGGATCACCCCGACAGGCGACCGCACGCGAGAGGCGGCGCCGGGCAGGCCGAAGCCAGACAAGAAAAGAATAAGACAAGCTATTCTGGAGAGATGTCATGGCAACAACATATGAGGCGATCCCCAAACACCATCGGGCAACGCAGAGCGAGAAGCTGGTCATCGCGGCCTCGTCGCTGGGCACCGTGTTCGAATGGTATGATTTCTATCTCTACGGCCTGCTCGCCACCTATATCTCCGCCCAGTTCTTTTCGGGCGTGAACGAGACGACCGGGTTCATCCTGGCGCTGGCGGCGTTCGCCGCGGGCTTTGCGGTGCGGCCGTTCGGGGCGCTCGTCTTCGGCCGGATCGGCGACCTGGTCGGACGCAAGAACACCTTCCTCGTCACGATGGGCATCATGGGCCTGTCGACCTTCGCGGTCGGCCTGTTGCCGAGCTATGCCACGATCGGCGTCGCGGCGCCGTTCATCCTGGTCGCGCTGCGGCTGCTCCAGGGCCTGGCGCTGGGCGGCGAATATGGCGGGGCCGCGACCTATGTCGCCGAGCACGCCCCGCAGAACAAGCGCGGCCTCTATACGAGCTGGATCCAGACCACGGCGACGCTGGGCCTGTTCGCCGCGTTGCTGGTGGTGATCGGCCTGCGCACCGCGATGGGCGAGGCGACCTTTGCCGCCTGGGGCTGGCGCCTGCCGTTCCTGATCTCGATGGTGCTGCTCGCGGTGTCGATGTGGATCCGCATGCAGCTTTCGGAAAGCCCCGTCTTTCAGAAGATGAAGGAGGAAGGCACCGCGTCGAAGGCGCCGCTGACCGAGGCGTTCGCGCGCTGGGGCAACCTGCGCTGGGTGATCGTGGCGCTGTTCGGCGCGGTCGCGGGCCAGGCCGTCGTCTGGTACACCGGCCAGTTCTATGCGCTCTTCTATCTGGAGAAGATGCTGCGGGTCGACGGCGCAACGGCGAATGTGATGATCGCGGCGGCGCTGGCGATCGGCACGCCCTTCTTCGTCATCTTCGGCTGGCTGTCGGACCGGATCGGACGCAAGCCGATCATCCTCACCGGCTGCGCGGTGGCGGCGATCACCTATTTCCCGCTGTTCGCCGGGCTGACCGACGCGGCCAACCCCGCGCTGGCACAGGCGCAGCGTTCGGCGCCGGTGACGGTCGTCGCCAACCCCGACGAGTGCTCGTTCCAGTTCGATCCCATCGGCAAGAACAAGTTCGACGCGACGAGCTGTGACATCGCCAAGTCGTACCTGGCGAAGAACGGCGTCAACTATCACAACGTCGCCGCACCGGCAGGCACGATCGCCCAGGTGCAGATCGGCGGCGTGACGCTGGCTGCCCCCGATCCCGCAGCGGTGACCGGCGCGAAGAAGAAGACGGCGATCACCGACTTCCAGGCCGCGGTGAAGGCCGGGCTGGGCAAGGCCGGCTATCCCGCCAAGGCCGATCCGGCGCAGATCGACTATGTGAAGGTCATCGCCATCCTGACCGTGCTCGTCCTGCTGGTGACGGCAGTGTACGGCCCGATCGCGGCGATGCTGGTCGAACTGTTCCCGACGCGGATCCGCTATACGTCGATGTCGCTGCCCTATCACATCGGCAATGGCTGGTTCGGCGGTTTCCTGCCCACCACGGCCTTTGCGATGGTCGCGGCGACGGGCGACATCTATTACGGGCTCTGGTACCCGGTGACGGTCGCCGCGCTGACGGTGGTGGTGGGGCTGTTCCTGCTCCCCGAGACCTTCCGCCGCAACATCGACGACTGATCGCGGCCAGACCGACGAACGACTGCCGGTCCGCCACACAGGCGGGCCGGCAGTTGGTCATTCAGGGCAATTAGCGCTCGCGGGCGGCGCGATATGCCTCGACCGCGGGCGAGCGGCGCAGGATGCGCGATTGCGGATCGAGCACGATATGCGCGCCGGCGGGCACGGCGAGCGTCGCCTTGCCGTCGGGCATCGCGACCGTCTGGACGCGGCCGTCGACCTCGACCTCGACCGGGAGCGGGAAGGGGCGGTTGCCCGGCACCTGCCAGGCGAGGTGCAGCGTGTCGCCGGTGCGCGTCGCGATCAGGTCGGGAAGCGCCGCCTCGCGCAGATAGACGTCGAAGAACCAGTTGAGATCGCGCCCGCTGACCGAATTGGCGATGCGGATGAACTCGTCGGTGGTGGCGAAGCGCGGGCGGAAATTGCCCGGCTGCGGATCGGGCCGCCCATAGACGAGCCGCCGCGTCATCTCCCAGAAGGCCTTGTCGCCGACGAGGTTGCGCAGCGTGTGAAGCACCCACGCGCCCTTCACATAGATGTCGAGCCCGGGGCCGCCGCGCGATTCCTCGTACACTTCCTCTTCGGTGAGCACGCGGCCGCGGACGATCGGCGCGCCGTTGCGGATCTGGTTGCGGAAGGCATCCATCATCACGGCATAGCGCGCCTCGCCCTCGCGCCAGCGGCCATAGAGCGGCTGCATGTACTGGGCGAACGCCTCGTGCAGCCAATAATCGTCCCAGTTGGCGGCCGACATCTGGTTGCCGAACCATTCGTGCGCGAGTTCGTGCTGGAAAATCTCGTCAAAGCCGCTGGGCGTCTTGCGATAGCCGTTGCCATAGGCGTTGATCGTCTGGTGCTCCATGCCGAGATGCGGCGTTTCGACCACGCCGACCTTTTCGTCATGCCAGGGATAGGGGCCTAGATTGGCCTCGAAGAAATCGAGCGCCGGTGCGAATTCGGCGAACAGCCCGCGCGCCTGAACGTCCTCGCCCGGCAGATACCAATAGTGCATCGGCACGGTGTAGCCGAAGCGGCTGGCATAGGGCGCGGTCAGCTCGCGATAGGGCGCGATGTTGAGCGCGACCGAATAGGGATTGGGGCTGCGCGCGCGCCAGTGCCAGGTGGTGCGGCCGTCGGCGAGCGTCTCGACACGCTGAAGCACGCCGTTCGAGGGCGCGGACAGCCCGCGCGGGACGGTGATGTGGAGATCGACCGCGTCGGGTTCTCCCGCGGGAAAATCGAGACACGGCCAGAACAGGTCGCAGCCATAGCCCTCTGCCGTGGTGGCGATCCACGGCGCCCCGGCGGGCGTCGTCGACCAGACCAGCCCGTCGTCCCAGGGCGGCCGGACCGCGACGTGCGGGCGGCCGCCATAATGGATCTCGACCCTGGCCGGGGTATTCGCGGCGAGCGGGCGCGGGAGCGTGACGACGAGCCGCCCGTCGGGATTGCGCCATGCCCCGGCCGGGAGCGCCGCGCCGTCGATACGGACGGCGGAGACGGGCAGGTTGCGATCGAGGTCGATCAGCAGCCGGTCCTGCGCGATCGTGCTGCGCAGCGTGAGCTGGGCGACCCCCTCGATCCGGTGCGTTTCGGGGAGCACGGTGATCGCGAGGTCGACATGATCGAGATGGAGCGCGGCGCGTTCGGGCGCGACCGGCCCGCCCGATGCCTGCGTCACCGCGGTGATCGGCGGTTCGCCCGGCGTCGCGGTGCTGCGCTGTGCCGAGGCGGCGGGGATCGCCGCGAGCGCCGCCGCGACCAGCGCGACGCCGCGCGCCGTACCGGCAAGCCGGCAAATGCGGCCGTTCGAGGCCGAAACGGCCGAAGTGAAATCGCGGCGGTGATTGATGCCGCTGGCACTGTACCCATATATAGGGAGCACAAGGGCCCGATTGGGCCGACCCGGAGTTTTCATGAAGCAGTCTTATCCCGTCCTGCCGCTTCGCGATATCGTTGTGTTTCCGCAGATGATCGTACCGCTCTTTGTCGGGCGAGACAAATCGGTCGCCGCGCTCGAGGCCGCGATGGCGAGCGACAAGGAAATCTTCCTCGTGTCGCAGCTCGACCCTGCCGAGGACGATCCGGGCCGCGAGGACCTGTACGACACGGGCGTTTCGGCCGAGGTGCTGCAGCTGCTGAAGCTGCCCGACGGCACCGTGCGCGTGCTGGTGGCGGGCAAGCAGCGCGGGACGCTCGATTCGATCGAGGACGCGGGCAACTATCTCGTGGCGCATGTGAGCCCGGTCGCCGACGTCGAAAGCGACGGCGCCGAGGTGCGTGCGCTGATGCGTTCGGTGGTCGAGCAGTTCGAGAATTATGCCAAGCTCAACCGCAAGCTGCCGGCCGAGACCGCCGTGCAGCTGAGCGAGATCGACGATCCGTCGCGGCTGGCCGATGCGGTGGCGGCGAATATCGCGGTGAAGGTCGCCGACAAGCAGTCGCTGCTGGTCGAGCGCGATCCGGCCAAGCGGCTGGAGATGG
This sequence comes from Sphingomonas chlorellae, assembly GCF_056485145.1. Lineage (NCBI taxonomy): Bacteria > Pseudomonadati > Pseudomonadota > Alphaproteobacteria > Sphingomonadales > Sphingomonadaceae > Sphingomonas > Sphingomonas chlorellae. The sequence continues at coordinate 1,159,816 of NZ_JBQXXM010000001.1, forward strand.
TGTTCGCCTTCATGGAGGGCGAACTGGGCGTGCTGCAGGTCGAGAAGAAGATCCGCAGCCGCGTCAAGCGCCAGATGGAGAAGACCCAGCGCGAATATTACCTCAACGAGCAGCTGAAGGCGATCCAGCGCGAGCTGGGCAACGAGGGCGAGGACGGCGAGGGCAACGAGGTTGCCGAGCTGACGCAGAAGATCGCCACGCTGAAGCTGTCGAAGGAAGCGCGCGGCAAGGCGCAGAGCGAGCTGAAGAAGCTCAAGACGATGGCGCCGATGTCGGCCGAGGCCACCGTCGTGCGCAACTATCTCGACGTGCTGCTGGGGCTGCCCTGGGGCAAGAAGTCGAAGCTGAAAAAGGATATCGGCGAGGCGCAGGCGATCCTCGACGAGGATCATTACGCGCTGGAAAAGGTGAAGGACCGGATCATCGAGTATCTGGCGGTCCAGGCGCGCACCAACAAGCTGAAGGGGCCGATCCTGTGCCTCGTCGGCCCGCCGGGCGTCGGCAAGACCAGCCTGGGCAAGAGCATCGCCAAGGCGACGGGCCGCGAGTTCATCCGCCAGTCGCTGGGCGGCGTGCGCGACGAGGCCGAGATTCGCGGCCACCGGCGTACCTATATCGGCTCGCTGCCGGGCAAGATCGTGTCGAACCTGAAAAAGGCGGGCACGTCGAACCCGCTGTTCCTGCTCGACGAGATCGACAAGCTGGGCCAGGACTTCCGCGGCGATCCGGCGTCGGCGCTGCTCGAGGTGCTCGACCCCGAGCAGAACAGCAAGTTCAACGATCATTATCTGGAGATCGACATCGATCTTTCGGACATCATGTTCGTGTGCACCGCCAACTCGCTCAACCTGCCGCAGCCGCTGCTCGACCGCATGGAGATCATCCGGCTGGAGGGCTATACCGAGGACGAGAAGGTCGAGATCGCCGAGCGGCACCTGATCGCCAAGCAGATCGATGCGCACGGGCTGAAGGACGGCGAGTTCACGCTCACCAACGCGGGCCTGCGCGACCTGATCCGTTATTACACGCGTGAGGCGGGCGTCCGCACGCTCGAGCGCGAGATCGCCAAGCTTGCGCGCAAGAGCCTGCGCAAGATCCTTGAGGGCAAGGAGACCCAGGTCACCATCACCCCCGAGAACCTGGCCGACTATGCCGGCGTGCGGAAATATCGCTTCGGCGTGGGCGAGGAGGAGCACCAGATCGGTGCGGTGACCGGCCTTGCCTGGACCGAGGTGGGCGGCGAACTGCTGACCATCGAGAGCGTCACCGTGCCCGGCAAGGGCGCGATCAAGACGACGGGCAAGCTGGGCGACGTGATGAAGGAATCGGTCGAGGCCGCGTTCAGCTTCGTCAAGGCGCGGGCGCCGCAATATGGCATCAAGCCGAGCCTGTTCGGGCGCAAGGACATCCACGTCCACCTCCCCGAAGGCGCGGTGCCCAAGGACGGTCCGTCGGCGGGCATCGGGCTGGTCACGTCGATCGTCTCGACGCTGACCGGCGTGGCGGTGCGCAAGGACGTGGCGATGACCGGCGAGGTGACGCTGCGCGGCCGCGTGCTGCCGATCGGCGGGCTGAAGGAAAAGCTGCTCGCGGCGATGCGCGGGGGGATCAAGACGGTGCTGATCCCGACCGAGAACGAGAAGGACCTGGCCGAAATCCCCGCCAATATCGGCGAGGCGCTGGAGATCGTGCCGGTCGCGCATGTCGACGAGGTGCTGCGCCTGGCGCTCACCGAACCGCTGACGCCGATCGACTGGACCGAGGCCGACGAGCTGGCGACGCAGCCGCCCGTGGGCGTTCCCGGGCTGGGAGACCCCGTGCACCACTGATTTTGAGGTCAATTCCGAGCGAATCACGGGGAAAGCCTTTGACAGCGGCGGGGCCGGCGTGCTTGCTGGCCCCTCCGGCTTCGCGCCGCGATTCATTCATTTTGACGCATTTTGATCAGGGGGATCCCAGCAACATGAACAAGCAAGAGCTGATCGGTCAGGTCGCGGAGACCTCCGGCCTCGGCAAGGGTGATGCCACCAAGGCCGTCGAGGCCGTGTTCGACGCGATCACCGTGGCGCTGAAGAAGGGGGACGAGGTTCGCCTTGTCGGTTTCGGCACGTTCTCGGTCAGCAAGCGCAAGGCTTCGACCGGCCGCAACCCGCGCACGGGCGAGGAAATGACCATCAAGGCTTCGAACCAGCCCAAGTTCAAGGCGGGCAAGGTGCTGAAGGACTCGGTGAACTGATTTTTTCGCGATCCGGGAATTGGGGGCTGGACAGGCGCAACGCAGCGCCCTAAAGGCCCGCTTCCCGGATTTGCCGCAAGGCAATGGGCGCGTAGCTCAGTGGTAGAGCACTGTGTTCACACCGCAGGGGTCGCAAGTTCAATCCTTGCCGCGCCCACCATTTTGAAGAAGCCCGCTGGCCGAACGGCTCGCGGGCTTCTTTGCTTTTGCGGGCATTCGCCTTGCCCGTGCGGCGGTGCCGGTGCCAGGATGCGCGGCGATGGTCGCAATCGGGGGCAACGGAATGGCGTGGGCGAACGGACGGAAGCGCATGGGGGCGGTGCGGGGACTGGCGCTGCTGGTCGCCACGGTCACGGCCGGCGGCGCACAGGCGCAGAATGGCGCGGCACCGCCCGCGGTTCCAACGGCCGATGCGGGCGCGGGGGCCGTACTGCTGGTGCCCGACCGCGTGTTCACCGCCGAGGACCGGGTGAGCCATGCCGGCTGGAAGGTGCTGGTCGACCATGGCCGGATCGCGGGCGTCGGTGAAACGGTGACGCCGCCGCCGGGCGCGACGGTGCTGCGGCTCGCCGGGACGACGCTGATCCCCGGGCTGATCGACCTGCACGTCCACCTGTTTCTCCACCCCTATGACGAGACGAGCTGGAACGACCAGGTGATTAAGGAGCCGCTGGCGCTGCGTACCGCGCGTGCGGTGGCGCAGGCGCGGACGACGCTGATGGCCGGGTTCACGACGGTCCGCGACCTGGGCACCGAAGGCGCGGGGGAAGCCGATGCCGGGCTGAAGACGGCGATCGCGCAAGGGATCGTTCCCGGCCCGCGGCTGCTGATCGCCGGTCGCGCGCTGGTGGCCACGGGCGCCTATGGTCCCAAGGGCTATGCCTTCGACGTGCCGCAGGGCGCCGAGGAGGCGAGCGGCGAGGGGCTGGTCGCGGCGGTGCGGCGCCAGATCGCGCATGGCGCCGACTGGGTGAAGCTCTATGCCGATTATCGCTGGGCGCCGGGCGAGCCGAGCCGGCCGACCTTCAGCCAGGCCGAAATGACGGCCGCCGTCGCGGCGGCGCACGATGCCGGGCGCAAGGTGGCGGTCCATGCGAGCACGCCCGAGGGGATTCGCCGCGCGGTGCTGGCCGGCGCCGACACGATCGAGCATGGCAACGATGCGACGCCCGAGACGCTGGCGCTGATGCAGGCGCGCGGGACGGCGCTGTGTCCGACGCTGGCCGCGAGCGAGGCAAGCGCGCGCTATGCCGGATGGAAGGCGGGAACGCCCGAACCCGAGGCGATCGCGGTCAAGCGGCGAAGCTATGCCGCCGCGCTGCGATCGGGCGTGACGCTGTGCGTCGGCGGCGACACCGGGGTGTTTCGCCATGGCGACAACGCGCGCGAGATCGAGCTGATGGCGCAATGGGGGCTGGCACCGGCCGAGGCGCTGCGCATCGCGACCGCGGGCAATGCGCGCATCCTGGGGATGGGCGACCGCATCGGCCGGATCGCGCCGGGGCTGGAGGCCGACTTGGTCGCGGTGGCTGGCGATCCGAGCGTCGCGCCCGCCGATCTGCGCCGCGTCACCTTTGTCATGCAGGCCGGGCGGATCGTGCGCGCGCCCTGACCGACCGCGCATTGTGCGGGGGCGATGCTGCATTGCATCCGCGCAACGCCTTCGAACTGTCATATGACAGTCACGCAACTGTCTCTGAAAACGCGTTTTGGCGTCATCCAAGCCCGTTAGCCGCCGGATGTGATCGATCGAGCCATCGAGTCGATCCCGCGCATTCGCCCTCGGCACAACCCGGCGCCCTGCCGGAACGGAGACTTTATGGCCAGCTTCAAACGCGTCAGCCTCGTTCTAGCCACCAGCTGCGCTGCCGCAGCGCTGTCCGCCTGTGACGGCGCCAACGACATTGCCTCGCCGGGCACCGGCGGCAACGTCATCATCAACAATCCGACGCCGACCACCCCGACCCCGACGCCGACGCCGACCGGCGGGACGGTGAAGGCGGCCAGCGGCTGCCCGACGATCGCGGACCCGCAGGGCCTGACCGACAGCGGCGTCATCACCGGCCCGACGGGCGAATGGCGCGTGTGCACGCTGCCGGCCAAGATCAACGTCAGCACCAACCTGCCCAAGCTGCCGGGCCTGCTCTATCGCCTCGGCGGTCGCGTCGACGTGGGCAGCGACCTGGGCGCCACCCCGGTCGCGGGCGAGAAGAGCGTGACGCTGTCGATCGAACCCGGCGTCATCGTCTTCGGCGGCACGGGCGTGTCGTGGCTGGCGGTCAATCGCGGCAACAAGATCAACGCGGTCGGCACGCCGACGCAGCCGATCGTCTTTACCAGCCGCGACAATGTGCTGGGCCTCAACGGCGACAGCGCGTCGGGCCAGTGGGGCGGCGTGGTGCTGATGGGCCGCGCGCCGATCACCGACTGCGCCGCGACGGGCGCGACCCCGGGCACCGTCGGCTGCGAACGCCAGACCGAAGGCGCGGTCGACCCGGCGACCTATGGCGGCGCGACGCCGAACGACAACAGCGGCAAGCTGAGCTATGTCCAGATCCGCTTCTCCGGCTATGTCCTGTCTGCCGATGCCGAACTGCAGTCGCTGACGACCGAGGGCGTGGGCACCGGCACGACGATCGACCACATCATGAGCTTCAACAGCTCGGACGACGCGGCCGAATTCTTCGGCGGCCGGGTGAACATGAAGTATTTCGTCGCGGTCGGCGCCGAGGACGACAATCTCGACACCGACACGGGCGTCAAGGCGAACTTCCAGTATGTGCTGGCGGTCCAGCGCTCGGGCATCGGCGATGCGATGATCGAGGCCGATTCGGACAACAGCAATGACGGCCAGACGCCGCGCCAGAACACGCTGGTGTCGAACGCGACCTTCCTCCAGCGGTCGACCACGGGTGCGGACCTGGCGGCGATCCTGCTGCGCGGCGGCACCGATTACTCGCTGGTCAATTCGGTGGTGGTGAGCCCCGACCTGCCGTGCCTGCGCATCAGCCGCACGAACACGATCCAGGCCGCCGATCCCGCGCAGGACGAGGCCGGCCCGCCGGTGTTCCGTTCGGTGGTGATGCAGTGCGCGTCGACCAAGTATCTGGGTGCGAACGGCGTCACGGCGGCGAACGTCCAGACCATTTTCGGCTCGGGCGCGAACGGCAACAACGACGCCTTTACGCCGACGCTGACGACGCTGCTCGCGGGGACGCCGGCATTCGTCAACGGCGCGTCGGAAGCGGCGGTGACGGCGTTCGACGCGTCGACGCTGGGCGCCTTCTTCGAAAAGGCGGGCTTTATCGGCGCGATCCGTTCGACCGACACCTGGTTCCAGGGCTGGACCTGCAACAGCGCCACCGCGAACTTCGGTTCGGGCAACACCGGCGCCTGCACCAGCCTGCCCACGAGCTGAGGCCGGCCACAGGCAGTGCGATACCAAGGCGGGACGTGGCCCGGGTGGCGACGTCCCGCCCCGTCTTTACATTTCGGGGATTGACCATGACGAAGCCGTCCGGGCTTGCACGCCTGCTGCTCGTTTCCACCGCGCTGGCGGCGCCGCTTGCCGCCCACGCCCAGACCACGCTGCCCGACACCGCGACGCGCGCCGACGCCCCGCAGGCAGGCACTCCCGCCGAGGCGAGCGGCGATGCCGCGCAGGATCAGGCCGCGCAGGACCAGGCCGCACCCGACATTTCGGTTCCCGGCGGCGGCGGCGAGATCGTGGTGGTGGGCCGGCGCGGCGCCAACGTCACCCGGTCGACGCCGCAGGTCGTCTCGGTCCTGTCGAGCGCCGACATCGCGCGGACCGGCGAGGGCGACATTGCCGGCGCGCTGGGCCGCGTCACCGGCCTGAGCGTGGTCGGCAACGGCTTCGTCTATGTCCGCGGCCTCGGCGATCGCTATTCGCTGGCGCTGCTCAACGGGTCGCCGCTGCCGAGCCCGGAGCCGCTGCGCCGCGTGGTGCCGCTCGACATCTTTCCCACCAACGTCATTGCCTCATCGCTGGTCCAGAAGAGCTATTCGCCCAATTTCCCCGGCGAGTTCGGCGGCGGCGTCATCAACCTGACGACCAAGGCGGTGCCCAAGGAGAGCTTCCTGTCGATCTCGGGAAGCGTGGGCGCCGACAGCCGGACGACGGGGAAGCTCGGCTATGTCTATGCCGGCGGCGGCAACGACTGGACGGGGTTCGACGACGGCACGCGCCGGACGCCGCCCGCGCTCCAGAACTTCTTCAACGGTCGCCAGCGGATCAGCGACCTGAGCCTGGCCGACCGGCAGGCGATCGCCGGGCAGCTCGTCAATGCGCGCACGGCGCTGTTGCAGCGCAATACCGACATGCCGGTCAACTGGTCGGCCAACCTGACCGCCGGCACCGCGATCGATACGGGCGACGATGCCCGCCTGGGGCTGATCGCGGCGGCCGGGTACAGCAGCAAGTTCCGGACGCGCGACGCGACGCAACAGGCCGCCGATTCGGCCGACCTTTCGAGCAAGCGGTTCGATTATGAGCGCGTCATCACCGACAATCGCGTCGTGGTGAACGGGCTGCTGGGCCTGGGTTTCGAGTTCGGCGACAACAAGCTGCGCTGGACCAACCTGTATATCCGCGACACGCTGAAGCAGGCGCGGCTCGGCCGCGGCATCGACTATACGTCGGGCGACCGCCAGCGGATGCTGCAGGATACCGCATGGTTCGAACGCCAGCTGATCGACACGCAGTTCGTCGGCGAGTTCAAGATCCGCGGGATGAGCGTCGATGTGCGGCTTGGCTATGCCAATTCGAAGCGGCGCTCGCCGTTCGAAACCTCGATCGGCTATGTGCTGGCGACCGAACGGGCGTTTCCAGGTTATGGCGGGAATTACATCAACCGCCTCGACAACCAGCTCGGATCGGCCGACATCGCCTTTTCGCGGCTGAACGAGGACCTCTATTCGGGCGGGCTGGACTTTTCCTACAAGTTCTCGCCGGCGCTGACGATGAGCGCGGGCTATGCCTATTCGGACACGAGCCGCACCTCGGCGCGGCGGGAGTTTCAGATCCGCGCGGGCAGTCTGGAGAATTTCCCGGTCGGCGTGAGCATGCTGCGCCCCGACCTGCTGCTCGGCGGGGCGATCATCAAGGCGTTCAACCTCGACATCGTCGAGCCGACCGAGACCGATCCGGCGTTCCGCGCCGCGCTGCTCAGCCAGGCGGCGTATCTGAAGGGCAATGTCACGCTGGCGCCGGGCCTGACGCTCGATGCCGGTTTCCGGTTCGAGACGGCGCGCCAGACGGTGTCGCCGTTGCAGGTGTTCACGACGCCGAGCAATTCGGGCGCATCGAACAAGATCGAGCGCGACTATCTGTTGCCCGCCGCGACGCTGACATGGGAAGTCGCACCGCAGATGCAGCTGCGCGTCAGCGGATCGAAAACGATCGCGCGGCCGCAGTTCCGCGAGCTGCTGTTCCAGCAATATTATGATCCGGAGACCAACCGCCTGTTCCGCGGCAACCCGTTGCTGCGCGACAGCCAGTTGTACAATGTCGATGCGCGCTGGGAGTGGTATTTCGCTCCCGACCAGCGCGTCTCGCTCGCGGGCTTTTACAAGAAGATCGACAAGCCGATCGAGACCTATAGCAGCTTCATCGCCGAGGATCCGTTCACCAGCTTTGCCAATGCGCCGCGCGCGACGCTGTGGGGCGGCGAGGTCGAGGCGCAGAAATACATCCCCGTCTGGGGTTCGCGCCGCGCGGTGCTGATCGCCAACTATACCTATTCGAAGTCACGGGTGAAGGTGCGCCCGGGCGATACGACGACGATCTTCACCGGCGCGGTCGGATCGTCCGAGCGTCCGGCGAGCGACTATTTCCTCGATGCCCGCCCGCTGACCGGCCAGTCGGACCATCTGGTCAACCTGGAAGTGGGGCTGGAGGACCAGGACCATCTGTCGCAGCAGACGCTGTTGTTCACCTATGCCAGCAAGCGGCTGACCTCGCGCGGGCCGGGGCTGTTGCCCGACATCTATGAATATCCGGGCGTCCATCTGGATTTCGTCGCGCGGCAGGGCATCCGGATCGCCGGGGTCGAGATGGAAGCCAAGCTCGAGGTGCGCAACATCACCGGCACCAAGTACAAGGAGTATCAGGAGCTGGGGAAGAACCGGATCTATTACAACCTGTACAATGTCGGCACGACGGCGACGCTGGGGCTGTCGCTCAATTTCTGATGCGCGGGGCAGGGGCCGGGTTCAGCCCGGGCCCTGCCGCCGTTCCGGATGGTTGACCGGCGGCGGCCTTCGGCGTCAGCCCTGCCACGGCAGTTCGCGGAACCACTGGGTGATGACATATTTGGTGCCCGCGCGAACCTTCATCGCGTGGTGGAGTGTCGCGGGGTTGGGCGAGCCGTCCGGGCAGCGATTGTTCCAGGCGAGCAGCTTGCCCGGTTCGGGCTGAACGGTCTTGTCGATCACCTTGAACCGCGTGGCGCCTCCGGCCTCGACCGCGTTCAGATAGACCATCACCGTCCAGCTGCGCTGGCCCGAGCGTTCGCAGAAGCGGAGATAATCGAGCCCGTCGGGTTCGAAATAGTCGGTGTGCGCCTTGAACTCCTGTCCGACGGCATAGCGTTGCCCCTGCATCGGCTCGGCATGTGCGGGCGACAGGCCGGTGAGGGCGATGATCCGGCGGCGAAGTTCGGCAACCGACGGCTCGTCCGAGGCGAGGTCGCAGGTCTCGCTGGTGCGGAACGCGGCTTCGCCGGTGTCGTCGGCGATCGTCGAGGGCCGTCGATGCCGGTCGATCTGATCGATCAGCGCGGCGCAGAGCGCCGGATCGACGAAATCGCGCACGATGAACAGCGACACCTTGGGATGCGGCACGCGCTGGACGTCAGGCTGCGAGGAGAGGCGAGCCACCACCGGTTCTGCGGGGAGCCCGCCGCCGAAATCGGGCAGCGGGGCGGGGGCGGGCGGTGACGGCGCGGACGACATCGTCCCTTCCTGCCAAAAGCCTGTGGTGCTGGCCAGACCGATCGAGTTCGGGCGGCCAAGACCATCGAAATGCAACAAAAGTGACCGCGAAAGTTCAAACACGATTACTAGCGCTGAACTTCCGCAACGGAAGGGCAGGGATGGAGCGATCGCAGGAAGCCTTTACTCCGCACGACCATCCGGCGTCGGCCGAACCGGCGATGCTGACGGCGGTGATCGATCAGGCGCGGCAGGCGCGGGCGACGCACGTTCATATCGACCATCGCATCGACGATTCGCGCTGGCGGATGCGCGTCGATGGATCGTTGACGCACGCCGAACCCCTGTCGCCCGCCGCTGCGTCGGCGATCCTGGCCTGGAGCATGGCCGTCGCACCGCATGGCCATTTCGGCCTTGCCGACGGCAGCGAGGTGTCGGTGGCGACGCTGGCGATCGCCGGCGGACACCGGATCGTGATCGGGATCGGCGACGAGGATCGCGAGGATGCCGCGCTGGCGGCGCTGGGGCTGCGCGGTGCCGCGAACATGGCGGTGGTGGCGGCACTGCGCCAGGGCGGGCTGGTGCTGGTGACCGGCCCCGAGGCGGATGCGACGCGCACGACGCTGCACGCGCTGATCGCGCATGTGGCGGGCGACGACCGTGTGACGCTGATGCTCGGTGCCGGGCGTGTCGCGGATCTGCCGCCAGGTGAGGGCGTGGTGCGCGCGATTGCCGGAAGTGCCGATGCGGCGACGGTGCGATCGGCGATGCGGCAGGATCCCGACGTGCTGGCGATCGACGGGCTGGCGTCGCGCGAGGCTGCGATGCTTGCCGCACAGGCGGCCGAGGGGCGACGCCTGGTACTGGCGACGCTGGCCGCCCCCGACACGATGGGGGCGATCCGCCAGCTGCGCGCGTGGCGGATCGAGCCCTTTCAGCTCGCCTCGACGCTGACGCTGGTGATGGCGCAGCGGCGCGTGCGGATGCTGTGCCCGGAATGTCGCGCGCCGATTCAGGCCGAGGGATCGGTGTCGGCGTTGCTGGGGTTCGACCCGGGCACGATCGTCTTTTCGCCCAGCGGGTGCGAATCGTGCGGCGGCAGCGGCCATGCCGGCGAGAGCGCCGTGTTCGAGACGATCCAGGTCGATGCCGCGCTGCGGCGGCTGATCAACGACGGCGGTGACGAGGCGATTCTGGCGCGCCACGCCTTTTTGCGCGCGCCGACGCTGGGGGCGGCGGCGCGGCGGCTGGCGCGCGACGGAATCATCGCGCCGGCAGAGGCGGTGCGAATTTCTCGCGGTTAGGATCGTGTAAGCATCTTGCGCATTGCTGCGGAGGCGGCTAAGCGGCGCCTTCTTCGCGGCGACCGTAGCTCAATTGGTTAGAGCACTGGTTTGTGGTACCAGGGGTTGCGGGTTCAAGTCCCGTCGGTCGCCCCAGCGTTTTCATGCGGCCAGCGGCCCCAGATGCGGCGCTGCGCCACGCTCTCTTCCGCCAGATGAGGATCCCGTGACGACCGATTGGGGCTATCCCGATTTCGACGCGCACGAAGCCGTGCACTTCTTCACCGATCGCGCGAGCGGACTGAGCGCCGTCATCGCGATTCACTCGACCGCGCTTGGTCCGGCGGCCGGGGGCGTCCGCTTCTGGCATTATGCCGATTCGCACGCTGCGGTGACCGATGCGCTGCGCCTTTCGCGCGGGATGAGCTACAAGAACGCGATGGCCGGGCTGCCGCTGGGCGGCGGCAAGGGTGTCGTGCTGGCCGATCGGCCGGGTGCGGTGATCAGCGAGGCGCAGCTCAAGGCGTTCGGTCGCGCCGTCGAATCGCTCGCCGGTCGCTATGTCACCGCCGAGGACGTCGGTATGTCCGAAGCGCGGATGAAGGTGGTGGCGACCGAGACGCGGCATGTTTCGGGCCTGCCCGTCGCCGACGGCAGCGCGGGCGGGGACCCCGGCCCGGTGACGGCACGCGGCGTCTATCTGGGCATCAAGGCGGCGGCGAAGCGTGCGCTGGGCGCCGAGACGATGCAGGGCGTCCGCGTGGCGATCCAGGGTGTCGGTTCGGTCGGCGGCAATGTCGCGCGGATGCTGGCGGCAGACGGCGCCAAGTTGGTGCTTGCCGATGTCGACACCGCGCGCGCGCAGAACCTGGCGGCGGCGCTGGGCGCCGAGACGAGCGACCCGCAGGCGATCCTGAGCGTCGAGACCGACATTCTGAGCCCGTGCGCGCTGGGCGGGATCCTGAACGCGACGGCGATCGCGGCGCTGCGCTGTCGTGCGGTCGCCGGGGCGGCGAACAACCAGCTCGCCACCGGCGCGGAGGGGCAGTTGCTCCACGATCGCGGGATCCTGTACGCGCCCGATTATGTCATCAACGCCGGCGGCATCATCAATGTCGGGCTGGAATATCTGGGGCAGGGCGATCGCGCCGAGGTCGACGCCCGCGTCGCGCGCATCCCCGACCGGCTGGTCGAGGTGTGGGACGAAAGCGAGCGCACCGGCGATCCCGCGAGCGTCGTGGCCGACCGTATCGCGCAGCGGCTGATCGGTCGGGGCTGACCCGGCCGACCGCGCCGGGCGGGGCCGCCGGGCGTCGATTGCGCTCAAACGCAGGCCGATGCCGCGCCTGCCGTGAATCTCATCCTATAAATGAAGGGATGGGGCTCGCAGCGAAACGATCTGAAGCAGCGCGGCAGATGGCGTTGAGCCGGCTTGGACTGATGAACGTCCGGCCGAGCGAGCGGTTCGACCGCATCACCCGGCTTGCCTGCCAGCTCTTCGGTGCGCCTGTCGGTGCGGTTTCGCTGATCGACGGCGACCGTCAGCGGTTGATGTCGCGGGTGGGCACGACGCTCGAATGGCTTCCGCGCGAGAACTCGCTGTGCGCGCGCGTCGCCGAACAGGGGCGGCCGATCGTGATCCCTGACCTTCGCGCCCGGTCGAAGATGCCCGATCGGCCGGGGCTTTCGCCCGATGTTCGCTTTTACGCGGGCGCACCGCTGGTGACGCGCGACGGCATCGCGATCGGCGCGCTTTGCGTGCTTTCGCCCGAGCCGCGCGAAGTGAACGACGCCGCGGTGCTGGGCCTGCAGGATCTCGCGGCGCTGGTGATGGCGCAGGTCGAGATGGAGCATGCGGTCGGGCGGATCGATCCGATCAGCGGCCTGCCCAATCGCAACCAGTTTTTCGACGACCTCGAGGATCTGGCCCGCACCGCCGGCGACGAGCCGCGCATGGCGGTCGTGGTGGATCTGGCGAGTGCCGAACAGGTCGCGCACATCCAGCGCGTGCTGGGTCCGGCCAAGCTCGACGCAATGATCATGGAAGGGGCGGCGCATATCTGTGCCCAGCTCGGCCCGCGCCGTCGCGCCTATCAGATTTCGCCGACGCAGATCGCGTTCATCGGCCCCGCCCGTGCGGATACGGCCGATTATGTGATGCTGCTGGAGGAAGAGCTGGTGCGCACGCGCGGACGGACGAGCGTGGGCTTCGTCGCCGAGGCGGCGATCGGCGTCACCTCGTTCCTTCCCGGCAAGACCAGCCCGCGCGACGTGCTGCGCCAGGCAAGCGCCGCAGCGCTCGACGCGCGGCACCAGGGATCGCCGGTGGGGGTGCATTGCAGCACCCGCGATTCGGCGCATCGCCGACGTTTCCGGCTGCTTCAGGATTTCGAGACGGCGTTGCTCGATCCCGAGCAGCTTCGCCTGGTGTATCAGCCGCGGATCGACTTCACGACGATGCGCTGCCACCAGGCCGAGGCGCTGCTGCGTTGGCGGCACCCCGAGCTGGGCGAGGTTTCGCCGGGCGAATTCATCCCGATCGTCGAGCATTCGGCGCTGGCGCGGGCGATGACCGGAACGGTGATCGACATGGCGCTCGCCCATCTCGCGCGCATCCGCGAGACGCGGCCGGACTTTTCGATGTCGGTGAACGTGTCGGTCGCGAACCTCGAGGAGCCCGATTTCGCGGGCAAGGCGCAGCTCTATCTGTTCAAGCACCGGGTGCCGCCCGAGGCGCTGGAGCTGGAGGTCACCGAAAGCCTGTTCGTCGCGAAGCCGCGCCACGCGCACGACCAGCTCGCGCTGCTCAACCAGGCCGGCATCCGGCTGGCCGTCGACGATTTCGGTACCGGCTATAGCAGCCTTGCGCGATTGCATCGGCTGCCGGCGCAGGTCGTCAAGATCGACCAGAGCTTCGTGCGCGACATGACCGCGAGCGTTCGGCACCGCAAGCTGGTCGCCGCGATGATCCGGATGTCGCAGGACATGGGGTTCCGGGTGGTCGCCGAGGGTGTCGAGGATTCGCTGAGCGCGACGATGCTGCGCGACATGGGCTGCGACGAGGGCCAGGGCTATTATTTCGGTGCGCCGATGGAGGCCGATGCCTTTGTCGAATGGCTGAAATCGGACGCGGTCGCCCGCCGGGCAGCCTGAACCGGGCGCCGCCGCCGGGCACAACGCTATAAGCAAACACCACAAAGTGGATTCGGGTCGCAATCGCCGCTATTGCCGCGCTGTTACTGCCGTGATCCATGCACTCGCCAATCCTGCGCGCTTCCTGAAGCTGGCGCGCCCGCTGACGCCCCTGTTCTTCTGGGCGGGGGTCGCGCTCGCCCTGATCGGTTGCTGGGCTGGGCTCACCCAGACCCCGGCCGACTATCTGCAGAAGGACAGCGTCCGAATCCTCTATATCCATGTCCCCGCCGCCTGGCTGGGAATGGGCGGATGGAGCGGGCTGGCGGTCGCCAGCTTCGCCTATCTGATCTGGCGCCACCCGCTTGCCAACCTGGCGGCGCGGGCGATGGCGCCGGCGGGGGCGACCTTTGCCGCGATCTGCCTCGTCACCGGCTCGATCTGGGGCCGGCCGACCTGGGGGACGTGGTGGGAATGGGACGGGCGACTGACGTCGATGCTGCTGCTCTTCTTCGTCTACATCGCCTATATCGCGCTGGCGCGGGCCGATGCCGAGCGCGGCGGCGACGGGCGGGTGCCCGCGCTGTTCGGCGTGGCGGGCTCGGTGTTGCTGCCCGTGATCCGTTATTCGGTGGTGTGGTGGAACACGCTGCACCAGGGGCAGAGCATCGGTCTGGGGCGCTCGACGATCGATTCGTCGATGCTGTGGCCCCTGTTTTTCACCATGAGCGGCTTCACCTTCCTGTTCGCCGGCATCGTCCTGATGCGGATGCGCGCCGCGCTGGCGACGCAGAAGGTCGAAGCGCGCCTGAAGCGGATGGCGACACAATGAACCACTGGCTGTTCGTCTCGGCAGCGTATCTGATCACCGCGGCGGGCACGGCGTTGCTGGCCGCGTTGAGCTGGGCCGCGATGCGCCGCGCCGAAAGCGCCGCCGAAAGCCTGAGGCGCGATCGATGAAGGCGAAGCATCAGCGGCTGGTGCTCGGCCTCCTCGCGCTGGGCGCGATCGGTGGTGCAAGCGCGCTTGCCCTGTCGGCGCTGAAGGACCAGGCGGCGTTTTTCTATGCACCCGGCGACGTTGCCGGGGGCGGTGCGCCCGTCGGCAAGGCGGTGCGGCTGGGCGGCATGGTCGAGGCAGGGTCGTTGCGTCACCTGCCCGACGGCGTTTCGATCACCTTTGCCGTGACCGACGGCAAGGCACGCGTGCCGGTGTCGTTCCGGGGCGTGACGCCGGACCTGTTCAAGGAAGGATCGGGCGTCGTGGCCGAGGGCAAGTTCACCCCTGAAGGCGCGTTTGTCGCCGACAACCTGCTCGCCAAGCATGACGAGCGCTACATGCCCCCGCAGGTCGCGGGCAAGATGCACAAGTCGGACAGCCTGGCGAAATGATCGCCGAGGCTGGACTGGCCGCGCTGTGGCTCGCGGCAGGATTCGCGTTGATGCAGCTGGTGCTCGCCTGGGGCGTGGCCAAGGCGGCGCGGACGGGCAAGAACCCTGCGATCGTGCTGGGCGCATTGCGGCGCACGGCGGTGGTGCAGGGGGTGCTGACGCTCGGCGCCTTTGCGGCGCTGATCGCGCTGTTCGTGCGATCGGACATGTCGGTGCTGCTGGTCGCGCAGAACAGCCATTCGCTGAAGCCGCTGCTCTACAAGATCGCGGGCGCATGGGGGAACCATGAAGGCTCGATGCTGCTGTGGGTCACGGTGCTGGCGCTGTGCGGCGCCGGCGTCGCGCTGTTCGAGCGACGGCTGGCAGCGGGAACGCTGGGCGCGACGCTGGGTGCGCAGGCGGCGATCGCGCTGGGCTTCTATGCCTTTCTCGCCTTTGCCTCGAACCCCTATCTGCGGCTGAATCCGCCCGCGCCGGACGGGCAGGGGCTCAACCCGCTGCTTCAGGATCCCGGCCTCGCCTTCCACCCGCCGACGCTCTATCTCGGCTATGTCGGGCTTTCGGTCGCGTTCAGCTTTGCGGTGGGCGCGCTGTTGATGCGCGACGTGGGTCCGGCCTTTGCCCGCGCGATGCGGCCATGGGTGCTCGCGGCGTGGATCTTCCTGACGATCGGCATCACCGCCGGCAGCTATTGGGCCTATTACGAGCTCGGCTGGGGCGGCTGGTGGTTCTGGGATCCGGTCGAGAACGCGTCGCTGATGCCGTGGCTGGCGGCGACGGCACTGCTCCATTCGGTCAACGTCCTTGCGGCGCGCGACGGCCTGCGCGCGTGGACGCTGATGCTCGCGGTGGTCGCCTTCTCGATGTCGATGATCGGCACTTTCCTCGTGCGTTCGGGCATTCTGGTGAGCGTCCACGCCTTTGCCGTCGATCCGACGCGCGGCACGTTCATCCTCGCGCTGCTCGGCATCTATATCGGCGGCGCGCTCGCGCTGTTCGGCGCGCGCGTGGGCAGCGTGACGCAAGGATCGACGTTCGAGCTGGTCAGCCGCGAGGGCGGGCTGGTGCTCAACAACCTGCTGCTCTCGGTGATTCTCGGCGTGGTATTCATCGGCACGCTCTATCCGCTGGCCGCGCAGGCGATGGGCGTGCAGCTTTCGATCGGCGCGCCGTTCTTCAACAAGGCGATCACGCCGGTGGCGCTTCTGCTGGTCGCGGCGACTGCAGCGGGGCCGTTGCTGCGCTGGCGACGAGACGCGGCCGCTGCGTTGGCGCGGCGAATGGTTGCGCCCGTCGCGGTCGCCGTGCTGAGCCTGGTGTTGCTGATCGCGGTCGCCGGGACGGTGCATTGGATGGCGATGCTGGCGATCGCGCTGGGCCTCGGCCTTGCCGTCGCAAGCCTGTTGCCGCTGCGGGGCCGCCGGCTGCGCACGACGCCGCTGCCGATCTGGGGCATGGTGATCGCGCATCTGGGTGTTGCGATCAGCCTGGTCGGCATGGCGAGCGACAGCGCGTTCAAGCAGGAACGACTGGCGGCCGTTTCGGTGGGCGAGAGCGTCGATGTCGGTCCGTTCAAGGTAACGCTGGCCGAGGTGCGCCCGACGATCGGCCCCAACTGGTCGGCGGTCGAAGCGCGGCTCGAGGCGCGGCGCGGCAGCGGCGCGGCATTCGCCCTGGTGCCGCAGCAGCGCTTCTTCAGCACGCCGCCGACCACGACCAACGAGGCCGCGATCGCGACGCTTGCCGACGGCCAACTCTATACCGTGCTGGGGCAGAACGACGCGCAGGGGCGCTGGCAGCTGCGGCTGTGGTGGAAGCCGTTCGTGACGCTGATCTGGCTGGGCGGCGGGCTGATCGCGCTCGGCGGGCTGATCGCGCTGGTCGGCCGCGTGCTCGACCGTCTCCGCAGCGCACGCCGCCGGACGGCGGACGATGCACCGGAAGCCGGCGCCGAGATCGGCGACGACGAAGGGGAGGCTGCGGTCGCATGAAGCGCAACCTGATGATCTGGGCGCCGCTGGCGCTGTTCGTCCTGCTGTTTGCACTGGTCGCCTTCGGCCTGCGCAAGCCCGCCGACCGGACCGTGCATTCGGCGATGGTGGGCAAGCCGGTGCCCGCGCTGGCGCTGCCGCCGCTCTTGCCCGATCGGCCGGGGCTGCCCGCCAATGCCTTTACCGCGACGGGCAAGCCGCGGCTGCTCAACCTGTTCGCGAGCTGGTGCATCCCGTGCGCCGCCGAAGGGGCGCAGCTGATGAAGCTGAAGGCCGCGGGCGTCCAGATCGACGCGATCGCGGTGCGCGATACGCCGGAGGCTGTGCAGGCCTTTCTGGCGCGCAACGGCGATCCCTATGCCCGGATCGGCGACGATCGTCAGAGCGCGGCCCAGCTTGCGCTGGGATCGTCGGGCGTGCCCGAAAGCTTCGTGATCGATGCGCATGGCCGCATCGCCTATCAGCATATCGGCGACATCCGGTCCGAGGACGTGCCGATGCTGCTCGCCGAGCTGGAGAAGGCAAAGTGAGCGTGCGGCTTCCCGTGCTGCGCGCCGCGATCGGCGCCTGCGCGATCGCGCTCGCGCCGATCGGGGTGGCGAGCGCCGATTCGAACCGTCCGCCCGCGCCGCTCGCCTATACGCAGCTCGCCGACCCGGTGAAGGAAGCGCGTGCCAAGGCGCTGATGGAGACGCTGCGTTGCCTGGTATGCCAGGGCCAGTCGATCGCCGACAGCGATGCGGAAATGGCCGGGGACATGCGCGCGCTGGTGCGGGCGCGGATCGACGCGGGCGAATCGCCCGAGCAGGTCCGCCGCTGGCTGGTCCAGCGCTATGGCGACTATGTGACCTATGACCCGCCGTTGAGCTGGGTGACGGCACCCTTGTGGATCGCGCCGGTGGCGCTGTTGCTCGTCGGGCTGGTGATCGCGCGACGGACCTTCCGGAGACGCAGGCAATGATGGGATGGATGCTGGTGGGCGCGATGGCGCTGGGCGCGCTGGTGGCGCTGCGCCTGAGCGGCTATCCGCGCGGCCTATGGTCGATCCCGCTCGCGGCGGTGCTGCTGGGGGCGGCGGGCTATGCCTGGCAGGGGAGCCCGGGGCTGGCGGGGCACCCGGTCGCGGCCGAGGCTCCCAAGGGCGAGGTCGATCGCGATCTGGTCGCGCTCCGCGAGAAGATGTTTGGCCGGTTCAACTTCGACTACAGCTATTTCACAGCAGCCGACGCGATGACCCGCGCCGGGTCGCCCGACGACGCCGTCAACGTGATGCTGGGCGCCGTGCGCAAGTCGCCCAAGGACGCCGCGCTGTGGACCGGGCTGGGGCTGGTCCTGTCCGAACATGACGCGATGCAGATGTCGCCGGCGGCGAAGCTGTCGTTCGAACGGGCGATGCAGCTATGGCCCAAGCATCCCGGGCCGCCCTTCTTCTATGGCCTTGCCTATGTGCGGGGCGGCAAGCTGGCCGAGGCCAAGCCGCTCTGGACCAAGGCGCTGGAACTGACGCCCGAAAAGGCCAGTTTCCGCGACGAGCTGCTCGTGCGGCTGTTCCTGCTCGATCGCGTGCTTCAGATCCGCGCGGCGCAGGAGCGGGGCGAGGCGCCGCCGCCGATCGCGCTGCCGCCGGGGCTGCGCCAGCCGCCTGCGCGCTGATCGACCGGGCATTCGCGCGAAAACGCAACGAAAAAAGGGGGAGCGACCATGGCCGCTCCCCCTTTCTTGCGTCGGTCAGCCAAGCCGTGGCCGGTCAGCCCGCCCAGGCCTCGAACGGCAGCTCGAGCGCTTCGGCCACCGCCTGATGCCGGATCTTGCCGCCCGACACGTTGAGCCCGTTGGCGAGGTGACGATCGGCGCGCATCGCGCCCTCTGCACCGAGATTGGCGATCTTGACCACGAACGGCAGCGTCGCGTTGTTGAGCGCGAAGGTCGAGGTACGCGCGACCGCGCCTGGCATGTTGGCGACGCAATAGTGGATCACGCCGTCGACTTCGAACACGGGATCGTCGTGCGTGGTCGCGTGGCTGGTCTCGAAACAGCCGCCCTGGTCGATCGCGATGTCGACGAGCACCGACCCGCGCTTCATCGTCTTGAGCATGTCGCGCGTGACGAGGCGGGGGGCCGCCGCGCCGGGCACGAGCACCGCGCCGATCACCAGATGCGCGTTGGCCACGGCCGCCGCGATCGCCGCGCGCGAGGCATAGGCGGTCTTGATCTGGCTGCCGAAATGCAGGTCGAGTTCGGCCAGGCGATCGTTCGAGATGTCATAGATGGTGACGTCGGCACGCAGCCCCACCGCCATCTGCGCCGCGTTGATGCCGGCGACACCGCCGCCGAGGATCGCGACGCGCGCCGGCGCCACGCCCGGCACGCCGCCGAGCAGCACGCCGCGGCCGCCCTGTTCCTTTTCGAGATAGTGCGCGCCGACCTGGATCGACATGCGGCCGGCGACTTCGCTCATCGGCTTGAGCAGCGGCAGCGACCGCGAGTCCGAGGTGACGGTCTCATAGGCGATGCAGGTTGCGCCCGACGCCATCAGCCCTTCGGCCTGGGGCTTGTCGGCCGCGAGATGGAGATAGGTGAACAGCGTGTGGCGCGATTCGATCATCGCGATTTCCTGCGGCTGCGGCTCCTTGACCTTCACGATCATGTCGCTGCCCGCGAAGACCGCGGCGGCAGTCGGCGCGATCGTCGCGCCGGCGGCGACATAGGCCTGATCGTCGAAGTCGATCCCGGCGCCGGCGCCGGTTTCGACCACCACGCTGTGCCCGGCGGCGATCAGTTCGGCGACCGACGGGGGCGTGAGGCCGACGCGATATTCGTGATTCTTGATTTCCTTGGGAACACCGATGCGCATGATTGCGAACTCCAAAGGGAAGGATCCGGGTTTCGGATTGGACCTCGACTGTAACAAAGTTGCGCGAGCGAATCCCTGCAAAGTGCAGGCGCCAAATGGTTGGGTCGTGCATGGATTTGCGATAGGGTCGCCTCGAATTGGAGAATCATGCATGGATCGCATCGATCGCGGCATCTTGATGCTGTTGGCTGAAGATGCGCGCGCGCCGGTGAGTCAGGTGGCCGCTGCCGTCGGGCTTTCGCAATCGGCCTGTACGCGCCGCATCCAGTCGCTCGAGGCGTCGGGGCACATCATCGGCTATGGCGCGCGGCTCGGGCATCGACGGCTGGGATTTCGGCTGACGGCGTTGGTCGACATCACGCTGGGGTCGCAGGTCGAGGAGGATCTGGCGCAGTTCGAACGCGCGGTGGCCGCGATCGACGGGATCGTCGAATGTGCGCTGGTATCGGGCGGGCAGGACTATCGGCTCAAGATCCTGTGTCGCGACCTCGACGATTATGAGCGGCTCCATCGTGAGCATCTGGGACGCCTGCCCGGCGTGGTGACGATCAACAGCAGCTTCGTGCTGCGATCGGTGCCGACGCGGAGCGAGGCCGACGCGATGTTTGCGACACCGGGTTGAATACGGGTATTCCGGAACGGCGTGTTGCGATGCAACCAATGCCGTTCTCCGGCGTCCCCCCAGGGGACATTGCGGGGAAGCGTCTGCACATGCTAACGGCGCGCACCCGATGCTGGCAGGAATGCAGGTCTGAATGACCAGAAACGTTTCGCCCTTTCCAGGTTACGGCGCGCGGTGAGCACCGCCCCCGAGGGCGCCACGGTTGTGCCTGCCGAAACCGGCGATCATGCCCATGCGCACGGCCATGCGACCGATGCGACGTGGAAGCTGGCGCTCGGCGCGATCGGCATCGTGTTCGGCGATATCGGCACGAGCCCGCTCTATGCGTTCCGCGAGACCTTTGCGGGCCATCACAAGCTGACGCTCGATCCGCTGCACATCATGGGCGTCATCAGCCTGATGTTCTGGTCGATGATGGTCGTGGTGACGCTCAAATATGTCGCGATCATCATGCGCGCCGACAACAAGGGCGAGGGCGGCAGCCTGGCGCTGCTCGCGCTGATTTCGGGCCGGACCGATCGTTCGCGCTGGACGCAGGGAATCGTGCTGCTGGGCGTGTTCGCGACCGCGCTTTTCTATGGCGACTCGATGATCACGCCGGCGGTTTCGGTGCTGTCGGCCGTCGAGGGGCTCGCGGTGGCCGCGCCCGGTTTCCACCGGCTGGTGATCCCGATCGCGGTCGTGATCCTGGTGATGCTGTTTTCGATCCAGCGGACGGGCACCGCGCGCGTGGGTGCGCTGTTCGGGCCGGTGATGGCCGCCTATTTCGTCATCATCGCGACGCTGGGCATCATCAGCTTCGTTCAGACGCCGGCGATCCTCGGTGCGCTGTCGCCGCACCATGCCTATCAGTTCTTTGCAAGCGATCCGCTGCGCGCCTTCCTCGCGCTCGGCTCGGTCGTGCTCGCGGTGACGGGGGCCGAGGCGCTCTATGCCGATATGGGGCATTTCGGGCGCAAGCCGATCCGCGTATCGTGGCTGTTCTTCGTCCTGCCCGCGCTGATGGCGAACTATATGGGGCAGGGGGCGCTGCTGATGCGCTCGCCCGAAGCGCTGGAAAGCCCGTTCTACATGCTCGCGCCCGAAGCGCTGCGGTTGCCGCTGGTGGTGGTGGCGACGATGGCGGCGATCATTGCCAGCCAGGCGGTGATCTCGGGCGCGTTTTCGGTGACGCAGCAGGCGATCCAGCTCGGCTTCGTCCCGCGGCTGCGGATCGAGCATACGAGCGCGGCGACCGCGGGGCAGATCTATATCCCGCTCGTCAACTGGGCGCTGATGGCGATGGTGATCCTGCTGGTGCTGTCGTTCCAGACCTCGTCCAACCTGACCGCGGCCTATGGCATCGCGGTGACGGGCGCGATGTTCATCGACAATTGCCTGCTCGCGGTGGTGCTGTTCGGCCTGTGGCACTGGAAGAAGCGCTATGCGCTGCCGCTGCTGCTGCTGTTCTTCACGGTCGACCTGGCCTATCTGGCCGCCAACCTGACCAAGGTGCCCGACGGCGGCTGGTTCCCGCTGACGATCGGGCTGTTCGTGTTCACGCTGTTGACGACCTGGTCGAAGGGCCGCAAGCTGATGATCGACCGGCTGCGCGAGAGTGCGATGCCGATCAAGATCTTCATCGAATCGGCGGCGACGACGGCCACGCGCGTGCCCGGGACGGCGGTGTTCATGACCTCGACCCCGGACGGCGTGCCGCAGGCGCTGCTCCACAACCTCAAGCACAACAAGGTGCTGCACGAACGCGTGGTGCTGCTGACGGTGCGGATCGCCGACGTGCCCTATGTCCCCGACAGCGAGCGGCTGAAGGCGGAGGATCTGGGCAAGGGTTTCCACCGCATGCTGCTCTTCTACGGCTTCATGCAGGAAGCGGACGTGCCCACCGCGCTCAAGCAGAATGCGGTGTGCGGCGCGCCGTTCAAGATGATGGAGACCAGCTTCTTCCTCGCACGGCAGACGCTGTTGCCGTCGTCGCGGCCGGGAATGATCCTGTGGCGCGAGAAGCTGTTCGCGTGGATGCTGCGCAACGCCGAAAGCGCGATGGAATTCTTCAAGCTGCCGACCAACCGCGTGGTCGAACTGGGCAGCCAGGTCGAGATTTGAGCGAGGCGGCGCCGCTGATCGTCACCGCGCGGTTCGGCGCGCGCGACTTCGCCTATCTCGACGGGCTGCGGCGGCGTCATTTCCCGCCCGAGCGCAACCTCGTGCCCGCGCATTGCACGCTGTTCCATCATCTTGCGCCGCAGTTGGGGGACGAATTGCGGCACCGTCTGGCGTCGATGACGCGCGGCGTGGCGGCGCCGCGGGCGTGGCTGGGCGGGCTGATCGACCTGGGGCGCGGCGTCGCCTTTCGAATCGAATCGCCCGAGCTGGAGGCGATCCGCGCCGAACTGGCCGCCGCCTTCGCGCCGATGCTGGTGCCGCAGGATCGTGCGGGATGGCGACCGCACATCACGATCCAGAACAAGGTCGCACCAAGCGATTCCAAGGCCTTGCTGGCCGAATTGCGTGCCGATTTCGTCCCGCGGCCGCTGGCGATCGCCGGGCTGGCGAGCTGGCATTATCGCGGCGGGCCGTGGGAAGCACATTCTTCGCACAACTTCGCTTGACGCGGGCGAATCTCGCCCCTATTCGGCGGCCCTCGCTCGTTGGGGCGGAGTAGCTCAGTTGGTTAGAGCAGCGGAATCATAATCCGCGTGTCGGGGGTTCAAGTCCCTCCTCCGCTACCACCCCTAAGCCTTTGGCTTTGCAGCGTTTTGGTTCCGTAAGCAGCCCAGTGGGCGCCGGAATGTCAGCCCAGTTTCGGCAATGGTCCTTTCAGGTCGCGTCACGTCGTGTGCGCCGGCCTGCTTGACACGCGGCCGGCTTCCCGCGAGTTTGGTATACGAAATACGCGTTCGGCGTGTGGGTTCGGGGGATGATGCCATCCGGTTCGGCGCAGAGCGCCGGGCGACGGCGGTTTCCATGGGCTTCGCGCGTCGAGTGCGTACCGATTTGCCATTTAGCCCAAGAGTTTAGCGCCATGTCCAACGCCAAGGTCCGCATGACGATCGACGAGGTGCGTGCGCTCGCGCATTCGGTGCTGGAGCATTGCGGGCTTGCGCCGGCGCATGTCGCGGCCGTGGCCGAGACGATCGTGGCGGGCGAGCGCGACGGCTGTACGTCGCATGGGCTGTACCGGCTGCTGGTGTGCGCGCGGACGATCCGCGCGGGCAAGGTGGCGGTCGACGCCGAGCCGGCGGTGCTCGATTCGCCCGCCGCGCTGGTACGCGTCGATGCGCGCGGGGGCTATGCGCAGCTTGCCTTCGCGATCGGGCGGCCGCTGCTCGAGGCGCGCGCGCATCGGCACGGGATCGCGGCGATGGCGATCACCAACTGCGTCCACTTCGCCGCGCTGTGGCCCGAAGTCGAGGCGCTGGCCGAGGCGGGACTGGTCGCGTTCGCGTGCACGCCGAGCCACGCCTGGGTCGCGCCGGCGGGCGGCAACGCGCCGATCCTGGGCACCAACCCGATCGCGTTCGGTTGGCCGCGCAAGAACGGTCGCCCCTATGTCTTTGATTTCGCGACCAGCGCCGTCGCGCGCGGCGAGATCGAGCTGCACGCGCGCGAGGGGCGCGAGATCCCTGACGACTGGGCGATCGACGCCGAGGGGCGGCCGACGCGCGATGCGCGGGCGGCGCTGGCGGGGGCGATGCGGACCTTTGGCGGGCACAAGGGATCGGCGCTGTCGACGATGGTCGAGCTGATCGCGGGGCCGCTGATCGGCGATCTGACGAGCCGCGAATCGATGGCCGCGGACGGCGGCGCGGGGGCTTCGCCGCTGGGCGGCGAGCTGATTATCGCCGTGGATCCCGCAGGATTCCTGGGTTCGCGGCTGCCCGACGAGCTCGACCGGGCCGAGGCGCTGTTCGCCGGAATCGAGGGGCAGGGCGCCCGGCTCCCGTCGGCCCGGCGCTATGCCGCGCGCGCGGTGAGCGACGCCGAAGGCGTCCTGGTTTCGGCCTCAATGCTGGGCGAAATCCGCGCATTGCTGCACTGAATCGCGCGTTCGGACGACGATCGGCGTCGAAAAGGCGCAATCCGGCGCCCTTGTCATGCCGTTCGCAGGCACGCCGTGGCGCACCGCCTTTTCCTGCGCGATCAGCCGAAACGCGCGAGGTCGAACGGCGCCAGATCGACCCCCGGCACCCCGCCGCCCGTCACCGCCGCGGCAACGATCTCGCCGGTCAGCGGCCCGAGCGTCAGCCCGAGATGCTGGTGCCCGAAGGCATAGAACAGCCCCGGATGCCGCGCGGCGGCCCCGATCGCGGGCAGATAGTCGGGCAAGGTCGGGCGCGCGCCCATCCACGGCACTGCCCCGTCGAGCGGCAGCCCGAGCGCATCGGCATGCGCGCGCAGCCGTTCCCATTTGCGCGGATCGGGCGCGGCGTCGGGCGGACCGAATTCGACGAAGCTCGCCGCGCGCAACCCGGTGCGGAAGCGCGTCGCGATCATCGAGCGATCCTCGAACACCACGGGCGCGAGGTCGAGCGGCCAGGCGGGGGCAGGCGCCTGGAGATGATAGCCGCGTTCGCCGACGAGCGGCACGCGCAGCCCGAGCGGGGTGAGCAGCGGCGCCGAACGCGCCCCCGCCGCGACGAGGACGATGTCGGCGCCGAGCACGTCGCCGTCGGCGAGCCGCACCGCCAGCGGGCGCGGGTCGATCGCGGTCACGGTGCCCGCATGGCGCACGCCGCCGAGCGCGCGGAAGGCAGCGTCGAGCGCATCGCCGAGCGCGTCGAGATCGGCGATCTGGCCGCTGCCCCCGAAACCGATGCCGCCCGCCAGCGGCACGCGGACGAGCGACTGGATCCGCGCGAGCGTGGCGGCGGGCAGATCGAAACACTGGGTCGTGCCCTTGGGCGCCGCCATCCAGCGCGCACGCCCCGCCGCCGCGCTCGCCGCGCTTTCCCACACGACATAATGGCCGTGTTCGACGAGCAGGTCGGGCCGCCCGACCGCATCGGCGAGCCGCCGCCACGCTGGCATCGCCGCCGCGAGCAGCCCGGTAAGCGCCGCGCGCCCGCGTTCGAACTGGCGCGGCCGCGCCGCCCAGAGCAGCCGGAGCGAGAAGGGCAGCCAGGTCGGCAGGTGCCGCGGTTCGAGCGACAGCGCCCCGCCGCGCGCGAACAGCCGGTGCGGCAAGCCGCGCACCGTCGCGAACGAGGCGAGCGGTTCGACCTGTTCGACCGCGACATGACCGGCATTGCCCCAACTGGCGGTGCCGTGCATCGCATCGGGGGCGACGAGCGTGGTGGCGATCCCGCGCCGTTGCAACGCGATCGCGGACGAGAGACCGACGATCCCGCTGCCGATGACCAGTGCGGATGCGGGCGAATTGGCGATTGGCATGGACTTGCTTATACCGTATACGAAACCAGGTTCAATGGAGGAACAAGTGACGTTGAGCAGGGCCTTGTGGACGGGAGTTTATCCGGCGGCGACGACGCAGTTTGCCGCGGACGGGTCGGTGGATCTGGCGGCGACGGCGCAGGTGGTTCGCGCGCTGGTGGACGACGGCGTGACGGGGGTGATCCTGCTGGGGACGTGCGGGGAGAACAACTCGCTGGAGCCGGAAGAGAAGCGTGCGGTGCTGCGCGCGGCGGTGGAGGCGGTGGAAGGCCGGGTTCCGCTGATCGCGGGGGTATCGGAGTTCACGACGGCGCGGGCGATCGCCTATGCGCGCGACGCCGAGGCGATCGGGGTGAACGGGCTGATGCTGCTGCCGGCGATGGTCTATGTGCCGACGCCGGCCGAGCTGTGCACGCATTTCCGGATGGTGGCCGAGGCGACGGGGCTGCCGATCATGCTGTACAACAACCCGCCCGCGTACCGGGTGTCGGTGGATTTCGCGACGCTCGACGCGCTGGTCGAGGTGCCGAATATCGTGGCGGTGAAGGAAAGCGCGCCCGATCCGCGGCGCTTTACCGACATGATCAACCGTTACGGCGACCGTTACCAGGTGATGGCGGGGCTCGACGACGTGGCGCTCGAAGGGCTGCTGCTGGGCGCGAGCGGCTGGGTATCGGGGCTGACGAGCGCGTTCCCGCGCGAGTCGGTGGCGCTGGTCGCGGCGGCCGAGCGCGGCGACTGGATCGAGGCGCGGCGCATCTATCGCTGGTTCATGCCGCTGCTCCACCTCGACGCCGAGCATGACCTGGTCCAGTCGATCAAGCTCGCTGAGCAGATCATGGGCCGCGGCAGCGAACGCGTCCGCATGCCGCGCATGCCGCTCGCCGGCGAACGCCGCCGCCAGGTCATCGCCATGGTCGAACAATGCGCCGCTACCCGCCCCATCGGCGACGCCGGCCGGCAGGACGCGGCGTGATGCGGTCGACGTTCTTTTGCATCGACGGCCACACCGCGGGCAATCCGGTGCGGCTGGTCGCGGGGGGCGCCCCGTTGCTCAACGGCGCGACGATGGCCGAGCGGCGGCAGGATTTCCTGGCGCGGTTCGACTGGATCCGCACCGGGCTGTGCTTCGAGCCGCGCGGGCACGACATGATGTCGGGCGGCTTCCTGTATCCGCCGACCACCCCCGACGCCGATTGCGGCATCCTGTTCATCGAAACGAGCGGGTGCCTGCCGATGTGCGGCCACGGCACGATCGGCATGGTGACGTTCGGGCTGGAAAACGGCCTGATCCAGCCGCGCGAGCCGGGGCGGCTGCGCATCGAGGTCCCCGCCGGGGTGATCGACATCACCTATACCGCCGAGGGCAACCGCGTGCGTTCGGTGCGCATCCGCAACGTCCCCGCCTATCTGGCGGCGCGCGGCATCGCGATCGACGTGCCGGGGTTCGGCCCCTTGTCGATCGACGTCGCCTATGGCGGCAATTATTACGCGATCATCGAGCCGCAGGGCGCCTATGCCGGGCTCGACGCGCTGGGCGCGGCGCGCATCGTCGAGCTGAGCCGCACGATCCGCGAACTGGTGCGCGCGCAATACGAGCCGGTCCACCCGGTCGAGCCGACGATCCGCGGCGTCTCGCACGTGCTGTGGGCCGACAAGCCGCGCGGCGAGGGCGCCGACGGCCGCAACGCCGTTTTCTATGGCGAGCGCGCGATCGACCGTTCGCCGTGCGGCACCGGCACCTCCGCCCGGATGGCGCATCTGGTCGGCACGGGGCGGCTGAAGGTCGGCGACCGATTCGTCCATGAAAGCTATATCGGCAGCCGCTTCATCGGCCGCGTCGAGGCCGAGGCGCGCGTGGGCGACCAGCCGGGGATCATCCCGTCGATCGAGGGATCGGCGATCGCGACCGGGCACAACACGATCTGGATCGACCGCGAGGACGCCTTCTGGGCCGGGTTCACGGTCGTCTGACCGGACGGCGCCGGGGCGGGGCCGGCGCCACTGCCGTTGCCGTTGCCGTTGCGGTTGCCGCCGGCAATCGGGCGGCGAAGGACACGCCCCCCCTCGCATTTCCGGGCGGGCTCTGAGAGAAGATCGGGACAGACCAAAAATAGAGGGGAAATGCTTTGGTGCGAACAATCCTCGGGCCGCTCAAGCCGCTCGACGCGCATGCGGTCGAGCATCACCGGACGCTCCGCAAGACGCTGAGCTGGCCCCATCTGATCGCGCTGGGGATCGGCGCGATCGTGGGCACCGGCATCTATACGCTGACCGGCGTGGGCGCCGAGCGCGCCGGGCCGGCGGTGATCCTGGCCTTTGCCATTGCGGGCGCGGTGTGCGCCTGTGCCGCGCTTGCCTATGCCGAGATGGCGACGATGATCCCGACCGCGGGCAGCGCCTATACCTATACCTATTCGGCGATCGGCGAGGCCGTGGCCTGGGTCGTCGGGTGGAGCCTGATCCTCGAATATTCGCTGGCGTGCAGCACGGTCGCGGTTGGCTGGTCGGCCTATCTGGTCGGGTGGATCCAGGCGGCGGGAATCCATCTGCCCGCCGCGCTGCTCGCCGGGCCGCACGGCGGCGGCATCGTCAACCTGCCCGCGGTGCTCGTCGCGCTGGGCGTGGCGGGGATGCTGATCGCCGGAACGCGCGAGAGCGCGACGTTCAACATCGTGCTGGTCGTCATCAAGATGCTGGCGCTGGCGCTGTTCGTCGTGCTGGCGCTGCCCGCGTTCAACATCACGCATTTCGAGCCGTTCATGCCCTATGGCTTTGCCAGCCATGCGGTGCCGGGCGGATCGACGCGCGGGGTGATGGCGGCGGCGGCGATCGTGTTCTTTGCCTTTTACGGCTTTGACGCGGTCGCGACCTCGGCCGAGGAAGCGAAGAATCCGGGCCGCGACCTGACGATCGGCATCGTCGGTTCGATGGCGATGTGCGCGCTGATCTATATGCTCGTCGCGCTGTCGGCGGTGGGGGCGGTCGGCTATCTCCAGCTCGGCCATTCGGCGGAGCCGCTCGCCTATGTGCTGCGCACGCTGCAGCATCCGGTGGCGGCATGGGCGATCGGGCTCGCCGCGCTGATCGCGCTGCCGTCGGTGATCCTGGTGATGATGTACGGGCAGAGCCGCATCTTCTTCGTGATGTCGCGCGACGGGCTGTTGCCGCGCGGGCTGAGCAAGGTGAGCGAGCGGACGGGGTCGCCGTCGCTCATCACCGCGGTGACGGGGGTGTTCGTGGCGCTGGTCGCGGGCTTTTTCCGGCTCGACGAGATCGCCGAGCTGGCCAATGCGGGGACGCTGCTGGCGTTCATCGCGGTGGCGGCGTGCATGATGATCCTGCGGCGCAAGGCGCCCGAGCTGCCGCGCGTGTTCCGGTGCCCGCAGCCCTATCTCGTCGGTACGCTGGCGATCCTGGGGTGCGTGTACCTGATCTTCAGCCTGCCGACGACGACGCTGACGCGCTTCCTGATGTGGAACCTGCTCGGCATCGTGCTGTACCTGGCCTATGGCCGCCGGCGCAGCCTGGCGAAGCAGGGGCATGCGGTGACGGGGATCTGACGGTCCCCGCATCGGGAAGGATGGAGGGCCGGTCCCCGGGGTGGGGCCGGCCCTTTTTCTTTTTGGGGGTGGGGCAGGGGGTAGGTTTTCGTCGCTGGCGGGGGCGTGGGGGCGGTTTTCGCGGGCGTCGGCGGGGGGCTCGGGGGCGGCGTTCCGCCGCTGGCGCGGCGGCCCCTCCACCACCGGCCTGCGGCCGGCGGTCCCCCTCCCCGGCGGGGCCGGGGAGGAGTGGGGGAGGGGTGGTGGTTTGGGGTGTTCCGCCGCTGGTGCGGCGGCGCCTCCGCGACCGGGCTTGCGGCCGGTGGTTCCCCGCCCCGGCGGGGCCGGGGAGGAGTGGGGGAGGGGTGGTGGTTTGGGGTGTTCCGCCGCTGGCGCGGCGGCCCCGCCACCACCGGCCGTTCGGCCGGCGGTACCCCACCCCCGCGGGGCCGGGGAGGAGTGGGGGGTGGGTGGTTTGGGGTGTTCCGCCGCTGGCGCGGCGGCCCCTCCACCACCGGCCTTGCGGCCGGCGGTTCCCCTCCCCGGCGGGGCCGGGGAGGAGTGGGGGTGGGTGGTTTGGGGTGTTCTGCCGCTGGTGTGGCGGCCCCTCCACCACCGGCCTTTCGGTCGGTGGTCCCCCTCCCCGGCGGGGCCGGGGAGGAGTGGGTCAGCGGCTGAGCTGGGGGGCGCCGGGGCCGCGCAGGCCGGGGTAGAGCGGGGCGGCGGCGTCGTCTTCGATCGCGGGGACGCGGCGTTCGTGTCGGGTCGCGGCGCGGCGGGCCTGATAGATCGTGTAGCCGCACAGGAAGCCGTAGAGCCCCAGCCCCTCGACCTGCCAGAACGGCATCGTCGCCATGTTGAGCAGGAAAAAGGCGAAATGCGCGGCGAGGAGGAGGAAGCGTTCCTCGCGCGCGCGCCATGCCGCGGCGGCCATCGTCCCCCACAGGAGCAGCATCGCGCCGACGCCGAAGATGCCCAGCTCGTACAGCGTCGCGACGAGCGTGTTGTGCGGATAGACCTTGAACAGCCCCTCCCAGCTTTCGGGGCCGAAGCCGAACAGATACTGGGCGGGCGTGCCCTCGGCCCAGGCGTAGAGATAGCTGCTCCAGATCAGCGGGCGCGCCGACATGACCTGGCGATCGGCATAGTCGAAGTCGCGCGGCGGCTTGATGAGGTCGCCGGGGTGCGCGAGGAAGGTCGCGAGATCGGCGAACTTGTCGGCATAGAGCACGCCCATCCCGGCGACGAGCACCAGCCCCGCGACCACCGCGGTCGTCGCCATCAGCGCCTGCTGGTCGCGCCGCACGCTGCGCGTCAGCCCGACGAGGAAGGTCGCGAGCGCGAGCGGCGCCAGCGCGAGGATCGAGGTGCGGTAGCCCGCGAGCTGGATGCCGACCAGCGTCGCGAGCAGGAAGGCGACCCGCACCGGCGCGGGCGCCCGGCGCGCGAAGCACGCGATCGTGAACCCCGCGACGAGCGCGACCGAAAAGGCGCCTTCATGGTTGTAGCCGCCGATCCAGACGAGGCCGTCGCCGGTCTCCGACCCCTTGGGCAGGTGGAGCACGACCGACAGCGCCTGGAACACGAGCAGCGGCAGGAACGCGACCATCGCCCAGCCGACGAACCCGCCCGACGGATCGCGGCGCATCCCCTGGAACACCGCGAGCGCGATCACCACCAGATAGGCATATTTGACCATGACGTTGATGCCGCCCGCGACATCGCCGTTCATCGTCGCGCTGAACAGCACCAGCGCCATCAGCAGGTAGACCGGCAGCAGCCAGCGGATCGCCAGATTGGCCGGGCGGACGACGAACGCCAGCCCGAACAGCGTCACCGCGATCGACAGGATCGCGTTGCCCGACAGCCCGGCGGCGATCGGCTTGAACATGTAGAGGTGATAGGCGCCCGCGATGTAGCGCAGCCACAGCGCCACGATCACGAAGCGGCCCGCGAGGCTGCCGGCCCGCGCCACGCCGATGCCGAGCGGCACCAGCAGCAGCAACGTGACCGGCAGCAGCACCGGGAGCCCGAAGGCCGGCCCGAAGGTGAGCGAGGGGTTCACCGGCGCCCCTCAGCCGACATAGTAATGCTTGTATTCGCGCTTGTAATAGCCGGCATCCGCAAAGCCCGACCGGGCATGTTCGCGCATGTCGACCATCGTCAGCGCCGCGCCGATCACATTGGCGTGGACGTCGTTGAGCTGACGCAGCGCGATTTCCGCCGCCTTGGCCGGGGTGTTGCGCCACCGCACGAGCAGGACGACGCCGTCGGCCATGCTGGCGATGACGCGCGCCTCGTCGACCGGGAGCACCGGCGGCGTGTCGAGCAGGACGAAGTCGTAGCGTTCGCGCACCGCCTCGATCAGTTCGGCGAGGCGCGGGCTTTCGGCGAGGCTGATGACCCTGGCATCGAGGCGGTGCGGGAGCAGATACGCCCCCGACAGCGGATCCTGGACGATCGCCTGGTCGAGGCTGGCATCGCCCGCGATCACCTCGTTGAGGCCGACCTCGACCCCGGCGGTGAACTCGCGGCTCGAGGCGCGACGGCGGGCGTCGCAGTCGATCAGCAGCACGCGGCTGCCCGCGGCGGCCATGGCGCGCGCGAGCGCCATCGTCGTCGTCGTCTTGCCTTCGCCCGGCACCGACGAGGTGATCGCGATCACCCGCATCGGCGTGCCGTTGCCCGCGAACTGGATCGAGGTGCGCAGCGACCGGAACGCCTCGGCAAAGGCCGATTGCGGCCGCTTGAGCGGCAACTCCGCCGGCGGGGCGGGGAGCCCCGACTTGCGATAGCCCGGCAGCGTGCGCGCGTTCGGGATCGTCGCCAGCGTCGGCAGCGCGAGCGACTGGGCGATCGCGTCGCTGGTTTCGAGCCCGCGTTCGAGCAACTGGAGCAGCAGCACCAGCATCGCCGCGACACCGAGCCCGCCGACCAGCCCGAGCGCGCCGTAGATCAGCGGGTTGGGCGAGCTGGGGGCGCCGGGGACGCGGGCGCGGCTGATGATGTTGGCGTTCGAGCGTTCGAGCCCCGCCTGCGCCACCGTCTGCCGATAACGGTCGAGGAACGCCTGATAGAGCGTCCGCGACGATTCGGCGTTGCGTTCGAGCTCGTTGAGCCGGACCGACGCGGTGGTGTCGCCCGCGAGCTGGCCGCGCGCCTGGTTGATCGAGCCGGCGAGCGACGCCGCACGCTGGCGCGCGATGTTCGCCTGGATCGACAGGTTGGCGACGATGCGCTGAACCTCCGAGGCGATCTGCTGATCGGTGCTGCGCAGCGCATTCTGGGCGCGGACGAGATCGGGGTGGCGCGGGCCGTAGCGCTTTTCGAGCGAGGCGACGTCGCGCGCCGCCTCGGCCCGTTGCGCGCGCAACTGGCTGACGACGGGCGATTCGAGCGATTCGCCGAGCTCGTCGCCGCTGCGGCCGCGACGAAGCTGGGCCTGGGCGGTGCTGAGCCGCGCCTGCGCCGCCGCGCTTTCGGCCTGCGCCTGGGCGAGCTGCGTCGTCAGCGTCGACAATTCCTGCTGCGTCACCGTGCTGGTGTTCGAGACGGGGAACAGGTTGTGCGCCGCGCGATAGTCGGCGACCGCGCGTTCGGCCTCGAGCACCTGGCTGCGCAGTTGCTGGAGCCGCTGTTCGAGGAACTGGCGCGCGCGCGCCGTCGCCTGTGTCTTGCTGCCCGTCTGGCCCGCGACATATTCGTCGACGAGCGTGTTCGCGACCTGTGCCGCGCGCTGCGGGGTATCGGCCTCGAACGACACGCTGATCGCATAGGACAGCCCGTCGCGCTTGACGGTGAGCCCGGAAAGCAGCGTGCCGATCGCGCGCTGGCGCCCGATCAGGTCGGGTTTGGCGGGCGCGGGCTGGCCGGGCACCGCCGCCTTGTTGAACGCGGGATCGCGATCGAGCCGGAGCCGGTCGACGACGCGCCCGACCAGTTCGGGCGAGCGCAGCACCTGGACCTCGGTATCGACCGCGGCCGAATCGGGATCGGTGGTCGGTACGACCTGATCGACGTTGATGACGCGTTCGGCGCTGCGTTCGAGCGCGACCTGCGCGGTCGCGACATAACGCGGTTCGGCCGCGAAATAGGCCGCCGCCGCGACGACCAGCGCCGTCGCGACCGCGGTGAGGATGACGAGCCAGCGCCGCCGGATGATCGCGAAGATCCGGCGCAGGTCGATCAGGGCGCCGCGGTCGACCTGGGGGTCGCTACCGACGGCCTTGGGCAGTTGCCCGCGGACGGCGTCCATGGATCAGGCCGTCGCCATGAAGGCACGGATCGCGGGCGCGAGTTCCGGCCGTTCGAGCGCGAGCGCGAGCGTGGCGGTGACGAAGCCGCTCTTGTCGCCGCAGTCATAACGCTTGCCCGCAAAGGTCACGCCGTGGAACGGCTGTTGCCCGATCAACTGCGCGAGCGCGTCGGTGAGCTGGATCTCGCCGCCGGCGCCTTCCTCCTGGCTGGCGAGGATGTCCATCACCTCGGGCTGGAGGATGTAGCGGCCGATCACGCCCAGATTGGACGGCGCCTCGGCGGGATCGGGCTTTTCGACCAGCCCCTGCACCTCGGTGACGGCGCCGTTGCGCGTGCCGGGGGTGATGATGCCGTATTTGCGCGTGTCCTCGGGCGCGACCTCTTCGGCGCAGACGAGGTTGCCGCCGACTTCGGCATAGGCGGCCATCATCTGCCTGAGGCATCCCGGCTCGCCGACCATCAGGTCGTCGGGGAGCAGCACCGCGAACGGCTCGTCGCCGACGATGCGGCGCGCGCACCACACCGCATGGCCGAGGCCGAGCGGTTCCTGCTGGCGCACGATCGTGATGTCGCCCGGCGAGGTGCGCGTGCCGTCGAGCACGCCCAGCGGCTTGCCCCGGCGCGACATCGTTTCTTCGAGCTCGAAGGCGCGATCGAAGTGATCGTCGATCAGGCTTTTGCCGCGGCTGGTGACGAAAATGAACTGCTCGATGCCCGCTTCGCGCGCTTCATCGACGGCATATTGGATGAGCGGCCGATCGACAACCGGAAGCATTTCCTTGGGCATCGATTTCGTTGCGGGAAGGAAACGGGTTCCAAGCCCGCCGATCGGGAATACTGCCTTGCGTACTTTTTGCATGTTTCACCCTTTCCTTGGTTGCTGGGCCCCTCCCAAGACCAGCAAACAACCAATACAGGAGCGTAACGAACCAGATCTATTCGTCCGAATCATTGGGACTCGGATACGCTAGACATGAACTCATCGTCCGACATCTTGAGGCTGCACAGTGTCGTTGCAGTGCAGCAAGGGGGCGGCGTTGAAGCGTGGCCAATCCGCGTCCGGACGACGAACGCCGCGTCGAAGCGGGTGGAATCAGAGCCTTGGCGGGGCGGTGGCGAAGCGCACGCCCCCCGGAACGGCGGCGGTGCCGCGCGTGCGGACGAGCGGGGTGCCGGGCGGCACCTGGATGTCGTGCGACCCGATTTCGATGCGCGCGACGCCGTCGTGCACGTCGAAGATCGGCCAGGCCTGGCTGCTGCGCACGCGCAGGTGATCGATGCGGATCACCAGCGGCTGATCGGCGGTGCGGTGCGCCGCCATCAGCGCGAAATGGACCGTATCGCCGACGCCGCCCAGTTTTATAGGATCAATGCTCGTCAGCCGCGTCGCATGGATGTCGGACCAGAGCCGGTAGTTGCGCGCGTTGCGGCCGCTGACGCAATCGTCGAGCAGCGTGTCGGTCGATTTGAGGTCGAACCCGCCGTCGCTGTTGTCCCACGCCGCGCACTGGCGGAACACGAGGCCGTGATTGCCGCGTTCGGACGAGAAGCCGTCGCCGTTCCAGTATTGCCCCGGCTTTCGTTGCCAGCGGAAGCCGCGCATCGTGCAGCGTTCGAGCCGGAAGTCATGCGCCCGGTCGCCGAACGCGATGCCGACGGGCAGGTCGTGCGCGCCCGTGGTGAGCGTTCCGGTGGCGCTGACATCCTCGATCACGCCGTCATGGCTGTCATAGCGGAAGCGCGCGAAGCTGCGCCGCAGATCGGTCGCGCGGACGCCGCGGATGCGGATGCCGACGACGCTGGCATCCTCGCCCTTGACCGGCGCCTTGTTCTCGATGACGCGATAGCCGCCGGCGACGACGACATCCTCGATCGCGACGCCCCGGGTATCCTGCTGGAACACGAACAGCCCGTTGCCGACATCGTGCGCGCGCACGCCGCGGAACGCCGCCGCCGAACGCACGCGATAGACGGGCTCCCCATCGGCCGCGATGCGCGGTTGCGGAGCGGCGAGGCGTGAGGCGAGGCGATGCATGGCGACCGCGTAACGCGCCGGTGCGCGCCGGTTCCGCGCGGAGCCCCCGGGGTTGCGCCGGAATGTGGGCGGCGTGCGGCGGGGCGCCGGGGCGGGGTGGCGTGAGCGATCGGCCGGGAGCGGGCGAAGGACGGAGGCGGCAGGCGGGCTGATCGCCGAGCGGCATCATGGCCGCCTCGCCCATGGACGCGCCCGAACCCGACGGGAAGCATCCCCCGGTTCGATCGGTCCCATGGGCGGGCGTAGGATCGACTTTGTTATTTCACGCCGAAGTCGTAGATGCGCGCGGTCAGCGGGCCTCCATTGGCGCTGCCCACCGAGTAGACAAACCCATATTGGCCCGCGGCGAGCGGCTGCTTCGGGGTCACCCGGAACACGCCCCGGCGGACCATCTCGAAGGTGAATTCGATCCGGTCCTTGTCCATGATACCGGTCTTGGCCCCCGCGATATTGGCGCTGCCGACCCGGGCCTCGCGCCGACCCTTCTTTTCCATCAACTGCACCAGTGAGAATTCGGACGGGCTCGTCACGATCGATGCGCTGCCCGCGAGCCAGGTGCTCGACTGATTGACCGTGCCGACGTTGGAGTCGTCGAAGAAGAAATAGAAGGTGGGCGTGGGACTGGTCGTCACAAGCGCCTTGTCGCCCGCGATCGATGCCTTGATGCTGAGCGAGGCAATGCCGCCGGTGAAGGCATAGCCCAAAAGGCCGCCGGTCTTCGCCTGTGTCGAGGCGGTGGGCTGCATCGCCACCATCTTCTGCGGACCGTCGGTCGACAGGACGTAGACGCCGGCAGGATGCGGGATCATCGGGTCCGCGGCGTCGAGCGACATTGCGGGAGCGGCCGCCGCGTCGGCTGCGGCGATCATGGCGGCGATTACCGGGCCGGACAGCCCCTTCTGCTTCAACGCGAGGATGGTCGCGGTCGAGGTGTCGAACTCGGCCTTGGACGCCTTGATCTTCGCGACGATTGCTTCGTCGGGAAGCCCGGCGGCGGCAAGCGAAAGCACCGCTTCATTGTTCAGAACCTCGGCGGCGGTCGATTTTGTCTGCGCATTGATCGATGTGGCCGACGTCAGCGCAAGAATAGCTGCAATAATATGAAACTTCTTCATGGTTCCCCCCAATCGACAGCGCCGCGGTACTCCCCCGAGTGCCCCTGAAGCCGCGCGTATCGGAACGGAAACTATAAGAATCCGTCGAACATGGAAAGAGAGGGCTGATCTGACCTGACTATAGTGCCGGATGGGCGAGCGGGTCGGGCGTGGGCGCCGGTTGCGGGGCGGGGCGGTCGGCGGGGGTGCGGGGCCAGGGGAGCGTGAGGCGCGGCGCGCCGAGGACGTGGCGGAGGCGGCTCGACCGGCGAAAGGCGTGTTCGACCGCGCTTTCGGGCGGGGGCAGCGCGGCGGCGGCGCCGCGGTCGCCGAGCGCGGTGGGCCAGGCATCGAACGCGAAGGCAGCCGAGCGGGTGCGGGCGAGGACGCGGCGCGCCTCGCCCGGATCGCGGCCGAAACAGGCGAGCGCGCGCGGCACCGGCATCCGGTCGAGCACCGCGAACGCCGAATCGAGCGTGCGATAGGCCATCACCGACAGGAGCGGCGCGATCCCCGCCGCGGCGGGGGTGAGCAGCGCCATGTCGGTGCCGACATGCGTGACGAGGTGGAGCGGAAGCCCGGCGCCGGCAGACGGGCGATCGGGCGCGGCGATGCGGACCATGGCGCCGCGTGCGCGGGCATCGTCGAGCAGCCGCGCGAGCTGTTCGCGATGCGGCGGCGCGGGCGGCGGCGAGGCCGCGGCGCGGCGGCGCGAGTCGGGGCGCATCGCCGCGCGCCACAGCCAGGCGGCGAACGGATCGAGCGCCTCTTCGGGGACAAGGATGAGGTCGGGCGCGGTGCCGCCGCCGCGCAACCGGGCGTCGACGAGCTGTTCGGCCACGCGGGCGAGCGCGACGCCGCGGGTGACGATCGCCGGGGCGAGCGCGGGTTCCGGCGCCTCGGCGGGGGCGGGCTGGGCATCGAGCCGCGCGTCGAACGCCATCGCGGCGAAGCGTTCGGCGTCGCCCGGCGCGTCGCCGAGCACGGCGAGCTCGGACGGATCGAACAGCCCCGCCGCGCGTGCGGCGAACCGGCGGGCGAGATGGGCGTCGGCGCGATCGAAGCCGAGGACGACGCGGTTGCCGGCGGCGAGCGCACCCGCGAGCAGCGTGACCGCAGCGGCGAAGGGGGCGGCGGGCGGGACGGCGATGCCGACCACCCCGCGCGGCTGGGGCACGATCCGCCCGGCATCGCGGCGGTGGCGCGCGAGCCAGCCGCCGGCGAGCGTCGGCCGCATCCAGCGCGCGAGCTGAAGCAGCGCATCGTCGAGCGTCGCCTGGGCGGGGGCGATTTCGGCATCATAGGCCGCCGCGACGCC
This sequence comes from Sphingomonas chlorellae, assembly GCF_056485145.1. Lineage (NCBI taxonomy): Bacteria > Pseudomonadati > Pseudomonadota > Alphaproteobacteria > Sphingomonadales > Sphingomonadaceae > Sphingomonas > Sphingomonas chlorellae. The sequence continues at coordinate 1,197,916 of NZ_JBQXXM010000001.1, forward strand.
CGCGTGGCGGCCGTCGTCGACGAGTGCGGCGGCGAACAGCGGGGCATCGCGCGCGACGAGCGCCGCAGCGCGTCGCAGCCGTTCGCGGCGCAGCGCGAGCGGGACGGGCAATTCGGCCAGAAACGTGGCCCGGCGTGCCTCAACCATCGTTACGCATTCCTCTCCCCGGGCCGTTGACCGGCCCGTGTCCGAACCCGGCAGACCGTCGCGGTGCGGCACAAACCGCTCCGCCGGCCGCGACGATGATGCGGTGCGGAAACGCGGCGAGGCGTTCCGTCGGGCCGCAGCCAATGTCTGCCGGCGACCGTTATAGTGGGTTTTCCAGTAAAAATACATGTTACGCGTGCGGAATATTTATGTTGTTCTTTCCGGTGGATGGGATCAACATGGCGCATCTGTGCTCATTCCATCGACGGATTCTCTCGTCTTGAAGCGAGTGCGTTGACGCTGCGCGGCTCAACAGGGATTGTTCGCAGGCGCAGCAGAAACGCTACCTCCGGATAAAAAGGGAATCACGCCATGCGGATCGTCATGATCGGGTCGGGCTATGTCGGCCTCGTCTCCGGCGCCTGTTTCGCCGATTTCGGCCACGACGTGACGTGCGTCGACAAGGACGCCGACAAGATCGCCAAGCTGAAGGCCGGGGGGATCCCGATCTATGAACCCGGGCTCGATGCGCTGGTCGCGAAGAATGTCGCGGCGGGGCGGCTGAGCTTCACCACCGACCTGGCGGGGCCGGTCGCCGCCGCCGACGTGGTGTTCATCGCGGTGGGTACGCCCAGCCGGCGCGGCGACGGCCATGCCGACCTGTCCTATGTCTATGGCGCCGCGCGCGAGATCGCGGGCGCGATCGACGGCTTTACGGTGATCGTCACCAAGTCGACCGTGCCGGTGGGCACCGGCGACGAGGTCGAGCGGATCATCCGCGAGTGCAACCCCAAGGCCGAGTTCGCGGTGGCGTCGAACCCCGAATTCCTGCGCGAAGGCGCGGCGATCGAGGACTTCAAGCGCCCCGACCGCATCGTCATCGGCATCGAGGACGAACGCGCGCGCGCGCCGATGGAGGCGGTGTACCGGCCGCTCTATCTCAACAAGGCGCCGGTGCTGTTCACCGGCCGGCGCACGAGCGAGCTGATCAAATATGCCGCCAACGCCTTCCTGGCGATGAAGATCACCTTCATCAACGAGGTCGCCGACCTGTGCGAGCGCGTGGGCGCCGACGTGCAGGAGGTGTCGCGCGGGATCGGGCTCGACAACCGGATCGGGGCGAAGTTCCTGCACGCCGGGCCGGGCTATGGCGGGTCGTGCTTCCCCAAGGACACGCTGGCGCTGATGAAGACCGCGCAGGACCATGATTCGCCGCTGCGGCTGATCGAGGCGACGGTGGCGGTCAACGACACGCGCAAGCGGGCGATGGCGCGCAAGGTCATCCACGCGCTGGGCAGCGTGCGCGGCAAGACGATCGCGGTGCTGGGGCTGACGTTCAAGCCCAATACCGACGACATGCGCGATGCGCCGTCGCTGTCGATCATCCAGGCGCTGCAGGACGCGGGCGCGACGATCCGCGCGCACGATCCCGAGGGCATGGACGCGGCGCGCGCGCTGCTCAACGACGTCGATTATGCCGCGTCGGCCTATGACGCGGCCGAAGGCGCCGCCGCGGTCGTGATCGTCACCGAATGGGACGCGTTCCGCGCGCTCGACTTCGCCCGGCTGAAGCGGACGATGGCCGAGCCGGTGGTCGTCGACCTGCGCAACATCTATCCGCCCGAACAGGTCGAGGCGGCGGGCTTTCGCTATTTCAGCGTCGGCCGGCCGGGCGCCAGCGACGCGGCGATCGAAGCCGACGCCCCCCAGCAGGCGGCCTGACCATGGCTGCCCCCGTGCTGGTGACGGGCGCCGCCGGCTTTGTCGGCCATGCGGTGTCCGAGCGGCTGCTCGCGCGCGGCGAGCGCGTGATCGGGCTGGACAACTTCAACGCCTATTACGACGTGGCGCTGAAGGCGGCGCGCGCGGCGCGGCTGGAGGCAAGGCCGGGCTTTGCGATGGTGCGCGGCGACGTCGCCGATGCGGCGCTGGTCGCGGCGATCGTCGCCGAGCACGGGATCACGCGGATCGTCCACCTCGCCGCGCAGGCGGGGGTGCGATACAGCCTGGAAAACCCGTTCGCCTATGAACAGAGCAACCTGAAGGGGCATCTGGCCGTGCTGGAGGCCGCGCGCCATGCGCCGGGCTTTGCGCATCTGGTCTATGCCTCGTCGAGTTCGGTCTATGGCGAGCGGCCGCTGGGCGGCGCCGGATTTCGCGAGGACGAGCCGTGCAGCGCGCCCGTGTCGCTCTATGCCGCGACCAAGCGTTCGTGCGAGATGATGAGCCAGGCCTATGCCGCGCTCTATGGCTTTCCGCAGAGCGGGCTGCGCTTCTTTACGGTCTATGGCCCGTGGGGCCGGCCCGACATGGCCTATTTCGGCTTCACGCGCAAAATCCTGGCGGGCGAGCCGATCGAGGTGTTCGGCGAAGGGCGGATGGCGCGCGACTTCACCTATATCGACGACATCGTCGACGGGGTGGTGGGCGTGCTCGACCGGCCGCCCGAACCGGGCGGGCACCGGCTGCTCAACATCGGCGACTGCAACCCCGTCGGGCTGATGGACATGATCGCGACGCTCGAGGCGGCGCTGGGCCGGCCCGCGATCAAGCAGATGCGGCCGATGCAGCCGGGCGACGTCACCGCGACCTATGCCGACATCTCGGCGATCGGCGCGCTGACCGGATATCGCCCGCGCGTGTCGCTGGCTGAAGGCATTGCGCGGTTCGTCGACTGGTATCGCGATTTCCATGGCACCGCGACGGCGGCCGAACGCCCGCTTGAGGCGCAATCGGCATGACCGGCATGATCGAGCGCCGCGCCGACGCGGCCGCCGGGCCGACGATCTGCATCACCGGGCTGCGCGGCGTGCCGCAGGTGATGGGCGGCGTCGAGAGCCATTGCGAGGAGCTGGTGCCGCGGATCAAGGCGCTGTGGCCCGAGCATCATGCCGTGGTGCTGGGCCGCGCGCCCTATCTGCCCGAACCGCGCACGCACTGGCGCGGCGTCGAGGTGGTCGGGATGCCGTGCCCCAAGTCGAAGCATCTGGAGGCGGTGTCGTCGACGCTGTTCGCGGTGCTGGCGGCGCGGCGGCGCGGCGCCCGGCTGATCCATATCCACGCGATCGGGCCGGCGCTGATGGCGCCGCTGGCCTGGGCGCTGGGGCTGCGCGTCGTGGTGACGCACCACGGCACCGATTATGACCGCGCCAAATGGGGGCCGGTCGCCAAGCGCGCGCTGCGTGCGGGCGAGTGGCTGGCGCTGCGTTTCGCGCACCGCGTGATCGCGGTCTCGCCGTCGCTCGCCGCGCAACTGCGCGAGCGCTTTCCGCGTCGCGCCGAGCAGATCGCCTATATCCCCAACGGCGCCCCCGAACTGCCCGACGACGCCGATGTGCGGCTGGTGCACGAGCGGCTGGGGATTGCCGGGCCGTTCGTGCTCGCGGTCGGCCGGCTGGTCCCCGAAAAGGGGCTCCACGACCTGATCGAGGCGTTCGGCCGGTCCGGGCATCCGGGCCAGCTCGTCATCGTCGGCGCGGCCGACCATGCCAGCGACTATGCCCGCAGCCTGATGGCGAAGGGCGGCGCGCGCGTGATCTTTGCCGGCGTCCAGTCGCGCGCGACGCTGCGGCGGCTGTACGAAAGCTGCACGCTGTTCGCGATGCCGTCCTATCACGAAGGGCTGCCGATCGCGGCGCTGGAGGCGGCGAGTTGCGGCGCGCGGATGCTGTTGAGCGACATCGCCGCCAATCGCGACATCGACCTGCCCGCCGAGCATTATTTCCCGGTGGGCAGCGTCGCCGCGCTGGCGGCGCGGATCGCCGATGCCGGGGCGGTGCCGCATGCCGATCCCGAGCATGTCCGCCGCCGGTTTTCGTGGGACCGCGCCGCGGCCGAGACGGTGCAGGTCTATCGCGCGGCGCTGATGCCGCGGCGGACCGAGCCGGTCGGCACGCTGACCCCCGAAGTGGTCGAACCCTGACGCGCGGCTAGCGCCGGTCCGTCGCGCCGGGGCGGCGGCCGATCAGCCGCGCCCCGCCGCAGCACGCGACTCGCCGAGCCGCGCCGCCAGTGACGCGCGATCGGCCGCGGCGACCGGCCCGTCGACGTGCCAGCCCGCCGCACCGGCGCGGGCATGCGCGACGCACGGACGCCACGCGCCGTCGCGCCAATCCCAGCTCACCACGCGCCAGCCCCCCGCCGGGTGCGGATCGAGCGCGATTTCGGGGCGTCCCGCAGCGCCGGGACCGGCCGCCGATTCGCGCGCGTCCGCGCCGGCGTCCGCGCCGTTGCCGCCCATCGCGGCGATTCCCGCCGAGCCGGCGGACAGTTCCAGGAAAGCACGACGATCCATGGCAGCTCCTTTGCGAAGGGGCATCGGGGAGGGGCATCGAAGGGGCGCTGCGGTGCGCGAGCCTCGCAATTTCCTCTAAGCAGTTCCCCGTTTGGCGGAATTACGAGATTATTCCGCACCTTTTACGGTGTTATTGGATGAGGGCGCCCGAAAGATCGGGTTCGCCCGCACACGGACGGGCACTCCGCACAATTCCAGCGTGATCCGCCCCCGACTTGGGGTCTGCTGATCCTATAATAACTGCAACTCCAACAAGTTGCGGGCGAGGTCGCGCGTCCACGGCATCCAGAGGCTGTACCCGATGAGTAACCTGTATCTCTCCCCGACCGGATGTGGCGACAAAAGCGGTCGCGACATCAACAACGCTGCGTCGATCGGTTCGCTCAACACGTTGATCGGAAAGGCCGGCGCGGGCGGGCAGGTGCTGCTGATCGCCGACAAGGGCGATTACAACGTCACCAGCATCATCGGCATCAGCAAGGGCGGCGCCGCGGGCGCCCCGGTGACGATCCGCGGCATCGATTCGGCGGGCAACCCGATGGCGGCGCATTTCGTCGGCAACCGCCCCGCCGACTGGAAGGCGGGCGACGCCGCGGGCAACGAGCTGTTCAAGCTGGGTGCCGGCGCCAACCACCTCCAGTTCCGCGACCTTGCCATCGACAATGTCGGATCGGCCTTCCGCATCGGCGCCGACATCGCCGACCTGACGATCGAGAAGGTCAACGGCAAGAATGTGCGGCGCTTCGTCGAGGACCTGGCGAGCGGGACGGCGACGAGCGCGTCGGTCGACGGCTTGCAGATCCGCGACGTGGCGGTGCAGGGCTTTTCGCGCAACGCGATCCGGCTGCAATATGACACGCGCAACGTCGTGATCGAGAATGTCCATGCCGACGGCGGCGGGCAGGTGGGCGACGACCTGCCGATCGGCGTGCATCTCGACGGCACGGTCCACAACGTCACGCTGAACAAGGTGACGGTGGAGAATGTCCGCAGCACCGGCAGCAGCAGCGACTATCTGAACGGCGACGGCTTTGCGACCGAGCGCGGCGTGCACGACATCCATTTCATCGACACGGTGGCGCGCGGCAACACCGACGGCGGATATGACCTGAAGTCCGAGGGCACGACGCTGTTGCGCGCGCTGAGCGAGGATAACGGCCGCAACTATCGCCTGTGGGGCAGCGCGACGCTGACCGACTCGATCGGGCGCAACCCGACCTGGCGCGGCGGCCTGTCCGAGCAGAACCAGCTCTGGCTCGACAGCGCGGCGAACGTGACGATCAACGGCGGGCGGTTCGACGATGCCGGATCGCGCACCAAGGTGATCTCGTCCGAGGGGCATCTGACGCTCAACGGCACCGAGTTCACCCACTCGTCGCTGGCGATGATGATGACCAAGGGCACGCTGGCCGGGCTGGCCGGGTTCGACACCGCGACCGAGAACCTGGTGTGCGACCAGGGCGGCGCGTCGACGGGCTCGACCGTCTATGTTCCGTTCGCGCCGCGGCCGGTGGCCGATGCGCTGCGCGGCAGCGCGGGGGACGACGTGTTCACGGTCGACGATGCCGGCGACACGATCGTGGAAGCCGCCAATGCCGGGCGCGACCGGGTCGAGACGAGCCTGGCGGCCTATACGCTGGGCGCCAACCTGGAGGATCTGCTGCGGATCGGCGGCGCCGATTTCACCGGCACGGGCAATGCGCTGGCCAATGTGCTGACCGGCGGCGCGGGGCGCGACGTGCTGAGCGGGCTCGACGGCAACGACACGCTGTTCGGCGGGGCGGGCAACGACACGCTGCTGGGCGGCAACGGTTGTGACGCGCTGAACGGCGGCGACGGCGACGATGCGCTGACCGGCGGCTGGCAGTCCGACACGCTGAAGGGCGACGCGGGCGCCGACCGGCTGGTGGGCGATGTCGAGACGCTGAGCAGCCTGGGCGCGAACGACTGGATCGACGGCGGCGACGGCAACGACGTGGCGATGGGCGACGCCGCGACGATGACCGGCACCGGGCGCGGCGGCGACGACAAGCTCTATGGCAGCGCGGGGAACGACGTGCTGATCGGCGATGCCGATGTGATGGGCGACACCAGCCGCGGCGGCAACGACACGCTGGACGGCGGCGCGGGCGACGACTGGCTTTATGGCGACGGACGGACGATGGCCGCGGGCGTGACCGGGGGCGCCGACAAGCTCAACGGCGGCGACGGCAACGATCACCTGATCGGCGGCGGCGGCGCCGACGTGCTGACCGGCGGAGCGGGCGCGGACATCTTTGTTTTCGCGCGCGGATCGGGGGCGGACGAGATCACCGATTTCAGCCGGACGCAGGGCGACCGCATCGACCTGAGCGCGTTCGACCTGCGCTTTGACCAGTTGCGCTTCGCCAGCGAGGCGGGGGGCACGCGGGTGACGATGGGGAGCGACACGATCTTCGTTCGCAACGTCACCGGACTGACCGCCAACGACTTCGTCTTTGCCTGACGCGACGGGCGGCATCGGCATCGCTTCGGGTGGAGCGTTGCCGATGCCGCCAAGTCGTGCCGGAATGTTCCGCAGGCGTTATAAATAAATCCGATGTAGACCCCAAATTGTCGTGCGCCGATGTTCTGGCCGCGACGAAGCGCCCCTTTGCAACGATGGGGCGGGGGCGTCGTGATGCACCGCAGCAATCAGCCGTGTTACGTATATTCCCCGGAGCATGATCGCCCCGAGGACATGGCGAGGGACGATGCGGGACAAGGCGCCCATCCTGTTTGTCATCAATTCACTTGCGGGCGGCGGTGCCGAACGCGTGTTGACCACGTTGCTGGCGGCGTCGTCGCCGTGGCGCGAGCGCTATGCGCTGCATCTCGCGCTGCTCGACGACGAACCGCGCGCCTATCCGGTTCCCGACTGGGTGACGCTGCACCAGCTCGATGCGCGGTCGCGGCTGGGCGCGAGCGTGCGGCAACTGCGTCGGCTGGTCGGGCGGCTGCGGCCCGCGGCGACGCTGAGCTTCCTGACGCGCGCCAACGTCGCCAATGCGGCGGCGATGGCGGGGCGGGGGCGCCCCTGGCTGGTGAGCGAGCGCGTCAATACCAGCGCGCATCTGGGCACCGGTGCGGGGGCGCGGCTGGCCAAGGCGATGGTACGGCTGACCTATCCGCGCGCCGACCATGTCATCGCGGTGTCGGAGGGCGTGGTCGACGACCTGGTCGCCCATTTCGGCGTCGCGCGCGCCCGCGTCTCGGCGATCGCCAACCCCGTCGACCATGACCGGATCGCCGCGCTGGCCGCCGAGCCGCCCGCGATCGTCCCCGCCGGGCCGTATATCGTCGCGGCGGGACGGCTGGTGCCCAACAAGAATTTCGCGATGCTGCTCGACGCCTTTGCGCGCGCCGCGCTGCCGCCGGCGATGCGGCTGGTGATCCTGGGCGAAGGGCCGGAGCGCGCGGCGCTCGAACAGCGGGCGCAGGCGCTGGGGATCGGCGCGCGCGTCGACATGCCCGGATTTGCCGACAATCCCTTTGCCGTCGTCGCGCGCGCGGCGCTGTTCGCGATGCCGTCGAACGCCGAGGGTTTCCCCAACGGGCTGGTCGAGGCGATGGCGTGCGGGCGCGCGGTGGTGGCGACCAACTGTGCCTCCGGCCCGTCGGAGATCCTGGCGGGGCGGCCGCGCGCGGCGCTGCGTGGGCCGATGACGGTGGCGGCGGGGGCGATCGTGCCGACCAACGACACCGACGCCTTTGCCGAGGCGTTGCGCGAACTGATGCTCGACACGGCGCGGCGCGAAGCGGCGGGCGCGGCGGCGCGGCAGCGTTCGCTCGATTACGGCGTCGCGCGTGCGGCAGCGGATTACTGGGCGCGGATCGAGGCGGCGCTGGACGCGCGCACGCCCCGGCGCGTGCCCGTCCAACCGGGAGAGATGGCAATGACGGCAGGAGGAACGCGATGAAGTTGCGCGGAACGGTTGCGGCGATCGCCGCGCTGACGATGCTGGGCGCCTGTGCGGGGCAGCAGCCGGTGGCCGGCGGCGCCTCCGCCCCGCCCGCGGCGGCGGCGTTCCGGCTTTCCCCCGGCGACAAGGTGAAGGTCGTCACCTTTGGCGAGGTGTCGCTGACCGGCGATTTCGAGGTGGGGCCGAACGGGTCGATCGCCTTTCCGCTGATCGGCGCGGTGCAGGCGGCGGGGATGCAGCCCGACGAACTCTCGCACGCGGTCGAGGCGAAGCTGAAGGAAGGCTATCTGCTCGAGCCCAAGGTCTCGATCTCGGTCATCAACTTCCGCCCGATCTATGTGATCGGCGAAGTGAACAAGCCCGGCGAATATCCCTATACGCAGGGGCTGACGATCCGCGGCGCGGTGGCGAAGGCCGAGGGCTTTACCTATCGCGCGAACGAGAAGCGCGTGTTCCTGAAGCGCGCGGGCGAGGCGGGCGAACAGGTCTATCCGCTGACCGCCGATTTCCCGGTATTGCCGGGCGACACGATCCGGTTTGCCGAAAGGTATTTCTGATGACGGCGGCGCTGGGCGAGCGGCCGGTCGCGCGGGTGCTGCCCGAGCCGGTGACGGTGATCGAGCCCGAGAGCGATGAGTCGGGGCGGCCGCACCTGCGCGGCTGCCCGGTGAGCTTTGCCAAGCTGCGCGCGCTGCTGGCGGCGGACCTCTATCGCTATGCCGGGCGCGTGAGCCTGGGCGCGTTCGTGCGCCATTATGCCTTCACGCCCGGATATAAATACACGGTGCTGATGCGCAGTTGCGGCTGGCTGAAGCTCAAGCCGCTCAAGGGCTTCGGCCTTTATCCGATCGCCAAGCTGATGCTGCTGCGCGCGCGGTACAAATATGGCTTTGCCATCCCCGAATATACCGAGATCGGGCCGGGCCTGTTCCTCAACCGGTTCGGCGGGTTCTATTTCCATGGCGACACGGTGCTGGGCAGCAACGTCAACGTCACGCACGGCGTGGTGCTGGGGTATATGAATCGCGGCGGGCGGCGCGGGGCGCCGGTGATCGGCGACCGCACCTTCCTGGGATCGGGCGCGAAGGTGATCGGCGGCGTGCATGTCGGCGCCGAAGCGGCGATCGGCGCCAATGCGGTGGTGACGCGCGACGTGCCGCGGCGCGGCGTCGTCGGCGGCATCCCGGCCAAGCTGCTGTCGGACCAGGGCAGCGACGGCTATATCAACCGCGCGGCGCCGCCCGAGCTGATCGCGGCGTGCGAGGGCGCGCTGCTCGGCTGGCGCGAGGACCGCGACCGCGCGGCCGCTCAGCCGAAGAAGAAGTCGTTCTGATCGACCGCCGAGACGCCGCGCAGGAAGATCGAGTCGGTGTCGTTGAGCAGGATGGTGAGCCCGCCGCTGCCAAGGCTGAAGCGCAGCGATTCATAGGCGATGCCATAGGCGCTGAGGTCGATCAGGTCGGCCTCGGCGCCGCCATGCGCGAAATCGGTGATCTCGTCGCGGCCTGAGCCGGGGAAGAAGACGAAGCGGTCGTGCCCGCCGCCGCCGGTCAGCCGGTCGGCCCCGCCGCGCGCGCCGGGGGCGAGGGCCATGCCGTCGCCATAGAGCCAGTCGTCGCCGTCGCCGCCGTCGAGCGTGTCGTCGCCGCCGGTCGCGCCCGCCATCAGCGTCTGGCCGTCGCCGACGAGGATGTCGTTGCCCGCGCCGCCGTAAAGCTTGTCGTCGGCGCCGCGGCCGGTGGCCGAGAGCGTCGCGCCGTCGCCGATCAGCAGATCGTCGCCGTCGCCGCCGTCGAGCACGTCCTTGGCGGCGAGCGACGACACGCCTTCGGTATCGCCGAGCAGCCGGTCGTTGCCCGCGCCGCCATAGAGCCGGTCGCCCTGCTGGCCGCCGACGAGCCAGTCGTCGCCGTCGTCGCCATAGAGCGTATCCTCGTTCTTGCCGCCGTCGAGCCGGTCGTTGCCGGTGCCGCCATAGAGCGTGTCGTTGCCGTCGTCGCCGGTGAGGATGTCGTTGCCGCCGCCGCCCGAGAGCGTGTTGGCGCCCGCGCTGCCCGCGAGCACGTCGTCGAACGCGCTGCCCGTCGCGTTTTCGATGCTGACGAAGATGTCGCCCATCGCGTCGCCGCCGCTCGCGGTCTGGGTGCGCAGGTTGATCGAGACCGCGCCGACCGAGGTGGCATAGTCGGCGGTGTCGGCACCGGCGCCGCCGTCGATCCGGTCGGCGCCGGCGGCGCCGCGCAGCACGTCGTTGCCGTCGCCGCCGAACAGCAGGTCGTTGCCCGTCCGCCCGACCATCAGATTGTTGCCGGCATTGCCGGTGAGCGTCGCGGCGACGGTGCCGGTATAGACCAGTTCCTCGACATTGTCGGGCATGGTGTAGACGGCGGCCGCCGTGCGGATGCGGTCGACGCCTTCGCCGGCGAGTTCGATCACCTGGTCGCCCGCCTCGTAGACGACATAGATGTCGTTGCCGGCGCCGCCGCGCATCACGTCGTCGCCCGCGCCGCCGTCGAGCGTGTCGTCGCCCACGCCGCCGACGAGAATGTCGTTGCCGCCGCGGCCATAGAGCGTGTCGCCCGAGAGCGGATCGTCGCGGCCGGTGATGACATCGGCATAGTTGGAGCCGACGACGACCTCGATATTGTAGAGCAGGTCGCCCGCCGCCTCGCCCCCGGTGTTGACGTTCGTCGCCAGGTTGACGTTGACTGCGGCCGATTTGGTGTAATCGACCTGATCGCGGCCGTCGCCGCCGTCGAGCCGGTCGGCGCCGAGCCCGCCGACGAGCTTGTCGTCGCCGTCGAGGCCATAGAGCGCGTCGTCCCCCGCGCCGCCGTAGAGGCTGTTGTCGAGCGCGTTGCCGACCCCGGTGACGGCAAGCGTGCCGGTGTAGCTGAGCACTTCGAGATTGGCGCCGAGCGTGTAGGCGGTGAGGCTGGTGCGAACGAGGTCGGTGCCGCCGTCGGCGTCCTCGACGATCACGTCGTCGGGCGTGTCGACAAGATAGGTGTCGTCGCCCGCGCCGCCGACCAGCCAGTCGGCACCCGCGCCGCCGTCGAGCGTGTCGTTGCCTGCGCCGCCGGTGAGCCGGTTGGCGGCGGCATCGCCGGTGAGCTTGTCGGCAAAGGCGCTGCCGACCAGCGCCTCGATCCCGCGCAACTGATCGCCCTGGGCGTCGCCGCCGGTCGCAACCTGGGTGGCGAGGTTGACGTTCACCGCTGCGGCGCTTGCCGAATAGTCGGCGGTGTCGAAGCCGCCGGCGCCGTCGAGCACATCCGCCCCGGCGCCGCCGATCAGGATCTGGTCGCCGCCGTCGCCGACGATCGTGTCGGCAAAGGCCGAACCGATGAAGCGTTCGATGCCGTCGAAGCGATCGCCCTCGGCCTCGCCGCCGCTGCTGGTGCCGGCCTGGAGGTCGATCGCGACGCCGACCGTATTGCCGCGATAATCGGCCGTGTCGATCCCGTCGCCGCCGACCAGCCAGTCGGCACCCGCGCCGCCATAGAGCCAGTCGTCGCCGCCGCGCCCTTCGAGCCGGTCGTCGCCGTCGCCGCCCAGCAGGACGTCGGCCGTATCGGCGCCGAGCATCGTGTCGCCGAAGCGCGAGCCGAGGACGCGTTCGATCGAGACCAGCCGGTCGCCCGCAGCGTCGCCGCCCGCCTGGACGGCGGCGGCAAGGTCGATCTGCACCGCCGCCGCGCTCGCCGAATAATCGGCCAGATCGTCGCCGTCGCCGCCGTCGATCCAGTCGGCGCCCGCGCCCCCGGCGATGCGGTTGGCACCGGCATCGCCGCGCAGCACGTCGTCGAATCCCGAGCCGACGAGGTTTTCGATGCCCTGATAGCTGTCGCCCGCAGCCTCGCCGCCGCTGCCGCCGAGCGCGAGGTCGACGACGACGCCCGCCGCGGCATCGGCATAGCTGGCGGTATCGACACCGTCGCCGCCGACCAGCGCATCCGCGCCGCCGCGCCCGTCGAGGATGTCGTCGCCCGCGCCGCCGATGAGGCGGTTGTCGGCGGCGTCGGCCGCGATCCGGTCGTTGAATGCGGTGCCGACGACATCCTCGATCCCCGCCAGCGTGTCGCCCGCGGCATCGCCGCCGAGCCCGTTGCCGGCGGCAAGGTCGATCGTGACCGCAGCGCCGCTGGCCGAATAATCGGCGGTGTCGCGCCCGCCATTGCCCTGAAGCGCGTCGGCACCCGCGCCGCCGACGAGCCAGTTGTCGCCATCGTCGCCGGTGAGCCGGTCGTCGAAGCGCGAGCCGAGCAGCCGTTCGATCGATTCGAGCCGGTCGCCCTCGGCATCGCCGCCCTGGCCGGTGCCGTCGGCGAGGTTGACGACCACCCCCGCGGCGCTGGCCGAATAGTCGGCCGTGTCGAGCCCGGCGCCGCCGATCAATCGATCGGCCCCGGCGCCGCCCACCAGCACGTCGTCGCCGTCGCGCCCGTCGAGCAGGTCGTCGCCCGCCTCGCCGTCGAGTACGTCGCCGCCCGCCGAGCCGAGCAACTGATCGGCGAAGCGCGAGCCGGTGAGCGCCTCGATCCCGACGAGCAGGTCGCCCTGGGCGTCGCCGCCGGCAGCGGTCCCGGCGGCAAGGTCGATGACGATGCCCGCCGTGCTGTCGGAATAGTCGGCGCGATCGAAACCCTCGCCGCCGTCGATCCGGTCGGCGCCGAGCCCGCCGGCCAGCACGTCGTCGCCCGCGCCGCCCCGCAGCACGTCGTCGCCCGCGCCGCCGAACAGCCGGTTGGCACCGCGATCGCCGACGATCAGGTCGGCGAAGCCGGAGCCCTCGACATCCTCGAAACCGTCGAAAAGGTCGCCCTGGGCATCGCCGCCGGCGGCGATGTTGCGGCCGAGGTCGATCGTCACGCCCGCCGCGCTGCCGGCATAGCCCAGCCGGTCGCGTCCGGCGCCGCCGACCAGAATGTCTGCGCCCGCGCCGCCGACCAGCGTGTCGTCGCCGGTGCCGCCGACGAGCTTGTCGTCGCCCGCACCGCCGAGCAACAGATCGTCCCCGCCGCCGCCGACGAGCATGTCGCGCCCGTTGCCGCCGCCGATCATGTCGGCGCCGTCGGTGCCCTGCAGCAGATCGTTGCCGTCGCCGCCCGCCGCCACCGCGACGCGCTCGCCCGCCAGCGTCAGTACCGATCCCTTGCCCTTCTTGACGAGCGTGTAGCCCGGCCCGAGCGTCGCGCCATAATCGGTGATCGTGAGCAGGCCGTTCTGTTCGGCGAGGTTGAACAGCGTCGGCGATCCCGGATCGGCGAACAGCACGTCGTCGATCGTCGCGCTGGCGCCCGCGGCGATCCAGACATGCTCGCGATTGCCGCCGGGGAGCGTCGCGCCGGCGTCGAGGCTGACGATGTCGTGCAACTGCATCCCGTCGCCCCACAGGCGCAGGTTGCGGCCGTTGCCCGAGACGATCGCGCCGTCGACGACGATGCCGTCGGTCTTGAGGTCGAGCCCGCCGTCATTGTTGCCGGTGGCGATGATGTCGCGCAGCGTGATGTCATAGGTGCCGCGCTCGGTCGCGAAGCCGTCGCCGTTGCGATAGCCGTTGGTGGTGTCGAGCGCGTTGCGCATCGCGACACGTTCGACGAGCACGTCGTGCGCCGTGCCGTCGAGATGCAGCCCGATGGCGAAATTGTCGCCGTCCTGGAACTGGCTGTCGCCGCGGACATCGTGGATGCGGATGTTGCTGCTGTCATACTGGACGCGGATCGCGCCCTTCGAATAGCCGTCGACATCGACGTCGGCGATGGTGAGGCCGCGGATCGTGGCGCTGGTGTTCGCGCCCGAGGCGACATCCTCGAAAAAGCGCGCGACGTTGGTGGCGCGGCTCTGTTCGATCGTCAGGTTCGCGATATCGGCGCCGACGCGGATCGCGGTGCCGACATTTTCGAAGGCGAGCCCCGAAAAGACCAGATTGTCGGCGCCTGCGAGCAGCCGGATCACCTCCTCGCCCGACGGTGCATCGGGATCGAACGGGGCAGGGCGGGTGCCGACGATGTGCGCCGCCATCGGGTTGCCCGCCGCATCGGTGCCGCGGATCGTCACCGGCGCGCCGGGACGTCCGCCCGCGACGATCGAAATGGCGTCGGGGAGCGCGGCATAGTCGCCGCGGTCGGCGAGGATGCGCACCTCGCCCCCCGGGCCGGCGGCGGCGATCAGCCGGGGCAGATCGGCGAGCGATGCCGCATTGTCGGGGCTGGAGCCGTCCCCGGCGCCGCTGACCGTGGGGGCGATATAGAGCGTCGGCATGGCATGGCTCCCTGTCGTGCGGCCGTCGGGCGGCTTGTCGTGTGGCGGTCGTGCGATCCCGCGTCAGATGCCTGAGAGGGTGATCCCCAGCGAAATGCGGTTGTCGTTGAACTGGCGACCGGGCAACGCGCCCCGGCTCGATTGGGTGCGTCGCTGGAACTCGCCGCGAAGCGAAAGCCGGTGGCTGAGCAGGTAGGTGCCGTTGAAACGCCAGGTCCAGCGATCGTCGTTGCGGTCGATATTGCTGAAGTCGCGCTTTTCGAGCTCGCCGCCCGCGCTGAAGATGAGGTTGCGCAGCAGCTCGTAATCGGCGCGGAGGCCGGCGGTGGTCTTGAGATAGCCGCCGGCGCCGGCGACGCCGGTTTCGCTGACGGTGCGGTCGACCCGGCCGGTGACGGTGACGAGCGGCGTCGCGAACCAGGCAAGCTCGCCGCGGACGAGCAGCCCCGAAATGTCGTCGAAGAAGCGGTCGCGATAATGCTGGCGCAGATAGCCGACGCGCAGCGAGCCGCGCATCTTGCGCCCCAGTTCGAAGCTGGACCCCGCAGTGAGTTCGTAGCCCGTCGAATCGCGCGCGGGCACGGGGCCGACGCGCGTGCGATAGTCGCGCCAGTTGTACGAACCCGCGAGGAACAGCGCGATGCTGGGGCTGAGCGCATATTCGCCGATCCCGGTGGTGGTGATCGTCGTGCGGTCGCGGAAATCCTGGTCGACCACGGCGCCGGTGGGCGAGCGGCCGTCGCGATAGTTGCGGTTTTCGACATCGACCACGCCGCGCACGCGCAGCCGGTTGAAGACGTGCGACAACGAGGCGTTGCCGCTGGTGAGCGTGAAGCGGTTGGGACGGACCACGCCGGTGGGCGAATCGGGCGAGACGCGTTCCTCGCTGTAGCGCGCGTTGACGAGCTGCACCGACAGCGTCGTGTCGCGCCGGATCGTGTAGAGCGCGCGGCCGTCGAGCACATATTGGGTCGCATTCTCGCTCGCGCGGTCGGCGTAGCGCAGCAGGTCGAGCTCGGCGTTGAGCGACAGCCGCAGATCGGGCGAGGGGCGCGTGATCGTCACCCGCGGGCGGACGCGCAGATAGGCGTCGTCGACGCGGTTGCCGCGCGTGGCATAGAGATTGTCGTCATAACCGGTGCCGAGCGCGACGCGCGGCAGCACCTCGACCGTGCCGATGCGCGCGGGGACGGGGACGTAGTCGGGGCGCGGGCGATCGAGCACGCTGGTGTTGCGATCGCGCCCGAACGGGTTTTCCGAGCTGACCGAGCCCAGCCCGTCGGTCGCGTCCGACTGTTGCGCCCAGGCCGGCAGGGCGAGGGCGAGGTTGACCAGCGCGAAATTGGCCAGACAGGCGCGTGCGAGCAAGGGCTTCATCGGCGTCCCAGCGTTATGAGCAGCGGAAAATGGTCCGACCCGGTGGCGGCGAGGCGTCGCGCCCCGATCAGCCCCCAGGCGGGACCGGCATAGAGATGGTCGATCGGCAGCATCGGCAGCGGCCGGCGCCAGCTGGCGAGTGCGCGCGTCATCCGCGTCATCGGCGCGAGCGCGCGGTCCTGGTCGCGCATCGCCGCCGCCCAGGGGGTGAGGTTCATGTCGCCCGCGATCACCAGCGACCGCGAATCGATCCGCGCGATCGCCTGGGCCAGCGCCGCGCGGCGGCGCGCCTGGCCCGCAACGGGCAGCGGGTGCGGATAGTGGAGCGAGGCGACGGTGAAGGGCGGCATCCCCGCCGGGCGAATCTGCGCCCAGACGAGCGCGGGGCCGATCCGTCGGCCCGCGGGATCGCGGAAGAAATAGTCGCGATCGCCGATCGGCCAGCGCGACAGGATGGCGAGCCCGCAGCCGGGTGGGCAATCGGTGCCATAGGCATAGTGCTGGCGCAGCGCGGCGAGCATCGGCCGGAAGCGGCCGTTCATTTCCTGAAGCAGCACGACATCGGCGTTCGCGTCGACGATCGTCTGGGCGGTTTCGGCGGGATCGGCGTTTTCGACCCAGACATTGTGCGTGACGATGCGCACCGGCGGCGCGCCCGGCGCCGCGGCCGGGATCGTGCGCAGCCATTCGGGGGCGATCATCAGCACGGCGGGCGTGAGCGCGACGACGAGCCCGGCGATCGCCACGACCGGCCGGCGCCAGCACAGCAGCGCGCCCAGCACCGCCGCCGCGCCCAGGATCGGCGCGAGCGAGGCCAGCGCGTCGAGCACCGGCACCCATTGCCCGGCCCAGGCGGCCCAGCCGGCCAGACCGGCAGCCGCGAGCAGCGTCCGGCCGAGGATCGCCGCGCCTCTCACGCGCGGGCGAGCAGGCGGTTGCGCAACTGATGGCCACCCTGGCGCAGCGGTGCCGGGACGAAGCGCGCGGCGAGCACCAGCGCGGCGGTGCCCAGCCCTTCGGGAAGGCAGACGTCGCGCAACCGGATGCCGGTGCGCCCCGGATGCTTCATCGCGTAACGCGCGTAGTGCGCGATTTCCTGGTTCACCAGCCGGCGGAGCAGCGCGACGACATCGGGCGGCGCATCGGCCATCATCGCGTGCGCGGTTTCGACCAGGCACGGGACGTCGAGCGTGGTGGTGCCCTTGCTCACCTTGTTTTCCGAATCGCGGTGGAAAGTGGCGCTGGGCACCGGATCGTAGCGCAGCCGCGTCCGGGCCATCACGCGCAGCCACAGATCCTTGTCGCCGCCGCGCACCGCGCGCCCGTCCGGGAAGCCGCCCGCGGCGAGCAGCACGTCGCGCCGGATCGCGATCGCACCGGTCCACATCGGACATTCGCGCACCGCCAGCCAGGCGCGGAGGAAGCCCGCGAAATCGAGGCTCACCGGCGCTTCGAGCGCGGGCGCGATCCGTTGCAGCTTGGCCCGATCGGCAAAGGCATGGACGAAGCGCGTCGTGACCGCGCCGACGCCGGGATCGACGGCGACCGCGGCGGCCATGTTCGCCAGATGATCGGGCGCCCACAGATCGTCGGCATCGAGAAACGCGATCCAGTCGCCGCGCGCATGGTCGACCCCCAGATTGCGCCCGGCATAGCCGCCGGGGCCGGGGCGGGCGAGGTCGAGCAGGCGGATGTGCGGATCCCCCATCGCGGCGACGATCGCGCGGCCGCCGTCGGTCGAGCCATTGTCGACGACCAGGATCTCGCGCGGCGCGAGCGTCTGCGCGCGGATGCTGTCGATCGCGGCGGCGACGTGCGTGCCCTTGTTGAACAGGGGCATCACGACCGAGATGTCGAGCGGGGCCATCAGTCGCGTGCCGCCTTGCGCCCGGCCGCGAGCTGGACGAATTCGCCCACCGCAACCCCCGCGAGCGCGATCGTCAGCCGCATCACCCCCAGTCGCCGGCGCAGCGACAAGCCCGGTGAGATCGCCGCGCGGCGCAGGCGGCGGACCGTGTCGACCGCGGTGACGGCGAGCACGCGTGCCAGCCGTCCGCTGCGCCGCGTGCGATCCCAGCGCCCGCCGCTGAGCCGCTGGCGCTTGCGAACCAGTTCGGCGCGGCTTGCGCGGACCGGATGGCGGACGACCATCGCGGGGACATAGACGAGCGGATGGCCCGATTCGCGGATGCGCAACGCCATCTGGCGGTCGCCGCCCGACTTGAGCGTCGCGTCGAACCCGCCGAGCCGACGCAGCAGCGCGGTCTCGCTCGCCCAGTTGGCGGTGGCGCAATTGCCACGCGCGGCGTGCGCCTGCGGGAAGCTGAACAGCCGTTCGTAGTCGCCAAAGGCCTGCCCCTCGGCCGCGACCTCGTCGAACAGCTCAATGCGGCCCGCGAGCACGCCGAAGCCGGGATTGGCGTGCGCGGCGGCGAGGACCTGCGCCAGCCAGTCGGGTTCGGGCACGCAATCGGCGTCGGTGAACGCCGTGACGGGCGCGGCGACGTGCGCGAGCGCGTGGTTGCGGGCGGCATAGGAGCCGGGCGTGGGCTCGTGCAGCAACAGCACGCGCGGATAGCCGCGCACGATCTCGGCCGTCGCATCGGTCGAACCGTTGTCGACAACGATGATCTGAACCGAATCCTGCGGCAAGGTCTGACGCTGCAATGCGTCAAGGCAGCGAGCGATCACCGCCGCGCCGTTCCACACCGGCACCACCACCGAGACCTGGTACATCGTCGTTTCTGCCTCGCTCGAATGTTGCCGCACCACACCATCGGCGGAAGCGCGGCGAGGTCAACATGATGCGGCGCGTGCGAAGATGAGATGCCCTTTTGGGGCGGTGGGCCGATTTAATAACGGCTTCGCGTGAAGAGAAAGCGCCGTTACCAAAGAGTATGCCGTTCATAACGGTTATGCTGCGTTGCGATATGCAATGCGGGAACTGTATCGAGGAGGCGTGTTACGTGGTCGCAACGATGCCCGAGTTGAGCGGCATTTCACAGGTTTTTGTGGTTTCGCTCGAAACGGCGCGGGCGAGGCGCGACAATTTTGTTTCGATGGCGAAAGAAACGGCGCTCGACTGGCAGTTTTTCGACGCATGCACCGGGCCTGTCGCGGAGATGGAGATCGACGAGGCCGCGATCCGGCGGAACAAGGGGCGCGCGCTGACGCGCGGCGAGATCGGCTGTTACGCCAGCCATTTCGCGATCTGGCAGCACATGGCGCGCGCGGGCATCGCGCAGGCGATCGTGCTCGAGGACGACACCGTTGTCGACTGGCCCTATCTGGAGCGGCTGGCGCGCGTGGACCTGCATGCGATCGGCGTCGACTATCTGCGCCTCTATTCGAAGCGGCCCACCTTTCAGCGCGTGGTGCGGCGCGACTTCCTGCAGCATTCGCGCACGATCGTCGAACTGATCGGGCTCGCCTATGGCACGCAGGGCTATGCGATCACGCGCGACGGCGCGCGCCGGCTTGCCGAGCATTGCCGCGTCGTGCGGCGCCCGATCGACGACGCGATGGACCGTTCGTGGGCGCACGGCGTTCCCAACCTGGCGCTGCACCCCGCGCCGATCCTGGAGGCGAGCGTCGCGTCGGACATCGGCGCCGCACGCTTCGCGCCCAAGGCCGATCCCGCCTATCACACGATGGCGCAGCGGGCGTGGCGCGGGATCGAGCGGATGCGCGTGCGGATGCTGAAAGCGAGGCGGCTGCTTGAACGCTGAACTGCCCGGACGCTTCGATGCCACGCTTCGATCGCGCAGCAAGCGTTCGATCGGCTGGACGGTCGTGCGCTTCCTTTCCGACCAGCTTTTCTCGTTCATCGTGTTCGTCGTGCTGGCACGGCTGTTGTCGCGGGCCGACATCGGCGCATTTTCGATCATGGCGATGACCGCCGAGGCGTTCCGCATCATCGCCACCGCGGGACTGGTGCAGACGATCGCGCGCCAGACGGTGCTGACGCCCGGGTTCCTCGACACCATCTATCGTGCGCAACAGGGGTTTTCGGTGCTTTCGGCGGCGGGGATCATCCTGCTCGCCCGGCCGATCGCGGACGCGATGGGCGCGCCGGGGATCGCGCTCCCGCTGGCGGTGATGAGCCTGGTGCTGCCGATCTCGGCGCTGGGCGGGACGCACATGGCGCTGCGACTGCGCGACTTCGGCCACCGCACCACGGCGTTGCGATCGGTGGTCGGCGGGCTGCTGGGCGGCGGATGCGCGATCGCGGCGGCGTTTGCGGGGCTGGGGCTGTGGAGCCTCGTCATCCAGCGGCTCGTCACCGAGATCGCGGGCGTCGTGCTGTCGCGCGCATCGTATGACTGGAAGCCGGGCTGGCAGTTCGAATGGCCGGTGCTGCGCGCCAACCTGACGCTCAACGGCAGCCTGATCTATGTCCAGCTCGTGTTCCTGGCGACGGTGCGCGTGCAGGAAATGGCGATCGGCGCGGGGATCGGGCTGGCGGCGGTGGGCATCTATCGCACCGCCTGGCGCACGGTCGAGCTGATCGGGCGCGGGGCGATCCAGCCCTTTACCCAGGTTGCGGTGCAGACGCTGTCGCGCGTGAAAGAAAATCCGCGCGACCTGAGGCGCGCCTATCAATGGATGATCGCGCAGGCATCGGCGCTGTCCTTTCCCGCGCTGGTCGGCTTCGGCGCGCTCGCCCCGATCGCGGTGCCGACGGTGTTCGGCGCCAAATGGGCGGATGCGGGGGCGATGGCGCAGATCTTTGCCTTCATGGCGCTGCCGTTCACGCTCAACTTCTTCGCCTCGCCCTCGCTCAGCGCGCTGGGACGCGCGCGCAGCCTGATCGGGCTTTCGACGACGCAGCTGGCGCTGGGAGTCGCGCTGACGCTGGCGGCGCTGCCGTTCGGGCTGTTCGCGGTGGCGATCTCCTATGTCGTGCGCGCCTATCTGACGCTGCCGTTGCAGGTCTGGCTGCTTCGCCGCGCCTCGGGAATCGGTCCGGCCGACACCTGGCGGGCGATTGCGAGCCCGCTGATCGCCTCGACCGTGATGGGCGTCGTGCTGGCGGCGGCGCTGCGCGGGATCGGCACGCGTTTCGGCGCCTGGCCGACGATGCTGGGGCTGAGCGCCGCCGGCGCGCTCGTTTACGCCGGCGTGCTGCTGGCGATCAGTCCCGTCTGGCGCGGTCGCGCCGCCACCCTGTTCCTGCGTTCACGAAAGGCCCGGACATGACCATCGCCCACCCGTCCATCGTCCCCCCCCAGGCCGACAAGCTCAGCGCGGTCGCGATCGTCGCCGGTCTCGCCGCCCGGTTCGAACGCGCGCTCGATTCGGTGCTGCCGCCCGGCCCGGTCGCGCTGGTCGATTTTCCCGACCACAGCAATGTCGGCGATTCGGCGATCTGGCTGGGCGAGATCGCCTATCTGAAGGCGCGCGACCGGATGCCCGCCTATAGCTCGGCGATCGTCGATTTCGACGCGGATGCGCTGGAGGTCGCGGCGGGCGAGGGGCCGATCCTGATCCATGGCGGCGGCAACATGGGCACGCTGTGGCCCAAGCACGAAGCCTTTCGCCTGCACCTGCTCGAACGGTTTCGCGGGCGCCCGGTGGTGCAGATGCCGCAGTCGATCCATTATGCCACCGCCGACGCCGCGCGCGAGATGGCGGCGGCGATCCGCGCGCACGGCAATTTCACGCTGCTGGTTCGCGACCTTCGCTCGCTCGCCTTTGCGCGCGACCATTTCGAATGTCCGGTGGTGCTGTGCCCCGACGCGGCGCTGATGCTGGGCAGCCAGCCGCGCATGCCGGCGAGCGTCCCCGTTTTCGCGCTGCTCCGCACCGACCATGAGCGTGCCGACACGGGCGACGACGCGCCGCTGCCCCCCGGCGTGCTCGCCGACGACTGGCTGGTCGAAGATGCCGCGCAGAAGCGCAACCTGCGCGTTTCGATCAAGCTCCAGCGGCTGTTCGTGCGCGATCCGCTGGCGATGCGGGCGCTGCGCCAGCGGCGGATGGCCGAATGGCGGCTGCGCCGCGGGCTGGCGATGCTGGGGCAGGGCGAGGTCGTCGTCACCGATCGGCTGCACGCGCATATCCTGTCGGTGCTGATGGGGATCCCGCACGTCCTGCTCGACAACAGCTATGGCAAGGTGGCCGGGTTCGCCGAGCAGTGGACCGCCAAATTCGACGGGCTGATGCGCGCCGAATCGCGCGCCGAGGCGTTTGCACTGGCGTTCGCCCGCGTGCGCGCGGCCAAGGTGCGGCGGCTGGCGCACGCATAGGCGGATCGAGCAATGACGGGGCCTTCCGGTGCGTCCTGCGCGTTGCCGGAGCGCCGCCGGTGTCGCGACGGAGGCTGGCCGTGGAGGAAGAGCCGGGCAGGGTGATCGCCGCCGATCCGCCGCCGCAGCGCGCGGAGGGGCCGGACGCGACCGACGCGACCGGCGCCGGGGCGGGAACGACGGGCGCTGCGGGTTCGGCGGGGCTGGCCGATAGCGGGCTGGTCGCGCTGGCCCTGCTCCTCGCACACCATCGCGTCGCGGTCGATCCCGCCCAGCTTCGCCACGAACTGGGGCATGGCCGCGCCGTCGCGCCGGGCGATCTGGTGCGGCTGGCCCGCCGGATGGAGGGCGTGCGCGCGCGGGCGATCCGCGCCGATTTCGACCGGCTGCGGCGGTTGCCAATGCCGGTGCTGGCGACGGGACCGGCGGGGTGGTTCGTCGTCGGCCGGGTGGGCGAGGATGCCGCGGCGATCCAGCATCCGGGCGGCCCGGTCGAGCGGCTGGACCGCGCCGCGATGGAGGCGCGCTGGTCGGGCGAGCTGGTGCTGGTGACGACGCGCGAGGCGGTCGCGGTGGCCGCCAGTGCGTTCGACATGACGTGGTTCGTGCCGCAGATCGTCAAATACCGGCGGCTGATCGGCGAGGTGCTGCTCATCACGCTGGCGATCAACCTGCTGGGGCTTGCCGCGCCGCTGTTTTTCCAGAACGTCGTCGACAAGGTGCTGGTCCACAACAGCCTGGCGACGTTGCAGGTGCTGAGCATCGGCTTCGTGATCGTGTCGCTGTGGGAGGTGGCGTTCGGCTGGCTGCGCACGCGGCTCTATTCCGAAACGAGCCAGAAGCTCGATGTCGAGCTGGGCGCGCGGCTGTTCCGCCATCTGATGCGGCTGCCGCTCGCCTATTTCGAGGGGCGGCGCGTCGGCGACACGGTGACGCGCGTGCGCCAGCTCGAAACGGTGCGCGAGTTCATGACCAATGCGTCGCTGAGCGTGCTGGTCGATCCCGCCTTCACCATCGTCTTCCTGGCGGCGATGTGGCTCTATTCGCCGACGCTGCTGCTGATCGTGCTCGTCACCTTGCCCGCCTATGTCGCGGTGTCGATGCTCGTCACCGGACCGATGCGCCGCCGGCTCGACGAGAAGTTCGCGCGCGGGGCGGCGAACAATGCGCTGCTGGTCGAAAGCGTCTCCGGCATCCAGACGCTCAAGGCCGCGGCGGTCGAGCCGCAATGGCAGGACCGCTGGGAGATGCAGCTTGCCGGATACAGCGTCGCCAGCCAGCGCGTCACCGACCTAGGCAACAGCGGCAGTCAGGCGGTACAGCTCATTTCCAAGCTGAGCCTGGCCGCGATCCTGTTTTTCGGCGCGCGCGAGGTGATCGCGGGCAGTCTGACGGTGGGCGGGCTGGTCGCGTTCAACATGTTCGCGCAGCGGGTGTCGGGACCAGTGATCCGGCTGGCGCAACTGTGGCAGGATTTCCAGCAGGTGCGGCTGTCGGTCGAGCGGATGGGCGACATCCTCAACCAGCCGCCCGAACCCGGCGCGGGATCGCGCACCGCGCTGCCCGCGCTGCGCGGCGCGATCCGGTTCGAGCAGGTCCGCTTCCGCTATGCGGCCGAGGGGCCGTGGACGATCGACGGTGTCAGTTTCGACCTGCGCGCGGGCGGGACGCTGGGGATTGCGGGATCGTCGGGATCGGGCAAGTCGACGCTGACCAAGCTGCTCCAGCGCCTCTATCTGCCCGCGGCGGGGCGCATCCTGATCGACGGCGTCGACATCGCGCAGATCGATCCCGCATGGCTGCGCCGCCAGATCGGTGTGGTGTTGCAGGAGAACCTGCTGTTCAACCGGACGATCCGCGAGAATATCGCGATCGCCGACCCGGTGATGCCGATCGAACGCGTGATCGCGGCGGCGCGGCTGGCGGGCGCGCACGAGTTCATCGTCGGGCTGCCGCAGGGCTATGACACGCCGGTCGAGGAACGCGGCGTCAACCTGTCGGGCGGGCAGCGGCAGCGGCTGGCGATCGCGCGCGCGCTCGTCACCGGCCCGCGCATCCTGATCCTCGACGAGGCGACCTCGGCGCTCGATGCCGAGAGCGAGGAAATCATCCAGCGCAACCTGCACGCGATTGCCGAGGGCCGCACCGTCATCATCATCGCGCACCGGCTGTCGGCGATCCGCCAGTGCGACCGGATCATGACGCTGGAAAAGGGACGCGTCGTCGAGATCGGATCGCACGACGAGCTGTTGCGGCTGGGCGGGCGCTATGCCGGGCTCCATGCGCGACAGATGGGGCTGCGCGGGGGCGGGGCGGCATGAAGGCGCTGCGCCGCCACTGGCTGGCCGTGCGCGACGCGGTGGACAACGAGCGCGCCCATGCCGCGGCGCATCCACGGCTGCGCGTCGAACAGAGCGATTTCCTGCCCGCCGCGCTGGAGGTGATCGAGCGGCCGGTATCGCCCACCGCGCGGATCACCGCCTGGGTGCTGCTGGCGCTTCTGGCCGTGATGCTCGTGTGGCTGGTACTGGGGCAGGTCGACATCGTCGCCTCGGCGCCCGGACGGCTGGTGCCGGCCGAGGACGTCAAGCTGGTCCAGCCCGCCGAAGCGGGCGTCGTGCGCGCGATCCATGTCCGCGACGGCGAACGCGTGCGGGCAGGGCAATTGCTCGTCGAGCTGGATCCCACGCTTTCGACCGCCGAGGCGAGCCAGGCGACCAAGGCGTTGGCTGCGGCCGAGCAGGATGCCGCACGGTTGCGCGCGGTGCTCACCGCGCTCGACGGCGGGCCGCTGCGCCTCGACCTGCCGGCGGGGACGGCGCCCGAGACGCTGGCGACGCAGCGCGCGCTTGCCCAGGCGCAGCTCGACCAGATCCGCGAGGGCATCCGCACGCACAGCGCCGACCGCAGCGCCGCGATGGCTGCGCGGGCGGAGGCCGAGATCCAGGCGGCCAAGCTGACCGAGACGATCCCGCTGATCGATCAGCAGGTGGCGGCGAACGAACGGCTGCTCCAAAAGGGCTATGTCTCGAAGCTGAAAGTGATCGAGATGCGGCGGCAACGGCTGGCGGCGGTGCGCGACCGCGATGCCGCGCTTGCTGCGGCGCGGCGGGCGGCGGCACAGATCGGCGTGGCGGGGGCGAGCGGCGCCGAGGCCGCGGCACAGGCGCGCAGCGGCGTGCTGGGCGACCTCGCCAAGGCCGAGAACGAGGTGCGGCTGCGGCGCGAGGAGGTGGCCAAGGCGGCGCAGCGAATGCGCTATCAGCGGCTGACGAGCCCCGTCGACGGCACCGTCACCCAGATGGCGGTCCACACGCTGGGCGGCGTGGTGGAGGCGGCGAAACCCGTGATGATCGTGGTGCCCGCGCACGGCCCGCTGGTCGCCGAGGTGATGGTCGCCAACCGCGACATCGGGTTCGTGGCGGTGGGGCAGCCGGCGGCGGTGAAGCTGGAGGCGTTTCCGTTCACGCGCTACGGCACCGTCCCCGGGCGGATCGTGCGGATCAGTTCGGACGCGGTGCAGGACGAGAAGCAGGGGCTGGTCTATATCGTCCGCGTGGCACTGGCGCGCGACAGCATCGTTCGCGACGGCACCACGGTGCCGCTGGCCCCCGGCCTGGCGGCGACGGCGGACATCCGCACCGGGCGCCGTTCGCTCGCCGACTATCTGCTGAGCCCGATCGAGGCGGTGCGCCGCACGGCGGGGCGCGAACGCTGATCGCGGCTCAGCCGGTGCGGCGGAGCGCGGCGTGTGCCACCGGCGCGCGCGTGGCGCTACGGAGCAGCTCGGCAAAGGCGTCGTGGAGCGGCGTGCCGAGCCAGTCCGCACGCGTGACGATTCCAAGCGGCGGCGCGGCGCCGACGGGACCGAAGGCGATGCGCTCGACCACGCCCTGCGCGTCGTGCAGTTCCTGTTCGGTCAGCAACGCCAGCCGGTCGCTGCCCGCGAGCAACTGGCGCATCGTTGCGGGTGAACAGGTGGCGATCGGCGCGTGCGGCATCGGCCCGTCGGCGAACAGCCGCGTGAAGCAGGTGTGGCGGCTCGCACCCGGGGCGCCCATGATCCATTCCTGCTCGCGCAGCCGGTCGAGCGGCACCGTCGATTCGGCGAGCAGCGGATGGCCGCGCCGCGCCGCGACGGCGTAGCGCGCCGGCACCAGCGGCTCGCCCGCCAGTCCGTCGGCATGTTCGGGCAGCGGCGCGAGCACGAGGTCGAGCGCGCCGTCGCGCAACTGGGCGAAAAGCGCCTCGGCGCCGTCTTCGACGATCCGCAGCCTTGTGGTGGGGTGGCGGCCCGCAAAACGCTCGATCGCCGAACCCAGCGGCAGCGAATCGCCCGCAGCGATGGTGCCGAGCGCGACACTGCCGCCCCAGGCGCCGCGTGCGCAGGCGATCTCGCGCAGCCCCCAGGCGAGCTCCTGCACCGCCAGCCGCAGGCGTCGGCCAAAGGCCATCGCGGCGGGCGAGACGATGATCCCGGTCGCGGTACGGTGGCAGAGCGGACGGCGCAGCTCGGCCTCGAGTTCGCGCGCGGCGCGGTGGAGCGAGGCCTGGGACAGCCCCAGCCGTTCGGCACCGCGCGCGAACGATCCGGTCTCGACCACCGCGACCAGCCCGCGCGCCTGTGCCCGCGTGATCCGGCGCGCGGTCGCCGCAATCGCCTGGCGGTCGCCGGGCACGCCCAGTTGGGTCAGCGCGGCGGCGATCTGGTCGAACATGCGGGCAGTACGCCGGTGCAGGATCTCGCCGAAGCCGTTGAGACGGCTGCCGCTGCTGTCGCGGTCGATCAGCGGCGCCTCCACCGCGACCTCCAGCTTGGCTAGCGCCTGCGTCACGGCGGGTTGCGAAAGGCCATAGTCGAGCGACGCGCGGCGCAGGCTCTGGTGACGGCCGATGCTTTCGAACAGCCGGAGTTGACGGAAGCTGATCGCCTCCGCCCGCCCCCCCGGGTCGTTGCTGGTCATTGTTTTTATCCTCTCCGCCGGCCAGCCTAACCCAAGTTCGGGCAAGGCGGAATGCGGATCGGCGATCAGTCGAACGGCCGGTCGAGCGCGGGCTGGGGGCGCGTGAAGGCGGCAGGGCCGGTTTCGGTGGTGTGGAAGCAATCCTCCACCGCGATCGTGAAACCGTCATCGTCGGCGATGCTGGCGGCGACGGCGTAGCAGGCGCCGGAGACCTCCATCGGCATGCCGATGGTGCCGCAGGGCAGGGCCGGCCCCAGTCCCAATCCGATCCGCCGTTCGGTCCGCACGACGGTGCCCGGCTGCGGAGCTGGCGCAGCGAAATCGGTCTGCGCCGCGCGGACCGCGGCAAAGCGGTCGAGATCGGCAGCGACGGGATCGCCGAAGCAGAAGGTACGCGTGACGGCGCCGTGATAGCCGTCGACCGCGCAGGCGCTGGCGATGCGGACGAGCGCACGTTCGCCCAGGATGCGGTGCGATGCGTCTGCCATGGTCGTGCCCGCGCCCCGGTCGGCGAACGCGACGCTCGCCTGGCCCGGCCCGTCGGCGCCGATCGCCCGGTGCGCCGCGACGATGAAGCGTTCGACCTCGGCCGCGTCGACGCCCGGTCGCAGCGCGCGGGCGGCATGGTGCTGCACCGCGAGCGCCATGGCCGCCGCCTGCCCGATCAACGCAATCTCCGCCGGCGATTTTGCCCAGCGGCAGGTGGTGACGCACGGCGTCCCGTCGGCGAGGACGAGCCCCTGCGCGGCGAGTGCGCGGCTGAGGGCGATATCGGCGACGCCGTCGATCGCGAGCGTCGCGCCGCGGGGAAGGACATCGGCGAGCGCCGCCGCCATTGCCGAAGCGCCATGAAAGCCGCGCGCCTCGATCGGCAGCATCAGGCCCGCCGCCGTCAGCGCATCGGCCGTGCGCGCGCTGCTGATCCACACATCGCCGCGAACCGGGAGGAGCAGCGCCAGCGGCGCGGTGCCGCATCCGCACCGGCAGCCGCAGTCGGCCGCGAGCGCGACCGCGTCGATTCCGGTGAAATAGCGCAGGCTGTCGCGCGCGGTGACGAGCAGCGCGTCGAGCCCCGCCAGCAGCGCCAGCGCGCGGGCATGTTCGATGCGGCTGCGGCGTTCGTCAGGCCCGATCGGCCAGGCCCGGTCGCGCCAGGGCAGGATGGCGGCGCGTTGAATCGGTCGTTCCGATTCCCCTGTGTGCATGTGTCCCCCATTCCCCCCGGCCGCCGCCCAAGCATGGCCCCGCGCGCGCCGTCCAGCCATTTTGTGTGCGCTGCACCAAGGGGAATACCGCAATGGGACGCTGCGGCATCCGGGCTTCGACGCGGTGCCGCATCATCGAGGCTTGCAAATGATCGTGCGAGCGTGAGGATCGGCAGCGATCGAACAACAAAGGGAACGCCATGCGAATGAAGATTGCCCCGATCGCGCTTGCCGGCGCGTTGCTGGCTACGGCGATGCCCGCGACGGCACAGGCCGATACGGTGGTAATTTCTGCCGATCACATGGTCGACGTGCTCGCCGGACGCCGCGTCGACGATGTGCAGGTGGTGGTGACCGACGGGCGCATCGCCAGGGTCGGGCGGCGCGGCGATGCCGTGCCCGCCGATGCGCGGCGGATCGAACTGGGCGCTCGCACGCTGCTGCCCGGGCTGATCGACATGCATGTCCATCTGACCAGCGATCCGCGGTTGAGCGGGTATCAGGCGCTGGAGTTCACCGACAATTTCTGGACGGTGGTGGGCGTCGCCAGCGCGCGCCGGACGGTGGAGGCGGGTTTCACCACGGTGCGCAATGTCGGTTCGGCCAATTTCGACGATGTCGCGCTGAAGCAGGCGATCGACCGCGGCTATGTCCCCGGCCCGCGGATCGTCCCCGCGGCCTATGCGCTGGGCGTCACCGGCGGCCATTGCGATTCGACCGAGTTTCCGCCGTCGATGCAGATGAAGTCGCCCCAGATCGCCAACTCGCCCACCGAGTTCCGCGCGGCTGTGCGCACGATGCGCAAATATGGTGCCGAGGTCATCAAGGTTTGCATGACGGGCGGGGTGCTGTCCAAAACCGACTCGGTCGGCGCGCAACAGATGAGCGCCGACGAGATCAAGGCGGTGGTCGACGAGGCGCACATGCTGGGGATGCGTGTCGCCGCGCATGCCCATGGTACCGCCGGCATCAACGAGGCGTTGCGCGCCGGCGTCGACACGATCGAACATGCAAGTCTGGCCGATGCCGAGAGTTTCCGGCTGGCGCGCGCGCACAATGCCGCGCTGGTGATGGACATCTATAACGACGACTACATCCTGGCCGAAGGCGCGCGGAACGGCGTGTTTCCCGAAAGCCTGGAAAAGGAACGGACGATCGGCCGCAAGCAGCGCGAGACGTTCCGGGCGGCGCATGCCGCGGGCGTGCGGCTGCTGTTTGGTACCGACGGCGGCGTCTATCCCAACGGCGACAACGCGCTGCAATTCGCCAAGATGGTCGAATGGGGGATGACCCCGATCGAGGCGATTCGCGCGGCGACGAGCGACGCGGCGGCGATGCTCGACAAGGGCGCCGATCTGGGCGCGATCGCGCCGGGACGGCTGGGCGACCTGATCGCGGTCGACGGCGATCCGCTCGCCGATGTCCGCACGCTCGAACATGTCGCCTTCGTGATGAAGGGCGGTTCGGTCGTGAAGCCCGTGGCCGGGACGCAATGAGGATCGCCGCGCCCGATCCCGCGGTGCGCATCGCGATCCCCCGACGCCCCTGGTATCGGCATCTCTATGCCCAGGTGCTCGTCGCGATCGTGCTGGGCGTGCTGATCGGCCATTTCGCGCCCGCTACGGGCGAAGCGCTCAAGCCGCTGGGCGATGCCTTCATCAAGCTGGTCAAGATGGTGATCGCGCCGGTGATCTTCCTCACCATCGCGACCGGGATCGCCGGGATGCGCGACCTGGCCGCGGTGGGCCGGGTGACCGCCAAGGCGTTCGCCTATTTCCTGACCTTTTCGACGCTTGCGCTGATCGTCGGGCTGATCGTCGCCAATGTGGTTCAACCGGGGGCGGGGCTCAACATCGACCCGGCGACGCTCGATGCCGCGCGCGTCGCCGATTATGCGCACAAGGCGCACGAGACGAGCATCACCGGCTTCCTCACCGGGATCATCCCGGAAACCTTCCTCTCGGCCTTTGTCGACGGCAACATCCTGCAGGTGCTGCTGGTCGCGGTGCTGTTCGGGATCGCGCTCGCGCTCGTCGGCGCCCCCGCCGAGCCGCTCGTCGGGCTGCTCGAGACGGTGTCGCTCGTCTTCTTCCGGCTGGTGGGGCTGGTGATGCGCGCGGCGCCGCTGGGTGCGCTGGGCGCGATGGCGTTCACGGTCGGCAAATATGGCGTGGGGACGCTCGCCAACCTGGCGGCGCTTGTCGCCACTTTCTACGCGACCTCGCTGCTGTTCGTGCTGGTGGTGCTGGGGCTGGTGGCGCGCGCCTGCGGTTTCTCGATCGTGCGGCTGATCGTCTATCTGAAGGCCGAACTGCTGCTGGTGCTCGGCACCTCGTCGTCCGAAAGCGCGCTGCCGTTGCTGATCGAGAAGCTGGAGCGCGCCGGCGCCGCCAAGTCGGTGGTGGGGCTGGTGGTCCCGACCGGCTATTCGTTCAACCTCGACGGCACCAACATCTACATGACGCTCGCGGCGCTGTTCGTGGCCCAGGCGACCAACGTCCACCTCTCGTTCGGCGAGCAACTGCTGTTGCTCGGCGTCGCGATGCTGTCGTCAAAGGGCGCGGCGGGCGTGACGGGGGCGGGCTTCATCACGCTGGCGGCGACGCTGTCGATCGTGCCGTCGGTGCCGATCGCGGGCATGGCGCTGATCCTGGGGGTCGATCGGTTCATGTCGGAATGCCGCAGCCTCACCAACTTCATTGGCAACGCCGTGGCGACGATCGTCGTGGCGCGTTGGGAGGGGCGACTCGACCGCGATGCGCTGGCTGCCGCGCTGGCGCCGAATCGCCGGGACTAGGGGCGGGTGCAGCCGATTCGGCGCGCCGAGTCGCGCAACGGCTTCCGCACTTTCCCGGAGTGGATCGAGGGGGGCTGCCGTGCCGTCGGCAAGGCGGCGATGGCCGGGCGGCAGAGGGGGATTGGACGAGCCGCCCGGCCAACCCTCGCGTTTGCGACCCGAGGGCTTGGGCCGTCCATAGCTCCATTCGGCGGCAATTCAAGGATTGCATGGATGTGCATGATCCAAGAAAATTCGTGGATTGTCCCCGTTTTGGGACGCCCTGCCGCCGCCCGAAAGGTGCGGCGGTCGCGCGGTACCGCCGTCGCCCGAATCGCTGCGGCGCAGCGGAACTGTCACCGCGATGCAACAGGGGCGGAAGGAATCCAGAAACGAATTTTCACGCGCCTGTAATTTAATGTTGCGCAAGGCTGCGCCCCCATGCATCCTTTCACCATGCGGGGGCTTGGTCGCGTAGCAAAATAACACCCGCGGTTCCGTGGAGAGGGCCTCACTCAGTCAATTGGGGTGGCCGTGTCCTTGACCTTAGCATCGTGGTTTTTGCCGCTTCTCGCGCTTCTCGGCGCGGGGCTCGTTGCCGGCTTTGCGGCCGGAATTTTCGGAATTGGAGGAGGCTTCGTCGTCGTCCCGGCGCTGATGCTGGTTCTGCCGCTGCTGGGCGGTTCGCACGCGCAATATGCGCATGTCGCGATCGGCACGTCCGCCGCGACGATCATTCTCACCTCGCTGCGATCGGTGCGCTCGCACGCCAAGCGCGGGGCGGTCGATTTCGAGATCCTGAAGAGCTGGGCGCCGTGGCTGGTGCTGGGCGATGCCGCCGGGGTGCTGCTCGCGCAGCGGTTCGACGGGCATGTCCTGACGCTCGTGTTCGCGATCGGCGTCGGGCTGATGTCGCTCAACTTCCTGGTGCCGCAACTTGCCAACCACCAGATCGCTGACGAGATGCCGGGCATCGCCCCGCGCGTCGCGATTGCGGGCGGACTGGGCACCTTTTCCTCGCTGCTCGGCATCGGCGGCGGCACGATCGCGATCATGGTGATGACGCTGTGCGGGCGTTCGATCCATCGCGCCATCGCGACGGCATCGGGCATCGGCGTGCTGATCGCCATTCCCAGCGCGATCGGTTTTGCGATCATCGGCTTCGGCGAACCGGGCTTGCCCTGGGGCTCGTTCGGCTATGTCAACATGCCCGCGACGGTCGCGATCGCGTCGATGTCGATCCTCACCGCGCCGCTGGGCGTGGCCGCGGCGCACAGCCTGCCGCCCGCGCTGCTGAAGCGCGTCTTCGGTGTGTACCTCGTCTTCATCTCGTTCGTCATGTTCAAGAACGCGATGAAATTCTGATCCCCGTTTCGCCGGGCCAGGGGGGTCTTCGCCCGGCAAGAACCAAGAAAATAGAGGGAATGCAGCATGACAGCGATTGAGACCGTGAAGCCCGAAGCGCTTGATCCGGCGGCGCAGGACGACCTGTTGTCGCGCGGTTACGGGCGGCGCGACCTGGCGCGGATCGCCGCGATCTTCGGCGCGGGCGCCGTTGCCGCAGCGGCGGGCCGCCCCGCCTGGGCATCGGGCGGCGTGCCCGATCCGGCACCCACGGCCAAGGTGCGGATCGGCGCCAACGAGTGCTGGACCGGTCCGCTCGCCCCGGGACAGGTCGCCGCGGCCAAGATCATCGCGCTCAGCAACCGCTATGCGCCGCGCGACGAACGCGGCGACTTCCTTCGCGCCGTATCGGCAGTGGAGGGCGTCCCTGCCGACCATGTTGCGCCGTGGCCGGGGTCGAGCGACCCGCTGTCGCGCGCGGTCGTCACCTATTGCTCGCCGACGCGCGGGCTGGTGACCGCCGACCCGACGTTCGAGCTTGCCGGCCGCACCGCCGACTGGCTGGGCGCGCCCGTGAAGCGCGTGCCGCTGACTCCCGATTTCCGCCATGACGTGAAGGGGATGCTCGCCGCCGATCCCAATGCGGGGCTCTATTATATCTGCACGCCCAACAATCCCACGGGCACGATCACCCCGATCGAGGACATCGAATGGCTGATCGCCAACAAGCCCGCCGGGGCGATGGTGCTGGTCGACGAGGCCTATGTCCACTTCGCCGGCGTCCCGGTCGCGTCGCAGCTTGCGGTCAAGCACAAGGACGTGATCGTCATGCGCACCTTTTCCAAGATCTTCGGCATGGCCGGGATGCGCATGGGCTTCATCATGACCAACCCGGCCAACATCGCCAAGATGATGCGCTATGACGGCGGAATGCAGTCGGGCGCGCTGCCGCTGCCGTCGCTGGCCTGCGCAACGGCCAGCCTCACCGCCAAGGCGCTGATCGACAAGCGCCGCGCCGAAATGGTCGCCGCGCGCGAACTGACGCTCGAGCATCTGAAGAAGCGGGGGCTGCATTTCGTTCCCACCCAGGCGAACATGGTGATGATCGACTGGAAGACGCGCGCGGCCAAGGACGTGCAGGCGGCATTCCGCAGCCAGAGCGTCGAAATCGGTCGTTCCTGGCCGA
Organism: Sphingomonas chlorellae; assembly: GCF_056485145.1. Taxonomy (NCBI): domain Bacteria; kingdom Pseudomonadati; phylum Pseudomonadota; class Alphaproteobacteria; order Sphingomonadales; family Sphingomonadaceae; genus Sphingomonas; species Sphingomonas chlorellae. Next base: position 1,231,662 of record NZ_JBQXXM010000001.1, read on the forward strand.
TCTGGCCGACGATCTCGCGCATCACGATCGGCTCGATGGCCGAGATGAAGCTGTTCTGCGCGGCGCTCGACAAGGTGTGGACCGCCTGATTTCCTGCGGGGCGGCGGCACGGTGAAGCGCCGGCTGCCGCCCCGCCAAGCAGCAGGATGGGAATCGTAACGACCGCCGATCGCGGCGGCATCATCGGCCGGAGGCGCGTGGTGCGCTCCCGGCAACGCGAGCGGCTTGCCCGCTCGATCACAGGAAGGGCCGAGTCGGAACTCGGCATCGCAGCCATGTTCGTTTCGTGTGTCAAAAAAGAGACAGAGAAGCGTCGGAGCGGAACCTGAAGGGGCATTCCATCAAGCGGAAGGGGGCTCCTCATGAAGGGAAGTGTTTCGGTTACTGCGTTGGTCATCGGTCTGTTCGCCGCCACCCAGGCGCACGCACAGAGCGATGCTCCGGTCCAGGTTGCATCGGCGGATATCGCCCAGGCCCAGTCGGCACCCAAGGGAACGGCGGGCGAGGAAATCATCGTCACCGGCACGCGCAGCACGGGAATTACCGCTGCGGAAAGCGCGACGCCGATCAAGGTGCTCGACGAGGCTGCGCTCAGCCATGTCGGCCAGCCCAATCTCAGCCAGGCGCTGACGCAGCTGGTGCCGTCGTTCGTCGCCCAGTCGTTCGGCGGCGACACCGCCAACCTGACGCTGTCGGCGCGGCTGCGCGGGATCAGTCCCAACCACACGCTGGTGCTCGTCAACGGCAAGCGGCGGCACGGCAGCGCCAATCTCCACGTCCTCGGCGGCCCCTACCAGGGTGCGGCGTCGCCCGATCTCGACCTGATCCCGCCCGAGGCGATCGCGCGGATCGAGGTGCTCGAGCAGGGAGCGGCGGCGCAATATGGTTCGGACGCGATCGCGGGCGTCATCAACATCATCCTCAAGAATGACGACGAGGGCGGATCGGGCAGCTTCACCGGCGGCCGCTATTACAAGGGCGGCGGCGACACGCTGGGCGGCCAGATGCACATCGCCACGCGCATCGGCGACAAGGGCTATTTCAACCTGACCGGCATGTATCGCTTCCACGATTTCAGCCAGCAGGGCGGGCTCGACCTGCGCGTCACCGATGCGAACGGCACGCTGCTGTCGTCGCTCACGCCGGCGCAGGCGGCGATCCGCCAGCAGACGACCGGCTATCCCAACATCAACAAGATCGTCGGCGATTCGCGCTCGCGGCTGGCGACGTTCACCTACAACACCGGCTATGACCTGGGCGGGGTGACGGTCTATTCGTTCGGCAGCTACAGCCGCCGCACCGCCAGCGCCTATGAGAATGTGCGGCTGCCCGATCGCATCATCGCGTCGCCGACGCTCGGCGTCGCGGGGTCGCTCACCACGCCGGGCGCGATCATCTTTGCGCCCAAGGGATTCAGCCCGCGCGAAGGGCTGGTCGAACAGGACTTCGCGCTCACCGGCGGCATCAAGGGCGAGATCGGCGGGTGGAAATGGGATCTGAGCTCGACCTATGGCGAGGATCACAACGAGATCTACACCTATGACAGCGCCAATGCCTCGCTGTTCGTCGACACGCATTTCACGCCGACCGACTTTTACGACGGTTCGTTCCGCAATCAGGAACTCACCGCCAATCTCGACGTCGCGCGCGAACTCGAACTCGGCATGGCGGCGCCGCTGACGCTGGCATTCGGTGCCGAATATCGCGAGGGACGCTATACGATCGGCAAGGGCGATCCGGCATCGACGTACAAGGAGGGCGGCCAGTCCTATCCGGGCTTCACCGCCAGCGATGCGGGCGCGCACAGCCGCAACAACCAGTCGATCTATCTCGACGTCGCGGCGACGCCGGTGACGGGGCTCAAGCTCGACGGCGCGTTGCGCTGGGAGCATTATTCGGATTTCGGCGAAAAGTTGATCTGGAAGGCGACGGGGCGTTACGATTTCAACCCCGCATTCGCGTTGCGCGGCACCGTCAGCACCGGCTTCCGCGCACCGACGCTGGCTGAGGAATATTATTCGGCGACCAACGTTTCGCCGACTTCGGCCACGGTGCAGTTGCCTGCCAACGCAGCGGCGGCGGGGATTGTCGGCTTCCAGCCGCTCAAGCCCGAAACGTCGACGACGTTCAGCGCGGGCGCGGTGTTCCGCCCGGTCAGCCGGCTGGCGATCACGCTCGACGCCTATCAGGTGAAGATCAAGAACCGCATCGTCGGGTCCAGCTCGATCGTCGGCAAGTCGGGCGGGGTGGTCGATCCGGTGACGGGCGCCGCGGTGCTTGCCGCGATCGCCGCGCACGGCAACATCCTCGACCCCACCGTCGGCAATGTCAGCGTCGCGTCGTTCATCAACGGCGTCGATACGCGCACGCGCGGCGTCGACCTGACCTTCAGCTATCCGACGCCGGTCGCGTTCGGGACGATCAACTGGACGCTGTCGGGCAACTATAACGAGACCAAGGTGACGCGCGTGCGCAGCGCGCTGGTCGACGTCTCGCCGATCAGCAACCTCGAGGATGCGTCGCCCAAGGTGAAGCTGGTGGCCGGGGCCAATCTTACCGCCGGGCCGATCGAGGTGACGCTGCGCGAGACCTTCTATGGCAAGACCTCGGCGCTCTATCGTTACTCCGGCAATTACGACTATCTGCGCAACGCGGTGGGCTTTGCCGCGATCACCGATTTCGAGGCGAGCTATGACTTCGGCGGGATGAAGCTCGCGCTCGGCGCGAACAACCTGTTCGACAAGAAGCCCGAAAAGGTCCGCAACCAGCTCGCCGCGCGCGGCGCCACCGCGGGGCTGCCGAGCAGCCTGGTGCCCTCGTCGGGAACCAATGTGTGGAATTCGCCGCTCACCATTTCGCCATATGGGATCAACGGCGGCTATTACTACGCGCGGCTTTCGTTCAAGTTCTGAGCATTGTGCCGGCCGCACCATGCGGGTGCGGCCGGCATGTTTTCACCGGTGCGGTGCGGCCCGTCGGCGGGACGGCAGGGCAACACCGTCAAATTTGTCAGGCAATACCGTGGTTTACCGGGGGTGGCGTGCCGCTTTGGGGCTGTCCTGCGCTGACAAATGGTTGCCAGCCCTGTTAACCATATTAGGACGGCTTCGGGCCTTTCATCGGCCCGGCCGGTGTCCATGATCCCCGTTATGGACACCGGCCTTATCCGGTCCGGTCGCGCACGAATCGGCCCATGGCCGCGGGCGATGCTGTGCTTGCCCCCTTCGTTCGAAACGACTTTTTGCTGAGCGCTGGTGCCGGATGCAGGGCTCGAACCCGCGACCTTCGGTTTACAAAACCGCTGCTCTACCAGCTGAGCTAATCCGGCGACGATGTCCCACTAGCTTCATGCGACGCCGAAGGTCCAGCCCTCAGTTTGCGCAAGGTCGCGATCGAGGTCGGCGGGAGCCCAGAGCGCGCGGCGCTCCGCCGCGCAGCGCAGCCATGCGGCCGAAAGCATCGCGTCGGTGGCGTGGTCGTCATAACGCGGCAGCGGCGCATGCGGGCGCGATCCCAAGGCGGCGAGCATCGTGTCGAGCGTCGCGGCGTCGCGGATCTTGGACGTGCCGCGCCGCATCCCCGCCTCGCGCGCCGCAAGCGCGGTATAGATCTCGACGAACAGCGGCCCGTCCTCGGGCACCGGGTCGAACGGCCACAGTCCGATCCGCCCGCGCAGCCGGTGGAGCACGCGCATCCCGGTCAGGCTCGACTTGCCCACCTGCGAGGCGCCGACCAGGTTGAAGCAGCTATACGGCGCCAGCCCCATCGCCTGCTGGCCGTGCTCGCACACCCGCAACCGGCCGCGGCCCGCCGGGAAGCGGTCGCCGCACGCGCCCATCTGGCGAAAATGGCGGGCGGCTTCGGGGTGGCGGACGAAGCCGCTCGCCGAAAGGTGCCGGTCGTCGCCGCACAGCGCCTCGACCAGCGCCCACAGTGCGGGGCCGTCGGCGGGGCTCTCCGTCCAGCCGGGAAAATAGGCGCCCGCATCGGCGAAGGGAAAGGCGGGCGAGAGGTCGAGCCCGATCAGCGCGCGCACCCGCCGCTGTGCCAGGCCCGCGAGCCAGTCGAGCAGTTCCGGACGCGACCAGGCGCGATCGACCAGCACCGGGGCGTCGTCGCCCGCCCGTGCATGCGCAACCGCCAGCCCGCGCGGGCGCTCGATCGCCTGGCCGGACCAGTCGATCGCGATGAAATCGGTGAAGCGGGGCGGGGCCTTTGGCCCGGCCGCATCCGCCGCATCCGCTGCGGCCGTCACGCGCTCGCTCAACCGCGCTCGGCCTGCCGCCGCGCGCGCATCGCGTTCCACCAGGCGATGCGTTCGCCGATCCGCTTTTCGGCGCCGCGGTCGGTGGGGGTGTAAAAGGTCTGCGGCGTCATTTCCTCGGGCCAGTAATTGTCGCCGCTGAAACCCTCCGCGGTGTCGTGGTCATAGGTATAGCCGCGGCCATAGCCGATGTCCTTCATCAGCCGGGTGGGCGCGTTGAGGATGTTCGGCGGCGGCATCAGCGATCCGGTCTCGCGCGCACTGCGCCACGCGGTCTTGTGGGCGCTGTAGGCGGCATTCGATTTGGGCGCGGTCGCGAGATAGAGGCAGGCCTGCACGATCGCCAACTCACCCTCGGGCGAACCGAGGAACTGGTATGCGTCCTTGGCGGCAAGGCATTGCGTCAGCGCGTTGGGATCGGCGAGCCCGATATCCTCGACCGCCGCGCGTACCAGCCGCCGCAGCACGAACAGCGGGTCCTCGCCCGCGGTGAGCATCCGCGCCAGATAATAGAGCGCGGCCTGCGGGTCGGAGCCGCGGATCGATTTGTGGAGCGCCGAGATGAGGTTGTAATGCCCCTCGCGATCCTTGTCGTACACCGCCATCCGCCGCTGCAGCAGCTCGGACAGCGCCGCCGGGTCGAGCGGGGCGTCGGCGCCGATCGCGAACAGCGTCTCGGCCTGGTTGAGCAGGAAGCGCCCGTCGCCGTCGGCGCTCGCGATCAGCGCGGCGCGCGCCGCTTCGGTCAGCGGCAGCGATTGCCCCTCCAGCGCCTCGGCCCGGTCGAGCAACTGCCCCAGCGCCGCCGCGCCCAGCCGGTGGAGGATCAGCACCTGCGCGCGACTGAGCAGCGCGGCGTTGAGTTCGAACGACGGATTCTCGGTGGTCGCGCCGACCAGCGTTACCGTCCCGTCCTCGACGAACGGCAGGAAGCCGTCCTGCTGCGAGCGGTTGAAGCGGTGGATCTCGTCCACGAACAAAAGCGTGCGGCGTCCCAGCCGCGCATGATCGCGCGCCTCGGCGAACACCTTCTTCAGGTCCGCCACGCCCGAAAAAACGGCCGAAATCGCGACGAAGCGCAGCCCCACCGCGTCGGCGAGCAGGCGCGAGATCGTCGTCTTGCCGGTGCCCGGCGGCCCCCACAGGATGATCGAGCTGAGCCGGCCGGCGGCCACCATCCGGCCGATCGCCCCGTCGGGCCCGGTCAGATGTTCCTGCCCGACCACCTCGTCGAGCGTGCGCGGGCGCAGCCGGTCGGCAAGCGGGCCGCCTTCGGCAACGGGGGCGGCGGCGGGAGCGGAGTCATCGGCGAAAAGGTCGGCCATCACGCGCAAGATAGGGCGGTCTTGCGCGAATTGCATCCTTGTCGGCGGATCGGCGGATCGGCGTGCCCCGGCGGGGCGGGCGGGCAGAGTTGATCTGCCGCAACGCTCGCGGTCGCCGCCCGGCGCAGCAACGGGGGCCAGCAACCAGGGAGGCCGGACATGGAATGCGACGTCATCATCGTGGGCGGCGGCCCGGCGGGGCTCGCCTTTGCGCGCTCGCTCGACGATGCGGGGCTCGACGTCGTGATCGTCGAACGCCAGCCCGAGGCGGCGCTTGCCGAACCGGCGTTCGACGGGCGCGAGATCGCGTTGACCCAGCATTCGATCCGCCTGCTCAAGGGGTTGGGGGCATGGGATTTCCTGAAGCCCGAGGACGTCGCGCCGCTGCGCAAGGCGCGCGTGCTCAACGGTGCGTCCCCCTTTGCGCTCACCTTCGATCCGGGCGACGCGCCCGAGGGCGAACTGGGGATGCTCGTCCCCAACCATCGCATCCGCGCCAGCCTTTATGACGCGCTGGCCGGCCAGGCGGGCGTCCGGCTGCTCGCCGGGCGCGGCGTGACGCGGGCCGAGGCGCGCCGCGACGCCGCCGAGGTCGAACTCGACAATGGCGAGACGCTGCGGGGCCGCTTGCTCGTCGCGGCGGACTCACGCTTTTCGTTCATCCGCGACCAGCTCGGCATTTCGGCCGAGATCAACCGGCTCCAGCGGTCGATGATGGTCGTGCGCGTGCGCCACGAGCGCGATCATCAGGGGATCGCGACCGAATGGTTCGATCATCACCAGACGTTCGCGATGCTCCCGCTCAACGGCAACCAGTCGTCGGCGGTGCTCACGCTTCCTGCACAGGCGATGGAGGCGGTGGCCGCACTCGACGACGCGGCGCTCGGGGCCGAGCTCACCCGTCGCTATTCGGCGCGGCTCGGCCGGCTGGAAGTGGCAAGCTCGCACCATGTCTATCCGCTCGCGACGACCTGGTCGCGCCATTTCGCGGCGACGCGCGCGGCGCTGATCGGCGACGCGGCGGTGGGGATGCACCCGGTGACGGCCCACGGCTTCAACCTGGGGCTCAGCGGGCAGGCGATCCTCGCGGCCGAGGTGCGCGAGGCCAAGCGGCGGGGCCGCGATATCGGCGGCACCGGCCTGCTCCGTCGTTTCGAGCGCGCACACCGTACCGCGAGCTGGCCGCTCTATGCCGGCACCAACCTGATCGTGCGCGTCTATACCGATGAATCGATGCCCGCGCGGGTGATCCGCCACGCCGGCCTGCGCCTCGGTGCCCGGCTGCCGCTCGTCCGCCAGTCGGTGCGCACGATGCTGATGGCGCGTTAGGCGCCGCCAACGCACGCCGCGATCCGGATGCGGAAAAGGGTGCTCGACGAAAATCGTCGGCACCCTCTTGTGCGATCCGTTTCAAGATATATCTTGAGCGCATCAAGAATCGCTCAAGAGGCATTTATGCATAGTTTTATCAAGGGTGCCGACTGCCGGCACGGCATGGCCGCGATGATGTTCGGCGGTCGCGGGCATCGTGGCGGCTGGGATCGCGGCTGGGGCGGCAGCCCCTTTGGCGGCGGTTTCCCGGGAGACGGCGGCCGCGGCGGTCGCGGGCATGGCGGTCGCGGCCGGCGGATGTTCGAGGGCAGCGAGCTGCGCCTCATCCTCCTCCATCTCCTCGCCGAACAGCCGCGTCACGGCTATGACCTGATCCGCGAGATCGAGGCGCGCAGCAACGGCGCCTATGCGCCCAGCCCGGGCGTGGTCTATCCGACGCTCACGATGCTCGCCGACATGGGGCTGATCGCCGAGGCCGATACCGGCGGCGCGCGCAAGACCTATGCGATCACGGCCGAGGGCGAGGCGGAACTCGCCCAGTCCGCGGCCACCGTCGCGGCACTGGTCGAACGCCTCGGCCAGCTCGGCGAGGCGCAGGCGCGCAACGATGCCGGGCCGGTGCGCCGCGCGCTCGGCAACCTGCGCACGGTGCTGCACGAACGGCTCCACCGCGACGATAGCGATACCGAGACGCAGCACGCGATCGCCGAAATCCTCGACGACGCGGCCCGGCGGATCGAGCGGCTCGACGGCTGATCCGACCTGCGCGGTGGCGGCCGTGCCTTGTCCCGGCCGCCATCCCCGCCACATTGCCGTCGACGCCCTGTACGGAGCCGAGCATGACCGAAAGCGTTCCCGATCCCGCCGTTGCAGCCGCCGCCACCGCGCGCGTGCCCACCGCCAGCGCCAGCCGTTATCTCCAGCAATTGTGCAAACACTGGTCGCACAATCTCGCGGTGCGCTTCACGCCCGAACAGGGCGAGGTCGTGTTCCCGCGTGAGGGGCGTGCCGGCATTTTCCCAGGCGATGCGACCGTCACCTTCGTCGCCGAGCCCGAAGCGCTGGTCGTCCGCATCGCCGCGAGCACGCCCGCGCAATGCGCCGCGCTTCAGGATGTGGTGGCGCGCCACCTCGATCGCTTTGCCTTTCGCGAGGCGCCGCTGGCGTTCGACTGGCGCTGAGCCGCCGGTGCGTCAGTCGCCCGCGCGGGCGCGCGCCAGCTCCAGATAGGCGTCGAGCACCGCCTGGTTCGCGGTCTCCCACACATAACCCGCCGCCCGGGCGCGTCCGGCCAGGCTGAATCGGTGGCGCAACGCCGGGGCGCGCACCAGCGTCTCGATCGCGTCGGCATAGCCCGCGACGTCGGTGGGATCGACCAGAAAGCCCGTCACGCCCTGTTCGATCAGGTCGACGGCACCCGTCGCGCGTGCGGCGACGACGGGAACGCCCGCCGCCATGCTCTCGGTGGTGACGTTGCCGAACGTCTCGGTGACCGAGGGGTTGAAGAACACGTCCATCGACGCGACCGCCCGACCCAGATCGTCGCCCGACTGGAAACCGGCAAAGATCGCCTCGGGCGCCTGCTCGGCGAACCATTGCTCGGCGGGGCCCTTGCCGATCACCAGCACCTTGTGCGGCACGCCGCGACGGCGAAGCTCGGCGACCACCTCGGCAAAGATGTCGAGGCCCTTTTCCTTCACCAGCCGGCCCAGAAAGCCCAGCGCGACCGCGTCGTCGGGGATGCCCAGCCCGCGCCGCCATTCCAGGCTGCGCCGGTCGGGGCGGAAACGGTGATGGTCGATCCCGCGCGACCAGATCGTCATCGGCGCGGTGACGCCCCAGCTGCGCAGCAGGTCGACCATGCTCTGCGACGGCGGCATCACCCGGTCGAACCGGTTGTAGAAGCGCTTCTGGATGCCGATGATCAGCGGCTCGAGAAAGCCGACGCGGTAATAGCGGAAATAGGTTTCGAAGCGCGTGTGGACCGATGCCACCGCGGGGACGCCGTGCCGGTGCGCCCATTTGACCGCGGCATGGCCCAGGAATTCGGGCGCCGAGCAATGGACGATGTTGGGCGCAAACGCTTCGAGGTCGCGGCGCACGCGCGCGGGGAGCCCGCGCGCGAGCCGGTATTCGTCGCGCCCCGCGGGCAGCGGCACCGACGGCACGTCGACCAGATCGCCGGTCGGCGCGAAGGCGGGGGTCGCCGTCGTCGGCGAATAGACGCGCAGCGTCACGCCCGCCGCCAGCAGGTGCGCGGCGAGCAGGTTCAGCGCCTGGTTGGCGCCGTCGCGGACATAGTTATAGTTGCCGCTGAAAAGGGCGACACGGAGGTCGGAGGCGTTCATCGCACCGTGCGCATAGCCGGGGCGGGCAGGGGCGGCAACCGGGGGAAGCGCCCGATTGCAGGCGCGGCGCCCCCGCCATGCCGCGTCGGATGCGATGCGCTTGTCTGTTCCCTTTTCGTTTCGCCTGGGCTAGCCTTGCCGCCATGGCAAAGCCCCAGAAGCGCTATGTGTGTCAGGTCTGCGGATCGGTCTCGTCCAAATGGGCGGGGCAATGCGGCGATTGCGGTGAATGGAACACGATGGTCGAGGATGCGGGGGCCGTGGCGCCCACGCCCTTTCAGGCGCGCCACAATCTCCAGTCGGGCGGTCGCACGATCCAGCTCAGCGGGCTCGACGCCGAAATCCCGCTCCCCGAACGCATGGCGACGGGGATCGCCGAACTCGATCGCGCGCTCGGCGGCGGTTTCGTCGAGGCGTCGGCGACGCTGATCGGCGGCGATCCGGGCATCGGCAAGTCCACGCTGCTGCTCCAGGCCGCGGCACGGCTCGCCGCGGCGGGGCGCAGCGTCGCCTATGTCTCGGGCGAGGAGGCGGCGGATCAGGTCCGGCTGCGCGCGCGCCGGCTGGGGCTGGGGCAGGCGCCGGTCCAGCTCGCGGCGGCGACGTCGGTGCGCGACATCCTCACCACGCTCGGTGCGGGGACGCCGCCCGACCTGCTCATCATCGATTCGATCCAGACGATGCATTCCGACCTGATCGAAGGTGCGCCGGGCACCGTCAGCCAGGTGCGCGCCGCCTCGGGCGAACTGATCCGCTTTGCCAAGGAACGCGGCACCGCGCTCGTGCTTGTCGGCCATGTCACCAAGGACGGCAGCATCGCCGGGCCGCGCGTGCTCGAGCATATGGTGGACACCGTGCTCGCGTTCGAGGGCGAGCGCAGCCATCTCTACCGCATCCTGCGCGCGGTGAAGAACCGCTTCGGCGGCACCGACGAGATCGGCGTGTTCGCGATGCACACCGACGGCCTCACCGAAGTCGGCAATCCCTCGTCGCTGTTCCTCACCCAGCGCGACGAGAATGTCAGCGGCACCGTCGTCTTTCCCGCGCTCGAGGGCACGCGACCCGTGCTGGTCGAGGTGCAGGCGCTCACCGTCCGGCTCGCCAGCGGCGCGACCCCCCGCCGCGCGGTGGTCGGCTGGGATTCGGGGCGGCTCGCGATGATCCTCGCGGTGCTCGAGGCGCGATGCGGGCTCAGCTTCTCGGCATGCGAGGTCTATCTCAACATCGCCGGCGGTTATCGCGTCCAGGATCCCGCCGCCGATCTCGCGGTGGCGGCGGCGCTCGTCTCGGCACTGTCGGAGCGGCCGGTGCCCACCGACGCGGTGGCGTTCGGCGAGGTTGCGCTGTCGGGCGAGGTGCGCCCCGTCGCGCATGGCGCGCTGCGCTGTCGCGAGGCGGCAAAGCTCGGTTTCTCGCGCGCGCTCGGCCCGTCGGCCCAGGCGGCCGAATCGGGCGGGCTGGCGCTGTCGGGGTTCCGCTCGCTCGGCGCATTCGTCGATCATCTGCTCGGCCGCGGCTGAGCCCGTGCGGCGCATCCGCGGGCACCCTTTCGCGGGCGCGCCCGGCTCGGCTATAGGCGCCCGCGGGAGATGCGAATGACGCTTACCGGACTCGACATCATCGTGCTCATCGCGATCGGCGCCGCCGCGGTGATGGGCTTTCTGCGCGGTTTCGTGGCCGAGGTGCTGTCGCTGCTCGCCTGGCTGCTCGTCGTGATGGCGCTCAAGCTCTTCCACACGCCGCTGGCCGAGGTGCTGAGCGGCGTCGTCGGCACGGTCCAGGGGGGCGCGGTGCTGTCGTTCGCGCTGCTCACCGGCGGCACCTATCTCGGCGGCCGGCTGCTCGCCGCCAATATCGGCGGCCGCGTGCGCGACAGCTTCATCGGCCCGATCGACCGCGCGCTCGGCCTCGGTTTCGGCGCGCTCAAGGGGCTGATCCTCGTCAGCATCGCCTTCCTGCTGATCGTGCTCGTGCTCGACACCGTCGGCGGCGGGCCCGCGCACCGCCCGCAATGGATGCGCAGCGCCACCACCTATCCGATGCTCGACAAGACCAGCGCGACGATCGCCGACTTCGTCGACCGCCGGCGCAAGGGCGAGCCGGTGTTCGGCGGCGAAGACGATGCCGACAATGGCGCGGCGACCACCGACGACGATGCCGCGGCGAACGCCGCCACGCATCGCCCGCGCCCCGCCGCGACGCATCGCCGCCACAGCACCGATCGCTAGCGCGGCCGCGCCGCCGCGCCGTGCTGCGGCCGTTTTGCCATTTTTCGTGTCGGCGGGGGTCGCGCTTGCCGCCGCGGCACCCTAATCCATAGGGCGATGACCGTACCGCTTTACACCCCGCAGATCCTGCGGCTCGCCGCGTCGCTTCCCTTTGACGACCGGATCGCAACGCCGGGGGCCGAGGTCGAGCGGCGTTCGCGGACCTGCGGCAGCAGCGTGCGGGTTGCGGTGAGCGTCGACGCGTCGGGCCGGGTGGCGGCGGTGGCGGTGACGGCCCAGGCCTGTGCGCTCGGCCAGGCGTCGGCGGCTCTGCTGCGCGCGCAGGCGCCCGGCCGTTCGCCCGCCGCGCTCGAACAGGCGCGCGACGCGCTTGCCGACTGGCTTGCGGGAACGCGCGCCGACGCGCCCGACTGGCCCGGCATCGACGTGCTGGCCCCCGCACGCGACCATCCCGGCCGCCATCCCGCGATCCGCCTGCCGTTCGAGGCCGCGGCCGAGGCCGCGCACCGCGCCGCGGCCGCCGCCCCCCATTCCGCCGAACCCGAGGAGACCCGCTGATGGACGATCATGGCAGCATGTCGCTGCTGCGCGACGGGGTGCCGCTGCTCGGCTTCGCGCTGGTGTTCGTCCTGCTGTTCCGCCGGCTGGGGCTCGGCGCCACGCTGGGCTTCCTTGTCGCCGGCGCAATCGTCGGGCCGCAGGTGCTCGGGCTCGTCGGCGGCGCGCAGTCGAAGATGGGAATCGCCGAACTCGGCATCGCGCTGCTGCTGTTCCTCGTCGGGCTCGAACTCAGCCCCAGCCGGCTCTGGCGGATGCGGCGCGACATCTTCGGGCTCGGGCTGATCCAGGTGGTGCTGTGCGGCCTCGTCGTCTCGGCGATCGTCTGGTCGACGCACTTCTCGCTCGGCGCGTCGCTCGCGCTCGGGCTGCCGCTCGCGCTGTCGTCGACCGCGCAGGTGCTGCCGATGCTCCAGTCGGCGGGGCGGTTGCGCACGCCCTTCGGCGAACGCGCCTTCGCGATCCTGCTGTTCCAGGACCTGTCGATCGTCCCGCTCATCACGATCGTCGCTGCCCTTTCGCGCAATCCGGCCGACCAGGGCGGACCGCCGGGATGGGTGCTCGGCGCCTACACCGTCGCGGCGATCGTCGGGCTGGTGCTCGCGGGCCGTTTCCTGCTGCGCCCCTTCTTCCGGCTGATCGGCAATCTGGGCGAACGCGAGATGTTCGTCTTTGCCGGGCTGTTCGCGGTGATCGCCAGCGCGGCGATCATGCAGGCGCTGGGGCTGTCGGCGGCGCTGGGGGCATTCATCGCGGGCGTGATGCTCGCCGACTCGCCCTATCGGCACGAGCTCGAGGCCGATGTCGAGCCGTTCCGCGCGATCCTGCTCGGGCTGTTCTTCCTCGCGGTCGGCATGTCGCTCAACCTCCACGCCATCGCCGACCGGCCGCTGTTCGTCGCGGGCATGGCGCTCGCGCTCATCACCGCGAAGACCGTGCTCATCACCGGCATCGCGCGGCTGTTCGGCATGTCGGTGCGCCAGGCGTTCGGGCTCGGGCTGCTGCTCAGCCAGGGCGGCGAGTTCGGTTTCGTCCTCTTCGCCCAGGCCCAGCGCGCGCTGCTGATCGAGAACGAGGCGGCGAGCGTGTTCGGCGCGATCATCACGCTGTCGATGGCCACCACGCCGTTCCTGATGATGCTCGCGCGCCGCCTGCGCACCGACGAGGTCGCCGGCCCGCAGGCCGAGGCGGAGGACGAGCCCCAGGGCGACGGCAGCAACGCGATCGTCGTCGGCTATGGCCGCTTCGGCCAGACGGTCGCCCAGATGCTGATCGGTCAGAAGATCCCCGTGACGATCATCGACAACGACGTCGAGATGATCCGCACCGCGGGCGATTTCGGGATGAAGGTCTATTATGGCGACGGCACGCGCGTCGACCTGCTCCGCCGCGCAGGGGCGGAGGAGGCCGAACTGATCCTGTTCTGCCAGGACGGCGACGGCCTCGATACCGAATCGGTCGAGGCGATCCATCACAGCTTCCCGCGCGCGGCGATCTTCGTGCGCGCCTTCGACCGGCGCTCGGTGATGAAGCTGCGCGGCGCCCCTGTCGCGGGCGTGGTGCGCGAGGTGCTCGAAAGCGCGATTGTCATGGGCCGCCGCGCGATGGAGGCGGTCGGCGTCGACCTCGCCGAAATCGACCGGACCGAAAGCGAGTATCGCCGCCGCGACTATGAACGGCTCAAAGTGCAGAAGGAGCAGAATGATCTCTATGCCGCGCGGCACATCATGTTCAGCCACGCCAATACCGACGCTCCCGAAAAGCCGGATGACGCGCCGGCGGCGGAGGGCGCATGACCGCGGCTGACGCACCGCACGCCGCGCAGGCCGGGCGGTTGCTGGCGATGCTCGCCGCGCTGTCGGGCGCGCTCGCCGTCGCCGCGGGGGCGTTCGGCGCACACGGCGCCGTCGGCCAGGCGGCCGAATGGCTGCGTACCGGCGGGCATTATCAGCTCGTCCATGCGCTCGCGGCGCTCGTTGCGCTGCGCATGGGCGCGCGCGGTCCCGGCTGGGCGTTCGTCGCCGGTGCGGCGGTGTTCGCGCTGACGCTGTATGCGATGGCGCTCGGCGCGCCGCACTGGCTGGGCGCGGTGACGCCGATCGGCGGTGCGACGATGATCGGCGGCTGGCTCTGGCTCGCCGTCCATGCCGCACGCGGGCGGGGCTAGCGCATTTTGAACTCGGCCGCGTCGACGGTCGACGGCTCAGGAAATGCGGCTCCGGGCGACGGTGCGGGCGGGACGGGCCTTTCCCGCCGCCGCCCGACGACCTTCGTTTATTGACCCAAGATGCGCGCCACCCCGGCGACGACATTGGGGTGATAACCGGCCTTGTACTTGGCATAGAGGCGCTGCGCGATCGGCTTGCCCCAGTCGCCCTGCGCCACCAGATCCTTGTAGATCGGATAGATCAGCAGCCCGCGGCCCACGCTGCCCACCAGCCGTTCGACTGCGGGGATTGCGGGATCATAGCGGTTGGCGATCGCCAGTTCGCCCCAGGCCGACAGCACATAGGCGTTGGTCGACGCCGAAAGCCCCAGCGTCTCGTCGAGTTCCTTCAGCCGCGCGGGCGTCTGTCGCCGGTCGATCCCGTTGAGGAAGCGCAGCCATTGCTGCGTCGACCAGCCCTTCGGATCGACCGCTGCCGCCGGCCCGCCGGCATTGATCGCGGCAAGCTGCGCGTCGATCGCCTTCAGCGTCGCCGACTGAACATGCACGGCATTCTCGGGCACGCCCGGCTGATAGGCCCAGCGGTCGAGCTGGAGCTTTTCCTCCAGCACGCGGTCGCCGCGGATCAGGTGCGCGCGCAGGTCCGCCAGAAAGCCCGCGGTCGTCTGCGGCTGGAAGGCATGGCGATCGAAATAGCCGCGCAGATAGACGTCCCAGCGCGCGCGTCCCACGGTCTGCTCGATCGTGCGCAGGAAGGTCGAGCCCTTGAAATAATCGAGCTGGCCGAAGGTCGCGCCCGGATCGCCGTGCAGCCGCGTCGTCGGCGCCGCGGCGCCCCCGGCATCGGCGACGTCCTTCTTCAGCCCGTCCCATTCCAGGTCGGCGTCGGTCGCGGCGCGTTCCTTGCCGTACACCGCCTCCATGATGCGGTTCTCGAAATAGGTGGTGAAGCCCTCGTTCAGCCAGCTGTCCGACCAGGTGGCGTTGGTGACGAGGTTGCCCGACCAGCTATGCGCCAGTTCGTGCGCCACCACGTCGACGTTCGACTTGTCGCCGGTGATGATCGTCGGCGTCAGGAAGGTGAGGGTGGGGTTCTCCATACCCCCATACGGAAAGCTCGGCGGCAGGACGAGCATGTCGTAGCGGCCCCAGCGATAGGGGCCGTACAGCGCCTGCGCCGCGTCGATCATCTTCTCGACATCGGCGACCTCGGCCGCGGCGGCGTCGAGCATGGCGGGTTCGGTCCACACGCCCGCGCGCGGCCCGACCGGCTTGAACGCCAGGTCGCCTACCGCCATCGCGATCAGATAGGGCGGCACCGGCCGGTCCATGCGGAAACGGAAGCGGTGGCGTCCTTCGCCCGCGGGGACGCCCTTGGCGCCGTCGATCCGCTCGCCGCTCATCACCGCGACCAGGTCGGCGGGGACGGTCAGCGTCGCTTCCCAGGTCTGGCGGATGCCGGGGCTGTCCTGCGTCGGGATCCAGCTGCGATTGTTGATCGGCTGGCCCTGGCTGAACAGATAGGGCTTCTTCTTGCCTGCGGTCAGCGCCGGGTCGAGCCACTGGAGCGCCGATGCGCCGGGTGCGGTCGCGTAATGGACGACGATCCGCCGCGCGCCGTTCAGCGTCACGGTCAGCGGCGCGCCGATCTCGCCCTCGGCCTTGCCGACGGTATAGGCGAGCGGCCGGCCCGCGCCGTCGGTGATCCGCGCGATCGCCAGCCCGTCGTCGTCGAGCACGATCTCGTTCGCGCCCGGTGCGGTCAGCAGGTCGAGCGTCGCGGTCCCCTTCAGCGTCCGCGTCGCGAAATCGACGCTCAGGTCCAGCGCGACGTGCGTGACGCGCGCGATCTCGGGGCGCGCGTGCGTCCACACGTCGCGCGCCTCGGGCGTCGTCAGTATCGGCGCGGGCGCCGCCGCCTGCCGCGTCTGGGCATGGAGGGGGGAGAGGGCGAGGGCAGGCGCGACCAGCATCGTCGTCGCGCTCAGGGCAAGGGTCAGGATGCGCATGACCGCGATGGGTAAGCCGCGTCGTCGCCAACGGCAATGCCCCGCACGTCGCGGGCGGTCAGTCGATCCGCCCCGGGATCAGCCGGATCGCGATCGGCGGCGCGATCGGCGTCCAGCCGTGCGCCGCCAGCACGTCGTTGCTCTCGCGCGGCGTGCGTCCCCGCGCACGGTCGATCGACCAGGTGATGTGATAGCGGCTGCCGTCGGGGCGCATGGTGTCGCCGTCGATCGCGACGACCAGCGCTTCCACCCCCGCACCGTCGTCGACATGCCCCACCACCGCCGCCTCGGCGGGCGTCGCGGGCAGCGGCGCGTCGGTCGCGAAGGCCAGCGTGACGTGGTGCGCGATTGCGTCCGGCCAGCGCGGCGGGAAGCGTGCGAACAGCCGGTCGCGATCGTCGGCGTCGAGCAGCCAGCCGATCGCGCGCGCTGCCATCCCGGGTTCAGCGCGGCTGCGCGTCGAGGAACGCCGCCACCGCGTCGAGGTCGACCGTCTTGTCGAGATAGGTCTGCCCGATGCCGCGCGCGAGCAGGAAGGGCAGCGTGCCGCCCGCCATCTTCTTGTCGTGCAGCATGTGCGCGACCAGCGCGGCGCCGTCGGCGGCGATCCCCGTCGCGGCCAGCCCGTCGGGCAGCCCGACGGCGCGCAGATGCGCCGCCACGCGCGCGGCATCCTCGGCCGGGCACAACCCCTGCGCCGCCGAAAAGCCATAGGCGAGCGCGGTCCCGGCCGCGACGCCCTCGCCATGGAACAGCCGTTCCGAAAAACCCGTCTCGGCCTCGAGCGCATGGCCAAAGGTGTGACCGAGGTTCAGCAGCGCGCGCCGGCCGCGCGTCTCGCGCTCGTCCTCGGCGACGATCCGCGCCTTGGCCGCCACCGAATGCGCGATGGCATGCGCGCGCGCCGCCGGGTCGCCCGCCAGCAGCGCGGCGGCATTCGCCTCGCACCATTCAAAGAACCGGGGATCGTCGATCAGCCCGTATTTGACGACCTCGGCATAGCCCGCGCGCAACTGGCGGGCGGGCAGCGTGTCGAGCACTTGCGGGTCGATCAGCACCATCGCCGGCTGGTGGAACGCGCCGATCAGGTTCTTGCCCGCGCGCGTGTTGATCGCGGTCTTGCCGCCCACCGACGAATCGACCTGGGCGAGCAGCGTCGTCGGGATCTGCACGAACCCGCAGCCGCGCTTCAGGATCGCGGTGGCAAAGCCGACCAGGTCGCCGATCACGCCGCCGCCCAGCGCGATGACATGGTCGCTGCGCTCGACGCCCAGGCCCAGCAGCCGGTCGGTCAGCGCCTCCAGCTCCGCCCAGCTCTTGGTGCCCTCGCCGGGCGGCAGCACGATCGCCTCGCTCGCGATTCCCGCCGCGTCCAGGCCGGCGCGCAGCGTCGCCAGGTGCGGGCGCAGATTGGCGTCGGTGACGATCGGCATCGGCCGTCCGCGCGCCAGCGGGGCCAGGATCTCGCCCGCGCGGGCGATCAGCCCCGCCTCGATGCGGACGTCATAGCTGCGCGCGCCCAGCGCGACGGGAACGATGGTCACAGGTTCAGGGCCTTCAGGATCGCTTCGACGGTCATTTCGTGCGGGCCGGCGACGCTTTTCACCCGCACCGGCGCCAGCGCATAGAGCGGGTTGCGCACCGCGGCCAGCGCGCGCAGCGTCTCTTCGGGGTCGCGGCCGCGCAGCAGCGGGCGCGTGTCGCGCCGCCGCACGCGGTCGGCGAGCACCGCCGGCTCGGCATCGAGCCAGATCGCCAGCGCCCGGTCGAGGATCAGCGCGCGCGTCTCGGGATTGATGAACGCGCCGCCGCCGGTCGCCACCACGCGGGGCGTCCCGTCGATCAGCCGCGCGATCACGCGCCGTTCGCCGTCGCGGAAATGCGCCTCGCCGAACCGGTCGAAAATATCGGTCACGGTCATCCCCGCCGCACGCTCGATCTCGTGATCGGCATCGACGAACGGCAACCGCAGCCGCTGGGCCAGCCGACGGCCCACCGTCGTCTTGCCCGCACCCATCAGGCCGACCAGGACGATCGGCTTCCCCGTCCAGGGGCGTTCGCTCGCTTGCGCTTCCAACATCTTCGGGGGGCTATACAGCGGTGCTGCCTGTCGGGCAAAAGGCGGCGTCGTTTTTCAGATCACGGGCCTTTTTTCATGTCGCGTTCGCTTGCCCTGCTCCTTCTCGTCATCGTGCTCCTGGTCGGGGGCGTCCTCTATCTGTCGACCCGCACCAGCGTGAAGGAACCGACGCGTGTGGAGAAGGTGGTCCCGCTTGAAAACCTCGCCAAGTAAGGCACGGCGCGCCGCCCTGTTCGGGGCGCTGGTCGCGATCGGCGTGCCGGCGCTCGGGCAGGACAAGCCCGAATCGCTGCTTCCCCCCGGCTTCGACGAACCGGCCGCGCCGCGCGCCGCGCCGGCCCAGCCTGCGCCCGCTGCCGCCCCCGCGGCGCCTGCGCCCGCCGCCCCGGCAGGCGGTGCCGCGGCGTCGCCCGATGCGCCGCTCGACGGCAACCTGTCGGGCGCGGTGTTCGGCAGCGCGCAGGGCGCGGCGCCCGACCTGTCGCGTTACGAGCTGCCCGAGTTCGCGCGCCACTCGCTGTCGCGCGTCGGCATTGTCGCGGGCGGCAACACGCCGTTCGCCGCCACCGCGTTCGGCAACAGCGACGGGCGCTGGCTGCGCACGCTGATGCGGCGGCTCGATGCGCCGATCGCCTCGCGCTGGGTGTCGATCGCGCTGCGCCGTGCGCTGATGTCGGCGGTCGACACGCCCGCCAATCTCAACGGCGCCGATTTCGCGGCCGAGCGCGCCTGGCTGCTGCTGCGCATGGGCGAGGCGAATGCCGCGCGCGCGGTGATCGCCTATGTCGACGTCGAGGATTATTCGCCCTGGCTCTACCAGGTGGCGATGCAGTCGGCGATGGCCAGCGCCGATCCCGCCGCGCTCTGCCCCGTCGCCGATGCTGCCGTCGCCCAGACCGGCAATCGCAACTGGGCGCTCGCGCGTGCGGTGTGCGCCGGGCTGGCGGGCAAGGCGCAGGCGGCGCAGGCGCTGTTCGACGACGCGCGGCGCGGCACCCCCGCTTCGGCGATCGACAACCAGCTTGCCCAGCGCGCGCTGGGGCTGGGGGCACAGGGCCGCCGTTCGGCGACGATCGACTGGGTCGGCGTTACCGAGCTGACGAGCTGGCGCTGGGGCATGGCGACCGCGATGGGGGTCGATGTGCCCGACGCGCTCTACGACGTCGCCGCGCCGCAGGTCCGTTACTGGCAGGCGGTGGCGCCCGCGCTCGCGCCCGCGGCGCGCGTGGCGGCGGCCGAATCGGCGGCTGCGGCGGGGGTGTTCTCCAATGCCGGGCTCGTCGATCTCTATGGCGAGATCGACCAGGAAGGCGGCGCGCGTGATGCGGTTGCCGACACCGTCCGCGACCTGCGCACCGCGCACGCCGCGGCAGACACCGGCGCGCGGCTCAAGGCGATTCAGCGGCTGTGGTTCGCGGTCGACGATCCGCGCACCCGCTATGCGCGGCTCGTGCTCACCGCTCGCGCCGCTTCGTGGATTCCCGCCGATCCCAAGGTCGAATCGCCCGAGCTGCTGATCGCCTCGATGCTCAGCGCGGGCTATGACGCCGCGGCGATGGAGTGGCACGGCGTCGTCAAGCCGGGGACCGAGGCGTGGGCGCTGCTCACGCTCGCCGAGCCCGGCCCAATGCGCAAGGTCCAGGCGAGCGACCTCAGCCTGCTCGCCTCGGCGGCGGGGCAGCGCAAGGCGCAGATCGTGCTCGCCGGGCTCGCCGGGCTCGGGCGGCTCGGCGTCGACGATGCGCGCCAGCAGGCCGAGGCGCTGGGGGTTCAGCTCGGCGCCGCCAACCATTGGACCGACGCGATCGACGCGGCCGGGATGCGCGGCGACGCCGGCACCGTCGCGCTGCTCGCGGGGGTGGGGATGCAGGCGCGGCGCTGGTCGTCGATCACGCCCGAGGCGCTGTTCCACATCGTCGCGGCGATGCGGGCGGCGGGAATGGGCACCTATGCCCGCATGGTCGCGGTCGAGGCGCTGACGCGCGCGTGAGCGGCGAGGGCGATGCCGCGCCCGGCGCCGATGCGCCCGCCGGTCCGGCGGGGCCGGGCGACGCGGTGCTGATCGACCGGTTCTGCGAGATGCTGCGGGCAGAGGCGGGGGCGGCGGCCAACACCGTGCTCGCCTATGCCACCGACCTGCGGCTCGCCTCGCAGGCGCTGGGCGGCGCGCTCGCCGCGGCGACGCGTCCCGATCTGGAACGGCTGGGCGAAGGCTGGGGTGCGCTGTCGCGGGCGACGGTTGCGCGCAAGGCGGCGGCGCTGCGCCGCTTCTTCGCCTTTCTGGCCGAGGAGGGGTTCCGCCCCGACGATCCCGGCGGCGCGCTCCCCCGGCCGGGGGCCGGCCGCGCACTGCCGCGCGTGCTCGGCACCGCCGATGTCGACCGGCTGTTCGCGGTCATTGCCGAACGGATCGCGCGCGATCCGCCCGATCCGCTCGACCTGCGCCTCGCCGCGCTGATCGAGCTGCTCTACGGCTCGGGGCTGCGCGCCACCGAACTCGTGTCGTTGCCGCGCGCCGCGATCGCGCCCGATCGCCCCTATCTGATCCTCAAGGGCAAGGGCGGGCGCGAACGCATGGTGCCGATCTCCGATCGCGCCCGCGCCGCGGTTGCCGAATGGCGCGCGCATGTGCCCGCCGATCAGCCCTGGCTGTTCCCGTCGGGCGCGGGGCATCTTTCGCGCGTGCGGCTGTTCCAGCTCGTGCGCGCGCTCGCGGCGGCGGCGGGGATTCCGCCCGATCGCGTCAGCCCGCACGTCCTGCGCCACGCCTTCGCCACGCACCTGCTCGAAGGCGGCGCCGACCTGCGCGCGCTCCAGGCGATGCTCGGCCATGCCGATATCGGCACGACCGAAATCTACACGCATGTCGACAGCCGGCGGCTGGTCGAACTGGTCAATGAACGGCATCCTTTGCCTGCGGCACTCGTTGACGCGAACCGCCGCGGGGCCTAACCGCGCAGCGATGGCTAGCTTCCTCGACTTCGAGAAACCGATCGCCGAGCTTCAGGGCCGGATCGACGAACTTCGCCGCACCGCCGAGGGCGGCGCGGTCAATATCGACGCCGAAATCGCGCCGCTTCAGGCGAAATCCGATCGGCTGTTGCAAGAAACCTACGCCCGGCTGACGCCGTGGCAGAAGACGCAGGTCGCCCGGCACCCGGAACGGCCGCACTTCAAGCATTATGTCGCCGGGCTGATCGACGACTTCATGCCGCTTGCCGGCGACCGCGCCTTTGCCGACGATTCGGCGATCCTGGGCGGGCTCGGCCGGTTCCGCGGGCGTCGCGTCGTCGTGATCGGACATGAAAAGGGCGACGACACCGCCAGCCGCCTCAAGCACAATTTCGGCATGGGCAAGCCCGAGGGGTATCGCAAGGCGATCCGCCTGATGCGCCTTGCCGACAAGTTCCGGCTGCCGGTGGTGACGCTGGTCGATACCTCGGGCGCGTTTCCCGGCGTCCAGGCCGAAGAGCGCGGCCAGGCCGAAGCGATCGCGCGTTCGACCGAACAGTGCCTCAACCTCGGCGTTCCCGTGGTCGCGGCGATCCTCGGCGAAGGCGGTTCGGGCGGCGCGGTGGCGCTCGCGGCGGGCAACGCCGTGCTGATGATGGAACATGCGGTCTATTCGGTGATCTCGCCCGAAGGCTGCGCGTCGATCCTGTGGCGCACCGCCGACAAGGCGGCCGATGCGGCCGAGGCGATGAAGGTCACGGCGCAGCATCTGAAGGAACTGGGCGTGATCGACCGGATCATTCCCGAACCGCTCGGCGGCGCGCATCGCGATCCGGCGGCGGCGATCGCCGGGCTCGGCGACGCGATCGAGGAATCGCTGCACCGCTTCGACGGGCTCGCCCCCGATGCGCTGCGCCAGGCCCGCCGCGCCAAGTTCCTGGCGATGGGCCGCTTCTGACCGCGATTCGCCGGACGGGGCAGGGCGCGCGCCGGTGGTGCCGTGGCCCGGCGATCGTCGGGCCGGCCCGCTGAACGCAAAACGAGGGGCGCGGCATGGGCCGGCCCCTCGCATTGTTTTCGACACATCGCTTTGGTCGATGCTGCGCTGCCCCGCCTTGGGCGGCGGGGCGGCGGCATTACGACTTCATGTTCGACGAGACGTTGTCGAAGGTCTTGGTGAGCTGGTTGCCCAGGCCCTGCATCGCGGCAATCGCGGCCACGGCGATCAGCGCGGCGATCAGGCCGTACTCGATCGCTGTCGCGCCCTTGCGGTTCGACAAAAGCTTGCGGATCATCTCTGTTTCCCTTCCTGCCCCGCCCGGGGCCGTTCGCAAATGGGATGACGTGCGGTCATCGGTGCACAGGCGGGCGGGGCGGAGGTCCGGGCGGTGCCCGGAACCTCGACCTTTCGGTCGGGCGGCCGGCTTTCACGCCGCCGCCCGCGCCCGAACCGTCTCGCGTGCCGTGATTACGACTTCATGTTCGACGAAACGTTGTTGAACGTCTTGGTGAGCTGGTTGCCCAGGCCCTGCATCGCGGCGATGGCGGCGACGGCGATCAGCGCGGCGATCAGGCCGTACTCGATCGCGGTGGCGCCCTTGGAATTCTTGAGGAAGTTGCGAATCTTCTGCATCTCGGTCTCCACGTTCGGAAGGAAGCTTCATTTACCCGGCCGACCAGGATTTCCCTGATCCGACGCGGATGACCGTAAGCGGGCGGGGTAAAGAAAGGGCTAAGTGGAGACGTTACGAAATGCTTTCCAACTCAGCCCGATGCCGACTGGACGCGCATGCTGACGTTGTTCCACATCTGCGTCGTCGTCGCGCCGAACTCGGTCAGCGCGGCGATGATCGCGATGACGATCAGCGCCAGGATGAAGCCATATTCGACCGCCGTCGCGCCGCGACGGTCGCGGGAAAGGGATTGAAGGGCCTTCCACATCTGTCGCATCGCGCTCGCTTTTCCGCCGATTGCGCTCGGTCATAGCCAAGGAGAGTTAACGAAGTGTCGAAGGCCGAATCCGCAATGCTGCGGGATGGCGAGCCGCACCGCCGGCCGCTGTTCGTCGTCGCCGCCGCGCTGGTCGATTCCGCGGGGCGCGTGCTCGTCCAGCAGCGCCCGGAGGGCAAGGCGATGGCCGGGCTGTGGGAGTTTCCCGGCGGCAAGGTCGAGCCCGGCGAAACGCCCGAGGCGGCGCTGGTGCGCGAGCTCGACGAGGAACTGGCGATCGCCGTTCCGCCCGCGGCGCTCGTGCCGCTCACCTTCGCCAGCGAACCGCTCGACGGCCGCCAGCTCATCCTGCTGCTCTATGTCGCGCGCGAATGGCAGGGGGAGCCGCGCGCGCGGCACGCCACCGCGCTGCGCTGGTGCGCGCCCGACGCGTTGCGTGCGCTCGCGATGCCGCCGGCCGACGCGCCCTTCATCGACGCGCTCGTCCGCCTCGGCTGAGCGCGCCGCCCGCGGTCAGTGGCGCGCGTTGAGCGCCGCTGCCAGCGATGCGGTGGCGCTTCCCGGCCGCGCCGCCTTGGGCTGGCTCGGGTCGGGCGCCCATCCGGTCAGGTAGACGATCTCGAACCGTTCGGGCGTGCGCCCGTCGGGGTCGGCGCGCTCGGCGAATTCGGCTGCGGCGGCGGCCAGCGTCGCGCGGCCGATCGGCGGCGCGCCCGGCAACAGGCTCGTCGCCGCCATCCCGCGCAGGTCGCCCAGCAGCCGCGCCAGCCCGGCATAGCGCACCGTCAGCGTCTCGACATCGGCGACCTGGAGCGCAAAGCCTGCGCGCGTGAGCAGGTCGCCCGCCGCGCGCACCTCGATCTGCGGGTGAAAGCGCGCCGCCGGCCGTTCGGCCTCGGCGGCCATCATCGTGCTGCGCAGCGTCGTCAGCGTCCCGGCCCCCAGGAACGCGCCCAGGAACAGCCCGTCGGGCCGCAGCACGCGCCGCGCCAGCGCCAGCGCGCCGGGGACGTCGTTGACCTGGTCGAGCACGCCCGCGCACACGACCAGGTCGAAACTCGCATCGGCAAAGGGCATCCGGTCCTCGTCGCCCTGCACCCCGCCTGCTGCGCGGGCAAAGCCGAACCCCGCGTCCATCCGCGCGATCCGGGCGCCCGGCAGGTCGAAGGCGGCGTCGAAACAGCCCAGGTCGAGCACGTCGGCGAACGGGCGTTTCACCATCGCCAGCCGGTCGGCGATCCCTTCCAGCATGTGCTGGCGCAGGAAATCATGCCCCGCATAGTCGGGGCGGGCGCGGTCGCGGCGGCGGCGACGCAGCGCGCGGTCAAAGATCTCGGAGTCGGACACGCGGCCGCTTGTGCAGCGGCCCGCCCGCGGCGACAAGAGCATGTGCGTCCCGCCGCCGCCCTTGCCTGGATCGCCACGCTGGCGCTGCCCCCGCGCTGCCCCGGCTGCGGCGCCGTGGCCGATGCCGACCACCGCTTCTGCGCCGCGTGCTGGGCCGGGCTGCGCTTCCTCGGACCGCCCTGGTGCGCGCATTGCCACCGCCCGTTCGCGCAGGACCGGGGGGAGGGGGCACGCTGCGCACCGTGCCTTGCCGATCCGCCGCCGCACCACGGTGTGCGCGCCGCGGTCGCCTATGGCCCCGTCGCGCGCCGCGTCGCGCTCCGCCTCAAATATGGCCGCCGCCTCGCGCTCGCCGAGACGATGGCGCGAGCGATGCGGCGGCTGCTCCCGCCCGACGCCGATCTGGTGGTTCCCGTCCCGCTGCACCGCCGCCGCCTCTGGTCGCGCGGGTTCAACCAGGCGCTGCTCATCGCCCGCGCGGTCGCCGGCCCCGTGGGGCTGCCCGTGCTGCCCGAGCTGATCCGCCGCCGCCGCGCGACGCCGCCGCTGCGCGCGATGGGCCCGGCCGCGCGCCGCCGGGCGCTGGCGGGGGCGTTCGCGCTTGCCCCCGATGCCGCGGCACGGCTTCGCGGCCGCCACGTCGTGCTCGTCGACGATGTCCACACGAGCGGCGCCACCGCCAATGCCTGTGCCCGGCTGCTCGTCCGCGCCGGCGCCGCGCGCGTCACGCTGCTCTGCTGGGCGCGCGTTCTCGATGCCGACGCCGACCCCGACCCCGCCGCCTCCGATTTTCCCCCGCCTCCGCACGCGCCCGCACATTGACAAGCCGTGCCCGGCACCACAGGTCTTGCGGCATGGCAAAGATCGAAATCTACACCAAGTCGCACTGCCCCTATTGCGCGCGCGCCAAGGCGCTGCTCGACAGCAAGGGCGCGCCGTTCGAGGAATATGAGATCTCGATGGGCGGCCCGAAGCGCGAGGAGATGATCCAGCGCGCGAACGGCCGCACCACGGTGCCCCAGATCTTCATCGACGGCCGCCACATCGGCGGCTGCGACGACATCGTCGCGCTCGATCAGCGCGGCGGGCTGGATCCCCTGCTCGCCGCATGAAGGCGGCGCTGCTCCAGATGACGAGCGGGATCGATCCGTCCCGCAATGCCCGCACGATCGTCGATGCCGTGGCCGCCGCCGCGGCGGGCGGGGCGGCGATGCTGTTCACGCCCGAAATGTCGGGGCTGCTCGATCGTGACCGCGCCCGCGCCGCCGCCGCGATCCGGGCCGAGGGCGACGATCCCGTGCTCGCCGCGGTCCGCGAAGCGGCGGCGCGGCACGGCATCTGGGTCCATCTCGGCTCGCTCGCGATCCGCCGCGACGACGGCGCGCTCGCCAATCGCGGCTTCGTGATCGACGCGGGCGGGGCGATCGTCGCGCGCTATGACAAGATGCACCTGTTCGACGTCGATCTCCCGGGCGGCGAGAGCTGGCGCGAATCGGCCAGCTATGTCGCGGGCGACGCGCCGGTGGTCGTCGAAACCCCGCTCGGCCCGCTCGGCCTCGCCATCTGCTACGACCTGCGCTTCCCCGACCTGTTCCGCGCGCTCAGCGACGCGGGCGCGACGCTGTTCGCCGTCCCCGCCGCCTTCACCCGGCCCACGGGTGCGGCGCACTGGCACGTCCTGCTCCGCGCCCGCGCGATCGAGGCGGGGGCCTTCGTCCTCGCCGCGGCACAGACCGGCACGCACGCGGACGGCCGCACCACCTATGGCCATTCGCTCGCGATCGACCCCTGGGGCGAATTGCTGTGCGACATGGGCGAGGCGCCCGGCCTCGCGTTCGTCGATCTCGATCCCGCCCGGCTCGACGCCGTGCGCGCGCGCATCCCCGCGCTGCGCCACCGTCGCGCGATTCCCCCGGTGGTCGCGCGATGATCGTGTTCGACCTCAAATGCCCCGCGGGCCATGTGTTCGAGGCGTGGTTCGGGTCGAGCACCGCCTATGAGGTTCAGCGCGCGCAGGGCCTCGTCGCGTGCCCGATGTGCGGCGATACCGGCATCGAAAAGGCCGTGATGGCGCCCAATGTCGCGGCCAAGGGCAATCAGCGGCCCGATCCCGTCCGCGCGCCCGCCGCGCCGGTTCCCACCGCTGGTCCCGCGCCCGCGTCGCCCGCCGCGGCCGAAGCCGGGCCGCCGCCGCCCGAAATGGTCAAGGCCGCGATGGCCGCGCTCGCGACGCTTCAGGCGCGGATGCTCGAAAAGTCGCAATGGGTCGGCAACGACTTTGCCGATCGCGCCCGCGCGATGCACCTGGGCGACGAACCCGCCGCGACGATCCACGGCCAGACCACGCCCGAACAGGCGCGCGAGCTGATCGAGGAGGGCGTGCCCGTCACCCCGCTCATCCTCCCCGTCGTCCCGCCCGAGGCGTGCAACTGAGCCGCGCGGCGCAGCCCCGGCGGGGCTGCCGGGCAGGGACGGCGATGTCGGAAACTGGTGCCCCGGGAGAGACTCGAACTCCCGACCTGCGGTTTAGGAAACCGTTGCTCTGTCCTGCTGAGCTACCGGGGCAACGGCCGAACGCCTAAAGTTCCCCGGCGACACGGTCAATCCACCCCCGCAAGATCCTCACCCCCGCCGCCGTCATCCCCAATCCTCCCCGGCCCCGCCGGGGAGGGGACCACCGGCCGCAAGGCCGGTGGCGGAGGGACCGCCGCGCGAGCGGCGGAACGCCCGCCAAGCAAACCCCAACGCCGACCCGCTATCCCCCAATCCGCCCCGGCCCCGCCGGGGAGGGGGACCACCGGCCGCAAGGCCGGTGGTGGAGGGGCCGCCGCGCGAGCGGCGGAACGCCCGCCACCCAAACCCCAACGCCGACCCGCTATCCCCCAATCCGCCCCGGCCGCGCCGGGGAGGGGGACCGCCGGCCGCAAGGCCGCTGGTGGAGGGGCCGCCGCGCCAGCGGCGGAACGCCCTGTCAGCGCAATCCCCCGCGCCTCGCCGCGCCCCCGGCCGTGCCGCGCCCCCGTCCGCGCCGGATCAGGGCCGCCCGCCCGGCTTCCACGCCGGCACGAACGTCGAATCGGCCAGCCAGCGGATGGGCCGCACCAGCGATCCGATCGCGCGCGCCATGAACGCGGTGTCCAGATTCTCGACCGTGTCGGTCGGCTGGTGATAGGTCGGCACCACCGCCCAGCCCGAAATCGTGTGCGCGACGATGCCCTTGAGCGCGAGCTGATAATTGTCCGAACGCTGGAAGAAGTTCTCCTCCGGATACGGATCGCCCGTCACCAGCGCCCCGTTGGCGCGCATCGTCTCGCCCAGGTTCGACCGGTCATAGCCGGTCATCATCATCGTCCCCGCGGGCAGCTTCGGATCCTGCGCGCCGATCATCTCGATCTCGATATTGGCGACGATGTCGGTCAGCGGCACCGGCGGATGCGCGGCGAAGTAGCGCGAACCGAACCCGCCCGCTTCCTCGCTGCCATAGGCGACGAACAGGATGCCGCGGCGGTGGCGCTTGCCCGCCAGCGCCTGCGCCAGTTCAAGCACGGCGGTGGTCCCCGACGCATCGTCGTTCGCCCCGGGCATCACCGTGCCGTCGGGGCGCACGCCCAGATGGTCGAGATGCGCCGACAGCAGGATCACGCCCGCCTTGGGGTCGGTGCCGGGGATGAAGCCTAGCGCGTTGGTCGTCACGGCGCGCGTCTCGGCGACGTCGAGCGTCAGCGCGAGTTCGGCATCGCCCGCGGCGGCGATGCGGTCGATCGCGGCGTCGGGCAGCGTCGCGATCATCGTGCGCGGCTCGAGATGCTCGCCGCCGAGATAGCTCGGCATCCGCGGCGCCCCGCCCAGCCGGGCATAGAGCGTTCGCGTCGCCTCGCTCTCGCGCACGATCACCAGCCGCGCGCGCCCCGGCGGCACGCCGCGCAGCGCCTTTTGCGGCGCCAGGTCGCGCGCGGTCATCACGACGATGTCGGCGTTCGGCAGCTTGGCGGGATCGTCGCCGTCAAAGATCGTCGCGCGCCCGTGTACGCCCGCGGTGCCGCCGATCAGCAGCGTCGGCGCGGGCAGCGGCGCACCGCCCAGCGTCAGCGTGGCCGGGCCGTTCAGCCGCGTCCGCACGATCGTCGCGGGCTGGACATAGGAATCGTGCCCCGGCGCCGTCGCCAGGCCATAGCCGCGGAACGCCGCGGCGACATAGGCGGCGGCCATCGCCTCGTCGGGGGTCGCGCTGCCGCGCCCGCGCAGCGCGGGGCCGGCCAGGTACGATTCGTGCGCGCGCACCGACGCTTCGGAAACCACCGGCTCGGCGGCGGCGCGCCGCGCGGGCTGCGCCGCGGCATCGGTGGCGATCAGCGCCAGTGCGGCACTGGCCAGGAACAGTCGATCGATCGGACGCACGCGCATTTCCCCCCGGGATTGATAAGGATGATGCGCGCGACGTTAGGCGCGGCTCCGGTGGCGGGCAACGCCCGTCGCAGCCCCCGTGTTGCGCCCGTTGCCCCCGCTGCCGCCGTCGTGTCGCGGCGCATCGACGGCGCCCGACACGACGGCGGCGGCACCCGCGGCCCCCGGGCCGGTCGGATGCTGCCGCATGGACCCGCCCGGGGGCGGGGGCGTCGGAAAGGGGCTGGCGGCGATCAGCCGCGCGGGCGACGCGGGCCGCCGGGGCGCGGACCGGCGGGACGGCGGCCTTCGCCGTCACCGCGCGGCGCGTGGCCGTGCGGGCGGCGTCCCTCGCTGTTCGCGCCGCGTCCGGCGCCGCGCGGTGCGCGCGGCATCGGGCCTTGCTCGGCGGGTTCGATCGTCACGTCCTGGTCGTCGCGATCGGCGCTGCGGGCGACCGCGCTCGCGAACTTGGCCGCGATCGCGCGCGGGATCTGGAACAGCGTCTCGTTCGGCTGGATGCGGATCGCGCCGACCTCGTTCTTGGTGATGTGCCCGCGACGGCACAACAGCGGCAGGATCCAGCGCGGGTCGGCGTTCTGGCGACGGCCGATGTCCATGCGGAACCACACGATGTCGTCGAAACCCTCGCGATGCGCCGACTGGCGTTCCTCGCGCCGGTCCGAATGCGCGCGCTCGATCATCTCGTCGGGCTCGGGCAGCGATGCGCGGTGCGCGCGCACCAGCAGCGCGGCGATCTCCTCGGGGGTACGCTCGGCGAGCAACTGGTTCGCCAGCGCGCGATCCTCGTCGTCGATCTCGACGGGCGCGCGCAGCGTTTCCAGCAGGCGCTCGCGGTCGCGCTCGCGGATCACCTCGGGGGTGGGGGCGTCGATCCACTCGGCCTGGATGCGTGCCCCGCGCAGCATCGATTCGACGCGGCGGCGGCGGGGGTAGGGGACGATCAGCACCGCCGTCCCCTTCTTGCCCGCGCGGCCGGTGCGGCCCGAACGGTGCTGCAGCGTCTCGGCGTCGCGCGGCAGCTCGACATGGACGACCAGGCTCAGCGTCGGCAGGTCGATGCCGCGCGCGGCGACGTCGGTGGCGACGCAGACGCGGGCGCGGCGGTCGCGCAGCGCCTGGAGCGCGTGGTTGCGCTCGGACTGGCTGTGCTCGCCCGACAGCGCGACCGCCGCGAAACCGCGCTCGGTCAGGCTGGCGTGCAGGTGGCGGACATTGTCGCGCGTGGCGCAGAACAGGATCGCCGTCTCGGCCTCGTGAAAGCGCAGCAGGTTGATGACCGCGTGCTCGATGTCCGACGGCGCGATCGCCAGCGCCTGATACTGGATGTCGCCGTGGCCGCGATTCTCGGTCATCGTCGACACGCGCAGCGCGTCGCGCTGATACTGTTTGGCAAGCTGCGCGATCGGGCGCGGCATCGTCGCCGAAAACAGCAGCGTGCGGCGCTCGGCGGGGGTGTGGTCGAGGATCAGTTCCAGATCCTCGCGAAAGCCCATGTCGAGCATCTCGTCGGCTTCGTCGAGCACCGCGACGCGCAGCGCGCCGAGGTCGAGCGCGCCGCGCTCCAGATGGTCGCGCAGGCGGCCGGGGGTGCCGACGACGATGTGCGCGCCGTGGTTGAGCGCGCGGCGTTCCTTCGACGGGTCCATGCCGCCGACGCAGGTGGCGATGCGCGCGCCGACGCGGCCATAGAGCCAGCCGAGCTCGCTGCTCACCTGCAGCGCCAGTTCGCGCGTCGGGGCGATGACGATCGCCAGCGGATCGCGCGCGGGCGGCAGCCCGGTCTCGGCGTCGATCAGGTCGGATGCCATGGCCAGGCCAAAGGCGACGGTCTTGCCCGAACCGGTCTGGGCGGAAACGAGCAGGTCGCGCCCCAGCGCTTCGGGCTGGAGCACGGCGGACTGGACGGGCGTGGGGGCGGCATAGCCGCGTTCGGCGAGCGCTTCGGCGAGAAGCGGCGAAAGATCGGAAAATGTCATGGAACTTCCCAAATGGGCGTCCCTGCGCATTCGAGCAAGCGAAAACCGACCTGGGCTTCCCCGGAACGGCACGTTTCGACGCATTTTTGCGGTCTTTCGCCACCCGGCGACGTGCCAACGGGCGATTTCGCTCCGAAACGGCGGGGTTCGACATGCCATTGGGACAGGTTCGGACAAATTATACGGGCAGGGGGTGCGAGTCCGTGGCGGCGATGCTTCAGAAACGATTGTGGGCAAGTCTTGGGCGTGGTAAATAAAACGTGCAGACCGAGTCGATGTTCTGCGAGTTAGGAGGGTGTAGTGTCTAACGTGGCAGCGCTTTATCATGTAAAGGTCCGGGCGACGACTGGGATGTCGGGGGCTCCCGTCCTGGTTCTCGACCTTCTCGTCAACGCGAACACCGGGCAGATCAGCGGCGGTGCCGAAATCTCCCAGGCGCTCCCGCCTCCCTATGGCCAGACCGTGATTCCCCAGGTCACCGGCTCGCTTTTCCAGACGGGGCTCGGTCCGAATGTCCAGTTGGCGCATGTGACCGGCGAATATGTCGTGTCGGTGCCGCCGCCCGCGATCGGCAGCTATCTCGCCAAGTTCAGCGCCGCGCTCGCGGTCGATCACAACTGGAACGGCAAGGGCAGTTTTGTTTACGGCAACCAGACCGTTATTGATGCGACGGTCACCAATATTACGAACGAAGCGGGCGCAACCCCTGCCCGCTCGGAGGCCGTAAAGGCCTGAGGGCATCGGGTCCGCGATCCACTCGATGTCTCCCCGCCGGTGGCCGCGTTTCCCCCGCGGCCACCGGCTTCGCGTTTCCGAAAAATGATTTCAGATCATTGCCTTGAACGGCAATTCTACAGCGCCTGACCCGCCGCCCAGCCGCTCGCCCAGGCCCAGTGGAAATTATATCCGCCCAGCCATCCGGTCACATCGACCGCCTCGCCGATCGCATACAACCCCGGCACGCGCGTCGCCCCCATCGTCCGCGACGACAATCCATCGGTCGCGATCCCCCCGACCGTGACCTCAGCCTTGGCAAACCCTTCGGTGCCGTTGGGCAGAAATCGCCAACCGGCCAGCCGTCGTTCGACTTGTTCAAGCGTCCGATCGGGGAGGTTCGCCAGCTCGCCCGCAATGGCTGTTTCTGCCGCAAGCGCTTGAAAAAGCGCCTCTGCCAGCCTCTCCGGTAACATGTCGGCCAGCACCCGGCGCAGCGATGCGCGCGGTCGGGCCCGCTTGGCGTCGCGAAGCCAGCCGGTGTCCCGGCTGGGGGTGAAATCGATCGTTACCGGCTCACCGTGCCGCCAATAGGATGACGCCTGAAGGATCGCCGGACCCGACAGCCCCCGGTGCGTGAACAGTGCCGCCTCGCGAAAGGCCGGGCCGTTCGCCTGCGCCGTCACCTCGGTCGAAACCCCGGCAAGTTCGCGGAAAAGCGCCTGTTCTGGCGGCAGCGTGAGCGGAACCAGCGCGGGGCGCGGTTCGACGACCTTCATTCCGAACCGTCGCGCAAGGTCGTAGGCGAAGCCCGTCGCCCCGAGCTTGGGAATGGCAGGGCCGCCGGTTGCGATCACCAGCGCCGGTGCGGAGAAGCGTCCGATCCGGAAGCGGCAGTCGCCATGGTCGACTTCGGCGACCGGATGGCTGGTTTCGACCCGGGCCTGCCCGGCGGCGCATTCCGCCAGCAGCATTGCGACGATGTCGCGCGCCGAATGGTCGCAGAAAAGCTGCCCCAGCGTCTTTTCGTGCCACGCGATGCCGTGACGCTCGACCAGCGCCAGAAAGTCCTGCGGCGTGTATCGCCCCAGCGCCGATTTGGCGAAATGCGGGTTTGCGGAGAGGAATCGGTCGGGCGCGACGTGCAGGTTGGTGAAGTTGCATCGGCCGCCGCCCGAAATCAGGATCTTCTTGCCGGGCGCGTCGGCATGGTCGAGCACCACCACGCGCCGCCCGCGTTGCCCGGCGGTGGCGGCGCACATCAGTCCGGCCGCGCCGGCGCCGAGCACAATGGCGTCGAATTCGCATTCCTGTTTCACCGCGACCCCCTAGGCCGGAACGATGGGCGCGGGAAGCGTCGGTCGTGATCGATTCGCGCTGTGCGTTTGACTGGACTTTCCAACGACGCCGCGCTGCCCCTCATCCGGGGCCATCCGCCGTACCGGAATGCAAGCGGGGCGGGCTCCACCGGAACCCGCCCCGCGCTGGTGGATCGACCGGCCGGCGGCGATGCGCCGGCTGCGGGATCAGCTCATGTGCTTCGAAAGGTGCTTGTTCATTTCGAACATCGTCGCCTTCTTGCCGCCGAAGATCGGCTCAAGCGTCGCGTCGGCCAGGATTTCCCGCTTGTTTTCCGGGTTCTGGAGGTTGTGCTTCTTGATGTATTCCCACATCTTGCTCACCACCTCACTCCGGGGGAGCGGATCCTTTCCGACGATCTTGGCCAGGTCCGGCGACGGGGTTACCGGCTTGGCGATGCCGCCGCGCGCGCCGCCAGCTGCTTTCTTCTCGGCCATCTTATTCTTCTCCTTTTGCACCCGTTTCCGGGTCGTTCCCTCGCCTGCGTGCCGGGCTGCGGAGTTATCCCGGCCATCCCGCTCTCGACGATGTGCTGTGGGCCGTGCCCGCAAGGGCGCGGCCCCGAGCGTTCTTTGATCGCGACTGTGGCGCTCTGTCTAGCCACGTTCTGCGTAAAGCGGGCGGGAAACGCGCGATTTGCGCCGGATTGCGCGTGCAATGGCCCCATTGGCGTCGCTGCGGCGCCTCGCGACGATAGGCGTGCGCCGCTGCGACGTGTTAGGGAAGGGGCGTCTGGCAAGGGAGAAGGCGATGCGTCGGTTCGCGGTGTTGGGACTGCTGGGATTGGCTGCGTGTGGTGAAAACCCGTCGGAGCAGGCCAATTTCGCCGCGCCGCCGCCGATGGCGGAGATCGTGGCGACGCCGAGCGCCAGACCCACGCCCGCCGTCGCTGCCGATGCCGCCAACGCGGCCGTCGAGGAGGATGCCGGCAACGAGACGCGGGAAAATGACGATGCGCAGGCCGGCGACTGATCGGGATGCCCGGCGAAATCGACGTCGAAAGAAGCTGTTGGCGGGGTGTTTTGCGTAATTTCGCTGCTTTGCAGCGCGAAAGGTGGACAAATCCTGTCGCACGCGGCATAAGGCGCTCGTGACCAACGCCATGCGCCTTTCGCTTCTCGGCCTTCGACTTATTCGCCCTTAGGGGCGAATTCGCCAGTGCGCGCACGTCCCTAAGGGCAAATCTGATCCGCCATTCGGCCAATCTGCGGCTGCCCCATGGCGCGCCGCCTGCTTTTAGAGAGACGAAATCCCATGTTGCGCGACCCCAGCGTCAAATATCGCCCTTTCCCCCAGATCAACCTGCCGGGCCGCCAATGGCCCAGCCGTGCGATCACCAAGGCGCCGCGCTGGCTGTCGACCGACATGCGCGACGGCAATCAGGCGCTGATCGATCCGATGGACGCCGAGAAGAAGACGCGGTTCTTCGAATTGCTGGTCAAGGTCGGCGTCAAGGAGATCGAGGTCGGTTTTCCCAGCGCGGGTGCGACCGAGTTCGATTTCATTTCCGGCCTCGTCCGCGACGGCCGCATTCCGGACGACGTTGCGGTGCAGGTGCTCACCCAGTCGCGCCGTGACCTGATCGAGACGACCTTCGAAAGCCTGCGCGGTGCGAAGCAGGCGATCGTGCACCTGTACAACGCCGTATCGCCAGCCTGGCGGCGTATCGTGTTCAACATGACGCGCGACGAGGTTCGTGAAATCGCGATCGCCGGGGCGAAGGTGCTGCGCGACGAAGCTGCAAAGCAGCCCGATACCGAGTGGATGTTCGAATACAGCCCCGAGACCTTCTCGACCGCCGAACTCGATTTTTCGGTCGAGGTCTGCGAAGCGGTGATGGACATTCTGCGCCCCACGCCCGAGCGGCCGCTGATCCTCAACCTGCCCGCCACGGTGGAGGCCGCGACGCCCAACATCTATGCCGATCAGGTCGAATGGTTCTGCCGCAACATCCGGAACCGCGAGGCCGTGGTGATCAGCCTCCACACGCACAACGACCGGGGAACCGGCGTCGCTGCGGCTGAACTGGGGCTGATGGCGGGCGCCGATCGCGTCGAAGGCTGCCTGTTCGGCAATGGCGAGCGCACGGGCAATTGCGACCTCGTGACCATGGCGCTCAACATGTACACGCAGGGCGTCGATCCGGGCCTCGACTTCTCGAACATCGACGAGGTCATCCAGACGGTTGAATATTGCAACCAGTTGCCGGTCCATCCGCGTCACCCCTATGCCGGGGAACTGGTGTTCACCGCGTTTTCGGGAAGCCACCAGGATGCGATCAAGAAGGGTTTCGCCGCGCAGGCCGAGCGCAACGACCAGGTATGGGACGTTCCCTATCTCCCGATCGATCCCAAGGATCTGGGGCGCGATTACGAGGCGGTGATCCGTGTCAACTCGCAGTCGGGCAAGGGCGGTGTCGCCTGGGTGCTCGAGCAGGACAAGGGATTGAAGCTGCCCAAGCGGATGCAGGCCGACTTTTCGAAGCACGTCCAGGCGCTGGCCGACGAGACGAGCCGCGAACTGAACGCCGCCGATATCTGGGCGCGGTTCGAACAGGTTTATCTGCCCGGCCCGGGCGATCGCTTTGCGTTGGTCGAATATCATGAAACGCGGGGGACGGGCTCGCGCGCTTTCGTGGGGACGGTGTCGATCGACGGGGAGGCGCGCACCGTCAGCGGACGCGGCAACGGCCTGATTTCAAGCGTGATCGACGCGTTGCGCGAGGCGTGCGGCGTCTCGATCGAGGTCGTCGATTATAACGAACATGCGATCGGCTATGGCACCGATGCGCAGGCGGCGGCCTATCTGGAATGCCGCACCGATGATGGGCGGACGATCTGGGGCGCCGGCATTGACGGCGACGTGGCGACCGCCTCGGTTCGCGCGGTGTTGAGCGCGGCCAACCGCATCTGACCTGAAAAATGGACGGAACGTCGCCGGAGCCGTTCGCTTCGGCGGCGGGCGTTCGGTTTCAGCGCTCGCGGACGATTTCGCAGCCGATCCGGGCGTCGGGGTAGATGTCGGGCTTGGTCGAGCGCACGCGAACGGCGCAGACACGCGAATCGCGTAGCGCCAGTGCCGCGATCGCCTCGCACAGCGTTTCCTGAAGCTCGAAATGGCGCCCCGCAACCAGCGCGCGGATCGATTCGCGCAGAAAGTCGTAATCGACCACCGCGTCGATCCGATCCTCGGGCTGGGCAGGGTAACGACAGGTCATCGTGACCGATACCATCACCCGCTGCGGCGCGGCGCGCTCCTCGGGGTGGATGCCGAGCCCCATGACAAGCTCAAGCGAATCGAGTTGGATCGAATATTCTGCCATGCGGGAGGCGCTCACTCGTGCGCCGGGCCGGCGCGGGTGGAGAACATGACGTCGCCGTCGCGCGAGAGGAAGCGCTGACCGCAGTCGACAAAGACATTCTGGCCGGTGATCGACCGCGTTTCGAGCAGATGCGCCACGGTCGCGGCGATATCGTCGATCGCGACATGGCGTTCGAGCAGGTTCTGCTTGCCCGTGATCGCGAACTCGTCGTCGCTCTGGTCGAGGCTGGGCAGGCTCAATCCCGGCGAGACGGCGTTGACGCGAACCCGCGGCGCCAGTGCGCGGGCGAGCATCTCGGTCGCGCCGGCCAGCGCAATCTTGCTGCACGTATAGGTAAAGAAATCCGGGTTGAGGTTGCCGACCTTCTGGTCGAGCAGGTTGACGACGGCGCCCTCGGTCAGGTCTGGCTGTGCGGCAAGTGCCTGCGCGAGCAGCACCGGCGCGGCGAGGTTGACGTGCATATGCGCATCAAGCTCGGCATGACCGTCGAGCGGCAGTGCGTCGAAAACGAAGCGCGAGGCATTATTGACCAGCGCGTCGATCGGTCCGTCGAGCGCGTCGCGCGCTTCGGCCAGCAGCGCAGCCGGTCCGTGCGGATCGCCAAGGTCGGCGGTAACCACCGCCGCTGTCGCGCCCTGCGCACGCAACGTTCGGGCGAGTGCCTGTGCCGCGTCGGGTGACTGGTGGTGATGAATCGCCACCGCCCACCCGCGCGCTGCAAGACCCTGCGCGATCGCCGCGCCGATGCGCCGCGCGGCACCGGTGACAAGCACGCGTCGCTGCATCAATAACCCATCAGCTTGAGCACTTCGGCGCGGCTGCGCTCATCGTCACGGAACACGCCCATCATCCGGCTGGTGACCATTCCGACCCCCGGCGTGCGGACGCCGCGCGCGGTCATGCAGCCATGCTGCGCCTCGATCACCACCGCGACCCCGAGCGGGTGCAGGTGATTCCAGATGCAGTCGGCGACTTCCGCCGTGAGCCGCTCCTGGACCTGAAGGCGGCGGGCGAAAGCGTGGAGAACGCGCGCGAGTTTCGAGATGCCGACAACATGGTTCCTGGGCAAATAGGCGATCGATGCCTTGCCGGTAATCGGTGCCATGTGGTGTTCGCAATGCGACTGAAAGGGAATGTCCTTCAGCAGCACGATCTCGTCATAGCCGCCGACCTCCTCGAACACGCGCGACAGATGGTGCGCGGGATTCTCCGAATAGCCGGCGCAATATTCCTTCCAGGCGCGGGCAACGCGCTTCGGCGTGTCGCGCAGGCCTTCGCGATCCGGATCATCGCCCGCCCAGCGAATCAGCGTGCGAACCGCATCGGCGACCGCGTCGGGCACGGGAATCTTGGGCGGCGGTGCCAGCATGTCGCCGTCATCTGCCTCGTCATGGGAATCGTGCATGGCTTGTCCTTTCCGTCGCATGCGGGCGTGACGCTACGGTTTGAGCCGCTGCGCCAGCGTCATCGGGCGTGGCGCAATGCCCGCGGTCAGGCGGCGACGGCAAGCAGAAATACCCGGCCCGCCTTGTCCGTTGACGCCCCGAAAAATCGGGCGATAGTCGAGCTGTCTGAAAAAGACAAAAGTCGCGACCGGCGCAAGATCGGCGCGACCAACAGGGGAGAGGCTGGTCATGCGAAAGGGCGATTTGCTCGGAGCGACGGCGCTTGTGTTGGCGATGACGTCGCCGGTTCACGCGCAGGACAAGAAGCAAGAGGATAGTGCCGGCGCCAAGGCGCAGGCATCCGAATTCACCTCGGCAAACGAGATCATCGTTACTGCGACCCGACGAAACGAGACGGTCCAGGACGTGCCGATCGCAGTGACGGCGATCGGGCCGCAATTGTTGGAAAACGCAGGCGTCGACAATATCCGCGACCTTGAACAGTTGGCACCGTCGCTCCAGTCGTCGACCGGGCAATCCTCCGCAACCGGCACCACCATCTATATCCGCGGGATCACCACCGGCGGCGATAATCCTGGATTCGAGCCCGCCGTCGGCGTGTTCATCGACGGGGTTTTCCGTTCGCGGGCCGGTGTCGCCATTTCCGAACTGCCGGAACTCGACCGCGTCGAGGTGCTGCGTGGTCCCCAGGGGACACTGTTCGGGCGCAATACTTCGGCGGGTGCGCTCAGCATCACCACGGCCCAGCCCAAGTTCGACCTCGGCGGCTATGTCGAGGGCGGTTACGGAAACTACAACGCTTATGAACTGCGCGGCGCGGTCACCGGCCCGGTCGGTGAGAAGGTCGCGCTGCGGCTCGACGGCGCCTATCGCAAACGCGACGGCTATATCCAGGACGCAAACAGCGATCGCGCGATGAACGACCGCAATCGCTGGTTGATGCGCGGTCAGGCGCTGTATGACAGCAGCGACCTGACGATCCGACTGATTGCCGATTACTATGAGACCGATGAACATTGCTGCGGCGTTGTTTCCGCGGTGCGCGGTCCTCTTGCGCCGGTGATTCAGGCAATTGCCGGCGCACAGGGACGGGTCGGCCTGTACACCGGCGCGCCCAGTGACCGGATCCAGGCAATTTCCCCCAATCGCGATTATGGCGAAAAGATCCGCGATTACGGGTTCTCTGGCGAGATCAACTACAGTTTCGGCGACACGCGGCTGACGTCGATCACCGCCTATCGCAACTGGCGGGCATTGCGGTCACAGGACATCGACTTTTCGGGGATCGATCGTGCCTACCGCGACGGCTATCGCAACCAGTTGAACGATTTCACCCAGGAATTGCGGCTGCAAGGATCGACCTTCGGCGGAAAGCTCGACTGGCTGATCGGTGGTTTTTACCTGAACGAGACCAACAAGCTGCGGGACACCGTTCGGGTCGGCAGCGACGTAAACCGCTATGTCGACTCGATCTTCTCGGCACAGTTGCAGCCGTTGTTCGGCACACCGGTGCAATTTTATGGATCGTTGGGGGCAGGGGTGCCGACCTTCGGGCAGGTGCTGCTCAACCCTGCGGCGCCGCCTGCGGCTTACGGCCAATTGGCGCCGCTGGTCACGCTGTTCCGCGCTCAGGCGGGCACCGCCCCGATCCCGGGGATCGCGGTCGTCCCGGGCCTTGCCGCGCTGGCCGCACAACCGCTTCCGGGTGCCAGCGCGGGGCAGGGCAACAACAACGACGATTTTCGGGTGAAGACCAATGCCTTCGCCATTTTCACCCACAACATCGTCAACATCACTGACAAGCTCTCGTTGACGCTTGGCGCGCGGTACAATCACGAAACCAAGGATCTCACAGCGTCGATCAACAGCAATACAGGCAGTTGTACCTTCTTCAATCAGGCCCGGACGGGCAATGCCGCGGCGGCGGCCTATGCCAACATCCTTCGCCAGGTTCCGGGGCTGTTCAACAACCTGTTCCTGCTCAGCTGCAATCCGGCGGTGAACAGCGAGTTCAATGGTAACTATGCGGATAGTCGCAGCGAAGACCAGCTCACCGGTACGGTCAAGCTGGCATACAAGTTCACGCCACGCATCCTCGGCTATGCCAGCTATGACCACGGGTACAAGTCGGGCGGGTATAATCTCGACCAGGCGACGTTCGATTCTGCGCTGCTGGGCGGCAACGGCGCGCAGGGCAGCGACCTGCATTTCGGGCGTGAGACGGTCGATTCCTACGAACTGGGGGTGAAGGCGGGGCTGAGTTCGCGCTTCACGATCAACATCGCCGGCTTCTATTCAAAATTCTACGACCTTCAGAGCCTGGTTTTCAGCGGCACCAACTTCGTCGTCCAGAATGTGCCCAAGACGACCAGCAAGGGCGTCGAAGTCGAGGCGACCGTCCAGCCGCAGCGCGACCTGGTTTTCCAGATGGGGTACAGCTTCATCGACGCCAAATATGACAAGACCGGCAACAACTTCGCCGGCACGCCACTGCAGGGCCGCGAGGGTTTGCAGATTGAGAACCAGCCCAAGCACACGATCACGATCGCCGGCACCTGGACCCCGCCGATCACGGGCCGACTGAACGGTCTCGTCCATGTCGATGCCCGTTACAATAGCGAGGTCAACATTCCCTCGGGCCTTCCCGACGCGAACGGGCGCAACGCGCTCTACAATCAGGGGTATGCACTCGTTTCCGCCGCGGTCGGTGTCCAGTCGAGCGATCGCAAATACAGCCTTGAGTTCTGGGTGGAGAACCTGACCAACCAGTTCTACTATATTTCCGGCTTTGGCGTCCCGGAGCAGAATGGCAACTATGCGGGCTATCCGGGAACGCCGCGCTATTACGGCGTTCGCGCACGCGTTGGCTTCTGATCGCTTCTGATCGCTTCTGTCGCGGCCGGGGCGATTCCCGGCCGCGGCCCGTCAGCGCTCGAACATCCGGTCGAGCGGACTTTCGGCGAGACACCAGGATAGTGCCACCAGTGCGGCACAGGCGAGACCGATGGCGGGCGACCACAGCGCCACGACGAGCCCGAAGAGGTAGATCAGCGACGCCACCACGATCTTGCGCCCCATCCGGCGATGGTAATGGCGTGCCTCGGCATGGTCTGCGCCGGTGCGCCGGATCACGCGCTGAAGCCAGCCATAAGCGAAGGACGGCAGGAGCATCACCAGCATGTAAAGCAGCGTGGCCGGGCGGCTGAAATGCTGGCTGCCAAGATAGGCCGTCGCGAAGGGCACCAGCGAAAGCGTAAAGAGAAGCGCGATATTGGCCCAGAGCAGGCCGTTGCTCACCCGGGTGGCGAAGTGAAACAGCCGGTGATGGTTTACCCAATAGATCGCAACGTAAAGGTAGCTGAGCAGGTAAGCAAGGAACACCGGCCACAGCGCGAGCAGCGGGCCGATGCCTGGTGCTTCGGGGGCGTGCATTTCCAGCACCATGATCGTGATGATGATCGCGATCACGCCATCGGAAAAGGCCTCGATCCGTTTCG
The DNA here is from genome assembly GCF_056485145.1 of Sphingomonas chlorellae. NCBI lineage: Bacteria > Pseudomonadati > Pseudomonadota > Alphaproteobacteria > Sphingomonadales > Sphingomonadaceae > Sphingomonas > Sphingomonas chlorellae. The sequence goes on from NZ_JBQXXM010000001.1 coordinate 1,272,903, forward strand.
CGCCGTCGCGCCCTTCATGATCGTCGGCCATGCGCATCCTCCCAGCAGCTCTGCGCCGGAACCTGACCCATGGGTGCGGTGAAGGCAATCGCCATGCCGTGAGGCGGCGAAATCGCCAGAGGGCGTCAACGCCTGCGGCACCGCGCCCACGCGAAGTTCAGTGAAGTTTATGGGCGTCCCGGACCCGCGTCGATGCGGGGCCGGGACGCCCGGATGACGATCAGTTGCGGCTCTTGTCCACCAGCTTGTTCGCGCCGATCCACGGCATCATCGCGCGGAGTTCGCTGCCGACCTTTTCGATCGGATGCGCTGCAGCGGCCTTGCGCGCGGCCTTCAGTTCCGGCTGGCCCGCACGGTTGTCGAGCACGAAGTTCTTGACGAAGCGTCCCGACTGGATGTCGGCAAGCACGCGCTTCATCTCGGCCTTGGTCTCATCGGTGATGATGCGCGGCCCCGTCGTGATGTCGCCATATTCGGCCGTGTTCGAAATCGAATAACGCATGTTGGCGATGCCGCCTTCATACAGCAGGTCGACGATCAGCTTGGTTTCGTGGAGACATTCGAAATACGCCATTTCGGGGGCATAGCCGGCCTCGACCAGCGTTTCGAAACCCGCCTGGATCAGATGGGTGATGCCGCCACACAGCACCGCCTGCTCGCCGAACAGGTCGGTTTCGCACTCTTCCTTGAAGTTGGTTTCGATGATGCCCGATCGGCCGCCGCCGACGCCCGAGGCATAGGCAAGCGCCACATCGTGCGCGTTGCCCGAGGCGTCCTGGTGGACGGCGATCAGGCAGGGAACGCCGCCGCCGCGGACATATTCGCTGCGCACGGTGTGGCCTGGGCCCTTGGGGGCGATCATGATGACGTCGATGTCCGCAGGCGGCTCGATCAGGCCGAAATGGACATTCAGACCGTGCGCAAAGGCGAGCGCCGCGCCCGGCTTCATCCGGCCCTTGAGGTCGGCTTCCCAGATACCCGCCTGGTGTTCGTCGGGCGCGAGGATCATCAGGATGTCGGCCCATGCGGCGGCATCCTGGTTGCTGAGCACCTTGAAGCCGGCCGCTTCGGCCTTTGCCGCCGACGCGGAGCCGGGGCGGAGCGCAATCGCCACCTCCTTCACGCCCGAGTCCCGCAGATTCTGGGCATGGGCATGGCCCTGGCTGCCATAGCCGAGGATGGCGATCTTCTTGCTCGTGATCAGGTTCAGATCGGCATCGCGATCATAATAGACACGCATTTCTTCTTCCCTTTCGTCACCCCGGTCTCAAGCCGGGGGCCAGCTTGTTTTTCGTCGCCAGGAATGGCGGCTCCCCGGACCCGTCCGGGGCGATGTGAAATTCCGAAGGCGCGATTATGCCGGTTCCTTGCCGCGCGAGATCGCGACGATACCCGTCCGTGCGACCTCCACCAGCCCGACTTCGCGCATCAGTTCGACGAACTTGTCGATCTTTTCGATCGTGCCCGTGACCTCGAACACGAAGCTAGAGATCGTGGCGTCGACCACGCGTGCGCGATAGACCTCGGCCAGCCGCAGTGCCTCGATCCGATGGTCGCCGGTTCCCGCCACCTTCACCAGGGCGAGCTCGCGTTCGACATGCGGACCGTGGCGCGTCAGGTCGGTGACCTTGTGGACCGGAACCAGCCGCTCGAGCTGGGCGATCACCTGCTCCATCACCGCTGCGGAGGCGGAGGTGACGATGGTGATCCGGCTGATGAGATTGTCATCGCTGATTTCCGACACCGTCAGGCTTTCGATGTTATAGCCGCGGGCGGTGAACAGGCCGGCGATCCGCGCGAGGATGCCGGGCTCGTTATCGACGATGACCGCCAGCGTGTGGCGCTCGATGGCTTCTTCCTTGATGTGCATGACTACCCTCTTCGATCCCCACCCCAAGGGCGCGGGGACCCGAACATCCCGTGATCAGACCAGCGCCTTGGCTTCGTCGTCCATTTCGCCCGATACCTCGGCTGCCTGAAGCAGCATTTCGGTATGTGCTGCGCCCGAGGGGATCATGGGAAAGCAGTTGGCGAGCTTGGCGACCAGGCAGTCGACCAGCACCGGGCCGTCATGCGCAAGCATCGCGGCGATGCCGTCCTCCAGCTGATCGGGGCGCTCGATACGAATGCCCTTCCAGCCATAGGCTTCGGCGAGCTTCACGAAATCGGGCAGGGCGTCCGAATAGCTTTCGGCATAACGGCTCTGATAGGTCAGCTGCTGCCACTGGCGAACCATGCCCATATATTCGTTGTTCAGGATGAACACCTTCACCGGCAGACGGTATTGCGTCGCCGTCGCCAGTTCCTGAATGTTCATCTGGATCGACGCCTCGCCCGCGATGTCGATCACCAGCGCGTCGGGATTGCCCAGTTGCGCGCCGATCGCTGCCGGCAGGCCATAGCCCATCGTGCCCAGTCCGCCGCTGGTCAACCACTTGTTCGGCGATTCGAACCCGAAATGCTGTGCCGCCCACATCTGGTGCTGGCCCACCTCGGTCGAGATGATCGGCGCCCGGCCGCGCGTTGCGGCTTCCAGCGCACGGATCGCGCGCTGGGGCATGATGCGCTCGTTCGACTCGTCGAAGTCGAGGCAACGGATCTGCCGCCAGCCTTCGATGCGGTTGTACCAGTCGGTGAGGTCCGGTCGCGGATGCTGGCGGGCGTGCCACAGTTCGATCATCTGCGCCAATGCCGCACCGACATCGGCAATGATCGGCAGGTCGACGCGAACATTCTTGTTCACGCTCGAACGATCGATATCGACGTGGATCTTGCGCGAATGCGGGGAAAAGGCGTCGAGGCGACCGGTAACGCGATCATCGAAACGCGCGCCCAGCGCGATGATCAGGTCGGCCTTGTTCATCGCCCAGTTGGCCTCGTAGGTGCCGTGCATCCCCAGCATCCCCAACCACTGGGGCGAAGAGGCAGGAAATGCGCCCAGCCCCATCAGGGTCGATGTAACCGGCGCCCCGGTGAGCGCCGCCAGCTCGCGCAACAGCCGCGACGCCTCCGGGCCGGAATTGATGACGCCGCCGCCCGTATAGAAAATCGGGCGCTCGGCCGCGGCGAGCATGTCGACGGCTTCCTCGATCGCATTGCGGTCGGGGGCGGTGGTGGGACGATAGGTCTTGTGCGTGATCGGCCCCGGATCGGCATAGGCCGCGGTGGCAACCTGAACGTCCTTGGGGATGTCGATGACGACGGGGCCGGGGCGACCCGAAGTCGCGATGTGGAATGCCTCGTGGACGATCCGCCCCAGCCGCGCCGGATCCTTCACCAGGTAATTATGCTTGGTGCAGTGGCGCGTGATGCCGACGGTGTCGGCTTCCTGAAATGCGTCGGTGCCGATCAGCCCGGTCGGCACCTGACCCGTGATGACGACCATCGGGATCGAATCCATCAGCGCGTCGGTGATGCCGGTGATTGCATTGGTTGCCCCCGGGCCCGACGTGACGAGCACCACGCCGGGCTTTCCCGTCGAGCGGGCATAGCCCTCGGCCGCGTGCGTCGCGGCCTGCTCATGCCGGACGAGAATGTGCTTGATCCGGTCCTGCTTGAACAGCGCATCATAGATGGGGAGCACCGCGCCGCCGGGATAGCCGAACACGACTTCCACCCCGAGGTCGCACAACGCCTCGATCAGGATGTCCGCTCCGCATTTCTCGACCACATTTGCCTCCATCACGCGCGACTCCTTGATACGGTGCCGCCAGAGTGCGGGTCGCTAAAGGCAACAAAACTGCACGTCAATAGTTAAATGAGAAAGAATCGTTCAAAAATGTCGACAAGGTGACTCGTTTGTGTCTCTTTCCGGCGGTGCCAGCTCTCCGGGGGCTGGCGTCGGAACCAGGTATATTGCCGTTTGGCATATTGGCGTGATGCGAGCGCTCCCGCGGCGATCGCCGCCTTCCGGTCGATCTGGCCCGTAATCAGGGCGCGCATTTCGGGCACACCGATCGCGCGCAGGATAGGGGCGTCGGCCGGGACATCGCTCCGCGCAAGGAGGCGTTCGGCCTCGTCGCGACCGGCGTCGACCATCATGGCGAAGCGCCGGTCGATCCGTTCGCCCAGCCAGTCGCGATCGGGAAGCAGGATGAACGCGGCGAGGGTGATCGCATCGCCGATTCCCCCGACACGTTCGGCCTGCCACGCGCCGAGTGGTCGCCCGGTGGACCGAACGACTTCCAGCGCACGGGCAACCCGGCTCGTGTCGGTGGGGCGAAGCCTGGTCGCGGCCGCCGGGTCCTCCTGCTGGAGTGCTCGGTGCGCCTCCGCAACCGGAAGCGCGCGTACCTCGTCACGGATTGCGGGATCGATCTCGGGAACCGGTGCGATCCCGTCGATCAGCGTGCGGAGATACATGCCCGTGCCCCCGACGAGGATCGGCAATCGTCCATCGTCCCGGGCCTCTGCGATTGCTTCACGGGCCTCCGCCGCCCACCGCGCCGCGGAATAGCGGTCGGCAGCGTCGACATGCCCGAACAGGCGATGTGGCGCTCGTGCCATCTCGTCGGCGGTCGGGCGGGCGGTGAGCACATCGAGGTCGGCATAGACCTGCATCGAATCGGCATTGATGACCGTGCCGCGGTGGCGCTCGGCGAGCGCAAGCGCGAGTGCGGACTTGCCGCTGGCCGTCGGCCCTGCAATGAGCGCGACCAACGGTCGTTCTGGGGGACGCATGTTCATCGCGACACTGATAGCAGAGGCTTTGGCGGCGGGGGATGTTTCCGCCGCAGCGGATCGACTTTCGGCGCTCGGCTGTGCGCCGGGCAAGTGGCGTTGGATCGACGACGGCATTGCCGCCGACCTGCACTTCGCCCACCATCCCGATGCAGCGCGCGCCGCGCTGGAAGGGGCGCTCGCCGGAACCGACGTGATCGTGCAGCCTGAAGCGGGGCGAACCAAGGCGCTGCTCGTCGCTGACATGGACTCGACGATGATTACCGTCGAGTGCATCGACGAACTCGCCGATTATGCCGGCATCAAACCGCAGATCGCCGACGTGACCGAGCGGGCGATGCGCGGCGAACTCGATTTCGCTGCCGCGCTCGACGCACGTGTGGCGCTGCTCAAGGGACTTTCGGAAGACGCGATCGATCGCTGCCTCGCCGAACGCGTCCGGCTGATGCCCGGCGCCGAAGCGCTGGTCAAAACGATGCGCGCGCGCGGCGCGCATGCGATCCTCGTTTCGGGCGGGTTTACGCGTTTTGCGGAGCCGGTCGGGGCGCGTATCGGCTTCAACCGCGTGATCGCCAATCGGCTCGAGATCGCCGGGGGAGCGCTGACGGGCACGGTCGCGCGGCCGATCGTCGACAGCAGCACGAAGGAGGCGACGTTGCGCGATGCGACGGCCGCACTCGGCATTTCGGCAGAACAGACGATGGCCGTCGGCGATGGCGCCAACGATCTGGCGATGATCCGGCTGGCGGGGCTGGGCGTCGCCTATCACGCCAAGCCGATTGTGGCGGCGGCCGCCGGCGCCCGGGTCGACCATGGCGACCTGACCGCGCTGCTTTATGCGCAGGGCATCGCGCGCGCCGATTGGGTGACCGGATGACGGTCGACCATCAATAGCCCAGCCAGACGCGCAGCGGATTTGCGGGATCGGCGAGCAGGCGCGCGGTGAGCGCCAGCGACATCAGGACGAGCAACGGCCTTACGCCTCGCCCGCCGAAGCGCATCGCGAGATGGGCGCCCGCCTGGTTCCCTGCGATGCTGGCGACTGCCATCGTGAGACCGGGCAGCCACATCACCTTGCTGCCAAGGATGAGGATGCCGAGCGCGGCGACGTTGCTGGCGAAGTTGAAGAACTTGGCGTGGGCGATCGCGCGCACCAGCCCCAGGCCCCCGAGCGCGACCAGCGCGGTGGTGAAGAACGATCCGGTGCCGGGGCCGAAAAACCCGTCATAAAAGCCGATCGCTGCGACAATCAGCGCGAGCCCGCCAAGCCCCGTCCGCGCGTGGCGGTCGGCCTCGCGCATCGGCGGTGCCAGCAGGAAATAGAGCGCCATCGCGATCAGCAAGGCGGGCATCAGCCCTTTGAGAAAGGTCGGGGCGACGTGCTGGAGCGTGAAGGCGCCGAGGCACGCGCCGGCGAACACTGCCAGCGCATGCGGCGCGAAGCGGCGGAAATCGACATGACCGCGACGCGCAAAGGCAAGGAAGGCGCCCCCGGTGCCGAGCGTGCTCTGGAGCTTGTTGGTGGCAATCGCGGCAACGGGCGGGATACCCGCGGCCATCAGCGCGGGGAGAGTCAGCAATCCGCCGCCGCCGGCCAATGCGTCGATCACCCCTGCCACGAAGGCGATTCCGGTAAGAAAGGCGAGCAGGTCGAAGGTCAGGTGCACAGCACCGTTTAACCCGCCTCGACCGGCGTTCAAGCGTCCCCTTATCCTATCGCGCCACCGGGACGCAGGGCGATACGCCGCGGCATCCGGCCTGCGCATCGGTGCGCGAGGCATAGGGGCCGATCAGCAGCCGTGTCAGCGTACCGGTCTTGACGAAGTGCGGCTGGCGACCGGGAAAGCGCCCGGCGACCTGTGCCCACAAGCGATGGGCATTCGCCGGATCGCCGAAGGCGCCGAGTTGAACCTGCCACGCGCCTTCACGACGGGCCGGCGCCGACGGCGTCGTGGTCCGCGCGGGCGAAGGTCGTGCCTGCGGTACAACCGATGGGGCGGGGCGAGGCGCCGGCGTCGCGGCGCGCGGCGACGCAGCCGCCGGAGCGGGGGGCGCTGCGACGGCCACCGAGGGTGGTGTTGCTTCCGGACGGGGGGAAGCGGGGCGGGGGATTCTGGTGCTCGGTGACGCGGCTTCCGCCGACACTGCCGCCGTACCCGATGCGTCGCCAATGGTGACGGGAACCTCGACGATCGCCGGGTGCGTTTCCAATTCACGCGCCAGCGCCAGCCCGCGTTGGCGGTCGGCCACGGGAAGATACTGGTCCATCTGTGCCAGCGCCTTGGACGCGGCGTCGAGCCCGCTCTGCGAACTGCGCACGACCAGAGCATAGGCGCGCACGGGGTTCTTCGCCACGACGTCGCCGTTGAACAGCATCACGCCAAGGATGTATTGCGCGCGCGCATCGCCACGGGCGACGCCGCGTTCGAGCCAGGGCACGGCATCGGCCCGCTTGCCGTTTTCGAACAACGCCAGTCCATAGTTGACGCCCGCCTGTTCGTGGCCCTGTTCGGCGGCGCGGCGGAACCACTGCTCCGCAAGGCGCGAATCGAGCGGGACGCCGCGACCCAGCTTATAGGCCTGGCCCAGGTTGAACTGCGCATCCGCGTCGCCGCGCTCGGCCGGTCCGCGCCACAATGCGACGGCCATCTTGTAGTCACCGCGCGCATAGGCCTCGACACCGGTCTTGACGGGATTGTCATCGGCCTTGGCGGGGCTTGCGGCCAGCATCAGTCCGGAAAGGGCGGCAATCCACACGAACTTCATCGACTTGTTCACCTCCGTCCCGCAACCGGGATTTGCCCGTCAGTTAACCATCGATTGGCAAAGATATCCTTACTCCCTCTGCGCGGCTGGGGGCGCGGTGCCCGCGCCATTAACGGCTTCTTATCCGACGCCGTGGCAAGGCAGCCACAGGAATGACCCAGGTTTGAGGGGGGTGATGCGCGTTCTCGCGTTGGCTTCGCAGAAGGGAGGATCCGGCAAGACCACCTTGTCCGGGCATCTGGCCGTTCAGGCGCAGCTCGCCGGGCACGGGCCGGTCGTGTTGATCGACATCGATCCGCAGGGGTCGCTGTCCGACTGGTGGAACGAGCGCGAGGACGAAATGCCGGCCTTTGCGCAGACCAGCGTTGCGCGGCTGGCCTCCGATCTGGAAATACTGCGCCAGCAGGGCTTCAAACTGGCCGTCATCGACACGCCGCCTGCGATCACCATGGCGATCCAGAGCGTGATCCAGATCGCGGAACTGATCGTCATCCCCACCCGGCCAAGTCCGCATGATCTGCGCGCCGTCGGCGCGACGGTCGACCTGTGCGAACGTGCGGGCAAGCCCCTGATCTTCGTCGTCAACGCTGCGACGCCCAACGCACGGATCACGTCCGAAGTCGCCGTCGCATTGTCACAGCACGGCACTGTCGCGCCGATCATCGTCCATCACCGTACCGATTTCGCCTCGTCGATGATCGACGGGCGCACCGTGATGGAGGTCGATCCGCGGGGGAAGTCTGCGGCGGAGATTTCGGCGTTGTGGAGTTACATCGCCGATCGGCTGGAAAAGAATTTCCGCCGCACCGTCTTTGCGTCGCCCGGATCGCTGGGGCATCCGGTGGGCGGCCGACCTGCCGGCGGTTTCGGCCGCCGGGTGGTGAGTTGAGGACGGTGGCGGTGCTCGGTCCTTCCAAATCGCTCGGCGCATTGGGTGCGGGACTGCTCGCCCGCAAGGGCGAGGCGCGCCCGGCAATGCGCTCGGCATCGCCCGCCAGTTCGGCCGACGCTGCGGTCCTTCCGGTCGACGATGCCGCCTGGAACGACCTGGGCTGGAACGATCACGGCGCGGAAGCGCCGGTGCCATCCGAAGCGGTGCCGGCACGGTCTGCTTGTGCCGAGCGCCCTGCAGTGCTGCGGGTCCGCGATACGCTGCGCGCGCGGCTGACCGCAGGGTGCGAGCCGGCTGCGGCTGATCCCGACGCGTCGGAACAGGTTGCCGATGCGCCATCGACTGAGCCGGCAATGCGGCCGAAGACCGCCTTCACGCTGCGGCTGGACCCGGATCGCCATTTACGGATGCGACTGACCGCGGCGGCGATGCGCTGCTCCGCGCAACAGCTTGTCACCCGTGCACTCGACCAATTTCTCGATTCGCAGGCCGGCACTGCCATCTCCGAATGGCCTGCCGGAACTGCCATGACCAACGCCGAAGGACTGGGACGATGACTGTCCGCACGATCATCAAATTGAGCCTTTCCGTGTTCGCCCTTGGCGGCGTCGCGCTGGCAGGACTGGCGACGCAGGGGCTGCCGATTGCAGCCATTGCGGCGCTTGGCCCCAATGCCAAGCGGGCCGATGCAGAGGCACAGGCCGCGCGCAAGGCGCTCCGCGACCGGGCTGCGGAACGCGCCGTGCGGCATGCCGAGGAGGCCGTGGCCAACGATCCCACCAATCCGACATATCGTGCGCTGTTGGGGCAGGCCTATCTGCTCGCCGGGCGGTTCAACGCTGCGGCGCAGGCGCTTACCGACACGCTCGCCCTCAACCCCGCCGACGGCAACGCGGCGCTCAACCTCTCGCTCGCGAAGATCGCACAGGGCGACTGGGATGGCGCCCGCACGTTGCTGCAGTCCTATTCCGACCGGATCCCGGCAAGCGATCGCGGTCTTGCCTTTGCGCTCGCAGGCGACCCGGCGACCGCGATCGACATCCTCACGCCGGCGGCGCGCGAACCCGACGCGACGGCCAAGACGCGGCAAAATCTGGCGCTCAGCCTTGCGCTCGCGGGGCGCTGGCGCGAGGCGGGGCAGCTTGCCGCGATGGATGTTCCGCCGGACGCGTTGCAGGCGCGGATGATGGAGTGGGCGCGCTTTGCCCAGCCCACCAACGCCTACGATCAGGTTGCGGCACTGTTGAAGGTCCGTGCGGTCGAGGATCCCGGCCAGCCTGCGGCGCTCGCCCTGGCGCGGCAACCGAACCTCGCGCTTGCCTCGTCCGCCGCGCCGGCAGCCCCGCCGGCCGCGACCGAAGCTCCGGTGGCGGCGCCGGTACAGCTCGCCGCGCGCGCTGCCGCAGAGCCTGTGGCGCCGGTCGAACGCGCGAGCGAGGCCCAGCCCGAGCCCCAGCAGGTCGCCGGAACGGGGCCGCAGATCATCTTCGGTCCGCGCCAGGAAATCGTTCAGCGGATTACGTTGCCGCCCCGCGCCATGCAGGCATCGCGTCATGGCGAGCGTTCGGCCCGCATTGCGGCCCCGGCGCCCGTGCGCGAAGCGCGCACCGCCCGTTCGATCGCCCGTGGCAGCTATTTCGTTCAGCTCGGAGCCTATGCGACGCCTGCCATCGCGCGCGACGCATGGGTTCGTCATCTCCGCCGCGTGCCGGGCTTGAGCGGTCAGACACCGCAGGGCGCTCGCGTGGCGACGCGCGCCGGCAATTTCTATCGCCTGTCGGTGGGCGGCTTCGCGCGAACCGACGCCGATATGTTGTGCCGGCAGGTCAAGGCAGCGGGCGGTGCGTGCTTCGTCCGTGTTCAGGCGGGCGATGCGGTCGCGAGTTGGGCACGCGTCGGACGCGCGCAGCTGGCGGCGCGCTGACGCTTCGGTTCATGCCTGCCGGGGATGGCCCCGGCAGGCCGATATTCAGGCGATCGCCGTTCCGCCCTTGTACAGCGCCAGCACCTTGCCCTGAACCGGGAGACCGTCGAACGGCGTATTCGCGGCGCGGGCGACCATGCGTTCGCCGACGATCTGCCACGGCGCATCGGGGTCGATCACGACCAGGTCGGCCGGCATCCCGGCTTCGAGTGTTCCGGCGCGCAACCCCAGTACCCTGGCGGGGTTTGCCGCGAGCAGCGCGAACAACCGGGGCAGCTGGATGCGGTCGTCGCGCACCAGTCCCAGCGCCAGCGCCAGCAGCGTCTCCGCCCCCGACATGCCGGCATGGGCATCGGCGAAGGGGAGGCGCTTTTCCTCGGGGCCGCGCGGATCGTGACCGGAGCCGATCACGTCGACTGTACCGTCGGCCACCGCGGCCAGCGCCGCTTGCCGGTCGCTTTCGTCGCGGAGCGGCGGTGACAATCGCGCGAAGGTGCGGAAATCGCTGGCCGCGTTATCCGACAGGAGCAGATGCGCCGGGGTGATGCCGCAGGTCACGGCGACGCCGCGGCGTTTGGCGGCGCGGATCAAATCGAAGCCTGCCGCCGTGGTCACCTGGCGAAAATGAAGTCGGGCGCCCGTCTCCTCCGCGAGCATCAGATCCCGAGCGATCGCCAGCGCCTCGGCGACGGCCGGTGCCGAGGGGAGGCCCAGCCGCGTCGCAGTCTCGCCATCGGTGGCAACCTTGCCCTCGGCAAGGCCGCCGTCCTCGGCATGCGTCACCACGGCAAGTCCGTTGTCGCGCGCATAGGCGAGCACCTTGTGCATCGTCCCGGACGAAGCGATCCAGCGGCGACCGGTCGCGATGGCGCGCGCGCCTGCCGAGGCGTTGATCGCCATCTCCGCCAGGTCCGTTCCTTCCAGCCCGCGCGTTGCAGCGGCGAGCGGATGGACCCAGAGATGCGGCTTGCCCGACAATGCCGCGCGGCGGACGATGCCCGGGTCATCGAGTACGGGCGACTGGTCGGGCATCAGCCCCACGCGTGCGATGCCGCCGGCGCGACAGGCGGCGGGGTCGACCGCGAAGACGCCCAGGTCGATCAGTGCGGGGGCCAGGATGCGGCCCTGAAGGTCGACGATCTTTGCCCCGGCCGGCGCCGAATCGGATTCGGCGATCGTCTCGCCGTCGATCACCAGCGTTCCGGTACGCTCGCCGGTGACCGGGCACACGATCCGTGCGTTGACGAATGCGGTAATCATGCCCAGCCCTCCACGCCGCGCGCGCGGCGCGTCAACACGTCCAGGCACGCCATGCGCACCGCAACGCCCATTTCCACCTGTTCGGTAATCGCGCTCCGCGACGGATCGTCGGCTACGGTCGAATCGATCTCGACGCCCCGGTTCATCGGTCCGGGGTGCATCACCAGCGCATCGGGCTTGGCGCGGGCAAGCCGTTCGGGTGTCAGGCCATAGCGCGCATGAAACTCGCGCGTCGAAGGGATATAGCCACCGGCCATCCGCTCGTTCTGGACGCGCAGCATCATCACCACATCGGCGCCTTCCAGCGCGGCATCGAAGTCGGTGTAGGGCGTCACCGCCATCCGTTCGATTGCGGGCGGCATCAAGGTCGACGGCGCGACCACGCGTACCTCGGCACCCTGCGCCGTGAGCGACAGCATGTTCGAGCGCGCGACGCGGCTGTGCAGGATGTCGCCGCAAATCACCACGCACTGCCCGTTTACCCGTCCTCGGCGGCGTCGGATGGTCAACGAATCGAGCAGCGCCTGGGTGGGATGCTCGTGCCAGCCGTCGCCGGCGTTGAGCACCGGGCAGTCGACCTTGTCGGCGATCAGTTGCACCGCGCCGGAACTCGAATGGCGGATCACGATGACATCGGCACGCATCGCGTTGAGCGTCATGGCCGTGTCGATCAGCGTTTCGCCCTTCTTCACGCTCGACTGGGCGGCGTGCATGTTCACGACGTCCGCGCCCAGCCGCTTTCCGGCAATTTCGAACGACAGCAGCGTTCGCGTGGAATTTTCGAAAAAGGCGTTGATCTGGGTAAGGCCTTCCAGCCGCTTGTCGCTCTTGGCGCGGTGGCGGTTCGCCTCGACCCACTGCTCGGCTTCGTCGAGCAGGAAGGTGATCTCGTGCGGCTGAAGACCCGCGATCCCGGTGAGGTGCCGGTGCGGGAAGGCGGCGCGGCCGGGAAGCTGCGCTGCGGGACGATGGTCTGACGGTTGCATTAAAGCCGCCGGGTAGCGCCGCCGGCGCGGCTTCGCAACCTTTGAGCGGCACCAATGCCGTTCAGACGTTGACCAATGCGTCGATCGCGCCTTGCAGAATGTAAGCGGCAGCCATCTTGTCGACGAGTTCGGCGCGCCTGGCGCGGCTCGCATCCTGTTCGATCAGCGTCCGTTCAACCGCGACGGTCGACCAGCGTTCGTCCCACATCAGGATCGGCATCCCCAGGTCCTCGACGTTGCGAGCGAAGGCGCGCGTCGACTGTGTCCGGGGCGAGTCGGTGCCGTCGAGATTGAGCGGCAGCCCGATCACGAGCCCCGCAACCTGCTGTTCGGTTGCCAGCGCGACAAGGCTCGCCTTGTCTTTCTGAAACTTCGACCGGCGGATGAGTTGTGCGGGACTCGCAAAGCTCCATCCCGCATCGCACAGCGCCGTGCCGATCGTCTTGGTTCCGACGTCGAGGCCGAGGAGGCGGCCGCCGGCAGGAAGCGCGGCGCGGAATTGTGAGGGCTGGGTGGTGATCACAAGCCCTCCTTAGCCGATCGGTCCGGGAGGCAAAGCCCCGAACGCCGATTTCCGGCGGCGGGTCTTGCCGACTCAGTGGTGCGAGAATGCCGCGAGGCGCCGTTCGGCATCGCGGCGGACGTTCGCCCAGAACAGGCTGTAGTCGAACACGTGATAGTTGTTGCCGGGCAGGACATATTGGCCATAGTCCGCCGGCGGGTTGCCGATCATCAGCATCCCGCGCCCGCCGCAGCGCGCGCCGATCCGGCCCGGTTCCAGTCGGGCCGATTGAAGGTTCATGCTCGGGATGAGCGCGCCGAGGTTGGCGCTGGCGGGGGCCGAGTCGCCGGCATTTCCCGTGAGCGGATTGGTGCAGACCATCGGCGTGTTGGCGCGCGGCTTGCCGGTAAAGCCTGCCGTCGCATCGAAGGTATCGAGGATCAGCGACGGGTCCGCCGGCTCGGCAAAGCTTTGCCATGACAACAGGCACCCGGCCTGGTCGGCGCGTGCACAGGCGGGGAGGCCCATGCGCGGCAGGTCGGCGGTGATCGAGATCGGCCAGCCCACGACATAGGCGGCAACGATGCGTTTCTGGATCGGCTTGCCGGCGATCCGGTCGACCAGCAGGCGTGAGAGGTGCAGCGCGCCCTGGCTGTGGCCCGCCAGGATGATGGGGTGGTCGCCGGCCTGCGCCAGGAATTGATCGAATGCCGCCAGCACATCGGCATAGGCGAGGTCGAGCGCGCGCTGCGCCTGTGGGCGATTGGTCAGGAACGCCCCGAAGGTCGCCTGGCGATAGCGCGGCGCCCAGATTGCGCCGACGCCGTTGAAGGCACTGGCCTGCCCGCGCAGGAACAGCTCGGCCCGCTGATTGGCATCGGCGTTGTCGAGCGGCGCGTTCCAGCTGTGCGTGTCGAGGAACGACGTGGGATGGATGAAGAACACCGCCGCGGTCGACCGTTTCGCAACGCCCCGGCCATCGGGGGTCCAGAGCGCGGGATTGCCCGGTTTGTCCGGTCGCGCAATCCACATCTCTGCCCGGCCATAGGCATTCGTATCGACCGGCGGCAATGCCGCGACGTCGCCGGCCGGCACCAGGAACTGGCGCATCAGCTGGGTTCCATAGAACCGATAGGCAAAGGAGGCGGCAAGCGCGAGCACGATCAGTCCAGCGACCACATAAAGGAACTTCCGGGCCAATCCCGTCTCCATTGTGCAATGCAGCATAAACGCATGAAGGCGCAACTGCGATCCCGTGCCTGCTGCGTGCCAAGTTTGCAACCGTGTGATGCGCTCGCCCGGGGAGGCGTCTTGCCTCGGCCGTCGGGGACGCCGTGGTCGCGGACGATCGTTGCGAATAGCGTTGCGTGCTGCGCGTGCGGGATGCTAGCCGCAGGGCATGTCCGTAGACACCAACACCGTGAAGAAGGTCGCGAGCCTCGCGCGCATCGCGATCAGCGACGCCGATGCCGAAAGGCTGGCGCCCGAACTCAACAACATCCTCGGCTGGATCGAGCAGCTGGGCGAAGTGGATACGCGGGATGTCGCGCCGATGACGGCGGTCATCCCCAACACGCTGCGCCTGCGTGCCGACGTCGTAACCGAAGGCGATCAGCGCGAGGCCGTCCTCGCCAATGCGCCGCAGGGCGAGCATGGTTTCTTTACGGTGCCGAAGGTGGTCGAATGAGCAGCGAACTGACCGATTTGGGCGTTGCCGGTCTCCGGGACGGTTTCCGCAACGGCGATTTCTCGGCGCGTGAGGTTGCCGAGGCATTCAATGCGCGCGTGGCAGGCGCAAAGGCGCTCAATGCCTTCATCGTCGAAACCCCCGAACATGCGCTGGCTGCTGCCGACGCCGCCGATCGCGCCCGCGCGGCGGGGGAAGCGCCCAAGCCGCTGGCCGGCGTGCCGATCGGCATGAAGGATCTGTTCGCGACCAAGGGCGTGCAGACGACCGCGGCGAGCCGCATGCTCGAAGGCTTCAAGCCGGTCTATGAATCGACCGTGTCGCAGCACCTGTGGGAAGCGGGTGCGGGGATGCTCGGCAAGCTCAATCTCGACCAGTTCGCGATGGGCTCGTCGAACGAGACGAGCTATTTCGGCAACGTCATCTCGCCATGGCGGCGCAACGACGGCGATACGGCGCCGCTCGCGCCCGGCGGCTCTTCGGGCGGCAGTTCGTCTGCGATTTCGGCGCGCCTCTGTCCGGGGGCGACCGGCACCGACACCGGCGGTTCGATCCGCCAGCCGGCGGCATTCACCGGTATTTCGGGCATCAAGCCGACCTATGGCCGCTGTTCGCGCTGGGGCGTCGTCGCATTCGCATCGTCGCTCGATCAGGCCGGCCCGATGGCGCGCGATGTGCGCGATTGCGCGATCCTCCTCGAGAACATGGCGGGCTTCGACCCCAAGGATTCGACCTCGCTCGATCTGCCGGTTCCCCAGTGGGAAGCGGGCCTCAACGCCGACCTGCGCGGCAAGCGGATCGGCATCCCCAAGGAATATCGTGTCGACGGCATGCCCGCCGAGATCGATGCCCTGTGGCAGCGCGGCATTGCCTGGATGAAGGACGCGGGTGCCGAGATCGTCGAGGTCAGCCTGCCGCATACCAAATATGCGCTGCCCGCCTATTACATCATCGCGCCGGCCGAAGCGTCGTCGAACCTCGCGCGCTATGACGGCGTGCGCTACGGTCTGCGCGAACTCGCCGATGGCCAGAACCTTCAGGAAATGTACGCCGCCACCCGCGCGGCGGGATTTGGCGACGAGGTCAAGCGTCGCATCCTGATCGGCACCTATGTGCTCTCGGCCGGCTTCTACGATGCCTATTACACCCAGGCGCAAAAGGTGCGGACGCTGATCGCGCGCGATTTCGAACGCGCGTGGGAGCAGTGCGATCTGCTGCTGACGCCGACCGCGCCCAGCGCGGCCTTCGCGTTGGGCGAAAAGCAGGCCGATCCGCTTGCCATGTACCTCAACGACGTCTTCACGGTGCCGGCAAGCCTGGCCGGGCTGCCGGCGATGAGCGTGCCCGGCGGGCTCGATGCGCAGGGGCTTCCGCTCGGGCTTCAGATCATCGGCAAGGCGCTCGACGAACAGGGCGTGCTCAATGCCGGGCTGGCAATCGAGCAGCGCGCGGGCTTCACCGCGCGTCCCGAGGCCTGGTGGTGAACGCCTGGGCCGGTGGGGCAGGGGCATGCATCTGCGCCTGATCCCACCCGGCCCGGACGATACTGGCTGGAACGCAAAGGCACCGGCACCGCATCGCGGCGGTGCCAGGCACACGGATCGAAGAGATGACTGAATCCACCTATCGTATCAAAGGCGACACCGGCGAATGGGAGGTCGTGATCGGCCTCGAGGTTCACGCCCAGGTCACGTCGAACGCCAAGCTGTTTTCGGGTGCGGCGACCGTCTTCGGCGCCGAACCCAACACGCAGGTGTCGCTGATCGACGCCGCCATGCCGGGAATGCTTCCCGTTCCCAACCGCGAGTGCATCCGCCAGGCGGTCCGCACCGGCATCGCGCTGGGCGCGGTCATCAACAAATGGTCGCGGTTCGATCGCAAGAACTATTTCTACGCCGATCTGCCGCAGGGCTATCAGATCAGCCAGCTCTACCACCCGCTGGTGGGAGAAGGCGCGATCGCGATCAGCCTCGACGAGAAGGACCCGGACGCCGAGGTCAAGACGATCGGCATCGAGCGGATCCATGTCGAGCAGGACGCCGGCAAGCTGATGCACGATCAGCACCCGACGCGCTCCTATGTCGATCTCAATCGCGCCGGCGTCGCGCTGATGGAAATCGTCTCGAAGCCCGACATGCGGTCGCCGGCAGAGGCCGGCGCCTATCTGTCGAAGCTGCGTTCGATCCTGCGCTATGTCGGATCGTGCGACGGCAACATGGATCAGGGATCGATGCGCGCCGACGTCAACGTTTCGGTGCGCAAGCCCGGCGACCCGTTCGGCACGCGGACCGAGACCAAGAACGTCAACTCGGTCCGTTTCGTGATGCAGGCGATCGAGTTCGAGGCGCGCCGCCAGGTCGAGGTTCTCGAGTCGGGTGGCCGTATCGTCCAGGAAACGCGGCTGTTCGATCCCGATCGCGGCGAGACGCGTTCGATGCGGTCGAAGGAAGATGCGCACGATTATCGCTA
Source organism: Sphingomonas chlorellae (assembly GCF_056485145.1). Taxonomy (NCBI): domain Bacteria; kingdom Pseudomonadati; phylum Pseudomonadota; class Alphaproteobacteria; order Sphingomonadales; family Sphingomonadaceae; genus Sphingomonas; species Sphingomonas chlorellae. The sequence continues at coordinate 1,290,069 of NZ_JBQXXM010000001.1, forward strand.
CTTCCCCGATCCGGACCTGTTGCCGCTCGAACTCGACGACAGTTTCGTCGAGGAATGCCGTCGCAGCCTTCCCGAACTGCCCGATGCCAAGCGCGAGCGTTACCAGACGGCGCTCGGTCTTCCGGCCTATAATGCAGCCGTGCTGACGGCCGAGGCCGAGACGGCGCGCTGGTTCGAAGCGTTGCTCGCCGAAAGTGCGCGTATCCAGGGCAAGGGCGAGCCGGAGGTGGCTCGCGCGGCGTCGAACTGGTTGATTTCGGACCTTTACGGCGCCCTCAATCGTCTGGGCAAGAGCATCGACGAGAGCCCCGTCAGCCCCGAAGACGGCGCCGAACTGCTGGCGCTCGTCGCCGACGGCACGCTTTCGAACACGCTGGGCAAGCAAGTGTTCGAGATCATGCTGGAAACGGGCGACGCCCCGGCCAAGATTGTCGAGGAGCGCGGCCTCAAGCAGACGAGCGATACCGGCGCGATCGAAAAGGTGATCGCAGACGTGATGGCTGCCAACGAGGACAAGGTCGTCGAATATCGCGGCGGCAAGGACAAGCTGTTCGGCTTCTTCGTCGGTCAGACGATGAAGGCGATGGGCGGCAAGGCCAATCCTGCCGTCGTCAACGAACTGCTCAAAAAGGCGCTCGGCTAAGCGCGTTCGCGGGCGGCGTGCGTGGCTATGGCCGGGCACGCCGTCGCTCCCTCGCTCCCTCGCGGCAAAAGGGGTGGAGGTGCCGGACGGTGCTGGCTAGGCTGGCCCGATGACTCACGCCGGAGGTGCCGCCTTGCTTCGCCGTTCTATCCTCGGGGCGCTCGCCGTCGCCACGCTCTTGCCGTCGGCGGCAGTCGCGCAGACCGCGCCGACGCCGAATGCTTCGCCCGCGCGTGTTGCGATCACCACCACGCTCGGGCGGATCGTCGTCGAGGTGGAAACCGGGAAGGCGCCCGTCACGGCCGCCAACTTCCTTCGATATGTCGATTCGCGTCGCCTCGACGGCATGCAGTTCTATCGCACCGTCAAGGTGGCGGACCATTTCGGCTTCGTTCAGTTCGGCGTCCAGAACGATCCCAAACGCATCTACCCGGCCATCCGGCACGAGCCGACGACGCGCACCGGGCTGCGCCATCTCGACGGCACGCTGTCGATCGGCCGCTTCGCGCCGGGGACGGCGCGGGGTGAATTCACGATCAGCGTCGGCGACCAGCCGTCATTCGATGCCGACCCCGCGCGCCCCGGCGACAATCTTGGCTATGCGGCCTTCGGCCGTGTCGTCGAAGGAATGGATGTGGTGATGCGCATCTTCGACGCGCCGGTCGCGCCCGACAAGGCGATCCAGGGCAGCTTCAAGGGACAGGTGCCGGTCGCGCCCGTGCGGATCGTGTCGGTGCGTCGACTGCCTCCGGCTCCTCCCGCCGCGCCGGCTCCCTGATTTGCCCCGCATCCGCCGGAATTCGGGAGGCATGCGCGGGACTCCGGGGGGATCAGGCGATCGGCGTTCCCGGCGCCACGCCGGGCGAAACGTCCGGCTGCGGCGCCGGGACATCGATGTCGGGGGCGGGGGGCTCGATTTCGGGCGTCGGCGCATCGGGCGGGCCGGGTGTCGTTGCCGGCGGGTTCTCCGGCGGCGGTGCCGGTGGACTGACGGGCGGAATCGGCGGTTCGACGGGCATGGCGGACATTCTCCTGCTGTCGCTCCCAACGCGGTACAACCCCGACAGGTTGCTTCGCACTTGCCCCCAAGCCCATGACTGCTATAGAGCCCGCCGACCGGCGGTGTCCCCCTGCGGGCGTGGCGGAACTGGTAGACGCGCTGGATTTAGGTTCCAGTATCGAAAGATGTGGGGGTTCGAGTCCCTTCGCCCGCACCAGTCCCCCGCGACTGATGAGGGAACGCCGCAATTCCGATTCTTTGAGAAAGCGTGAGAATGCAGACTGTCGAGACGTTGAACGAGGGCCTGAAGCGCGCCTACACGCTGAAGATCACTGCCGCGGACATCGACGCCAAGGTCGACGCCGAGGTGAAGCGCGTGGCGCCCCAGGTTCGCATGCCTGGCTTCCGTCCCGGCAAGGTTCCCACCAACCTCATCCGCAAGATGCACGGCGAGGCGCTGACGCAGGACGCGCTCAACAGCTCGATCCAGGACGGCATTCAGCAGCTCATCACCGAGCACAAGCTGCGTCCGGCGATGCAGCCGTCGGTGAAGCTTGAGGGCGACTATGCACCCGGCGCCGATGCCGAGCTGACTGTCGAGCTCGAAGTGCTTCCCGATGTGCCGACCCCGTCGATCGAGGGGCTGAAGCTCGAGCGCCTCACCGTCCCGGTGAGCGACGCCGAACTCGATGAACAGCTTCAGCAGCTCGCGAGCACGCAGAAGCGCTGGAACGACGCCGAGGAAGGTCACGCGGCCGCCCAGGGCGATCAGGTGACGATGGATTTCGTCGGCAAGGTCGACGGCGTCGCTTTTGACGGCGGCACCGGCACCGACATGTCGGTCGAGATCGGTTCGGGCCGTCTGATCCCGGGCTTCGAGGACCAGCTCGTCGGCGTGAAGGCCGGCGACGAAAAGACGATCGAGGTCAGCTTCCCCGAAGATTACGGCGCCGCCAACCTGGCCGGCAAGCCCGCAACCTTCGAGCTCAAAATCACGGCGGTGAAGACCGCCGGCGAGACGGTGATCGACGACGAGTTCGCGAAGAACCTGGGACTGCAGGATCTCGAGCAGCTCAAGGGTCTGCTCAAGGGCCAGATCGAGCAGCAGCTCAATGGCCTCACGCGCACGCACATGAAGCGCAAGCTTCTCGACCAGCTCGCGGCCGGGCACGACTTCCCGGTGCCGCCGTCGATGGTCGAGGCCGAGTTCGACCAGATCTGGCACCAGCTCATGCACGAAGCAGAGCATGAGGAAGATGCCGAGGCGGCCAAGGCCGAACTGGAAGCCGAGCGCGACGATTATCGCGCGATCGCCGAGCGCCGCGTGCGTCTGGGCCTGCTCCTTTCGGAAATCGGCACCGCCAATGGCGTCGAGGTGACGCAGGCCGAGATGAGCCGCCTGATCGCACAGGCTGCGCAGCAGTACGGCCCGCAGGATCGTCAGCGCTTCATCCAGTATATCCAGCAGGAGCCGATGGCAGCTGCCCAGCTGCGTGCGCCGCTGTTCGAGGACAAGGTCGTCGACTTCCTCTTCGACAAGGCCGAGATCAGCGATCGTGAAGTGACGCGCGAGGAACTCGAAGCGGCGATCGAGAGCGACGACGGTTTCGCGTCGGGCACGCACACGCACGACCACGACGACCCCAAGCCGCGCAAGAAGGCGGCGAAGAAGGCCGAGGCGGGCGAAGGCGAAGAGGCCAAGCCGGCGAAGAAGGCTGCGGCGAAGAAGAAGGCTGATGCCGAACCGGCCGAGGGCGAGGCTGAGGCTGCCCCGGCGCCGAAGAAGAAGGCCGCCGCCAAGAAGGCCGACGACGCCGAGGCAGGTGAAGGCGAGGAGGCCAAGCCGGCCAAGAAGCCCGCCGCCAAGAAGAAGAAGACCGAGGAATAATCCTCTTTCCGTCACCGCCCCGGGCGGGACGGGCCGCACGCGACGAGGGCGCGTGCGGCGACAGGTAGGAGCGGCGCCGGCTAGGGACGGCGCCGCTTCGCCATTTCTGCGCTGGACGAGACACCGGGCCACGCGCTTCCCTCTCGCCGATCGGGCACCGAGGGGCTAAGGCATCGCCATGACCAGTCCTGAACCGCGGATTGCGGTACTCCTGCCTTGCTACAACGAGGAAGCGGCGATCGCGCAGACGATTGCCGGCTTCCGTGCCGCGCTGCCCGGCGCAACCATCTATGTCTACGACAACAACAGCCGCGACCGCACCGTCGAGGTGGCGCGTGCGGCCGGCGCCGTCGTCCGCACCGAACGGATGCAGGGCAAGGGGCATGTCGTCCGGCGGATGTTCGCCGATGTCGAAGCCGACCTTTACCTGATGGCGGACGGCGACGCGACCTACGACCCTGCCGCTGCCCCGGCGATGATCGCGCGGTTGGTGGAAGAGGGGCTCGACATGGTCGTCGGTTGCCGGGTCGAGCAGGGACAGGCGGCCTATCGTCGCGGGCACCGTTTCGGCAATCGTGCGCTGACGGGCATTCTCGCCCGGCTGTTCGGCCGCACCTTCACCGATATCTTTTCGGGCTATCGACTGTTTTCGCGGCGATTCGTGAAGAGCTTTCCCGTGCTCTCGGCCGGGTTCGAGATCGAGACCGAGATCAGCGTCCACGCACTGCAACTCAAGATGCCCGTGGGCGAGGTCGAGACGCGTTATTTCGCGCGGCCCGAAGGATCGGTGTCGAAGCTCAGCACCTATTCGGACGGGTTGCGGATCGCGCGGACGATCGCGACGCTGTATCGGATCGAACGACCGATGCTCTTCTTCGGGCTGATCGCGGCGCTGTTCATGCTGGTTGGGCTCGGACTCGCGGTGCCGTTGTTCGTCACCTGGTTCGAAACGGGGCTGGTTCCGCGGTTTCCGACGGCGATGCTCGTTACCGGGCTGATGATCCTTGCCTTTCTCAACCTGTTCGCGGGCCTGATCCTCGATACCGTGGTGCGGGGCCGGCAGGAGGTTCGGCGGCTCGCCTATCTCGCCTTGCGCGGTCCTCAGGCCTGATCGGCGACAGGCCGCTTGCCGGCGGTCGTTCTGACGATCAGATCGACCGCAAGCAGCATCAGCAGTCCATAGGCCAGGTACGAATAGCGCGGGATCGGCTGAACCAGCGCATAGGGCAGGGCGACGCCGATCAGGTACAGGCCGACCGTCGCAAAGCCGCTCTCCCGTCGCGACAGGCCGATTGCCAGCCGGGCGAGGCCGAGCATCGCGACGACGCACAGGATGACCGCGCGGGGCACCATCATGTGATCGGTGCCGGTGAAGTACATTTCCCACACCGGGGGGAAGAAGAAATCGCGTACCCGTCCGACCGCCAGCGTTGCAAAGCGGAGCGGGTGCCGGGCGATCCATTGGGCCGCGACGGCGCCCAGTTGCCGCGAATAGGCGACCTCGCCGCCTGCGGCGCGCATCTGCGCGCGGGCCTCGGCGTTGTGATAGGGGTGTATGCTCGCCAGACGCGTTGCATAGCGGTCCGCAGGCGCGCGCGACGGGTCGTCGGCGCCGGGGTGATTGCCGATGGCGAGTTCCAGCCCGAAATTGCTGCGGATCAGCACCGGGCTGCCGAGAACGACTGTGTTCCGGATCGCCCAAGGCGCGAGGACAAGCACCAGCGCCGCGGTCGCGCTGGCGGCAAGGAAGAGCGCGCGGCGCCACGGCAGCCGCGTGACGGCAAACCAGGCCCAGCACAGATAGAGCGCGGCCCCGGCGATGGGACTCACGAAAAAGGTCGCTGCGGTAAGCGCCGCGCCATATGCCAACTGCCTCGGCGCGACTTCATCCATCTCGGTCAGGCGCAGGATGCGGTGCAGGCCCAGCATCGCTAGGCATACCGCCAGCGCGCCCTCCCAATAGCGGAAATCGACGACTTCCTGCGGCAGGTAGACCGGCACCAGGCACATCAGCGCGAATGCCCAGCGCTGCGTGGTCGGCGACAGGCGCAACGGCGAGGCCAACCGCTGCACGAGCCAATAGCCAGCAAAGGTCTGCAACAACGACCAGCCGAGCAGCCCCAGATTGGCAAGCGGCTTCGCATAGCCGAAAGCGGCGAAGAACAGCGCGGCGATCGTCGGGGAGACGGGCAACAGATGCGCCGTCGGCCCTTGTCCCGCAAAATAGGGGTCGCCGAACACGCCGGTTGCCGCCAGCGTTCGTGCCGTCAGCGTCGCCTCGCCTGCGCCCTGAAAGCCCGCCATGCCGTTCAGGCCGACGAGCGGCAAGAGGCGCATGACGATGCCCGCCAGCGCGACGAGGACGAAAAAGCGCCTGTCTCCGTTCCCGCCTCCGTCGACGCGGCCGCGGGGCGAGGTCGCCGCCACGCCGCGGCGCCCGCCGGGCGTCGGCGCCGCGCTGGTGAAATGGGACAGGGTGGCGATCACGGCCCCGCTATATCGGCAAGTGGTTAACGGCAGGTCGCGCGTGCCGCAGGGGATATCCGCTTTCGCCGCATCCCCCCTTGCGCCTTGGCGCCGGAGGCCCGATGTTGGGCCGGGCAAACACAACATCACGAGAAATCGCTACATGCACCCGCTTTCCGGTCAGATCACCGACGGCCTCGTTCCCATCGTCATCGAACAGTCGAGCCGCGGCGAGCGCAGCTTTGACATCTATTCGCGCCTGCTGCGTGAGCGGATCGTGTTCGTGACCGGCCCGGTCGAGGATAACATGGCCTCGCTGATCACCGCCCAGTTGCTGTTCCTGGAATCGGAAAATCCGAAGAAGGACATCTGGATGTACATCAACTCGCCGGGCGGCGTGGTGACGGCCGGCATGGCGATCCACGACACCATGCAGTATATCCGCCCCAAGGTCGGCACCGTCTGCATCGGGCAGGCCGCCTCGATGGGGTCGTTCCTGCTGGCGAGCGGCGAGCCGGGTATGCGCGTCGCGCTCACCAATGCGCGCATCATGGTTCACCAGCCGTCGGGCGGTGCGCAGGGCATGGCGTCGGACATCGAGATCCAGGCGAAGGAGATCCTGCGCATCCGTCAGCGGATGAACGATCTCTATGCCAAATATACCGGCCAGCCGCTCGAAAAGATCGAGCGTGCGATGGACCGTGACACCTTCCTTTCGGCCGACGAAGCCAAGGCATTCGGCCTGGTTGACGAGGTGTACGAGAAGCGCCCGGTGCCGAGCGACGACGCCAGCGCCCCGGCCGCTTCGTAAAATCTGCTATGATATCCGTTCGCGGACCCTGTGTCCGCGGACGGACGGAACCGCGGGCCGCGGTACCGATTATGGTTTGCCGGACGGACTCCCGCGTGTAGGATGGCGGGTATTGTACGCGTTCGGCGCGTAAAGGATGGATTGAATGACCAAGCTCAGCGGCGGCGACTCCAAGAGCACGCTCTACTGCTCGTTCTGTGGAAAGTCGCAGCACGAAGTCCGCAAGCTCATCGCCGGCCCGACCGTTTTCATCTGCGACGAGTGTGTCGAGCTCTGCAACGACATTATCCGCGAAGAAACCAAGTCCGCGCTGGTGTCGAAGAAGGACGGAGGCGTCCCCACGCCGCAGGAAATCTGCGACGTGCTCGATGATTACGTCATCGGCCAGAAGAAGGCGAAGCGCGTTCTCTCGGTCGCGGTGCATAACCATTACAAGCGGCTGAACCACGGCGCCAAGGGTGCCGATGTCGAGCTCGCCAAGTCGAACATCCTGCTCGTCGGCCCTACCGGCTGCGGAAAGACGCTGCTGGCGCAGACGCTGGCGCGCATCCTCGACGTGCCGTTCACCATGGCCGATGCCACCACGCTTACCGAAGCCGGCTATGTCGGCGAGGACGTGGAGAACATCATCCTCAAGCTGCTCCAGGCCTCCGACTATAATGTCGAGCGGGCGCAGCGCGGCATCGTCTACATCGACGAGATCGACAAGATCAGCCGCAAGGCCGAGAATCCGTCGATCACGCGCGACGTGTCGGGCGAAGGCGTGCAGCAGGCGCTGCTCAAGCTGATGGAAGGCACCACCGCCAGCGTTCCGCCGCAGGGCGGCCGCAAGCACCCGCAGCAGGAATTCCTGCAGGTGGACACGACGAACATCCTGTTCATCTGCGGCGGTGCCTTCTCGGGCCTCGAGAAGATCATCGGCGACCGTCTGCAGGGCAAGTCGATCGGCTTCGGCGCGCATGTCGCAGCCCCCGACGAGCGCCGTACCGGCGAACTGCTCCGCCAGACTGAGCCGGAGGATCTGCTCAAGTTCGGCCTGATCCCCGAATTCGTCGGCCGTCTGCCGGTGATCGCGACGCTCGAGGACCTCGACGTCGAGGCGCTGATCAAGATCCTCACCGAGCCGAAGAACGCGCTGGTCAAACAGTATCAGAAGCTGTTCGACATGGAGGGCGTGCGCCTCGGCTTCACCGACGACGCGCTTACCGCGATCGCCAAGAAGGCGATCGAACGCAAGACCGGCGCGCGCGGCCTGCGTTCGATCCTCGAGGGCATCCTGCTCGACACGATGTTCGACCTGCCGAGCATGGTCGGGGTCGACGAGGTGATGGTGGACAAGGACGTGGTCGACGGCCGCAAGGAACCGGTCCGCGTCTATGCCAAGAAGGAAAAGACCGGCGACGCGGCCTGACCGGCGCTGCCTGGCCCCATCGAGGCGATGAAAAACGAAACGGCGCTTCGGGAAACCGGAGCGCCGTTTCTGTTGTCAGGCCTTTTCCTGCGGGAGAGGGGCGCCCGGCAAGGCGGGCACCCCTCGCGTTCAGGCGTCGGTGCCGACGCGGATCACGCGCTTGCCGAAGTTTTCCCCGCGCAACAGCCCGACAAATGCCTCCGGCGCGTTCTCGAGCCCGTCGATCACTTCCTCGCGATACCGAATGCGCCCCTCGGCGACCCAGCCGCCGACGCGCTGGACGAACTCGGGGTAGAGGTGCCCGAAGTCGTCGAACACGATGAAGCCGCGGATCGTCAGCCGCTTGCGAAGCGCCAGCCCCATCAACCAGTTGAGCCGGTCGGGGCCATCGGGCAGCCGCGTCGCGTTGTATTGCGAGATCAATCCGCACAACGGCAGGCGCGCACGCGTGTTGAGCAGCGGCAGCACGCCGTCGAGCACCTTGCCGCCGACATTCTCGAAATAGATGTCGATTCCCTCCGGGCAGGCGGCCTTGAGCTGTTCGGCAAAATCATCCGCGCGATGGTCGATGCACGCATCGAAACCCAGCGTATCCACGGCATGGGCGCATTTGTCGGTGCCACCGGCCACGCCGACGACCCGGCAACCGAGGATCTTGCCGATCTGCCCCACCGTCGCGCCCACCGGGCCGGTCGCCGCGGCGACGACCAGCGTCTCGCCCGGCTTGGGCTCGCCGATCTGCGTCAGGCCGGCATAGGCGGTCAGCCCGGGCATCCCGAGCACGCCCAGCGCCCATGACGGGCGTTCGGGCGACGCGCCGAGGTTGATCACGCCCTGGCCGTTCGACAGCGCATAGTCCTGCCAGCCGCTGAAACTCAGCACCCAGTCGCCCGGTGCAAAGCCGGGCACATCCCCCGCAACGACCCGCGCGACGGTGCCGCCGACCATCACGCCGCCGATCTCGACGGGTGCGGCATAGGAGGGGGCGTCGCTCATCCGGCCGCGCATATAGGGGTCGAGCGACAGATATTCGGTGCGCAACAGCATCTCGCCCGGCGCCGGCTGCGGTACCGCGCTCTCGACCAGGCGCAGCGTTTCGGAATCGGGTTCGCCGACGGGGCGACGCGCAAGCGTCCACTGGCGGTTGACGGTCTGGCTCTGCGGCATGGCATCCTGTGATCTTGGTTGGTGGAGCCGCCAAGATATGATGGCGCCGTCGCTTGTCGAGGTGGCGAAGGTGCATCTTTCCGGGAGCCGGGTCGCCGAGGGCCACCCTGTCGATCGCGCGCGTCCGGCGGCATCGATCGCCGCCGGCGCCAGTGGATCAATGGATCAGTGGATCAGTGGATCAGGGGCACCTGCGGCTCGCGGCGCCTGCCCTTGCTCGTCCGCGCGACGATGCTCGGGCTGGCGCGCAGCATCGTCGTGGCCGCCTCGACGTCGACGGGCGGCGAGAACAGATAGCCCTGGCCGATCGCGCAGCCGATGTCGCGCAGTGCCTGGGCCTGCGCCTCGGTCTCGATCCCCTCGGCGGTGACGCGGATGTCGAGCTCGCGCGAGATGTGGATGACCCCTTCGACGATCGCGCGGCTCGCGCGGCTGTGAACGAGTTGCGCGACGAACGATCGGTCGATCTTCAGATAGTCGACCGGCACCGTCAGAAGGTGCGTGAGCGAGGCGAAACCGGTGCCGAAATCGTCGAGCGCGACGCCGATGCCACAGGCGCGAAGCTCGCGGATCGTCTCGGCAAAGGCATCCTCGCCGGGGCCGAGATAGACGGCCTCGGTCACCTCGACGACAAGCTGGTCGAGCGGCGCGCCGCGTGCGGCCATCGCCTGCGCGATTCGCCCGGGCAACTGGCCCGCGCGGAAGTCGGCAGGGGCGAGATTGAGCGCGACGGGAACGGCGGGCAGTCCCATCGTCCGCCAGTGCGCAAGATCCGCCGCCACGCTGCTCAGGATGCGTTCGGTGATCGCCGTCGCGATCTGGCCGTCGTGCAATGCGTCCTGAAATCCTGCGGCGGCGACGATCGTGTCGCCCTCGCGAATCCGGCACAGCGTCTCGAAACCCACGATCTGTCCGGTCAGCAGGTCGAACAGCGGCTGGTAATGCGCGATCACGCGGTCCTCGGCGAGCGCCATCTCGACGCGTCGGACCGACTCGAGCCGCCGGAGCATCCGCGTTCCGATTCCGGGCCAGTATCGGATGAAGCCGCCGCGGCGCGTTTCCTTGGCGTGGTACAGGGCGAAATCGGCATTGCGGCGTACCGACTCGGGGGTGCGATCCTCGCGGCCCAGGGTGGCGCCGCCGATCGTCCCGCGCGGGACGAGCAAATGTCCCTCGTGCGCGGTCGGCTGTTCGAGCGCGGCGAGGAGATGGGCGGCCGCGGCCTCCATATTCTCCAGCGCGGTGGGGGTCTGGACGACCACCGCGAACTCGTCGCCGCCCAGACGGAACGTCTTGTCGGGCAGCGTCGCCTGCGCGATCGCCGTCGCGGCGTGGCGGATCAACTCGTCACCGGCGCCATGGCCGAACGTGTCGTTGACGGTCTTCAGATTGTCGAGATCGACCAGCATGACACCCCAACTGCCCGGCTCCTCGCACGACAGCGCCTCGATCGCGGCGGTGAAGGCCGCGCGGTTGGGCAGCCCGGTCAGCGCGTCGTGAAGCGCGCGGTGCTCCTGCTCGGCGCACCACCGATCATGCTCGATCGCGATCGCGCAGAGATGGACACAGGTGGCGACCAGCGACTTTTCGAATTTGGTCGGCCCGCGGCAGGTCCGGTAATAGAAGGCGAAGGTGCCGATGACATGGCCGCGGGTGCCGAAGATCGGCGTCGACCAGCAGGCGCGCAATCCCAACGGCAAAGCCAGCGACTTGTAACGGGCCCAACGCAGGTCGGTCTCGATATCGGTAACGACCACCGGTGCGCGCAGATAGGCGGCCGTGCCGCACGACCCCGCGCGCGGACCGATCGCCATGCCGTCGATCGCCTGCTGGTAATGGTCGGGCAGGGTGGGCGCCGCGAGCGGATGCAGCCGCCCGGCACCGTCGACGGTGAGGACGCTGACCACGACCTCGGGCGACAGGGCCGCAACCTCGTGACAGAGTCGGTCGGTGATCCGCTGCAGCGATTCTCCCTTCGCCACCATCTCGAGAATGACGTTCTGGAGCGGGAGAAGCACGGGGAAGGTCCTGCATTGGGGCGGGGACAATCATCCCTGCCTTCCGCCCGTTGCAGTGCGGATAACCGCGGCTCCCGGTAAAATACGTAGACCGGGTGCGATGCGGCCGCCGCCGTCGCGAGCAGCTATTCGGCGCGCAACCGGGCGATCATCTGGTCGACATGATCGACGTCGTGGCCATGTTCGATCAATGCCGCCCGCGCGTTCCCGGCGGCCGTAGTATTGCGGCCGTCGCGATGGTGGGCATAGCCGCGCAGTGCCTCCAGCGCCGGGCGCGAAAGCGGCAGCGTCGGGTGGCGCAGCAGCCCGCGCAAGGCTCGCGGCACGAAGCGGATCCAGCCGGCGTCGGCCGCCGCGTCGCGAAGACCGATCGCCAAAGCCATCTGTTCGAGTTCGGACAGCGGCGCGGGAAGGTGATTGCGGCCTGCATCGGCGGGGGCGTCGATCGGCTGGCCGGTCAGGGAAGGGGGGACGAACATGGGCAATAACCGTACTGGGGGGTACATTCCGCTAGGCTGACGTCGGGAACGCGTCAAGATGTGGGCGTACTGGTCAGTTCAGTTTAACCCTGATCTTCGCCAGGCGTTGCAGTTTCGCAACGTTTTCGCGCGCTCCTGCGGCGACGTGTTCACGACGCTGGTCCAGGGACGAATATCGCGTTGACCTTTTTGTATCGGCCGGTAGGAAACGGCTTGACGGTGCCGTTCCGCATTTATATACCGAATGGTACGAAAACGGGGCGGGCCCGCGGCTTTGCCCTTCAACGACATTCTCATGCGGCGCGATGACGGCCGCGCACGGAACTCGCCTGCCCGGTGGTGGGCGATGGAGGCTGCTGATGGCGTATCTTTCCTTCGATCCCGCGCAGGATCGCTCGCTTCTTGACGGCGGCCGCCGTGGTGCGCCGTCGGTCCGACAGGCGACCTTCTCCGCGCTCGAATGGCAGGTGATCGCGATTGCGCGCCGTGACGGCCGCCGCTCGCTGGCGACGCCGGGGCGGCTGGCGGTTGCGCTGGGCATGATCTTCGGCGGACAGCGCCCCAATCCGCGTCTCGCCGATGCGCGGCTGGAGGCGCTCCGGCGCTTCGCGGTGCTGGCATGGCACGATGGTAACGACGTTGCTCCCGCCGAATGCGACGCGTTCGAGGCAGCGGGCTTTACGCCCGCGCAGCGTTCGCTGCTGATGGCGAGCATTGCCCGGGCGCGCAACCCGCAGCTCGTGGTCAACCGTAGGCGCCCGACGCGCCGAACGCATCGCTGAAACCCTTTGGTGGTGGAGCGCGCTGCGCCCGCCACCGCGCCTGCTGCCGGGCGGGTCCCCATCGGCCCGGCGGCAGGCAATCCTTTGACGATGATGCGCTGGCGGCTGGGTGGAATCTGGCGCGAAGAGGCTTCGCTCTATGGCGAAAGCCGGACGACGGAAAAGGGAGTTAAACGCCGTCCGGCTCCGCCCGATCGACGATTTCGACCGGATGTTGCGAATGTAAGCAAGTATCTCGACTGAAACAATAGCGAAATATTTGCCTTGCGGTTGGTTAATGTCCCGCTTCGGTCTCGTTGGCGCTGTCTTCGCGCGCCACACGGGCGGTCATGCCGGTTGCCGCGGCGTCGTCCTGGACCTGCTCGGTTTCCGATACGACCGGCTTTGCGTGGGCCTCGCTTTCGTTACGGTGCGGGGTCTCGGCGGTCAGGTTGTCGATGCGGTTGGCTGCCGGCGCCTCGGTGATGACATTGGCCTCGACGCCATTGTCCGGCGCAATGTCGATTCCTTCCATGTTGGGCGGCGGCGGCGCCTGTTCGTCGCTGGACCCGCATCCGGCGAGTCCGCCCGCAAGCCCGACCGCCGCCGCGACGACCAGCGCGGTCCGTGCAAAGCGCTTCATCCCAATCTCCCTCTCAATGTGTCAGCGCGCCGCGACGGCTGCGGTGATGGCCGATCGGCGCTCGATCTTCTCGGCGAGCGCGCGATCCCAGCCATAGGGGTCGTCGCGAAAGTTCATCTGTCCATTCGTTCCTGCGAACGCCGTCCAATAGAGCAGGAACACCGCGACTTTATCCTGTTCTTGCAGCGAAACGCGCGTGGTTTTCCCCTCAACGATCACGGATTGAATCCGATCGGGCTGCCAGTTGGGGTCATTGCGAAGCAGCAGCTGTGCCAGTTGCGCGGGCTTTTCCAGCCGCACGCAGCCATGGCTCTCGAGCCGGCTGAACCGCGAAAATCCGGCCTGCGCCGGCGTATCGTGCAGATAAACCGAGAAAGAATTGTCAAAATCGAACTTGTACAATCCCAGCGCGCTGCGCGGTCCCGGCTGCTGCTGAAGCCGGCGGTTCGGCCCGGTGCCGATGATCTTGTAGCCGTTCCGCAGCAAATAGGCGTCGCCCTTGGGCCACAATTCCTTCGTTGCGATGCTCGTCGGCACATTCCACGGCGGATTGAGCACGATCGAATGGATACGCGACTGGAGCATCGGCGTTTCGTTGCCGGGGCGTCCGGTTACGGCCTTCATTGAAAAGATCGGTGTATCACCTTCAAAAACAGTCATAACGGCTGCGGCGATATTGACCTGGATTCGCTTGGCGGGCAGCTGCGCCGGCAACCAGCGCCACCGCTCCATGTTCGCCATGATCTGCCGGATGCGGTCTCGCGTCGAAACATTCAATGCCGCGAGCGTACCCGTCGACACCACGCCGGTGGGGTTGAGGCCATAGCGCCGCTGGGCGCGCACGACGGCTTCCTTCAGCGCCGCATCGAAGCTGTCGCCGGTCGGCGATACCTCGGGATCCTCCACCGCGAGGCGTTTGCGCAGCGCCGCCACACGCGCGCCGCTCGCCCCCTGCGCGAGGTCGGGACCCGCGGCAAGCTTGTTCCAGCCGCCGTTCGCCTCGATCTGCCGATAGGCGATCAGGCCCTTCTGCAGCCCGTCATAGCCTGCATAGGGCGGGGGCAACGAGCGTAGCCAAGCCGCGATCCGGTCGCGGCGCACGGCATCGGTAAAGCCGGGCAACGGATCGAATGCCGGCGGGCGCAGCCCCCAATTGGTGTCGAAATCGCTCGCGTCCAGCCGACCCGAATGCACCGCGCGGGCATAGTCGAGGGCGGCGCGCACCAGTGCATCGTTGTCCGCGGGGCGTGCCGGTGTCGGGCTGTCGTGGCGAAGCCCCTGCGAATAGCCGGCTTGCGCAAGGGCCTGTGCGAGCTGATCGGCTTGGGCGGCGCTGAGCGTCGGCAGGGGCATCGTCTGCACCGGCACCGGAGCGATCGGGGCGGGCGGCGTGTTGTTCGCCGCGGGCTGCTGCTGGGCAAGGGCTGGGCTCATGGGAACAGCGGCCAGTGCCGTCATCCAGATCGACCAATGTCCCGCTCCAACGCAATTCCCGCGCAACTTCACAAGCACTTACTCCTTAATGCTGGGAACAGCCCAGGCAGCCAGCCGATCCCTAATAGGCGAAGAATATGTGCAAGTGCGAGCGCCGATTGCACCGCCAACACGAATGCGCCCAAAGATGCCGTTACGTCGCGCTTGCTTGCCTCGTCACCGCGGCAACGCATAGTGCGTGAGCGATGGAGCGCAGCCGCCAGAAGGGCTGCGGCACGGAACGGGAGTGGCATGTTGATCGTCCGACGCACGTTGCTCATGGGCGCCGCGGTCTTGCCGATCGCTGCGCATGGCAGCCCACGGCTTCAGGAGCCCGCAAGGCCGTTGCCGGTCGGGACGGGGTGTCCCGCCGATCGCGATTGGGCAGGGCTCGACCACTATTCGGAGAGCAACCGGACGGTCCTGGCCACCAAGGCGCCGGTCAACATCGTGTTTCTGGGCGACGGTCTCACGGCGAGCTGGATGTCGTGCCGGCCCGATTTCTTTCGTGCCGGCCGTGTGGCGCGGGGTATTGCCGGACAGCAGACCGGACAGATGCTGCTGCGGATGATGGCCGATGTCGTCGCGCTCAAGCCGCGCTTTCTTCATCTGCTCGGCGGCGCCCAAGACCTGGTATCCGATCCCAGCCCGGCGGGAATCGAACGCATCGTCGACAATCTGCGCATGATGACTCAGATCGCCTGGGCCAATCATATGACGGTGATGATCGGCGCCGTGCCGCCTGCACGGGGTTTCCCGTCGCGGCCCGATGTCGATGCAGCAGGCGCGGTCCGCGCGCTGAACGAGGCGCTTCGTGTCCAGGCGCTGCGCACCGGCGCGGCCTGGATCGACTATTGGAACGCCTTGGCCGACGCCGACGGCGGGATACGGCGCGAATTTGCGGGGGAGGGCGTTGAGCCGAACGAGGCGGGATACGACGCAATGATTGCGGCGATCGAACCCGCGCTGCGGGCGCGACGCCTGTAGGTCGCGAAGGTAAGGGACGAACAGCGATGATTCGAACGGCGCTGGTTGGCTATGGTCTGGCGGGACGCGCATTTCATGCTCCCTTGGTCCGTGCGAGCGAGGGGTTTGCGCTTGGTGCCGTCGTGACGTCGCGGCGCTCGCAAGTCGAGGCCGATGCCCCCGGGGCCCTGGTGGTTCCCGAGCTTGCGGCCGTATTGGCGATGTCCGACATCGAACTGGTCATCATCGCCACCCCGAACGACAGCCATGCCGCCTATGCGCGTGCCGCGATCGAGGCGGGCAAGCATGTGGTGATCGACAAGCCGATCGCCCTTGATAGCGGAGAGGCGCGCGAATTGGCGGCGGCAGCGCGTGCCGCCGGGCGAATGCTCACCATCTTCCACAACCGGCGGTGGGACAGCGATTTCCTGACGGTAAAGCGCCTGCTCGATCAGGAAGTGCTTGGCGAGATCCTGCTGGCGAGTGCCTGTTGGGATCGTTATCGCCCTGCGCTGCGTGACAATTGGCACGAGGCGCCGGGCAAGGGCGGGGGTGTCCTGATCGATCTCGGGCCGCATCTGGTCGACCAGGCGTTGCAGATGTTCGGTCTGCCCGATGCGATCGACGCCGATATCGGTGCCCAGCGGGCAGGTTCGCAGGTCGACGACTATTTTCATCTGACGCTGCATTATGGCACGCGCCGCGTCGAACTGGCGTCGGCGCCGATCGTGGCGGAGCCACGCCCGCGCTTTGCGCTTCATGGGCTGCGTGGAAGCTTTCGCAAGCAGGGACTCGACCCGCAGGAGGCGGTGTTGCGGGCGCAGCATCGCGCTGACCAGCCCGACTTCGGAATCGAGGCGCCGGAACAGCATGGCGTGCTGACGCTCGCCGACGGAAGCCGGCAGCGCGTACTGTCCGAACGCGGAGACTATCGCCGCTTTTATGCCGGCGTCCGCGCTTGCCTTCGCCACGGTGCCCCGCCGCCGGTGGATCCGCTGGACGCGGTGAACGGACTGCAACTGATCGAATGGGCGCGTCAAAGCGCAAGTGAGGGACGTCGATTGCGCTGTCGGTGGAACTAGCCCGCAAGATTGCCGGTTGTTCCGTCGCTGCAACGAACGCCGGATCTGTCGCAGCATTTGTGACGGATTACCGAAGGATGCGGGCGGATCCCACGACGCGCGACGAGCAATACTGGCATTCCCCTTAGGTTTCGTTTGTCACCGGATTACACTAAGACGCCCCACTGGCGCGGGTTGACCCCGCGTTGAGGGGATCGCGGAATGCCGGACCTGTTCGCCACCGCTCATGATGGCAGCGCTGCGCTTGGCCACATGGCGGCGCTTCCCGCCAGCCTATTCTGGACAGACGCGCTGGCGGACTTGTTGACCGCTGCTGCCTTCATCTCGATCGCGCTCGCATTGGTTCGGCTGGTGCGCAGCCGTCGCGATGTCGCCTTCGGCTGGATGTTCTGGTGTTTCGCGGCCTTTCTGGTCGCTTGCGCCATGACGCATGTGATGACGATCGGAATCCTGATCGCCGGCGCCAATTGGGTCGATGCCGTGATTCGGGTCGCCGTCGCCGGGGCGGGGCTGACGACTGCCGTTGCGCTGTGGCGCTTGCTGCCGAGGGCTGCCGCGTTGCCGTCGGCGGAAAAGCTCCGTGCGGACAACGACCAGTTGGCGGCCCTGGTTCGCGAACGTGATGACGCGCTCCAGGAACTGCGTGGTCAGGTTGCGCAACGCCAGGCGGCGGAGGCCGCGTTGCTGCAGTCGCAGAAGCTCGAGGCCGTGGGGCAACTGACCGGCGGCATCGCGCATGATTTCAATAATCTGCTTCAGGCGGTCGCCGGCAACCTTGAACTGATCGCGCGCAAGCCCGGCGACGCCGATCGCGTCGTGCGGTGGAGCGCGAGCGCACTCGATGCGGTGGAGCGCGGACGTACGCTGACCGGGCAACTTCTCGCCTTTTCGCGCAAGCAGCGTCTCGACGTCACCTCGGTCCGGTTGGGCGAGCTTGTGGGCGGCGTTCGCAGCCTGGTCGAGCGGGCCGTCGCGCCGCTGGGACAGGTGCGGGTGCTGCCGATCGATCCCACCTGGAATGTCCAGGCCGATTCGCTCCAGCTCGAGCTGGCGATCCTCAACCTCGCGTTCAACGCCCGCGATGCCATGCCCGATGGCGGGGTGCTGACCATTTCGGCCGAGCGGCGGAGCGGCATCGTCGCGCCGGACCTTCCCGCCGGGGATTATGTCGCGCTCACGCTTGCCGACAGCGGCGTCGGCATGTCGCCCGAAGTGCTGGCGCGCGCTGCCGAACCCTTTTTCACGACGAAGGAAGTCGGGAAGGGCACCGGCATGGGCCTTTCGATGGCATTCGGCGTGCTTCGCCAGTCGGGGGGCTCGCTTCAGATCGAAAGCCGGCCGGGTGAGGGAACGCGCGTCACGCTGCTGCTGCGCGTCGCCGCAGCGCAGCCCCGCCGCGCGGTCGACGATGATACGCGTGCCGATACGCGGTTCGACCTTTCGGGGGTTCGGATTGCGCTTGTCGACGACGATCCTCAGGTCCGCTCGACGCTGACCGAGATGCTGGTTTCCGCCGGCGCCACGGTCGAGGAGGCCGACAGCGGCAATGCCGGGCTGGAACTGGTCCGTCGCATGGAACCGCATCTGCTCGTGGTCGACTTCGCGATGCCGGGGATGAGCGGCGCCGATGTGATCCGCGCCGCCCGCGCCGAATGGCCCGCACTCCCGGCGCTGGTCGTCACCGGCTTTGCCGAGTCCGACAAGCTCGACACGGTGGCCAGTCCCGAGGTTGCGGTCCTGCGCAAGCCGTTCGAGACGGTCGAACTGCTGCGCAAGGTTCGGCTGCTCGTCCGCGACTGATCCGGCGGCCGATCAGGCGGGCGGCAACCCGTTTCGGAGCTCGGCGATCCATGCGGTTGCCACGCTGTCCGACGGTGCGCGCCAGTCGCCGCGTGGGCTGAGCGCTCCGCCCGCCGATACTTTGGGTCCATTGGGAAGCGCCGAACGCTTGAACTGGCTCGTCTGGAAGAAGCGGTGCAGGAAACTCTCGAGCCAGCGTGCGATCGTCGGCAGATCATAGGCGTTGCGCGCTTCGGCCGGAAAGCCGATCGGCCATGCGCCAGCCGCGACGTCGTGCCAGGCGTGCCAGGCGAGAAACGCGATCTTCGACGGCCGCAATCCATAGCGGACGACATAGTGCAGGAAAAAATCGTGGAGTTCGTAGGGGCCGATCCGATCCTGCGTGCTTTGCATCCGGCCGTCGGCATCCGCCGGGACGAGTTCGGGTGAAATCTCGGTCGACAGGATCGCTTCGAGCACCGCTGCGGCCTCGCCGGTGAACTGACCGGTCTGCACCGTCCAGCGGATCAGATACTGGATCAGCGTCTTGGGCACGCCCGCGTTGACGGCATAGTGGCTCATCTGGTCGCCGACGCCATAGGTGCACCAGCCGAGCGCGAGTTCGGAAAGGTCGCCGGTGCCGAGCACGAAGCCGTGATGCTGATTGGCGAGACGGAACAGATAGTCGGTGCGCAGCCCGGCCTGCACATTTTCGAACGTCACGTCATAGACGGGCTCCCCGTTCGCAAAGGGGTGCCCCATATCGGCAAGCATCTGGCGCGCGGCGGGACGGATGTCGATTTCGGCTGCGGTGACGCCCAGCGCGCGCATCAGCGCCCAGGCATTGGCCCGCGTTTCCTCGCCGGTGGCGAAACCCGGCATCGTATAGGCGAGAATGTCGGCGCGGGGGCGTTCCAGCCGGTCCATCGCCTTGCACGCGACGATCAGCGCATGCGTTGAATCGAGTCCGCCCGAAATCCCCACGACGAGATGGCGGCTGCCGGTGGCAAGCAGCCGCTGGCGCAGGCCCTCGACCTGGATATTGAACGCCTCGTAGCAATCGGCTTCGAGCTCGGCAGCATGGTCGGGGACGAACGGGAAACGCCGGACCGGACGAATGAGCCCGCGGTCGCTCGCGTCGAGCGGATGATCGAAACCGACCCGGCGGAAGCGGCGTTCCGGATAGTCGGCGGCACGGTCGCTATCGTTGAAGGTGCCGTTGCGCGACCGTTCGAGGCGCAGGCGCTCAAGATCGACGTCGGCGAGTACCACGCCCTGCGTCGCGTCGAACCGTTCGGACGCGGCGAGCAACTCGCCCAGTTCGTAGATCATTCCCTGGCCGTCCCAGGCGAGATCGGTGGTGCTTTCGCCGGCACCTGCCGCCGAGTACAGATAGGCGGAGAGCGTCCGCGCCGATTGCGATGCGCAGAGCAGCGCGCGTTCGCGCGCCTTCCCGACGACGATGTTCGATGCCGAAAGGTTGCACAGCACCAGGGCGCCGGCGAGCGCACCTGCGGTCGAGGGCGGTGTCGGCGCCCAGTAGTCCTCGCAGATCTCGACGTGAAAGGTGAAGTCGGCCAATGTGTCGGCCGCGAAGATCAGGTCGGTGCCGAACGGGGCGACCTGTCCTGCGACGCGGATGTCCAGCCCAACCATGCCGATCCCCGATGCGAACCAGCGCTTTTCATAATATTCGCGATAGTTCGGCAGATATTGCTTGGGGACGACGCCCAGGATTCTGCCGCGTGCGATCGCCACGGCGCAGTTATAGACGCGGCCATTGCGACGCAGCGCCGCGCCGACGAGCAGAACCGGGCGCAACGTGCGGCTCGCCTCTGCCACCATCGCCACTGCCGCTTCGCTCGCGGCGAGCACGGCGTCCTGAAGGTGGAGGTCGTCGATCGCATAGCTGGTGAGGCCGAGCTCGGGAAAGACAAGCAGGTCGGCGCCCGCCCGGTCGCCCTGGCGGGCAAGCGCGATCGTCGCTTCGGCATTGGCATGCGGGTCGGCGACGCGCACGGGCGGCGTGCAGACGCCGGTGCGGATCATCCCCTGATGGTGGAGCGCGTGGAAGGGATGGGGGCTCGTCACAGGCTCATCTCCAGGGGCGTCGACATCGATGTCCGCCTCCCTAGTCCGGGGTGGACGGGCGTGCCAACCCTGGCGCGGGGATTTCGATCCGGCGGCACCCGATCCGCTGGCGAAGCGAGGCGGTCATCCCCATGTTGCGCTTTCGCGGCGCGCGCTTACTAGATGCGCCCCGAACGCTATTCGGAAGACAGGAATGACCGCTACCCATTCGACCCGCATGCTCATTCTCGGATCGGGCCCGGCGGGGCTTTCGGCCGCCATCTATGGCGCGCGCGCCGGGCTCGCCCCGATCGTCGTGCAGGGCATCCAGCCCGGCGGCCAGCTCACCACGACCACCGATGTCGAGAATTACCCCGGTTTTCGCGAGGTGATCCAGGGGCCGTGGCTGATGCAGGAGATGCAGGCCCAGGCCGAGCATGTCGGTGCCCAGATGATGTGGGACACGATCGTCGAGATCGACGTCTCGCAGCGTCCGTTCCGTCTCGTCGGCGACAGCGGCACCGTCTATTTCGGCGACGTACTCGTCATCGCCACGGGCGCACAGGCGCGCTGGCTGGGCCTCGATTCAGAGGATCTGCTGAAGGGCAAGGGCGTCAGCGCGTGTGCGACCTGTGACGGCTTTTTCTATCGGGGCAAGAAGGTTGCGGTCATCGGCGGCGGCAACACTGCCGTCGAGGAAGCGCTTTACCTCACCAATCACAGCCCCGACGTGACGCTGATCCATCGCCGCGACTCGTTGCGTGCCGAAAAGATCCTGCAGCAGCGGCTGACGGCGAACGAGCGGATCAACGTGCTTTGGAACAAGAAGGTCGTGCGCTTCATCGGCGGCGGCGAACCCGAAGGTCTGGTCGGCATCGAGCTCGAAGATACGGTTACCGGCGAACGTTCCGAAATCGCTGTCGACGGGGGGTTCGTCGCGATCGGCCACCATCCGGCGACCGAGCTGTTCCGCGGCCACCTCGCGCTCGATGACGATGGCTATATCGTCGTCGAAAAGGGAACGACGCGGACGAGCGTCCCCGGCGTCTTTGCGTGCGGTGACGTGATGGACAAGCATTATCGCCAGGCGATCACCGCCGCCGGGACGGGCTGTATGGCCGCGCTCGATGCGGAACGCTTCCTCGCTGCGGCCGATTTCGAGCAGGTGGCCGAAGCCGCCGAGTAACGGTTCTGGTGCCGGTGCGGGAGCGCTCAGCCCCGCACCGCCGTGCCTTCCAGCGCGCCCAGTGCGGCGATCAGGCGGGCGTGGAGCCATTCGCCGTCCTCGGGGCCGGCGAAACTATGGCTCGCACTGTCGAGGCATTCGCAGCGCAGGCGGTCCCGGATCGCCGCAAAGGCCGGGCTGCCGAGAATGTCGGCAAACGCGATCGCGCTGTTGTCGCGGGTGGCGAGGAGCAGTGTCGTCGGCACGGTGCTGGCCGACAGCGCGGCGGCCAGCCGGTCGGCCAGCAGGTTGCCGTCCGCTCCTCCCGTCCGGGCGCGGCTGATCCTGGCGAGGCCGCGCGCCAGTTTGCCCAAATCGACGCCTCCGCGCAGCAGGCGTACCCACGCCTTTGGGTCGCGAAGGCGCGCGGCGTATCGCGCCCGGATCGCAGCGGGCGGCGGCAGGTCGTCGCGTGACATCACCGCCCAGGGGTTTGCGAGGACCAGCCCGTCGAGGCCGGCGTCGCGGTGGAACAGCATGAGGGCGCTTGCGGCGTCACAATTGCCGAAGCCCAGAATGCGGTCGACTCGCGCCGTATTTCGGAAGCAGGCGGCCGCGGCCGCGATGTCCGGGCCGCTCGTCTCGAACCCGCCGTTGGTGCCGCCGGAGTCGCCGATGCCGCGCCGGTCGAAGCGAAACACGGGAAAGCCGCCCGATGCGATGCGGTCCGCCAGCAAGGCCATGCCGCGATGCGCGCCGATCCGGATTTCGTTGCCGCCGGAGACGATCAACAGGCCTGTCCGGGCCGAGGCGCCGGGGGGCATGTCGAGCGTGCCGAGCAGCGGCGCGTCGGAGCAGGCGAAACCGATCAGTTGGCGCATTGCCGGACCCACGCGGCGAGATCGGCCGCGAGCAGCGTCGCGAACGCGACGTCATTGTCGGGTTCGGCGCGGCGCCAGAGCGGCGGGCCGGCGACGTGGGCGTCGGCGGACTGGGTGTCGCCGGTCAGGCGCAGCGTCCGGACCGGCGGCCCGGCGTCGTGTGCGCCCTGAACGGGCACGGCATCGGCAAGCGCCGCCAGCAGCGCCGGTGCAATCGCGTTTCCGGCGATCCAACGCAGCGTCGGCGCGTCGCTGTCGGCGGGCGGGGTGGTATGGGTGGCGTGATGCGCGATACGATCGAGTTCGCGGCATAACGCCGAGCCCGGCTGGGGCGCCAGATGCCAGCGGCTGGCGACGCGCGCATCGCTGTCGAGGAGTGCGCCGCTACGGATCGCGGCGGCATGGACCGCCCGGCCGCCGGCGCCCGCGAGCGTCGCCACCGCAGCGGCAAAGGCGCTGCGCAGATGCGCCAGCCGCGCATCCTGTGTCGCCGCCAGGCTATCCCCCTGGCCGGGAAGGTCCGGAAGCGCGCCTGCGATGCCGTGAGCGGCCAGCGCGCGGAGCAGCGTGACGGCAAAGCTGCGCGTGCGGTTCGCTTCTTCGAACAGCGGCAACGCCAATGCCACGACCGGACCCGCGGCGGGGCCGAAGCGAAGCATCGCCTCGCGCCCGCCGGCCCAGTCGTAGCTGTCGATCACCCCCGGACCTTGGCCGCGACGAAGCGGGTGAGCGCACCGAAGGTTTCGAGCATGTCGCCGTCGACCTCGTCGTCGTCGATCAGGATGCCGAGGCGATCCTCGAGTTCGGTCAAGACGCCCGCGACTGCCATCGAATCGAGCTCGGGAAGCGCGCCGAAAAGCGCGGTGTCGGCGTCGAATGCCGCGACCCGCGCCGCATCCAGCCCAAGCACGTCGGCGAGTACGCCGCGCACCGCTTCCTCGATCTCAATCTGGTCCTGACGCTGCAATGTGTGTCCCCTGCGACTTTTTTCGTCCCCGTAAGACTTGGCGGCGCGGCTGCCAAGCGTAATGGGTGGGGGATGATCGCGCTCGAACCGCTTGCCCAGCCGCTCGACACGCTGCCTTTGCGTGGCCGACCCGACGCCGTCGCGCTTGCCGACCGTGACGGCACGCTGACCTATGCCGCGCTGGAGGCCGAGGTGGGGCGGCTGGCGGCGTGGCTGGCGGCGCAGGGGCTCGCGCCCGGCGCGCGGGTGGCGACATGGCTGCCGAAAACGCGGGTCGCGTGCCTGATGCCGCTCGCCGCGGTTCGCGCGGGCTATGTGCATGTGCCTCTCAATCCGGTGCTGAAACGCGCACAGGTGGCCCATATCCTTGCCGATAGCGGTGCGGAACTGCTCGTTTCGCAGCAATCCAGGCTCGATTCGCTGTCGTTCGGAGACGTGCCGCGACGCACCGCTGTTTCCACCGAAACGGAAGTCGCCGAGGCCGCCGCCGCGCTGATGCCGCTGGCCCCGTCGCGCGCCGCGCCGGAGACGCTCGCCGCGATCCTGTACACCTCGGGATCGACCGGACGGCCCAAGGGCGTGATGCTGAGCCACGCCAATCTTTGGCTGGGGGCGATCAGCGTCGCGCATTATCTGAAGATCGATCCGGCCGATCGCGTGCTGGGCGTGCTGCCGCTGAGCTTCGACTATGGCCAGAACCAGCTCTTCTCGACCTGGGCGGCGGGGGCGTGCGTCGTCCCGCTCGATTACCTGACCGCGCGCGACGTGGTGAAGGCGGTCGCGCGCTTCGAGGCGACGACGCTGGCGGGCGTGCCGCCGCTGTGGGTGCAACTGCTCGAGGCCGAATGGCCCGAGGCGACGGCGGCAAGCTTGCGGCGGCTGACCAATTCGGGCGGCGCGCTGACGCCGCGCCTCGTCGCCGGGCTGCGCGCGCGCTTTCCGCAGGCGGCGCTCTATCCGATGTACGGGCTGACCGAGGCGTTCCGGTCGACCTATCTCGATCCGGCGCTGGTCGACACGCACCCCGATTCGATCGGCCGGGAGATCCCCTTTGCCGAGGTGATGGTCGTGCGTCCCGACGGCAGCCGCGCCGGGCCGGGCGAGCCGGGCGAGATGGTCCATGCCGGGCCGCTGGTCGCGCAGGGCTATTGGCGCGACGCCGAACGCACCGCGCTCCGCTTTCGGCCCGCGCCCGCCTTTTCGCGATATGGCGGGACGGCGGTGTGGTCGGGCGACACGGTGGTCGCCGATAGCGACGGGCTGCTGCGTTTCGTCGGCCGCGACGACGAGATGATCAAGTCGGCGGGCAACCGCATCAGCCCGACCGAGATCGAGGAGGCGGTGCTGAGCGGCGACGAGGTGCGCGAGGCGGCCGCGTTCGGGGTCGCCGACGAGCGGCTGGGCCAGGCGATCGTCGTCGTCGCGCGTGCGGCAGGCGAGGCGGACGCCGCCGAGGCGGCGCTTCGCCAGCGGTTGCGCCGCGACCTGCCGAGCTTCATGCAGCCGACGCGCTATATCTGGCGCGACACATTGCCGCGCGGGCCGAACGGCAAGCTCGACCGCGCGCTCCTGAAGGCCGACATCGCATGACTTCCAAACCCCATGGACCGATCCCGCCCGAATTCGCCGGCCAGTCGAGCCTGACGGTCGGCGGCGAGGCCGTGCGTGCGCTGGCGGCGGCGGGAACGCCCTTTTATGCCTATGATTTCGGCATCGTCGCCGCACGGATCGCGCGGTTGCGGGCGGCGCTTCCCGCCGGAGTCGCGCTGCACTATGCGATCAAGGCCAACCCGCATCCGCTGCTGCTCGCCGCGATGGCGCCGCGCGTCGACGGGCTCGACGTCGCATCGGCGGGGGAACTCGACCGCGCGCTGGCGGTCAAGCCGGCCGCGGCGATCAGCTTTGCCGGGCCGGGCAAGCGCGACGCCGAATTGCAGGCCGCGATCGCGTGCGGCGCGACGATCAACCTCGAATCGGAAAGCGAGGCCGAGCGGGCGCTGTCGATCGCCGAGCGCGTCGGCCGCGCGCCGCGGCTGGCGGTGCGGGTCAACCCCGACTTCGAGCTCAAGGGATCGGGGATGAAAATGGGCGGGCGCGCATCGCCGTTCGGCGTCGATACGGCGTTCGTCCCCGGACTGGTGCGGCGGCTGCTGGCGGCGGGCGCGGCGTGGCAGGGATTCCATATCTATGCCGGATCGCAGTCGCTCGACACGCAGGCGGTGATCGACACCCAGGCCGCGACGATCGCGCTGGCCGAGCGGCTGGCCGACGCGGCGGGCAGCGTGCCGCCGCTGGTCAATCTGGGCGGCGGATTCGGCATCCCCTATTTCCCCGGCGACACGGCCATCGACATCGAGGCGATCGGCGCGGCGCTGGGCGCGGCGTGCGCACCGCTGACGGGCTGGCACTTCGCGATCGAGCTGGGCCGCTGGCTGGTCGGCGAGGCGGGCGTCTATGTCGCGCGCGTCGTCGATCGCAAATGGTCGCAGGGCGAGCGGTTCCTGGTCGTCGACGGCGGGCTCAACCACCATCTGGCCGCCACGGGCAATTTCGGCACGGTGGTGCGCCGCAACTATCCGGTCGCGATCGCCGAGCGGATGGGCGACGCGCCCGAGGAGACGGTGAGCATCGTCGGGCCGCTGTGCACGCCGCTCGACCGGCTGGCCGATCGCGTCGCGATGCCGCGCGCCGAGGTGGGCGATCTGGTCGTGCTGTTCGCATCGGGCGCCTATGGCGCGACGGCGAGCCCGTCGATGTTCCTGGGCCATCCGCCGGTGCGCGAGGTGGTGCTGGGGCTGCCGACCGACTGACCGCGCGGCGGCCGCCGACTTTCTTTCCGGCGCTGTTCCGGCTGCCCCAAAATGGGCGGCTTTGCGGAACGGGGGTGGAACATCGGCGGAAATCCGTGCCTTTTCACTAACGCTATCTTTACCCGAACCGGCGATAGCTCGCGCTGATCCCGGCATTTCCGGCCGCCCGTCGGCCCGGTCGTGCCGTGGAAGGAGCTGCGCGCATGGGACGAGGGTTGGAGTTGCGAAAGAACTGGACCGTTGCGGCGCCGATGCTGCCGGCGATGCTGCTTGCAGGCTGTGCGGGCGCCGGCGGGCGCGCCGAACTGCCGCCCGCATCGGCCGTCGCGGCGCATGAGGCGCCGAGCGAGGAATATGTCATCGGCCCGATGGACCAGCTCAACATCTTTGTGTGGCGCAACCCGGAACTGTCGGCCAAGGTCCAGGTGCGCCCCGACGGGCGGATCACCACGCCGCTGATCAGCGACATGCCCGCCGTCGGCAAGACGCCGGCGATGCTGGCCGACGACCTGAAGCTCGCGCTGAGCGAGTATATCAAGGACCCGATCGTTTCGGTGATCGTCGAGAACTTCTCGGGCACGTACAGCCAGCAGGTGCGCATCGTCGGCGCGACCGAAAAGCCCGCGTCGATCCCGTATCGCGCCAACATGACCGTGCTCGACGCGATGATCGCGGTCGGCGGGCTTTCCGAATTCGCGTCGGGCAACCGCGCGCGGCTCGTCCGCTATGACAAGGCGAGCGGCCGCCAGCGCGAGTACCGCATCCGCCTTTCCGACCTGCTGAAGAACGGCAACATCAGCGCCAATGTGCGGCTGGAGCCCGGCGACGTCATCATCATCCCCGAAAGCATGTTCTGAGGAGCCGCGGCGGATGGGGAACCTGCTCGACGAGGCACGCATCGCGCTTCACGGCATCTGGCAACGCCGGTGGCTGGCGCTGTGCGTCGCATGGGCGGTGTGCCTGGCCGGGTGGTTCGTCGTGTCGCAGCTTCCGACGCGATACGAATCGCGCGCCCGCGTCTATGTCCAGTTGCGCCCGATCCTGCCGACCGACCCGGGGGCGGCGAGCCAGCAGCAGCAGGATATCGACCGGCTTCGCCAGACGCTGACGGCGGCGGTCACGCTGGAAAAGGTCGTGCGCGGCACCGACCTGGCCCGCACCGTCGCCAGCGACCGCGACGTCGCGGCGCGCGTCGCATCGTTGCAGAACGCGATCAAGATCACCGCCGACCAGCCCAACCAGTTTTCGATCAGCGTGACCGCGAGCAGCGGCAAGCTGGCGCGGCAGATCGCGCAGAAGCTGATCGACCTGTTCGTCGAGAACAACCTGGCGGACAATCGCGACCAGTCGAGCCAGTCGCTCCAGTTCCTCGACCAGCAGCTCGCCGAGCGGCAGAAGCAGTTGCAGGATGCGGACGCCAAGCGCGCCGATTTCCAGGCGCGTTTCCTGGGCAGTCTGCCGGGGACGGGCTCGCTCGACGACCGCATCGGCGCGGCGCGCGCGCAGCTTGCGCAGATCCAGTCGGACCTTGCCGCCGCGCAGAGCAGCCTCAACGCCGTTTCGGCGCAGATGGCGGGCACCCCCGCCGCCGCGGGCGGGGGCACCGCCGCGCTGGGGCCGGCGCGGGCGCGGCTCCAGGCGATCCAGGGACAGCTTGCCGACGCGCGCGCAAAGGGGTGGACCGACAACCATCCCGACGTGATCGCGCTGAAGGCGCAGCTTGCCGCCGCACAGGCCGCCGCGCGCAGCGAGCCGATGGTGCCGGGGGCGGCCGCCAGCGCCAACCCGCTCTATATGAGCCTGCGTTCGATGCAGGCCGACAAGTCGGCGCAGGTCGCCGCGCTGGTGCAGCGGCGCGACCAGATCGAGGCCGATCTGGCGCGTCTGCAGGCGCGCATGGCCGAGCAGCCGGGCGTCGCCGCCGAGCAGAACCAGATCGACCGCGAATATCAGGTGCTGAAGGACCAGTATGACAAGCTGCTCACCGACCGCGAGCAGATGAAGATCGCCGCGCAGGCGCAGCATGTGAGCGATGCGGTCAAGTTCAAGGTGACCGATCCGCCGACCGAGCCGACCGCGCCGACATCGCCCAAGCGGGCGCTGTTGCTGACGGCGGTGCTGGTCGCCGGGCTGGGCGCGGGCGTCGCCGCCGCCTTTGCGATCGGGCAACTGCGCACGAGCTTTGCGACGCCGGGGCAGCTCGAACGCGCGAGCGGGCTGCCGGTGATCGGATCGATCGGCGAGGTGGTGACGCGCGCCGAACGCGGGCGCCGGCGCCGGTTGGGCAGCCTTTTTGCAGGCGGGCTGGCGGCGCTGGTCGTCTTTTACATCGGGTTGCTCGGCATCGACGTGATCCAGCGCGGAATGGGGGCCTGAACCGATGAACCATCCATCTCCCCGCCGCCCCCGCGGTTCGCTGATCGAGCGGGCCGCCGCGCGGTTCGACTTCGTGCCGGTGCCGCCGCTCGCCGAAGCCGCACCCGAACGGGCGCTGCCGACGGGCGAAGTCGCGCAGGGCGAAGTGCCGCACGGCGAAGCGGTGTTCGCGGCCGGTTTCGCGCCGGTTTCCGAGGTGCCGGGCTTCGACGCCGGGGCGATGCCGCACCGGGCCGAGGTGATCGTGCCGGATGCGGCGGTGCCGGCGGCAGGCGTCGGCATCGACGATGCCGATGTGGCCGCAGCCGCGATGCCGGACGCGCGCCCGGACGATCCGGGGCATGTCGAGCCGCTGCACGCGGACGAGCCGACCGGCGACGAGACGGCCATCGAGAGGATTGCCGAGACGGCCGTCGAGATGGGTGACGATGCGCCGGTCGCCGACGCGCCGGTGGCCGATGTGCCGGTCGACGATGTACCGGTCGACGATGCGCCGGTCGGGTGGGAGCCGGTGCTGTCGCCGCGTTTCCTGGCGGCGGTGGCGACGCCCGCAGACGCCGAGGTGCCGCCGCTTGCCGCGCTGCACGGCGAACGCCGCCGGCACGAACCCGAAGCGGCGGCGGACAGCGAGGCGTGCCCGATCGAAGCCGAGCCGGTAGCACCCGAAGCCGAAGCGGCGGCGGACGATGCCGCAGCGCCGGCGCACGACGACGACGGCGAGGTCGCGTGGAGCGACTGGGGCGTCGTTCCCGAGACCGCACCCGAGCCCGAGCCGCGCGGCGACGCGGCCGCGGATGACGCCGGGGCGGCGGAAGCGACTGCGCCCGATGCCGACTGGAGCCCCGAGGACGCCGAGGCGGCGCCGCTGGCGCAACCGCGGCCGGGGACGATCAATCGCGCCGGACTTGCCGCGCGGGGAATGATCGTACCCGGCGGCGGGGTGACGCCGCTTGCCGAGGAGTTCCGGCTCGTCAAACGCCAGTTGCTGCTTGCCGCGCGGGCGATGGCGGCGAGCGCCGAGCCGCACGCGTCGGCGCGGGCGCGCACGATCCTCGTCTGTTCGGCGCGGCCGGGCGAGGGCAAGACCTTTTGCGCGATCAACCTGGCGCTTTCGATGGCCGCCGAGCGCGATATCGAGGTGCTGCTGGTCGATGCCGATTTCCCCAAGCCCGACGTGCTGGGGCGGCTGGGGCTGCGCCCGGGGCCGGGGCTGCTCGACGTGCTGTCGGGCGTGGTCGAGGATGTCGAATCGTGCATCATCCGCACCGACGTTCCGCAGCTTTCGGTGCTGCCCGCGGGCGCGCGGAGCGATTCGGACACCGAGCTGGTCGCGAGCGAACGCGCGCGCGCGCTGATGGAGGGGCTGGCCGCGGCCGATCCGCGCCGGATCGTCATTTTCGATTCGCCGCCCGCGCTGGCGGCATCGCCGGCGTCGGTGCTGGCGCTCAATGTCGGGCAGGTGCTGATGGTGGTCCGCGCCGACCGGACCGCGGAGAGCGACCTTCGCGATGCCGTCGCGCTGCTCGACGGATGCGAGCATATCCAGTTGCTGCTCAACGCGGTGCGCTATCAGCCGTCGGGGCAGCGTTTCGGCAGCTATTACGGCGAGGTCGAGGCATGAGCGGGCGGCTTTTCCGGGAGGCCGGCATCGTCGCCGGGGCTGCGGCGATGATGCTGGGCGCGACGCCCGCCGCCGCACAGCGGACGCGCATCCAGCCCTATATCGAGGCGAGCCAGGTGCTCACCGCCGACCTGTCCAACGGCGGCGACGTGCTGACCTATTCGACGATCGGCGCCGGGGTCGACGCGTCGGTGCAGACGCGGCGCGTGCAGGTCCAGCTCGACTATCGGTATGAGCGGCGGATCCCGTGGGACCGCAAGCTGACGCGCGACGATGTCCATTCGGGGCTGGCGACGGTGCGCGCGAAGGTGGCGCCGAGCCTGACGATCGAGGCAGGCGCGATCGCGAGCCAGGTCCGCTCCGACATTCGCGGTCCGGCGCCCAATGCGGCGCAGGCGAGCGGGCGCAACCTCAACCAGATGTTTTCGGGCTATGTCGGCCCCAATGTCGCGACCCAGGTGGGGCCGGCGTTCCTCAATGCCGCGTACCGATTCGGCTATACCAAGGCCGAGGCGTCGCGCGACAACGGCCTGTCGCCCGCGCTGCCGCGGCTGGACCAGTATGACGATTCGCGCGTGCATGTCGCGACGGTGAGCACCGGGGTGAAGGCGGGGACGGTGCTGCCGGTGGGCGTGACGCTGAGCGGATCGGTGACGCGCGAGGATGCGGGCCAGCTCGACCAGCGCTTTACCGGCAAATATGCGCGCGGCGACGTGCTGTTGCCGGTGGCGCGCAGCGTCGCGCTGACGGCCGGGATCGGTTACGAGCGGATCACCGTCAGCCAGCGCGATCCGCTGCGCACCGCGGGCGGGATTCCGGTGATCGACGGGCGCGGGCGGTTCGTGACCGACCCGGCGTCGCCGCGGCGCATCGCCTATGATTTCGACGGCATGTACTGGGACGGCGGCGTGATCTGGCAGCCGAGCCGGCGGACGCGGCTGGAGGCGCGGGTCGGGCGGCGTTACGGATCGGTCAGCTATACCGGCAATTTCAGCCACCAGATCGGCACGGCAAGCGGCGTGCAGATCAACGTGTTCGACAGCGTGACGACCTTTGGCCAGCAACTCGGCGGGGCGCTGGTCGCGCTGCCGGACAGTTTCGTCACCAGCCGCGACGCCTTCGGCAACCAGTATAGCGGCTGTATCTATGGCACGAGCGGCGCGGCGGCGGGCGGATGCCTGAACGGCCTGTTCGCGTCGAGCGTCACCAGTGCCTATCGCACGCGCGGCGTGAGCGGCGTGGCGGTGATGGCGCACGGTGCGACGCGGTTCGGAATCGGCGCGGGCTATGCGCGCCGCACCTTCCTGGCGCCCGACGGCACGCCGGGGCTGACGATCAACGGCACCGCCGACGAAACGCTGTTCGCGCAGCTTTTCGCTTCGACCCCGGCCGGGCCGGAGGCGGCGGTGACCGCCACCGTCTATGGCAACTATTATGATTCCGACCTTGCCGGCGCCCAGGGCATCCTGGGCTGGGGGGCGAATGCCGCCTATACGCGGCGGATCGGGCGGATCGACGCGACCGCTTCGGTCGGCGTTTACGGTTATGAAAACGAAAACCAGTCAAGTGCGGCGATCCAGGCGCTGCTTGGACTGCGGTACGGATTTTGAGCGCGAGGCCAGCCAATGTACGACGATCATTACGGACTGACGGGACGGCCGTTTCAGCTGACCCCCGATCCGCGCTTCTGGTTCGATACCGCGACGCATCGCAAGGCGATGGCGTATCTCGGCTATGGCCTCAGCCAGGGCGAGGGCTTTGTCGTCGTGACGGGCGAACCGGGCGTCGGCAAGACCACGCTGATGGGGCATCTGCTGGGCGAGGTCGATCGCGAGCGGCTGAAGGTCGTGACGATCGTTTCGACCCAGCTTCGCCCCGATGACTTGCTGCGCGTCGTCTGCGCCGGGCTCGACATCGATGCCGAGGGCGCGCCCAAGGCGACGATGCTCGCGGCGATCGAGCGCGCGCTCCAGACGATCGCGCGCGACGGGCAGCGCACGCTGCTGATCGTCGACGAGGCGCAGGCGCTGCCGGTCGAGTCGCTGGAAGAGCTGCGGATGCTCTCCAACTTCCAGCTCGGCGGCTATCCGCTGCTCCAGATCTTCCTGCTCGGCCAGCCCGAGTTCCGCGCGACGTTGCAGGACGCGCGGCTCGAACAGCTTCGCCAGCGCGTGATCGCGATGCACCATCTGGCGCCGATGGGGCTCGAGGAGCTCGAACCCTATCTGCTCCACCGGCTCGCCTGTGTCGGCTGGCGCGGCCGCCCGCGCTTCATGAACGACGCCATCCTGGCGCTTTACCGCTGGTCGGGCGGCGTGCCGCGGCGCGTCAACCAGCTTGCGAGCCGGGTGATGCTGTTCGGCGCGGTCGAACAGATCGACAGTTTCAGCGGTCCCGATGTCGAGGCGGTGATCGCCGATCTCGACAGCGACACGGGGATGCTGCCCGCCGCGGCAGCCGAGCCGCAGCCCGATATGACGGCGGCCCATGACACGCCGGCGGCAGAGGCGGCGGTCGCGGCCCCGGCGCGCGTTTCGCTGGCCGAAGCGTTCGGATCGCGGGCGGCCGCGCCGATGCCCGCGCCCGAAGCCGTCCCCGCGCCCGAGGCCGACGGCCCGGCAGCGGCGGGTGCGCCGCAGACGATCGTGACCGATCCGCGCGCCGTGTCGCCGTTGCGCGCGGTCGCGGAGGTGGCGCCGGCCCCCGAAGCGCCTGCCGCGCCCGAGGCGCCCGCCATTCCGGCCGCGCTCGACGTGCGGCTGGCGGCGATCGAGCGCCAGCTTGGCGAGCAGGACGAGGCGCTGCGCCGCGTGCTGACGCTGCTCGTCGACTGGGTGGAAAATGGCGACACGGCGCGCCGTCCCGATGTTTCCGCGCTGCGCGGCAACGCGGCCTGACCGTGGCCATCGTCAACGCGCTTTCCGTTGACGTCGAAGACTGGTTCCAGGTGGGCGCGTTCGAGACGACGATCGACCGCGCCGACTGGGATTCGCTCGAGCTTCGCGTCGAGGCCAATACCGACCGGATCCTGGCGCTGTTCGCGGCGGCGGGGGTGTCGGCGACGTTCTTCACGCTGGGCTGGATCGCCGAGCGCTGCCCGCAACTGATCGCGCGGATCGCGGCGGCGGGGCATGAGGTGGCGAGCCATGGCTGGGGACATGGGCGGGTGTTTCGCATGACTCCCGCCGCGTTCCGCGCCGACCTGGCGCGCGCGCGGGCGGCGATCGAGGCGGCGTCGGGGCAGCCGGTGCGCGGCTATCGCGCGCCGAGCTTTTCGATCGATGCGCGGACGCCCTGGGCGCACGAGGTGTTGGCCGAGGAAGGCTATGCCTATTCGTCGAGCGTCGCGCCGCTCCACCACGACCATTATGGCTGGCCCGAAGCGCCCAGACACGCGTTCCGGCCGGTCGCGGGCGCGGCGCTGATCGAGCTGCCGATCACGCTGGCGTCGTTTCTGGGGCGGCAAGTGCCGACGGGCGGGGGATTTTTCCGGTTGCTGCCGACGTTCGTGACCGACCGGGCGATCGACCTTGCCAATGCGGGCGGCGCGCCGGCGGTGTTCTTTTTCCATCCGTGGGAGGTCGATCCGGGTCAGCCGCGGGTGCACCGGGCTCCGTTGCGGTCGCGGCTGCGGCACTATGCGCGGCTGGGCGCGATGGAGCGCAAGCTGGCGCGGCTGGTGCGCCGGCACCGCTGGGGCACGGTGGAAAGCACGGTTTCCGTAGCGGCGGAGACGCTGGCGTGACGCGGCTGACGGTGCGGGCGGCGGCGCTGGACGATGCGGCGGAGGCCGGTCGGTTGCGGGCGTGGGTGGCCGAGGCGGGGGGGAGCCCGTTCCACCTGCCCGAATGGAGCCGCGCGGTGGCGCGCGGATGCGGCCAGCGCAGCCATTATCTGGTCGCCGAGGCGGCCGACGGGGCGATCGCGGGCGTGTTGCCGATGACCGAGATCCGTTCGCCGATCTTCGGAAAAGCGCTGGTTTCCGTGGGGTTTGCGGTCGACGGCGGCGCCCTGGGCAGCCCCGGGGCGACGCGGATGCTGACCGATGCGGCGCTGACGCTGGCCGAGGCGCGGGGGTGCCCGACGGTCGAGCTGCGCGGCGGCGCGCTGCCCGAGGCGCCCGGCTGGACCGTCGACGAGACGACCTATCTGGGCTTCAATCGCGTGCTGGAAGCCGACGATGCGGCGCAACTTGCGGCGATTCCGCGCAAACAGCGCGCCGAAATCCGCCGTTCGCAGGCACAGGACGTCGTTGTCGAGACCGGCGTGGCGCGGCACCAGATCCTGGAACATCACGCCGTCTATGCCGAGTCGGTCCGCAACCTGGGCACCCCGGTCTTTCCGCGCGCGCTGTTCGAAAACGTCATCGCGGCCTTTGGCGACGCCGCCGACATCCTGATCGTGCGCCACCGGGGGGCGGCCGTGGCGAGCGTGCTGAGTCTTTACTGGCAGGGAACGGTGTTCCCCTATTGGGGCGGCGGCACCGCGGCGGCGCGGGGGCTGCGCGCCAACGACGCGATGTATTTCGCGCTGATGCGCCACGCACGCGAGCGCGGCTGCACGCGGTTCGACTTCGGCCGGTCGAAGGCCGGGACCGGCGCCGCGGCGTTCAAGAAGAACTGGGGGTTCACGCCCACGCCGCTGCGCTATGCCAAGCGCACCACCGACGGGCGGCCGCCGCGCAGCGTCAACCCCAACGACCCGCGCTACAGCCTGCAGGTGCGCGCATGGAAGCACATGCCGCTGTGGCTGGCCAACCGGCTGGGGCCGTGGATCGCGCGCGGGCTGGGCTGATGGGCGACCTGTTGTTCCTGGCGCACCGCGCGCCCTTTCCCCCCGACCGCGGCGACAAGATCCGCGGTTTCCACCTGCTGCGCCACCTGGCGCGGCGGCGGCGCGTTCACCTGATCGCCTTTGCCGACGATCCGCGCGACCTGAAGGCGCGCGACGGGCTGGCGGCGATGGTCAGCAGCCAGACGATCCTGTGGCGCGGCAAGTCGCGCGCGCGCGCGGCGATCGAGGCGTTGGCGACGCGCCGGCCGATCTCGCTGACCGCGTTCGACGACCGGCGGATGCGCGACGCGGTCGAGACCGCGCTGAACAGCCACGCGATCGACACGATCTTCGTCTTTTCGGGGCAGATGGCGCAGTATCTGCCGCCCGCGCCGCGCCAGCGCGTCGTCATGGACTTTGTCGACATGGATTCGGCCAAGTTCGAAGCCTATGCCCGCGACGGGCGCGGCCCGATGGCGTGGCTGATGCGGCGCGAGGCGCACCTGCTGATGCGCCACGAACGCGCGGTCGCGGCGCGCGCCGATGCCAGCCTGTTCGTCAGCCGCGCCGAGGCCGAGATGTTCGTCAGCCGCACCGGCGCCGACCGCGTCGAGGCGGTCGAGAACGGCATCGACACCGACTTTTTCGACCCCGCCGCCGCGTTCCGCCGGATCGAGACGACGGGGCGGCTGATCGTGTTCACCGGCCAGATGGACTATCGCCCCAATATCGACGCGGTGCGCTGGTTCGCCCAGTCGGTGCTGCCGCACCTGCGGCTGGCCGATCCCCAGCTGCGGTTCGCGATCGTCGGGCGCAGCCCCACCGACGCGGTGCGCGCGCTGGCCCGGATCGACGGCGTGACGGTGACGGGCGAGGTCGACGACGTGCGCGGCTGGCTGGCGGCGGCGGCGGTGGTCGTCGCGCCGCTGAAGCTCGCGCGCGGCGTCCAGAACAAGGTGCTGGAGGCGATGGCGATGGCGCGGCCCGTCGTCGCATCGCCCGCCGCGGCCGAAGGGATCGACCATCAGGGCACGCTGGCGGTCGCAGGCGACGTCGCCGAACAGGCCGCGACGATCGGGCGGCTGCTCGCCGACCCCGAGGCGGCGCGGCTGCTGGGCGCGCGGGCGCGGGCGCGCGTGATCGAGCGTTATGGCTGGGACGCGCGGCTCGCGCGGCTCGACGCGGTGCTCGCCGCGCCGCTGCGCCCCGACAAGCAGGCGCGGCTGGCGCGCGCGACCGCCGTCGATCCGGGACCGGCGGGCCGCCGCCGCGGCGCATGACCGCGACCGCAGGCGAGGGCGAGCGGCGGCCGGCCGACGCCGCGGCGGCACCGGACGCGCGCGACGTCGCTGATGCGGCTGCCGGTGTCTCCGGCGACGGTGCGACGATGCGGCGGTGGCTGTTGCCGCTGGCGGTGCTGGCGGCGTGCTGGGGCGCGCTGGGGGTGATGTTCGCGCGCGACGTGGGCGACCTGGCGCGCATCTATTGGACCAACACGACCTTCGGCCATTGCCTGTTCATCGCGCCGGTGGTCGGCTGGCTGGTGTGGCAGCGGCGGCACGAGATCGCGCCGCTGCCCGTGTGCGGATGGTGGCCCGGGCTGATCCCCGCCGCGGCGGCGGCGTTCGTGTGGACGCTGGGCGACGCCGCGGGGGTGGCGTTGCTGCGCCATGCCGGGCTGGTGGGGATGGCGCAGGCCGCGGTGAT
Source organism: Sphingomonas chlorellae (assembly GCF_056485145.1). NCBI lineage: Bacteria > Pseudomonadati > Pseudomonadota > Alphaproteobacteria > Sphingomonadales > Sphingomonadaceae > Sphingomonas > Sphingomonas chlorellae. Next base: position 1,327,026 of record NZ_JBQXXM010000001.1, read on the forward strand.
CGCGGTGCTGGGGCCGCGCGTCGCGCGCGGGCTGGCGTTCCCGATCGCCTATATGGCGTTCCTGGTCCCGTTCGGCGATTTCCTGGAGCCGCCGTTGCAGCGCGCGACGATCGCGATGGTGATGCCGCTGCTCCACCTGGCGGGGGTGCCCGCGGTCGCCGACGGCGTGCTGGTGACGACGCCCAACGGCTATTTCGAGATCGCCGAGGCGTGTTCGGGCGCCAAGTTCCTGATCGCGATGATCGCCTATGGCGTGCTGGTCGCCGCCGTGTGTTACCGGCGCTGGCGGCGACGCGCGGCGTTCATGGCGATGGCGCTGGTGGTGCCGGTGATCGCCAACGGGCTGCGCGCGTTCGGCACGATCTATGCCGCGTGGTGGACCTCGGTCGAGGCGGCGACGGGGTTCGACCATATCGTTTACGGCTGGGTGTTCTTTGCGATCGTGATGGCGGCGGTGCTGGCGATCGGCTGGCCGTGGTTCGACCGCGATCCCGACGCGCGCTGGTTCGACGCCGCGACGACGCAGGCGCTGCGCCGCCCGGTGCGCCGCCTGCGCACCGGCCATGCGGTCGCCGCGCTGGCGCTGCTGGCGGTGGCGAGCGGCGCGATCGGCTGGGCCGACGCGATGGCGCGCCGCGTCGCGGTGCTGCCGCCCGTGCCGCCCTTGCCCGAACCCGCGGGGTGGCAGCGCGTGCCCGAGCCGCAGCCCGCGCCGTGGTCGCCGCATTTCCCCGGCGCCGACCGGATGCTGACGGCGCGCTATATCGACCGCAGCGGGCGGGTCGTCGACCTGGCCATTGCCGTCTATGCCAACCAGCGCGAAGGGCGCGAGATCGTCGGCTTCGGGATCGGCGCGCTGCGCGAGAACGACCGCTGGGTCCGCGTGACCGACCTGGCGCCGGTGGCCGGCGGACGCACGATCCGCATGGTCGGCCCCGGACGGGTGGAACGCGCGACGGCAAGCTGGTACCGGGTCGGCGGCATGACGACGGGGAATGAAGGCCGGGTGAAGCTGGAGACGTTGAAGGTGAAGCTGACGGGCGCGAGCCCGGCGGCGGTGGCGATCCTGGTTTCGGCCGAGCAGCGCGGGGCGATTCCCGCCGCCGAGACGGTCGCCGCCTTTGCCGCCGCGATCGGGCCGATCGACGCGCTGGCCGACCGTTTCGCGGGCGGGCGCTGACCATGTGCGGCATCGCCGGCCTGTTCTATCCCGCCACGCCCAAGCCCGTCGATCCCGCGCGGATCGCGGTGATGTGCGACGCGCAGGCGCATCGCGGTCCCGACGGGGCGGGGCACTGGACCGGCCCCGGCATCGGGCTGGGCCATCGCCGGCTGTCGATCATCGACCTCGACGGCGGCGCGCAGCCGATGGCGCTTCCCGACGGCGGCGTCGTCACCGTGTTCAACGGCGAGATCTATAATTTCCGCGAGGTGCGCGCCGAGCTGGAGGCGATGGGCGCGCGCTTTGCCACCAACAGCGACACCGAGGTGCTGCTCCACGGCTGGCGCGCCTGGGGGCCGGCGATGCTCGAACGGCTGAACGGCATGTTCGCCTTTGCGCTGTACGACGCGGCGCGGGCGAGCCTGTTCCTCGCGCGCGACCGTTTCGGCGTGAAGCCGCTCCATTATACCCAGCTTGCCGACGGGGCGATCGCCTTTGCCTCCGAGCTCAAGGGGCTGATGGCGCACCCGCTGTTCCGCCGCATCCCCGATTTCCGCGCGGTCGAGGACTTTCTGGGGCTCGGCTATGTCCCCGACGATGCGTGCCTGATCGCGGGCGTGCAGAAGCTGCCCGCCGCGCACTACCTGCTGATCGAGCGCGGGCGGCCGGTGCCCGCGCCGGTGCGGTGGTGGGACCTGGACTTTACCCGCCGCGCGACGGGCAGCCGCCGCGACCTGGAAGCCGAGCTGATCGAGCGGATGCGCGCCGCGGTGCGATCGCGCATGGTCGCCGACGTGCCGCTGGGCGCGTTTCTTTCGGGCGGCGTCGACAGCAGCGCCGTGGTCGCGCTGATGGCCGAGGCGACGCCCGCGGCGGTGCGCACCTGCACGATCGGTTTCGACGAGGCCGACCATGACGAGACGCGGTGGGCGGCGATGGTCGCGCGGCGTTTCGCGACCGACCACCGCACGCGGACGGTGGCGGCGGACGATTTCGCCGCGATCGACACGCTGGTGACGGCGTTCGACGAGCCCTTTGCCGACGCATCGGCGCTGGCGACGCTGCGCGTCTGTGCGCTGGCGCGCGAGGGGGTGACGGTCGCGCTGTCGGGCGACGGCGCCGACGAGGCGATGGCGGGATATCGCCGGCACCGCTTCTTTGCCGCCGAGGCGCGCGTGCGCGGCGCGCTGCCCGCGGGGGTGCGCGCGCGGCTGTTCGGCACGCTGGGCGCGCTGTACCCCAAGGCCGACTGGGCGCCGCGGCCGCTGCGCGCCAGGACGACGCTGCTCGCGCTCGCCGAGAGCGACGAGGCCGCCTATGCCAAGGCGGTGGGGGTGACGCCGCCCGAAACGCGCGCCGCGCTCTATACCAGCGCGGCGCGGCACATGCTGGCGGGGCATTTCGCCGAATGGCGCTATATCGACACGATGCGCGGGGCGCCGGCGCGCGACGCGATCGACCGCGCGCAATATGCCGATATCCGCCACTGGCTGCCCGGCGACATCCTGACCAAGATCGACCGCACGAGCATGGCGGTGGGGCTGGAGGCGCGCGAGCCGTTGCTCGACCACCGGCTCGTCGAGTTCGCCGCGACGCTGCCGCCGCGGCTGCGCATCCATGGCGGCCAGGGCAAGTGGCTGATGAAGAAGGCGCTGGAGCCGTGGTTGCCGCGCGAGATCCTCTATCGCCCCAAAATGGGGTTCGTGACGCCGATCAGCGCATGGTTTCGCGGGCCGCTGGCGGGGGCGGCGGCGGCGCTGGCGCAATCGCCGCGGCTGGCGCAGACCGGATGGTTCGAGATGCCGGTGATCGGTGCGCTCGCCGAGGCGCATCGCAGCGGCCGGGCCGACCATGGCCGCACGCTGTGGCAGCTGATGATGCTCGAACGCAGCCTGACGCGGCTGTTCGGCTGAACCGCGCGCGTCAGCCCGCGCGGAACAGCGCGAGCGCGGCGGTGAGCGTGAGCAGGATCAGCACGAGGCTCGACGCGATGAACAGCGAGAAGCGGAAGAGGATGCGGTTGACCGTCGCCTGCACGATGCTGTGCGCGATGCGTAGCCCGACATAGGCCCAGGCGAGCGCGACCGCGACCGGCCCTTCGGCCCCGAGCAGCGCGAGCGCCGCCGCGATGGCGTAGAACAGCGTCGGCTGCTCGACCAGGTGCATATAATTGTGCGCGGGCCATTGCGCCTTTTCGTCGAGCAGCGTGTCGAGCAGGCCGGGGCGGCCGCCGCGCGCCTTTGACAGGTCGACCCCGGCGCGGCGGAGCGCTGGGAGGCGGACCGCAAGCACCCAGAGCAGCATCACCAGCGTCCAGCCGACGAGCGTGACGACGGGGGCGAGAATGGGGTGGTGCATCGGGTCTTTCCTCTTCGCCCGGTGGGGCCGGGCGCGGGGACGGCACCGGCGCGGCGCCCGCGCCGTGGGCCGGGCGGGTCGCGCGACGCTGCCCGATCGGCGGGGGGATGGCAAGCGGCGGGGGTTTTTTAGGGGGGGCGGGGTTGGCGGTGCGGTCGAGGGAGCTGGGCCCCGGGTCGAGCCCGGGGCGACGGTGGGGGGCTGGTGGTGCGTGGTGGGTGGAGCTCGGGCCGGGCGGGGTTGGCGGTGGGGCGGCCTGGATGAGAGGGCCGGGGCGGGGCGGTCGCCCGTCGGTTCGTCGCCCCGGGCTTGACCCGGGGTCCCGCTGTTGCGGGTCAGGTCAGGTCGGCGGAGAGGTCGCGCCATTCGGGGTTGGCGCGTTCGATCAGCGCGAACTTCCATTCGCGGCGCCATCGTTTGACGCGCTTTTCATGGGCGATGCATTCGGTGATCGACGGACCGGCTTCGGCCCAGACGAGGCGGTCGAGGCCGTAGCGGCGGCAGAATTCGGAGCCCTGGCCGGAGCGGTGCTGGTGCACGCGCTGCGCGAGGTCGGCCGTGACGCCGACATAGATCGTGCCGCGATAGCGGTTGGCCATGATGTAGACCCAGCCGCCCGGTTCCGCATGCGCCATTCGGGGAGAATGCGAAGAAGCTGGGCCCCGGGTCAAGCCCGGGGCGACGATTGGGTGTGTCGGGGCGGGATGGGTTGCGGCGGTTTTGGTGGGATGGGCGGGGGAGAGAAGCTGGGCCCCGGGTCGAGCCCGGGGTGACGGTTGGGTGTGTCGGGGCGGGACGGGGGTGGCGGTTTTGGTGGGATTGGGAGGGGGGAGAGAAGCTGGGCCCCGGGTCGAGCCCGGGGCGACGGTGGGGTGGGTCGGGGTGAGATGGGCTGCGACGGTGGGGTGTGTCGGGGTGGGATGGGGGCGGCGGGGCGACGCGGGGGGCGGATGTGGCAACGGCCGGGGATTGCGCCCCGGCCGTTGTCTTGTTCCGATGCGGAAAGGCTCAGGCGAAGAGCTTGGCCCAGGCGCGCTTGGCGCGGTCCTTCCAGTGGCCGCGGTGATAGGCATCGCTGGCGAGCAGCGGCATCACCGAGCCGGCTTCGGCGAAGACCATCTGCTCGATGCCGGTGTTGACCTTGCCCCAGCTCGCCGCTTCCTGGAGCGTCGAGGACGAGCAGGCGCCGTCGCGCACGTCGGCGACGGTGATCTGCACCGCGTACTTGTGAACCTCGACATCCTCGTGGCCGAGGATCTCGGCGCAGACGACGGTGTCCTGGATGAAGTTCTTGGGCACGCCGCCGCCGATCATCAGCAGGCCGGTGGTGCCCGCCTTGATCTTGATCTCGGTCAGCTCGCGGAAGTCCGCGACCGCGTCGATCATCATATAGGGCTTGCCGGCCTTCATCTGGTCGACCTGGTGCTTGACGAGGCCGAAGCCCGCCGAGCTGTCGACGAACGCCGGGCAGAAGACCGGCACGTCATGCTCATAGGCGAGCTTGACGAGGCTGTTTTCCTTCTTGCCGTGCTCCGACAGATACTTGCCCATCTCGCGGATGAAGGCGCGGCTCGAATAGGCCTTGGGCTCGAGCGAATTCGCGATCTTGTTGATCGTGAAGTCGCAGTCCTGGAGCTGCTCCTCGTCGATATAGGTGTCGTAGATGCGGTCGATGTAGAGCGAGCGCAGCGTGTCGTCGTCGGGAACCTCGAGCGCCTGATAGTGCTTGTGGCCCAGCCCCTCGAAGAAATCCATGTCGACGATGGTGGCGCCGGTGGCGACGACGACGTCGACCATGTTGTTGCGCACCAGCTCGGCATAGAGGTCCATGCAGCCGCCGGCCGAGGTCGAGCCCGCGATCACCAGGACCACGGTGCAGTCCTTGTCGGCGAGCATCTGGTTGTAGATCTTGGTCGCGCGGCCGAGATCGCGGCTGGTGAAGCTCATGTCGGCCATCGCGTCGACGATCGGGCGCGCGTCGAAGCTCTTGATGTCGATGTGCTTGACCTGCTTCGAAAGCAGCTCGGCCTTGCGGGTGTCGTTGATTTTGGTGTCGGTCATGGGGTGTCCCATCTGCACAAGAACCGCCGTCATTCAAGGGGACGCGGAAACCCGTGGGTCGGACCGTGGCGCCGGAGCGTCGCGGCCCGGAAAGGCAAATGCGCGCCGCCCGGCCGGGAGGCAATGGACCGGGTCCATGCCGCCGACCGGGCTGCGTTTGAGCAGGCGTGCGTTACAGCTTGACGACGTTCGATGCCGCCTCGGGCTCCGCATCGACGTACATCGAGGCCATCGGCTCGTCTTCCATCACCACCGTATCGGCGGCGCCGAAGCCGTTGAACCCGGTACGCATCGCGCAGCCATAGGCGCCGAGCATGCCGACTTCGATATAGTCGCCCGGCGCGATGTCGGCCGGGAGCAGGAACGGCCCTGCCATATGGTCGAGATCGTCGCAGGTCGGACCGTAGAAGCTGAACGCCATGTCCCTGGCATTCGAATCGGGTTCGCGAAGCAGGCGGACGGGGAAGCGCCAGCCGACATGCGCCGCATCGAACAGCGCGCCATAGGCACCGTCGTTGATATAGAGTTCGGCCCCGCGGCGCTTTTCGACGCGCACGATGAGCGAGCTGTATTCAGCGCACAGCGCCCGGCCCGGTTCGGCCCAGAGTTCGGCCGAATAGGAGACCGGCAGGCTTTCGAACGCGCGGTGGATCGTCGCGAAATAGCGCTCGAGCGGGGGCGGCTCCATGCCCGGATAGGACGAGGGGAAACCGCCGCCGACGTCGATCACGTCGACCGTGACGCCCGCCTCGACAATGGCCGCGCGGACGCGTTCCATCGCATTGGCATAGGCATCGGGCGACATCGCCTGGCTGCCGACATGGAAGCAGATGCCCAGCGCATCGGCCGCCTGGCGGGCCGCGATCAGCAGCGCCTTGGACTCGCCCGGGCCGGCGCCGAACTTCGACGCGAGGCTGAGCTTCGAATGATCCGACGACACGCGCAGCCGCACGCACAGCGTGAGATCGGTCGCGCCCTTGGTGGCGCGGACGATCTTTTCCAGCTCTTCCATGCTGTCGAGGCTGAAGACGCGGACGCCGTGCTCGAAATAAGCCTCGGCGATGGCTTCCTCGGCCTTTACCGGATGCATGAAGCACAGCGTCGCCTCCGGCGCCACGCCGGCCACGAGCCGCACCTCACCGATCGAGGCGACGTCGAAATGGGTAATGCCACTTTCCCACAGCAGCCGAACCAGCGTCGGGGACGGGTTCGCCTTGACCGCGTACATGGCCTTGCCCGGAAACTTCTCGACAAAGAAGCGGGCGGCACGGGCAGCGGCGTGCGGACGAGTGAGCGTGACCGGCTGAACCGGACGAAGGGCGGCAGCTAGCCCCAGCGCGCAATGATGCTTGTGCAACTCAAGGGACCTCCAATTGCCTTGCGGCATACGGTGACAAAAGCTGCCTTGCGGTTGGAAGTCCCATGGGGCAGCGGAAGGGCGCATTTAAGGTCCGAGAGTCCGGCTGTAAAGTGATTCGAGTCCGGGAAATCGACGGCGAGGGGAAATACGTGACGATTTTGCGACAGCCGACCCGCGCAGGGGTGCGCGACGCCGCCGCCAAGGTGGCCGCGATCCTGCCGCGCACGCCGCTGATGACCGCGGAAATCCGCGGCGTGGAGGTGTGTTTCAAGGTCGAGGCGCTGCAGCCGATCGGCGCGTTCAAGATCCGCGGTGCGTGGCACCGGCTGACCGCGATCGACCCGGCGATGCGCGCGCGCGGCGTCGTCGCCTTTTCATCGGGCAACCATGCGCAGGGCGTCGCCTGGGCGGCGCGGCGGCTGGGGATGCCAGCGGTGATCGTGATGCCCGAAGACGCCCCGCGCGCCAAGCTGGAGGCGACGCTGGCGCTGGGCGCCGAGGTCGTCCGGTACGACCGCGCGCGCGAAAGCCGCGAGAAGATCGCCGCGCACCTGGCGCATGCGCGCGGCGCGGTGCTGGTGCCGAGCTTCGACGACCCGTGGGTGATCGAGGGGCAGGGGAGCGCGGGCATCGAGGCGCTGTCGCAGATCGTCGAGGGGGCGCTGCCCGATCCGGTGCGCGCGATCGTGCCGTGCGGCGGCGGCGGGCTGGCGGCGGGAATCGCGCTTGCGCTGCCCGAGGCCGAGATCGTCACCGTCGAGCCCGAGGGGTGGGACGACATGCGCCGCAGCCTGGCGGCCGGATGGATCGAGCCGGTGGGGAGCAACCCGCCGCCGACCGCGTGCGACGCGTTGCAGACGCCGTGCGTCTCGCCGCTGACGTTCGAGGTGCTGGCGTCGCGCGGGGCCGAGGGCGTGGCGGTGAGCGAGGCCGAGATCCGCGCGGCGCAGCGCTGGGCGGCGGCGCGGCTGCACGTCATCGTCGAGCCGGGCGGCGCGGTGGCGCTGGCGGCGCTGCTTTCCGGTCGGGTCGCGCCGCAGCCGGGGACGCTGGTGCTGTTGTCGGGCGGCAATGTCGACGCGCGCGATTATGCCGCGGTGCTGACCGAGGCGGCGGCATGAGCGGCCGGTCGGGGGCGGCGATCGCGACGCTGTTCAGCCTGGGCGTGCGCGCGCTCGGCTATCTGTTGTTCGGCGTGGCGCTGCTCGTCTATCGCCGCGATCCGCGGATGATCGCGCTGATCGGGGGACTCGTGGCGGCGGGGCTGGTGCTGGGATTCGGGATCGGAGGCGCCGAATGATCGCGGGCGCGCAGCTCAACGACCTGATGCTGACGATCGCGGTGCTGGCGGTCGGCGCGCTCGGCTGGGGCGGCGTGCGGACCTGGGCGCGCGGCGACCGGACGCGCGGGCTGTTGATGATCGCGTGCGCCGCGGTGGTGCTGATGAACGTCCTGATCTGGACGATCTGACCGGGAAGCCCATATGGGGGCGATGGCTACACCCCCGATGATCGCCCAGATTCGTTACGACACCCCCGATTTCGAGGTGCTGCGCGCCGGCACGCACGTGCGCTGCGCCGTGTCGGGCGAACTGATTCCGCTCGATTCGCTGCTCTATTGGAGCGTCGAATATCAGGAGGCCTATCGCAGCGCGGTCGAGGCCGGTGCCGCCGCCAAGGCGGGCGGCGCGGCGAAGCTGGTCGCCGCAGCGAACTGAACCGGGCCGTCGCGGGCGGCGGCGCGGGCGCAGGTGCCCGGCCGCCGCAGTCCCGCGATCAGCGGATCGGGCAGTTGGGATCGAGCCGCATGTCGAGATAGCGGTCGACCGAGCCCATCAGCAGGTCCATTTCGTCCTGGAAGAAATGGTTGGCGCCCGGGATCACGTCGTGATGGATCGTGATGTGCTTTTGCGTGCGCAGCTTGTCGACGAGCTTCTGCACGGCGCCCGGCGTCACCACCTCGTCCGAGTCGCCCTGGACGATGATGCCCGACGAGGGGCAGGGCGCGAGGAAGGTGAAGTCGTACATGTTCGCCGGCGGCGCGACCGAGATGAAGCCGCGGATTTCCGGACGGCGCATCAGCAACTGCATGCCGATCCACGCGCCGAAGCTGACGCCCGCGATCCAGGTGGTCGAGGCTTCGGGATGGAAGCTCTGCACCCAGTCGAGCGCGGCGGCGGCGTCGGACAGCTCGCCGATGCCGTTGTCGAAGGTGCCCTGGCTCTTGCCCACGCCGCGGAAGTTGAAGCGCAGCGTGGCGAAGCCGCGACGCTGGAACGTCTTGTAGAGCTCCTGGACGATGCGGTTGTTCATCGTGCCGCCCGCATGCGGATGCGGGTGGAGGATCATCGCCACGGGTGCGCGCGGCTTGGGCGCAGGAGCGAAACGGCCTTCGAGGCGCCCTTCCGGGCCGGGAAAGATGACTTCGGGCAAGTTCGTACTCGCTGAAATGGGTAAGCGCGGTGCAGCGCAGGAATCTTGGCGCTATATAGGTGCCGCCCCGTCTTGCGCAATTGGAACGAAACGCTTGTCCGACCGCCTCTATCTCGATCACGCCGCCACCACCCCGATGCTGCCCGAGGCGATCGCCGCGGTGGAGGCGGGAATGCGCCACTGGGCGAACCCGTCGTCGCCGCATGCCGACGGTCGTGCGGCGCGCGCGGCGCTGGAGCGTGCGCGCGCCGAGGTGGCGGCCGCCTATGGCTGGGCGCACGAGCTGGTGTTCACGAGCGGCGCGAGCGAATCGCTGTTTCTGGCGCTGTCGCGCGGGATGGCCGCGCGGCGGATCATCACCGCGGTCGAGCATGACGCGGTGCTGCGCCATGGCGAGGGCGCGCGCGTGCTGCCCGTCGACGCGGGCGGGATCGTGCGCGCCGACGCGATCGACGCCGCGCTGGCCGAGGCGGCGGCCGCGGGCGAGCGCGTGCTGCTGTGCGTGCAATGGGCCAACAGCGAGACGGGCGTGCGCCAGCCCGTCGCGACGATCGCCGAGCGCATCCACGCGGCGGGCGGGCTGTTGCTCGTCGATGCGGCGCAGATGCCCGCGCGCGCCGACGAGGCGGTGCTGCGCCATGCCGACCTGGTCGCGGTGTCGGCGCACAAGCGCGGCGGGCCGCCGGGCGTGGGCGCGCTGATGATCCGCGACTTTGCCGCGCTGGCGCCGATGGGCGGGCAGGAAAAGGGCTATCGCGCGGGGACCGAGAACCTGCCGGGCGCACTGGGCTTTGCCGCCGCGCTGGCGGTGCCCGAGCCGCTGGCCCCCTATGCCGCGCTGCGGGCCGCGCTGGAGGCGGAGATCGTCGCGGCGGGCGGCGAGGTGGTGGGCGGCGACAGCCCGCGCAGCCCGTTGATCGGCAGCTATCGCATGCCCGGCGTCACCGCGGCGGCGCAGCTGATCCGGTTCGACCTGGCGGGCATCGCGGTGTCGGCGGGAAGCGCGTGTTCGTCGGGGTCGATGCGGCCGAGTCATGTGCTGTCGGCGATGGGGTGGGAGGCACCCGCGCTGCGCGAGGTGGTGCGCGTGAGCTTTGGCCGCACGACCGACGCGGCGGCGGTCGCGCGGTTCGCCGCGGCGTGGCGCGACACCGCGCAAGGGGCGGCTGCGCGCGCGGCATGACCTATCTCGACTATCAGGCGACGACGCCGCTGGCGCCCGAGGCGCTGGAGGCGATGCTGCCCTGGCTGCGCGACCAGCACGCCAACCCGCATTCGAGCCATGCCGCCGGGCGCCGCGCGCGGGCGGCGGTGGAGCATGCGCGCGACCAGGTGGCAGCGCTGATGCCGCCCGGCGGGCAGGTGACGTTCACCGCGAGCGCGACCGAGGCGCTCAACTGGGCGATCAAGGGCGTGGGGCCGGGCGCGATCGTGACGCTGGCGACCGAACATGCCGCGGTGCTCGATCCCGTGGCGGCGATGGCGGCGGCGGGGCGGCGCTGTATCGTGCTGCCGGTCGGGCGCGACGGGATCGTCGACCTGGACGCGGCGCGCGCAGCGATCGGGCCGGGCACGGCGCTGGTCGCGGCGATGCGCGTCAACAACGAGATCGGCGTGTGCCAGCCGGTCGCGGCGCTGGCCGAACTGGCGCACGCGGCGGGCGCGCTGTTCCTGTGCGACGCGGTGCAGGGCTATGGCCGGATGCCGGTGCCCGCGACGGCGGACCTGGTCGCCGTGTCGGCGCACAAGATCCACGGACCGAAGGGGATCGGCGCGCTGTGGATCCGCGACGGGGTGACGATCGCGCCGCTGCTCCACGGCGGGATGCAGGAGGCGGCGGGGCGATCGGGAACGCTTTCGCCCGCATTGTGCGCGGGATTCGGCGCGGCGGCGGCGCTGGCCGGCGCGGGCGCGGCGGCGGACGCGGCGCATGTCGCGCGGCTGTTCGACGCGGCGCGCGCTGCGCTGGGGGCCGAATGGGTGCTCAACGGCAGCGCCGAGGCGCGGTATCGCGGCAATCTGAACATCCGTCGCGCGGGCCTTGACGCGGGGCGGCTGATCTCGGACCTGCGGGACATCGCCTTTTCGGCGGGATCGGCCTGTGCCAGCGGATCGGGGCGGCCGAGCCACGTCCTGCGGGCGATCGGGCTGACCGACGCCGAGGCGCGGTCGAGCATCCGGATCGGCTTTGGCCGCTATACGAGCGAGGAGGAACTGATGGGGGCGATCGGTCGAATCGACAGTGCGGCGCGGGCGCAGGGGCTGCGGGCATGATCCGCGTGCGTTTCGTGGGCGCCGACGGCGAGACGGTGCAGGAAGTCGACGCGCGCGCGGGCGACACGCTGCTCGACGTCGCGCAGGAGGCGGGGCAGCCGCTGGAGGGGACGTGCGAAGGGCAGATGGCGTGTTCGACCTGCCACGTCATCGTCGCCGCCGAGGACTTTGCGCGGCTGGCCCCGGCGAGCGAGGAAGAGGAGGACATGCTCGACCTGGCGATCGGCGCGACGCGGACGAGCCGGCTGGCGTGCCAGATCGTGCTCGGCGAGGCGCTGAACGGGCTGACCGTGCGGATGCCGCCCGCGCATCGCGACATGCAGGGGCGGTGAGGCGCGGCGGCGGAGCCGACTCGCTTCGCCTGCGTATCAATCCGGATTCCGGCAGCCCCGGGGGACGATGCTAGCTTGCCTGCGGCCAAAGGGGCGCGGGAGGCGGAAAAATGAAGCTTGATACCAGCGAAAATCCCCAATCGGGTTTCGGACCGCGCTTTGCCACGCTGATCGCGGTGCTGGCGGTCGCGAGCCTGGTGATCGGCGTGCTCGTCAAGCTGTGGGGCGTGACCGGACACTGATCGCAACGCCGCGCAGGAACCCGATGACGGAGCCGATCGTTGGGGCAGCGTGACGAAATCCGCGCTTTTTCAGGGCCTGTACAACGTCGGCTGCCGCGTTTCCGACGTGGGCGCGGACATTGCGGGGCATCCGCTGGCCCAGATCGGCATGGTGCTGTTTTGCGCCGCCTGGTTCCTGCTGCCGCTGGGCAAGCAGGCGACCGAGATCCTGACGCTGGTGCTTTCGGTGCTGGCGATCACGCTCACGCAGATGGTGCTCAACCAGCAGAAGCGGCACGAAGCGGCGCTCCACCTCAAGATCGACGAGCTGATTCACGCGATGCAGGGCGCGCGCGACGAGGTGATGGGGATCGAGACCAAGAGCGAGGCCGAGCTGGAGGCGCTCCGCCGCACCGGCGACCGTGCCGAGGACGTGCTGGCCGAACGCCATGCGCGGGCGGCCGCGGCGGCGGGCGACTGAGGCGAACGCCGGCCGGTGGGGGAAGGGCGATGGCGGGCGACACCCCCTTGCGTCGGGCGGCGGCATCGACCATATGCGCCGCGGGAGTCGGGCGGACGGTACCGTCGCCAACCCGGTCAGATCCGGAAGGAAGCAGCCGTAACGATTTCGTAGCGGGTCGTTCCGGCTCCCACCCCAACCAGTTTGCCGGCGCAATGCGCCGATGCCGGGCCGATCGCCCCGAACCCTCGTGCAGATGCTGCGCGGGGGATTTTTGCGCGAGGGCGGCGGCATGAGCGCGGCGATCCCCGAGCGGGCGCGGCGCGCGGCGCTGTTGCGGCGCGAGGGCGCCGAGATCCTTGTCTTTTGCGGGCTTGCCTATGCGATCGCCTGGGCGTGCTGGCTGCCGTTGTGGCGGGCGGGCGTCGTGGTGCGCGCGGGAACCCTGCCGACGCATTTCCCCGGTCTGCTCGCGCCGTTGCTCGCCGCAGTGCTGACGACATGGCTGTTGCCGGGACGCAGCGCCGCGCGGCGCGACCTGGGCGTGCGGTTGCGGCGCTGGCGGCTGGGCGCGCGCGGCTGGGCGCTGGCGCTGGTGCCGGGCGCGCTGTTGCTGCTCGCGCTGGGTCTGGGCGCGGTCGCGGGGGCGCCGGGAAGCCCGGCGGGGCTTGCGCGCTTCAGCGGGCTGCCGGCGATGCCGGGATGGCTGCTGTTCGCGACGGTGCTGATCGTCAACGGCTATGGCGAGGAGGGCGGCTGGCGCGGATTCCTGTTGCCGCGGCTCCAGCGGCGGTTCGGCGCGGTGGGCGGCGTGCTGGTGCAGGGCGCGATCTGGGCCGGGTGGCACGCGCCGCTGTTCGCGATCGTCGAGACCTATCGCGGCATGGGCGCGGCGGGGCTGGTGTTCGGATTCGGGCTGGGACTGATGTGCGGCGCGTTCGTGCTGGCGCGCGTCGCGGCGGGCGCGCACGGCGCGGTGCTGGCGGTGGCGCTGTGGCACACGCTGTACAATTTCGCGACGGCGAGCGCGGTGGGCGGATGGGCGCAGGCGGGCGTGTCGGCGGCGGTGATGGCGTGGGGGATGCTGCTGTTCGCGCGCGCGCTGGCGAGCGGGGCGGGGCGCCGCGCGATCCGGGTGCCGCCGCCGCGCGTGCGGATGCCCGCGCCTGCGGCTTCGACAAAGCGCGAAGCTGGCCCTAGATAGGGGCACAATGTCCGATTCCATGCTTGGCCTTGACGAACCGCCGCAGCCGCACGCCGAAGCCTATCGCGTGCTGGCGCGCAAATATCGCCCGCAGACGTTCAGCGCGCTGATCGGGCAGGACGCGATGGTCCAGACGCTGGGCAACGCCATCAAGCGCGGGCGGCTGGCGCACGCCTTTCTGCTGACCGGCGTGCGCGGGGTGGGCAAGACCTCGACCGCGCGGCTGATCGCCAAGGCGCTCAACTGCATCGGCCCCGACGGGCAGGGCGGGCCGACGATCGACCCCTGCGGCGTGTGCGAGCCGTGCCGCGCGATCGCCGAGGGGCGCCATATCGACGTGATCGAGATGGACGCGGCAAGCCATACCGGCATCGACGACATCCGCGAGATCATCGAGGCGGCGCGCTATGCCGCGGTGTCGGCGCGCTTCAAGATCTATATCATCGACGAAGTCCACATGCTGTCCAAGGCGGCCTTCAACGGGCTGCTCAAGACGCTGGAGGAGCCGCCGGGCCATGTGAAGTTCCTGTTCGCCACGACCGAGGTGAACAAGGTGCCGGTGACGGTGCTGTCGCGGTGCCAGCGATTCGACCTGCGGCGCATCCCTGCCGACCTGCTCGCCGCGCATTTCGCGCATGTGTGCGAGGCCGAGCATGTCGAGGCCGAGCCCGAGGCGCTGGCGCTGGTGGCGCGTGCGGCCGAAGGGTCGGCGCGCGACGGGCTGTCGATCCTCGACCAGGCGATCGCCCATGCCGGGCTGGAAGGCGGCGGCGTGCGCGCCGACGCGGTGCGGCACATGCTCGGGCTTTCCGACCGCGGCGCGATCCGCACGCTGTTCGGGCTGTTGCTGGGCGGCGACGGCAAGGGCGCGCTGGCCGGGCTGCGCGCGCAATATGACCTGGGCGTCGACCCGCAGGCGGTGCTGCGCACGCTGCTGGAGACGGTGCACGGGATCACGCTGACCAAGCTGGGCACCGCCGCCGACCCCGGCCAGGCGGCCGAGGAGCGCGAGGCGCTGGAGCAATGGGCGGCGCAACTGTCGTTCCCGGTGCTCCACCGGCTGTGGCAATTGCTGTTGCGCGGGCATGACGAGGTGGCGAAGGCCGCGCTGCCGATCGAGGCGTGCGAGATGGCGCTGCTGCGCGTCATCCATGCCTCGCAGCTTCCCGATCCGGGTGAGCTCGCGCGCCAGCTGGCAGCAGGCGGGCCGGTGACGGCAGCGGCGGCGCCGGCCGTCGCGGCATCGACGAGCGTGCCCAACGCCGCCCCCCCCGCGGTGAGCGCCGCACCGGCAGTCGCGGGCGGCGGCGATTCGTCCACCGCCGAGGCGGAAGGCGAGACCGACGGTGCCGTCGAAGCCGAAGTCGAGGCCGAGGCCGAACCCGAGCCCGTGCGCGCCTTTGCCGACATGGCCGAGCTGGCGGCATGGCTGGAGGCCAATCGCCGGTTCCAGCTCGCGCAGCAGGTGCGCGATTATCTGCGCCCGGTGCGCTTCGGCGAGTGCGAGCTGGAATTTGGCGAGGCGCGGCCGTTACCCTATGACTTTGTCCGCGACCTTGCCGCGGCGTTGCGCGAGATCACCGGCACCAACTGGCGCATCCGCGTCGTCGAAGGGGCCACCGCGATGACGCTGCGCGAGGAACAGGCGGCCCAGGAGGCCGCCGAACGCGAAGCCGTGCTGCAATCGCCGATCGTGGCGGCAGCGATGCAAGCCTTTCCCGAAGCCGAACTGATCGGCTGGAGCAAGACCAGGAGCAACAGGGGATGAAGAGCCTTGAAGAGATCATGGCCATGGCGCAGAACGTCCAGGCCGAACTGAGCCGCGCGCAGGAAAATCTCGACACGATCGAGGTCGAGGGCGCAGCGGGCGGCGGGCTGGTGAAGGTCCGCGCATCGGCCAAGGGCCGCATCATCGGCGTCGCGATCGACGATTCGCTGATGCAGCCCGCCGAAAAGGCGGTGCTGGAGGATCTGGTCGCCGCGGCGTTCAACGACGCGCGCGTCAAGGCGGATGCCGCCGCGCAGGCCGAGATGGCCAAGATGAGCAGCAGCCTGCCGCTGCCGCCGGGGTTCAAGCTGCCCTTCTGACCGGCACGCGACCCGAACGACGCCCCCGCCCGCGCGCGGGGGCGGAACCCGCGCGCCCGCTCTTCGGTTGGTGACCGCACCACCGAGAGAGGAGATGCGGAAATGAGCGACCCCGTCATCGAGACGCGCGAACGCGCCGATGCGCGCGACGCCGGCCATACGACCACGATCATCGAACGGCGCAGCGGCGGGGGCGGGATGATCGCCGCCGTGGCGCTGCTGATCCTGGCCGTCGTCGCGGCGATCTATTTCATCAGCCAGAATGCGCGCGAAAAGGCGCGGACCGACGCGGTTACCGCCGCCGCCGACGGCGTGCGCGATGCCGCCAAGGATGTCGGGGACGCCGCGCGCGACACGACGCGGCCGAAATAACGCCGACGCGCCGCGACGATCAGCGCAGGCAGCGATCGAGCCCGCTGCGCGCGACGATGCCGATCCGCGCGTCGATGCGGTTGCCGTAGCGCCGCGTGAAGCCGCGCGGATCGATCGCGGCGCGCTTCTTGGGCAAGGGCAGCACCGCGGCGATCAGCGAGGCCTCGCGGTCGCTGAGGCGCGAGGCGTCATGCTTGAAATAGCGCATCGCGCCGGCGTTGACGCCATAGGTGCCGATGCCGGTTTCGGCGACGTTGAGATAGACCTCCATGATCCGCCGCTTGCCCCACAGATGCTCGATGAGCAGCGTGAACCATGCTTCGAGGCCCTTGCGGAAATAGCCGCCGCCTTGCCAGAGAAACACGTTCTTCGCGGTCTGCTGGCTGATCGTGGAGCCGCCGCGGATATGGCCGCCCTGCTGGTTGCGGCGATACGCCGCCTCCATCGCCTTGAAGTCGAAGCCGTCGTGGAGGCAGAAGCGCGCATCCTCGGCCGCGATCACCGCACGCGCCATGCTGGGGTCGATCCGGTCGAGCGACATCCAGGATTTGGAGACGCCATGGCCTTCGACGATGTCGCCGATCATCGTCAGCGTGATCGGCGGCGGCACGAAACGCAGCGCGAGCACCCAGAGCAGCGACCCGCCGACGAACAGCAGCACCGCCTTGACCGCCAGCATCGCCAGGCGACGGGGCCAGGAGCGGGAACTGCGCTTGCGAGGAGAAGGCGAGGGTGTGTCGGACATCGGGATTCGGATCAGCGGATGACCGACCGTCTGCCATCATGGCCGGCAAAGCGGAAGGCGGTTTGTGCGCAAGCGGCGCCTGCCCGCCGGGCCGGCGCCGGGTGAGCCGGCCGGCGCGGCGGGCGACGACGCGCGATCAGTGCGCGGCGAGCAGGCGCTTTTCGCCCGCGATGCGCATCATCGCCTTTTGCAGCTTTTCGAAGGCGCGCACCTCGATCTGGCGGACGCGCTCGCGGCTGACGCCGTAAACCTGGCTCAGCTCTTCGAGCGTCTTGGGATCGTCGGTGAGGCGGCGTTCGGTGAGGATGTGCCGCTCGCGCTCGTTGAGGTCCGCCATCGCCTCGACGAGCATCTCGTGGCGGACATCGGCCTCCTGCGCCTCGGCGACGCGTTCGTCCTGGAGCGGATCCTCATCGGCGAGCCAGTCCTGCCACTGGCCCTCGCCATCCTCGCGCATCGAGACGTTGAGCGAGGTGTCGCCGCCCATCGCCATGCGACGGTTCATCGAAGTCACCTCGTCCTCGGTCACGCCGAGGTCGGTCGCGATCTTGGCGACATGTTCGGGGCTGAGATCGCCGTCGTCGAACGCGTCGAGCTTGGCCTTCATCCGCCGCAGGTTGAAGAACAGCTTCTTCTGGGCCGCGGTGGTGCCCATCTTCACGAGGCTCCACGAGCGCAGGATGAATTCCTGGATCGACGCGCGAATCCACCACATCGCGTAGGTCGCGAGGCGGAAACCCCGATCGGGCTCGAACTTCTTCACGCCCTGCATCAGGCCGATATTGCCTTCCGAGATCAGTTCCGACACGGGCAGGCCATAGCCGCGATAGCCCATCGCGATCTTGGCGACGAGCCGCAGGTGCGACGTGACAAGCTGCGCCGCCGCATCGGGATCGCCATGTTCCTGAAACCGCTTGGCGAGCATATATTCCTGCTCGGGGCTCAGGATCGGAAACTTCTTGATCTCGGCCAGATAGCGGTTGAGGCTCGCCTCGCCGCCGAGAGCGGGGATCGTCGCAGGGACGTTGCTTCCGCCAGCCATGATCACTTCTCCCTTTGCGCCGTCGCGGATTCGCGTTCGGCAGTGGTTCGTCTTTTCATACGACAAGCTTGTTGAACAGTTCCTGCATATCTGCAGGCATTTCGCTGTCGAACGCCAGGGCGTTGCTTTTGATGGGGTGGATGAACCCCAAATGCGCGGCGTGCAATGCCTGCCGCCGGAAACCCAGCGTTGCCAGAAGTTCGCGGTGTTCGCCACGCGTACTTCCGTACACCGGATCGCCGAGCAGCGGATGGCCGAGCGAGGTCATGTGGACGCGCACCTGATGCGTGCGCCCGGTTTCCAGCCGGCATTCGACGAGCGCGGCGGCGCGCAGCGGCGTCAGCAGGCGCCAGTGCGTCACCGCGCGCTTTCCCGCCGCGCCGCCGACGATCGCCATCTTCTTGCGGTTCGCCGGCGAACGCGCAAGCGGCGCGTCGACGGTGCCCGCGCCCGTCTTCATCCGCCCGGCGACGATCGCCTTGTAGCGGCGTTCGATGCTGTGCACCTTGAACTGGCGGGCGAGCCCCTCATGCGCGCGATCGGTCTTGGCCGCGACTATGAGGCCGGAGGTGTCCTTGTCGATCCGGTGGACGATCCCCGGCCGGGCGACGCCGCCGATCCCCGAAAGCTGCCCCGCGCAATGGTGGAGCAGCGCGTTGACGAGCGTGCCGTCGAGATTGCCCGCCGCCGGATGGACGACGAGCCCCGCAGGCTTGTCGAGCACGATCAGATGCTCGTCCTCGAACACGACGTTGAGCGGGATTTCCTGGGCGATGTTGTGCGCAGGCTCGGGCTCGGGCACCGCGATGCGGAACTGTGCCCCCGCGGGCGCCTTGCGCGCGGGATCGCGCACCAGCGTGCCGTCGGGCGCGCTGACCGCACCCGATGCGATCAGCGCCTTCAGCCGCTCGCGCGACAGCGTCGGCACCGCGTCGGCAAGCGCGCGATCGAGCCGCCAACCGTCGGCGCCCGGCGCGATGCACGCATCAATGATGGCAACCCCCCTGGTCATTCTGTTAACGAAATGGGGATGCGGTGCACAATTGCAAGTGAAGCGTTGTCATTCATCCGCGCGCGCGCCCACGCGGCCGCGCCGCGCGAGGCGTGCGGGCTGTTGCTGGGCCGCGATTGCGCGATCCTGACGGCATCCGAGACGGCGAACTGCGCCCACGACCCGCTGCGCCGTTTCGAGATCGATCCCGCCGCGATCTTTGCAGCGCAGCGAAGCGCGCGGGCGGGCGGGCCGGCGCTGATCGGATACTGGCATTCGCACCCGAGCGGCGACCCGCGCCCGTCGGCGACCGATGCGGCGATGGCCGATCCCGACGGACGGCTGTGGCTGATCGTCGGCGGCGCGGCGATCGGGCTGTGGCGCGCGGTCGCGGCGGGGGCCGTCGAGGGACGGTTCGATCCGGTGGCATGGGACGAGGTGCGCGCCGCGCGCTGAGCGACCGCGGGGGCGGGCGGCGGAACGTTCGGCGCGTCCCCTCGTTGGCACGGGCAATCATTTGTTACGGAAGGGATGCCCATGCTCTGGACCATCGCACTGATCCTCCTCGTTCTCTGGCTGCTCGGTTTCTTTGCCTTTCACGTCGCGAGCGGGCTGATCCACATCCTGCTCGTGATCGCGATCATCGTCGGGCTGATCCAGCTCTTCACCGGTCGGCGCGCAGTCTGACGCCGGCGGCACGACCGGCGGGCGTCGCATCGGCCCGCCGGCCGTGCCTGCACCCGCCCCGGCTTGCGATGACGGGGCGACTGGGCCAAAGAGGGGCGGCAAGTTGGAGCCACAACCCTTGAATATCAGCCCGACCGATTTCGCCAGCCTGTTGTGTTCGCGGCTCTGCCACGATCTGTTGAGCCCCGTCGGTGCGCTCAACAACGGCCTTGAGCTGCTCGCCGACGAACATGATCCGGAAATGCGCGCGCGCTGCCTGGAACTGCTGAGCGAAAGCGCGCGGGCTTCGGCCAACAAGCTGAAATTCTTTCGCCTGGCCTTCGGCGCGGCGGGCGGCTTTGGCGAGACGGTCGACACGCGCGAGGCGCAGGCGGCGATCGAGGGGCTGTTCGGCGACAATCACCGCGTCAAGATCGGCTGGATGGTCGAGGAGCCGGTGCTCCCCAAGCAGGCGATCAAGGTGCTGCTCAACCTGGCGCTGATCGGCGGCGATGCGCTGATCCGCGGCGGCCAGCTCGATATCGGCGCCGAGATCGTCGAGGGGCAGATCGAGATCGTCGTGCGCGCCGACGGGCCGCGCATCATCCTGGACCCCGAGCTGCGCGCCGCGCTTTCGGGCGGGAGCGACGACATGCCGATCACGCCGCGCGCCGCCGCTGCCTATCTGGCGCATGCGCTGGTGACGCAGGGCGGCGGGACGCTCCAGATTTCGCCGCCCGATTCGGAAGTGCTGCTGTTCGGCGCGAGCTTCAGCGTCGCCTGATCGCACAGCCGAAATCGGACGGGAAAAGCGGGGGATGGCGGGTGGTTGACTAACCGCCTCTTAACTTCCGTGCGGCACAAGGCTCCGGCAATTCTGCTCGGGGCACCATGGACGACCTGATTCAGGAATTCATCGCCGAGACGCGCGAAACGCTGGAGGCGCTTTCGGGCGAGATCGTCGCATGGGAAGCTCACCCCGGCGATCGCGCGCGGCTGGATGCCATTTTCCGCTTCGTCCATACCGTGAAGGGAAGCTGCGGCTTTCTGGAACTGCCGCGGCTGGGCCGGCTGAGCCACGCCGCCGAGGACGTGCTGGCGCAGGTGCGCGCGGGCGAGCGCGTACCGGACCGGGCGCTGGTGAATGCCGTGCTCGCGGTGGTCGACCGCATCGGCGAACTGGTCGAGGCCATCGAATCGGGAACCGCGCTCGACGCGAGCGGCGACGAACTGCTGATCGCCGCGCTGGCGGAGGGCGCCGAGCAGGTGATGCAGGCCGCGCCCGGAAGCGCGCCCCGCGCGCCGACGCGCAGCGTGCGGCTGAACGTCGAGCTGCTCGACCGGATGATGCTGGGCATGTCCGACATGGTGCTGGCGCGCAACGAACTGGCGCGGCGACTGCGCCAAGGGGAGGTCGATCCGGCGATCGAGGCGGCGCTGGAACGATTGTCGCTGACGGTCAGCGAGATGCGCGACACGGTGACGCGGACGCGGATGCAGAAGATCGACGCGCTGTTTTCGGCACTGCCGCGGATGGTGCGGGACACCGCGAACGGGCTGGGCAAATCGGTGGCGCTGCACGTCGACGGCGCCGATGTCGAACTGGACCGCGAGATGATCGAGATCATGCGCGATCCGCTGGTCCACATCGTCCGCAACGCGATCGACCACGGCATCGAGGCACCGGCCGAGCGGCGTGCGGCGGGCAAGCGCGAGAGCGGCCGGCTGAGCGTCGCTGCACGCCAGTCGGGCAATCAGATCGTGATCGAGATCGCCGATGACGGGCGGGGAATCGATTCCGAGAAGCTGGTCCGCAAGCTGGTCGAGGCCGGACGTGACGAGGCGCAGTTGCGGGCGCTCTCGCCGCGCGCGCGGCTCGACCTGATCTTCGAGCCGGGGCTGACCACCAAGGACGAGGTGAGCCAGATTTCGGGGCGCGGCGTCGGCATGGACGTGGTGCGCGCCGCCATCGAACAGATCGGCGGGCGGATCGAACTCGACAACGCACCGGGCCGCGGGTTGCGCATCGCCATCCATGTGCCGCTGACGCTTTCGATCATCTCGGCGATTATCGTCGGGGTGGGCGGCCAGCGCTTTGCCATCCCGCGCCAGGCGATCGAGGAGATCGTCACCGACCGCAGCGACGCGATCCGCATCGACATGCTCGGCGCGACGCCGGTGGCGACGGTGCGCGACCGGCGGATGCCGCTGGTCGATCTGGGCGGGCTGCTGCGCGTGCGGCGCGCGGCGAATGACGGGCCGCAACTGCTCGCGATCGTGAGCGTGAGCGACGGCAGCTATGCGCTGGCGGTCGACACCGTGCTCGACAATGAGGAACTGGTGGTCAAGCCCGCGTCGCCCGCGGTGATGAGCACGGGCATCTATGCGGGGCAGACGCTGCCCGACAGCGGGTTGCCGATGCTGATGCTCGACTGTGCGGGCGTGGCGCGCCAGGCGGGGCTGGTCTTTACCCGCGACGTCGAGGAAGCGTTCGAGGACGAGGCCGAGGAAGCGCCGCCGCCGGGGATCCCCGCGCTGCTGTTCCGCGATCTCGACGGCGTGCGGCGCGCAGTGCCGCTGAGCGTCGTCGACCGTGTGGAGCAGGTGCCGGGAAGCGCGGTGCGCTTTGCCGCCGGGCGGTTCCGCGTCGCGATCGAGGGGCGGCTGCTGCCGCTGGCGGCGCAGGGCGACCTGGAAGGGCGGACGCAGATCGACCTGCTGCGGCTGAAGGACGACACCAGCGAGGTCGCCTATGCGATCGCCGAGGCGCACGACATCGTCGTGCTGCCCGACGCGGTGGCGCCGGCGCGCGAGCCGGGGCCGGTCGCGGGCGTCGTCCTGATGGACGACGAGCAGATCGAGCTGCTCGACATGCTGTGGGTGTTCGACGAACATGCCGATCGCGAGGCCGCCGACGACGCGCCGCTGTGCCTGATCGCGGGCGATGCCGATGGCTGGATGACCTCGTTCGTGCGCCCGCTGCTCGAAAGCGCGGGCTATCGCGTGGCGGCGCAGCTCCCGCCCGGTGAACGTGCGGCGGTGGTGCTGGCGAGCGAGGAAGGCGCGACACCCCCGGCCGGGGCGGCGGCGCCCGTCGTCCGGCTGCGCCGCACGCGCGCGGCCGCCGGGGCGAACGACGACAGCGTCTATCGCTATGACCGCGCGGGGCTGTTGCGCGCGCTGGAAGCGCGCGTGACGGGGCAGGGACGATGATGGACGGGCTGTTCCTGATCGCCGAGGTCGCCGGCCGCACCGTCGCGATCGAATCGGCGCAGGTCGAATCGGTCGTCGATATCGGCGAGGTCACCGCGGTGCCGCGCGCGTCGCAGCATGTGCGCGGGCTGGCGGCGCTGCGCAGCCGGGTCGTCACCGTGGTCGACACGCAGTCCGCACTGGGCTTTGCCCCGATGGGCGAGGCGCACCGGGCGGTGATCACCCAGGTCGAGGGGCATCATTACGCGATGCTCGTCGACGCGCTCGACGACGTCGCGCCGTTCGAGCTGCGCCCGCTGGGCGGCGGCGTGGTGCTCGACGATGCGTGGCGCCGTGCCGGGCGCGGCATCATCGAGCGCGACGGCGAACCGATCCTGGCGATCGACCTGACCGCGCTGGTCCCCGGTTATTCCCTCTCAAATAGTGGAAATAGCTTCGATTAACGCGGCACTTACATTCTTCAGGCAAGGTGTTGGGCGGTAGCAGGCTGCCGGGAACGGGGAATCATGAAAACTTGTCTGGTCGTGGATGATTCGAAGGTCATCCGAAAGGTCGCTCGACACATCCTTGAGACGCTGGAGTTCGAGGTGCGCGAAGCGGGAGACGGGCGCGAGGCGCTCGATTCGTGCCTGGCGTCGACGCCGGACGTGGTGCTGCTCGACTGGAACATGCCGGTGATGAGCGGCATGGATTTCCTGCGCGCGCTCAAGGCTTCGGACCTGCCGCGCAAGCCCAAGGTGGTCTTCTGCACGACCGAAAACGGCATGGCCTATATCCGCGCCGCGATCGAGGCGGGCGCGGACGAATATGTGATGAAGCCGTTCGACCGCGAGACGCTGGAGAGCAAGCTGCAGATCGTGGGCGTCGCCTGAGCCTGCCGCAGTGATCGTCGGATCGGTCTCTCCCGCCGCAACGGTGCATGCCGGCCTGCCCGCGCAGGTGGTCATCATCGACGATTCGGTCGTCGCGCGCACGGTGCTGGCGCGGATGATCGAGGCGACCGGCCGCTTTCAGGTGGCCGGGTCGTTCAGCGACGTGCGTGCGGGGCTCGCCTATCTGCACGACCATGCGGTCGACGTGGTGCTGCTCGACATCGCGATGCCGGGGATCGACGGGATCACCGCATTGCCCGACGTGATCGCGGCGGGACGCGGCGCGAAGGTGCTGATCGTTTCGTCCTCGGCCGATGAAGGCGCGGCGGTGACGGTGCAGGCGCTTGCGCTGGGCGCGGCCGACACGCTCGTCAAACCGGGGATCGGCGCGTTTGCGGGGCGATTCGCCGAGAAGCTGCAGGAACGGTTGCTGCGGCTGGTCGAACCGGCGATGGGGGAGGTGCATCCGGCACCGCAGGTCGCGGCGCCCCCCGCACTCGGCACGCACGAGGTCGACCTGGTGACGATCGGCGCGTCGACGGGCGGCATCCATGCGCTGAGCCAGGTGCTGCGCGCCATTCCGCCGCATTTCACCGTGCCGATCCTGATCACGCAGCATCTTCCGGCATCGTTCATGCCCTATTTCGCGGCGCAGGTCGCCGATCTGGGGCGGCGACCGTGCGAGGTCGCCGACGACCATATGCGGGTGCGCGCCGGGCATATCCTGGTTGCACCGGGCGATGCGCATCTGCGCGTCGTGCGGACGAGCGACGGTGCGGCGGTGCGGTTGAGCGACGAGCGTGCGGTCAGCGGCTGTACCCCCTCGGTCGACCCGATGTTCGAATCGGCCGCCGACGTGTTCGGCCGGCGGGCGGTCGGCGTCGTGCTGAGCGGCATGGGGCGCGACGGGGCCGAGGGCGCGCGGGCGCTGGTGGAGGCCGGTGCGCGTGTGGTCGCGCAGGACCGGGCCTCTTCGGTCGTCTGGGGAATGCCCGGCGCGGTGGCGACGTCGGGCTGTGCCAGCGCGGTGCTGCCGCCGCACGAGATCGGCCGGCTGATCGCCACGCTGGGAGGCGGCCGGTGATGGCGGGAAACAGCCCAACGCCGGCCCCCACGGCATCGGCGAGCGCGATGAACGTCATCGCCGCGCTGCTCGAACAGCGCACGGGACAGCAGATCGCGGCCAACCGGGCCTGGCGCATCGAGACGGCGCTGAAGCCGTTGCTGCGCGAAAAGCAGCTCGCCTCGCTCGACGCGCTGGTCGCGCAACTGGTGCTGTCGCGGTCGCCCGAGCTGGGCGAGGCGGTGGTCGATGCGCTGCTCAACCAGGAAACGAGCTTTTTCCGCGACGCCGCGGTGATCGAGATGGTCGCCGCCGCAGCGATCGCGATGCAGGCCGAGGCGGGCGGGCGGCGGCTGCGCATCTGGTCGGCGGGCTGCTCGAACGGGCAGGAGCCGCTGTCGCTGGCGATGCTGTTGCACGAGAACGGCCTGTTCGACGGACCGACCGCGCCCGAGATCATCGGCACCGACATCTCGCCGGCGGCGCTCGCCCGCGCGCGGGCGGCACGCTATTCGCAGTTCGAGATCCAGCGGGGGCTGCCCGTGCGGCGGATGGTCGAGTGGTTCGAGCCGGCGGGAAACGACTGGGCGGCACGGCCCGAGCTGGTGCGTCGCATCCAGTTCCGCCCGCACAACCTGGTCGTCGATCCGGCGCCGTCGGGGCGGTTCGACATCGTGCTTTGCCGCAACGTGCTGCTGTATTTCTCGCTGCCGCTGCGCCAGCGCGTGTTCGACATGATGGCGCAGGCGATCCGCCCCGGCGGGCTGCTCGTACTGGGTGCGGGCGAGACGGTGATCGGCCAGACGAGCCATTTCAAGCCGAGCGAGCAGTATCGCGGGCTTTATGTCGCGGGCAGCGCTGCCGAGCGGAGCGCGGCGGCCGGACTGCCCGCCTGACCGATGACGCCGCGCACCGCCGTGCATCGCGCTTGCCCCATGCCCCTGCGCGCTCGTAAACGCGTCCGATGACCGCGGGACTTGCCATTGTCGACGCACCGTCGCCCAATTTCGACGCGCGCACGCTGCCGATCACGATGATCGTGCTGCACTATACCGGCATGGAGAGCGCGGGCGCGGCAATCGCCCGGCTGCGCGATCCGGAGGCGAAGGTTTCGGCGCATTATGTCGTCGACGAGGACGGCCGGATCCTGCGGCTCGTTCCCGAGGACAAGCGCGCGTGGCACGCCGGCCGGTCGCACTGGCGCGGGATCACCGACGTCAATTCGGCCTCGATCGGGATCGAGATCGTCAATCCGGGGCATGAATTCGGCTATCGTCCGTTCCCGCCGACGCAGATGGAGTCGCTGATCCCGCTCGTCGCCGAGATCAAGGCGCGACACGGCATCACGCGCGGCAACGTCGTCGGCCATTCGGACGTCGCGCCGGCGCGCAAGCAGGATCCGGGCGAACTGTTCGACTGGCATGCGCTGGCCCGACTGCGGCTGGCGCTGCCGCGGCCGACGCGCAACCTGGTCGATCCGGGCTGGGGAGACGGGGCGTTCATGCTCGCGCTCGAACGGTTCGGCTATGACGTGAGCGATCCGGTGGCTGCGGTGACGGCGTTTCAGCGCCGGTTTCGGCCCGAACTGATCGACGGCGAGATCGACCGCGAATGCTGTTGCCTGCTGTTCGCGCTGCTGCTGCCGTCGCCGCAGGGCGACGCCTGAGATTCGGGGATAATCGCCCGGTTATCGGCCAATTCATAATATTTGGTTACGCTTTGGAAAGGACGTGCTGGTAGCCTGAGCCAATGATGGGCAACGATCCGATCAAGGCACAGGTGACGCTCGGTGTTCTGCGGGTGCGGATGTCGGGTGTGGCGAAGCAGGATTCGAGCGGCCGCGAGGTCGTGTCGGTCACGACGCCGACCGTTGCCGACGCGACCGCGGCGCTCCGCCAGGCGGCGCGGGTGTCGGGCGCCGACGGGCTGGTGCGCGTCGGTTCGGATTATCGCCGGACCGCGATCGCTTCGGGACCGTTGAGCACGCAGACGGTGATCGAGGTCCAGGCTTGGGGCACGCCCGTGCGTGATCCCGATCCGTCGGCCACCGACGTCGAGAAGCTCTGAATAAGCGCTTGGCCGCGCGAAGCTGCGCGGCTAGAGCGGCCCGGCCAGAGGGTCGGGCGGCCGCGTGCGCTTCATCGAAGCGCCCGAGGAAAGTCCGGGCTCCACGGAACCACGGTGCCGGGTAACGCCCGGCGGGGGCGACCCCAGGGAAAGTGCCACAGAAAGCAGTCCGCCCACTGCCCGCAAGGGTAAGGGTGAGGGTGAAAGGGTGCGGTAAGAGCGCACCGCGCGACCGGCAACGGAAGCGGCACGGTAAACCCCACCGGGAGCAAGACCGAATAGGGACGGCACATGCGCCCGGTTCCGGCGCGTCGTCCGGGTTGGTTGCTTGAGGGGCGGTGCGAGCCGTCCCCTAGAGGAATGGTCGCCCATCGCCCATCGGGCGAGGACAGAACCCGGCTTATAGACCCTCTGGCATTGTTTCCGCAGAAATCCGCGGGTTTTTCCTAGTGTGCCGTGCCGGAGTTGGCACATGTGCTTTCCGTAGCGCGGCGGTTGGCGTTGATGCTGGTCAATCGTGCCCGTCGCGCCTATCTGGGGCGCGTTATGGCGCGGCAGACTCGATCGACGGACTGGGGCTTCCCACGCTGGCGCGGCTATGGCGCGTCGAGCGAGGCGCAGCAGGTGCGGATGTGCGACCGTCATGGCTGTGACCAGCCGGGCAATTGCCCCGCGCCCAAATCGCCCAACAGCCGCGAGCGCTGGTATTTCTGTGCGACGCACGCGGCCGAGTACAACAAGAACTGGGACTATTTCGCCGGGCTCGACGCCGAGACCGCAGCCCAGCGCGAGCATGACGAGCGCCGCACCGCCAATGGCTATGCGAGCGCATCCTATCATGGCTGGGGCGGCGCCGGCGACGGCAGCCGTTCGCGCGAGGAGATGCGCGCGCTCGACATTCTCGAGCTCGAGGTCGATGCCGATTTCGAAGCCATCCGCAACGCCTGGCGGCGGCTGGCCAAGGCCAACCATCCCGATGTGCGTCCGGGCGATGCCGACGCGGCGCAGCGGTTTCAGGCGATCCAGGCGGCCTATGAAGTCCTGCGTGCGGCCGAGGAACGCCGGAGCTGGAAGCCGGAGTGAGGCGCGCGCCGACGACGCCGGCGCTGCTGATCTGCGCCCGGTGTACCGCGCGGGCAGGGGGCGGTTTCGGTCCTGGCCGTCGCTGGTCGCTGGCACGCGCGCTGCGTCGTCACCTCTCGCCGCGGCGATGGTGGTGGCCGTTAGGGCCGAAGCCGGCACCGATCGCCGAAGTGGCGTGCCTGGCCGTCTGTCCGCGCGGGGCGGTGACGGTCCGCCGGCCCGGCGAGCGCGCGTCGCTGACGGTGCCGCTGGGCGCCGATGTGGGCGCGGTGGCAGACCGGCTGGGCCTGACGGCTGTCGAACATCCCCCGACTTGACAGCGACGCTTGCCGCAGCCGAGATCCGGCACGTTCATCAGGGACGGGGGGTGTCATGAAGAAAGCGATGCGTGCGGCACTGGTGCCGCTGGCGATGATGGTGCCGGTCGGCGGCGCAATGGCGCAGGACGACCTGGTGGGGCGGTTGCTCGCCAAGGCTGACGAACTGTCCCGCAACGATGGATACCGGCCCACCGGATGGACGCGCTCAGGCGACCTCAAGCAGGGCGAGCGTGCCGAGCTTGCCGTCAAGCTGACCGGCGGCAAGTCCTATAAGCTCGTCGGTGCTTGCGACGGCGATTGCAAGGACATGGATATCCAGATCGTCGACCTCAACGGCCAGGAGGTCGACCGCGACGAGCTGGACGATGATTTCCCCATCGTCCATGTCCCGCAGAGCGGCAACTACACCGTGCGGGTCATCATGGCATCGTGTTCGGCATCGCCTTGTGCCTATGGCGTGCGCGCCTACGCGAAATAGCCAGAGCGGCGGCTGCGCGGGCGTTCAGGCGTCCGCGTAGCGCGCGGCGGTCTCGCGGATCAGCGCGATCATGTTGGGGATGCCCTGCGTCCGGTTCGAACTGAGCTGGTTGCGCAGATCGAACGGCGCGAGCGCGCCTTCGATGTCGGTCGCCAGGATCGCCGCGGGCGTCTGATCCTGAACCGCCAGCAGGACGAGCGCGATGATCCCCTTGGTGATCGCCGCGTTCGAATCGGCAAGGAAGTGCAGCGTTCCCGTCGCAGTGCGGGTGGGATAGACCCAGACCGAT
Organism: Sphingomonas chlorellae; assembly: GCF_056485145.1. Taxonomy (NCBI): domain Bacteria; kingdom Pseudomonadati; phylum Pseudomonadota; class Alphaproteobacteria; order Sphingomonadales; family Sphingomonadaceae; genus Sphingomonas; species Sphingomonas chlorellae. The sequence goes on from NZ_JBQXXM010000001.1 coordinate 1,356,179, forward strand.
GCCGAACAGCCGCGTACCAGCGTCGCATCGGTCTTGAGCGCATCGGGCATGGGCTCGAGCGCCCGGCCCAGATCGATCAGCAGCCGATAGCGGTCGTCGGCGTCGAGAAATTCATATTCTTCGCTGAGGTCGGCAAGGCTCGTCATCGGGCCCCTATAGCCCTTGTGCTGGATGATGCCAGTATCAGGGCGGCGCTTGGGGCGCCGGGACGCGGTCCCGCGCGGTCGCAAGGGGCCGCCGGCCCCGCCCGGGTGTCGGCGGGACCGGCGTGGCGGCGTGGGGTCAGAGGTCAACCCCGGCCGCGATGGCTTCGAGCTTGCGGACGCGTTCCTTGAGATCGGCAATCTCGATCCGCGAGGCGGTGGTCGGCAGCGCCGCGGCCTCGCCGGCGGGGCCGCGGCTGCGCTCGGCCAGTTCCTGTCGTTTGAGTTCGAGCCAGCCGCGCCAGCCGGCGAGCCCGGCCCAGGTCACGATGCTGACCGTCGCCAGCGCGGACAGCGCGCAGGTGAGGTAGAAATTGGGATCGGTGGTCATCGAATGTCCTCCCGGATCACAGCTTGGGTTCGCGCAGCGCTTCGATCTCGCGATCGAGCCGCAGGCTGCTTTCGTTGTCGGTAATCACGCGTTCGAGCACCTGGATCCGCTCCTTGAGCGCGCGGACCTCCTCGCGGAGCCGCCGGGCCTCGTCGGCCGCCGCCGGTTCGGCCGAGGGACCGACGCGATGGCCAGCGGCGCGGTGGGCCGCATAGCGGGCCTTGAGCACGCTCCCCACCGTCACGATGATCACGATGGCGACGACCAGTTCTGCCGCGTTCATCGTAGTAACTCCCCTCTTTGGCGCCCCCGGCGCTCAGTCTTTCTGCTGGGCCTCGGCAAGCCGCATGGCGCGGCGGCGAGGGCGATCCCGGGATTCGGCGAGGACGATAGCGCCCCCGCACAGTGCCGCAAGCACTGCGAGCGAAACGATCAGCATGTTTTTGATCCCTTTTAGTTGAGCGGTGCTTCGCGCAGCCGTTCGATTTCTTCGGCGACCGCGATGCCGCGGTCGGTGACGATGCGTTCGAGAACCCGGACCCGCTGCTCCAGCCGCTCGGTCTGCGCCGCATATTGCGCGGCCTGTTCGGCGGTGCGGGCGGCGAGCGCCTCGGCCATCGCGGTCTTGTAGCGAAGCCAGCGGCGGAACATGTCGGAGCCGACGCCGGCGATCACCGGAATGCCGACGACGATCGTGAAGAACGCGATCATGTTGACGTCCATCGTCTTTCCTCCGTCTCCTGCCGCGGATCAGCGCAGCGATTCGATTTCGCGGGCGACGCGTTCGGCGGGGTCGGTGGCGATCCGTTCGAGCACCGCGATCCGCTCTTCGAGGCGGCTGATCTGGCCGGTCAGCCGTTCGTTCTCGGTCGACAGCAGCGCGATCTTGCGTTCTGCCTCCAGCGCCTCCTCACCGATGCGGCGACTGCGCCGCCGCGAGCAATTCTCGTCCTCGATCGGGTAGCCGTGCTTGGCGCGGACCCAGGTCTGGAAAGCCCGGGACGCCATCACCGCGGTGACGATCAGTACCGGGACGAGCCAGCTCAACTCACGCATTTGAACCTCCCTGTTGCCTTGTCGTCCGTTCCCGGGTCATCGGGTCAGCGCAGGCTGTCGATTTCGTCGGCCAGGCGCTTGTTGCGGCTGGTGTAATAGAGTTCGATGTCGGCGAGCCGGCGATCGACGTCGCGGAACTTCGAGCGGACCTCGGCGGTCGAGCGGCGGGCATTGGTGCGGACCCCCTGCCAGAAGCGGGCGTCTTCGGGCCCTTCATAGAGGTCGATCGGCCGCTTTTCGGCGATCATGCCGATCGCGAGATAGCCGAGCAGCGCCCAGCCCGTCGCCAGGGTGAGCAGGACGAAGCCTACGCGCACCCAGGTCACGTCGATCCCGGTATAGTCGGCGATGCCCGCGCACACGCCCATCCACTTGCCGTTCTGCTTGTCGCGGTAGAACTTGGTACGAGCGGACATTTCAGTTCCTCCTCGCAATGTCATAGGGGTTCGGCTCGGGGCGGCTCGCCGAGAGCGGACGGAAATCGGGATTGTCGGCGGCGATGATGCGTTCGACGGTGTTGAGACGTTCCTCGAGCTGCCGCGCCGTGTAATAGAGTTCGTCGAGCAGCTTTTCGTCCTCGCCGGTGATCGTGCCGGCCTGCTTCCACTTGGTGACATAGTGCATCACCACCCAGGGAAGCCCGATGAAGAGCATCCCCACCACCCCGATCGGGACCAGCACATCTTCCATGGCTTAGGCTCCCTTGTTCAGTCGTGCCTTGAGCGCCTCGAGCTCGGCGTCGACCTTGTCGGACGACCGCAGCTCGGCAATCTCTTCCTCGAGCGACTTGGGCGCGGTGCCCATTCCGGCCGCATCGGCGCGACCTTCGGCGAGATCGACGCGGCGTTCCAGCACCTCGAAGCGCGAGAAGGCGTCCTGCATCCGGCTGCCGTTGGTCATTTCGCGCAGACGGAAGCGGTTGTTGGCGCTTTCCAGCCGGGCGCTGATCGAGTTCTGACGGGTGCGCGCCTCACGCAGCTTGTTCTGGAGCTTGGCGATGTCCTCTTCGGACGCGCGCAGCGTCTCTTCGAGCACCGCGATCTCCGCTTCGAGCTGGTCGCACATGTCCGCGGCCTTGCGCTTTTCGACAAGAGCCGCCTTGGCGAGATCCTCGCGACCCTTGCTCAGCGCCAGCTCGGCCTTTTCGGTCCAGCTTTCCTGAAGCTTTTCGAGCTTGGCGATGTGGCGGCGCATTTCCTTCTGATCGGCGATCGTGCGCGCGGCGGAGGCCCGGACCTCGACCAGCGTCTCCTCCATCTCGAGGATGATCATGCGGATCATCTTGGCCGGGTCTTCGGCCTTGTCGAGCAGGTCGGTGACGTTGGCGGCGATGATGTCCCGGGTCCGCGAGAAGATACCCATTTCAAACTCCTTCAGTTGAACCCGCCGGGGGAGCCAAGGGGAAGCCCCGGGGCCGGCGGCATCGATGGTCGGCGCGTCAGGCCATCGGCACCGAGACGGTGTTGGCCAGCATCACCACGCTCACGAGCAGCGAGAGCGAGACGGCGACGAACGCATTGCGAAGATTGGTAGCCTGGTACGACATGGTGACCTCCTGAACCTTGGTTTCAACCTGCCCTTGATCGGGCTTGCTCAAACTATTGCAGGGGGCGTGCCAGTTTTTGAAAGTGGCGGATTTCCGTGCTTTTCGCTGGTCTGAGACCTGGTGGACGCGGATTTCGCTTGCCAAATGTTGGGGAAAATCCCCAACTATTCGTCATGGAGCGAACCACACAGGTCATCGGCCAGTCCACGGCCTTTCTCGACGCGCTCGAACGGGCGAGCCGCGCGGCGGGGCTGGACCGGCCCGTGCTGGTGATCGGTGAGCGCGGCACCGGCAAGGAACTGGTTGCCGAGCGTCTTCACCGGTTGAGCCCCCGCTGGGACCAGCCGCTGGTCGTCATGAACTGTGCCGCGCTTCCGGAGACGCTGATCGAGGCCGAACTGTTCGGACATGAGGCCGGCGCCTTTACCGGCGCGACCAAGGCGCGGGCCGGACGGTTCGAGGAAGCCGATGGCGGCACGCTGTTTCTGGACGAGCTGGGGACGCTGTCGATGGCGGCGCAGGATCGGCTGCTGCGCGCGGTCGAATATGGCGAGGTGACGCGGATCGGCGCGTCGCGGCCGATCCGCGTCGACGTGCGCATCGTCGCGGCGACGAACGAGCATCTGCCCGACCGGGTCGCGCGCGGCACGTTCCGCGCCGACCTGCTCGACCGGCTGAGCTTCGAGGTGGTGACGTTGCCGCCGTTGCGGGCGCGCCGCGGCGACGTCGAGGTGCTGGCGGATTTTTACGGCCGGCGGATGGCGGCGGAGATCGGCTGGACCGACTGGCCGGGCTGGGGGCCCAACGCGCTCGATCGTCTCACCAGCTATGAATGGCCGGGCAATGTCCGCGAACTGCGCAACGTCGTCGAGCGCGCCGTGTACCGGTGGGAGCGCGAGGGGCCGATCGATGCGGTTCAGATCGACCCGTTCGATTCACCCTTTCGCCCGCGCGCGATGCCGGGGGCGGCCGGGGGCGGCACGCGGGGCGCGGCGTCGGCGGAGCCGGAAACCCCGACGATCGCACCGCTCGCCGAGACGGTCGAGCGGATGCCGGTGCCGACCGACGATGCGCCGTCGGGTGGGGACTTCAAGGCGCGCGTCGCCCAGTTCGAAAAGCAGTTGCTGCGCCAGGCACTTGCTGAGCATCGTTACAACCAGCGCGCAACCGCCGAGGGGCTGGGGCTTAGCTATGACCAGCTTCGTCATGCGCTCAAACGGCACGGGCTGTTGGGCGCCACGGGATGAGTTGCGGGCGCGCGCCTCGTCCAATCGAACCGCTCAATGGCGGGATGCGAAAATTTGTTGCGGCGAACGCCCGGCGGATGCGTTAGGCGGGCATCCGGCAAGAACCACCCAAAAGGAGGACGCTCATGGCTTTCGAACTTCCGGCGCTGCCCTATGCCAAGGATGCGCTGGCGCCGCACATGTCGGCCGAAACGCTCGAATTCCACCATGGAAAGCACCACAAGGCCTATGTCGACAAGACCAACGGCTTTGTCGTCGAAAAGAAGCTCGAGGGGCTGAAGCTTTCCGAGGTGATCAAGAAGGCCAAGGAAACGGGCGACAAGGGCCTGTTCAACAACTCGGCCCAGATCTGGAACCACAGCTTTTTCTGGCAGTGCCTGTCGCCCGAGAAGCAGACGCCGTCGGGCAAGCTCGCCGAACTGATCGCCGAGAGCTTCGGCACGACCGACGAACTGGTCAAGCAGCTGGTCGCTGAGTCGACCAACCACTTCGCCAGCGGCTGGGGCTGGCTGGTCCTTGACGGCGGCAAGCTGAAGGTCACGTCGCTGCACGATGCCGACACGCCTATCGTCTATGACGGCATGCAGCCGTTGCTGACGATCGATGTGTGGGAACACGCCTATTATGTCGACTATCGCAATGCGCGCCCGGCGTATCTGAACGCGGTTTCGGCAAATCTGATCAACTGGGATTTCGTCGCGCAGAATCTGGACGGCCAGGGCGTCAGCCGCGCCGACCAGGGCTGATCGACATTGCCTGCTTCCTTCCCCCTGCGGCGGTGTCGCATGGGGAAGGGGCTTGCTGCTGACGCGCGCTGCCGCGGTCAGTCTTCGCCGAACAGGTCGCGCTGCGCCTTTTCGAGTTCCTCGGCATAGCGTTTGCGGGCATGGCGCTCGGTGATGAGGCCGATCACATGGCCGTCCTCGCCGACGACGGCCAGATCGTCCGCCTCGCTCGCGTCGAACGTCTCCATGATCGTCCCGATGTGCATTTCGGGCGAAAGCGCGGTGTCGGTCAGCGTCGCCAGTTGTGCGACGGGCGCCTCCTCCGCGAGCGTCGACGACCAGACATCGGCGGTGCGGACGATCCCCTGATACTGATCGTCGATCCCCGTCAGCACGACGCGTGAGGTCGATCCCAGCGGAAACAGCGTCCGGAATGCGCCGAGCGTCGTCGTCGCGCGGACCATGCGCGGATCGCGGCGCATCAGCCGTCCGGCGGTGAGGTTGCGCATCCAGCCGATGTCGCGTCCGCTGCGGATGGTCTCGCCGCGCAGATGCAGTCGCCAGGTCGAGAAGCTGTAGCCGAAGGTGACGCGCACCACCGTCGTCGAGATCATCGCCGCGAGGATGGCGACACCCGTGATCGCGAAATCGTGCGTCACCTCGAGCACCAGCAAAGCGATCGTCATCGGCCCGCCGACAACGGCGACGGCGAGCGCGGCCATGCCGACGATGGTCGCGTCGACCGCGGCGAGGGCATGGAACTCGGGGAACTGGGCGAGTACGAGCTGATAGAGCCGGCCGACGAGCGCGCCGAGGAACAGCGACGCAAAGAACAGGCCGCCGCGAAAGCCGAAACCCAGCGAAATGGCGGAGGCGGCGATCTTGAGTCCCAGCACGGTGACGAGCGAAAGCGCGGTCACCTGGCTGATCAGCGTGAGGTTGAGCGCGCCGTGCCCCGCCGACAGCGCCTGGGGCGTGACCATCCCCAGCGGAATGAGCAGCAGGCCGCCCAGGATCGGTGCCAGCGGACGCGGGATCGGCGAGCGTCGCACCGCTACCTCGGCCATCGAGACGAGGCGCATCAACGCGATGCCCACGAGCGCGCAGACCAGCCCGAGCACGGCGCACAGCGCATAGTCGGCAGTGGTGGCACCGTGCGTGCCCCCGGCAGCGATCACATATGGGGGCGCGCCGATGCTGCGGGCGGTCACCGCTGCGACGATCGAGGCCGCCATCACCGGTGCGATCGCGGGCGGCGTGTAGGCGCCGAGCACGATCTCGAATGCATAAAAGGCGCCGGTGAGCGGCGCGCCGAACGCGGCGCTGATCGCGGCGCCGGCCCCGGCGGCCACGAGCGTGCGTAGGTCGTTGCGCCGCAGCTTGAAGCGTTCACCGACGAAGGAGGCGATTCCGCCGCCCGCCTGGGCATAGGCCGCCTCAAGCCCGACCGATGCGCCGAAGCCGTTCGAAAGCACGGTCTGGCCGACCACGGTGACCGTGTCGCGCGGGGGGATGCGACCGCCGTGGAGGGCCGTCGCCTCGACGATGTCGATCGGGGTGCGCTTGCGGGTCAGCCACAGCGCCAGCCCCAGCACCGCGCCGCCGAGCGGCAGCGCGAGCAGGCGCCAGGGTGAAATCGAACCGGCGGCACTCAGATGCTCGCCGGGATCGAGGTCGAACAGGATGCGCTGTAGCCACCGGGCGAACTCGCCCGTCCCGATCGCGGTCAGCCCGCCCAGCATCCCGACGACCACGGCGAGCCCCAGAAACCAGGTCTCGCTGCTGCGGACCCGGCGGCGGAGCGCGTTGAGCGCGTGGAGCGTCACATGGGCAGGGCGGCGCATCGTGCGGGCGCTCCGTTCAGCCTTCGGGCGGAACCGGCGCGTCCTCGGGGCGATCGAGTTGCAGCCCGTTGCGCAGCAGCATCGGGATGTTGAGCATCGCGAAGACGAGCGTCAGCGGAATGACCACCCAGGTCTTGAAGGTGACCCAGCGGTCCCAGTCGAGCATATGGCGCATCACTTCATTGAGCACCGCCATGACTGCGAAAAAGCCCGTCCAGTTGATCGTAAGCAACCGCCAGCCGCGCGCGGAAAGCCCGGGATAGGCGGTTTCGAGCATCGTCTGGAGCAGCGGCTTGTCGGCGACGAGGCCATAGCCGAGGATGACCGCAAACATCGCGTAGACGATCGTCGGCTTCATCTGGATGAAGCTCTGATCGTGGAAATAGAGCGTCAGGCTGCCGAACACGATCACCAGCGCACCGGTGATCCACAGCATCGGCGAGATATGGCGCGCGCGCCACCACGAGAACAGCATCGCCGCCACCATCGCGACCATGAAGGCGGCGGTTGCGGCCAGGATGCGCATCAGCTGGATGCCGGGCGCAAAGCTGTTGACCAGGAAAAACACCGCCAGCGGACCATAGTCCATCAGCATGCGCAGACCGGGGGAGAGCGGGGGGCGGGTTTCGGCCATAGATCCTCTAGCGCAGTCCCCGCCGGCCGGGCCGGCGGGGGATGGATGGGGGAACGGGTGCGGCGCGGATCAGCGCCGCCCCTCGCCGGTGAGTTCGTCGACGCCGGCGATGATGCGGGCAACCTGGCCGGCATCGAAGCCGCGCAGGTCGTCCACCTTCTCGCCCACGCCGATCGCGTGGATGGGCAGACCGTATTTCTCGGCCGCAGCGACGAGCACGCCGCCGCGCGCGGTGCCGTCGAGCTTGGTCATCACCAGCCCGGTGACGCCGGCGACCTCCTTGAACACCTCGATCTGGTTGAGCGCGTTCTGGCCGGTGGTGGCGTCGAGCACCAGCACGACGTCGTGCGGCGCGGCGGGGTTGATCCGGCCAAGGACGCGGCGGATCTTGGCCAGCTCGTCCATCAGTTCGCGCTTGTTCTGAAGGCGCCCGGCGGTGTCGACGATCAGCACGTCGGTGCCGTTCGCGGTCGCCTGCTTGACGGCTTCATAGACGATGCCCGCGGCGTCGCCGCCCTCGGCGCCCGACACGATCGGCACGCCGATCCGGTCGGCCCAGGTCTTGAGCTGGCCGATCGCGGCGGCGCGGAAGGTGTCGCCTGCCGCCAGCATCACGCTGTAATCCTGCTCGGCGAGCTGGTTGGCGAGCTTGGCGATCGTCGTCGTCTTGCCCGACCCGTTGACGCCGATCACCAGGATGACGTGCGGGCGCGGGAAGGCGTCGATCTCGAGCGGGCGGGCGACGGGCGCGAGCGCCTTGGCGATCTCGTCCGCGACGATCAGCCGGATGCCCAGTTCCTCGAGGTTGCGCTCGAACTGCCCCTCGGCGAGCCGGGTGCGGACGCGCGCGGCCATTTCGGGGCCGAGGTCGGACGCGATCAGCGCCTCCTCGATCTCGTCGAGCGTCGCGTCGTCGAGCCGCGCGCCCGATAGGCCGGCCAGGTTGCCCAGCAGCCGGTCCGAGGTCTTTTTGAGGCCGCCGAGCAGGCGCTCGTGCCACGACGCCCCGCTCATGCGCGCACCCCGACGAGCCGCCCGTCGGCGACGCCCGTCACCCGCGCCTGCACGATCGTTCCCGGCTCACACATTCCAGTTGGCAGCATTCCAGTTTCCGGCATTCCAGTTCCTGATGGCGGACGGGCAGGGCCGTCCCCTTGTTGCGCGGCGCTAGCAGAAGTCGGCGCCCGCGGCGAATCGTCGCGAAGCAAACGCAGCTCGGCGAAGTTGGGCGCATGACCGCGGTCGCCCGGGCGCTCGACGAGGATCGGTTGCACGCTGCCCACCTGGTTCGCGAGCCAGCGGTCGCGCCGTTCCGCCGCGGCCTCGCGAAGGGTCGCGGCCCGTTCGCGGACCAGCGCCGGCGGCAATTGCGGCATGCGCGCGGCCGGCGTCCCCTCCCGCGGCGAGTAGGGGAAGATGTGCGCATGGACGATGTAGCAATCGTCGATCAGCGCCAGGCTGTTGGCGAACATCGCCGGATCTTCGGTCGGAAAGCCCGCGATCAGGTCGGCGCCGATCGCGATTTCCGGCCGCGCGGCCTTCAGGCGATCGACCATCGCGACGGCGTCGGCGCGGCTGTGCCGCCGCTTCATCCGCTTGAGGATCATGTCGTCGCCCGCCTGGAGCGAGAGGTGGACGTGCGGCATGACGCGCGCTTCCTGCGTCAGCAACTCGAACAGTCGGGCGTCGATCTCGATCGAATCGAGCGAAGACAGGCGCAGGCGCCGAAGCCCGGGCACCTGATCGAGGACCCGCTGGACGAGCAAGCCGAGGCTCGGCTGGCCGGGCAGATCGGGACCATAGCTGGTAAGGTCGACGCCGGTGAGCACCACTTCAGCATGGCCCGCCGCGACGAGGCCGCGGATGCGTTCGATCACCGCGCCCGCCGGCACGGAACGGCTGTTGCCGCGCCCGAAAGGGATCGCGCAGAAGGTGCAGCGATGGTCGCAGCCATTCTGCACCTCGACGAAGGCGCGGGCGTGCGCAGAGAAGCTGGCGGCGAGGTGCGGGGTGGTTTCGCGCACCGCCATGATGTCCTGGACCTGGACGCGCGCGGGCGCTGCCCAGGCGGCGGGATCGAGCTTTTCGGCGTTGCCCAGCACGCGGTCGACCTCGGGCATCGCGGCGAAGCCGGCGGGATCGATCTGTGCCGCGCAGCCGGTGACGACCAGTTCGGCGTCGGGATGGGCGCGTCGGGCCCGGCGAATCGCCTGGCGCGTCTGCTTCACGGCCTCGTTGGTCACGGCGCAACTGTTGACCACGACCGCCGCGCGTCCGCCGACGAGCGTGCGGATCGACTCACCCTCGGCAAGGTTGAGCCGGCATCCGAGATTGATGATCGTAGGCGTGGCGGACATGCCGGCGCGATCTAGGCATGGTCAGGCGCGAAGTCCACGCGCCCGGTGTCGGTTCAGCCGACCAGGCGTTGCGTGCCCGACGGCGGGAGCGGGTTCGACTGCAGCAACAGCCGGCGTTCGGCGAGCATCCGGCGGGCGCCGGTGATCGAAAGCGGCTTGCCATAGAGCCAGCCCTGCGCCTTGGCGCAGCCGAGCGCGCGCAGCCGCTCCTCGATCGCGGGTTCCTCGACGCCTTCGGCCGTGACCGGAAGGTTGAGGCTTTCGCCCAGCCCGATGATCGCGTTGACGATCGCCGCTGAGTCCGGATTGTCGTTGAGCGACATGATGAAGCTCTTGTCGATCTTGATCCGGTCGAACGGCAGCGCCCGCAAATGCGCCAGCGACGAATAGCCGGTGCCGAAATCGTCCAGTGCGAGCCGGACGCCCTGGTTCTTCAGGCTGCCGACGATCGACTGGGCGAGCGCCAGATTGTCGAACAACGCGCTTTCGGTAATCTCGACTTCCAGTCGGTTGGCCGGGAAGCGCGTTTCGGTCAGCGTCTTGATGATCTTTTGCGCAAGCCACGCGTCGCGAAGCTGGCAGGGCGAGATGTTGATCGACAGGCTGATCGACGGGTCCCAGTCGCGCGCGGCGGTGAACGCCTGGCGCATGATCGAAAGCGAAAGTTCGGCGATCATGCCGGTGTCCTCGGCGACGGGAATGAACACGTCGGGCCGGATCGTGCCGCGTTCGGGGTGCTCCCAGCGCGCCAGCACCTCGAACCCGTGGAGCCGCCCGGTCGCAAGATCGACCTGCTGCTCGAAATAGGGGACGATTTCCTGGCGGGGCAGGGCAAGGCGCAACCCGGATTCGATCTCGTTGCGAAGCTGCAGTTCGCGCTCCATCGAGCGGTCGAACCAGGCATAGCGGTTTCGGCCGCCCTTCTTTGCCTGATACATCGCGATATCGGCCGAACGGAGCAGTGCGTCCATCGTGCCGCAGTCGAAGTCCGAACGCGCGATGCCGAGCGAGCAGCTGATGTGCAGCCGCAGCCCTTCGGCCTCGAACGGTTGCGCCATGCGGCTGACCATCTGCTGCGCGATGCGCTCGACCACGCCGGGATCGGCGGGATCGAACAGAAAGCCGCACGCGAACTCGTCGCCACCCAGCCGCGCGACCAGCGCCGCCGGCGGCAGGATCGAACGCACCTCGGCCGCGGCATCGCGCAGCAAGGCATCGCCGACCGCGTGGCCATGCATGTCGTTGATCGTCTTGAAGTGATCGAGGTCGAGCACCATCAGCACCATCGCACGATGGCGCTTGGCGGCGCGAGAGAGCATCGCGGCGCCTTCTTCGGCAAGGCTGCGGCGATTGAGGAAGCCGGTGAGCGGGTCGCGGCTGGCCAGATGCTGCGCCCGCTCTTCAGCGGCGGCGCGGATCTGGAGTTCGGTCGCGAGCATGCGGTGGCGGCGCCAGCCGATCAGGATCAGCGCCATGTTGAGCAACAGCGCGATGACGAGCGAGCGGTCGGCGGGCGCGCCGCCGTGCAGATAATGGTCGACGGTGCGGTTGAGCACCGCACTGCCGATCCCGATGAACAGCAGCACCGACGCAACGCTGACCGCGCCTGCGATCAGGCTGGCTTCGGGGCGGCCGCGATCCGCGTCGAACAGGTCGTCCACCTCGGCCACCATTTCCGGTCCGCTTCCCTCCCAATGCGATTGCGAAACGACCTTGTGGCGGTGGAGGGTGTAGATCGGGTTAAGTGCGGGCCTTTACAAATCCTTTCGCGACGGCTCCTGCCGCCCGGTCGGGCCGGAGGCGCGCGCAATTGCCTTGCGTGGGCGTATGGAAATGCGTATGGCCTCGCCTTGCCGTTCCCTGCGGGACGCACGACATCGACACCCTGAGGGGTGACGCCGGCCGACGAGGTTTCGTCCGCCGGCGCGTTTTGCGTTTGGCAGGGTGGTGCAAAGTGGAGTGGTTCTGGACCCATGTTCGATAATCTGAGCGACCGGCTGGGCGGCGTCTTTGAGCGCCTGCGTGGGCGTGGCGCGCTCACCGAGGCCGATGTCCGCACCGCGATGCGCGAAGTGCGGGTGGCGCTGCTGGAAGCCGATGTCGCGCTTCCGGTGGCGCGCAGCTTTGTCGACAAGGCGACCGAGGAGGCCGTGGGGCAGCAGGTGCTGCGTTCGGTCACGCCGGGACAGCAGGTCGTCAAGATCGTCCACGACGCGCTGGTCGACATGCTCGGCCCCGATACCGCCGAACTGGAAATCGACGTCACGCCGCCTGCCGTGGTGATGATGGTCGGCCTTCAGGGCTCGGGCAAGACGACGACGACCGCGAAGCTCGCGCGGCTGCTTTCCAAGACCAAGGGCAAGAAGGTGCTGATGGCGTCGCTCGACGTCAATCGCCCCGCCGCGCAGGAGCAGCTCGCGGTGCTCGGCACCCAGATCGAGGTCGCGACGCTGCCGATCATCGCCGGGCAGCAGCCCGTCGACATCGCCCGGCGTGCGCTGCAGGCGGCGAAGCTGCAGGGCTTCGACGTGCTGATGCTCGATACCGCGGGCCGCCTCCATGTCGATCAGGCGCTGATGGACGAGATGAAGTCGGTTGCCGACATCGCGCGTCCCGATGAAATCCTGCTCGTCGTCGACAGCCTGACCGGCCAGGACGCGGTCAACGTCGCCACCAGCTTCTCGGAGCAGGTGCCGCTGACCGGCGTGGTGCTGACCCGTATGGACGGCGATGCGCGCGGCGGCGCCGCGCTGTCGATGCGCGCCGTCACCGGCAAGCCGATCAAGTTCGCCGGCATGGGCGAAAAACTCGACCAGATCGAGGCTTTCCACCCGAAGCGTGTCGCGGGCCGCATCCTGGGCATGGGCGACGTCGTCAGCCTGGTCGAAAAGGCCGCGGCGGCGATCGAGCAGGAAGACGCCGAACGCATGGCGAGTCGGCTGGCCAAGGGCCAGTTCGACCTCAACGACCTGCGTGCGCAGCTCCAGCAGATGCGCCGCATGGGCGGCCTGGGCGCGCTGGCGGGAATGATCCCCGGGCTCAAGAAGGCGCAGGCGGCGATGGCGTCGGGCGCAATCGACGAGAAGATCCTGCTGCGCATGGACGCGATGATCACGTCCATGACGCCCAAGGAACGCGCCAAGCCCGAACTGATCAACGCCAAGCGCAAGATCCGCATCGCCAAGGGCAGCGGGACGACCGTGCAGGACGTCAACAAGCTGCTCAAGATGCATATGGAAATGCAGACGGCGATGAAGAAGCTGAAGAAGATGGGCGGCCTGAAGGGCATGCTCGGCCTTCTCGGCAAGGGTGGTCCCGGCGGCGGACTCGGCGGGCTGGGCAGCCGGCTCGGCGGTCCCGAACTGGGCGAGATGATGAAGCAGGCGGGCGGCGGACTGCCCGGCCTGCCGGGGGCAGGACAGGGCATGCCCAACCTGCCGCCGGGCTTCGAGAATTTCTTGAAGAAGAAGTGACCGGGCGGAGACGGCGCCACCGCGTCGTCCGAGCCAGACCGCAACCCCAACCAAGACCTGCCGGCGAACCGCCGGACGAAACGAAGAAAGAAGAAGGAAGACTATGGCTCTCTCTATGCGTCTGTCGCGCGGCGGTTCGAAGAAGCGCCCCTATTACCGGATCGTGATCGCCGACGCGCGCGCGCCGCGTGACGGCAAGTTCATCGAGAAGATCGGCACGTACAATCCGCTGCTCGCCAAGGATTCGGCCGAGCGCATCAAGCTCGACACCGAGCGTGCGGCGCACTGGCTGAAGATGGGCGCGCAGCCGACCGACCGCGTCGCCCGCTTCCTCGACGCCGCCGGCGTCAAGGAGCGTTCGCCGCGCAACAATCCGAAGAAGGCCGAGCCGGGCGAAAAGGCCAAGGAACGCGCCGAAGAGCGTGCCGAAAAGGCGCGCGCTGCTGCCGAGGCTGCAGCCGCTCCGGCCGAGGAAGCCGCCGAGGCGTGAGGCCGTTGCCGGTCGTGCGGCGTTTCCCCTGCGTCTTTGCAGCGAAAGGAAGGCCGCATGACCAGCAAGCAGCCGCAGGAACCGGCGGGGCAGGTGCCCGCTACGCCGGATGATCCGCATCCTCGCCCGACCGGCGTTTCGACCGATGCGCCGACGGAAGGCGCCGACGAGGTGCCCGGCCCGCAGCCGGGTTCGCCCGAAGGTTGAGCCCGATCGGAGCCGGATGCCAATCCATCGTCGCCCCGGACGCGAGCGTCCGGGGCGGTGTTGTTTCCGAGGGAAACGATGAACAGCGAACGGGCGGTAACGCTTGCCGTCGTGATCGGCGCGCACGGAATCGCGGGCGAGGTCCGATTGAAGGTCTTTGCCGACGATCTGGCGCAATATCGCCGCTTCAACGGCGGCACCTTGACGCTCAAGAGCCTGCGCGAAGGCCCGAACGGTGCGATCGCGCGCTTTGCCGAGGTCGGCGATCGCAACGCTGCCGAGGGATTGCGCGGGACCGAACTCACGGTTCCGCGCTCGGCGCTGCCGCCGCTCGCCGAGGGTGAATATTATCACGTCGATCTGATCGGCCTGCCCGTGGTCAGCGATGCCGGCGATCCGGTCGGCCGGGTCGCCGCCATCGACAATTTCGGTGCCGGCGATGTGCTCGAGATCGAGCGCCCCGACGGCAAGCGCTTCATGGTGCCGATGCGCCCCGAGGCGGTACCCGAATGGGATGCCGCGCGACTGGTGGTTGCGAGCGCCTTCGTCGAATGACCGGCGGGGCGCCATGCGTCCCCTTCCGAAAGCTCAGCGCCAGAGCGGGCGTCGCGCGTCGAGCATGTTGCGGATCGTCGTCGCGGCGACTCCGGCCTCGCCCATCGCATGGCTGATCTGGTCGAGGCCGCGCGCGACATCGCCGGCGGCAAAGAGGCCCGGAACCGACGTGCGCTGGTGGTCGTCGACCTCGAGACAGCCGACCGGATCGGCGCGGGCGCCCGCCTGGACCGCAAGGCCCGACCGGATGCGGGAGCCGAGCGCGGGATAGATGCTGTCGAAACCCATGCGGCCTCGTGCCGTGGTGAGTGCGATGCAATCGCCATCGATCGCCCATTCACGCGGCGGTCCGTCGATACAATCGACGTCGGCCTCGCGCAGCCGTGCGGCCATCGCATCCGGCAGCGCGTGGCGATCGGGTGCGATCAGCGTCACGTCGCGCGTGTAGCTCCGCAGAAACAGCGCCTCGCGTGCGCCATGCTCGCCGGTTCCGACCACGCCGACGCGGCGGTCGGTCACTTCATAGCCGTCGCATATCGGGCAATAGCGAATGAGGCCGCGTGCCAGCGCCGCGTCGTGCAGGGCGTCGGGCATGTCCGGGCGATGATTGACGACGCCGGTCGCGAGCAGAACCGTGCGCGCGGCACGCTCCTCGTCGCGCACGCGCACGCCGAAGACGGGGGCGCCGGGGTCGGCGTCGACGAGACGCAGCCCGGTCACCTCGGCGGCTTCGCACACCGCACCATAGCGTTCTGCCTGGGTGCGCATCAGCGCCAGCAATTCGGTGCCGGCGATGCCGTCGGGATAACCGGCATGGTTCCGCGTGCGCGGGATCAGCGCGGCGCGGCTCGAACCGCAGTCGAACAGGCGGATCCGCAGGTGAAAGCGCGCGAGATAGATTGCCGCGGTCAGTCCCGCGGGGCCGGCGCCGATGATGATGCAGTCGTCCATCGTGGGCGAAGCGCGCAAGGGGCGCGACAGGTTCCGGGCGCGAATGCTATCGGCCCTGCCGATGTCCACGCCCACTTATCTGATCGACAGCTGCGTATGCATCCGCGTGTTGCGGGGGAGCAGCGCACCGGCGATGCGGCGTATCGCGGCCGCCGATCCGGGCACGATCGCGATGTCGGCGATCAGCCACGCCGAATTGGTTGCCGGTGCCGCTCGGCGCGGCGAGGCGGGGCTGGCGGCGCTCGACAGGTTGATCGGTACCATTCCGGTCATCGCGTTCGATGCGGCTGCGGCGCGCGCCTATCCGGCGGCGCGGGCGGCCCGGGGGCGGCACGACCGGCTGATCGCGGCGCACGCCTTGTCGCTCGGCGCGGTGCTCGTCACCGACAATGTCGGTGATTTCCGCCCGGTGGCAGGGCTGCGCGTCGAGCATTGGCGTTGAAGCCGCTCGCATTGCTCCCGGGCCGCGCGCTGTATACACGGCGCGTCGATGGGGGCGCCGGGCGAACGGGCGAGCGCGCCATCGCGGGGGCTCCTGTTTTCCGCCAGGCGCGCCACTTCGTCGACGATAAAGGCGGTTTTGCCGATACGCCCGGCCCCAAGATCGAGAACTGGACGCTGTGACTTTTGCTGCCACCCTGTTGACGCTCTATCCGGAGATGTTCCCCGGTCCGCTAGGCATTTCGCTGGCGGGCAGGGGGCTGCGCGAGGGGCTCTGGTCGATCGAGACCGTCCAGATCCGTGACTTCGCGACCGACAAGCATCGTTCGGTCGACGACACGCCGGCCGGGGGCGGGGCGGGGATGGTGCTGCGCGCCGATGTGGTTGCCGCCGCGATCGACAGCGTCGCCCGGGACGGTCGGCCGCTGCTTGCGATGACGCCGCGCGGGCGGCCGCTGCGCCAGGCGCGCGTGCGCGAACTTGCGGCGGGGCCGGGCGTGATCGTGCTGTGCGGCCGGTTCGAGGGTTTCGACGAGCGGATCTTCGAAGCGCGCGAGATCGAGGAAGTGTCGATCGGCGATTACATTCTTTCGGGCGGTGAAATGGCGGCGCTGACGCTGCTCGACGCTTGCATTCGGCTCGTTCCCGGCGTAATGGGCGCCGCTTCCAGCGGAATGGAAGAGAGCTTCGAAACGGGGCTGCTCGAATATCCGCAATATACCCGACCTGTCGAATGGGAAGGGCGCACGATCCCCGAAGTGCTGCGATCGGGGGATCATGCAAAGATCGCCGCCTGGCGTCAGGCGCGATCCGAGCAAGACACACGGCTAAGGAGGCCGGATCTTTGGGAGCGTCATGAGGGCGCTCGGGTCCAGTCTCCCTCTGGCGCGCGGCAACGAAAACAGGACGTTACGAAATGAACCTGATTCAGAAGCTCGAAGCCGAGCAGATCGCCAAGTTCAACGAAGCGAAGAAGATTCCCGAATTCCGTCCCGGTGACACGCTGCGCGTCGGCGTGAAGGTCGTCGAAGGCGACCGTACCCGCGTCCAGAACTTCGAAGGCGTCTGCATCGCGCGCGCCAACAAGGGCATGGGCAGCTCGTTCACCGTGCGCAAGATCTCGTTCGGCGAAGGCGTCGAGCGCGTCTTCCCGCTTTATTCGCCCAATGTCGAATCGATCGACGTCGTCCGTCGTGGCGTCGTCCGTCGCGCGAAGCTCTATTATCTGCGTGGCCGTACCGGCAAGTCGGCGCGTATTGCCGAGCGTCGCGACACCCGTACCGAAACGGCGACTGCCGCCGAGTAAGGCGCGGCCCGTCAGGGAGTTCTGCAGGGGCGCCGGAGCAAGGCTCTGGCGCCCTTTCTTTTTGCCCGAATTCGTGGGCTGCCCGGCCGGGCGCGGCCTGCCCTTTGGTGCCTATGGCCTGCACCGTATCGTACAATTCGTGATTTGGCCTGCGTTAACGGAACATCTACCCAAATCATGCAGGCCGGGTTTGGCCATGGGCAGATCGGCCCAGAATGCGGGTAGGAGAAGCGCAGTGTTCGAGCCTTCGATTCTTGGTTGCGAAGCGCAGGATGCGATGCTGCCCAGCCAGGGCGGTGCGATGCTTCGCGGCCTGCTCGAACTCGCCCGTTCGACGGCCGAGGCCGAAGGCGCGATGCTGATTGCTCCCCATTGTTCGGCCGACGTTCGCGAACAGCTCGGGCTCGATGAGGAGGGTACGCTTCCCTCGTTCGCGGACGGCAGCTTCCCTTTCCTGGCAGTCGGCCGCGCGCGGCTCGCCAACCCGATCCATGCCGCCGAAGCGGGTTTTGCCCGGTTCGTTTCGCTGCCGTTCCGCGGTGACGATGATGCGCCGCGGGGGCAACTCGTCATTCTGGGGCGCCGCGGGCGAGCGCCCGACCAGAACACGCGCGACCTGTTGCGTCACCTGGCCGATATCGCCCAGGCGGTCGTCGCACTCGCCGAAGCGGGCGAAAATCCGATCAGCAAGCCGCAGCGGGTGGCGGCGTAGCACTTCCGGCGCCGACGCCGGCGCCCATCGCACCCGGAACCGGGGTATTCAGCATGATCCGGCCGCGCGCGGTCAGCGTCGCCTCGATGATGCGCGGATCGCCGTTGCACACCACCAGCGCCTCATAGGACAGCAGGCCGTGATCGCTCATATAGAGCACGGCATCGAGAAAGGCGCGGCGCGCGCCTGGACCCGTGCCGATCCCCAGCGTGGCTGGCGTGACCGAACAGGGAACAGGCCAGCTTTCCCGCAGAAGCTGCACGAGCAGCCCCAGTTCGCTGGCAACGCCGTGGTACTGGCCGTCAACGGACGACATACGCAAGCCCTCTGCCCAAAAACGCGCGGCCCGGGGGGACAAGCCCTCCTTCTTCGAGGAGGATTGGTCTCATTTCTGGACAATAAGCGTTAAAAATGGGTTAATCTGATGATTTAGTTGGCGAAGTGGCGATGCGTGGTGCGAAAACCGCGGTTGTCCTGCCAAATGACTTCGCTGGTCGAAAAGTTACTGGGAAATTCCAAGTATCGGTATACGATTGACTTGCAGGGCGGGGCGCGCCCCGTCCGCTCAGATCGTGCATTGTCCGCCTTTGCGGGGAGCTCCGACGCTCGGCACTTTACCCCCGGCGTTCGTCCCGCAATAACGCCCGCCTGCCCCGCCGATGCGGGGGCCTTTCGGAGTCGTGGGAATGCGCAAATGGTTGCTGGGACTGACGCTGTTGAGCCTTGGGGGTGTTGTGGCGAACGGTGAGGCCTTGGCGCAGGCCGGCGCGCAGATCGTCGGTCAGTCGAGCGACCTGACGCTGCAACGTGTCTTTGCGAGCCCGGGCCTCGATGGCACCGCGCCCCGCCGCATGTCGCTGTCGCCCGACGGCAAGTGGCTGACGATGCTGCGCAACCGCCCCGACGAAAAGGAACGCTTCGACCTGTGGGCGATGGATACGGCCACCGGCGAGTGGCGGATGCTCGTCGATTCGAAGAAGTTCGGCGGCACCGCCGAACTGTCCGAAGCCGAAAAGATGCAGCGCGAGCGCGCGCGTATCGCGGGGAGCAAGGGGATCATCGCCTATGACTGGGCGCCCGATGCGCGGTCGCTGCTCGTTCCCCTCGATGGCGAGCTCTACCTTGCGTCGATCGACGGGTCGGTTCGCAAGCTTCCCGCCGGTGCGGGTCCGAAGCTCAACGCCGAGGTGAGCCCCGCGGGCGGCTATGCCAGCTATGTCCAGGACCAGAACCTGGTCGTCATGGCGCTGGGGGGCGGGACGCCGCGGCGGATCACCGACGACGGTGCCGGCACCGTGCATTGGGGTGAGGCGGAGTTCGTCGCGCAGGAAGAAATGGCGCGCTTCAGCGGCTATTGGTGGTCGCCCGACGACAAGCGCGTGGCGGTCGAGCGGTTCGACGAGGCGCCCGTCGGCGTGGTGACGCGTGCCGCGATCGGCGCCGAAGGGACGAGCATCTATCAGCAACGCTATCCCAAGGCCGGAACGCCCAATGCGCTCGTCGAGCTCTGGGTGCTCGATCCCGCAGGCGGCGGACGCGTCAAGGTCGACCTCGGCGCCGATCGCGACATCTATCTGGCGCGCGTCGACTGGGCGAAAGACGGCAAGACGCTGTATGTCCAGCGCCAGAACCGCGCGCAGACGCAGCTCGACCTACTCGCCGTCGATCCGTCGACCGGCGCCTCGCAAATATTGTTCACCGAAAAGGCGGCCCCGCGCAGCTGGGTGAACCTGTCCTATGCGCTGACGCCGTTGAAGGACGGCGGCCTGATCTGGTGGTCCGAACGCGACGGCCATGGCCATCTCTATCGTTTCAAGGCGGGCAAATGGACGCAGCTCACCAAGGGGCCGTGGGAGGTCGTCGCCGACGTCGTCGGCGTCGACGAACAGAAGGGGCGCATCTTCTTCCTCGGCAACAAGGATGACGTTCTCGAGCGGCACCTCTATTCGGTCGATCTCGCCCATCCGGGCACGGTGACGCGGCTGACCGAGCGCGGCTGGTGGAACGGCGCGACGATGGACCGCACGGCGAGCCGGGCGATCATCACGCGGTCCAACCCCAGCCAGCCGGCGCAGGTCTATCTTGCCGACGCGACCGGCAAGCGGGTGGCCTGGGTCAGCGAGAACGCGGTCAGCGACCCGCAGCATCCCTATCACGCCTATCTCGCCAGCCATCGCGAACGCAGCTTCGGCACGATCAAGGCCGAGGACGGCACCGATCTTCATTGGGAGATGATCACGCCGCCGCTCGAACCCGGCAAGCGTTATCCGGTGTTCTTCCAGCATTATGGCGGGCCGCACGTCCAGACCGTCAGCCGTGCTTGGGGCGGGACGTTGCAGCAATATCTGGTCGATCGCGGCTATATCTGGTTCCAGATCGACAATCGCGGCTCGGCCAATCGCGGCGTGCGCTTCGAAAGCGCGATCTGGCAGGCCATGGGCAGCGTCGAGGTCAAGGACCAGCTTGCCGGCGCCGACTATCTGAAGACGCTGCCGTTCGTCGATCCCAAGCGGATCGTGACCTATGGCTGGTCCTATGGCGGCTATATGACGCTCAAGATGCTCGAAGCCGCCCCGGGCGCCTTCGCGGCGGGTGTCTCGGGCGCGCCGGTGACCAAGTGGGAGTTGTACGACACCCACTATACCGAACGCTATATGGGCAACCCCAGTCAGGTGCCCGAGGCCTATGCGGCATCGAACACGATCCGCGACGCGGCACGCATCCGCGATCCGCTGCTGCTGATCCACGGCATGGCCGATGACAATGTCGTGCTCGAACACCACACCGCGATGGCGGCGACGTTGCAGCAGCAGAAGGTGCCGTTCGAAATGATGCTCTATCCGGGCCAGACGCATCGCGTCGCCGGGCCTGGGATCAGCGAACATCTGTGGGGCACGATCCTCAACTTCCTCGAACGGAGCGCTCCCGGCCAGTGATCTGCCCAGTTTCCCGTTTACCTGTCGGCCGCGTTTCGGGCCGGACGATCGTGCAATGCTGACGCTTTCGGACATCACGGTGCGGCTGGGCGGCCGCACCATCCTCGACCGTGCCAGCGCGGCATTGCCGCCGCGCGGTCGCATCGGACTGGTCGGTCGCAACGGTGCGGGCAAGTCGACGCTCGTGCGCGTGATCGCGGGCCAGCTCGACCCGGACGAGGGCAGCGTCGACATGCCGCGTCAGGCGCGGCTCGGCTATGTCGCGCAGGAGGCGCCGGCCGGCCAGGCGACGCCGTTCGAAACGGTGCTCGAGGCCGACCGCGAACGCGCTGCGCTGATGGTCGAGAGCGAGACCTGTGCCGATCCCGAACGCCTTGCGGAACTGCACGAACGGCTGATTGCGATCGATGCGCATGCTGCCCCGGCACGGGCAGCGCGCATCCTGGAAGGGCTGGGGTTCGACGAGGCCGCGCAACACCGGCCGCTCGAAAGCTTCTCGGGCGGCTGGCGGATGCGCGTCGCGCTGGCCGCGTTGCTCTTCTCCCAGCCCGATCTGCTGCTGCTCGACGAGCCTTCGAACCACCTCGACCTCGAGGCGGTGCTGTGGCTCGAGGATTTCCTCAAATCCTATCCCGCGACGATCGTGCTCGTCAGCCACGAGCGCGATTTCCTCAACAACGTCGTCAATCACATCCTGCACCTCGATCGCGGCAAGCTCAGCCTCTATCCCGGCGGCTATGACGCCTTCGAGCGTCAGCGTGCGGAGCGCCAGGCGCAGGTCGCCGCCGCGCGGGCCAAGCAGCAGGCCGAGCGCGAGAAGCTCCAGGACTATATCCGCCGCAACTCGGCACGCGCGTCGACGGCCAAGCAGGCGCAGAGCCGTGCCAAGGCGCTGGCGCGGATGCAGCCAATCGCCGAGATGGTCGACGACCCGACACTCAGCTTCGACTTCCCCGATCCGGAGGCCTTGCGCCCGCCGCTCATCACGCTCGACATGGCCGAAGTCGGTTATGGCGAGCGGCCGGTGCTGCGCCGCCTGAACCTGCGTATCGACCCGGACGACCGGATCGCGCTGCTTGGCCGCAACGGCAACGGCAAGACCACGCTCGCGCGATTGCTCGCCGGGCAGCTCGCGCCGATGCAGGGGGCGATGGCTGCCAGCGGCAAGATGCGGATCGGCTATTTCACCCAGTACCAGGTCGAGGAACTCGATCGCGACGAAACGCCGCTGACGCACATGGCGCGGCTGATGAAGGGCGCGACCCCGGCTGCGGTGCGAGCCCAGCTCGGCCGGTTCGGCTTTTCGGGCGACAAGGCGCTCACCGAGGTCGGGCGGCTTTCGGGGGGGGAGCGGGCGCGGCTCGCGCTGGCGCTCATCACGCGCGATGCACCGCACCTGCTGATCCTCGACGAACCGACCAACCACCTCGACGTCGATGCGCGTGAAGCGTTGATCCAGGCGCTCAACGCCTATTCTGGCGCCGTGCTGATCGTCAGTCACGATCGCCACATGATCGAGACGACAGCCGACCGGCTGGTGCTCGTCGACGAGGGGACGGCGCGCCCGTTCGACGGCAGCATCGAGGATTATATCGCGTTCGTCCTTCAGCGTGACGCCGCGCCTGCGGCTCGCGAAGAGGCGCGGCAGAGCCGCAAGGACGCGCGGCGTCAGGCGGCCGATGCTCGCGAGAAATCGCAATCGCTGCGCAAGGCGGTCAAGGCCGCGGAGGCCGAGCTTGTGCGGCTTACCGGCGACCGGGACGCCGTCGATCAGGTGATGGCTGACCCGGCTGCCGCCAAGGGACCGCTCGCCAAGCTGTCGATGACCGAGCTGATGAAACGCCGCGCCGAGATTGAAAGCGCTATCGAGCGTACCGAAATGGCGTGGATGGAGGCGAGCGAGGCGCTGGAAGGCTTTGCCGGATGACGGCGAGCGTGCGTAACAAAATTGCGCTATGGCGCGATGAATCTTTCGCCTTGTAAGTCGAAAAGGGCTTTACCTGCGACGCCGGGACGGCCATGTGCCGCGGCACCGGCCGTTTTGTGGGCCGGAAACTGAAGGATTGATGATGGGCTACCGTGTCGTGGTCGCTGGCGCTACCGGCAATGTCGGGCGCGAAATGCTGAACATCCTGGCGGAGCGTGAATTTCCGCTGGATGACATCGCCGTTCTGGCTTCGTCCCGCTCGACGGGCGACGAGGTCGAGTTCGGCGAGACCGGGCGCAAACTCAAAGTCAAAAACATCGAGCATTTCGATCCGGCCGGCTGGGACATGGCGCTGTTCGCGATCGGGTCCGAAGCGACCAAGATCTACGCGCCCAAGTTCGCGGCGGCGGGATGCACGGTGATCGACAATTCGTCGCTCTATCGCATGGATCCCGACGTGCCGTTGATCGTGCCCGAGGTGAATCCGGAGGCGATCGACGGGTACAAGGCGCGCAACATCATCGCCAACCCCAATTGTTCGACCGCCCAGATGGTGGTGGCGCTCAAGCCGCTGCACGACGCCGCAAAGATCAAGCGGGTCGTCGTCGCGACTTATCAGTCGGTGTCGGGCGCCGGCAAGGCGGGGATGGATGAGCTGTTCGAGCAGAGCCGCAACATCTTCGTCGGCGACCAGGCAGAACCCAAGAAGTTCACCAAGCAGATCGCGTTCAACGTGATCCCGCACATCGACAGCTTCCTCGAAGACGGTTCGACCAAGGAGGAATGGAAGATGGTGGTCGAGACCAAGAAGATCCTCGATCCCAAGATCAAGGTGACCGCGACCTGCGTGCGGGTGCCGGTGTTCGTCGGCCATTCCGAGGCGATCAACCTCGAGTTCGAGGACGAGATTTCGGCCGAGACCGCCCAGTCGATCCTGCGCGAGGCCCCGGGGGTCATGCTCGTCGATAAGCGTGAGGACGGCGGTTATGTCACCCCCGTCGAATGCGTCGGCGAATACGCGACCTATGTCAGCCGGGTGCGCGAGGACTCCACCGTCGATAACGGCCTGTCGCTGTGGTGCGTATCGGACAATCTGCGCAAGGGCGCGGCGCTCAACGCGGTGCAGATCGCCGAGCTGCTGGGCCGGCGTCATCTGCAAAAGGCGGACTGATCCGGCACGCGCGCGCGCCCGGAAAAAATCGGGGCGGGGTGGCCGGCGGCCGCTCCGCCCTTTTTGATGGCATGGTTGCGGGCGTGGCGCGCTTGACTTGGCCTTTCGGCCCGGCGCAACGGGGGCGGGTATCGCCATCGTCGTGAAGGAGTTTCCCGTGGCCAGCCAGCCCCCCGTCTATCATCGTTTCGCCAGCTTCGACGGGGTCGAGCTCGCCTGGACCGAGCGCGGCGAGGGGCGTCCGGTCGTGCTGATCCACGGCTATGTCTCGAACGCGTTCGTCAACTGGATCCGCTATGGCCATGCCGATCTGATCGCGGCGCGCGGTTTTCGCGTCATCATGCCCGACCTGCGCGCGCATGGCGAAAGCGCACGCCCGCACGGCGCCGAAGCCTATCCGCCCGACGTGCTGATGCGGGACGGCCTCGCGCTGATCGCGCATCTGGGGCTGACGGATTACGATCTGGGCGGCTATTCGCTCGGCGCCCGGACGGTGGTCCGCATGCTCGCCAACGGCGCCACGCCGGGGCGCGTCGTGCTGGCGGGCATGGGGCTCGCCGGGCTGGTCGACACCCACGGTCGCGGCACCTATTTCCGTCGCGTGCTGTCGAACCTGGGCAGCTTTGAACGCGGCAGCTCCGAATGGCTGACCGAGGCGTTCCTCAAGACGACCAAGGGCGACCCGGTCGCGCTGCTCCGCATTCTCGACACCTTTGTCGACACGCCCCGCGAGGCGATCGCCGCGATGGCACAGCCCGCCGCGATCATCGCGGGCGAGGAGGATTTCGACAACGGATCGGCGCACGATGTCGCCGAACTGATGCCCAACGCGCATTTCGTGTCGATTCCCGGCAATCATATGAGTGCGGTGGCCCGCCCCGAACTCGGTGCTGCGATCGCCGATTTCCTCGGCGCCTGACAAGCGACGCATCCCGCTTGACCCGCCCGCATCCGCGCGCGAGGGTCATCCCATCCAAACCACGATATTTTGGGGGTTTATGTTCCGTACCGCCATTTCCGCCGTCGCGCTCGCGGCGGCCAGCGCCACTCCGGCCTTCGCGCAGACGGCTGCCGCACCCGCGGCCCCCGCGACGGCGCCCAGCGCCGCCGATGCCCAGGCCTTTATCGATCGCGTCCAGAAGGAACTGGCCGATTTCAACCTGACGGCGCAGCGTGTTGCGTGGATTAACGCGACCTACATCACCGACGATACCGACGCGCTGGCCGCCGAATATGGCGCGCGCGGCACCGAAATGGCGGTGCGATGGGCATCGGAGGCCGCGCGGCTCCAGTCGGCACCGGGGCTCAGCGCCGAACAGAAGCGCCAGCTCGACATGCTGCGCGCGGGCATCACGCTGCCGGCGCCGACGCGCGCGGGCGCGGCGCAGACGCTCTCCGAGATCTCGACGCGCCTCGGCTCCTTCTATGGCAAGGGGCACGGTCTCCGCGGCGGCAAGCCGATCAGCGGCAGCGACATCGAAGCCGCGATGGGTGAGAGCCGCAATCCCGACGAGCTGAAGGAAATGTGGGTCAGCTGGCACGATCAGGTCGGTGCGCCGATGCGCGGCGACTATGCCAAGATGACGGCGATCGCGAATGAGGGGGCCAAGGAACTCGGCTTCCCCGATGTCGGCACGATGTGGCGGTCGGGCTATGACATGCCGCCCGCCGAATTCGCCAAGCTGACCGACAAGCTGTGGAACGACGTCAAGCCGCTCTATGTCGCGCTCCACACCTATGTCCGGCGCAAGCTCAACGAGAAATACGGCGATGCGGTCCAGCCCAAGTCGGGGCCGATCCGCGCCGACCTGCTCGGCAATATGTGGGCGCAGGAATGGGGCAACATCTATGACGTCGTTGCGCCCAAGGGGGCGGGCGACCTCGGCTATGACGTTGGCGATCTGCTCAAGGCCAAGGATTACGACTGGCGCAAGATGGTGCAGACGGGCGAGGGCTTCTACTCCTCGCTCGGCTTCAAGCCGCTGCCCCAGACCTTCTGGGAACGTTCGCAGTTCCTGAAGCCGCGCGATCGCGAAGTGCTTTGCCATGCCTCGGCATGGGATCTCGACGAAAAGAACGACGTGCGCATCAAGATGTGCATCAAGGTGAACTCGGACGACTTCGTCACGATCCACCACGAACTCGGCCACAATTATTATCAGCGCGCCTATCAGGCGCAGCCGACGCTCTATCGCAACGGCGCCAACGACGGCTTCCACGAAGCGATCGGCGATTTCGTCGCGCTGTCGATCACGCCCGAATATCTGGTCCAGATCGGACTGCTCGAAAAGAGCCGCGTTCCCAGCGCCGACAAGGACATCGGGCTGCTGCTGCGTCAGGCGATGGACAAGGTCGCGTTCCTGCCCTTCGGTCTGCTCGTCGACAAATATCGGTGGCAGGTGTTCGACGGCACCATCCCGACCAGCCAGTACGAGGCCGGGTGGAACAAGCTGCGGCTTCAGTATCAGGGGATCGTCCCGCCGGTGGCGCGCGACGAGACCAAGTTCGATGCCGGCGCCAAATACCACGTCGCGGGCAGCGTGCCCTATACCCGCTATTTCCTCGCGCGGCTGCTTCAGTTCCAGTTCTTCAAGGCGGCCTGCGACCAGGCCGGCTGGAAGGGGCCGCTCCACCGCTGCTCGTTCTATGGCAACAAGCAGGTGGGCGAACGCCTGAACACGATGCTCGAAATGGGCGCGTCGAAGCCGTGGCCGGAGGCGCTGCAGGCGTTCACCGGAACCCGCGAAATCTCGGGCCGGGCGATGATGGAATATTTCGCGCCGCTCAAGAAGTGGCTCGACGAGCAGAACAAGGGCCAGCCCCAGGGCTGGTAATCCGACGGGGGCGGCGCGCCGGCGGGGGGGGGGCGGGCGCCGCCCTTTGCCGACGCCTCAGCTCAGTCTTCGTCGCCGTCGGGGATCATGTTCTCGTCGGCGATGCGGGCGTTCCACTCGGCAGAGCTGTCGGTCCCGTCGGGCTGGTGCGCGTGGCCCGACTTTTCGCCGGGCTTGTCCGTCGACGGCGTTTCACGCGTGGGTTCGGGGTTGGTCATGTTGCGCTCTCCTTTGCCGGAGAGAACGCGCCCGCCTTCCCCGATATCCCGGTTCGGCAGCCGCCGCTCAGCGGAAGGGCGGTTCGTTGAAGGCACGCAGCTTGCGGCTGTGCAATTTTGCGCCTTCGCGCCGCAATTCCTCGCACGCCTCGATCCCGATCTTCAGATGCTCGGCGATCGCGCGCTCATAAAAGCGGTTGGCTTGGCCCGGCAGCTTCAGCTCGCCGTGGAGCGGCTTGTCCGAGACGCAGAGCAGCGTCCCATAGGGAACGCGGAAGCGATAGCCCTGCGCCGCCAACGTCGCCGATTCCATGTCGACGCCGACCGCGCGGCTCAGCGAGAAGCGCAGCGCCGTCTTCGAATAGCGCAGCTCCCAGTTCCGGTCGTCGGTGGTCACGATCGTTCCGGTGCGCAGCCGCTGCTTCAGTTCGTCGCCCGACTGGCCCGATACCGTCTCCGCCGCACGCGCGAGCGCCTGCTGGACCTCGGCAATGGCCGGAATCGGGATTTCCGGCGGCAGCACGTCGTCCATGATGTGATCGTCGCGAAGATAGGCATGGGCGAGCACATAGTCGCCGATCCGCTGGCTTGGGCGCAGCCCGCCGCAATGGCCGATCATCAGCCACGCCTCGGGACGGAGCACGGCAAGATGGTCGGTGATCGTCTTGGCGTTCGACGGGCCGACGCCGATATTGACCAGCGTGATGCCGGTGCGGCCCGGCGCCATCAGGTGATAGGCCGGCATCTGGTGCCGCCGCCACGCGCCGTCGCTGACCAGCCGGTCCATGTCCTCGGCGCGCTTGATGACGATCCCGCCGGCACCCGACACGCCGGTGAAGCGGCTGTCGTCGCCCAGCTGCGCACATGCCCAGCGGACGAATTCGTCGACATAGCGATGATAGTTGGTGAACAGGATATATTGCTGCACATGTTCGGGCGGCGTGCCGGTATAATGGCGCAGCCGCGCGAGCGAGAAATCGGTTCGCAACGCATCGAACAGCGCCAGCGGCCGGGTGCCGTCGGGCGAAATCCACTGCCCGTCGGCGATCTCGTCGCCGATATGCGCCAGTTCGGTCGCGGGAAAATGGCGGGCCAGTTCGGCAGTCGAAATCTGGTCGAGGCTCGCGATATGCCCGGGGTCGAGCACATAGGCAAAGGGGATTTCCTGGTGCCCCGGCTGCGCGGTGACCTCGATGTCATAGTCTTCCATCAGCAGCGTGAGCTGGTCGACCAGATATTCGGCGAACATCGCCGGCTTGGACACGCTGATGTGGTAATCGCCCGGATCGACCAGTCGCCCGAAGGAGCGGCGCGGGGTGGGGCGGTCGTGCCCGCCGCGATAGGACAGGTGAATTTCGGGATAGGCGAAGGCGCCGTTCGCGCGATCGCTCGGATCGGGCGGCGTCCCTTCGGTGATGTAACGAGTGATGGCGGACTGAAGGCGGTCGACCGACGCGCCATAAAGCCGATCCAGTTCGGCGACGATCTCGGATGCTCTGCTCATCGCCCTTGGGCTAAGCACCCGCGCCGCGGCTGGCAAGCCCGCACGGCGCCGCATCCGATCGGGGCGGCGCCGCCGGAACGTACTCAGTCGTCGTGCGGTTCGTTTCGGTTCGCGCGCAGTTGCGTCGCGGCATAGGCCGCACCCCCGATCGCGGCGGCGGCACCCGCGGCAATCGCTGCCGACGTCACCGGATTCTCGCGAACGGCAGTCACCGTCGCGTCAAAGGCATCGCCGATCACCTGCTGCGCCGATTGGAGAAACGATCCGTCACCAGGCTGCGACTTGCCCTTGTCCGGGCCGGTATCCCGGCCGGTTCCCGCCTCGTTCCGTTGCGATTGGGTCGGGCTTTCGGTCATGGTGTCGCTGCCGGTGTTGCTGTTGCTCGCCATCGCGGCTCTCCTCACGGTTTGACGGGCGATCAACGTCGTCGCGGCGGGGCGGGTTCCGGCTGGAGCCCGCCCGGCACGGACCTTCAGAGCTTGCCGAGCAGATATTCGGCCGAGCTCACTTCGAACTGCCCCGGCGCCTCGACGAACAGATGTTCGACCACACCGTCGTTGACGACCATCGCAAAACGCTGCCCGCGCTGGCCCATGCCGAATCCCGAACCGTCGAACGTCAGCCCCAGCGCCCCGACGAAGTCGCCGTTGCCGTCCGCCAGCATCGTCACGCGGTCGTCGACGCCGGATGCCTTGGCCCATGCGCCCATCACGAATGCGTCGTTGACCGCGGTGCAGGCGATCTCGTCGATGCCCTTCGCGCGGATCGCTTCCGCCTTGTCGACAAAGCCCGGCAGGTGACGGGCCGAGCAGGTGGGGGTGAAGGCGCCGGGCACCGAAAACAGCGCAACGCGGCGGCCGCTGAAGAAATCGGCCGAATCGACCGGCTCGGCACCCGAATCGGTGACCTTGGTGAGCTTCACCGCGGGGATCTTGTCGCCAACCTGGATCGTCATTGCCTTCGCTCCTGCTTTGATCTGGCCCCGTTCAATCGGGTTCGGCGCAGCGTTTTTCAAGCGTGGCGCCGCTGCCGACACCGCGATATGCTGACCCCGCATGGATTCCAGACGCTATCTCAGTGGCCAGTTCCTTCTCGCGATGCCCGGCATCGGCGATCCGCGCTTCGAACGGGCGATCATCGCCATGTGCGCGCATGACGCCGATGGCGCGCTCGGCATCGGCATCGGCACGACGATCGAGGGGCTGGGGCTCCACGAATTGCTGCGCCAGTTCGACATCGATCCCGGCGATGCGCCCGACGCTCCCGTGCATCAGGGCGGCCCCGTCGAGCCGCGTCGGGGCTTCGTGCTCCACACGCTCGACTGGGGCGGGCAGGACACGATCAACGTCGACGGTCGCTGGGCGCTGTCGGGCACGGTCGATGTGCTGCGCGCCATCGCGGAGGGAACGGGGCCGCGCGGCTGGCTGGTCGCGCTGGGCTATGCCGGCTGGGGCGAAGGGCAGCTCGAATCGGAGATGACGCGCCACGGCTGGTTCAACCTGCCGGGCGAGGCAGAGCTGCTGTTCGACCCCGACGCGGATGCGACCGACCGCTGGGCGCGCAGTTTCGCGCGGGCGGGGATCGATCCCCGGCTGCTGTCGAGCGCCACCGGCACCGCCTGAACGCTCGACCCCCGGGGCATTGTGTCCCGTGCGTTTCAGGATGGTGCGGCGGTGCGTTCCGCGTTACCTTCGCTGCCGCGACAACGGGACGCACGATCCCGTGTCCGGGAGAGAGATGATGAAGCGCATCCAGTTTGTGCTCGCTTATGGCCTGCTCGCGCTCGTTTTGCTCGGCGTGGGCGCAACATCCTTCGTAGTGAACCATAGCTGACGGTCTGCGCCGACGATCGTACCGGTGCGGACGGTCGTCGCCGCCGCCGGTTCATCCTGACGCCTGCGTTCACGCTTTGACGCTCGTGGTTGTTTCCATGCCCTTGCGGTGGCGAGTCTGCGCGCCTTTTCGCGGGCTGCCGCGGGAAAGTTGCGCGGATCGTTTCCGTCCGGCGTCGTAATCATATAAAGACATCTTTATATTGGCGTTGCGCGGTTGCGACCGAACCGCTAGTGCGCGCGCATCCGCGGCGGGGAGCCCCGTCCGCGCCCGATTTTTGCTTGGAGGCAGCCCGTGGCAACCGAAAACGATTATGTGATCAAGGACATCGCCCTCGCCGATTTCGGCCGCAAGGAAATCGAGATCGCCGAGACCGAAATGCCGGGCCTGATGGCGCTGCGCAAGGAATTCGGCGCGTCGAAGCCGCTCAAGGGCGCGCGCATCACCGGCTCGCTCCACATGACGATCCAGACCGCAGTGCTCATCGAGACGCTGGCCGAGCTGGGCGCCGAACTGCGTTGGGCGTCGTGCAACATCTTCTCGACGCAGGACCACGCTGCTGCTGCGATCGCCGCGCGCGGCATCCCCGTTTTCGCCGTGAAGGGCGAAACGCTCGAAGAATATTGGGACTATGTCGTCCGCATCTTCGACTGGGGCCAGGACGCCACGGCCAACATGATCCTCGACGACGGCGGCGACGCGACGATGTTCGCGCTGTGGGGTGCGCGCGTCGAGGCGGGTGAGGAACTGTTCACCCCGTCGAACGAGGAAGAGGAAATCTTCTGCGCGACGCTCAAGCGCTTCCTCGCCGAGCGTCCGGGCTACCTCACCAAGACCGTTCAGACGATCAAGGGTGTCTCGGAAGAGACGACCACGGGCGTGCATCGCCTGTACGAACTCGCCAAGAGCGGCAAGCTTCCCTTCCCGGCGATCAACGTCAACGACAGCGTCACCAAGTCGAAGTTCGACAACCTTTATGGCTGCAAGGAATCGCTCGTTGACGCGATCCGTCGTGCGACCGACGTGATGTTGGCGGGCAAGGTCGCCTGCGTCGCCGGCTTCGGCGATGTCGGCAAGGGCTCGGCCGCGTCGCTGCGCAACGGCGGTGCGCGCGTGCTCGTGACCGAAATCGACCCGATCTGCGCGCTGCAGGCGGCGATGGAGGGTTATGAGGTCGTGACGATGGAAGAGGCGGCCAAGCGCGCCGACATCTTCGTCACCGCTACCGGCAACGCCGACGTCATCACGCTCGACCATATGCGCGAGATGAAGAACATGGCGATCGTGTGCAACATCGGCCACTTCGACAGCGAGATCCAGATCGCCGCGCTCAACAACATGAAGTGGACCGAGATCAAGCCGCAGGTCGACGAGGTCCAGTTCCCCGACGGCAAGAAGATCATCGTTCTTGCCAAGGGCCGTCTCGTCAATCTCGGCTGCGCCACCGGCCACCCCAGCTTCGTGATGTCGTCGAGCTTCACCAACCAGGTGCTCGCGCAGATCGAACTGTGGACCAAGAGCGAGAACTACAAGAACGAGGTCTACGTGCTTCCGAAGCACCTCGACGAGAAGGTCGCGGCGCTTCATCTCGAAAAGCTCGGCGTCAAGCTGTCGAAGCTTTCGGAAAAGCAGGCGGCCTATATCGGCGTCTCGGTCGAGGGGCCGTTCAAGCCCGATCATTACCGCTACTGATTCAACGACTTCCTACGCTTCGTGGTTCGGGCCGCGCCTCGTCTGAGGTGCGGCCCTTTTCGTTTGTGGATCATTTCGGCAACGGTATGTGTTGCATATTTGCGACACGAATCCGCATTCGTTCCCCGCAATCCCGTTGCGCAGGGGCGGACAAATTGCGGAAACGTGCCGAGCCAAGTGGATCCCGTTCCAAACGATAACGATACCACAAGAGGGATCCGTATCATGGCGTACCACAGCAGCCGCAGCCGCTTCGGCCTGCGCCTTACCGCCTCCGTCGCCGCGTTGGCGGCATTCGCGCAGTTTTCCGCCCCCGCCTATGCGCAGGACCAGACCGCCGCTCCCGCCGGTGACAGCGCTCAGGCCGCAGGCACCAGCGTCGACGAAACCGCAAACGATAGCGCTACTATCGTCGTCACCGGCTCGCGAATCGCGCGTCCTGAGTTCGACACGGTTCAGCCGACCCAGGTGATCGGCGCCGCGCAGATCGAATCGCGCGGCTACACCAATGTCGGCCAGGCGCTCACCGAGCTGCCGGCCTTCGGCCCTCCGGGCAACAGCCCCGTCGGTACGCAGTCGTCGTTCGGTCCGGCGCAGACCTTCGTCGACTTCTTCGGCCTGGGCACCCAGCGCACGCTGGTTCTCGTCAACGGCCGTCGCTTCGTGTCGTCGAACACCGCCAGCATCTTCGGCCCGGTCAACCCCGGCAGCCAGGTCGACCTGAACAACATTCCGACAACGCTGGTGCAGCGTGTCGAGACTGTCGCGATCGGCGGTGCGCCGATCTATGGCTCGGACGCGATCGCGGGGACCGTCAACGTCATCCTCAAGAAGGACTTCGAGGGCCTGAACCTCGAAGGCCAGTACGGCATTTCGGAACGCGGCGATGCGCCCGAACAGCGCCTCAGCTTCCTTGCCGGCAAGAACTTTGCCGGTGGCCGCGGCAACATCACCATCTCGGGCGAGTATGACAACGCGACCGGCCTGACCAATTCGGATCGCGGCATCACCGCAGCGGGCGACTTCTTCGCCACGCCCGCCGGCGCCTCGGCGTTCCGCCGGGTGCTGATGCCCAGCCGCCGCTACACCGCATTCACCGGCGGCGGCGTGCCGTTCAGCGCCGACGATGCGTTCGTCACCCGTTCGGGCATCCGCAATGCGGCCGGGCAGCTGGTTCAGTTCGGTGCCGACGGCACGCTGGTGCCGCTTGATCTCGGCACGCCGACGGGCGTCGGCTACATCAGCAGCGGCGGCAACGGCTTCGACATTGCGCGGACCGGCAACCTGCTGTCGAGCTCGGAGCGTTATCTCGCCAGCGCGCAGGCGCATTACGACATCACCGATCACGTCCAGGTGTTCGGTGAGGCGTGGTATTCGCACAGCAAGGGCATCAACCTGATCGCCCAGCCGAACTACAACACCGCGCTGTTCGACGATGCGGGCAGGCCCGATGGCAACCTCGTCATCTCGCTCAACAACCCGTATCTGAGTGCGGCTGACCGCGCCACGATCGCGGCCAACCTGCCGGCGGGTCAGGACAGCTTCTATCTGGGCCGTGCGCTGACCGACATCACGACCGGCCGCGCCCAGGCGACTGTCGAGACCTATCGTTTCGTCGGCGGCCTGTCCGGCGACTTCGGCATCGCCGACCACAACTTCAAGTGGGAAGCATCGGTCACCTATGGCCGCTCGCGCACCGAGGGCAAGAATTACGAAATCGACAATCGTAACTTCTTCAACGCGCTCGACGCGGTGACCGACGCCAGCGGCAACATCGTCTGCCGCCCGGGCTACACCAGCTCGACTGCGCCGACGCTCAGCAACACCTGCGCTCCGCTCAATGTGCTCGGCAACGGTCGCGCGAGCCAGGCTGCGCTCGACTACATCTACGCCATCGCGCGCCCGGTGTCGGTCAACGAGCAGCTGGTGTTCAACGCCAACGTCAACGGCCCGGTGTTCAAGCTGTTCAACAACGACGTCAGCGTGTCGCTGGGCTATGAGCATCGTCGCGAGGAAACCCGGTTCGATCCGGGCGCCTTCTACTATGGTCAGGACAATGGCGACGGCACGCGCACCCAGTACGGGCGTTCGATCCCGATCGACCCGATCTCGGGCCGCTATCACACCAACGAAGTGTTCGGCGAACTCGTCGTTCCGCTGGTGACGCCCTCGAACGGCATCAGCTGGCTGAAGACGCTCGAATTCGACGGTGCGGTGCGCTGGGTCGACAACTCGATTTCGGGTGACGACCTGACCTGGACCGCGGGCGGCCGTCTCGGCTTCTTCAGCGACATCACCTTCCGCGGCAACTACACGCGGTCGATCCGTTCGCCGGCGATCACCGAGATCTTCAACCCGACCTCGCGTGCTTTCGACAGCGGTTCCGACCCCTGTGACAAGACCCAGGTCGCCAACGGCACCAACCCGGCCGTTCGCGCTGCCAACTGCCGGGCTGCCGGCATCGACACGACCAACTTCGTGTCGGACTTCAACAGCGCGACGATCCCCGTCACCGTTTCGGGCAACCCCAATCTGCGCAACGAAATCGCGAAGAGCTGGACGGTCGGTGCGATCATCCAGCCGCGTTTCGCCCGCAGCCTGTCGGTTGCGGTCGACTGGATCGACATCAAGCTGACCGACGCGATCACCAGCCTCGGCGGGACGGACATCCTGAACGCCTGCTATGACTCGCCGAACTATCCGAGCAACAACTTCTGCTCGCTGTTCACCCGCGGGACCGACGGTCAGCTCACGATGATCCGTGAGGGCTATTACAACGCGGCGTCGTACAAGACGTCGGGCCTGACCGTCACGGCGGCGTATCGCCTTCCGCTCCAGCGGATCGGCCTGGCGAGCAACGGCGCACTCGGCCTGTCGGTGAACTACTTCTACCGCGACAAGCTCGAACAGCAGGTCGGGCTGGGCAGCATCGACCACATCGTCGGCGAAGTCGGCTATCCGCGTCATTCGGGTACCGCCAACTTCACCTATGAAGGCGATGCGTTCAACGTGCTGATCCAGGGTCAGTATTTCGGCAAGAGCCGCTTCAATGTCGACGAGGCGGCCAACGCCCGTGACGTGAAGGGCGTGAACGACTGGTTCCTCGTCAACGCGACGGTGGGCGCCAGGATCAATGACCGCATGGGTCTGAAGTTCATCGTCGACAACGTCTTCGATCGTAAGCCGCCCTATGCGGCGATTGCGGGCGCAGGCACGACGTCGACCTACTTCTCGGGCGTGCTCGGTCGCTACTTCCGCGTTGCGGCGAACGTTAAGTTCTGATCGCCCACGCGATTTCGTCGAAAAAGGGGGATCGGTGCCTTGGCACCGGTCCCTTTTTTCATGCCGACGTGTCCGGATCGGCCTTTGTGCGGCCGGATACGCAATGATCTTCCCGATCGACGGGACAACGCCTAAAGATACCGGCATGTTCGTGTGCTGCCGCCCCGGAGAAGCGGCTTGATCCAGATTCCGCAATCGGCGGCCGTGCTTGCCGGTGTCGTGCTTGCGCTGCTCATCCTCCTGTCGGGATGGATGCTGTGGTCGGGCCTTCGCGCGCGCGCGGGCGCGGCGGCGGGCGAGGCGTTGCGCCAACGGATGCAGGCGCTGATCGGTCAGTCGCCGGCGCAGGCGATGATCGTGCGCGCCGACGGTCGGCTCGATCTCGCGCGCCGGCTGGCCGACTGGCTCGGCATCGATCCGGCGCCGCGCACGCTCGCCGATCTGTCGCGGGCCGAGGGCGGCGGCTTTGCGCCGGCGGACGGGGCGACGCTCGCGGCCAACGTTCTCGCCGCGCAAAAGGCCGGGCGCGGCTTTCGGCAGACGGTGCGGCTGCGCGGTTCCGAACGCACCCTCGTTATCCTCGGCGAACGGGCGGCGCCCGCCTTGGCGGGGGGCGGGGGCGTGCTCCTGTGGTTCACAGATGCGAGCGAATCGCACGCCGAGATCGCACGGCTCGACGGTGAGACGACGCGGCTTCGTGCCGCCTTCGACGCGCTCAGCGCGCTGATCGAGGCGGCGCCGATGCCGATGTGGTATCGCGGCCCGGATCTCCGGCTGATGATGGTCAATTCGGCCTATGTCAGCGCGGTCGAGGGACGCGATGCCGAGGATGTCGTCGCGCGCGGACTCGAACTGGTCGAAGGGGCGGGCCTCGGCGGGCCGCTCGCCAATGCCGCGATCGCGCGCGACACCGGCGAACCGCAGATCGCCGCCATGCCCGCGACGATCAACGGCGCGCGCCGTATGCTCCGCCTCCACGACGTGCCGTTGCCGACAGGCGGGGTCGCGGGCTTCGCGATCGATGTCGAGGAGCTCGAGCAGTTGCGCGGCGGTATCAAGCGTTCGGCCGAGGCCCAGCGCGCGATGCTCGACCGGCTGTCGGCGGGCGTGGCACAGTTCGGTTCGGATCGCGGGCTCGTTTTCTGCAACCAGCCGTTCCGGCGCATGTTCGCCATGCGCACCGAATGGCTCGCCGATCGCCCCGAGTTCGACCGCGTGCTCGAACGGATGCGCGAGGCCAATCGCCTGCCCGAAGTCCGCGACTTTCCGGCATGGAAGGCGGAGCGGCGCGAATGGTTCACCGCGCGCGAGGCCGTCGAGGAAACCTGGAGCGCCGGTGGCGCCCATCTGCGCGTCGTGGCCCAGCCGCTTCCGGAAGGCGGGCTGCTGCTGATTTTCGAGGACCAGACGCAGCAGTTCGAACTGCAGCGCGAGCATGGCGAGATGCAGCAGGTGCGCACCGCCACGCTCGAAAGCCTGGCCGAGGCCGTGGCGGTGTTCGGCAAGGGGCGGCTCCAGCTCTGGAACCGCAAGTTCCGCCAGGTCTGGGGCTTCGAGGAGGCGTTCCTCGACGAACACCCGCCGGTTCCCGCCGTGGTCAAGGCCGCCGGTCCGCGCCTCGGCAATCCCGATCGGGCCGAGGTGATCGGCGACCTCATCCGCCTTGCGGCAAAGGATCGCCAGTCGCGCGGATCGAGCATCGCCTTTGCCGACGGCCGGCATTTCGACGTCACCGCCGTGCCGTTGCCCGACGGCAATGCGCTGGTGACGATGCTCGACACGACCGATCATCACCGAGCCGAGCGTGCGCTGCGCGACCGCAACGACGCGCTCGAGGCTGCCGACCGGGTCAAGACCGCGTTCGTCGCCAATATGAGCTACGAACTGCGCACCCCGCTCACCTCGATCAAGGGCTTTGCCGAGATGCTGCACGAGGGGCTGGCGGGCGAGCTCAGCGCGAGTGCCGTCGAATATACCGGCGCGATCCTCACCTCCGCCGAACGGCTCGGCAAGCTGATCGACGACGTTCTCGACCTGACGCAGAGCGAGAGCACCGCGCTCGATCGCGTCGCGGTCGACATTGAACGCACCGCCGCCCAGGCGGCCGAGGCTATCGCACCGCTCGCGCGCAATCGCCAGATCGAGCTGGTACTCGAGGATTCGGGCGGCGCGGGCGAGGTGACCGGCGATCCCCGGCGATTGCGCCAGACGATCGAGCATCTGCTCCGCAATGCCGTGGCGGGAACGCCGCGCGGGGGCCGCGTGCTGCTCCACCTCGACGGCGATCAGAAGCGCGCGCGCATCATCGTCTCGGACAACGGCCCCGGCATGTCGCCCGAAGCCGTCAAGCGCGCGTTCGACCGCTTCGTCCAGCCGGGGACGACGCGTGAGGGCGAACGCGCGCTGGGGCTCGGGCTGCCGCTCGCCAAGCAGTTTGTCGAGGCGCATGGCGGGCGCATCGCGATGCTGTCGGAGCCGGGGGAGGGAACGCTGGTGACGGTGGAGTTGCCGCGGTGACGAACACGACGGTCGTTTCGCTCGCCTCGCTCGACGAAACGCTCGCGCTCGGCGCGGCGCTCGCGCGAGTCGCCCGGCCGGGCGACGTCATCGCGCTGTCCGGCCCATTGGGGGCGGGCAAGACGAGCATCGCGCGCGGGCTGCTCGCCGAACTCGGGCTTGAGGGCGAGGCGCCGTCGCCCAGCTTCGCGATCGTCCAGCCCTATGATCCGCCCGAGCTTCGCTTCCCGGTGCTCCATGTCGATCTCTACCGTCTCGACTCGCCCGAAGAGGCGGTCGAACTCGGGCTCGACGATGCGCGGCACGACTCGCTGCTGCTCGTCGAATGGCCTGAACGGCTTCCCGACAGCTATTGGCACGATGCACTGCGGCTTTCGCTCGAAGCGCCTGCCGACGGCCCGCGGCGCTTGACAGCCCGGGTGCCGGCGGCATGGAAGGGCCGATGGCCGTTGACATGACTCCGCCGCTTGGCGCTCCCGCATTTCTCCATGCTGCTGGTTGGGGTGGCGCCGAAATCCGCCCGCTCGCCGGTGACGCTTCGTTCCGACGCTATTTCCGCGTGGTCGAACCCCGGCGCAGCGCGATCCTGATGGATGCGCCGCCGCCGCACGAGGATCCGCGCCCGTTCATCCATGTCGCGCGCTGGCTGTCGGGGCACGGTTTCGCCGCACCCGCGATCCTGCACGAAGATCTCGGCCAGGGGCTGGTGCTGCTCGAGGATTTCGGCGACGCCCGCCTGCGCGAGACCGTGGAGGCCGATCCCGCGCGTGAGACCGCGCTTTATGCCGATGCGATCGACCTGCTTGTCCGGCTGCATCGCGTTCCCGCCGCCGATGTCGCGCCCTATGACCGCGCGACCTATCAGCGCGAGGCCGCGCTCTTCACCGAATGGTATTGCCCGGCGGTCGGGCTCGACGTCGACGCCGCCGCCTATGCCCGTGCCTGGGATGCCGCGCTGGCGCCGGTGCTTACGGGTCATACGCCCGTCACTGTGCTGCGCGATTACCATGCCGAAAACATCATGGTGATCGAAGGGCGTGACGCGTTGGGTTTGCTCGATTTCCAGGACGCGCTGGCGGGGCACCCGGCCTATGATCTCGTCTCGCTGTTGCAGGACGCGCGACGCGACGTGCCGCCGGCGCTCGAACAGGCGATGCTCGATCGCTATTGCGCCGCGACGGGTGCCGGCGATGCGTTCCGGCTCGCCTATCATGTGCTCGGCGCCCAGCGGAACGCCAAGATCATCGGCATTTTCACCCGCCTGTGGCGGCGCGACGACAAGCCGCGCTACCCCGGCCTGTGCCCGCGTGTGTGGGGCTATCTGGAGCGTGATTTGAAGCATCCCGCGTTGCAACCGGTCGCCGACTGGTTCGAAACCCATCTTCCCGCGTCGCTGCGCGGCGACCCGCTGGCGATCGCCCGCGCATGACCGGCGCCACCACCTATGCGCTGCGGCCGCAGCCCGACGCGATCGTCCCCGAAACCGCGATGGTGCTCGCCGCCGGCCTCGGCAAGCGGATGCGGCCGCTCACCGCCACCCGGCCCAAGCCGCTCGTCCAGGTGGCGGGCAAGCCGCTGATCGACCATGTGTTCGACCGGCTCCGTTCGGCCGGCATCCAGCGGGCGATCGTCAACGTCCATTATCTCGCCGACCAGCTCGAAGCGCATGTCCGCACCCGCGTCACCGACATGGAAGTGACGATTTCGGACGAGCGGCCGCAGTTGATGGAAACCGGCGGCGCGCTGGTTCAGGCGCGCGACCTGATCGGCGACGCGCCCTTTGTCTGCGTCAACAGCGACAATCTCTGGGTCGACGGTCCGGTCGACGCGATTCGCCTGCTCGCGGCGCATTGGGATGCCGATCGCATGGACGCGTTGCTGCTCGTCGTGCCGCTGGCGCGCGCGCACAACCATCCCGGCACGGGCGACTTCCGCCTCGACGCGCAGGGGCGCGTGATCGAACGGCGCCGGCCTGGCCGGCTTGCGCCCTTCGTCTTTACCGGGGTCCAGATCCTCTCGCCGCGGCTGATCCGCGACTGGCCCGAAGGCCCGTTCTCGACCAACCTGTTCTGGGACCGGGCGCTCGCCGCCGGCCGGCTCTGGGCGGTGGTGCATGAGGGGCTGTGGTTCGACGTCGGCTCGCCGCGTGCGATCGGCGCAACCGAGGCGGTGCTCGCCAACCTCTGATCGGCGCCGCCGGCGGGTCGCCGGGACCGGGAAGGGGGCTTGCCGCCTTCCCGCGCGTCGCGTCGCCGCCCCGTGACACACTTGTCCACAGGCTTATCCCCGACGCGCCGTGGATAACGCGGCGTGGCAGCACGCGTGCGCCCGGCAAGGCGGCTGCGCGCCGACGATCCCGTCGTTCTCCCCGCCTTATCCCCGATCTTGTCCACAGCTTCGACAACCATGCAGCCGCCGCGGCCGGTGTCGCAGCGCAATGCACAGCCCGTCCCGGCACCTTCCACCGCTGCTCCACAGCCTGCCCACATCTTGTCCACATGCCTGTCCCGCCGCCCGGGCGTGTCGCCAACGACTGCTCCACCCGATATCCCGAAACTATCCACAGCTTGTCCACCGATTGCTCCGCAGCGTCGTCGGCGGGTGCCGCCGCACGCCCCATTCCGTGCGGGCCTGATTTGTTCTAGGCTCCGCGTCGCATGCCCGACACCAGCCGCTTGAATCTCTTTACCATTCCCCCGCACCGTGCCTTTGCCGATGCATTGGCGAGCGGGCTCATCCGCCGTTTCGGCGCCGATCCGATGACGTTGGCGCGCGGCGTGGTGCTGGTTCCCAACAATCGCGCGCGCCGTGCCATCCAGGACGCGTTCGTCCGCGCCAGCGGCGGCGGGTTGCTGCTCCCGCGCCTGGTGGCGGTGGGCGATCCCGATCTCGACGAGGCCGTGTTCGAAGGGATCGGCGAGGCCGATCCGCTGCCGCCTGCGGTCGATCCGCTGCAACGCCGGATGATCCTCGCCCGGCTCGTCCAGGCCGCGAACCCTGCCGCCGACGCGGCCGAGGCCGTGCGCCTCGCCGGTGAGCTTGCCGGGACGCTCGATGAACTACTGGTCGAGGAGGTGCCGCCGGCGCGGCTGCGCGCGCTCGATCTTGACGATACGCTGTCGGCGCATTGGCAGCATTCGCTCGCTCAGTTCGCGATCGTGCTCGATCACTGGCCGCGCGAGCTCGAACGGCTCGGCCGCGTCGATCTGGTCGAGCGGCGACGCGCGCTGATCGATCGCGTCGCGGCGCGCTGGCGGGCACAGCCGCCCGGCGGTTTCGTCTGCGCCGCGGGCATCACCAGTGCCGCGCCCGCGATCGCCCGGCTGCTGCGTGTCGTCGCGGGAATGAAGGGCGGGATGGTCGTGCTTCCCGGGCTGGCCACCGCGATCAGTGATGCCGAATGGGATTCGCTCGGTCCGCATCGTCCCGATCCCGTCACTGGCCGCCGCCGCCGATCGGTCGAAACGCATCCGCAGTTCCATCTCAAGCTGCTGCTCGACCGCATGGGTGTCCACCGGCACGAGTTCGAAACATGGCGCGGCGCCAGCGACCATGATGCCGCCCCGGCACGCAGCAAGGCGATCGCCTCGGCGATGGCACCGCCCGAATTCACCCATCGCTGGACGCAATTGCCCGAGGGCGAACGGCGCCTGCGCGGCGTCCGCGTGCTCGAAGTGGCCACGCCGGCCGAGGAAGCGCAGGCGATCGCGCTCGCACTGCGCGGGGCGCTGGAGACGCCGGGCCGCACCGCAGCACTCGTCACCCCCGATCGCGCGCTGGCCCGCCGCGTCGCGGCGCATTGCGCGCGCTGGAACCTGGTGGTCGACGACAGCGCGGGGCAGCCCCTGTCGCTGCTGCCGCCGGGCACGCTGCTGCTCGCGCTGGCCGAGGCAGCGGCACAGGGCTTCGCTCCGATGCCGCTCCTCAGCCTCCTCAAGCACCCGCTGGTCCAGCCGGAGGACCGGCTCGGCTGGCTCGAGGGCGCACGCACGCTCGATCGCGCGCTGCGCGGGCCGCGGCCGGCGCCGGGGCTGGTCGGGATCGACGATCATCTTGCCGATCAGTCGGGACGTGACGCACCGCTGCGCCGCGCCGCGCAGCGCTGGTGGAGCGAGGCGGCGCGGCCGTTGCTCGCGCCGCTCGAAACGCTGTTCGCGCGCGGGCCCCAGCCGCTTCCCGAGCTGCTCGCGGCGTTGCGCGAGGCGGCGCAGGCGCTCGGCGGCGATGGTTTGTGGAGCCGGGCAGAGGGGCGCGCCGCCGCCGACCTGCTCGATGCGCTCGAACGCGAATCGATCCACGGCCCGCACCGCGCCGATCCCGGATCGCTCGCGCCGATCCTGCGCACGCTGATGGACGAGGTGCCCGTGCGCCCGCCCCAGGGCGGACATCCCCGCATCGCGGTGCTCGGCCTGCTCGAAGCGCGGCTTCAGACCGCCGACCTGATGATCCTGGGCGGGCTCAACGAAGGCGTCTGGCCCGGTCTGCCCGCGCCCGACCCGTGGCTCGCGCCGCGGATCCGCGCCGAACTCGGGCTGCCCGGGCTCGAACGCCGGATCGGCCTGTCGGCGCACGATCTGGCCGGGGCGCTCGGCGCGCCCGAGGTCTTGCTCACCCGCGCGCGGCGCGACGCCAGCGCGCCCACGATCGCATCGCGCTTCTGGTTGCGGCTCGAGGCGCTGTCGGGCGGGCTGGAACGCGCGCAGGAGCTGGCCGACTGGGTGCGCCGGCTCGACGATCCCGGCGATTACCGACCCGCCGCGCGCCCCGCGCCGTGCCCGCCCGCTGCCGATCGTCCGCGCCGCATCTCGGTCACCGAGGTGGACCGGCTCAAGGCCGATCCTTACGCCTTCTACGCCCGCCGCATGCTCCGGCTGATGCCGCTCGATCCGATCGACGCCGATCCCAGCGCGGCATGGCGCGGCACCGCGGTCCATGCCGTGCTCGAACGCTGGTTCCGCGAGGATGATTGCGCGCCCGAACGGTTGCGCGCGCGCGCCGAGGCGATGCTCGACGACGCGCGTACCCATCCGATGATGC
This sequence comes from Sphingomonas chlorellae, assembly GCF_056485145.1. NCBI lineage: Bacteria > Pseudomonadati > Pseudomonadota > Alphaproteobacteria > Sphingomonadales > Sphingomonadaceae > Sphingomonas > Sphingomonas chlorellae. The sequence goes on from NZ_JBQXXM010000001.1 coordinate 1,399,208, forward strand.
GCGCGCTCTGGAAGCCGCGGCTGATGGAGGCGATCGACTGGATCGCCGCACAGATCGCCGAGGCCCGCGCTGCCGGGCGCCGCGTGCTTGCGGTGGAAACGCGCGGCGTGATCGACTTTGCCGGCGTCGAACTCAGCGGCACCTTCGATCGCATCGACCGCGGGACCGACGGCGGGCTCGTCATCGTCGACTACAAGACGGGCAAGCCTCCCTCGATCGCCGCGGTGCGCGAGGGGTTCAGCCTTCAGCTCGGCTTGCTCGGCCTCATCGCCGAACGCGGCGGCTTCGATCGGATCGCGGGGCGGGCGACCGGCTTCGAATACTGGTCGCTCTCGCGCAATCGTGACGGCGGTTTCGGCTATGTCGAGTCGCCTTGCGACCCCAGGCGGCGGGGGGCGCTCGCCGCCGACGAATTCGTCGCGCGCGCGGCCTCGACGCTGGGCGAGGCGGTCGAGGCGCTGCTGACCGGCGACGTGCCGTTCACCGCCAAGCTTCATCCGGAATATGCCCCCTATGCCGATTACGACCAGCTCATGCGCCGCGACGAATGGTACGGCCGTGATTGAGGCCGCGCATGGCTGAGCTGCGCCCGCTCCATCCGCTCAAGGGCAATCAGCGCCTGGCGAGCGAGCCCGATCGGCACATCTGGCTCTCCGCCTCGGCGGGCACGGGCAAGACCCAGGTGCTCGCCGCGCGCGTCTGGCGGCTGCTGCTCGCCGGCGTCGATCCGTCGGCGATCCTGTGCCTCACCTTCACCAAGGCCGGCGCTGCGGAGATGTCCGAACGCATCACCGGTCGCCTTGCCGCCTGGGTCCGTGCCGACGATGCCGTGCTCGTCGCCGACCTCGAGGCGCTGGGCGAAAGCATCTCGCCCGACGGGCTCGATCGCGCCCGCACGCTGTTCGCCAAGGTGCTCGACGCCCCCGGCGGCGGCATCCGCATCCAGACGATCCACAGCTTCTGCCAGAGCCTGCTCGCCGCATTCCCGCTTGAGGCCGGGCTCACCCCCGGCTTCCGTCCGCTCGAAGCGCGCGAGGCCGAACAGCTCGCGCGGGAGGCGCTGGCGGAGATGCTCGTTGCGGCCGAAGGGGCGGGGCAGGGGGCGCTCATCGATGCGGTCGGTGCGCTCAGCACGCGGCTGGGCGAGGGCAAGGCCGAGGCGTTTCTGCGCGCCTGTGCCGCGGTGCCCGATGCGATGGCGGCGCTCCCCGCCGATCTGCCGGGCTTCCTGCGCGACTCGCTGGGCCTGCCGCACGGGCCGATCGATCTCGAACTCGAACGCGCCTGTGCCGATGCGGCCTTCGATTGCACCAGCCTTCGTGCCGTCGCCGCGATGAACGCCGCATGGGGCGCGCCCGCCGGGCTGGAACGCGCCGATACGATCGCCGCCTGGCTGGCGATGGCGCCGCCCGATCGCGCGGCGGCGCTCGACCGGCTGCACCTCGTCTGGGCGACGGGGGCGGGCAAGCTGCGTTCGTTCGCCAAGCGCTACGCCCCGCCCGACGACGGTTATGCCGAGCACGCCACGCGCCTCTATGATCGTTGCGCCGCGCTGCTCGACCTGCGCGCCCGCGCGCGGTTCGCCGATCTGCTGGCCGGCGGACTCGCCGCGGGCCGCGCCTATGCCGAGGCCTATGCGCGCGCCAAGCGGCGCCAGGGCGCGGTCGATTTCAACGATCTCATCCGCCGCGCGGTCGATCTGCTCGGCCGTCCCGGCATGGGTGAATGGGTGCGCTACAAGCTCGATCAGGTCACCGAGCATGTGCTGATCGACGAGGCACAGGATACCAACCCCGCGCAATGGGCGATCGTCGGCGCGATTGCCGACGAATTCTTCGCCGGCGAGGGCGCGCGTGAAACACTGCGCACGCTGTTCGCGGTCGGCGATTACAAACAGGCGATCTTCGGCTTTCAGGGGACCGACCCGATCTATTTCCGCGCCGCGCTCGATCGCTTCGTCCGCCTCGCCCAGCCCGACCCCGATTTCGAGGTCGCCGCCCCGCCGATCGAGACGCTGTCGCTCACGCACAGCTTCCGCACGACGCGCCCCGTCCTCGAATTTGTCGATGCCGCGCTCGCGGCGCTTCCCGAACCCGGCATGGGCGAGTTCAGCGATCTCGAACCGCACGCTAGCGAAGTGCCCGGCCCGGGCACGGTCACGCTCTGGGCGCCCACCGTCGCCGGGGGCAGCGACGAGGACGAGGAAGGCTGGGTCGACGATGCGACGCGCAAGCTCGCCACCGATCTCGCTGCGACGATCCGCCACTGGATCGGCAATCTCGAACTCGAGAGCAAGGGCCGCACGCTCCGTGCCGAGGACGTGATGATCCTCGTCAAGCGGCGCAGCGAACTCGCCTCGCTCCTCGTCGCGCGGCTCTATGCGGAGGGGGTGCCCGTCGCCGGCGTCGACCGCCTGCGGCTCAACGCGCCGCTCGCGGTGCAGGATCTGCTCGCCGCGGTCCGCTTCGCGCTTCAGCCGGAGGACGATCTGTCGCTCGCCGCGCTGCTCGTCTCGCCGCTGATCGGGTGGAGCCAGGACGAACTGATGGCCGCGGCGCTGCGCGAGAATGGCGGGTTGTGGCGTCACCTGCGCGCCACGCAGCCGACCGAACGCCTCGCGCCGCTCCATGCGCTGCTTCGCCGCGCCGACATCGCGACGCCCTATCGCTTTCTCGAGGAAATCCTGTCGGGGCCGATGCAGGGCCGCCGCCGGCTGCTTTGTCGCCTCGGCGAGGAAGCGCGCGATCCGATCGAGGAACTGCTCAACGCCGCGCTCAACTTCGAAACCACGGCGACGCCGACGCTTCAGCGTTTCCTCGACTGGTTCGATCGCGGCGATGTCGAGATCGTCCGCGATGCCGGCCAGCCGCAGGGGGCGGTGCGCGTGATGACCGCGCACGGATCGAAGGGGCTGCAGGCGCCGCTCGTCATCCTTGCCGACGCGACGCTCGATCCGCGCAATGCCCGCCGCGACATCCTCGACTGGACGCCGGACAATCATGACGGTCCGGCCTTTCCGATCCCGCGCCCCGGCTCGGCAGAGCGCGGCGAGGCGCTGGGGCCGCTCGTCGCTCGGACCGAGCGGCGCGAGCTCGAGGAGCATTGGCGTCTCTTCTATGTCGCGGCGACCCGCGCCGAGGAGCATCTCGTGATCGCCGGCGCGCTGGGGCCGAGGGCCAAGGGCGTCGCGCCCGCGATGAGCTGGTACGCCGCCTGTTCGGGCGCCTTCGATGCGCTCGGCGTACCCGAGGGTGAGCGCCGCCAGTTCCGCGGGATCGTGCCGCCGCGGCCGATCGTGCCGCCGCGCCGTGCCGCAGCGACGCCCGCCGCCGCGGTCGCGCGCGCCCCGCTCCCCGATTGGGCGAGCCGCCCCGCGCCAGAAGAGTCGCGGCCGCCGCGGCCGCTCGCTCCTTCGGCGCTGGGCGACGATCGGGTCGCCGATCCGCCGCCCGGGCCCGCCTTGCGGCAGGCGGCCGAGCGTGGCCGGCTGCTCCATGCGCTCTTTCAGCGACTGCCCGCGGTCGCGCCTCCCGCGCGTCGCGCGGCGGCCGATCGCTGGCTCGCGGGGGCGGGGGGCGTGGCCGACGCGGCGGTGCGCGTCGAACTCGTCGAAGCCGCGCTTGCCGTAACCGAGGATCCGCGTTTCGCCGACCTGTTCGCGGGCGATGCGCTGGCGGAGGCGCCGATCGCGGCAGTCGTGGCGGGCGGGCACGTCGTCTCGGGCACGGTCGACCGGCTGGTCGTCACCCCCGACTGCGTGCGCGTGATCGACTTCAAGACCGGCCGCCGCGCGCCGCGCGTGCCCGCGGACATCCCGGTCTATCACCTGCGCCAGATGGCGGCCTATGCCGCCGCGCTCGCGGTGATCTTTCCGGGGCGGACGATCGAGGCGGCGCTGCTCTATGCGAGCGGTCCGGTGCTCCACCGTCTTTCCGACGCGCTGCTCGCGGCGCACAAGCCGGGATTGAACGATGCGCAGCAAAGCTTGCCGCTCGGTGCTTGAGCCCGGCCCCTTGCCTTCATAGATAGGGCGCCGACACTTACCCCCGAGGAGATTTTCCCGATGGCCACCCAGGCGACCACCGACGCCAGCTTCGAAGCCGACGTTCTTCAGTCCGGCAAGCCCGTGCTCGTCGATTTCTGGGCCGAATGGTGCGGCCCGTGCCGGATGATCGCCCCCGCGCTCGAGGAGCTGGGCGAGGAACTGGGCGACAAGCTCGACATCGTGAAGATCAACATCGACGAAAACCCCGATACGCCGACCCGTTTCGGCGTGCGCGGCATCCCGACGATGATCCTGTTCAAGGACGGCAAGCAGGCCGCGACTCAGGTCGGCGCGCTGCCCAAGAACGCGATCCGTCAGTGGATCGAAGGCGCGCTCTGATCGCCTGAACGGCCCGGGGCGAGCGGGGCGGTTGCCCTGCCGCCCCACCGCCCGCATCGAAAAGGGGCCGGCATCGCACGGATGCCGGCCCCTTTTCGTGTCGGTAATGCTGCGGCTGCGTCCTGGAGCGCGGATCAGCTCCGATAGTCGGCGTTGATCGAGATATAGCCGTGCGTCAGGTCGCACGTCCAAACCGTCGCGCGCCCGTCGCCCAGCCCCAGTTCGACGCCGATCTCGATCTCGCGGCCCTTCAGGTGCGCCGCCACCGGCGCCTCGTCATAGCCTTCGACCGCCAGCCCGCCGCGCGCCACCTGCGTCGCGCCGAACCGGATCGCCAGCCGGTCGCGCTCGGCGGGCTCGCCCGCCTTGCCCACCGCCATCACGACGCGTCCCCAGTTGGCGTCCTCGCCCGCCACGGCAGTCTTGACCAGCGGCGAATTGGCGATCGACATCGCGATGCGGTGCGCGCTCTCGTCCGAAACCGCGCCCTCGACGGTGATCTCGATCAGCTTCTGCGCGCCTTCGCCATCGCGCACGACGAGCAGCGCGAGTTCGCGGCACAGCGCCGCCAGCGCCGCGCGGAAGGCGTCGGCACCCGCATCGTCGTCCTCGGTCAGCGGCGCGTTGCCCGCCTTGCCCGTCGCGAACGCCAGCACGGTGTCGCTGGTCGAGGTGTCGCCGTCGACGGTGATGCACGAAAAGCTGTGGCGATTGGCGTCGGCCAGCGCACGCTGGAGAAAGGCCGGCGCCACTGCTGCATCGGTGAAGATGAAGCCCAGCATCGTCGCCATGTCGGGAGCGATCATCCCCGAACCCTTGATGATCCCGGTCAGCGTCACCGTGCGCCCGTCGACCACTGCGGTCGCGACGGCGCCCTTGGTGAAGGTGTCGGTGGTCATGATCGTCGCTGCGGCGTCTTCCCAGCCACAGCGCGGGGCGGCGAAGGCGGCGTCCAGCCCGGCCTCGGCCTTGTCGATCGGCAACGGCACGCCGATCACGCCGGTCGACGCGACGAACACGTCGGACGGCTGGCAACCGAGCTGCTGCGCGACGCGCGCGGTGATCGCCTCAACGGCGGCGCGGCCGCGATTGCCGGTAAAGGCGTTCGAATTGCCCGCATTGACGATCAGCGCACGCGCCTGCCCCAGCGGCAGCGCCTTGCGGCACCACTCGACCTCGGGGGACGGGCATTTGCTGTTGGTCAGCACGCCCGCGACGCTGGTGCCCTCGTCGAACGTGACGAACGTCAGGTCACAGCGATCCCACGCCTTGTATCGCGCCCGCGCCACGCGCGGCACGACGCCGGCAATCTCGGGCAGGACGGGAAACGGAAGCGCAAGCGGGGAGATGCTGGTGGACATGAACCGGCCTCAGGTGAATAAACTGGCGCGTGCTTCGTGCATGGGGGGGCAAAGATCAATGCTTTTGGTGATGGCGCTGCTGGCGGCGCAGGCACAGTCCGTGCCTGGACTGGCGACTCCTTTGAAACCGCTGTCCAGCCCGGCGAGCTGGGTGATGCCCGACGATTATCCGGCCGAGGCAATGCGTGACAATCATGAAGGGAAGGTGGGGGTTCGGCTCGAGATCGATTCGACCGGACTTCCTGTCGGTTGCAGCATCATCAGTTCGTCCGGCTTCGAGGAACTCGACCGGCGGACGTGCAGCATCCTGACGAATCGCGCGCGCTTTTCCCCGGCGCGCGATCCAAAGGGCAAGCCCATAGCGGCTTCGTATTCCACGCGGATGACGTGGTCGCTGCCGCCCCTCGAACTCCCGGCCGCTACCCCCGCGTCCAGAGGTCCCTGGATGACCCATGATGACTATCCGGCCTCGGAAAACCGACAGGGGCATGTGGGAAGTCTTAGCTTCATTCTTCTGGTGAGCCCCGCCGGTCTTCCGGCCCGGTGCACGATCGCCGTGTCGTCCGGCTATCCGGTGCTGGACAAGGCGACCTGTGACATTCTGATGAGGCGTGCACGATTTTCACCTGCCATAAGCGTAACGGGAAAGGCGACGCACGGATATTATTTCGGAAAGTTCCGCTGGTCTCTTCCAGGGGAATCGCCGGAGAAGAGCATGCGCAGTCACTCCGCAGCACCGAATGTGATCGAACTTGCATTCCCGAAGCCGGTTTCGGCCGCCTACAATCGCCCGATTGAAACGAAGGTGGTGTTCGGGCCAACAGGCGACGTCGTCGATTGCGAGATCTCGCAATCGAGCGGGTCGCCCGCCCTCGATCGGTTTGCGTGTCAGCAACTTCAGCGTCTGGCCATTCCCGGTGCAGGAAAGTCGAGCGCACCCGGCAAGAATGACGGGCTGTATACAGTCTTGTTGCGCACCGATGCACCCTATCCGTTCGGGCCTGCCCGCGATGCTGACGGTACCGCCGGTTCGCTGCCCGTCGCGCAGGTCGGCCAGCTCGAACTGACCGTGGCGGCCTTGCCCTCCGGCTATCGACAGCCGGTCAAGGCGGGCGTCCTGTTCGACAAGGATCACCGCGTCACCGACTGTCGCATCGTCGAATCGAGCGGCAGCCCGGCCGTCGACCGTGCGGCCTGTGCGCAGCTCCGATTGCTTTCTCCGGACGAGACGGCCAGATCCGCGCCTGCGGCCGGGCCCCAAGAGTATATCGTCTCATTCCGCGTCGACGCGCCCGCCAAGCCCTAGCTTTTGATTAGACGAAGCGTGCGTCGATCCCTATGTGTCGTGCGTTGCGGCCCGTCGGCTGCGGCGCCGTCACCGTGTATCACAGGGTTTCGCTTGGAACTGCTGCTGCTCCTCACTGCGCTTTTTGCAAGCCTGGCCGGCGGGTCGGGCGAGCATGGGCTGCGTCCGATGCAGGGCGTGGCCGTGGTGCGCGTGGCGGAGGCGGCGCAGGCGGCGGTGCAGCCCTCGCGCCATATCGTCGCCGCTGCGGCGGTGCTGCCCGCGCTCGTCCGCGTCGGCGCCCTGCCGGTCTTGCACCGCGCCGCCGCGCCGCGGCCCGCGCTTCGCCTCGCCTTCGATCAACGGCGCGAATAGCGTCTGCCGGCGCCGTCCCCCGGGGGGCGGTGCCCTTGTCCTTGCCGCTGCCGCCGATGTCGTGCGGCGGCGTTTCCGCGGATGCCGCGCCCCTTCGGGTCGTGCCCGCTCGAACCCCATCAAACCAGGTCAGGAATCTCCATGCTCGGCAGCCTTGCCAAGTCCCTTTTCGGTTCGTCGAACGAACGCTACGTCAAGTCGCTGCGCGCGATCGTCAACAAGATCAACGGTTTCGAACCGACGCTTCAGGCGATGGACGATGCCACGCTGGCGGCGCAGACGGTCAAGTTCCGCGAACGCCTTGCCAATGGCGAAAAGCTCGACGCGCTGCTGCCCGAAGCCTTCGCGACCGTGCGCGAGGCCGCGCGCCGCGTGCTGGGCCAGCGGCACTATGACGTTCAGATGATCGGCGGCATCGTTCTCCATCGCGGCGAGATCGCCGAGATGCGGACGGGTGAGGGCAAGACGCTGGTCGCGACGCTCGCCACCTATCTCAATGCGCTGCCGGGCGAGGGCGTCCACGTCGTCACCGTCAACGACTATCTCGCCAAGCGCGACGCCGAATGGATGAGCCGCGTCTACGGCTTCCTCGGGCTCACCACCGGGGTCATCATCCCCAACCTTTCCGATCAGGAACGCCGCGACGCCTATGCGGCGGACATCACCTACGGCACGAACAACGAGTTCGGCTTCGACTATCTGCGCGACAACATGAAATATGATCGCGCCTCGATGGTCCAGCGGCCCTTCAACTTCGCGATCGTCGACGAGGTCGACTCGATCCTGATCGACGAGGCGCGCACCCCGCTCATCATCTCGGGGCCGACCGACGACCGGTCGGAACTCTACATGGGCGTCGACGCCGTGGTGAAGCAGCTTTCGCCCGAGGATTACGAGAAGGACGAGAAGCAGCGCAGCATCGTCCTGACCGAGGACGGCACCGAACGGGTCGAGCGGATGCTCGAGGCGGCGGGGCTGCTCAAGGGCAGCAACCTCTACGACTTCGAAAACACCCAGGTGGTCCACCACCTCAACCAGTCGCTGCGCGCGAACGTGATGTTCAAGCGCGACATCGATTACATCGTCAAGGACGGCAAGGTCGTCATCATCGACGAGTTCACCGGCCGCATGATGGACGGCCGCCGCTGGTCGGACGGCCTGCACCAGGCGGTCGAGGCCAAGGAAGGCGTCAACATCGAGCCCGAGAACCAGACGCTGGCCTCGATCACCTTCCAGAACTATTTCCGCATGTATCCCAAGCTGTCGGGGATGACCGGCACCGCCGCGACCGAGGCGGCCGAGTTCTACGACATCTACAAGATGAACGTCGTCACCATCCCGACCAACCTGCCCGTGCGCCGGCTCGACGAGGACGACGTCTTCTACAAGTCGATCGAGGACAAGTTCGCCGGTATCGCCAAGACGATCCGCCAGCACGCCGACAAGGGCCAGCCGGTGCTCGTCGGCACGGTGTCGATCGAAAAGTCGGAAATGCTGTCCGAGTTCCTGACGCGCGAGGGCGTCAAGCACGCCGTGCTCAACGCGCGTCACCATGAATCCGAAGCGCATATCGTCGCCCAGGCGGGCCGCATGGGCGCGGTGACGATCGCCACCAACATGGCGGGTCGCGGCACCGACATCCAGCTCGGCGGCAACCTTGAGTTCCGCATGCGCGACGAGCATCCCGATCTCGTCGCCGGCACCCCCGAATATGACGCGCAGGCCGAAACCATCCGTGAAGAGATCGCCGCCGAGAAGCAGCGCGTGCTCGACGCGGGCGGTCTGTTCGTGCTCGGCACCGAACGCCACGAAAGCCGCCGCATCGACAACCAGCTCCGCGGCCGTTCGGGGCGTCAGGGCGATCCGGGCCTCAGCCGCTTCTACCTCAGCCTCGACGACGATCTGCTGCGCATCTTCGGCTCGAACACGCTGTTCGCGCGCATGATGCGCTCCAGCCTCGAGGACGGCGAGGCGATGCCGCCGTCGCGCTGGCTGACCAAGGCGATCGAGACCGCGCAGAAGAAGGTCGAGGCGCGCAACTACGACATCCGCAAGCAGGTCGTCGAATATGACGACGTGATGAACGACCAGCGCAAGGTCATCTACGAACAGCGCGCCGACATCATGGATGCCGAAACGGTGGGCGAGGTCGTGGCCGACATGCGGGCGGAGACGGTCAACGCCATCGTCGGCGATGCCTGCCCGCCCAATTCCTATCCCGAGCAGTGGGACGTCGCCGCGCTCAAGGAGCGCGTCGCCGCGACGCTCAACATCGAGGCGCCCGTCGATCAGTGGATCGCCGAGGAGGAATCGATCGAGCCCGAGATGGTCGAGCAGCGTATCCGCGACGCCGCCGACGCGCTCATCGCCGCCAAGGGCGCCGAGCTCGAGCCCGAGACCTGGACCCAGATCGAAAAGTCGATCCTCCTCCAGAATCTCGACCATCACTGGAAGGAGCATCTCGCGATGCTCGATGCGCTGCGCCAGGTGATCCACCTGCGTGCCTATGCGCAGAAGACGCCGATCAACGAATATAAGCAGGAGGCGTTCGCGCTGTTCGAACGCATGCTCACCAACATCCGCGAGGATGTGACGCGCACGCTCGCCTTCGCCCAGTTCCAGATGGCGCCGCCGCCCGAACTGCCGCAGCTTCCCGAGTTCCTGACGACGCATATCGATCCGATCACCGGCGACGACGACACCGCCGATTTCGACGGCGGCGCGGCGGGGCTCGTCACGACGCGGCTGCCGCAGCTCGGCATCCCCCAGCCGTCGGCCGACGCGCTCGGCACCGATCCCGCCGAATGGGAAGGCGTCGTCAGCCGCAACGCGCCGTGCCCCTGCGGCTCGGGGCGCAAGTACAAGCACTGCCACGGCGCGCTGACCGCCTGATCGGTCGCCGCCGCTCCGCCCGGCACGGCTTCGGGCGGGGGCGGCGGGCGTCGCGCGCGCCGCCGGCGCGGCACCGGCACGAAAAAAGGGCCTCTCCGGCATCGGCTGGAGAGGCCCTTTTCATGTCCGGACCGGCGGGGCCTGGCGGCGGGGGCTGAAGTCGCCCGCCAGGCCCCGCGGCCGGTCGTTCAGCGCGGCTGCGGCGCCTGGATGTTCGGGCCGAGCCGCGACAGCACTTCGCGGGCGTCGAACGCGCGCAGATTGTCGGCGGGCTTGGGGCCCTTGCCGGTGATGATCTCGGCCATCGCCTCGTACCGGTTCACGGTGCGATAGTCGAAGTCGCGGTCGTACCAGAAGGGATCGTCATAAAAGGGATCCCAGCTCCGCCAGCCCCAGCGCGGGCGATAGAAGCGCCAATAGGGGCTCCAATATCCCCACGGCCCGGGACCGAACGAACTGCCGGTGCGATACACCTCGGTCTTTTTCTCGGTGTCGCGATTGGCCAGCACGAAATAGTCGAAACCGTTCTGAACGGTCAGTTCGGCGGCACGATAGAGCAGATAGCGCTCGACCGTCTCGCGCGAGGTCAGGCTGTTGCCGGCGAAGGTCACGCGGAACCGATTGTCCTCGATCCGCTCGTCCGAATAGCCGGTGCGCGACTCGCCCGTCCCCGTGGCGGGGCGATAGGGGGTCGCCGTCATGCACGCGGCGAGCGAAAGGCCGCCCGCCACTGCCAGTGCAATCGCTCGAATGCGCCGGCCTTTGCTGCTGATTTTCAGCATGGGATCTGTCCTTTGGTCATGGGCCAAGCCGTGGTGGCACGGGTAACGCACCGCAACCGGCTTATGTCCCCCGGGGGAGACGATGAAGCGTGCCGCATCGTCGATTGATGGAGGATGAACGAACCAATCAGGCGATCCGCGCGGGCACTTCGGCGGCGTCGTCCTCGATCGCCTCGCGCGGGGCCATCGCCTCCCAGGGAAAGATGAACCAGTCCTTGGTCACGTCCCGGTCGATCGTCTGCGCGCGATATTCGACCTGCTGCTGCGACCGGATATTGTCGAGCAGCACGGCAAAGCGCACCTGCGCGGCCACGCCGCCATGTGCGGTCAGCGCGGCGCGCAGCTCGCCGATCGTCCGGCCGCTGTCGTTGATGTCCTCGACGAACAACAGCTTCTCGCCCGCGCGCGTGCGCTCGGCGAGCACGGCGACCAGCGCGTCGCCGAACTGGTCGATCTTGGTCGAATGGTCGATCGAGACCAGCGGCAGCCCCATGCGGTGCGACAGATAGACGGCCGGCGTCAGCCCGCCGCGCCCGACGCCGACCAGCAGCGCGGGGCGCCACGGCTCCTGTTCCAGCGTGGTGGCGATGGCCTCGATCCCGGCGACCAGCGCCTCATGGGTGAAATGGTTGAAGACGATCTTCGACATCAATGAGCCTCAACATAAGCGTCGAGCCGCGCGAGCAGCGCGGTCACGGTCGCATCGGGCAGGAACGCGCCCAGAAAGCTGTTGCGCGCCAGCGTGGCGAGCGCGGCGCGGTCGAGCCCGCGGGCACGCGCGACGGCGCGGTAATTATCGGCGATGTATCCGCCGAAATAGGCGGGGTCATCCGAATTGACCGTCGCGCGGAGCCCCAGCCGCAGCATCGTGTCGATCGGATGCGCGTCGATCCCGGCGACGTTGCAGAGCTTGACGTTCGACAGCGGACAGACGGTCAGCGTCATGCCGCTGCGCGCAAGCTGCGTCACCAGCAACGGGTCTTCCAGCGCGCGGTTGCCATGGTCGATCCGGTCGACATGGAGCAACTCGATCGCCTCGCGGACATAGGCGGCGGGGCCTTCCTCGCCGGCATGGGCGACGCGGCGCAGCCCCATCGCGCCCGCCCGCGCGAACACGCGCGCGAATTTCGACGGCGGGTGCCCCAGCTCGGACGAATCGAGCCCCACGCCGACGATCCGGTCGAGCCAGGGCTCGGCCGCCGCCAGCGTCGCCAGCGCGGCGTCCTCGTCGAGGTGGCGCAGGAAGCACAGGATCAGCTGGCTGGTGATGCCGTACTGCGCCTCGGCCGCGCGCATCCCCGCGAGCAGCCCCTCGGCCACCACGCCGAACGGGATGCCGCGTTCGGTGTGCGTCTGGGGATCGAAGAAGATCTCGGCATGGACGACGCCGTCGGCCGCCGCGCGCGCGAAATAGGCGAGCGCCAGGTCGTGAAAGTCCTGTTCGGTCCGCAGCACGGCCGCGCCGGCATAATAGATGTCGAGAAAGTCCTGGAGGTTGCTGAACGCATAGGCCGCGCGCACCGCCTCGACCGAGGCGAAGGGGATCGTCATCCCGTTGCGCCGGGCCAGCGCGAACATCATCTCGGGCTCCAGGCTGCCTTCGATGTGGAGGTGGAGTTCGGCCTTGGGCAGGCCGGCGATGAACGCGTCGAGATCGGTCATGCGCGAGCATTGCCGGACGGTCCCCCGAGTCGCAAGGCGACACGTCAAATGGTTCCTCCGCGTTTCCCGGTTCCGCACCCGGCGCCGCTCGAAACGCCCGCACCGCAACGATCCGCCGCCGCCCGGCGTTCTGCCGCCATGCCGTCCAGCGTGATCCAGGGCTGGGACTATGATGCCGATGCCCGTCGGCTGACGATCCGTTTCACCAGCGGGCGTCGCTATCGCTACGCGGCGGTGCCGGCCGCGATCGCCCGCGGGCTGGCGCGTGCGGTGTCGAAGGGGCGCTATTTCAATCATCGCATCCGCGGTCGCTTCGCCTTTCGTCTCGACGACGCGGGGACAGGGGACGATCGTGGCTGAGCCGGGTCAGGCGCCGATCAGGTGCAGCGCCACCTCGCGCCGGTGCGGCCGTCGCCGATGCTCGTACAGGTACACGCCCTGCCACGTTCCCAGCGCCAGTCGGCCGCCGATCAGCGGGATCGACAGGTTCACGCCGGTCAGCAGCGTGCGCAGATGCGCGGGCATGTCGTCGGGGCCTTCGTCGTCATGCGCGTAACGGCCGGGCGCCTCGGGCGCGATCGTCGCCATCCACGCCTCGATGTCGTCGCGCACTTCGGGGGCGGCGTTTTCCTGGATCAGCAGCGATGCCGAACTGTGGCGACAGAACAGCGTCAGCAGCCCTTCGTCCAGCCGTTGCGCCGCTGTCCATCGCGTCACCGCGGCGGTGATCTCGTGCAGCCCGCGGCCGGGCGTGTCGATCGCAACGTTTCCCGTCGCCTGGCGCATCGCGCGTCTCCCTCGGCAGGGGGGCAGGGCGTGCAGCCGCGCCCCGGCCGGATACGAAAAAACCCGGTCGGGTGTTCCCGCCGGGCTGTTCGTCTCGGATTTCGGATCGTTCTGAAAAGTGGCTCCCCGGGCCTGATTCGAACAGGCGACCGATCGATTAACAGTCGATTGCTCTACCGCTGAGCTACCGGGGAACACTGTCTTTTCAGCTTCCGAAGCAGTCCGGGACCGCATCGGAGGCGCGCCTATAGCAGCGGGTTTTTTGAACTGGCAAGCCCCTTTTTGAAACTTTTTCGCTCGCCCGCATCCGCCGCCGTTTTTTGCGCCTCAGCCGACGAACTGCTCCATCGTGATCCGGTCGTCGAGCGCGTGTTCGGGATCGAACAACAGCGTCAGGTCGCGCATCTGGTCGATCGCGATCTGCACCTCGGCGACCTCGCGCACCTCGCGCTGGTCGGCGACGGCGCTCACCGGCCGCTTCTCGGCCTCCAGCACGCGCAGCCCGATCCGCGTGCGCTCGGGCAGGATCGCGCCGCGCCAGCGCCGCGGGCGGAACGGGCTGATCGGCGTCAGTGCGAGCAGCGCCGATCCCAGCGGCAGGATCGGCCCGTTCGCCGACAGGTTGTACGCGGTCGATCCCGCCGGCGTCGCGACCAGGATGCCGTCGCACACCAGTTCGGGCAGCACGACGCGGCCGTTCACCGTCACTTCCAGCTTCGCCGTCTGGCGCGTCTCGCGCAGCAGCGACACCTCGTTGATCGCGGGCAGCGTGAACTGTTCGCCGTCCATGCTCGTCGCGGTCATCGTCAGCGGCGCGACGCGGAACGGCTTGGCGCGGCCCAGCCGGTCGATCAGCCCCTCGAGCTTCCAGTCGTTCATCAGGAACCCGACGGTGCCCAGGTTCATCCCGAACACGGGCAACGTTCGCCGCCGCTCGAGCATCGCGTGCAGCGTCTGGAGCATGAAACCGTCGCCGCCCAGCGCGACGACCTGTTCGGCCGCCTCGATCGGCACCCAGTCATAGGCGTCGGCGAGTTCCTCCGCCGCGGCCTGCGCGGCCGGGGTGGGGGAGGCGAGCAGCGCGCGCGGGATCATGCCGCACCGCCCCTGCGCGGGCCCGGCTGCGAACAGCGGGGGCGGGGGTGCGTGCGGTTGCGGAAAGCGGGAGCAGGCATGGCGCTGGCGTAAGGGCTCGCCTTCGCGCAAACAAGAGACAGCATTGGCACGGCATGGGATTGGCGGTGGCGACGCGATGTCGCTATCCAGGAGCGTAATGGAAGACAGTTTCACGATCGTAGAGGGACGGGCCGCCACGCCTGAGGTTCCGGTGTTCGTCCTTTCGTTCCGTCATCGTGACGAAGTGGCGGCGGCGGCGGCGGGGGGCGGCTGGCGCGTCGTCGCCGCGCGCCGGCCCGAAGGGCTCGAACAGCGCTTCCTGGCCAGCGGCGCCTCGGTCGCGGTGATCGACGCGCGCGGCGCGCTCAGTGACGGGCTCCAGGCCGCGCGCGCGCTCGGCCGCACGGTCGAGGCGCAGGGCGGCGCGCTGCTGATGCTGATGGCGCAGAGCGACACCGTCCATATGCGCCATTTCTACGACGCCGGCGCCACGCATTTCCTCAGCAGCCCGATGTCCTCGGCGGCGATGGCGCATGCGATCCGCTTCGCCCAGCGTCATGTCGAGCGGCTGGCGGGCGGCACCGCGGTGATCGCCGGTGCCGCTGATCCGATCGGGTGGAACTATGATCCCGAAACGCGCTCGATCGAGCTGACGCCCGCGCTCGCGCGGTTGCTCGAACTGGGCGAGACGCCCGGCGTGCGCCCCGTGCTCGCGCGGATCGCGCCGGCCGATCGCGGGCTGCTGCGCATGGCGCTCGGCCGGCTCGACGCGATCAACAGCACCACCGCCTTCGCGCACGACGTCGCGGGCGTCGGTCGCGTCGTCCAGCATCTTCAGCGCGATTCGGCCACCGGCCGCATCCATGGCCTCGTCGAGGTGCTCGGCGTCGCCCCCGATGCGGCGCGTGCGGTCCGCGACGCGCTCACCGGCGCGCGCGACGGCGCCAGCGCGCGGCGCTGGCTCGATCAGCGGCTCGCCGACGGCGCGGCGGTCGGGCTGGTGCTCGTCGGGCTCACCCGGTTCGAGACGATCAACACCGCCTATGGCCGCGCGGTGGGCGACGAGCTGCTGCGCGCGGTGTCGCGCCGCGTGGCCGAGGTCGCGCGCGCCACGCTCGGGCACGACGTCATCGTCGCGCGGATCGGCGGATCAGAATTCGTCGTCGCCGCCGAACTCGCCGATGTCGGCGGCGAGGCGCGGCTGGCCGAGGCGCGCGTGCGGCTCGACGAGGCGCTCGGCCGCCCCTTCGTCGCCGGCACCGACATCGTGCCGATCGGCGCGCGGCTTGCCGATGTCGCCGGCATCGCGGGCGACAATGCCGCACGGCTGCTCCGGCGCGCCAGCGAGGCGCTGTTCGGCGAGGCTGCGCCCGCCACCCCGGGCGGCCCGCCGGTCGATGCGCTCGTCAACGATCTCCACCGCGCGATGGAGCGCGGCGAGATCGGGGTGCTCTATCAGCCCCAGGTCGACATCGCCTCGGGCCGCGTCGTCGGGGTCGAGGCGCTCGCGCGCTGGCAGCATCCGCGGCATGGCGAGGTCGGCGCCGAATTGCTCTTCGCTGCCGCGCAGCGCGCCGGGATCGAGCCCGCGCTCAGCGAGCATGTCCAGCGGCGGGCGCTGATCGGCGCGGCGCAATGGCCCGCGCGGCTCGGCGCGCTGCGGCTGTCGATCAACGTCACCGCGGGCGATGTCGCGCGGCCGGGTTTCGCCGACAGCCTGCTCGCGCGCATCGACGCCAGCGGCTTTCCGCGCAACCGGCTGACGGTCGAGATCACCGAAAGCGGGATCATGGAGGAACTGAGCGAGGCCGCCCGCCTGCTCGCCCAGTTGCGCAGCGGCGGCTGCCGCGTCGCGATCGACGATTTCGGCACCGGCTATTCCAGCCTCGCCTATCTCAAGGCGCTGCCGCTCGATTATCTCAAGATCGACAAGGGCCTCAGTCACGACATCACCGGCTCGCATCGCGACCGCGTCGTCGTGCGCGGCGTGATCGACATGGCGCGCTCGCTCGGCCTCGCCGTCATCGCCGAAGGGGTGGAGACCGAGGCACAGCTCGACCTGCTCGCGAAGGAGGGATGCCAATATTATCAGGGCTTCCTCTGCGCCCCGCCGCTCGGCGTCCCCGCACTCACCGCGCTCGTCGCGGGCTAGGCACCCGCAGGCTACCGTAGGCTACCGCGCGAACGAAAGGGCGGCGGCAAGCGCCCGGCTGCGAACCATTCGCGCTTCTTTCCACTAAAGCGTTTTCGGCGTGTATGCCTTGATCGGCTTCTCACGCATTGGGGGCGAGTAATCCAGCGAGCCGTTATACCGCCCGTTCGGGCCTGTAGAATGCTCCCAAAGCGCTAGTTCGCCGCCTCTAAAACACCAGATTGTTGTAGCCGAATCAAATTCCGCGCCGAAGGCATTGGTCATTTTTTGCGAGCCAGTTCGACAAGGCGTGCCATAGGCTTTGATCAGTGTTTCCCGGACCCGCCTGTATTCACTCGACGCGAACCCCATCCCGATATGGCCAACCTTGCCGCCGGTGAAATCGACCGAAGCAAGAAAGGTGTTAACATCTCCGATCTTGGGCTTCGTCAGTTCGCAGCTAAGCCGTCCTACCGAGTTTTGACAGTACTGGACGACGCGTGAACTGACCGCCTCCTGATAGGAGGTCACACCCGGAATAAGTCCGCGAAATTCGAATACGGGGAGAGCATTCTGAGCCTCGGGAGGCTTTGTCGCGCGGGTCGCGTTTTGCGTCGCCGCTTCGGGCTGACGCCCGCAGCCTGTCACCGCCACGGATACGATCAGGAGTGTCAGAAAGCTGTGCGATACCAGCATGGTCCCCCCCCCACAAGATGTTGGGGGAAGTTTCGAGAACATCCGTGTCGTTGTCCATCAGATTGCTATTGCTGGCAATCTGACGGCGGACGTTGGCCGGCACCGCGCTCTCACCATACGCCATGCCCGCTCGGCCGCGGGGCGCGCAGCGGGCGGGGGATTGCCCCGCCCGCATGCGCGCCCCGCGTCGCCTTGCCGGTCAGGCGCGGCGGACCAGCGCCGATACCGCAGCCGCGGGCAGCGGCTTCACCGGGTTGCGGAACGCTGCGGACGCGTCGCGCCCGCCGCTTGCCGTATCGGTGCGGAAGCTGCGCGTCATCGCGCACAGCGAATCGACTTCCTGCTGCAACGTCCGCGTCGCCGCCGACGTTTGCTCGACCATTGCCGCATTCTGCTGCGTCGACTGGTCCATCGCGCCGATCACGATCGCGATCTCGCTCACCGCGCTCGACTGCGCGCCATTGTCGGTCGCCATGCCCGAAAGCAGGCCGTGGACCTGGCCGACATCGCCCGAAATGTCGGACAGCGCGGTGTCGACGCGGCGCACCGCCTCGACCGCGGTGCCGATTTCGGCCTGGGTGGTCGAAAGCTGTTCGCGCGCGCGCTTCGCCTCTTCCTCGGCGCGCATCGCCAGCGCCGAAACCAGGTCGGCGACGACGGCAAAGCCGCGCCCGGCATCGCCCGCGCGGCCCGCTTCGACCGCGGCGTTCATCGCCAGCACGCGCGTCTGGAACGAGATCTTGTCGAGGCCCTCGATCACGCCGTCGATGCCCTTGGCGCATTCGAGCACGCGATGCATCGACTGCACCGCCGAATCGGCGACCTCGCGCCCGCTGTCGACCGTGGCGATCGCCTGGTCGGCGCGTTCGACCGTCTCGGTCGCCGCATGCGCGGTCGCGCGCAGTCGCTGGTCCATCTGGCTCACCGCCGCGGCGGTCTGCTCAAGCGAGGCCGCGTTGCTCTGCGTGCGGTGCGCCAGGTCGTCGGCCGCCGCCGCGATCTCGGCGATGCCCTGGTTGATGCGGTGGGTGCCGTCGGTCACCGATCCGATCATGCCCCGGATCTTCGCGATGGTGTCGTTATAGCTGTGCTCGATATGCGCGAAGTCCTTCGGCATGTCCTTCAGCTGGTTGGTCAGGTCGCCCTCGGCCAGCTGTGCCAGCGCGGTCTCCAGCCGGTGCGCGGCCTTTTCGCGCGTCGCCTGCGCTTCCTCGAAATAGATCGACAGCGAAAGCTCCATGTCGAGCAGCGCGGCCTTGACCACGGCGATGCTCGCATCGGCCTGGCTCGGCCCGCGGAACAGGCGCAGCATCCGCCGCCACGGCGTATTCTGCCGGGCAACCGCGCGCAGCAGCTCCTCGACGATCAGCGCATAGCCGCCGACATACCAGCGCGGCTCCAGCCCGATGCGGGCATGCGTGGCCCCGATCCGGCGGACGCTGGCGTAATATCCCCCCTCGAAATCGCCGGCTGCCAGATGTGACCAGTGCTTGATCTGGGCGGCCTTGGCCTGGCCCATATGCGCATCGTCACGAAAAAATCGTGCCGTCTCCGGCGTTAACTTCGCTCTGCTATAGAAACGGTCGAGCGCTTTTCCTATATATTGCTTGATAACACCCTGCGTAGCCCGCAGTGTTTCGCGCTGTTCGTCTGACAGTTCCATGAACGTCAGACGTGTACGCATTTCTTGACTCACTGGTCGCTCCCATTGGCATGCGCCGCGTGGGAGGTGGCCCACGCGCACCCTTCCATTTTAGGACGAAGCGACGCCCCTGTTCCTTGGGACAGGTACGTAATCTTCCGGAGTGCCACAATGAGACAGTTCGGGGGGCCGGTCCGGCGCCGGGGCGACGGGCGGTTCAGCCCGCCGCCTTGGCCAGCCCGCGCGAAAGCTGCAGCGCGCCGTGCAGCCGCGCGCGCGGTCCGGACCAGGCGCGGTTGATCACCAGCTTCATGTCGGGGCGCAGCCGGGCGGTCTCGCCCAGCCGCTCGACATAGGCGATCAGCGCGTCGACCCTGGGGAAACGGTCCTCGTGGAAGCTCACCAGCGCGCCCTTCGGCCCCACGTCGATCTTGGCGACGCACGCGCGCTTGGCGTTCATCTTGGTCTCGATCAGCTGCAACAGGTTCTCGGTCGGCTCGGGCAGCTTGCCGAAACGGTCGATCAGCTCGGCGGCAAAGGCTTCCAGCCCCGCCTTGTCCTCGACCTCGTTCAGGCGGCGATACAGCCCCATGCGCAGGTCCAGGTCGGGGACATAGTCCTCGGGGATCAGGATCGGCGCGTCGACGGTGATCTGCGGCGACAGGTCGCGCGGCCGGTCGTCGTCGCGCAGCCCGCCCGCCTTGGCGTCGAGGATCGCCTCCTCGAGCATCGACTGATAGAGTTCGTAGCCGACTTCCTTGATGTGCCCCGACTGTTCGTCGCCCAGCAGGTTGCCCGCGCCGCGGATGTCGAGGTCGTGGCTCGCGAGCTGGAATCCCGCCCCCAGCGATTCGAGGTCGGACAGCACCTTCAGCCGCTTTTCCGCCGCGTCGGTCATCATCCGCTCGGCGGGTGTGGTCAGATAGGCATAGGCGCGCGTCTTCGCCCGCCCGACGCGCCCGCGAAGCTGATAGAGCTGGGCCAGCCCGAACTTGTCAGCGCGGTTGACGATCAGCGTGTTGGCGCTCGGGATGTCGAGCCCGCTCTCGACGATCGTCGTCGACACCAGCACCTCGAACTTCTTGTCGTAAAAGGCCGACATGCGTTCCTCGACCTCGGTCGGGGTCATCTGGCCGTGCGCGACGACGTACCGCACCTCGGGCACCTGCTCGCGCAGGAATTCCTCGATCTCGGGCAGGTCGGAAATGCGCGGCGTGACGAAATAGGCCTGGCCGCCGCGATAATGCTCGCGCAGCAGCGCCTCGCGCACCACCACCGGGTCCCACGGCATCACATAGGTGCGCACCGCCAGCCGGTCGACCGGCGGCGTCTGGATCACCGACAGCTCGCGCAGCCCCGACATCGCCATCTGCAGCGTGCGCGGGATCGGCGTCGCGGTCAGCGTCAGCATGTGGACATCGGCCTTCAGGTTCTTCAGCCGCTCCTTGTGCGTCACGCCGAACCGCTGTTCCTCGTCGACGATGACGAGCCCCAGCCGCTTGAAGTCGATCGTCTTGGCGAGCACCGCGTGCGTGCCCACCACCACGTCGATCGTTCCCGCCGCAAGCCCTTCCTTGGTCGCCTTGGCCTCGGCGGCGGGGACCAGCCGCGACAGCCGCCCGACCTCGATCGGAAAGCCCTGGAAGCGTTCCGAAAAGTTGCGATGGTGCTGGCGGGCGAGCAGCGTCGTCGGGCACACCACCGCCACCTGCATCCCCGCCATCGCCGCGACGAATGCCGCGCGCAGCGCCACCTCGGTCTTGCCGAAACCGACATCGCCGACGATCAGCCGGTCCATCGGGCGTCCTGCGGCCAGGTCCTCCAGCACGTCGCCGATCGCGCGGTCCTGGTCGTCGGTCTCCTCATAGGGGAAACGGTCGACGAACGCCGGATAGCCGCCGGCATCGGGCTCGGCGATCTCGGCCGGGCGTGTCGCGCGCTTGGCCGCGGTGGCGATCAGCTCGCCCGCGATCTCGCGGATGCGCTCCTTCATCCGCGCCTTGCGCCGCTGCCACGCCTCGCCGCCCAGCTTGTCGAGCGTCGCGCCTTCCTCGCTCGACCCGTATCGGGTCAGCACTTCCAGATTCTCGACCGGGACGTACAGCTTGTCGCCGCCGGCATATTCCAGCGCGACGCAGTCGTGCGGCGCCTTCTGCACCGGGATCTGCGTCAGCCCCTCGTAGCGCCCGATGCCGTGCTCGACATGCACCACCAGGTCGCCGGGGGAGAGCGTCGCCAGTTCCTGCAGGAACGCATCGGTATTCTTGCGCCGCTTCGACCGGCGCACCAGCCGGTCGCCCAGCATGTCCTGCTCGGTCAACAGCGCGACGTCGGGCGTGGTAAAGCCATGGTCGAGCGGCAGCACGATCAGCGCGATTCCGCTGCCCGCGATTCCCAGCGCCTCCTGCCAGCTCTCGGCGGGCCGCGCGCCCTTCAGCCCATGGTCGGCGAGCAGCCCCGCCAGCCGCTCGCGCGCGCCCTTGGAATAGCTGGCGAGCACGGGCTTGCGCTTGTCGCGCCGCACCTTGGCGAGGTGCGCGACCACCGCCTCGTACACATTGCTGCCCGCCGCGCGCTCGGGGGCGAAGTCGCGCGGGCCGTCGACCTGGAAGTCGAGCACCGTCGCGCTTTCGGGTTCGTGGAACGGCGTCGCGATGTGCACCGGCGCGGCGGCCACGCGCGCCTGCCATTCGTCGGGCGTCAGATAGAGCGCGGCGGCGTCGAGCGGGCGATAGCTGCCCGGCGCGCTCGACTCGGCGCGCACGCGGTTCTGCTGGTAATCGGCGATCGCCTCGAACCGTTGCTGTCCCGCGCCCTGCGTCGCGGCGTCGCGCACGATCACGTGCCCCGCGGGCAGATGCTCGAACAGCGTCTCCAGCCGTTCCTCGAACAGCGGCAGCCAATGCTCCATCCCCGCCAGCCGCCGCCCGTCGCTGATCGCCTGGTACAGCGGGTCGCCGGTCGCGGTCGCGCCGAACTTCTCGCGATAGCGCGTGCGGAACCGCTTGATCGATTCCTCGTCGAGCAGCGCTTCCGACGCGGGCAGCAGCGTGAAGCCGTCGATCCGCCCCGTGGTGCGCTGGTCCTCGGGCGAAAAGGTCCGCACGCTCTCGATCTCGTCGCCGAAAAAGTCGAGCCGCAGCGCCTGCTCGGCACCGCTCGGGAACAGGTCGACCAGCCCGCCGCGCACCGCGAACTCGCCCGCGTCGTTCACCGTGTCGACGCGGACATAGCCGTTGGCCTGCAACAGGTGCGACAGCCGGTCGAGCGAGATGCGCTCGCCGGGGGCCAGCCGCGCGACGAGCTGGCGCACGCGGAACGGCGTCAGCGTGCGCTGCGTCGCGGCGTTCACCGTGGTCAGGATCAGCCGCGGCACGTCGCGCTTGGCCTGGAGCGCGTGGAGCGTCGCCAGCCGCTCGGCCATCACGCGCAGCGTCGGGCTCGCGCGGTCATAGGGAAGGCAGTCCCACGCCGGATAGGCCAGCACCTCGATCTCGGGGGCAAAGAACGGCGCCGTCGCCGCGATCGCCCGCATCGCCGCTTCGTCGGGCGCGATGAACACCGCCACCCCGCTCGCGCGCGTCAGGTCCGCCAGCATCCACGGCAGGAACCCCGTCGGCGTGCCCGCCAGCGTCAGCGGGGCAGCGGCGGATCGGATCTTCTGAAGGTCGGGCATCAAGGTCTCGCGTCGGGGATGCGGGCGGGCTGGCGGGGCGGGGCGGGGTGGCGCCGCGGCCGGTTCAGCGCGCGATCGGCACGTAGTTCAGCGTCTTCAGCGCCTCGGTCACGGTGCCGGCATAGCGTTCGGGGACGGGCTGCGTTCCCGTCGCCCATGCCATGATGTCGACATCCTGTTCCTCGAGCAGCGCCTCGAACAGCGCGATCTCGCCATCGTCCCATCCGGCGCCGTGCCGGTCGAAAAAACCGCCGATCAGCAGGTCGGCTTCCTTGGTCCCGCGGTGCCAGGCACGAAAGCGGAGGCGCTTGAGACGGTGTTCGCGGTCCATCGGTTTCCTCAACGGGCAATGGCCGACGGCGCTGGAAAGCGCGGCCGGCTGGTCTATAGGTGCCCGGCAAATAGTCATGCGACCCGACATTCTCAATCCACTGTTCGCGGAAGTGTCCGCGCTGAAGGGCATCGGTGCCGCGCTGTCGCGGCCGCTCGAGCGGCTGGGACTCGCGCGCGTCGTCGATGTCGCGTTCCACCTGCCGACGGGCTTTGTCGACCGGGTCGAACGCGATGCGCTCGATTCGGCCGATGTCGGCCGCGTGATCGCGATCGAGCTTACCCCGGTCGCCTATCGCTTCGGCGGCGGCGCGCGCTCGCCGGCGCGCGTCCAGGCGCAGGACCGGCACGGCAACGTCGTCAGCCTCGTCTTTTTCGGCGGCAGTTCGGGCTGGGCCAGGAAGCTGCTCCCGCTCGACGAGCCGCGCTGGGTCTCGGGCAAGCTCGAAGCCTATGGCGACCAGCTTCAGATCGTCCATCCCGACCATGTCGTCCCGCTCGACCAGGCGGCCGAGGTGGCCGGGCGCGAGGCGATCTATCCCTGTTCGGAAGGGATCACGTCGCGCCGGATCGCGGGGCTGGCGGCCCAGGCGATCGCGCGCGCGCCCGAATTGCCCGAATGGATCGAACCCAGCCTCAAGGCGCAGCATGGCTGGCCCGACTGGCGCGACGCGCTGGCGCGGATCCATGCCGATCCCGCCGATGCGCTCGCGCGCGAACGGCTCGCCTATGACGAGATCTTCGCGACGCAGCTCGCGCTGATGCTCGTGCGCGGCGAGGCGCGGGCCAAGCGCGGGCGGCCGCTCAGCGGCGACGGGCGGCTGCGCGCCGCGCTCCGGCTTCCCTATCGTCCCACCGGCGCCCAGGCGCGCACCATCCGCGAGATCGAAGGCGATATGGCGCAGGCCCAGCCGATGCTGCGGCTGCTTCAGGGCGATGTCGGCGCGGGCAAGACGCTCGTCGCGACGATGGCGCTGCTGATCGCGGCCGAGGCCGGGGCACAGGGGGCGATGCTCGCGCCGACCGAAATCCTTGCGCGCCAGCATTTCGAAACGCTCAACCGGCTCCTGTCGGGGCTCGGCGTGCGCGTCGCGATCCTCACCGGCCGAGACAAGGGCCGCGCCCGCGAGGCGACGCTGATGGGGCTCGCCGCGGGCGAGATCGACATCCTCGTCGGCACGCACGCGATCTTTCAGCAGGGGGTGCAGTATCGCGACCTCGGCCTCGTCGTCGTCGACGAGCAGCATCGCTTCGGCGTCGCCGAACGGCTGATGCTCCAGGCCAAGGCGCAGGTGCCGCCGCACCTGCTCGTGATGACCGCGACGCCGATCCCGCGCACGCTCCAGCTCGCGACGCACGGCGAGATGGACGTCAGCCGCCTCGACGAGATGCCGCCGGGGCGCGAGCCGATCGAGACGAGCGTGATTTCCGAGGATCGTCTGGCCGAGGTGGTCGAGGGGCTCGGCCGCCACCTTGCCGCGGGCAAGCAGGCCTATTGGGTCTGTCCGCTCGTCGAGGAGAGCGAGAAGATCGACCTCGCCGCCGCCGAGGAACGCGCCGCGCAGCTTCAGGCGCGCTTCGGCGATCGCGTGGGCCTCATCCATGGGCGGATGAAGGGGCCGGAAAAGGACGCGGTGATGGCGCGCTTCGCGGGCGGCGCGCTGTCGGTGCTCGTCGCGACGACGGTGATCGAGGTCGGGGTCGATGTGCCCAACGCGACGCTGATCGTGATCGAACATGCCGACCGCTTCGGGCTGGCGCAGCTCCACCAGTTGCGCGGGCGCGTCGGGCGCGGCGGCGGGCGTTCGGTGTGCCTGTTGCTGCGCGGCGCCGCGCTCAGCGAGACCGCGCGCGCGCGGCTGGCGCTGATGCGCGAGACCAATGACGGCTTCCGCATCGCCGAGGAGGATCTGCGGCTGCGCGGCGCGGGCGAGCTGCTCGGCACGCGCCAGTCGGGCGAGATGCAGTTCCGCCTCGCGACGCCGGAGATGCTGCCGCGGCTGATCGCCTCGGCCAATGACGATGCCCGGCTGCTCGTCGACCGCGACGGCGGCCTCCAGGCCCCGCGCGGCCAGGCCGCCCGCATCGCGCTCTACCTCTTCGAACGCGACGCCGCCGTCACGCTCCTCCGCTCCGGCTGACCAACCCAATCCTCCCCGGCCCCGCCGGGGAGGGGGACCGCCTCCCACAAGGCCGGTGGTGGAGGGGCCGCCGCGCGAGCGGCGGAACACCCCCCGCCAAGCCCCATCCCAATCCTCCCCGGCCCCGCCGGGGAGGGGGACCGCCGGCCGCAGGCCGGTGGTGGAGGG
>NZ_JBQXXM010000002.1:0-438073 GCF_056485145.1 Sphingomonas chlorellae
GGCTGAAGGGCTTTGGCGGGGCGGTGGTGCGCAACGCCGCCGCCGGCCTGGCGGGCGCCGCCACGCGCAGCCTGCTCGACGGCACCGACTTCGGCGACAACATCCTCGCCGCACTGCCCGACGTCATCGGCGGTACCATCGGGAACCTGGTCGCTGGCGCCGTCGCAGGTGGTGGCAAGATGTCGCCGGGTGAACAGGCGCTCGTCGCCGAGGCAGAAAAGAGCGCCAATCGGGTTTCTGCTGCTGAAGCGGATCGTCGTTATCGTGGAGAGCTAGTGAATTTGGCCGTCGCGTTCGCTGAGGTTGAACAGGCTGCGGCACAGTCCGAATATGGCGACATCGTCGTGACTGGGCAGCTTCGGAACGCACTGTATACTCGTGGGGTTGACCAGCCGCTGTTCTTTCAGATCGGCGGAGGCTCCTCTCGCAATTCTCGCGCGCGTATCGGAGGCAACGGCGGGCCGCCTCTGGAGGACTGGCGGGCGCTGCGCCAGATCGGTGTGCCGCAGATGAACGGTCCTGCTGGCGCCATCTTTGGCGTGCTCGACAATCTGTTCGACGCACCGATCGCACGCAAGGGTATTAACACATTCCAGGTCAGGCAGTTCTATACGTCGCCGAAGGTTCAATCCGTGTTTATTGTCAGGCCGACCAGCATGGGCGGCTCCTACTTCCTACCAATGAGAAGCCGCTGATGGCCTACATCCCCCAAACCTTAGGTGAACTTAGCGATCAATTCGCAGTTATGGCAACAAGAGCTCCCCGTTATGAACAAATGTATAACCCTGATGGCAGTCCGGAGGAGGAGTTCGAGATAACACGGAAGGGGTTGACGAACGTCCGATCGAAGCTGGGTGAACGAGCATATGAATATCTACTAGCTCGAGTCGAGGAGAACTGGCATCGGCTTCAATCAGGAGACCCAGAAGATCTCCGGCAGCTCAAGCTTAGTTTCGGCGAAATGCAACACTTCTTGCAGGCAAAGCATTATAAGGCAGATAATATCACAAGTG
Organism: Sphingomonas chlorellae; assembly: GCF_056485145.1. Classification (NCBI taxonomy): domain Bacteria; kingdom Pseudomonadati; phylum Pseudomonadota; class Alphaproteobacteria; order Sphingomonadales; family Sphingomonadaceae; genus Sphingomonas; species Sphingomonas chlorellae. Next base: position 1,014 of record NZ_JBQXXM010000002.1, read on the forward strand.
ACCTGATCGCCCATACCAGCGTTCGCTAGGATTCTGCCAGATGGTTGTCTGACCTCTGGTCTGCTAAATACTTGGCTTGATCGCAGTGTGAAGTTGGCCGCACGGGGTCTCCGGCTTCGTCACCTGTACGATCTGGAGGGGGGGGCGCGTGGAGACCAGCCGAGTCCGGTATCGTGCCCGTCGATCGCGCCGATCTGTGCGCCGTCGCGGATGCCTAGCGCCTCGGCGAGGCTCGCGCGGCTATCGGTATAGATGGCGGCGTGGGATCGGGCGCGGCTGATGGCGACATAGGCGGCGCCGGCATCGACGGTGTTGGCGCGGAAGCTCTCCAGATGGGCGATGACGCGCTCGGCGGTCGTCCCTTGCGCGCTGTGGATGGTGCGGACCCAACCGTGTCGGATATGGCGATCGGCGAGGTGCGCCAGATCGAGCCTCTGGCAGGTGCCGTCGCCGTGCTCGACCCAGAGGCCGGCGCCGCGCGGATCGACCGCGACGACGGTCGCGACCTGGCCGTTCAGGCGGTGCGCGCGGTAGTTGTTGCGGGTGAACTGCACCTTGTCGCCGGCGCGGAACTCGGCCTCATGTTCGGTGAAGGCCTCGGCATGGTCGGCGCCCCAGCGGGCGGGATTCCAGGGGATCGTCTTGTCGCTGGGGCCGATCAGCCGCACGGCGCCGGTCTCGGCATCGACCTGCTCCAGCCGGTAGCCGATGCCGGGGCGCGGCTGCCCCTTGGCGCCCTTGCGGAACGTGACGATCTGCCTCGCCGCGGCGCGGCGCGAGCGGCAGCGCCGGTCCTCCTACTGCGTTGCGGCGCTGCGGGTGGCCCTGCCTCGAAAGGTGCGTCTGCCGGTCGATTCCGCCGTCCGTCCCGTTGACCGGGTTCGTCCGGCGGCGGTTATACGGTGCGGGCGGGCGAGACGCTGCAGTCGATCGCGCAGGCGGTGTGGGGGGACGCCAATCTTTGGTACCGGCTGGCGCAGGCGAATGGCCTGTCGGGACCGGCGGGTGTGGTGGAGGGGCAGCGGCTGACCCTTCCGTCTGGGGTGCAGCGTTCGAGTTTCAACGCGGCGACGCTGAACCCCTATGACCCGGCAGAGGCGCAGGGGGACACCAACCCGACGACGCCGACGCCGCAGGCGCCGTCGAAGCGCAACAAATGCGGGGTGTTCGGCCAGATCCTGCTGGTAGTCATTGCCGTGGCGGTTTCGATCGCGACCTATGGCGCGCTTGGCGGCACGGCGCTGACGGGGCTCAACGCGGTGGCGGCGGGCGCGGCGTCGGGCGCGGCGGGCTCGATCGTCAGCCAGGGTGTCGGGGTGGCGACGGGGATCCAGGACAGCTTCAGCTGGGAAGGGGTTGCGCTGTCGGCGATCGGCGGCGGGGTGGGGGCGGGGCTTGGCCAGATCGGCGGAGCGGTCGGCAAGGTCCTCAACGCCAACGGGTTCGTCAGCGGCGCGGTGCGGGGCGTGGTGGGGAGCGCGATCACGCAAGGGATCGGGGTGGTGACGGGGCTGCAATCGAAGTTCGACTGGGTCGGGGTTGCGGCCGCGGGCGTGGCGGGGGGTGTGTCGAGCGAGATCGGCTGAAGGGCTTTGGCGGGGCGGTGGTGCGCAACGCCGCCGCCGGCCTGGCGGGCGCCGCCACGCGCAGCCTGCTCGACGGCACCGACTTCGGCGACAACATCCTCGCCGCACTGCCCGACGTCATCGGCGGTACCATCGGCAATCTCGTGGCCGATCGCCTGGGAGCGCCGGGGCGCTTGACAGAGCGGGCAAAAGCGCTCGCAGGTGCGCTCGATCCGACGATCCTGGAGGACCCGAAGCGCTTCGCGTCGTTCCGCAGCGATTACAAGACGACCCTCAAGCTGATCGAGCGGCAAGCCGGCGGCGACAGTTCGAGCCTCCTCGCCCGCCGGATCGCCGAAAGTGAAGGACGGCTGCTGGCTGCGGCACCGGACGCCGCTCCACAACCGTCGATACAGCCTGGGTCAGGCGAACCCAGCGATATCGTGGTCACGGCAGATCGCATCCTGATGAGCTTCGAGCGTCAGATGGACACGGCCACCAGAGACCGGTTCGCTGCTTGGGCTACCAAGCTTCAGGCTGACCGCTACGCCTATGAGGACAGCCACCCAGGATATACCTATGAAATCCTGCCCACCGAACGAGCGACAGCGCTGGATTATCTGATCAAGGCGCCGTTACTCAGCGCCGGTTCGTCCGTATATGACAACGCTCCTATCGTGGGCACAGCCAAGAACGCCGCACAGCTCTATACCGGCCGCGATGTCGTCACCGGCGATCATGTCAATCGCTGGGTCGAAGGTGGAACACTCGCAATCAGCCTTATCCCGTTCGGTAAAACCGCTGGAAAAGCCGTTTTCGGATTGGGTGAAAGGGCGCTCGGGCGGGCCGTAGAGCGCGAATTGCCCACGATTGCGTTCAGTAAAACGCACACCCCTGGAATCGCCGACAATATTGAGGCCGCCTTTGCTGACGGTCACCCGTCGGTTTTGAACCGCCTCGAAGGCCGAGACGCTATCCGAGCCCAGCGTGCTGACGCCCTTGCTGGGCGGGCTAGGCCACCATCAGGTTATTCGTTGGACGAGTTCCCGTTCGCGTCTAGCCAGCAGGGCGGCGCCGGGGCGAGAGTTGCGCATGTGCCTGTGACAGAGCAGAACATTCAAGGTGGAATGCTCTCCAGTTTTTATCAAAAATATGGCATCATACATGGTGATCCATTTAAGATGATTGTGGTACCGTGAACACTATGAACATGGCTCTCGAAGCGCTGATCGATCGTATTTTTGACCAACTACGACAGCTTGGATCGGTGCTTCCAGGTAAGCGCCGTGCTGGGCTGCGTCCTGAGCAGGTGCAGAGTGCCATTCATGGTTTGGGCCTGGATGTGCCTGATGAACTGCTGGCAGTGTATAGCTGCTGTGACGGCACCTCTACTTATGAAGGCGATGCCCTAGACGAGATTCAGTTCTTCCCCGGATTCTATTGGATGAGCCTCGCTGATGTCCTGCAAGTCTATCGGGCAATCTCGAAGGGCGACCAGTGGAATCGTGCGTGGCTTCCCATTTTTGCAAATGGCGGTGGCGATTTTTACGCGATAGTTTGCGACAAAGCATCTCCCTATTTTGGAGAGGTCGTTGGGTTTGTACTCGGAGAGCCGGATCAGATCATTGAGTTTGAGAATATTGTGATTCTGCTTGAAACCATCGAACGCTCGTTCGCGGAAGGCATATTTTTTGCTTCTGAGGGCAGGCTGAAAGCTGACTATCCTAAGATGCGGACAATCGCGCGTCAGCTACAACCAAGTTTCATGGAGCATGATGCATAGGCCTGCGCAGGCTAATTTGTTGCCGCAGAGACTGCTGTGTCCAGAGGTTGGAGCGTTGGGGACGACATTTACACACTCACCAAGTCGGGGAACGAACCGGCCTGGTCCACCGTCAGGGGGAGATTCTGGAAAAACGAGGCCGCTAGGTCGTGAACCCATAAACGGGCGTCAGGGGCGAACCTCTTCGCCAGCCGCATAACGTGGTAGATCAGCGGCTGCATCGTTGAGGGCTGAGGTGGTCCCGGAAAACTGGACAGGATGCTAAGCTAATCCCGACGTGAGGAACGAACGGGAATGAAGGCGACGAGGAAGCGCTACGGCGCGGATTTCAAGGCGAAGGTGGCGCTGGAGGCAATCCGTGGGGATCTGACGCTGGCGGAGCTGGCGGCGAAGCATGGGGTGCATCACACGATGATCGCGGCGTGGAAGCGTCAGGCGATCGAGGGGATGTCGGCGACGTTCTCCGGCGCGGGTGATGCGGCGCGAGCTGCCAGCGACGCCGAGGTGGACAAGCTGCACGCGAAGATCGGGCAGCTCTTGGTGGAGCGGGATTTTTTAGCGAAGGCCTCCGGTCGATGAGCGTGGCACGGAGGCGGGAGTGGATCGATCCTGCTCACCACTGCCTGTCGATCGCGGCGCAATGCCGGCTGCTGTCGATCAGCCGGTCGAGCTACTATTACGTGCCGGTGCCGGAGACGGAAGAGACGCTGGTGCTGATGCGGGTGATCGACGCGGCGTTCCTCGACATGCCCTGGTATGGCAGCCGCCAGATGGTCCGGCATCTGCGCCGCAATGGCCATGATGTTGGACGACGACGGGTGCGGCGGCTGATGGCGAAGATGGGGCTGTCGCCGATCTACCAGCGGCCGCGCACGAGTGATCCGCACCCGCAGCACAGGGTCCATCCCTATTTGCTGCGCAAGCTGGCGATCGAGCGGCCGAACCATGTCTGGTGCGCTGATGTGACCTACCTCCCGATGCGCCGGGGCTTCCTGTATCTGGTCGCGATCATGGACTGGGCGACGCGCAAGGTGCTGGCATGGCGGCTGTCGAACACCATGGACGCGGGCTTCTGCGTCGCGGCGCTGGAGGAAGCGCTTGCGCGCTTCGGAAGGCCTGAGATCTTCAATACCGATCAGGGCAGCCAGTTTACCAGCTTCGCCTTCACCAGCGTGCTGCGCGGCGCCAAGGTGCGGATCAGCATGGACGGCCGGGGCCGCTGGATGGACAATGTCTTCATCGAGCGGCTCTGGCGATCGCTCAAGTACGAATGCGTCTATCTGCACGCCTTCGAGACCGGCTCGGAGTTGCGCGCTGGTCTTGGCCGGTGGATCACCTATTACCATCACCAGCGACCCCACTCGGGCCTGGTCGGGCGAACCCCGGCGGAAGCCTATGGGTGGATCGGCGCTTCAGATCATGGGGGGCATGCCCCCCATGATCTGATGACCAGAATGGCGGCATGAACGACAACCCGGATTAGCTTAGCTCAGCCGCAAAACTGTCCAAATAGCCGGGACCACCTCAATCAGCCGCCGGCCTGGCTTGGCGGCAACTCGAATCTTCCGCCTAATTTGTTCGTTCCGAGGTAGGTGCAACAATGGATCAACGTCTTAGATCGATCGTGAGCGATCTGCGAAACAAGGGGTCGAGCGAAGCAGTCGATTGGCTGACTGAGCACTATCCTGCCGGCGGTGCGAACTCCGGCGAGGCCTTCACGATCATCTCGCATCTCTCGTGGAAAAAGCCCGACCAGCGGCGCTTGGCGGACCACTATCTGAGCGGTTTACCCTTTGCCAGTGCGCGGCCTTATGAGGCCTTTGCATCGTTCATGAAGGTGCCTTTGCTGATCGAAATCATGCGGAAATATCTGCCGACGGGCGATCGCAGGCAGTTGTTCGAATATCACGCTGCGCCGGTGCTGACGCGGGCTGCGAAGACCCCGGAAGAACGGGAAGCGGTGGAGAGCTTCCTTGCTGAGGTGAAAGCAAGATAAAAGAAATGGTGGCCTGCTGCCGGTTTCCCGGAATTCTCGGCTTATGCAACGCAGGCCGTGACAATCAATCAGACCGGGCAGGGGGTGAACGTCTGGCGAACGCTCCCGCAGGGTTAAGAACTACGCCAAAGGGATATACTTGGCATCATCATCAGGATGGTATGACAATGCATTTTGATACCTCGCGACATCCACCGTGCGACTGGACACACGGGCGGCGTTGGCTTGAAGGATAAACCATGATCAGAATATGCGAAAAAGGCGAAACCATAACCTCTGACGATATAATGGCGGCCGAGGTAAGGCTAAAAATTGTCATCCCTGAGCCATACCGATCTTTTTTGTTGGAGAATAACGGCGGAAGACCCGAGCCTAGTGGTGTAGATATTATGGAATTCTCGGGTGGTGAGGTGGACATTGCTTGGTTTACGGCGATACGTGACAAAGAAGATAGCAATACAATCGACTCTAATTTGAACATCCTTAGAGAAGGGTACCCTGAAAAGCACGTTCTTCCCATAGCAACTGACTCCGGAGGAGGTATATTATGCATCGATCTCGAAGAAGAAAAAGGCTTTCCGGTGGTCTATTTTGAATGGGGTGGCGCGTGGCAGGGTGATCCCTGCGAGCCACTTTTTGTTGCACCTGACTTTAATGCATTTCTGGATATGATTCACGAATAATATTCTCAAAAGCCACCTTCACTGTCGTTACTGTTCGCACTCGCTTTGCTCGTGCGGTGTGCGGCACTCACGCCGGAGGCGTAAGGAATGTAAAGCACCGTACGCACAGGTGCTGTGCGGAAAAGTAGCGCTTCTCCAATGGCTTGCGCTGGGTACCATGTCACCCGCCGGACATGAGTGTTGTCACCCCTGTCACCTAGGGCGTTGCGGCTCTCGCTGAATGTCCCGGAGTTCTGCGGTTCCTGACCGGGTGTCATGGGTGACGGCGGGGTCGCCGGGGTGCCATTGGCGGCGCCAGGCGAGCGGCGTTGTTCCCACCCAGCGGCGGAACAGTCGCGTCAGGTGCGCCTGATCGGTGAGGCCGCACGCGCCGGCGATCTGTGCCAGCGTGTCGCGCGAGCCGAGCATCAGTTGCTGCGCGCGGCGGACGCGCTGGCGCGTGACATAGGCGTGCGGCGTCTCGCCCAGGCTTGCCTTGAACGCGCGGCAGAAATGCCCCGCGCTGAGCTGGGCCACCGCGGCGAGCCCGGCGGTGACGAGCGGCTGATCGAGATGGCGCGCGACATGATCGGTCACGCGCCGCAACTGCCAGCCGGCGAGCCCGCCGCGCGCCGTGCCGGGCAGGACGAGCCGGTCGGGGACCAGCGCGGGCGCCGGATCTGCCGGGGACGGGGACGGAGGCGCGACGCGCGGCGCGCGGGGCGCGTCGAGCAGGTGCGCCAGCCGTTCGAGATAGCGCCGCGCGCGCCCCGGATCGCCGTCGAGCGCGGCGATCGCGCCGTCGATCAGCCCGGCGAGCGTCGCGGGGCAGGGACGCGGGGCCGGGGGGCCGGACGCACCGGACGCACCGGACGCGCCGGCGGCGAAGGGGGAGTGGAACTGCGCCATTCCGCAAGGGTGCCGCGTCGCCGCGCCGCCGCCCAGCCCAGCCCGGGACGGTGCGGCACCCCCCAAATGGGGGAGGCCGGGGCAGGCGCAGCCCTGTCCAAATCACCGGCGGGTTCGCCAAGACGCGCGCGGGCGGCGGCGGCACGGTGCGACCGAAGCGGGCCGCGCGTGCGGCGCGCCGGAGGAGCCGAGACGATGACCGATGCCGCCCAGCCGCATGCCGATGATGCCACGCCCGCCCCGCCCGCCCCGCCTGCCCCGCGCGATCCGCGCGCCGAGCGGATGGCGCCGCTCGCCACCCCCAGCCGCCTGGGCGAGGCGGCGACGCGCGACCTTTCGACGGGGCTGACCGCGCTGCTCGCCGACCTGTTCGCGCTGTATGTGAAGACCAAGAATTTCCACTGGCACGTCTCCGGGCCGTGGTTCCCCGACTATCACCGGATGTTCGACGCGCAGGCGAGCGAGATCCTGGCGACGACCGACGCGGTCGCCGAACGCGTGCGCAAGATCGGCGGGACGACGATCCGGTCGATCGCGCACATCGCGCGGGTGCAGCGCGTGCTCGACAACGACGCCGATTATGTCGACGCCGCCGACATGCTTGCCGAACTGCGCGACGACAATGGCGACCTGGCGCGGCGGCTGCATGCGCTCCACACGCTGTGCGACGCGCATGGCGACATCGCGACCGCCGGGCTGATCGAGAACTGGATCGACGCCGCCGAGGGCCGCCGCTGGTTCCTGTTCGAAGCCTCGCGGCGGCGGTGAGCGCGCGCCGGCCCGAGCGTCTTCACCCGGGGCGAAGACGCGCCGGAGGGCCGGTGCCGCATTTGCCGAGGCGTCGACCGGAGACGGGCGGCTTGAACCGGTCGACTCGACCATGCCCTAACCCACCAGCCGCACCGGCGCGTGCCCGAACCGGTCGGCGACGACCCGCTCGATCGGGTGCACGATGCCGCGGGTGAGCGCGCGCGGCACGTTCACGGCAAAGCCGCGCGCGACCAGCCCCTCGATCGCCCAGCGCACGCAATAGTCGGCGGCGACACCGATCACCGTCGCTTCGGTGATGCCGGCGGCCTTCAACCCCGCGAAGAAGGCGTCGCGTTCCCGGGCCTTGCCGGTGGCGGGCGTTGCCACCGGCAGATCGCGCTCGGCCCACATGTCGAACACGCCCTTTTCCAGCCGGTGCACCGGGATGCCGGGCGCGATCGCCGCCGCATCGAGCACATTGGCCCATCCGGGCGTGCCGCGGACGCAATGGATCGGGAACTGCGCAGCCTCCGCCGACGCCGGATAGCGATCGGCGCAATGCGTGTCGAAGGTGAACAGCACCCCCGGCATGGAACAGGACTTTCTGGGATTCGACTGGGGCCGCCGTGTCTCGGTCGCGCCTGCGGCGGATGCGCTTCGGCTGGTGCGCGGGTGAGGTGTGGGGCGCGGGCGAGGGGCGCGGGGGACGCCGGGTCCGCCGTCGTGCATTGTGGTCGTGACGATGCGCGTTAGGATCGCTGCATGGCCGATGTCTCGCTGCCGCTGATCGCGACGATCGTTGCGACATTCTTCCTCGCCGGGATCGTCAAGGGCGTGACCGGGATGGGGTTGCCGACCGTGGCGATGGGCGTGATGGGTGCGGTGCTTTCGCCCGTCACCGCCGCGGGGCTGTTGCTGGTGCCGTCGTTCGTCACCAACATCTGGCAGCTTTTCTGGGGTGCGCGGACGGGCGCGCTGTTCCGCCGGCTCTGGGCGATGATGCTGGGGATCGTCGTGGGCACCGTCGCCGGGTCCGCGATGCTGGCGCGGGTCGACGGCGACCGCACCGTCGGCGCGCTGGGGGCGGCGCTGGCGCTCTATGCCGCATACACGCTGTTCGCGCCGGCGCGCGCGGTGCCCGAGCGGTGGGAGCCGTGGCTGTCCCCGGCGGTGGGGCTGGCCACCGGGCTGGTCACCGGGGCGACGGGCGTGTTCGTCATTCCCGCCGTGCCGTACATCCAGTCGCTGAGGCTCGAGCGCGACGACATGGTACAGGCGCTGGGCCTGTCGTTCACCATTTCCACGGTTGCGCTAGCCATCGGGCTGTACTGGCACGGCGCGGCGGCGTTCGGGAACCTGCTCGCGTCGACGCTGGCGGTCCTCCCCGCGCTGCTGGGCATGGCGGCGGGGCAGCGGCTCCGCAAACGCATCCGTCCGCCGCTGTTCCGGCGGATCTTCCTGGCTTTCCTCCTGCTGCTCGGCGCGGAGATGATCGGCCGGGCGTGGTTTTGACGCGGGCGGGGGCGCCGACACCCCCGATCGCCTGACGCTTCCCCGCCGCGATCGTCCCGTGGCGGACGCGATGCGTCGCTGGCGGCGCCGCGAGCGTCAGGTCACGGCGCCGTCGCGCCGTTCCGGGCCGAACGCGCGCGTTCGCGCGCAAGATCGACGAACAGCCTGAATGCCGCGGGCGGATTGCGGCGGCTTGGGTAATAGAGACACAACGGCGCCAGCGGCGGCGTCCATTCGGACAGCAGCCGCACCAGCCGCCCCGCCGCGATATCCTCGCGCACGTCGGATTCCATGAAGAAGCCGATCCCGGTCGAGGCGAGGACCGCCAGACGTGCCAGGCTGGCTTCGTCGAGCGTGATCGGGCCGTCGACATCGACCTGGACGGGCTGGCCTTCGGCCTCGAACTGCCAGCGGAACATCGCGCCGTTGGGCAATCGCGTGCGGATACAGGCATGTGCCAGCAGGTCGGCCGGGACGCGCGGCAGGCCGTGCCGGGCGAGATAGGCGGGCGAGGCAACCACCGCATAACGCCGCGCGGGGCCGATCGGGATCGCGATCATGTCGGTCGGGACCAGATTCTCGCTGCGTATCCCGAAGTCGAACCCTGCGGCGACGATGTCCACCAGATTGCCTTCGGTGACCAGGTCGATCCGGACTTCGGGGAAACGCCGCAGGAATTCGAGGACCAGCGGCGCCAGGATCTCGCGCCCCGCCGTCGCGAAGGTGTTGATGCGCAACGTGCCCGAGGGCGTCTCCTGCTGCGCGCGAACGGCGTCGAGCGCGCGGCGGATGTCGTTGAGCGCCGGCGTGACCTGCTCGACGAACCGGCGCCCCGCCTCGGTCAGCGCAACGCTGCGCGTGGTGCGATTGAACAGCCGCACGCCCAGTTGCGCTTCGACCGCGGCGATCGCGTTGCTGAGCGCACTGGTCGACATCCCGAGATCGAGCGCCGCGGCGCGGAACGACCCCCGGCGGCCGATGGCGAGCACCGCATCAAAATCCGTGAGACTGAAGCGTCGCATTGTCCCGATATACGCAATTCCGCGTCCCTGTTTATCCTGCTTATGCGAACATCGTCAAAGCCCTAAATCCTCGGGTGAACACCAGCGAGGAGAAGGACCGTGACGATCATCCTGCCCGATGTGATTGCCCGCTATTTCGCGGCCGACAAAAGAGCGAATGCCGAGGCGATCGCCCAATGCTTCACGCCGGACGCCGTCGTTGTCGACGAGGGCAACACCTATGCCGGGCGCGAGGCGATCCGGCGGTGGATGGCCAATGCCTCGACCCAATATTCCTATGTGGTCGAGCCGTTCGCCCTGTCCGAAGCCGACGGGCGCGTGGTGGTCACCAGCCATCTGGTCGGCAACTTTCCCGGCAGTCCGGTGGACCTGCGCTATCTGTTCGTGCTCGACGGCGACCGGATCGCCGAGCTGACGATCGTTCCCTAGCCCCGTTCCCGCCCCGCAGCGGCAAGCCGCCCCGCCAGACGCCGCTCCCGGATTGCGGGGGATAAGGGCGCCGCATGGTCCGCCAGCCCCCGGTTGCGCCGTCGCATTTCGCGGTGCCGGACGGATGGTTCGTCAAGCGGGGCGGGCCGGCAAAAGGGGACGGGCCGGGGCGCGACTTTCCGCTGGGGCTCGCGGCGGTGGGCGACGGCGCGCCGGGTTGCAGCGCCCCGGCGGACTGCAAAACGCAACGGCGCCGCGCGGGTCTCCCCGCGCGGCGCTATATGCTTTCGGCGAGGGCGCGTCAGAACTTGGCGCGCGCACCCGCGAAGAAGGTGGTGCCCGTATAGTCGGTCGGGTTCGCGAGCGAGCCGAGGTCGGGCTTCTGGTTGAACAGGTTGTTCACGCCGCCGAAGAACTGGAAGCTCTTGTTGACGTCCATGCTGGCATAGATGTTATGGATCCAGCGTTCCTTGAAATAGGCGTATTGCGGCGCGACGTAGTTGGGATTGCCCTGGAGGCGATCCTTCGAATAGCGCTCGGTCTTGTCCCACCACGACAGGCTGTAGTTGAACGAGAACGGACCGCTCGAATAGGTCACGCTGGTGAACGCCTGATATTTGGGCATGTAGGGCTGACCGCGGTCGTCGGTCGGTTCGGCGCCCGGCGTGCCGATGAAGGTCAGCTTGTCGAGATAGTTGCCGATCACGCGGATGTTGAAGTCGCCGACCTTGGGCAGCGAGAACGAGTAGTTGAGGTTGACGTCGAGGCCCGCGGTGCGGAAGTCGGCGACGTTCTGCGGAAACACGCTGAACCCGGTGATGAGGCCGGTGCCCTGCTGGCGCGTGATGGAGGTGCAGAACGGATTGTTGATCGACTGCTGGTCGACGCACAGCTCGGCAAGCTGCTGCGGCGTGACGGTGTTGATCGCGTTCTTGAGCTTGATGTTGTACCAGTCGACCGAGACCTGGAAGCCGCGCAGCATCCGCGGCTGGAGGACGACGCCCGCCGTCCAGGTGCGCGCCTCTTCGGGACGCAGCGCGGTGTTGCCGCTGGCAATGCCCGCAATGTTGACCGTGCGCGGGTCTTCATAATTGTCGATCTGGGCCTGCGTCAGCCCGGCCTGCGACAGGATCGCCTGGCAGTTGGCGGCGCGGCTCGACTTGCCGAGCCCGCGGTTCGCCACGATGCACGGATCGTCGAAGAAGGCATAGGTCTGCGATGCCGCGCTGTAGAGTTCGCCGATGTTCGGCGCGCGCACCGCCTTGGACAGTGTGCCGCGGAAGCGGAGGTCGCGGATCGGTGCCCAGGTCAGGTCGGCCTTCCACGTCGTGGTGTTGCCGATCGACGAATAGTCCGAGTAGCGCAGCGCGCCGCTGAGATCGAGCGTGTGGAAGAACGGCCGGTCCTTGAGCAGCGGCAGGTCGATTTCGCCGAACACTTCCTTGACGTCGAAGCTGCCGCGCGACGGCAGCAGCTTGTTCGAGAAGGTCAGCCCCTGCTGTTCGAGCACGTCGGGCGTGAAGCGCGAGATCTCCTTGCGATATTCGGCGCCGATCGCATAGCCGACGGCGCCGCCGGGCAGCGAGAACAGGCTGCGCAGATCACCCGTGATCGACGCCGACACGACGTGCTGGTTGATGCGCGAATGCTGCGTGGTGTTCGCGCGGATGAAGTCGAGCCCCGCCTGGCTGGTCATGTTTTCGCCGAACAGGTTGATCGGCTGGCACTGGCCGCGCGTGAAGGTGGTGGGGGAGAGCACGGTCCGCCCGCTCGAATAGGGCTGGTCCGGCGCCCAGTTCGGGTCGAGATTGGCGCGGCAGGTGATCGCGCCCGTGGGATCGCGAACGGCGTCGAGTGCCGCGAAGAAGCGGTCGCTGTAGATGTCGTTGACGAAACGATTGGTGATGTCGGTCTGGCCGAACACATAGGAAATTTCGAAATGGGTGGTGGGGCTGAAATCGCCCTTGACGCCGACGACCGAGCGCCACGTCTCGCGCTTGATGTTCTCGCCGCGCTGACCCAGGTCGAAATTGTCGCGCGTCACCAGCACACCGCCCGCCGCAGGGTCGATCGCGTTGCGGATCGCGGTGGGGATGTAGGGATTGTCCTGCGGAACGAAGAGGTAATAGTCGAAGGTCGGCTGGCCGAGCGAATAGGACTTGGTGTTGGCGTACTTGCCCTCGACGAAGAACTGCAGGCTGTCGGACACGTCATAGTGCGCGAACAGGTTGGCGACATGCCGCTGCACGCTGGGCAGCAGGTCGTTGCCATAGTCGGACACGAGCGTGTCGTCGCTGTTGCGCGTGTAGCCGCCCGGAATGTCGATCCCGCGGTTGTAGACCGCGCCGCTGCCGGTGAAATCGGGGATGCCGTCGAAATCGACGTCGACCGCCCCGACGCGCGAGGTCTGCCCATAGCGGACGCCGCTTTGCGGGATCACGTAGTAGGAGCCCGTCTGCCCCTTCACATAATTGGGGTTGCGGTAAAAGCCGACGCGGTTGGTGCCGACCAGCGCCGAGCGGTCCTTGGTGGTCAGCCGGTCGCTGTCGTTATATTCATAGGCGAGCGCGATGTTGCCACGGCCGTCGGCGAAGTTCTGGCCCGCGGTGACGGCGATCAGCCGCTGGCCGGCGTCGCCATAGCGGCTGATATTGGCCTGGGCCCGCGCGGTAATGCCCTGGAAGTTCTTCTTCATGATGAAGTTGACGACGCCCGACACGCCGTCGGCACCGTAGATCGCCGACGCGCCGCCGGTGAGGATGTCGATCTGCTCGATCAGGTCGGCGGGAATCGTGTTGATGTCGACCGCCTGGGTGCCCTCGAGCCCCGCGACATGGCGGCGGCCGTCGATCAGCAGCAGCGTGCGCTCGGTACCCAGGTTGCGCAGGTTCGCGAGGTTGAGCCCGGTGGCACCGATGCCGGCGCGATCGCCCGAATTGTCACGCGAGGTCGACGAGCCGACCAGCGCGGGCAGCCCGGTGAGGAAGTCGGTGACGTTGGTCGTGCCCGCCTGCTGAAGCGTCTGTGCGCCGAGCGACACGATCGGGCTGGCCGTTTCATAGTCGGGGCGGCGGATGCGCGAGCCGGTGACGACGATCTCGCCCGAGGTTTGCGCGGGCGCGGCTTCGGGCGCGGCGGGTGCGGCCTGATCCTGCGCATGCGCAACCGACGACATCGCGACGGCAAGCGAGAACATCGAGGCCGCGACGCGCAATGCGGTGCCGGCGGGGCGGTGGAACGAAGACATCAAGAACCCCCTTTTTCTGGTTCGTCGAATAGCTTGGCGCGCGTTGCTGCGATCGTCGCCTGCTGCGGAGACATGAATGTCGGTTCATCTTCGCTTGGCAACCGCCATCTTCGCGGATCGGCAGGAATATGACGAACCTGTTGCAGCAAGGACACAAGATGGTCGGGCGCGGCGCGGTCGCGACCGGCCGATGATCGCGCACAAGCCGCTTGCGGGGCGGGGGACGGCTTGTCAGGGTGGGCGGGGCGGCGCAGCAGCGGAAAATCCTTTTTGAACCCTGGCATTCCTGATCGTGCGCGCGGTGCGGCGCTGGGGCTGGCGTTTGCGCTGGCGGCGCTGGTCGGCGGGGCGGGGCCGGCGGGGGCGCTCGACGTCGCGCGGCCGCTCCACCAGTTCCGCCACACGCGCTGGACGCTGGCCGAGGGCGCGCCGGGCAATATCCGCGCGATCGTGCAGGGCCGCGACGGCGATCTGTGGCTGGGCACCGCGACCGGCCTTTATCGGTTCGACGGCATCCGGTTCGAGCGGCTGGTGCCCGACAAGGACGATCCCCGGCGATCGTTGCAGGTCACCGCGCTGCACGCCGCGCGCAACGGCGACATCTGGGTCGGCTATGACTTCGGCGGTTTCGGCGTGGTGCGCGGCGGGCGGCTGATCGACGCCAATCCCTGGGCGCCGCGCGGCGGGGTGCACAGCATCGTCGAGACGCGCGACGGGTCGATCTGGTTCGCCGCCGACGCGCGCGGGCGGCTGTTGCTGACGCGGCGCGACCCGGCGGGACGATGGACGCGGGTCGGCCCGCCCGCCGGCTGGCCCGAGGGGATCGCGGGGCCGGCCTTTGCCGCGTCCGACGGCAGCCTTTATCTCGTCGCGCCGCCCGCGGTGTTCCGGCTGCGCCCCGGCGTGCGCGGGTTCGAGCGGCTGGCGGCGACCGCCGCGCCCTCGGCCGCGCTGGCCGAGGACCGGCTTGGGCGGATCTGGATTGCCGACGATGCGGGGCTGCGGCCGTTGCCGGGCACCGGCGCGAGCCGCGCGGCAGGGCCCGCGCTGGCCCTTGCCGGGGTCAACACCCCCTATGTCGTGCGGCGACTGGCGATCGACCATGACGGCGGCATGTGGATCGCCGGGCAGGATGACGGGATCGTGCGCGTGGTGCCCGGCGGGAGCGGTGCGGGCAGCGCCGGGCGCGCGCCGACGGCCGAGACGCTGTCGGCGGCGGGCGGGATGACGGCGACGCTGGCGCTTTCGAGCCTGGAGGATCGCGAAGGCAATATCTGGATCGGCACCGTATCGGGGCTCGACCGGCTGGCGCCCGCCAATGTCGCGCGGGCCGACGGCGGCGAGGCGATGGTGACGGGAATCGTCGGCGACCGGGCACATGCGCGGATCTTTTTTGCCGGGCTTTCGGGCGTGTACCGCGCGGCGCGCGACCGGGCGCCCGAACTGATCCTGCGCCAACGTTCGATCGGCGTGCTGTGCGGCGACGCGCGGCGGCTGCTGGCGATCAGCCTGGACGGCGCGTTCCGCATCGACCTGTCGCCCGAGGGCGCGGCGACGCGCGTGACGCGCGTGGCGGGGCCGTTGTCGGTGACGTGCGCGATCGACGCGGCGGGCGATTTCTGGACGGGGATGGATCGCGTCTATCGGCTGCAGGGCGCGGCGCTGATCCCCGCCGCGGGACAGGGCGGCGAAACGGGGCCGACGGTGATGCTGCTGCGCCCCGGTTCGGCGGGCGGGCTGTTCATGTCGCGCAGCCTGACGGGGCTGTTCGCGCTGAACGACGGACGCGCCGCGTTGCTGTGGCGGCCGCAGCCGCAACAGAGCATCGGGTCGATCACCACGCTGACCGACCTGGGCGGCGGGGTGCAGTTGCTCGGCGGCGCGCGCGGGCTGGCGCGCGTGGCGGGCGGGCGCGGCGTCGTGCTTTCCGAACGCGACTATCCCTTTCTGGCGGGCGTGACCGGGGTTCGGCGCACCGCCGACGGCGCGACCTGGGTGATCGGCGCCATGGGGATCGTGCGCATGGCGAGCGCGGCGCTCGATGCCGCCTTTGCCCGGCCGGGGACGCCGATCGCGGTCGAATGGCTGGGGCGCGAGGACGGCTATCGCGCCCGGTCGAACGTGTTCGACAGCAACGACATCGTCGAGGATGCGAGCGGGCGGCTGTGGTTCGCGACCAACCGGGGGCTTGCCTGGATCGATCGCGACCGCCTGGTCCACAACCGGCTGGCGCCGCCGGTGGTGATCCGGAGCCTTGCCGCCGACGGGCGGCCCCGCGCGATCGACGCCGCGGGGCTGCGGCTGCCGGCGGGAACGGCGCGCGTCCAGATCGACTATGCGGGCCTGAGCCTGACCGACGCGCCGGCCAACCGCTTTCGTTACCGGCTGGAGGGCGCCGAGCGCGACTGGGTGGAGGCGGGCGGCGAGCGCCAGGCGCTGTACACCAACCTTGCGCCGGGCCGCTATCGCTTCCGCGTGATCGCGGCGAACAACGAGGGCGTGTGGAACCGCGAGGGCGCGGCGATCGATTTCGAGATCGCGCCCTTTTTCTGGCAGACGCGGTGGTTCCTTGCGCTGTGCATCGCGGCGGGCGCGGCGGCGGCATGGGCGCTTTACCGCTGGCGGGTGCGCGCCGTGGCGGCGGGAACGCGCGACCGGATCGAGGCGCAGATGGCCGAGCGCGAGCGGATCGCGCGCGAGCTGCACGACACGCTGTTGCAGGGATTCCAGGGGCTGATGCTGCGGTTCCAGGCGGGCGTCGAGCAGATCGCGCCGGGCGACCGCGCGCGCGCGACGATCGAGGGTGCGCTCGAACGCGCCGACGACGTGCTGATGGAGAGCCGCGACCGCGTGCGGACGCTGCGCGAAGGCGCGGCGCCGGTGCCGCTCGAGCCGCATCTGCGTGCGGTGGCGATGCGCACCGTGCAGCCGGTGGCGCCGACGCTTGCCTGGGGCATCGCCGAGGCGGGAACGCCGCGCGCGGTCTGCGCGCCCGTCGCCGACGAGATCGGCGCGGTGGTGGGCGAGGCGCTGGCCAACATCGTCCGCCATGCCGGTGCGCGCCTGGCCGAGATCCGCATCCGCTATGGCCGCGAGCGGCTGGAGATCAGCGTGACCGATGACGGTCGCGGACTTCCGCCCGCGCTTCGCGACGGCGCCGCCCCGGCGGGGCATTACGGCCTGATCGGGATGCGCGAGCGGGCGCAGCGGCTGGGCGGCACGATCGACATCGCCGCGCGCGCCGAAGGCGGGACCGAGATCCGGCTGAGCGTGCCCAACCGGGTGGCGTATCGGTGAACGATGCGGGGAACGCGGCGTCGGGTTGCATCAAACTGAAACGTGGCGCGGGCAGGTGCGGCGGATCGATGGCGGCTAGGCGCGAGGGGGCGGACGCGGTGCGACGGGGCTGGACGGCAAGGGGAATCGGACCCGCGCTTGCGATGCTGGGGGCGACGGCGACGATCGGCGCCGACGCGGCACCCCCGGCGCGGGGGCAGGCGGCGCCCGCGTCGCCGGTGGTCGCAGCGGCAGCGGCCCCGCGCTTCAGCATCGGCGCGATCGCCGATGCGCAATATGCCGACGAGGCCGATTCGGCGCCGCGCCTGTACCGGCGCACGCCCGCCAAGTTCGCCGCCGCCGTCGCCGACATGAACGCGCGCGACCTTGCCTTCGTCGTCCATCTGGGCGACTTCATCGACCGCGACTGGGCAAGCTATGCCGTGATGCTGCCGATCGCGCGGCGGCTGCGCCACCCGATCCATTTCGTGCTGGGCAACCATGAATTCGCGGTCGACGCGGCCCACAAGCGCGCGGTGCCCGCCCGGCTGGGGATGCCGCGCCGCTATTACAGCTTCGTCCGCCACGGCTGGCGCTTCATCGTCACCGACGGCAACGACCTGAGCAGCTATGCCTGGCCCGAGGGCAGCCGCGAACATGCGCGCAGCATGGCCGCGCACGCCGCGCGCTGGCCCGACAAGCCGCTGTGGAACGGCGGGATCGGCGCGGTGCAGCTCGCCTGGATCGACCGCGAGCTGCGCACCGCCGACCGGCGGCACGAGAAGGCGATGCTGTTCAGCCATTTCCCGCTTTGGCCCGAAAACCCGCACAATCTGTGGAACGCGGCCGAGGTGATCGCGCTGCTGGAGCGCCACCCGTCGGTCAAGATCTGGCTCGACGGGCACAACCATGAGGGCAATTACGGCGTCCGCGCGGGCATCCATTATGTGAACCTGAAGGCGATGCTCGACACGCCCGAGACGAGCTATGCACGGCTCGATTTCCATGCCGACCGCGTCGAGCTGCGCGGCACGGGGCGCGAGCCCGACCGGACGCTGATGCTGCGCCCCGACTGATGCGCGGCCCGCGCCGCCGGGGCTTGCGGCGGGCGGCAAAGGGCGCGATGCCGCCCGGCGGAAGGCCGCCGTTGCCCGCACCCGAACGCACAGGAGCCGCATGATCCGCCTGATCCCGTTTGCGCCGCCGCATTTTCCGGTGCTGGCCGGGTGGTTCGCCAATGCCGCCGAACTGGTGCAGTGGGGCGGGCCGGGGCTCGACTTTCCGCTGGACGACGCGGCGATGGCGGCGATGCTGGCCGAGGCAGCGGCGGTGCCGCCGTTGCGGCGATGCTGGATGGCCGAGGCGGCGGGCGCGATCGTGGGGCATGCCCAGCTTGCCTTCGACCGGGCGAACGGCAATGCGCGGCTGGCGCGCGTCGCGATCGCGCCCGAGGCGCGCGGGCGCGGGCTGGCGGCGGCGATGCTGCGCCCGGTGATCGACGCGGCCTTTGCCGAGGCGGCGATCGCGCGGCTGGAGCTCAACGTCTATTGCTGGAACGCGGCGGCGATCCGGACCTATCGCGGGCTGGGCTTTGTCGACGAGGGCGTGCGGCGCGCGTCGGTCCGCGTCGGCGACGCGCGCTGGGACACCGCAATCATGGCGATGCTCCGTCCCGAATGGGAGGCGCTGCGCGCGGGCTGAGCGCAAGGCGGCGGGCGGGGTGTTTCGGCCGGCGGCGGCTGCGGCGGCGCGCGATCGTGCGCCGTTTGCATCCGCCGACATTGGCGCTATCGTGACGCCGGATTTGCCGGTGGCTCTTTCACATCGTGATTTTCGACGCGAACCCAATCGGGTAGCGACATGAGTGTTCCCCGCGTGCGCGGGGATGAACCGTATTCGGGCCTCATCATCGGCGCTGCCGAAATGTGTTCCCCGCGTGCGCGGGGATGAACCGCGGGAGTGGGTCCGTTGGGAACGCGAATATCAGTGTTCCCCGCGTGCGCGGGGATGAACCGCCCCCCACACCCCCAAAAATTAACCCCCACCCGTGTTCCCCGCGTGCGCGGGGATGAACCGACGGTTCCGCGCGGCATGATCTTCCCGCGCGTGTGTTCCCCGCGTGCGCGGGGATGAACCGGTGCTTGGGTTCAATGGTGCGACCGGCGCGCTGTGTTCCCCGCGTGCGCGGGGATGAACCGGCGTGATTTCCGAAACGCGCGTCACGCAGATCGTGTTCCCCGCGTGCGCGGGGATGAACCGCAGGTGGCCGCGATGTGCGATGGCTGGTTCATGTGTTCCCCGCGTGCGCGGGGATGAACCGGGGAGATCGCCGCGCAGACGGTGCTGAATACTGTGTTCCCCGCGTGCGCGGGGATGAACCGCCACCCGCCAGCCATCGACCGACAAGACGCCAGTGTTCCCCGCGTGCGCGGGGATGAACCGTCGCGGACAAGCAGGTTGCGCTTGAGCTGGATGTGTTCCCCGCGTGCGCGGGGATGAACCGTATGCGGCCCAGCAGCGGTTCGATGCGGAGATGTGTTCCCCGCGTGCGCGGGGATGAACCGACGTTCGGCGATTTCGCCACCGCCGTAGACAAGTGTTCCCCGCGTGCGCGGGGATGAACCGAAGGCGCTGTCGGGGTGGACGGGTAATTTCGCGTGTTCCCCGCGTGTGCGGGGATGAACCGCGCGTCCCCGGCGACTTCGTGCTCGCGGTCGAGTGTTCCCCGCGTGTGCGGGGATGAACCGACCAACGAGGCAGCTCCCGATTTCGACGGCAAGTGTTCCCCGCGTGCGCGGGGATGATTTGCGATGGGTGCTTGACTTGGGTGCGCCGGGGCGTGCCCCTTGTCGATGCGAGGGGGCAGGGCGCATGGCGCAGGACGCAGGGGACTGGATCGGCGATTACTGGGGCAAGGCGCAGCCCGATCCGCATTATTCCGCCGCCGATTTTCACCCGCTGGCCTGGCATATGCTGGACGTGGCGGCGACGGCGGCGGCGTTGTTGCGCGTGCGGCCGGTGATCGCGGCGCATCTGGGGCGGCTGCTGGGCATGGCGCCGGCGCAGGCGGGGGACTTGCTGGTCTGGCTGGCGGCGAACCATGATCTGGGCAAGTTCGCGCGCCCGTTCCAGTCGAAGGTGCCCGCGCTGTGGCGCGAAAGCGATGTCGATCCGCGCCTCGTTCCGCCGACCCGCCACGATGCCGACGGCATGGCGCTGTGGACGCGCTGGCTGTCCGAGCCGGGGGTCGTGCAGCGGATCTGGGCCGATCCGTCCGCGCCGCCGGGGCAGCCGGAGCCGCCGGGGCAGGGCGCGCGGGGGTTGTCGCCGTTGCTGGCGGCCAGCCTGTGCCACCACGGCGCGCCGGTGGCGGCGAGCCGGGCGCCGCTGTTGCGCTGTTTCGGGCCGGGGCTGGCGGCGGCGGCGCGCTGTCGCGACAGCCTGTTCGCGCTGTTGCTGCCCGAGCCGGTGGCGGCGGCGCCGCTGTCGCGCGAGGCGGCGCGCCGGGCCAGCCACTGGGTTGCGGGGCTGGTGACGCTGGCCGACTGGCTGGGATCGTCGCAGCGCTGGTTTCCCTATGCGCCGGCCGACATGGCCGCGCCCGGTTACTGGGACAAGGCGCAGGCGCAGGCCGAACGGGCGGTGCGCGAGGCGGGGCTGGTCGCGCCGTCGCACCGCGTGGCGGCCGATTTCGCGACGCTGATCCGGCGGCCCGACGCGCCGACGCCGTTGCAGCGCTGGGCGCTGGAGGTGCCGATCCCGGCGGGGCCGGCGCTGTTCCTGCTGGAGGACGTGACCGGCGCTGGGAAGACCGAGGCGGCGCATGTGCTGGCGTATCGCCTGCTCGCGGCCGGGCGGGCAGGCGGGCTGTGGTGGGCGATGCCGACCATGGCCACCGCCAACGCGATGTATGCGCGCCAGGCCGAGATGCTGGCCGGGCTGTTCGACCCCGACGGGCCGCGCGCGAGCCTGGCGCTGGCGCATGGCCAGGCGGGGCTGCACCCCGCATTCCGGGCGAGCGTGACCGATTGGGGCGCGGACGAGACGGGGCCGGACGGGGACGCCGACGCGATGCCCGCATCCGCCGCCTGCGCCGCGTTTCTGGCCGACGACCGGCGGTTGAGCCTGCTGGCGGACGTGGGCGCGGGGACGATCGACCAGGCGGTGCTGGCGGTGCTGCCGTCGCGGTTCAACACCGTGCGCCTGCTGGGGCTGGCCGACAAGGTGCTGATCGTCGACGAGGTGCACGCCCATGACGCCTATGTCACCGAGGAGTTGCGCAACCTGCTGGCCTTTCACGCGGCGCAGGGCGGTTCGGCGATCCTGTTGTCGGCGACGCTGACCAACGCCCAGCGGCGGGCGCTGATCGCGGGCTGGCAGGGCGCGGTGTCGACGACCGAAGGCGGCGTGCCCGAAACGCGCTATCCGCTTGCCACCGTCGCCGACGACGGCGGTGCGCGCGCCGATGCGATCGCCCCGGCGCCCTGGTCGGCGCGGCGCACGCCGGTGACGCGGGTCGAGAGTCCCGAGGCGGTGCTGGACCGGCTGGAAGCGACGCTGGCGGCGGGCGGGTGCGCGGCGTGGGTGCGCAATACCGTCGACGATGCCGTGGCCGCCGCCGAGATGGCGCGGGCACGCGGGCTGGCGCCGGTGCTGTTCCATGCCCGCTTCACCCAATGGGATCGCCAGCGGATCGAGGCGGCGGTGGCGGCGCGGTTCGGTCGGCGCGCGGCCGCCGCCGACCGGGCGGGCGGGCTGGTGATCGCGACGCAGGTTCTGGAGCAGAGCCTCGACGTCGATTTCGACCAGTTGGCGAGCGATCTGGCACCGATCGACCTGTTGCTGCAACGCGCCGGGCGGATGCGGCGCCATCCCGAACGCCGCCGCCCGGCCGGGGCGGGCGAGGCGATGCTGGTGCTGTCGCCGGCCGCGCGCGCGGATGCCGGCGCGGCGTGGCTGGCGCCCCATTGGAAGGGGACCGGCGCGGTCTATCGCGACCATGGCGTGTTGTGGCGCACCGCGCGCGAGATCGATCGGCGCGGCGCGCTGGTGGTGCCCGATGCGGTGCGGGCGATGGTGGAAGCGGTGCTGGGCGAGGACGCCTGCCCCGAAGGCCTGCGGGCGGCGGTGCTGCGCGCCGAGGGCGCCGCGCGCGGAACCGCTGCGGTGGCGCAGACGCACCTGTTGCGGCTGGAGCAGGGCTATACGGTCGATCAGCCGTTCGAGGACGAATTGCGGGTGATGACGCGCAATGCCGAACCGCGCCTGAGGCTGCGGCTCGCGCGGCGCGATGCCGCGGGGCGGATCGTGCCCTGGGCCGAGGCCGAGGGCGGCGGCATGGGTGATGCGCGGCGCGCCTGGGCCCTGTCCGAGGTTGCGGTGGGGAACCGGGTTGCGCCGCGCGACGCGCAGAGCCCGGCGGGGATCGCGGGCGAGCTGACGCCGATCGTCGCGCGCTGGGGGCGTTTCGAGCGCGACATTCCGGTTTGCGTGCTGTCCGAATCGGGCGGCGGCCGATGGGAAGGCGCATTGTCGCGACCGGGGGCGGGGGAAGTGCGGCTTGGGTACGGCGCCGAGCTCGGGCTTTTCAAAATCGCGGCGGAGGCATAGTCGTGGCTCTCCCATTGAGCGTGGGATGGACCGTCAGTGGAGTTCCCCTCAGGAGCGTTCCCCACAAGCGCATAGTTAGCGTTGTTTGCAGATAATTCGGGTGCCTATGTGCTCCCGAATAGCGTCGTTTCGGTCCAGTATGGACCGCGTCGCGGTAATTCATAAGTCAGTAGCGCTATATTCAGCTTCATTGAAGCTATCCTCAGCGGATTTGCGCATCCCTGTTGACAAGATATGTTTTCTCTGAAATTTCCCGGCCCAGTAAGAAAAGATTATGAGTGCTACAACGCTCAGACGGTGGGTTGCAGCCGTAAATTAGCCTTTGCGCCAGATGGCGTGCCGGGCTGAGTTGTTGCGTAATGCGGGTTCGAAACCCCGCCAGTCGTTCTTTTGGAAATTTGCGGAGTCGGCGCCTGTGGTTCCGACGACGATGTCTGGCGTCTTTCCCGGAAGCTTGAGTGAACGGGACTGCGCCTTGGGGGTGGCCGATGTCCTATGATCTTCGTGTTGCGCCGTGGATTCCGTTTCGGCGCCGTTCGGGGGCCGTCGAATGGCTGCCGCCCGATGCGGTTGCCGCCATTCACCACAACGATCCGATCGTTGCGCTCGGCTGGCCGCGACCGGACTTCAACGGGGCGACGCTCGAGTTTCTGATCGGGCTGTTTTCGGTGGCGCTCGCGGTGCAGTCCGAAACGGCATGGGACGACCTCGCCGCCTGTCCGCCCGCCCCCGATGCGTTGCGGGCTGCGCTGATGGCCTTGCCCGACGCGTTTCGGCTCGACGGCGACGGGCCGCGTTTCCTCCAGGATCATGCGGCGGCGGATTTCGACAAGCAGGCGGAGCTGCCGATCGAGAATCTGCTGATCGACGCCGCGGGCGAGAACACGCAGAAGCTCAACAAGGACCTGTTCGTCAAACGCGGCCGGATCGCCGCGATGGGCCGGGCGGCGGCCGCCGCCGCGCTACTGACGCTGCAAAGCTATGCGCCGTCGGGCGGGCAGGGCCACCGCACCTCGCTGCGCGGCGGCGGGCCGCTGACGACGCTGGTCGACCCGCGCGCCGACGGTGGGGGCGCCGATGCCGGGCTGGAGGCGCCGTTATGGGCGCTGATCCATGCCAACCTGTTGCTGGCGGACGGCACGAGATCGTTGCCCGCCGACTGGAACAGCGACGAAGGGCGCGCGACGGCGGCGCAGATCTGGCCGTGGCTCGCGCCGACGCAGGTTTCGCGCGACAAGGGGTCGGAGGTCACGCCGCAGCGCGCGCACCCGTTCCAGGCGCTGTTCGGGATGCCGCGCCGGATCCGGCTGGTCTTTCGCGACGGCGAGGGGGTGTGCGGGCTGACGGGCCAGGCCGATACGGTGATGGTTCCGGCGTGGCGGACGCTCAACTTCGGGGTGAACTATGGCTCCGGGCTGTGGATCCATCCGCTGTCGCCGCATTACCGGAGCAAGGAACTGTGGCTGCCGATCCATCCGCAGCCCGACGGGCTGGGATGGAAGGACTGGGCCGGACTGGTGATGGCGCGCGACAAGCGCGTGGCGGCGTGTGTCCAGCGCTATCGCGACGACCATGCCGATTTCCTGGGCGGTGGCGGCCGGTTCGCGGTGCGCGCCTTTGGTTATGACATGGACAATATGAAGGCGCGGGGCTGGGTCGAGGCGGTGCTGCCCGCCTGGCCCGCGGGCGGAATGGGGCCGGACGTGGCCGGCAGCATCACGCTGGCGGCGGAGCAGATGGCGGACGCGGCCCGGATCGCCGCCAATCTGCTGGTCGGCGCGGTGCAGGCGGTGCAGTTCCGCCGGCGCGAGGACGCGCGGGGGGATTTCAGCCATCTCAAGGCGGCGCTGTGGTCGGCGACGAGCGAGCCCTTTTACCGCCGCATCGACGCGGCGGCGCGGCTGAAGATCGACGATCCGCTGTTCATCGTCGATGCCGGGCCGGTCGATCGCGTGCGCTTCGTCGACGAACTGGGACGCGAGACGCTGCGCGTCTTCGACTTCCACGCCGACCAGTGCGCGCTGGACGTGGCCGACGCGTACCGCCAGGTCGCGGCTCGGCAGGGACTGGTTCGCGCCTTTCGCGGCCAGGGCAAGGCGGGCGCGGCGCTGTTCAACGCGCTGGGGATGCCGGTGCCGGCCAAGCCGGCACGCAAGAGCAAGGAGAGCAAGGCATGAAACGCGATGCCGTTGTGCGCGGGTGGTGGCGACAGCGCCTGCGCCCGCAAATCGATACCAGCGCGGCGCGGGCGACCCGCGCGCGGTTGCGCCGCGCCGCGGATTGGCGCGAGGCGATGCTGGAGCCGGCCGCGATCGAACTGGCGCAGCGGCTGGGCGTGCTGGATCAGGAATACCGGCTGGAGATGGCGCTGGGCCTTGCCGTGGTGCTGGCGCATGTGAAGGAGGATTCGCGCTTTCAGCCGCTGATGCGCGCCGCGGGTTATCGCACGACGCCCGCCGACCCCGCGACCGCCGAGCCGCCGCTGCTCGCGCCGCAACGTTTCCGGCGGCTGATCCGCTCGCGCCCCGAGGAACTGCCGCGCGCGCTGGTCCGGCTGGTGCACCTGCTGGGCGGCACCGCCAATATCGGCGAACTGGCGGCCGTGATGCTCGACTGGGCCGCAGAGGACAGCCGCGAGGCGCGGCGCCGTCGCTGGGCCTTCGATTATTATGCCGCGCCGCACGAAGCGCCGGACACCGATGCCGCATCCTCGACCGATACCGACACGACCGAGACCGAAAGGACTTCCGCATGACCCAGTTCCTGCAGCTTCACCTGCTGACCGCCTATCCGCCCGCGAACCTCAATCGCGACGATAGCGGCCGGCCCAAGACGGCGATCTTCGGCGGCGTCGAACGCCTGCGCATCTCGTCGCAGAGCCTGAAGCGCGCGTGGCGGACGAGCGATGTGTTCGCGCAGGTGCTGGGCGAGCGGATCGGTCAGCGCACGCAGCGCATCGGCGCCGAGGTCGAGCGGCACCTGCTCGAACAGGGCGTCGCGGAGGACAAGGCGCGGGCCGCCGCACGGACCGTCGCGGCCGCGTTCGGCAAGGTGAAACCGGAGAATGACGCGAACCCCACCTATACCGAACAGCTGGTGTTCATTCCCCCCGAGGAGCACGCACGCGCGCTGGCGCTGGGCGAGCAACTGGCGGCGGGCACGATCGCGACGATCGAGCCCGAGGATGTGCTGGTCCACGCCGACAGCGCCGCCGATCTGGCGATGTTCGGCCGGATGCTGGCGGACGATCCGGCGTATAATCGCGAGGCGGCGGTGCAGGTCGCCCATGCCATCACGACGCACCGCGTGACGGTGGAGGACGATTATTACGTCGCGGTCGACGACCTGAAGGATGCCCATCGCCGCGAGGATGCAGGCACGTCGTTCATCGGCGTTCAGGAGTTCGGCGCCGGGCTGTTCTACCTCTATATCTGCGTCGATCTTGACCTGCTGGTCGCCAATCTGGGCGGGCAGCGCGCGCTTGCCGCCGACGCGGTCGAGGCGCTCATCCGGGCCGCCGCGACGGTGGCGCCGCGCGGCAAGCAGGCGAGCTTTGCCTCGCGCGCCTATGCGTCGTTCGTGCTTGCCGAAGCCGGCCCGGTGCAGCCGCGCACGCTGGCCGCAGCGTTCCTGGAGCCGATCGGCGAGCGTGCGAACGATCCCGCCGGCGCGTCGGTGACGGCGTTGCTCGCGTTGAAGACGCGGTTCGACGACGGTTATGGTGCGGCGGGGCTGACCCATGCCAGCATGGACCTTACCGGCGAGCAGGCGACGGGATCGCTCGACGCGGTGATCGCCTTTGCCCGCGACCAGGTACCGGCGGCATGACCTCCTTCCTGCTGGCCACGCTCTATGCCCCGATCGCCTCATGGGGCGAAATCGCGGTGGGCGAGCGGCGGACGAGCTGGGACCGGCCCAGCCGTTCGGCGCTGCTCGGCCTGGTCGGGGCGGCGCTGGGCATCGATCGCGAGGACCAGGCGGCGCATGATGCACTCGACACCGGCTATGGCGTCGCCGTGCGCGTCGATGCGCCGGGCCGGTCGATCATCGACTATCACAGCGCGCAGACGCTGGCGCAGCCCGAAATCAAGCGCGCCCGCCCGCACACGCGGCGCGCGCTGATCCGGCACGGCGAGCGGCGGCATCGGCTGGAAACGATCCTGTCGTGGCGCGAGATGCGCGTCGACGCGGCGTATACGGTGGCGATCTGGGCGCGGGAGGACGCGCGCTGGCCGCTGGCGGCGCTGGCCGAGGCGATGCGGACGCCGGCGTTCACGCTCTATGCCGGGCGCAAGGCGCACCCGCTCGGCTGGCCGTTGCAGCCGGCGATCGTCGAGGCGGCGACACTTGCGGCCGCACTGGCGATGCGTAGGGCCCCGAAGGAAACGGCGCCGACCCGATCGGGGCGCCCGGCCAGCGTGAGTTGCGACCAGGACGTCGCGGTTCCGCACGGCCTGATCGCGCCGCGGATCGAGACGCGGCGCGATGCCGCGGCCCATCGGGGGCGCTGGCAATTTGCCGAGCGCCGCGTGCTGACGGGGCAGATGCCGGAGCCGGTGCAATGACGGCGCCCGCCTATCTGACCCGGCTGCGGATCAGCCGTGCGCCGAGCGCTCGCGCGCTGATCCAGTTCATGCTGCCGCGTGACGGCGCGGCGCGTGTGGCGAGCAGCCATCGGTTGCTGTGGACGCTGTTCGGCGACGATGCCGAGCGACGCCGCGACTTTCTGTGGCGCGAGGAGGGCGAGGGACAGTTCCTGCTGCTGTCGCGCCGCCCGCCGGAGGATCATCACCGCCTGTTCGAGATGCAGCCGCCCAAGCCCTTTGCACCCGCGCTGACGGCCGGCGACCGGCTGCGCTTTGCGCTGCGCGTCAACGCGACCGTCCGCCGCAATGGCGATCCGCATCGGCGCGACGTGGTGATGGATGCGATTCACGCGCTGCCGCCGGGAGAACGCGCCGTCGCTCGCCGGGCGGCCGAGCAGACGGCGTCGCGAGCGTGGCTCGACCGGCAAGGGACGGCGCATGGCTTTGCCGTGCGCGAGGCGGCGTGTCTGGGCTATGAAACGCTCAGCATTCCGCATCGGGGCGGCGACATGCAGCTTGGCGTGCTTGACCTGGAAGGCGTGATCGAAGTGACCGATCCGGCGCGGCTGATGCCCAAGCTGCTGGACGGTTTCGGCCGCGCGCGGGCGTTCGGCCATGGGCTGATGCTGATCGCGCCGGCCTAGGCAGCCATGGCACGCGGACCGCATCTTCCGCTTCGGCCGATCGCGGTCCGGGATCGCGCGTCGATCCTGTTCCTGGAATATGGGCAGGTCGATGTGATCGACGGCGCGTTCGTGCTCGTCGACCAGCAGGGCGTGCGCGTGCAGATCCCGGTCGGCGGGCTGGCCTGCCTGATGCTGGAACCCGGCATTCGGATCACCCATGCGGCGGTGGCGCTCGCGGCGCGGGTGGGGTGCCTGCTCGTCTGGGTGGGGGAGGGGGCGGTGCGGCTCTATTCGGCCGGGCAGCCCGGCGGTGCGCGTGCCGACCGGTTGCTCTATCAGGCACGCTGTGCGCTCGACGACACGGCGCGGCTCAACGTGGTGCGCGAGATGTTTCGCGTGCGGTTCGGCGAGGCGCCGCCCGAGCGCCGATCGGTCGACCAACTGCGCGGGATCGAGGGCGTGCGGGTCCGCACGCTGTATCAGGGGATGGCGCGCCAATATGGCGTGTCCTGGGTCGCCCGTCGCTATGAACAGGCCGACTGGGGCGCGGCCGACCTGCCCAATCGCTGCCTCTCCGCCGGCACGGCGTGCCTCTATGGCCTGTCGGAGGCGGCGATCCTGGCCGCAGGCTATGCCCCGGCGATCGGTTTCCTGCATCGCGGGCGTCCGCTCAGCTTCGTGTATGACATCGCCGACATCTACAAGTTCGAGACCGTGGTGCCGGCGGCATTTTCGGTCGCGGCCAAGATCGCGAAGGGCAAGCTGGACGCCGCGCAGGCCGAGCGCGCGGTGCGGATCGCCTGTCGCGACCTGTTCCGCAAGACGCGCCTGCTCGACCGGATCATCCCGTCGATCCAGTCGATCCTCGCGGCGAGCGGGATCGACCCGCCCGACGACGCACCCGAAGCGCAGCCGCCCTCGTTCGCAACGGAGACATCGGGCGATGATGGTCATCGTGGTTGAGAATGCGCCGCCCCGGCTGCGCGGCCGGCTGGCGCTGTGGCTCGCGGAGATCCGGGCGGGCACCTATGTCGGCGTCTATTCGCTGCGCGTCCGGGAGCGGATCTGGCACGAGGTCGCCGAATTGATCGGCGAGGGGTCTGCCTGTATCGCGTGGAGCGCCCCCACCGACAGTGGTTTCGCGTTCGCGGCGGTGGGCGCCAATCGGCGCGAGGCGATCGACCTTGACGGCCTGACTCTGGTGCGTTTCCATCCGGAAGGATTGGCGGTAATCTGACGGCCGGATTTTTGGTGGCTCTTTGAAATTGTGATTTTCGGTGGTAGGCCAAATGGTTATTGGCATGAGTGTTCCCCGCACGCGCGGGGATGAACCGGGTTTTTCGGATTTCGATGCTGCGTGGTTGGAGGTGTTCCCCGCACGCGCGGGGATGAACCGAAGCGCGGGGAACAGGCGTCGCCCGACCTGGCGTGTTCCCCGCACGCGCGGGGATGAACCGAAGTCGGTCCGGACCGGGCTCGAGCAGAAGAGGTGTTCCCCGCACGCGCGGGGATGAACCGTTCAGGTCGACGCCCTTCTGGGTCGCAACCTGGTGTTCCCCGCACGCGCGGGGATGAACCGTCGTCCTGGGCGGCGATCGCGGCCAGTTCCTCGTGTTCCCCGCACGCGCGGGGATGAACCGGCACGGCCGGCTATCAGGCGATGCAGCGGGCGGTGTTCCCCGCACGCGCGGGGATGAACCAGGGGATGTTTCCACCTTTCACTTCCTCGACAACGTGTTCCCCGCACGCGCGGGGATGAACCTCCGCTGCGAGATGCCGTCGATGCGACGCCGCAGGTGTTCCCCGCACGCGCGGGGATGAACCGCGCTCGATGTCCCAGCGCTGCACCTCGTCGGCGTGTTCCCCGCACGCGCGGGGATGAACCGCGTCCGAAACGGGGCTGCTCGATCCTGCCGAGGTGTTCCCCGCACGCGCGGGGATGAACCGTTCAACGCGCCGCAGGGCGACTCTCAGGTCGAGTGTTCCCCGCACGCGCGGGGATGAATCGGGACCGCGCACCCAATACAAGCAGGGGCGGGTGTGTTCCCCGCGTGCGCGGGGATGAACCGAAGAAGAAGTTCTTCGGGATCATCACGGGCCGGTGTTCCCCGCGTGCGCGGGGATGAACCGTCGAAAACCGGCAAGTCCGTCACCTGCTGGGTGTGTTCCCCGCACGCGCGGGGATGATCCGACCCGATTTTCCGGGTTGCCGTCGAAGGCGCGTGTCGTCCCCCATGCGCGGGGATCCGATGCCGACACGCGGATGATGATTCCGCTGCTCTGGAACGTTCTCCGAGGGTGTGACGGCGAAAGGACTTGGCACGCGAGGTCTGGGAGGCTGCGGTGCCGCTTCAGATTTCCGGCAGCGCGTCGGGTGCGGCGTGGGTGTGGCCGTGGGCGATGAAGCGGTCGAGCAGCCAGCGCGTGGCGGGGCCGGGGGGCGTGTCGCGGCGCCAGATGGCGGCGAAGCGATAGCTGCCGCCCGGGTGGTCGGGCATCGCCAGCCGCACGAGCGTTCCCGTCGTCAGGTCGTCGGCGACCATCGGGAGCGGCATGTTCCCCCAGCCGATGCCTTCGCGCAGCAGCGCGTGCTTGGCACCGAGATCGGCCAGGCGCCAGGTGCGCGGGCTGAGCACCGCGAAATCGCGCCCCTCGGTCGCGCGCGAGCGGTCGGTGAGGACGAGCTGGATATGATCGCGCGCGGCGCCCGGCGGGATCGGCGCGAGCCGGGCGAGCGGATGGTCGGGGGCGGCGACGGGCACCATCTCGACCGCGCCCGCCGCGATGCTTTCGATCCCCGCCGTCCCCGACCAGAGCGGGCCGGAAAGACCGAGGCCGGCGGTGCCGTCGACCACCATCGCGGTGACGGCGCCCAGCGCCTCGACATGAAGGCGGAGGCGGACGGTCGGAAAGGCCTGAACGAAATCGCGCAGGATCCGGCCGAGCCGGTCGGCCGGAAACATCACGTCGACCGCCAGATCGACCTCTGCCTCGAGCCCCTGGAGCAGCCCGCGCGCGGTGGCGCGCAGCGCGTCGATCCCCTGCGCGACCGTTCGCGCCTCTGCGAGGACCGCGCGGCCGGCGTCGGTGAGCCGCGGCTTGCGCGTCCCCTGGCGTTCGAACAGCGTCAGGCCGAGCTGCGCCTCGAGATTGGCGACGCCGTAGCTGATGACCGACACCGCGCGGTTGAGCCGGCGGGCGGCGCCGGCGAAGCTGCCGCAATCGACCACGGCGAGGAAAATGCGCAACTGGTCGAAGCTGGGGGTGCCGGGATTGGCCATGCGGGGCGCGCGCTATTCCATTTCATCGAACAACATGGTCGAAATTATCCCCCTGATCGAAAAAGGAGGCAAGCCCTAAATCCCGGTCCAGCAACGGGCGGCGGTCCCGCCCGACCAATGGAGACCCGCGATGATCGAACTTCGTCCCTTTGCCGGCCTGGGCGGCGCCAATCATGGCTGGCTCGATGCCAAGCATCATTTCTCGTTCGCCGATTATCACGATCCGGCGCGGATGCACTGGGGCAACCTGCGCGTGTGGAACGACGACACGATCGCGCCGGGTACCGGCTTTCCGCCGCACCCGCACCGCGACATGGAGATCATCACCTATGTCCGCGAAGGCGCGATCACGCACCAGGACAGCCTGGGCAACAAGGGCCGCACCGAGGCAGGCGACGTGCAGGTGATGAGCGCGGGCACCGGCATCCGCCATTCGGAATATAATCTGGAGCCGGGGATCACGCGCATCTTCCAGATCTGGATCATGCCGACCCGCACCGGCGAGGCCCCGCGCTGGGGCGCCAAGCCCTTTCCCAAGGGCGACCGGTCGGGGCATTTCGTGACGCTGGCGTCGGGCTATGCCGAGGACGGCGAGGCGCTGCCGATCCGCACCGATGCGCGGGTGGTGGGCGCGACGCTGAAGGCCGGCGAGAGCGCCGAATATCCGCTGGGACGCGATCGCAAGGCGTATCTGGTGCCCGCGACCGGCGCGGTCGAGATCGACGGCGTGCGCGTCAACGCCCGCGACGGCGCCGCGATCGCCGAGGTCGAGGTGCTGCGCGTCACCGCGATCGAGGACAGCGAGATCGTGCTGGTCGACGCCGCCTGAGCGGCACCCCGCGTCGCGGCCGTCCCGTTTCCCCGCCACGGGGGCGGGGCGGCCGTGCCGTGTCGGGCGCGCGCGAAAAGGGGATCGTTTCGCGCCGGAAAGCGGTTAACAGGGCACGGCCCCTGCGCGATCCGGCGCGGCGGGCGCAAAGGAGATTCTGCCCCATGGTCCGCCGACTTGCCCGTTCCGCGATGCTGCTGACGCCGTTGGTCCTGCTCGCCGGCTGTGGCGGCGGCGGCGGCTCGGCGAACGCGGTCATGGGCGAGAGCGGCGGGACGGCGAACCGGGCGGCACCGATCCCCGAAGCGCCCGACACGCGCCCGCGCGGCGAGGCGGCGGCGGAGGCAGCCGGGGCGAACGCGATCGCGTCGAACACGACCGGGCCGGCCGCCGCCGATGCGACGGCGATCGCCGACACCGGCCCGCGCAGTTGTGCCGCGACGATCGGCGCGCGGGCGGCCGCGGCGCGCGCGGCGTTGTGCCGCAACGTATCGCCCGCGACGCATCCGCCGTGCAATGTGGCCAATAGCTGCGCGATGATCGAGGACGAGATCGCGCGCAGTTGTGCGATGATCGCCGGCGACGACGCGCCGGTGAAGGGATGCACCCCCGCGCCGACGAGCGCGGCCGCCGCGGCGGCGGTGGTGACGCGCTATTACGCAGCGCTCGACGCGCGCGATTTCGGGACCGCGTGGGACCAATGGGGCGAGAACGGTGCGCCGGGCCAGACGCGCGACCAGTTCGTCGCGGGCTTTGCACACACGCGCGCGACCCGGGTGACGATCGGGCGACTGCCCATGGGCGAGGGGGCGGCGGGATCGCTGTTCCAGCGTGTGCCGGTGGTTGTCGAGGCGGTGCAGGACGACGGCCGCCGCCAGCGCTTCACCGGCGAATATGTCGTGCGGCGCGTCAACGACGTCGACGGCGCGAGCGCCGAGCAGCGCCGCTGGCACCTGGCGTCGGCCAAGCTGGCGCCCGCGCGCTGATGCGGGACGCGGCGAACCGAGGGAAACACCGGATGGGGTGGATTTTCGCGTTCCACGAGCTTATGTACCGAACGTTATGAAACCCGCTGCCTGTGCCTGTGCCGCGACCAAGGGCCGCCCCCGCGAATTCGATGTCGACGAGGCGCTCGCTGCCGCGCTGCGCGTCTTTTGGACCAAGGGCTATGAGGGCGCGTCGCTGACCGACCTCACCGAAGCGATGGGGATCACGCGCCCGAGCCTCTATGCCGCATTCGGCAACAAGGAGGCGCTGTTCTGCAAGGCGCTCGACCTCTATGAGCGCGAGAAGATGTGCTATATCGGCCGCGCACTGGAAGCGCCGACCGCCCGCGGGGTGGCCGAGGCGCTGCTGCGCGGTGCGCTGGAGCGGCAGCGCGATACCAGCGATCCCAGAGGCTGCATGGGGGTGATCAACTCGGTCGCGTGCGGCGCCGAGGCCGAATCGATCCGCGAGGAAGTGCTGAAGCGCGGCGAGGCGGCCAAGCGCGCGATCGTGGCGCGGTTCGAACGGGCGAAGGCCGAGGGCGACCTGCCCGAAAGTGCCGATCCGGAGGGGCTGACCGCCTATATCATCGCGCTGATCCAGGGCATCGCGTTGCAGGGCGGCGCGGGCACGAGTTGCGCCGACCTCGAACGGCTCGTCCAGACCAGCCTGGCGATGTGGCCGGCGCGCTAGGCCGGCCCTTGTAGCGCCGGCCGCCGGCGCTCAGTCGTTCGGAACGGAGAGGACGGCGTTGGTCTTGTCGTCCTGTCGCGAGATCGCGATCGACACCTGCTTGCCGTCCTTTTCGCCGGAGAGCAGCGCGCTGTCGCCGGTCAGCAGCGACTGGGGCGTGTTCCAGCCCTGTTTCGCCAGCGCGGCCTTGTAGAAATCGGCGACCTTCGCGACCGGGTCCGTGGTGGCGAGCGTGACCATCCGGGACTTGTGCCCGCCGGCGTCGGCCTCGATGACGCCTTCGACCGTCGCCCCCGGATAGAGCGGGGCGAAGGCGGGCATCGCCACGGCCGCCGCCGCCTTGCCTTCTGTCGTCCGGATGCTGCCGTTCGCGGTGGTGATCGACGCGGTACCGGCGCTTTCGTCCGACTTGAAGGTCGCGCCGCCCATCGTGGCGGACTTTTCGTTCGATCCGCAGGACGCGAGCAGAACGGCAGCGGCAAGGAAGGCACAACGCATCGGGCAGGTCTCCGCCAGGCCAGGCAAATCGCGCAGGCGTCTGAAACGCCTGAACAAGATGCGGTCTAGCCGCCGCCGCGACGGATGGCAAACGGCCCGCTTGCCGTCGCTGCTCGGGCACCCGCCGGACGGTGCGAGAAGAAATCGTTTTGCCCGGGCAAAAGAGCGTTGCGCCGAAAAATACCGGCCGGTATAAAAAGGCGGTTGACGCGCGGCGAGGCGATTTCTATACCAGTCAGTATGGAAATGCGATCCGTCGCCATCGGGGCAGCGGACCGGCGTGAGGAGGAAGCTGCCATGCGACAGCTTGCGAACAAAGGCGTGCGCGCCCGCTAGGCGCGCCCGGACGAACCGGTGCGGCGGGCAGTGCCTGCCGCAGCCAGCGACATCATCAGGATAGGCAGCCACGGCGCGCGGATGCGGGCCGAAGGCTGGTGCGATCATGGCCGACGCGAGGCCGCCCGGAACGGCGGCCGGCGGCGCGGGACGTGCGGCGACGCGCGCCGCGGGTCCGATCGTGCGGCAAGGGCAGCCCATCCAGACCAACCGACGAACGGCACCTGCCGCCGATGGGCGCGCGGAAAGGACGGCGCACGTCCGGCCGAGGGCACAGGGAGACGAACGATGGCCTATCTCGATCTTGCCGACATGCTTGCCAACGCCGCCCGGGCACCGGTGCCGACGACGATGCCGCGCCGTGATGCGTCCGAGCCGTCGCATCCGTGCCTGGCCGCGATCGCCGCGCGCGCCACGGGCGCCGTGGCGGTGCCCGCACCGGCGCCGACGCTGTCCACGCTGGAATGGCAGGTGGTGACGATCGCGCGGCGTGACCGGCTGTCGTCGCTGAAGGCGCCGGGACTGCTGGCGCGGGCGATCGCGCTGATCTTCGGCATCCGCGGCACCAATCCACGGCTCGCCAATCCGCGGCTGGAGGCGCTGCGCCGCATCGCGGTGGCGGCGTGGCACAAGAGCTATCGCGTGCCGGCGGACGAAATCCGCCGCTTTCTGGCCGCCGGCTATTCGACCGACCAGCTCGAAATGCTGCTCGACCATATCGGCCGCGGTCGCGCGGCGCTCAATCAGGGGAAGAACCATGAACATGCACGCGCCCGTTGAGGGCGAGACGGCGACGACGCGCGTCGCCGATGTCGCGCCGACGCGACGGTTGAAGGGATGGCACAAGCTGGCGCTGGTCGCGGCGCCGGTGGCGCTGGCCGGTGCGGGTGTGGCGTTGAGCGGGCACAAGGCGCCCGCCGCCGCCGCGCCGCCGCCGCCGGTCGTCACCGTCGCCACGCCGCTGGCGCGCGACGTCAACGAATGGGACGATTATGTCGGCCGGTTCGAGGCGAGCCGCACCGTCGAGGTGCGGCCGCGCGTGTCGGGCGCGGTCACCGCGATCCACTTTACCGACGGCGCGATCGTCAAGCAGGGCCAGTTGCTGTTCACGATCGACCCGCGCCCCTTTGCCGCGGCGCTGGCCGAGGCGAAGGCGGGGCTGGCGAGCGCGCAGAGCGACCTGGCGCTCGCGCGTTCGGACCTCGATCGCGCGCAGCGGCTGGTGAGCGTCGAGGCGGTGTCGAAGAGCGATGTCGAGCGGTTGCAGGCGCGGGTGCGCGCGGCCGGTGCGGCAGTCGCGGCGGCGGAGGCGCGGGTGCGTGCCCGTGCGCTCGACGTCGAGTTCACGCAGGTGCGCGCGCCGATTTCCGGGCGCATTTCGGACCGCAAGGTCGATCCGGGCAATCTGGTCGCGGCGGGCGAGGGGCAGGGCGGCACGTTGCTGACGACGATCAACGCGCTCGACCCGATCTATTTCACCTTCGACGGGTCCGAGGCGCTGTTCCTGAAGGCCAAGCGCGCGCGTGCCGAAGGGGCGGGTGACAGCCCCGTCGAAATCCGCCTGCAGGACGAGACCGATTATCGCTGGAAGGGCCGGATCGACTTCACCGACAACGGGCTGGACCCCAAGTCGGGGACGATCCGCGGTCGTGCGGTGCTCGCCAATCCGGGGCTGTTCCTGACGCCGGGCATGTTCGGCAACATGCGGCTCGCCGCGGGCGGCAAGGCGCAGGCGCTGCTGGTGCCCGACGCCGCGATCCAGACCGATCAGGCGCGCAAGCTGGTCCTCACGGTTGCCGCCGACGGCACCGTGGTGCCCAAGCCGGTGACGCTCGGCCCCGTGCTCGACGGGTTGCGGATCGTCCGCACCGGGCTGACCGCGCACGACAAGGTGGTGATCGCGGGGACGCAGATGGCCGCCCCCGGCTCCCGGGTCCAGCCCCGGCCCGGCCGCATCGCGCCGGTGGTCAACGCGTCCGCACCCGCCATCGCCGCCCCGGTCACGGGCCAGGCGACCTTCGCCCGCTGACCGACGCCTGCCGCCGGGTTGCCCCAGGCCCGGCGGCAGGCACCCCATTCCGGCCCCGCCGTCCCCCGTCCCCGCACCATGTGGCGCGGACGGGCGGGCGGCGGCGTGCCCCCGCGACAGGAGGAGAAGGCCATGCGCCTCTCACGCTTCTTCATCACCCGCCCGATCTTTGCGGCGGTGATCGCGATCGTCATCACGATCATCGGCGCGATCGCCTATTTCGCGCTGCCCATCTCGCAATATCCCGACATCGTGCCGCCGACGGTCACGGTGACGGCCAGCTATCCCGGCGCCTCGGCCGAGACCGTTGCGGAAACCGTCGCCGCGCCGATCGAGCAGGAAATCAACGGCGTCGACGACATGCTCTACCAGTCGTCGCAGTCGACCGGCGACGGCAACGTGACGATCACCGTCACCTTCAAGACGGGCACCAACCTCGATGCCGCGCAGGTGCTGGTGCAGAACCGCGTCGCGGTCGCGATCCCGCGCCTGCCCGAGGAAGTGCAGCGCCTCGGCGTCGTCACGCGCAAGACCAGCCCCGACTTCCTCATGGTCGTCAACCTGATCTCGCCCGACAACTCGATCGATCGCAGCTACATCTCCAACTATGCGCTGACCCAGGTAAAGGACCGCCTCGCGCGGCTCGAGGGCGTGGGCGACGTGCGCATGTTCGGCGCGCGCGACTATGCGATGCGGGTGTGGATCGATCCCGGCCGTGCCGCCGCGCTGAACCTCACCGCGGGCGACATTGTCCAGGCGCTGCGCGGGCAGAACATCCAGGTCGCGGCAGGCACGCTCGGCCAGCCGGGCTCGCAACCCAGCGGCAACGCCTTCCAGCTCAACGTCGAGACGCAGGGGCGGCTCAAGACGCCGGCCGAATTCGGCCGCGTCGTCATCCGCACCGATAACGAGGGCCGCCAGGTCCGCGTGAGCGACGTCGCGCGCGTCGAGCTCGGCGCTGCCGACTATTCCTCGAACACCTATCTCTCGAACAAGCCGACCGTGATCCTGGCCGCGTTCCAGCGCCCGGGCTCGAACGCGCTCGCCGCCGCGATGCGGATCAAGGCGGAGATGGACGAGATTTCGAAGACCTTCCCCAAGGGCCTCGAATATCGCGTGATCTACAACCCCACCGAGTTCATCGCCCAGTCGATCGACGCGGTGTACCATACGCTCGGCGAAGCGGTGGTGCTCGTCGTCCTCGTCGTGATCGTGTTCCTCCAGAAGTGGCGGGCGGCGATCATCCCGGTGGTGGCGATCCCGGTCTCGCTGATCGGCACGATGGCGGTGCTGCTGCCGCTCGGCTATTCGCTCAACAACCTGTCGCTGTTCGGGCTGGTGCTCGCGATCGGCATCGTCGTCGACGACGCGATCGTCGTGGTCGAAAATGTCGAGCGCAATCTCGCGCGCGGCATGACCCCGCTTCAGGCGGCGCGCACCTCGATGGACGAAGTTTCGGGTGCGCTGGTCGCGATCGTGCTGGTGCTGTTCGCGGTGTTCCTGCCGACGCTGTTCCTCAACGGTCTGTCGGGCGCCTTCTACAAGCAGTTCGCGGTCACGATCTCGGTCGCCACCGCCATTTCGCTGCTCGTGTCGCTGACGCTCTCCCCGGCGCTCGCCGCGGTGCTGCTCAAGCATCACGAGGGCGAGGCGAAGGGGGCGGTGGGGCGTGCCATCGGGCGCGCGGCCGATGCCTTCAACCGCGGCTTCGAGCGGATGAGCAACGGCTATGCCCGCCTCACCCACAGGCTGGTCACCCGGCCGAAGCGGATGATGGTCGTCTATGCCGGGCTGATCGCCGCGACGGTGGCGACCTTCTGGGTGACGCCGGTCGGCTTCATTCCGGCGCAGGACCAGGGCTATTTCCTGACCGTCATCCAGTTGCCGCCGGGCTCGTCGCTGGAACGCACCGATGAAGTGATGCGCAAGGTCGTCGCGCGCATCCTGCCGATCCCCGGCGTGAAGGGGTCGGTGATGCTCGCGGGCTTTGACGGCCCGTCGCAGACGCTCGCCCCGAACAGCGCCGCAGCATACGTGCCGCTGCAGAGCTTCGAGGAGCGCAAGAAGCTGGGCGTCACGCTGGCGAGCATCATGGACGAGGCGCGCAAGCGCACCGCCGACATCAACGAGGCGATGCTGCTGGTGGTCCCGCCGC
The DNA here is from genome assembly GCF_056485145.1 of Sphingomonas chlorellae. Classification (NCBI taxonomy): domain Bacteria; kingdom Pseudomonadati; phylum Pseudomonadota; class Alphaproteobacteria; order Sphingomonadales; family Sphingomonadaceae; genus Sphingomonas; species Sphingomonas chlorellae. Next base: position 39,795 of record NZ_JBQXXM010000002.1, read on the forward strand.
CGCTCATCCAGGGGATCGGTTCGGCGGGCGGCTATCGCCTGATGGTCGAGGACCGGGGCGAGCACGGCTATGGCGATCTGGCCAAGACCGCGTTCGGGCTGATCGGCGAGGCGAACAAGACGCCGGGGCTGAAGCAGGTCTACACCTTCTTCAACACCGCGACGCCGCGCGTCTTCGCCGATATCGACCGGCGCAAGGCCGAGATGCTGGGCGTACCGCCGGAACGCGTGTTCGAAGCGCTCAACGTCTATCTCGGCTCGGCTTTCGTCAACGACTTCAACATGCTCGGCCGCACCTATCGCGTGACCGCACAGGCCGATGCGCCCTTCCGCGCGACCGAGGCCGATATCGCCAACCTCAAGACGCGGTCGAACAGCGGCGCGATGGTGCCGATCGGTTCGGTGGCGACGTTCGAGAACAAGACCGGCCCGTATCGCGTGACGCGCTACAACCTGTTCCCGGCGGTGGAAGTCGACGGCGACACCGCCCCCGGCTACAGTTCGGGCGCATCGCTGGCGGCGATGGAGAAGATCGCGGACGCGCTGCCCGCCGGCTATGCGAGCGAGTGGACCGGCATCGCCTATCAGCAGAAGATGGCGGGAAGCACGGCCGGGCTGGTGTTCGCGCTGGCGGTGCTGTTCGTCTTCCTGGTGCTGGCGGCGCAATATGAGAGCCTGACGCTGCCGCTGGCGATCATCCTGATCGTGCCGATGTGTCTGCTGGCGGCGATGGCGGGCGTGAACCTGCGCGGCATGGACAACAATGTGCTGACGCAGATCGGGCTGGTCGTGCTGATCGCGCTTGCCGCCAAGAACGCGATCCTCGTGGTCGAGTTCGCCCATCAGGCGGAAGTCCGCGACGGCCTGTCGCCGGTGGAAGCCGCAGTGCGCGCGGCGCAGGACCGGTTGCGGCCGATCCTGATGACCAGCTTCGCCTTCATCCTCGGCGCGGTGCCGCTGCTGATCGCGAGCGGTGCGGGCGCGGAGCTCCGCCAGGCGCTGGGGACCGCCGTGTTCTTCGGGATGATGGGCGTCACCGGCTTCGGCCTGCTGTTCACGCCGACCTTCTATGTGGTGTGCCGGGCGCTCGGCGCGCGGCTGGGCCGGATGCGCCGTCGCCCCGCCGGGACGCATGCTGCCGGTGACAGCCACGGTCCGGCCGGGCTGATGCCCCAGCCCGCCGAATAGGGTGTGGCGCCGTTCGCCCCCTGTCTCTGCCCGGTGCCGGGGCGGGGGCAGGGGGCGGCGGCGATGCCTCCGTTTCTTCGTCCCCCATTTCGTTTGCAACCCCAACGCCGGTCGCCGGCGTGCCAGGGAGAACCACCGCAATGCAACGCCTTGCCCCGTTCCTGTCCGCCGCCTCTGCGCTGGCGCTTTCGGCCTGTGCGGCCGGTCCCGATTATGTCGCCCCCGCGCGCCCGGCGAGCGCCGGCGGCAGCTTTGTCGCCGCCGGCCCGGCGGTGACGCCCGCCGCGCCGCATGCCGACTGGTGGCGGCTCTATGACGACCCCGTGCTCGACGGCCTGATCGCGCAGGCGCTTGCCGCCAACACCGACATTCGCGAGGCGGTGGCGCGGATCGAGCGCAGCCGCGCCGTGCTGCGCGGGGCGCGGGCCGACCGGCTGCCCAATGCCGAAGCGAGCGCGGGCGCCGATTACGGCCGGATGACCCAGGCGCAACGCGCGCCCGGCGGTGCGCGTGAGGACTGGCAGGTCGATCTGGGGCTCAACGTCCAGTATGAGGCCGACCTGTTCGGGCGGATCGGCCGCAATGTCGAGGCCGCACGCGGCGATGTCGCGGCGGCCGAGGCGGATGCCGATGCGGTGCGCGTGATCGTCGCGGCGGAGACGGCGCGTGCCTATGCCGATGCCGTGTCGAGCGCCGAGCGGCTGGCGGTGGCCGAGCGGATCGTGACGCTGCTCGACCAGTCGCTCGACCTGACGCAGCGGCGGCGCAGCGTGGGCCTGGCGACGCGGCTCGACACCGCGCGGATCGCCGCGCTGCGCAACCAGCGCCAGGCCGATGTCCCCGCGCTGGCGGCGCAGCGCGATGCCGCGCTGTTCCGGCTGGCGACGCTGATCGGCAAGACCCCCGCCGAGCTGCCCGAGGCCGCGCGGACGCGGCGCACGACGCTGCGTCTCACCCAGCCGATTCCGGTGGGCGACGGCGCGACGCTGCTCGCGCGGCGACCCGATGTACGCGCGGCCGAACGGCGCCTGGCGGCGGCGACCGCGCGGATCGGCGTCGCGACCGCAGACCTCTATCCCCGCATCACGCTGGGCGCGTCGGGCGGTTCGACCGGGACCGGGTTCGACAATCTGTTCGGAGCGGGGCCGCTGCACTGGCTGCTCGGCGGACTGATCCGGTGGACGCTCAATCCCGAGCCGGCGCGTGCGCGGATCGCCGCCGCCGAGGCCGACAGTCGCGCCGCGCTGGCGCGTTTCGACGGGACGGTGCTGACGGCGTTGCAGGAGACCGAGACCGCGCTGTCGGCCTATGCCCATGCCCTCGACCGGCGGACCGCATTGCAGGCGGCGAAGGACGAGGCCGAGGCGGCGGCCCGCATCGCGCGCGCGCGCCAGGCCGAGGGCGACATCGATTCGCTCCAGCTGCTCGACGCCGAGCGCACCTTTGCCGACGCCCAGGCGGCGCTGGCGGCGCAGGATGCCGCGATCACCGCGGCGCAGGTCGACCTGTTCCGCGCGCTGGGCGGTGGGTGGCAGCGGGGGTGACGTTACGGAAAGCAGCGACGATCGGAGGGCGAGCAGCGGCAATACTCGCGCGGTGTGTCGGGGATTTCCGGCGATGTTTCGAAAATGAAAATCTTCGCACAGTCGAATATATTCCGAAATGGGACAGTCATTGAGGGGCTTTTTATTGAAAAAGCCTGTCGGCAACTCGACGAATCGTGAAGAACGAAGATAAGGACTCGCTTGGGCAACAAGCTCAAGGGGGATTTCATGAAGTATCTGATGCTGCCGGCGATGCTGCTGGCGGTTGCGCCCGCCTATGCGCAGGACGCAGCCAAGAAGCCCGACGCGGTTCCTGCCACGATGGCGCCGCCGTCGTCGGTGATGGCAACGGCGCGGAACGTGATGCCGGGGGGCAGCGCCGTTCTGCCGTCGAACACCGAAGTGCTGGTCTCGACCAACAGCGAGATCAACTCGAAGAAGGTGCGTGAAGGTGACAAGTTCGTTCTGAGCGTGGCGCAGGACGTGATGCTGGGCAATTACATCGTGATCCCGCGCGGCACGCCGGCGCACGGCGTTGTCACCTATCGCACCGGCAAGGGTGCGTTCGGCAAGTCGGCGAAGATGGAGATCGAGGTTCGCAGCCTTGACCTCAACGGCCGTTCGGTGCCGCTGGTCGGCCATTTCCGGCAAGAAGGCCGCGGCAATACCGGTGCGACGGTGGGTGCCGTCGTCGCAGTGGGCGTGTTCAGCGCCTTTGTGACCGGGCGCAGCGCCGTGATCGAGCAGGGGCGCGAGTTCCGCGTCTATACGCGCGAGCCGCTCGACGTGACGATCCCGGGCGCGCCGTCTGCCGCTCCCGCTGCGGCACCAGCGCCCAGCAACCCGTAAACGAGAGGGGCCGGCGGGGCGATCTCCCGTCGGCCTCGATCGGTCTTGTTCGGGCCTGATTGCGTCTGGCGCTTGGCGTCCCGCCTCGCAGGGAGGCGGGACCTAAAACCGGCCATCGCATGATCCACAAAGGGCTGCGCGCATCTCGCGAGCAGGACGTCCGAGACCGGTGGATCGTGTTCGAGCCTCAACCACGATGCCTGGCCGGTGGAACGCACGGCTCGACGTTGTGGCGGGCCTTTCCCCTGCGATCATTTGTGAGGCAGCGCGCGCTTCGCCGGTGTGTCTTTGGCGATCGGGATGAACAGCCGGAACGTCGTGCCGCCGCGGCTGCCGGGTTCTACTTTGACTTGTCCGCCGATCACTTCGGCGCGGCGGCGCTGGTTCGACAGACCGCGCCCGCCGCTGTCGGCGGCGAGATCGAAGCCGCAGCCGTCGTCGGTCACGCCGATCACGATCGATCCGCCGATCACCTGCGTCGTGACGGTAATCGTCGATGCGCCGGCGTGCTTGATCACATTGGTGAAGGCCTCCTGCATGATGCGCAGGATGTGGAGCGTGTGGCGCTGGTCGAGCCATTCGAGCGGCGGCGTATCGCCGACTTCCCAGCGCAGCCGGATGCCGCTGCTCTCGAGACGCGGCTGCAGCCGGAAGCGCAGCGTTCCGAGCAGCAGGAGCAAGTCGGTTTCCGTGGGCTCCATCGAATCGATCGTCAGCTTCAGGTCGTCGATGCAGCCGCGGAGGATCTGGGCGATCTCGTGTGCGTCGATCCTGCCGTGTTCGACGACGCGCAGCGCCGTAACGAGCGACGAGCCGAGCCCGTCGTGCATGTCCTGCATCAGCCGCTGGCGTTCTTCGAAAATGAGTTCACGGCGTTCGATCGCTCGCAGCTTCTCGTGGCTGGTGCGGAGTTCCGCCTCGCGTTCGGCCAGCCGCTCAGCGAGCATCAGATTCGATCGTTCGACCTGGGCGATCGCATCATTGTAGCGGCGCAGCAGAATGTGGCAGAAGGCGATCGTCGTCGCGATCTGAGGATAGACGGACAGGAACAGCCGCTCGATATCGACCAGGTTGTTCTGGAGAAGCATGTCGTGCAGCCCGAGCTGCATGGTGATCAGTCCCCAGACGCCGAGCGCCAGCCCCTCCACCGAGCGCGCGCGCCAGCTCCAATACGCGCCGCTTGCCGACATCACCGTACCCATCAGGTACATCGCCGGATACATCATCGGCGCCGCCAGTGTGGCGTCCACGCCGCCGCTGAAGAGGGGCAGGGTGAGCAGGCCGAAGAACAGGGCCATGCCGATCAGCGCGCCGCTCAGCACCGGCTGGCGGTGATTGTGGACGCGCACCAGAAAGAGGTGGACGTTGACGATCATCCACATTGCCGAGTTGACCGTGATCCATCCGAACCACGCATCGGAGATCGGCATCCGGTCGATCCCCAAATAGCTTTGCATGCATCGCAGGAAGGTGACGACCGACATGGAGAAGAACAGCAGGTACAGCGTCTCGCGCCGACGCTTCATCCAGACGAACAGTGCGAAGAACCCGGTGGCGAGAAATGCCGCGCTGCTCAGATAGGGAAGCTCGGCCTGGAAGAAGTTGCGCACCATATAGGCCGGCCGGACTGCGCCATATCCGCCCACCCACAGGCTCGACAGCGCCCCGCCGATGCCGCGCACATGACACAGCCGGAAAACGATCTCTCGCGGGGGGGCTGCATCGGCGGTGTCGTCGAACGCGATCCATAGCGGCAGGTTGGATCCGTTCCACTGAAGGTTGGCGTGCGACTGATAATGGAGGCGACCGTTAACGTAGATCGCAAGTTCCCCATCGGACTTCCAGCGCGGCACATAGAGATAGGCCTCGGCCGGAAGCCTGGCGCCGGCAGGCAGGCGAAAGCGGTACCAGGTCGTCTGTGTGGGCGTGACGCTCAGGTCGGCCGGTCGGCTGGGCAGGATTTCCGGCCGCGGGGCATAGGGCATGTGCACGGCGTGCCAGGTGCCCGCGATCCGCGCCGAATCGATCGTCGACGGCGGGCGAGCATAGCCTTCGCCATATTGGACGAGCACCTCGGCACGGTCGAGGTGAACCCCGGCTGGCCGGCTGGCCCAATAGACGAGCGCCACCAGTGCAGCCACTGCCGCCACGACGATCGCATAGGTCCGCAGGTTCCTAGAGAATTCCATGGCTCCGCGCTTCGAAGATCGCCTCCGCCTTCGATTTGACTTCAAGCTTCTGGTAGATGCGGCGGACGAAGGTCATCACGGTGTTGCGCGAAACCCCCATCAGTTCGGCGATCTCGTCATAGCTGAAACCCTTGGTGATCAGTTCCAATGCCTCGCGCTCGCGCGGTGACAGCGGTGTGGCGAGCGGTTCGGGCGGTTGCGGCTCGGGCGGCTGCGGTTCGGTGGGGCGGAACCGCAGCAGAATCCGCCGGGCAATGCGCGGGCTGATCGGACTGCCGCCCGAATGGAGACAGCGAATCTCCTGCGCCATCGTCTGGGCCGAGCTGTCCTTCAGCAGATAGCCCGCTGCGCCTGCCTCGATCGAGCGGATCACGTGACGATCGTCCGCGAACGTGGTGCTGACCATGATCCCACAATCGGGCCAGGCGAGATGGGCGGCCCGAATGACGTCGATACCCGACCCGTCGGGAAGCCCCAGATCGACAACCAGAACATCGGCCGGAGCCCCGCCCAACAAGGCGAGTGCCTGCGCGACGCTGTGTGCGGTTCCGGCGAGCGACAGATCCTCCGCAGCTTCGATTGCTGCGACGAAACTGTCCTGGAACGAAATGTCGTCCTCGACAAGGGCCACACGGATCGACGCCATCGCTGCGGTGTCGGACATATACTCTCCCCGGCAGTAAGCCTGCCTAACATGGTTTCTCATCCGTAATGTCGCTATTTCTAGCGATATGCCGATCCAGCCGACCTGCACATATCAGGGGCTTGCAGGTCGGCGAATTCGGTTCGCGCGGTCCTGCACGGGGAGGGGGGACCGTCGGTGGGATCGAAGAGGAAACGCGCAGCAACCTGTGCGGCGTTGCTGGCCGGCGCCGCGCTGCCGGCGCCTGCGCTGGCGCAGACCGCGAGCCAGATCACGCCGCCCAGCTTCGCGCCCGCCGAGCGCGCCCCGGTGCGGGCGCCGCTGGCACTTCCGACCGACACGCTGGAGGTGCCCGAAGGGGCAGAGCGGATATTCATAACGCCGGCAAGGGTTGAGGTGATCGGCGGCAGACTGGCGCCCGATGCGGCGGCGGCGCTGCGCGCGCGGCTGACGGGCAAGCGCGTGTCGCTTGCCGAGATCTTCGCGGCCGCACGCCGTGCCGAAGCCGCCGAAGCACGCGCCGGCCGCGTGCTCGTGCGCGTGCTGGTGCCACGCCAGGAAATGGCCGACGGGGCGGTGCTTCGCATCGTCGTGGTCGAAGGGTTCGTCGAGCGTGTCCAACTGTCGGGCGTGCCCGCGCCGGTGCGCGCTCGGGTCGCGGCGTTGCTCGCCGGAATCGAGGGGCGGGCAGATCTTGACCTTGCCGAGATCGAGCGGCGGCTGACCCTGGCGGCAGACGTCCCCGGGCTGACGCTGCGCTCGACGCTTTCGGCGGGGGTGCGTCAAGGCGGAACGGTGCTCCGGATCGACGGCGCCTGGCATCCCGTGACCGGGTTCGTTGCCGTCGACAACAGCCTGTCTTCGGCATTGGGGCGGACGGCATTCGCAGCGGGAGTCGATTTCAATTCGGTGCTGGGGGCCGGCGAACTCCTCTATCTGCGGGCGTCGGGACTGCCCAATATCGGCAACGGCACCAGCATGCTCGACGCGACGCCCCGCAACCGGGCCCTGGCCGTGGGGACGATCCTGCCGTTCGGCGGTGACGGGCTGACGCTGCGTGCCGAGTTCACCGATGCGCGCACGGCACCGCGCCATGTCGCGACCCTGCCGGGATTCGCCAGCCGCTATCGGCGGCTGGCGATATCGTTACGCTATCCGCTGGTGCGCCGGCGGGCGCTGTCGGTCGGGCTGGAGGGGCGGTTCGACGCCGAGAACGAACGCGTGCGGATCATTGAACCGCTCAGCTTGCCGATCTCCAGCGACCGCCTGCGCAGCCTGCGCATCGCGACCGATTTCGCCGCATGGCTGTCGGGAGGGGGCGTGGCGACGGCGCGGGCAGAGGCTTCGTTCGGGATCGACGGCCTGGGCGCGCGATCCGCAGCCGATGCCAGCGCGATACTACCGCTGTCGCGTGCCGGTGGCGACGCCGATTATCGCAAGCTTGAGGTATCAGCGCGGATCGAACAGCCCTTTGCGGCGCATCTTTCGCTGAATCTGAGTGCGCGCGCGCAGACGAGTTTCGGGGAGGCGCTGCTCAATTCGCAGCAGTTCGGCATCGCCGGGCCGGATGCGATCTCGCCGCTGCCCTCGGGTGCGCTGCAGGGCGATGCCGGCCATGTCGTCCGGGTCGAGGCGCGCGCGCCATACAGCGTCGACCGCGCGGGCTGGTCGGCGCGGCTCTCACCCTATGTCTTCGCGGCGCAGGGCGCAGTGCGGCTGGAGCAGCCGACGGCGGTCGAGCGGCGCGTCACCCAGGCCCTTGCCTATGGTGTCGGGCTACGGATCGCCGGCCAGTCACGCGGCGCGCCCGACCTGTCCGTCACGGTCGAATATGGCCGCGCGCACGTGGCCGGGTACAGGCCCGACCGCCTGTCCTTTTCCCTGTTGACCCGCTTCTGATCGGAACGCTGCCATGAACAAGCTATCGCTGGCGCTGCTCGCCACTTCCGCGCTTTACCCGGCCGCTGCGTTTGCGCAGGACCTGCCCTCAGGCGGCGCGGTGCGTGCCGGAACCGCGACGATCGAGACGCAGGCGCCCGGGCGGTTGACGATCACCCAGGGCACCGATCGTGCGATCATTGAATGGCAGCGCTTCTCGGTCGGCGAAGGCGGGCGCGTCGACATCCGTCAGCCCAGCGCATCGTCGGCGTTGCTCAACCGCGTGACCGGCAGCGCCAGCAGCGAGATCGCAGGGCAGATCAACGCGAACGGCCGGGTCTTCCTGATCAACCCCAACGGCATCCTGATCACCAAGACGGGCAGCGTGAACGCCGCGGGCTTCACCGCCTCGACGCTGGATATCGCCGATGCCGAGTTCATGGCCGGATCGGACGTCTTGACCGTAACGGGGCAGCGGCCGGACAAGGCGGTCGATTTCCTGAAGGGTGGGTTCGCGGCGGCGCTCAGCGGGGAGGGCACCGGGCTGGTGCGCGCGCGGCTGCAGCCTTTAGGCGCCAACGGCGGGCAGGCGCTGGACCTCGGCGGAGACGGCTTCCTGCAAGTGGCGGTGCCGGCAACGGGAATCGCCGTGGCCGGACGCATCACGGCGCGAGACATCGTCCTGACCACCGGCGACGCGCGCAGCGCCGCGCGGGGAATCGTCAATGTCTCGGGCGTGCTCGATGCGGCCAGCGCGACGCAGAGCGGCGGAACGATTACCGTCACCGGCGGCGACGTCGTACTCGCCGGGGCGACGCTGGACGCATCGGGTGGCGCGGGCGGGGGCGCGATCCGGATCGGCGGCGACTGGCAGGGTGGCGGCACGCTGATGCGTGCGACGACGCTCAGCGTCGATGCGGCCAGCGTGCTCCGTGCAGACGCGACGCGTGCGGGCGATGGTGGAACGGTCGTGCTCTGGTCAGACGCGGACACGCGCTTCGCCGGCACGGTGCGTGCCGCCGGTGCCGGCGGCGGTGCCGGTGGCGATGCCGAGGTTTCGGGCAAGGCGTTGCTCGATTATCGAGGCAGCGCCGACTTGCGCGGCAGCCGCTTCGGTACGCTGCTGCTCGATCCATATAATGTGACGATCTCGACCGGCAGCAATTCCAACCAGAGCGGTTTCACCGCGACCGGCAACAACAGTGTCATCAACGTGACCGCGCTGACCAACGCGCTCGCCTCCGCCAATGTGACGGTGTCGACCGGCAGCGCGGGTACCCAGACCGGCAACATCACCGTGACGGCGGCGCTGAACTGGTCGAGCGCCGGCATGCTGACGCTGAAAGCGGCGAAGAGCATCGCCTTGAACGCGGCGGTCACCGCCGCCAATGGCGGACTGACGCTGAATGCCGGCATCGGCTCGAGCATCACCGCCGGCGGCGCGGTGTCGGTCGGCACCTTCGTGCTCAATTCGGGGAACTGGAGCCAGAAAAGCGCCAGCCTGCCGGCCTTCAGCGCCGGCGATTTCCGCATCGGGAGCGACGCCACCTTTCTGCGCGTGACGGGCGGCAGCGGCGCTGCGGCGACGCCCTACACCGTGGTCGACGTCTATGGGCTCCAGGGCATCGGCACCTATCTCAGCGACAGCTTCAACCTGGGCGCCAATATCGATGCGAGCGGCACCGCGTCGTGGAACGGCGGCGCCGGGTTCATGCCGATCGGCGGCGCCGATCGCGGCACGTCCTATCAAAGCGCCGTTTTCGACGGCCAGGGCTTCACCATTTCCCGACTGACGATCAATCGTCCGGATGTCGGCTCGATCGGCCTGTTCGGTTCCGCCGATGCGACGATCCGCAACGTACACCTGACCGGCGCAAATGTTGTCGGCGGGTATAGCGTCGGCGTGCTGGTCGGCGCGGGCAACAGTTCGGCGATATCCAATTCCTCCGTGACCGGCACCGTCACCGGCACATCGGTCGGCGGGCTCGTCGGTCTCTCGTCCGGGACGATCGACGGCTCGTGGGCCGATGTGACGGTCAACGGGGACACCGGCGCATATACGGGCGGTCTGGTCGGCTTGAACGGGGGCACGCTGACCAATTCCTACGCGGTCGGACACGTCTATGGCAGCCAATCGGCGGGCGGCCTGGCCGGACTGAACCTCGGCTCGATTTCGGCCGCTTATGCGACGGGCGACGTGACGCCGATCACAGGTGCCTACAACAACAATCTGGGCGGGCTCGTCGGCAGCAACGCCGGCACGATCACCGCGTCGCACGCCAGCGGCGCCATTCTGGCGAGCGCAGACCCGGCGGGCGTCGGCACTCGGAATGTGGGCGGTCTGGTCGGCGCCAACCAGGGCGTCATCGGCGGTTCCTATGCCACTGGTACAGTTATCGGCCAATTCTCGGTCGGCGGTCTGGTGGGCTTCAACGGAGCGGATGGAGCCAGCGCGTCGATCACCGGTTCCTATGCCAGCGGAAACGTGACTGGATATATGGACGTGGGCGGGCTGGTCGGAGCGAACGGCGGCCAAGGGGCCGATGCCGCCTTTGGTGCGCAGGTCAGCGGTTCCCACTACCGCGCGGGAACGGTCAGCGGCTTTTATGACGTCGGCGGCCTGATCGGCCGGCTTTATGCCGGCACCGTCACAGAGTCGTACAACAAGGGCGTCGTCAGCGCGGACTTCAAGGTGGGCGGGCTGGTCGGCCTCATCGATGCAGGCGGCAGCGTCATTAGCGCCTACTCGACCGGGGCGGTGACCGGCCAGGGCTATGGTGTCGGGGGGCTGGTCGGCGAGAATTATGGCGAGATCACCGACGCCTATTCGTCGGGCAGCGTCACCGGAGCGCCGGGCTGTTATTGTTATACCGGCGGCCTTGTCGGGCTGAGCAACGGAAGGATCGCGCGGAGCTATTCGATCTCGCCGGTAACGGGCGGGAACCCGAGCTGGAGCGGCGCATTCGTCGCCTATTCCGATCAGGGTACCGCCACCGATTCCTATTGGAGCACCGATGTCGCCGGCGGTCTTGCCGCGACCGGTTATGATGCGGCCGGGCTGGCGGCGGGGCTGACCGGGCTTACCACGACTCAACTTCGCACTGCGCTTCCCGGTGGCTTCGGCGCGTCGGTCTGGGGGATCGTTCCCGGCCAGTCGACTCCGTTCCTGCTGTGGCAGCCGGGGGTGGTCCGCGGTACCGTCTATAGCAGCTATCGCTACAATGGTGCCGGCGGCGCGCCGGTGGGAGCGGGAACGACCGTCAACGTCCAGGTCGACGGTACCGGTCTCCAGTCGACCATGACCGACGCGAACGGCGCCTATCTGCTGTTCTTCGACACGCTGACCGAGGGCAGCCAGCTGCTCGCCTATACGGGCAACGCGGCGGCCTACCGGCTTGTAGGGGCGACGCTTGGGCCGGTGTCGCTCTATGGCGGAACGCTCGACATCGGCACCTCCGCATCCACCTTGTCGAGCGCCTCGGCCGGGCTGGCAACGGCGATCGGCAGCAACAGCGTGGCGCAGACGGTGATCGACAGCCTCGGTTTCCGCGCGTTCGACCTCACGGCGCCGACTTTCGCATTCGACCAGTCGTTGCGCGCCGAGACTGTTTTAATCGCGAATGGCGGCGCGGTGACTCAGACCGCCGGGACGATCACGGTCGACAATCTCGCGCTGCGCGGCGGGAGCTTCACGTTCGGGACGGCCGGCAATCTGATCGGGCAGCTCGCGGCCGATGCGGGGGCGATCACGCTCGTCAGCGGGCGCGCGTTGAACATCGGCACGGCCGGGTTGCTGCAGGGGATCAACGCGGCTTCGCTGTCGCTGACCGCGAATAGCCTCACGCAGACAAGGTCGGCCACCGTGGGCGGCGCGACGGTGCTGAATGCGGCTGGCGGCCTCGTGCTCGATTCGAGCGCCAACCAGCTCGTCGGCACGGTGAGCCTAAGCACCGGGGCGGGCGGCGATGCGACGCTGACCAACTCGATCGCGACCCAGTTGGGCGCGTCCACGATCGGCGGCAAATTGGCGGTCGCGTCGACCGGTGCAATCGGGCAGACGGGCACGCTGAACGTTGCCGGCACCGCCGGATTTTCAAGCGCGGGGGTGATCACGCTGGACGGTGCGAACCAGCTGAGCGGCCCGGTGTCGCTGTCCACCACCACGCATGCGACACTCAACAATGCGGGCGCACTCTCGCTCGGCGCGGTGTCGGTAGGCGGCAACCTGGCCGTCAGCAGCGGCGGAAACCTGAACCAGACCGGCGTCGCGGCGGTGACGGGCAATTCGAGCTTCAGCAGCACGGGCGCCGGCGCGACGATCCTGCTCGGCCAGGACAATCAGCTAATCGGCGCGGTGGCTCTGAGCGCATCGGGCACTGGGAGCAGCGTCAGCCTGACCAACGGCCGCGCGACCCAGCTCGCCGCGTCGAACGTTCAGGGATCGCTTCGCCTCGATTCCGCCGGTGCGGTCACGCAGAACGGGGCGCTGACGGTGACCGGGACGGCGAACTTCGCCGCGGCCAGCGGGGCGATCACGCTGGCGGGCAACAGCAACCAGTTCTTCGGCGCCATCCAGTTCAGCACCGCGGCGGGTGCCAATGCGACGGTGGTCAACAGCCGGGCGACGCTTCTGGGCGCGTCGACGATTGGCGGCAACCTGAGCGTTACCGACCGCACGGCGGGCAGCATTACACAGAACGGCGTCCTGAGCGTCGCCGGCACGGCCTCGTTCACGACCCAAGCCAGCGGGCAGACGATCACGCTGTCGCAGAACAATCTGTTCGGCGGCGCGGTGTCGCTGTCGACGACAGGCACCAATGCGCACGCCGTTTTGAACAACGCGCGGGCGACGACACTCGGCGCGACAGGCGTAACAGGTAACCTGACCGTCAGCTCCGCCGGCGCGGTGAGCCAGTCGGGAGCCCTGACGGTGGGCGGGACTGCATCAATCACGGCCAGCACGGGGGGCGTCACGCTCGGCAGCGCCAACATGCTCACCGGCGCCGTCTCGATCAACACCGCCGGGGGCGACGCATCGCTGGTCAATGGGCGCGCGACGCTGCTCGGACCTTCAACGATCGTCGGAGGCTATGCGGTCGGCTCGACAGGCGCGATCACCCAGACCGGGGCGCTGTCGGTGTCCGGCACGACGACGCTGACGGCGATCGGCGGCAACAGCTCGATCACGCTGGGCAACGCGGCCAATCAGCTTGTCGGCGCGGTTTCGCTCATCACGCCCGGCACTGGAAATGCGAGCCTGACCAATGGGCGGGCGACGCTCCTCGGCGCCGCGAGCATCGGCGGGGGGCTGGCGGTCACGGTTCTGTCGGGTGACCTGACCCAGAACGATGTGCTCACCGTCGCCGGGGCGTCGAGCTTCAGCAACACCGCGAGCGGGGGCAGAATCACCCTCGGTGCAAACAATCTGCTGACCGGCACCGTGACAATCGGCACGACGGGGGCAAATGCCGACGCGACGCTGGTCAACGCCCGGGCGACGAGTCTGGGCGCCAGCACGGTCGGCGGCAGGCTGGGCGTGGTCTCGGCGGGCGATTTGACCGTTTCGGGGGTGGCAAGCGCAACCGGCGGCACGACACTGCTGTCCGGCGGCAACCTGACGATCGGTGCGTCCGGTCGCGTTGCGGCGGGTGCCGGTGCCGACGTGGTGCTGTCGGCCGCAGGCAATTTCCTGAACAGCCGCGGGAGCACCGCGATTGCCGTGTCCGACGGCGGCCGCTGGCTGGTCTATGCGAGCGCGCCGGTCGGGAGCAATTTCAACAATCTCGACAGCGGAAACACCGCGATCTGGAATGCGACCTATGCCACGCTGACTCCGGGCAGCGTGACCGCGAGCGGCAATCGCTACCTGTTCGCACTCCAGCCGACGCTCACCTTCTCTTCGACTTCGGCGAGCAGCGTCTATGGCGAGGTGCCGCTACTGGGCTCGGCCTGGTCGGTGTCGGGGCTGCAGGCAGGCGTGAGCGGCGCGTTTGTGGGCGACACCCCGGCGAGCGCCTTTGCCGGCGCGCCGCTGCTGAGCTCGGTAGCGGCGGGTACCGGCATCGGCAGCTATGTGATCACGGCGTCGCTCGGCACGCTGACCTCGCAGAGCGGCTATGGCTTGGCCTTTGCGAGCCCCGGGCTGCTGACGATCACGCCGCGCGCGCTGGTGATCACGCCCGACGCCGTCTCGCGCGTCTATGGCGACGCCAACCCGGCAACCGGCTCGGCGACAGGTGACAATTTGGTCAATGGGGATACAGTCACGAGCGTGGCGCTGTCCTCGCGGGCGGATCGCGGTTCGGGCGTGGGCGCCTATGATCTCGTCGGCTCCGCGGCGAGTGGAACGGGCCTCGCCAACTATTCGATCAGCTATGCCACCCGCCTCGGCGGTCTGACCGTCACCCCGCGCGCGATCACCGTCACCGCCAATCCGATCAGCCGCATCTATGGCGACGCCAATCCGGTGCTGACCTATCAGGTCGGCGGGCTCGGACTTGTCAACGGCGACACGCTGGGCGGCGCACTCGCGACCAGTGCCGCGATCGGCAGCGGCGTCGGCGATTATAGGATCGGCCAAGGCACGCTCGCCAACGCCAACTACGCGATCAGCTACACGGGCTCGTTGCTCAGCATTACGCCGCGCGCCCTGACGATCACGCCGGATGCGGTGGCCCGGATTTACGGCGACGCCAATCCGGCGCGCGGCAGCGCAACGGCGGACAACCTGGTGAACGGCGACACGATTACGAGCGTGGCGCTGGTCACAACTGCCGACGGGCGCAGCGGTGTCGGCGTCTATGACCTGTCTGCGAGCAGCGCGATCGGCAACGGTCTTGCCAACTATTCGATCAGCTATGCGCCCCGTCTCGGCGGTCTGACCGTCGTCCCGCGCGCGATCACCGTTACCGCCAATCCGATCAGCCGTACCTATGGCGACGCCAATCCGGTGCTGACCTATCAGGTCGGCGGGCTCGGACTTGTCAACGGCGACACGCTGGGCGGCGCACTCGCGACCAGTGCCGCGATCGGCAGCGGCGTCGGCGATTATGCGATCGGCCAAGGCACGCTCGCCAACGCCAACTACGCGATCAGCTACACGGGCTCGTTGCTCAGCATTACGCCACGTGCCCTGACGATCACGCCGGATGCGGTGGCCCGGATTTACGGCGACGCCAATCCGGCACGCGGCAGCGCAACGGCGGACAATCTGGTGAACGGCGACACGATCACGAGCGTGGCGCTGGTCACAACTGCCGACGGGCGCAGCGGTGTCGGCGTCTATGACTTGTCCGCGAGCAGCGCGATCGGCAACGGCCTCGCCAACTATTCGATCAGCTATGCCACCCGCCTCGGCGGTCTGACCGTCACTCCGCGCGCGATCACCGTCACCGCCAATCCGATCAGCCGTACCTATGGCGACGCCAATCCGGTGCTGACCTATCAGGTCGGCGGGCTCGGACTTGTCAACGGCGACACGCTGGGCGGCGCACTCGCGACCGGTGCCGGGATCGGCAGCGGCGTCGGCGATTACGCAATCGGGCAGGGCACGCTTGCCAACACCAATTACGCGATCAGCTACACGGGCTCGATCCTCAGCATTACGCCACGTGCCCTGACGATCACGCCGGATGCGGTGGCCAGGATTTACGGCGACGCCAACCCGGCGCGCGGCAGCGCAACGGCGGACAACCTGGTGAACGGCGACACGATCACGAGCGTGGCGCTGGTCACAACTGCCGACGGGCGCAGCGGTGTCGGCGTCTATGACCTGTCCGCGAGCAGCGCGATCGGCAACGGCCTCGCTAACTATGTGATCAGCTATGTCACCCGCGCCAACGGCCTTACCGTGACGCCCCGCCCGATCACCATTACCGCCGACGCACTCACGCGCAGCTATGGCGATGACAACCCGTCGCGCGGATCGGCAACCGGCGACAATCTTGTGAACGGCGACGTCATTACCAGCGTTCGGCTATCGTCCTCGGCAGGCGCGATGTCCGGAGTGGGCCGCTACGACCTTTCAGCGTCGGAGGCGGTCGGGACGGGGCTTTCCAACTATTCCATCCGCTACGCGATGCGGAGCGGCGGCCTGACGGTGACGCCGCGGCCAATCACCATCACGGCCGACGATCTCACGCGCATGACCGGTACGCCGAATCCGCCCCTTACCTATCGCATCGGTGGCGGCGGACTGGTCAACGGCGATCAACTCCGCGGCGCGTTGACTGTCGCGGCGGACGGCGCATCGATGCCGGGTCTCTACCCGATCCTGCGCGGTACGCTCGATGCAAGCGGCAACTATGCGATCAGCTATATCGCCGGCCATCTGCGCATCACCGCGGCACCGCTGCTTCCGTCGGGCTATAGCGCCAGTGCGTTGCTGTCGAGGGATTGGGCGTTGATCCAGTTGCCCAGGCCCGAGACGGCGATGCTGGTCGCGTCGAGCGTCGTCGGCGGCTTCGAAGAGGCGAATCCATTGGACGCGCCTCGCGACTGATCACGAGCCAAATTAACGGCAAGGTTGAATCGGATTTCTCGCTCCGGCATCTCCTGGGACGCGCTTGTCGCCGAGTACGCGAGCGCGTCATGACCCAGCGTTCGGCATGAGGTGCGGGCTCAAGGGGCCGGCGTTACGTGTTGGATGCATGTTGTCGTGTCGCAGTCGGCACGCGAATGCGATATCTGTCTCAATATAATTACATTCCGTCTCAAATCGTGCCGATCGGTTGACCTTGGGCGGGCGACTGCGCTTACGCCTGCGCAACAGGCCGTGCTGAACCCTGCAAGCGGCGGCGCTTTCCCGGGGAGGGGTGGCGATTACGCCTGACTGGCATCGGCGCGTTGCGACGCGTCGAGCCGGCCGGGGAGCGGGCGGCTCGATCGCGTCAGTTGAGTGGGGATCATTGTCCATGTTGCAGTTTCGACGCGCGGCTTCGCGCGGTGCTTTGGCGTGCGCGCTGCTGGGGGCCGGTTTCGGCGTGTGCGTGTTGCCGGCCGTTGCGCAGACTGCGTCTCAATTGACCCCGCCGAGCTTTCAGCCGCAGATCCAGCGCGACGGCGCCGCGCTGAAGCTGGCCGGGCCGGCGGCGGCGGCGCTGCCCGCCGATGCCGAGCAATATCACGTGTTGCTGAACGACGTCGTGGTCGAGGGTGCACCGCCGGCGCTGGATCCGGCAATCGCGCGAGCGCGTGCGGCCCTGATCGGCCGACGGGTGAGCGCGGCCGACATCTTTCGCGCGGCACGTCAGCTTGAGGCGGATGCCGCGGCAGAAGGCCGCGTGCTGGTGCGCGTGCTGGTGCCTGAACAGCGCATCGAGGATGGCCAGACGCTGCGGCTGGCGCTGATCGACGGGTTTATCGAGACGATCGATACGCAGTCGCTGCCGCGGGCGGTGCGCGGGCGCGTCGCGGCGGTGCTTGCGCCGCTGATCGGGCGGCCGGGGATCGGCTACCGCGAGATCGAGCGGCGACTGCTGCTCGCCGGGGATACGCCCGGGGTGATGCTGCGCTCGACGCTGGCCGCAGGCACCAGGCCGGGGGGCAGCCAATTGGTGATCGAGGCGCGCTATCGCCCGGTCGGCGGCATCGTTTCGATGGACAACGGCCTGTCGGCGGCGTTCGGCAACGAAAGCTATGGGCTCGGCATCAACCTGAACTCGGTGCTGGGGATGGGCGAGCTGATCTATCTGCGCGCCAACGGCCAGCCGTTCGAGGGCGACTATACCGGCGCGCGACCCCGCAACCGGGCGCTCGCCGCAGGATATGTACTGCCGGTGGGTATCGATGGGCTGACGCTCAACGTCGAATACAGCGCGTCGCGTGCGACGCCGCGAACGTCGCGTTTCGAGCCGCCGCTGGGGTCTGACTTCTCCCGGCTCGCGGCGCGTGCGAGCTATCCGCTGGTGCGCAGCCAGGCGCTCAACGACAGCGTCTCGCTGGGCTTCGACATGTCGCGCGAGACGCTCGACTATTTGGGGGCGGTCAAGCCGATCGCGCTGGCCCGCGACCGGCTGCGCGTCGTCCGGCTGAGCAACGACCTGCGGCTGCGTTCGGCCGACGGTGCGACGCTGACGCTCTTGACCACATTGTCGGCCGGGCTTGACGCGTTCGGCGCGCGTACGCCCGCCGATGCGGCGGCGAGCCGGATACCGCTGTCGCGCCAGGGCGCGCGCCCCGATTTCCGGTCGCTGCTCGTCACCGTCGACTATGCGCAGCCCGTCGGCCGTCACTTCGCGCTCGCGCTCCGCAGCCAGGCGCAGACCTCGTTCGGGATTGCGCTGCCCAATGCCGAGCGGATCGGGCTGACCGGCCCGAACGGCCTGTCGGCGATGGAATCCGGCGCGATGCTGGGGGATGCCGGGTTGCTGACGCGCGGCGAGGTTCAGGCGCCGTTTTCCGGAACCTTCGCGGGCGCACGCGCGGCAATGCTCGCGGTCCCCTATGCCTTTGTCGCGGGCGGTGCGGTGAACAATGCCCGGCCCACCATTCTCGAGCGCGAATGGGTGTCGGGCGCAGCCTATGGCCTGGGCATCCGCATGGGGATCGCGCCGCGCGCGAGCCAGACCAGCGCCAATGTGACGCTCGAACTCGGCCGATCGACGCGCAGCGACCGCGCGGGGATGTCGGACCGCTTCACCACCTCGTTCAATCTGCAGTTCTGAGAGAGCCGATATGACCAGCCGCCTTTCGCGTTCGATCGCCCTGCTCGTCACCACCTCGCTCGCCGGGATCGGCAGCGCTGCCGCGCAGACATTGCCGGGCGGCGGCAATGTCGTGCGCGGCGACGCAACGATCCGCAATCCGGCTCCCGGCGCGATGACGATCGAGCAGAAGTCCGCGCAAGCGGTGATCGACTGGCAGAGCTTTTCGGTCGGGGAGGGCGGTCGTGTCGACATCGTCCAGCCCGATGCGGCATCGCGACTGCTCAATCGCGTCACCGGCGATACGCGCTCGACGATCGCGGGGCAGATTCACGCCAACGGCCAGGTGTTCCTGATCAACCCCAACGGCATCGTCATCACGCCGACGGGCACGGTCAATGCCAGCGGTTTCGTCGCCTCGACGCTGGGGATCAGCAACGAGGACTTCATGGCGGGTCGCTATCGCTTCGCGGGGGACAGCCGCGCGGGTGTCGCAAATGGCGGGCGCATCCGCGTCGCCGATGGCGGCTATGCCGCGCTGATCGGCGGAACGGTGCGCAACGACGGGCTGATCGCGGTATCGCTGGGCAAAGTGGCGATGGCGGCGGGCGAGGCGGTGACACTCGATCCCAATGGCGAGGGATTCCTGCAGGTCGCGCTGCCGAGCCGCGCGGGCGGCACCGGCGCGCTGGTCGATAATGCCGGCAGCATCCTGGCGCCGGGCAGTCGTGTCGTGCTGCAGGCCGAGGCTGCGCGCGAACTGATGCGCCGGGCGGTCAACATGTCGGGTGTGATCGAGGCGCGATCGGTTTCCGGACGCGAGGGCATGATCGTGCTTGACGGCGGATCGGGCAGGCTGGGCGTCTCCGGAAGGCTCGATGCCGGGAGCGACACCGGCGCGGGCGGCGTGCTGACGTTGACCGCGCGCGACATCGCACTCGAGGGCGCAGAACTGAATGCCGTGGGCGCGACCGGCGGTGGGCGCATTCGCGTCGGCGGTGACTGGCAGGGCGGCGGCTCGCTCGCGCGGGCCGAGACGTTGACGGCAGACGCCGCGACGCGGATCGACGCGAGCGCGGCAACGACCGGCGCGGGCGGCAGCGTCGTGTTGTGGTCCGACGGCGCGACGCGCTTTGCGGGGCGTATTCGCGCGACGGGCGGTGCGAACGGCGGCGACGGCGGCAATGCCGAAGTGTCGGGCAAGGAAACGCTGGATTATGCCGGCACCGCCGACCTTCGCGCGCCGAGGGGCAAGTGGGGAACGCTGCTGCTCGATCCCCGCAACCTTACCATCTCGAATGCCGCGTCGAGCGGCATGAGCGGCTTTACGGCCAATGCCGACGACAGTGTGCTGAACGCAGGCGCACTGTCGTCGCAACTCGCGTCGGCGAACGTCATCGTGTCGACCGGGTCGTCGGGCAGCCAGGCCGGCAACATCACCGTCGCCGCGCCGGTCGCCTGGAACTCGGCTGCGACCTTGACACTGAGTGCGGCGGGCGCAATCCAGGTCAACGAGACGATCTCTGTCCAGGGCGGCGGCCGGGTGACGCTGAACCATGGCAACGGGCTCAGTTTCGCGATGGGATCGAGCGTGTCGTTCGCCGCTGGGCAGAGCGGCCAGGCGCTCACGATCAACGGCACGAACTATGCGCTGGTGCGCAGCATCGCCGACCTTCGCGCCGTCGGCGGCAGCGGCGCCTATGCTCTGGCCAACACGATCGATTTCGCGAACGTGCAGCAGGGCGGCAGCGTGATCGGCAGCTTCAGCGGCACGCTGGAAGGTCTGGGCAATGCCGTCGCCAATCTGCGCATCGGCGGCGGTGACAATACCGGGCTCATCAGTTCGAACGACGGGACGGTCAGCAACCTGTTGCTGCTCAACGCCAATATCTCGGGCGGTTCGAACGTGGGCGCGATCGCGGGCGTCAATCGCGGGTCGGGGCTGATCCGGAATGTCGTCGTCACCGGTGCGGTGAGCGGCTTCGACCTGGTGGGCGGCGTCGCAGGCTACGGCAACCGCGGAACCGTGCAGAACGCGACCGTGTTTGCGAACGTCAGCGCGCAGGTCAGCGAGGCGGGCGGCATTTACGGTCGCAACGGCTTCGGCACCGTGCGCAATTCGACGTTCCAGGGGTCTGTGCGCGCCTTTTACGGCCTCGGCGGACTTGTCGGCACCAATTACGGCGGTTCGATCGTCGATGGCGGCTTCGTGTCGGCAAAGATCATCGTCACCGGCAATGTCGGCGACTATGGCGGGGTGATCGGCTCCGGCGACCCTTCGACCAACACCGTCTATGACGGGCAGGTTTCGGGCATCGGCGGCGGGACGCCGACGGCGACGCTGACCAACGGCACGCTGCCAAGCGTGCTCGATGCCAGCATCTGGGGGGCGACGAACGGGGCCTATCCCTATCTCAAGTCGCTGTTCCCCAACGGGGCGGCATTTGCCGCCGGCACGGTCTATCAGGGAAGCAGCAGCACTGCGAAAGCTGCGCGCGCGATCGTTTCGGTGCTCGCGGGCGGCGGGCTGGCCGGGGTCGGCCTGAGCGACGATCAGGGCGCGTTCAACGTGATGTTGCGGGCCGAACGACTGACCGCGAACCGCGTGCTGCTGGCCCAGGATACCGGCGGCGGCATCGGCGGACTGTACGACAATGCCTCGCCGCTGGCAGCGGCCAGTCTGAACACCGCCTGGTTCAAGATCGACCAGTCGGGAGCATCGGCGACCACGAGTGGGCTCGCTTCGGTGCTCAACGCTGCGACGGGTGGGGCC
Organism: Sphingomonas chlorellae; assembly: GCF_056485145.1. Classification (NCBI taxonomy): domain Bacteria; kingdom Pseudomonadati; phylum Pseudomonadota; class Alphaproteobacteria; order Sphingomonadales; family Sphingomonadaceae; genus Sphingomonas; species Sphingomonas chlorellae. Next base: position 61,501 of record NZ_JBQXXM010000002.1, read on the forward strand.
GTCACGCTGTCGAGCCTGCCCAACGCGCACCTCATTGCGGACAATCTGCGGATCGATTCGGCCGTTTCGGTGGTCGGGACGCTTTCGCTCAAGACGCCGGGCGGCGTTCAGACCGACGGCGGCACGCTGGCCGCGGGGGCGTTGCTGCTCGACGCGGGCGGCGTGCTGATCGACAATGCGCGTATCGGCCGGATAGCCGGGCGCGGCAGCGCCATCCGCGTGTCGAGCACGACCGGCGTCACCGTGGGCGGGATCGGCGGTTATGACGGCACCACGGCAAGCGGGCTCGACGCCGGCACCTCGCTCGACCTCGGCTCCACGGGCGACATTACGCTGGCCGGCGCTATCACCGCCGGCGACACGCGGCTGCGCGCGCAGGGCAAATTCGTGAACAATGCCGGTGCCAATGCGGTCACCGGCGGACGCTGGCTGATCTATTCGGCCGGGCCGGACGGCAATGTGTTCGGCGGGCTGGACAGCGGCAACACCGCCATATGGGGCACCACAACCGACACGGTGCCGTCGGTCACGGGCAACCGCTATATCTTTGCGATGCGGCCGCTGGTGACGGCGGTCGCGGCAGACGTCAGCAAATTCTATGGTGAAACCGCGACGGTATCGGCAGTGGTCTCTGCCACGCCCGCCGTTGCCGGCGCGTTCCTGGGCGACGATCTGAGCGGGCTGGGAACGGCGCTGGCGTCGTCGCTGGGTAGCGCCGCTACCGCCGCGGCGGGCAGCTATGCGATCACGATCGACACCTCGGGCCTCTCGGTTCCCAACGGCTATGACCTGCGCGTCACCAACGGGACGGTGACGGTCAAGCCGCGGCCGATCGACATCACGCCCGACAACAAGTCGCGCATCTATGGCGACGCCAATCCTGCCTTCACCTATACGATCGGCGGCATGGGCCTGGTCAATGGCGACAGCCTGAGCGGCGCGCTGGCGACGAGCGCGACGCTCGCGTCGGCTGTCGGCGACTATGCGATCACGCAGGGCTCGCTCGCCAACGCCAATTACGCGATCACCGTCGCGCCGGCCAAGTTGACGATCACCGCGCGTCCGATCACGATCACCGCCAATGCGGCCTCGCGCATCTATGGCGATGCCGATCCGGTGCTGACTTACACGATCGGCGGCATGGGGCTGGTCAATGGCGACAGTCTGAGCGGTAGCCTGTCGAGCGGGACCGTCGCGGGATCGCCGGTCGGCAGCTATCGGATCGGCCAGGGGACGTTGGCCGCAGCAGGCAATTATGTTGTCACTCAGTTCCAGGATGCGGCCTTCACGATCACCCCGCGCGCGATCCTGGTCACCGCCAACGATCTGAGCCGCGTCTATGGTGATGCCAACCCGACATTGACCTACAGCATCGGCGGCAAGGGCCTGGCGAACGGCGATACGTTGAGCGGGGCACTCGTGACGAGCGCGACCGGCGGATCGAGTACCGGCAGTTATGCGATCGGCCAGGGCACGCTGGCGGCGTCGAGCAACTACACGCTCGATTTCGTCGGCGGCACGCTGACCGTGCAGCCGCGTCCGTTGAGCGTGGTGGTCGACGCACAGTCGCGCGTGTACGGCAATGCCAATCCCGAACTGACCTATCGGATCGTCGGCGGCGGCCTGGTCAACGGCGACGTGCTGACCGGGGCGCTGACGACCGGCGCGACCAGCGGGTCGAACGTCGGCGATTATGCCATCACGCAGGGAACGCTCGGGCTCTCCTCCAACTATGCGTTGACCTTCGTGGGCGCCAACCTGCGCGTGCTGCCGCGGCCGGTGCTTGTTTTCGCGAATGACTTCAGCCGGGTCTATGGCGAGGCCAATCCGGTGATCGCCTACACGACGATCGGCCTGATCAACGGCGACACGCTCACCGGCACGCTGGCGGGGCCGAGCGCCGCGGCGTCGGTGGGGAGCTATGGCATCACGCTGGGCACGTTGACCGGGTCACCCAATTACCAGTTGAGCCTGATGTCGGGCACGGCGACGGTCACCCCGCGGCTGATCTCGGTGGTCGCGGACTCGTTGGCGCGGGTCTATGGCGAGGCCAATCCGGCGCTGACCTATCGCATCACCGGCGGCGCGCTGCCCAATGGCGACAGCCTGACGGGTGCGCTGGCGACAAGCGCGACGGTGGCGTCGGGCGTCGGCAGCTATGCCATCACGATCGGCACGCTGACGGCGCCGGCGAATTACGCGGTCGATTTCACCGCGGGAACGCTGACGATCAACCCGCGGCCGATCACGGTGAGCGCCAACGCGGCGTCGCGCATCTATGGCGAGGCGAACCCGGCATTCACCTACACGATCGGCGGCATGGGACTGGTCAACGGCGACAGCCTGACGGGCGCGCTGACGACGGGTGCGAGTGCGACGAGCGGCGTCGGCAGCTATGCCATCGAGCAGGGCAGCCTCGTCAACGCCAACTACGCGATCGGCTATACCGGCAGCAGTCTGACGATCACGCCGCGACCGATCAGCATCGCCGCAAGCGATACAAGCCGCGTCTATGGCGACGCCAACCCGGCGCTGGGCTACACGATCGGCGGCATGGGGCTCGCCAACGGCGACGCGTTGACCGGCGCGCTCGCGACGAGCGCCGATGCCCGCACGAGCGTCGGCAACTATGCGATCGGCCAGGGCACGCTGGCGGCATCGGCCAACTACAGCGTCACCGGTTTCACCGGCGGTACGCTGACGATCACGCCGCGTGCGCTGACCGTACGCGGCGCCGACGCCAGCCGGGTCTATGGCGATGCCGATCCGGCGTTCGCCTATAGTGCGATCGGGCTGGTCAACGGCGACACGCTCACCGGTACGCTGGTGGGGCCGGGGGCCGGCGTTTCGGTCGGTGCCTATGCGATCGGTCAGGGGACGCTCGCCGCCTCGGCCAATTACCAGCTCACCTATCTCGGCGGCACGCTGACGGTGACGCCGCGGCCGATCTCGGTGGTCGCGGACTCGTTGGCGCGGATCTATGGCGAGGCCAATCCGGCGCTGACCTATCGCATCACCGGCGGCGCGCTGCCCAATGGCGACAGCCTGACGGGTGCGCTGGCGACAAGCGCGACGGTGGCGTCGGGCGTGGGCAGCTATGCCATCACGGTCGGCACGCTGACGGCGCCGGCGAATTACGCGGTCGATTTCACCGCGGGAACGCTGACGATCAACCCGCGGCCGATCACGGTGAGCGCCAACGCGGCGTCGCGCATCTATGGCGAGGCGAACCCGGCATTCACCTACACGATCGGCGGCATGGGACTGGTCAACGGCGACAGCCTCACCGGCGCGCTGACGACGGGTGCGAGCGCGACGAGCGGCGTCGGCAGCTATGCCATCGAGCAGGGCAGCCTCGCCAACGCCAACTACGCGATCGGCTATACCGGCAGCAGCCTGACGATCATGCCGCGGCCGATCAGCATCGCCGCGAGCGATACAAGCCGCGTCTATGGCGACGCCAACCCGGCGCTGGGCTACACGATCGGCGGCATGGGGCTCGCCAACGGCGACGCGTTGACCGGCGCGCTCGCGACGAGCGCCGATGCCCGCACGAGCGTCGGCAACTATGCGATCGGCCAGGGCACGCTGGCGGCATCGGCCAATTACAGCGTCACCGGTTTCACCGGCGGTACGCTGACGATCACGCCGCGGGCGCTGACTATACGCGGCGCCGACGCGAGCCGGGTCTATGGCGATGCCGATCCGGCGTTCGCCTATACGGCGATCGGGCTGGTCAACGGCGACACGCTCACCGGTACGCTGGTGGGGCCGGGGGCCGGCGTTTCGGTCGGTGCCTATGCGATCGGTCAGGGGACGCTCGCCGCCTCGGCCAATTACCAGCTCACCTATCTCGGCGGCACGCTGACGGTGACGCCGCGGCCGATCTCGGTGGTCGCGGACTCGTTGGCGCGGATCTATGGCGAGGCCAATCCGGCGCTGACCTATCGCATCACCGGCGGCGCGCTGCCCAATGGCGACAGCCTGACGGGTGCGCTGGCGACAAGCGCGACGGTGGCGTCGGGCGTGGGCAGCTATGCCATCACGATCGGCACGCTGACGGCGCCGGCGAATTACGCGGTCGATTTCACCGCGGGAACGCTGACGATCAACCCGCGGCCGATCACGGTGAGCGCCAACGCGGCGTCGCGCATCTATGGCGAGGCGAACCCGGCATTCACCTACACGATCGGCGGCATGGGACTGGTCAACGGCGACAGCCTGACGGGCGCGCTGACGACGGGTGCGAGCGCGACGAGCGGCGTCGGCAGCTATGCCATCGAGCAGGGCAGCCTCGCCAACGCCAACTACGCGATCGGCTATACCGGCAGCAGCCTGACGATCATGCCGCGGCCGATCAGCATCGCCGCGAGCGATACAAGCCGCGTCTATGGCGACGCCAACCCGGCGCTGGGCTACACGATCGGCGGCATGGGGCTCGCCAACGGCGACGCGTTGACCGGTGCGCTCGCGACGAGCGCCGATGCCCGCACGAGCGTCGGCAACTATGCGATCGGCCAGGGCACGCTGGCGGCATCGGCCAATTACAGCGTCACCGGTTTCACCGGCGGTACGCTGACGATCACGCCGCGGCTGATCACGATCACCGCCGATGCCGCGCAGCGCATCTATGGTGACGCCAATCCGGCACTCGCTTATCGCATCGGCGGCATGGGGCTGGTCAACGGCGACACGCTGATCGGCGCGCTGGCGACTGCCGCAAACACGATGTCGGGCGTGGGGGACTATGCCATCGTGCTTGGTTCGCTCGCCCCGTCGGCCAATTATGTCGTGACCGCGTTCCAGGGCGCGTCGCTGACCGTGAACCCGCGGATGCTGATCGTGACGGCCGACGATCAGCGGCGCGTGTTCGGTATCGACAATCCGCCGTTGACCTACACGATCGGGGGCATGGGGCTCGCCAATGGCGACAGCCTGAGCGGCGCGCTGGCGACCGCGGCGGCACGAGACAGCTTTGGCGTGATGCCGATTACCCAGGGGACGCTGACGGCGTCGGCGAACTATGTGTTGCGCTATGTTCCTGGAAAGCTGGTGATCGACAGCGCCGCCGACGGCAGCCAGAGCGCGGCAGTCGTTGCACGGTGGACCGTGCCGGTCTGGCTGCCGCCTGTCGACGGCGCGCCCGGTTCAGGCGGTGCTACGCCCGAGGGCATCGTCGCGGAGGCGGGTACCCATCCGGACTTCAGCGGCAACCGGCTGTGCCAAGGCGGGGTGTGCCGCGTGCTCCCATAACCTGAGGGCGCAGCTTCGAGTCCTGCCGTCGGCGCCAGTGTAAATTGAGAACATTGTAGAAAACTGCGGTAAGATCACTCCTGCGGGTCTCGTTGTTTCCCGTCTTGTTCCACCGTGGCCCACGCAAGGTGGGCCACGAATCGGTGGGTCACGCCATCCGGAGGCGTTCGGCAACGTCATCACCTTCATCGGCAGCTACACCTCGATCGGCATGCGCCTCGGCACGGACCGCCAACCGATTGCCTATGGCGGCGACACCTGTCCTGGCCTGATCCGCAAGCGCGCGATCAGCCGATCCGCGTGTTCCTGCAGGACGGGAGCAACGATCTCGACAATGAACATGGCAACCGGTTTCTCGCCAACCAGCAGATGGTGAAGGTGCTGCAATGGGCCAATGCGCACGCAGAGGCCGAGAAGCGCGCCGGGCCGCCCTACAACCTTGCCTATCGCTGGACCTCGGGCAGCCGCTCCGATGCCGACGGCGGCGCGATCCTGCCCGAAGTGCTGCGCTGGCTCTGGCGCGATCAGCCGGCGGGTTCGTGATGCGCGAGCAGGGCAGTGCCGCCGGCGCGGAACGCCAATCCCGATGATGTCCTGGAAATACTCAGCAACAAAAAATTGCAAATCCTGCACGAAGCCTTGTGATCCTCGCGATCCTGGGAATCGTGCTTAAGCAAAATGACATGGTTACTGGATTTTAACTTTTAGACCCCACCAAAGGAAGATTCACCTGCCCAGTGCCGGTGAATCGGGAGCGTAAGTTATTAATTCGTTGGTGAAATAGTATCCCGTGCCGCGCACGGCATGCAACGGGGGTTCGCTTGCACAGCAAGGCTGATTCGATCGCGCATTCGCGGTTTCGCGAAATGATGGCATCGGTACGGAGATGGGGTACGGCGGCGCTGGTCGCGCTGGGCGTTTCCGGTCTCGCTTCCGAAGCGCATGCGCAGAGCCCGTCGCTCCAGGCCGTGGGCATCTCGCTCGCGACCAGCTCGACCTCGGTCAGGTCGGGCACGACGACGCTGCTGACCATTACCTTCACCAACCCGAACCCGACCGCGTCGCCCACGATTTCCACGACGATTGCGGTGACGGCCACCGTGCTTGCGCGCGTGGTTGGTGCGCCCGGCGGCACCTGTTCTTCGACGGGAGCGGTTCCGGGGGCGGGGCTGATCCTCGTCGGCAACGTTTCGGTCCCGGCCAACGCATCGTGCACGGTCACCTACAGCTTCACGGGCGGGACATCGGGCACTACCAGCTTTTCCAGCACGGCGTTCACGCCCTTGGGCTGGCCGACCACATCGGCTTCCACCAGTCCCAGCGTGGTGGTCTCTCCGGCCGTCAACGCCATCTCGCCGACCACCGGGCCTGTTGCAGGCGGAACCAGCGTCACGATCAGCGGGCGCGGCTTCTCCACGACGGCGAGCAACAACAGCGTTAAGTTCGGGACGCAGGACGCAGTTGTCACGGCGGCGTCGGGCACGACCATGATGGTGACGGCACCGAGCGGAAGCGCGGGCGCGGTGGACGTCGTTGTCACTTCAAACAGCCAGACGAGCACATCCGCTGCCCCGCAATTTACCTATGTCACCGCCCCGGTCGCGGCCGACAAATCCGGCGTGGCGGTGGCGTATGACAGCACCGGCACGGCGATCGACCTGACGACATCGCTCAGCGGCGGCAGCGTCACCAGCCTGGCGGTCGGCACGGCTCCGGCGCATGGCAGCGTGAGCTTCGCCGGCAAAGTCGCGACCTATATCCCAACAGCCGGCTATTCCGGCGCCGACAGCTTCACCTATACCGCGACCGGGCCGGGCGGCACCTCGGCGGCTGCGACGGTGAGCCTTACGGTCGCCGCGCCGGCTGCGCCGGTGGTGGCGGCCAAGAGCGGCGTTGCGGTGCCTTATGACAGCGCCGGCACGGCGATCGACCTGACCAGCTCGGTCACCGGCCTGTTCAGCAGCCTCGCCGTCGATACGCCGCCCGCGCACGGCAGCGTGAGCTTCAGCGGCAACGTCGCGACCTATATTCCAACCGGCGGCTATTACGGCGCCGACAGCTTCACCTATACCGCGACCGGCCCCGGCGGCACCTCGTCCGCCGCGACCGTGAGCCTCACGGTCGCGACGCCGGCGGCGCCGGTCGCTGCGGCCAAGTCGGGCGTTGCGGTGGCCTATGACAGCACCGGCACGGCGATCGACCTGACCAGCTCGGTCACGGGTGTCTCGACCAGCCTGGCGGTCGGCACGGCTCCGGCGCATGGCAGCGTCAGCTTCGCCGGCAACGTCGCCACGTACACGCCAGCAAGCGGCTATTACGGCGCGGACAGCTTCACCTATACCGCGACCGGCCCCGGCGGCACCTCGGCGGCGGCGACCGTGAGCCTCACCGTCGCGACGCCGGCGGCGCCGGTCGCTGCGGCCAAGTCGGGCGTGTCAGTCGCGTACAACAGCAGCGGGACGGCGATCGACCTGACCAGCTCGGTTACGGGCGTGGTGACCAGCTTGGCGGTGGGCACGTCGCCCGCGCACGGCAGCGTCAGCTTCGCCGGCACCGTCGCCACGTATACGCCGGCCAGCGGCTATTACGGCGCGGACAGCTTCACCTATACCGCGACCGGCCCCGGCGGCACCTCGGCGGCGGCGACCGTGAGCCTCACCGTCGCGACGCCGGCGGCGCCGGTGGCTGCGGCCAAGTCGGGCGTGGCGGTGGCCTATGACAGCACCGGCACGGCGATCGACCTGACCAGCTCGGTCACCGGCCTGTCCAGCAGCCTCGCGGTCGATACGCCGCCCGCGCACGGCAGCGTGAGCTTCAGCGGCAACGTCGCGACCTACATCCCTACAGCCGGCTATTACGGCGCCGACAGCTTCACCTATACGGCGACCGGCCCCGGCGGCACCTCGGCGGCTGCAACCGTGAGCCTCACCGTCGCCACGCCGGCGGCGCCGGTCGCTGCGACCAAGTCGGGCGTGGCGGTGGCCTATGACAGCGCAGGCACGGCGATCGACCTGACCAACTCGGTCACGGGCGTGGTGACCAGCCTGGCGGTGGGCACGGCTCCGGCGCATGGCAGCGTCAGCTTCAGCGGCAACGTCGCGACCTATATTCCGACCAGTGGCTATTACGGCGCCGACAGCTTCACCTACACCGCGACTGGCCCGGGCGGCACCTCGGCGGCTGCGACCGTGAGCCTCACGGTCGCCACGCCGGCGGCGCCAGTCGCTGCGGCCAAGTCGGGCGTGTCGGTCGCGTACAACAGCAGCGGGACGGCGATCGACCTGACCAGCTCGGTCGCTGGCGTCTCGAGCAGCCTGGCGGTCGGCACGGCTCCGGCGCACGGCAGCGTGAGCTTCAGCGGCAACGTCGCGACCTATGTCCCCACGAGCGGCTATTTCGGCGCTGACAGCTTTACCTACACTGCGACCGGCCCTGGGGGCACCTCGTCCGCCGCGACGGTAAGCCTGACGGTGGCGACGCCCGCGCCGCCGGTGGCGACCGCGAAGAGCGATGTCACGGTTGCCTACAATAGCACCGGCACGGCGATCGATCTGACCAGCTCGGTCAGCGGGGTGTTCGGGAACTTGGCGGTCGGCACTGCGCCGACGCATGGCACCGTGACGTTCGCGGCCAACGTCGCAACCTATATTCCGACCGCCGGCTATTACGGCGCCGACAGTTTCACCTATACGGCAACCGGCCCGGGCGGCACTTCGACTCCTGCGACGGTGAGCATTGTCGTCGGCGTGCCCCCCGCGCCCGTCACGACCGCGCTCAACGACGTGAAGATCGCGTACAACAGCACCGGTACGGCGATCGACCTCACGAGCTCGACAACGGGCGTGTATGACACGCTTGCCGTGGGTACGGCGCCGGAACACGGCACTGTCGCAATCGCGGGCAAGGTGGCGACCTACGTCCCCACCTCCGGCTACTTCGGTGCGGACAGCTTCACGTTCACGGCGACCGGCCCGGGCGGCACCTCGGCTCCGGCGACCGTCAGCATGACCGTGGCAGCGCCGCCGCCGCCGGCCGCTGAGTCGACGACGAGCATCGTCAAGGCGGCGGCGACCGTTACGGCGGGCACCGACGTGAGCGTGGATCTCGGCGCGCTCGTCACCGGCGAGTTCACCGCGGTCACGATCGTGGCTCCGCCGCAGCACGGCACGATCACGATCCAGTCCGGCGGCGTTGCGCGCTTGGCGGCGGTATCGCGTTCAGTGGCGGGCCAGCGCAGCACTGCCGCGGCCGCGCCGGGATCGAGCGGTTTCATCGCCGTCTATCGTCCCAACGTCGGTTATGTTGGTTCGGACAGCTTCTCCTACACCGCGACCGGCCCTGGCGGCACCTCCGCTCCGGCGACCGTGTCGATCACCGTCACGGGCGTTCCGCCGGTCGCGGCCCCCAAGACCGCGTCGACCGGCGATGGCGAGAAGGTCGTGGTCGATCTCACTGCCGATGCCGTTGGGGGGCCGTTCACCGCTGCCGCCGTCGTCGACATGACGCCGGCTACCGCGGCAACGGCCACGATCGTCGAAAGCGGATCGGGCGCGACCAAGGCCTATCGTCTCGAACTTACGCCAAATGCGCGGTTCGGCGGCACGATCGTCGTCCGCTACACGCTGACCAACCAATATGGCGCCTCGGCGCCGGCCGCCGTGACGCTCAACGTGACGGCGCGGCCCGATCCCACGAAGGACCCGAACCTGCGCGGGCTGATCGACGCCCAGGCGGAAGCGACGCGTCGCTTCGCCCGCAGCCAGGTCGCGAACTTCATGCGCCGCGCCGAGCAGTTGCATGGTGGTGGGGGCAGCGGAAAGCCGCAGATGGGCGTGACGCTTGCTTCGCGCGACGGCAATGGCTTCTATCGCCAGCCCCCGACGCTGGAAGGTGCGACCGCGGCAATCACGGCACGCATGGCCGGCGGTGGCGACGAGGGGGATGTACGGAATGTCCATGGTGCGGGTTCGGCAATAGCCGGTGCGCCGGACGGTGTTGAAGCTGACGGCGCCGCCAAGGCAGCGAATGAAACGGGCGGCCTGGAACGCCGCGTCGGTTCAATCGCCTTCTGGAGCGGTGGCGCGATCGAAATCGGTACGTTGGATCGCGACAGCGCGCGTACCAAGATCACCGCGACCACCTCCGGCCTCAGCGCTGGCGCCGATATCAAGCTGGCTGAAGCGCTTTCGGTGGGCATCGGCGGCGGCTATAGCAACGACGTCAGCTCGATCGGCGGCGGGGCGGCGCGCGTACGCGGGCGGAGCAGCCTGGTGGCGGCCTATGTCAGCGCCATGCCGTTCGAGGGTGCGTTCGTTGACGCGCTGGTGGGGCGCGCGGACCTAAGCTTCAGCACGCGACGCAATGTCACGGGGCAGAGCCTCGTGGCGCTCGGCTCACGCGATGGAACGATGACGCTGGGCGCCGTGGCGTTCGGCATCGACCGGAGAACCGGCACACTGAGCTTCTCGCTCTATGGTCGGGGCGAGTATATGGGTGCCGACATGCACGCCTATGCCGAAAGCGGGGCGGGGCGGTACAATCTGCGCTTCGATAGCCGCGCGCTCCGCTCGGTCACGAGCACGCTCGGCAGCTGGCTCGAGTTCCGTCGCAGCTATGCGTTCGGCACGATGACACCGCGGCTCCGCGTCGAATGGAGCCACGAGTTCGCGGACCTCGATGCGCAGTTGCTCGACTATGCCGATATCGCCGGCGCGGCCATCTATCGGATCGACAGCCGCGGCTGGAAGCGTGATCAGTTTCAGCTGAGCCTTGGCACGCGGGTCGAACTGCCGAGCATGTGGGCGGTCGACGTGGAGTCGGGTATGCGCGGCGCGTCCGGAGAAACGGCGGGAACGCTCAAGTTGCAAGTCACCAAGCAATTCTGAGCCATCACGGGGCGGGTCGCGCGGTCCGCCCCCGCCAGCGGCACGGTTGGGCCGCTATCCGGCAAACAAAAAGCCCGCCGGTCACTGACTTGGCGGGCTTTCTATATGGTGGGCGCGGCAAGGATTGAACTTGCAACCCTTGCGATGGCAATGCAGTGCGCAACCACTGTGCTACGCGCCAGATTGTCCCGAGAGGCCCGGAAATCCCTGGCTTCCCGCAACTCGCAGGGTCACCACGGATCTCGGGTCCCGCCATAACTGACGCTTTTCTCCTCGACTCTCTCCTCGGCGGCCGCCAACGCGCAACGTCGGAGCAGCGTAAGCTTCTTGTTTTCGCTCAGGACCGCTCCGGGTCTTCTTCGGCCTTGACCCCTGATAAATCGGTCCTTGCACGTTCACTCTCCCGAGCAGAATGATTGAATAGCATTATTGGAAAGCAGGCGAAGGTCGGGCTCCCACTGCAACTCTGCTTCGAATTCCCTGGTCCGTACACGAAGCTGGTCACAACCCCGTCCACCCGGAAAGCGGTCGGTGAGATAGGCAGCAAGGCTTCCTCCAAGCGCACCCAAAAGCTCGGGATTGCGCCTGAACTGCTTGCGACAGACAGCATACTCGAGCTCAGCCTCAACACAGAAACTCTTCAGTTCATCTGAAAGCGATGCAGCGCTCGGCAAAACTTTGCGCCTTACGATATAGTCCGCCGCACCGGTGATCGCTTCCTTGACATGTGGGTCGCGCGCCAGATCCGGCGCTTCCATCACGGCTTCGACCAAGCTGGTCGCCGCGACTCCATAAGCCCTATAGGCCGCATTATCGAACCGGGGGGGGCAATTCGCGATCCGACACGACCGCTCCTGCGCCGCGAAGGGCGGGATCAATCGCGCCACTGCCGCCAAAATGGCTCTTTGAAGCCCTACCGAGCCGCATTTGCAGTAGTTGAGCGCGCGATAGAAGAAGATAAGTTCCTGCGCGAGTAACGCATTTTCAACGGTCGTCAGTATCTCACCGGCAGGCATATCGATGAGCAGCGCTGCGCCCAGCTTGTCTGCCACCCCAATCGACAGTTCAGGAAAGCGGGCAATACACAGCGCCGCGCGGCGTATTTCCGCGCGGTCTGCGATCGGTCCGGTCACGGCCGCCGAACAGAAAGCACGCAGAAGACTGGTCCCTGCCACCGTATATGCGGCCTCAAGCGAGGCCCGCGGTAGAACGAGAAACGAGAGCGTCTCGTTCAGGCTTTCCTCGGTGACCGGAAACATGGCGCCTTCGGCCATGATATTATCACGCCAACCTTCCTGCGCGGTTTTTTTTGAAGATTTGAGTCCGTTGAAGATCGGCTGATAGCCATAAAGCAGCATGCCCTTCTCACGCACTACATCCCGATCGCGAATCTCGAAATCCTGTCCCAGCGTCCGCGGCAATTTCGCATCGGACTCGTCTAGCGCAAGCAGGCGTAACTTGGCCTCCGCCAGTCCGTCGAAGCGCGTTTCGGCAAACTCGCGCTGAATGCTCGCGGACCTGCCGCCTGGCGTCGCGATATAAAGCCATATCCGTTTTTTGGTGTCCCGCGCCGCGCTGGTATAGAGTTGCCGCGCCCGCGCCGGGTCTCTGGTGACGCCGCGGCCGTGATCGGACCGCTCGGTGAGATCAAATTGCGCCTGTTTGCCTCCCGCGCGCGCGCGGGTGGCGAGATCCTGAAACTCGGGATCGGCGGCACCAGCTGCGAACGGGATGCCGGCATAAGAGTTGGCCGCGCAGCCGGCGAGCAACGACGCTACGCACAGCGATACGAGTGCCGCGGTAGCAGCACAAAAGTTCTGATAAAGAAGGCGTTTACCCCCCACCTTTGCCCCCCAAGCCGCTCTCGCAAGATTTGGCTGCTCCCGCACTCAACTTGTCGAGTTCCCGCGGCACACGTCAAGATAAATATAAGAGTCACATTCACCGAAGAAATCATTTGTCCAGGCCGGACATATTTCTAGGCCATGATGACATTCTTCCAGAGGTTTCCCGCGCCGTCAGTTTGTTCGCGCCTATGCATTCAAGGAACGGACCATAGTCTGGTAATATCGGGGGGGCTCGCTAGGTCGTGAACTGACGTGACCCCCGCTTTTTCCTCCAGTTGGAGCTAGGGTCTGCCCCGACGAAGGGACGGACGGATGAAGCGGAAGCAGTTTTCGGAAGAGCAGATCATCGGCATCCTGAAGGAGGCTGAGGCAGGCGCGGTGGTGACGGATCTGTGCCGCCGGCACGGGGTGTCGAGCGCGACCTTTTATGCGTGGAAGGCCAAGTTCGGCGGCATGGAGGTGTCGGATGCCAAGCGGCTGCGGGCGCTTTAGGAGGAGAACGCGCGGCTCAAGCGATTGCTGGCGGATACGATGCTCGACAACGCGGGTCTGAAGGATCTGCTGTCAAAAAAATGGTGACGCCCGCCGCGAAGCGCGAAGCGGTCGTGCATCTCCAGGCGACGTTGGGGATGAGCGAGCGGCGGGCGTGCCGAGTGATTTCGGCAGACAGGAAGAGCATGCGCTATCGTTCGTGCCGGAAGGATGATGGCGACCTGCGGTCGCGGTTGCGCGATCTGGCGCGGCAGCGCCGCCGGTTCGGCTACCGGCGCCTGCATATCCTGCTCCGGCGCGACGGCATCCTCATCAACCGCAAGAAGACCCAGCGGCTCTACCGCGAGGAGAGACTGACGGTTCGGCGTCGGCGGGGCAGAAGGCGCGCCGTGGGCGCGCGGGCTCCTGCTCCGGTGCTGGCGCTTCCGAACCAGCGCTGGAGCCTGGACTTCGTCCACGATCAGCTTGCCACCGGTCGCCGGTTCCGTGTGCTCAACATCGTCGACGATGTGACGCGCGAGTGTTTGCGGGCGGTGGTCGACACGTCGATCTCGGGCCGGCGCGTCGTGCGCGAGCTGGCCGTTCTGATCGCCGAGCGCGGTGCGCCGAAGATGATCGTCAGCGACAACGGCACCGAGCTGACCTCGAACGCCGTGCTTGCCTGGGCCGGCGATGCCCGCGTCGAGTGGCATTACATCGCACCCGGCAAGCCGACCCAGAACGGGTTCGTCGAGAGCTTCAATGGCCGGATGCGCGACGAGCTACTCAACGAAACGCTGTTCTTCACGATCGGGCAGTCCCGTTCGATTCTCGCGCGCTGGGTCGATGATTACAACACCGAGCGGCCGCACTCCTCGCTCGGATACGCCACCCCGGCGGCGTTCGCCGCCGAACTCGAAAAGCAACGGGCTGGGTTAACCCAGCCCGTTGCTTCACCTGCGCTCATGCGCAACAACAATGATCGGTCTCTGGTCGCCGTTGGATGAAAGGCGGGGGTCACGTCACTCGGGGTCTTCTTCGGCTTTGACCCCTGATAAATCGGTCCTTGCACATTCACTCTCCCGAGCAGAATGATTGAATAGCATTATTGGAAAGCAGACGAAGGTCGGGCTCCCACTGCAACTCTGCTTCGAATTCCCTGGCCCGCACACGAAGCTGGTTACAACCCCGTCCACCCGGAAAGCGGTCGGCGAGATAGGCGGCAAGGCTTCCTACAAGCGCGCCCAAAAGCCAGGGATTGCGTCTGAACTGCTTGCGACAGACAGCATACTCGAGCTCAGCCTCAACACAGAAACTCTTCAGTTTATCTGAAAGCGATGCAGCGCTCGGCAAAACTGTGCGCCTTACGATATAGTCCGCCGCACCGGTGATCGCTTCCTTGACATGTGGGTCGCGCGCCAGATCCGGCGCTTCCATCACGGCTTCGACCAAGCTGGTCGCCGCGACTCCATAAGCCCTAAAGGCCGCATTATCGAACCGGGGGGGGCAATTCTCGATCCGACACGACCGCTCCTGCGCCGCGAAGGGCGGGATCAATCGCGCCACCGCCGCCAAAATGGCTCTTTGAAGCCCTAGCGAGCCGCATTTGCAGTAGTTGAGCGCGCGATAGAAGAAGATCAGTTCCTGCGTGAGTAACGCATTTTCAACGGTCGTCAGTATCTCACCGGCAGGCATATCGATGAGCAGCGCTGCGCCCAGCCTGTCTGCCACCCCAATCGACAGTTCAGGAAAGCGGGCAATACACAGCGCCGCGCGGCGTATTTCCGCGCGGTCTGCGATCGGTCCGGTCACGGCCGCCGAACAGAAAGCACGCAGATGACTGGTCCCTGCCACCGTATATGCGGTCTCAAGCGAGGCCCGCGGTAGAACGAGAAACGAGAGCGTCTCGTTCAGGCTTTCCTCGGTGACCGGAAACATGGCGCCTTCGGCCACGATATTATCACGCCAACCTTCCTGCGCGGCTTTTCTTGAAGATTTGAGTCCGTTGAAGATCGGCCGATAGCCATAAAGCAGCAAGCCCTTCTCACGCACTACATCCCGGTCGCGAATCTCGAAATCCTGTCCCAGCGTCCGCGGCAATTTCGCATCGGACTCGTCTAGCGCAAGCAGGCGTAACTTGGCCTCTGCCAGTCCGTCGAAGCCCGTTTCGGCAAACTCGCGCTGAATGCTCGCGGACCTGCCGCCTGGCGTCGCGATATAAAGCCATATCCGTTTTTTGGTGTCCCGCGCCGCGCTGGTATAGAGTTGCCGCGCCCGCGCCAGGTCTCTGGTGCCGCCGGGGCCGTGATCGGACCGCTCGGCGAGATCAAATTGCGCCTGTTTGTCTCCTCCGCGCGCGCGGGTGGCGAGATCCTGAAACTCGGGATCGGCGGCACCAGCCGCGAACGGGATGCCGGCATAAGAGTTGGCCGCGCAGCCGGCGGGCAACGACGCTACGCACAGCGATACGAGTGCCGCGACAGCAGCACAAAAGTTCTGATAAAGAAGGCGTTTACCCCCCACCTTTTGCCTCCCCCAAGCGGCTCTCGCAAGATTCGGCTGCCCCCGCACTCAACTTGTCGAGTTCCCGCGGCACACGTCAAGATAAATATAAGAGTCACATTCACCGAAGAAATCATTTGTCCAGGCCGGACATATTTCTAGGCCATGATGACATTCTTCCAGAGGTTTCCCGCGCCGTCAGTTTGTTCGCGCCTATGCATTCAAGGAACGGACCATAGTCTGGTACTATCGGGGGGGGGCTTCGCTAATAGCTTCCACGTTGTCGAATTGCGAATGCAGCCCGACACCATGCCGGACGCTCAAATGACATTGCGAGTGACCGGTCGGACATTCTCAGGCCCTCCATGTGCGGCCATGGAAGCACTTCTGGCGGGTGTAAGTGCTGGGCAGGGTTGGTATGCCTTGATGATCGCGTTTAGCACTGCGCCCACCGGCTGAATGACTGGCCGCTTTCAAGTTTTGCAAGCGAGGGCACGAACGTCTTGTATTGGGGTGGGAGCCGACGGTCATTTTTCGCCCGACAGCCGCCACCGGACGCTTACCAAAGACCGAGTTCCACTTGCTGTAGCGCTCGTGCATGTCCCGCCAGGGGCAGTCGACCCGCAGCACATGCAGCATGCCGTTCAGAAATCGCCGATTGTCATGCGCGGGGCGCAGCCTTTCGGCTGCGCTCGGACGGCCGCACCCCTTCGAGCACCGCCCATTCCTCGTCCGTCAGATCGCCACGCGCCATTGCTGCTCCCTGAAAAGAGCAGCCTTGAATCAGAGATCAGACCGTTTGGGAATCCACGTTGTTAACACTGCTCAGAAAACTAAGGGCTGCTCATGGCGACGCTTTTTTGGCGTCGTCTGAGGCACTTGGCGGATGAGGCAGCGGGAAAGGGCAACGTTCCCCCCGCTGTTGCAATCCGTTACCATTTTGGCGGTTGCGAGGGCGTGGCCGGCGCCTAGAAGGGCGGCATCGTTGCTTGAGGGATGCCGATGTTCGTTCGTACTGCCCTGCTGGTTGCCGCGTCGATGGCTGCGACGCCCGTGTTCGCGCAGGACCGCGATGGTGCCGATCACCCGTTGATCGCGCGTTATCCGGGAACC
This sequence comes from Sphingomonas chlorellae, assembly GCF_056485145.1. Lineage (NCBI taxonomy): Bacteria > Pseudomonadati > Pseudomonadota > Alphaproteobacteria > Sphingomonadales > Sphingomonadaceae > Sphingomonas > Sphingomonas chlorellae. The sequence goes on from NZ_JBQXXM010000002.1 coordinate 78,572, forward strand.
GAGATCCGTAGCTATCGGGGCGCCGGGCTGGATCGTGTGTTCGTACCGACGGCGGCCGTCGCGAACCAGGCGCGCGCGAAGGGCGTGGTGCTCGAGGGGCAGGTCACGCATCTTTCGTACATGCACTTCCCCGCGGTGAGCCGCCTCGAGATGGTGCGATTCTATCAGGCGCAGCTTGCGGCCAAGGGCTTCGCGCTTCGGCTGAACTGTACCGGCGACGCGCAATGCGGGCGCGACATGCAGACACTGCTTATCAATAGCGGAAAGGTGGCGCCGGAAGGGATCGGCGACGCCGGGTTCAGCGGTCGCTATACCACGATGATCGCGACGCGCGGGGACAGTTGGGTCGTGCTGATGATCGAGGAAAATGCCAACCGCTCGATCGTCTATGAAGGTGTGATCGAGCAGGCGCGTCCTGTGCCGATGCGCTGAGCGGGCGGGCCGGGAATCAGCGCGTGCGTGCGGGCGCCGGCGCGCGGCGCTTTGCCGGTGCGGGGGCGGTTGCTCCCTGGATCCGTTCCCCCCAGGTGACATGATCGACAGGGACGCGCAAGACGGCCACCGCCGATGCCGGGCGCCGGCGTGCGGCTGCGGCACGCGCATAGCGACGGCCGCGCATCACTTCGCGAATCTCGAAAACGGCAAGCGCGGTGCCGCCGATTGCGACAAGCATGAAGAACAGACATGCCTCGACGCTGATCCTTCCGGCAGCGCCGGCCCAGAACAGAATCGCGCCGCCCCCGGCGAGCAACAACGCGCCCGCGAACATCAGCCCCAGCTCGGCACGACTCTCTTGCATGATAACGCTTACTCCCCGTTATCGCCCGGGATGCCGTCCATCGGTGCCCGCAGGCCTTGATGGAGATCAAACGCAATGACGCCAAAGTGTCACAAATCAGAAGGTTGGGCGCAACACATGGCAGAGCCGTTGCGGAAGGTGCAGCTTGGATTGCCAAGGCCGACGGCGCGGCGGCCAGGGTGCGTATGGCGGCGACGAATTTGGCCAGAATAACGGTTTAGCGCACGAAGTTATCACCAGTGCAGTCGGCGAACCCGCGCCCATCTGTGACGTCGGGGGACACTTGACATCGGTGTCAGATGCCGTCAAACCTTAGCGTTAAAACAAGCCTGCAACAAAAGCGGGTGTGAGGAGAGGGGACATGGTCAGTGCTGCCGGTGGGCGCGCAGGCGCCGTTTTCGTCTCGTCCAGATTCTGTGCATGCCGCGCCGACTTCGCGTCGCGCGACAGCAGTGCCGGTGCGCGTCATTTCGTCCTGCGTCGTGTCGCGGTTGCGGCATTGATGGCCGAGGCGCTGTGTTCTTCCCCTTCCGCGCCAAACAATCCGGGTGTTTCGCGCCGTGCGCGTTCCGGTGAAAGCGGTCGCCGCCCGAGCTTCGCGCATTGGCGCGGCGGGCGCTGGCTGGCGGCGGCGGGGCGATACCGCACCTCACCGGCGGCGCGCCCGCAGAGACCGGGCAGCCGCCCGAAAGGAGTGGCGCCCGCCTGATGCCAGTTCGCAATAATCAAATGACGAGAAAGGGGTGACGGTTCCTGTATTCGACAACGTTGTCGTCGGCGATTGACGTAATCAAAAAGTAACAAATACTCTGGCCCCCGGGCCGGTTCAGGAGGAGAGACTTCATGAAAATCCATCAACCGGCGCGCCTGCGCGCGGTTTCACTGATCGCCGTGGCGACCGCGCTGGCGGTGCCCGGCGTCGCTGCGGCGCAGACCAGCGGCGCGACCGACTCGCCTGCCGCCGACACGAGCGCGGCGCCGCAGCAGGACAGCGGCGAGATCGTCGTCACCGGCATTCGCGCTTCGCTGGAGCGCTCGATCGCGATCAAGCGGGATTCGACGGGTATCGTCGACGCGATCTCCGCCGAGGATATCGGCAAGTTCGCCAACACCAACCTGGCGGAATCGCTCCAGCGCATCACCGGCGTGTCGATCGACCGCGTCAACGGTGAAGGGTCGACCGTTACCGTCCGCGGCTTTGGCGCCCAGTACAACATGGTGACGCTGAACGGCCGTCAGCTGGCCGCGTCGAACATCGTTGCGGTGGGCGGTGACCAGGGCGGCGACGGGGCCGGCGGCTTCGGCCGTTCGTTCGACTTCGCCAACCTCGCCTCGGAAGGCGTCAAGACGCTGGAGGTCTACAAGACCGGCCGCGCCGCGGTGCCGTCGGGCGGCATCGGTGCGACGATCAACATCGTCGGCGTGCGTCCGCTCGACCGTCCGGCGGGCTTCAGCGGCTCGATCGGCGCCAAGGCGAGCTATGATACCTCGGCCGATGACTGCATCAGCTGCGGGCCGAAGGTGACGCCGGAATTCTCGGGCGTGATGAGCTGGACCGACCAGGAGCAGCGCTTCGGCGTCACGCTGTTCGGCAGCTATCAGAAGCGCAATTTCAGCTTCCCGAGCCAGGCCAACAACTATTGGAACATGCCCACGCTGCAGGATTTCCTCGATCCTTCGAAGGGCTATATCCGCACCACCACCAAGCTGAACAATACACCGACCGACCCGAACTTCTCGCTGACGTTCGACGGGCATTTCGGCAAGGCCGAGAGTCTGCCCGACAATCCGAACGGCCAGACTTCGACTGCGGTCGCGATGAACGGCAACATCGTGACGTCGCACAGCCTCGCGTGGGACAATGACGGCTTCCCGACGCAGACGCTGACCATCAACGACTGCTACAACCGCACGACGCCCACCGGGGTCGCGTTTACCAACGGCAATTGCAACGGCGTTTTCGACCTGGGCGACCTCTCGAGCGCGGTGCAGCGCCAGTTTGCGTCGACCCAGTCGCAGAAGATCAAGGAAGCCCGCATCGACGCAGGGTGGGATCTGGGCAACGGCAGCCGCTTTGATTTCGGCGGCGACTATCGTTCGACCGACACGCGCCAGACGCAGTATAACACGCGTCAGGTGCTGGGCGACTGGAACAACGCGCTGCCGCCGGACATCGCGGCCTATGCCCCGGGTCTGGTCCAGCAATATTGCGCGGCGTGCAAGTTCCACCACAACGACGCCAAGGCCGATGCGATCGGTCAGATCGCGTGGCGTGCGCAGGATGCGACCAAGCTCTACAACGCACTCTACAACCACTATATCGGCATCACCAACGACGGCGTGAACCACGCGAACATCGTCGATGCCAACGCCGACAACCTGGTCAAGGAAGACATCTGGGCGGCCTATGGTCAGCTCACCTGGAAGGGAGAACTGGCCGGACGCAGCGCGACGCTGGTCGCGGGCGTGCGGTACGAGCACACCACGGTCAACGCCACCTCGCTCCAGCAGGTGCCGATCGCGATCGTGTGGGAAGCCGACAACGACTTCTCGGTGCTCAACTCGGCCGATCGCCAGGCGGTCAAGGCGCGTGCGAGCTACGACAATCTGCTGCCGCAGATCGACTTCCAGATCGAGGCGGCGAAGAACCTGATCGGGCGCGTTTCGTATTCGAAGACAATCTCGCGTGCGCCTTATGGCAACCTGTTCGCGTCGACGGGGGCGGGTGCGCTCAACAATCCGACCTCGCTCGGCGGCGTCGCAACGGGCACCCAGAACAATCCGGGACTGAAGCCGCTCGATTCGGACAATTTCGACATCTCGCTCGAATGGTATCCGCATCGCGACGTCTATCTGTCGGTCGGTTTCTTCGACAAGCGCGTCCACAACTTCATCGGCAACACGGTGGTGCAGCGTAACCTGTTCGGCCTGCGCGATCCTACCGCGGGTCCGCTGGCGACCTCCGCACGCAACATCGTGACCGGGCTGGGTGGTGACATCAGCAACATCAACCTGTTCACCAGCGCCGCGATCCTGCAGAAGTACAACGGCAACGTCGCGCAGGCGACGACCGAACTGGCGGCGAACTATGTGCCGTCGGCCCGGACGTTCAATTCGACCTATATCGACAACACGCTTGCCGCGATCAACGTGTTGCCGACGGCGGCCGATCCGTTGCTTAACTTTGCGGTGAACACGCCGATCAACAACAAGGACGCCGAAATCTATGGCGTCGAAATTGCCGGCCAGTATTTCTTCGGAAACACCGGTATCGGTATCGCTGCCAGCTACACGCTGGTACGCGGCAATGTCGGCTTCAACGTTACGGCGGATCCGAATTCCAACCAGTTCGCGCTGGTCGGGCTGAGCGATACGGCGAACGCGACGCTGATCTATGACAAGCACGGGATTTCGGCCCGCCTGTCGTACAACTGGCGTGATCGCTTCCTGAGCGACATCAACCGTGGCGCGGCCCACAATCCGGTCTTCAACGCGCCCTATGGCCAGGTTGATCTGAGCATCAACTATGACCTGACGCGCAACATCTCGCTGAGCTTCGAGGGGATCAACCTGCTCGAGGAAGGCGTGCGGACCTATAGCCGCGACACCATCAACACCTGGTACGAAGCCGAAGGTTCGGCGCGTTACCTGCTGGGCGCGCGCTTCCGCTTCTGAAGCCCGCGTGTAAACTGGGGAAGGGCCGCCCGCGACGGGCGGTCCTTCTCTTTCAAGGTCAATGCTTCATGCCGCTGAGCGTGCTCAACAATATCGACCATGCCGACCTTCGCATCCGGATCGACCGCGGCGCGGCGTTCGGCGACGCGGTCAACCAGACGGTCGTATTCCCTACCGAGTTCGAGGCGCTCCAGCGCGAATATGTGATCCTGTTCCGGCGCGATGCCGAGCATGGCTGGCGATCGACCGTGCTGCTGGGACTCGACGCGGACGAGAATCTCTATCTCGACGGCGATCGCTGGGACGCCGACATGATCCCCGCGCTGATCGAGCGCGGCCCCTTTTCAATCGGAATGCCTGCCCCCGGTGCGCCGGGCGAGCCGATGATCCATATCGACACCGACCATCCGCGCGTCACGACCGGCGACGGTGCGCCGCTGTTCCTGCCGCATGGCGGCAACGCGCCCTATCTCGACCGTATCGCAGGCGTGTTGCAGACGATCTTCGTCGGCGACCAGGCGAGCCCGGCGATGTTCGCCGCGTTCGAGGCGGCCAATCTGCTCGAGCCCGTGACGCTCGATATCGAACTGACCAGCGGCCGGCGCTACAAGGTGCCGGACTGCTGGGTGATCGACGGTAACCGCTTTGCCGCGCTCGATGCCGCGACGCTGGCGACGCTGCACGCGCAGGATTTCCTGCGCTGTGCGGTGTGGCAGCTTTCGTCGCTCGGCAACCTGCCGCGACTGGTGGCGCGCAAGGAGCGCCGCGAGGGCTGAACCCCGCGGCCCATAGGTTTTCGAGGAGAGGGAAGCGCGATGAACGAGCAGGGCAAGTTTCGCGTGGTGATCGCGGGCGGCGGTACTGCGGGTTGGGTCGCGGCCGCTGCGCTGGTGCGCCATCTCGGGCCGATGCTCGACATCGTGCTCGTCGAATCCGACGCGATCGGCACCGTGGGCGTCGGTGAATCGACGATCCCCACCGCTTGGACGTTCCACCGCCTGCTGGGGATCAACGAGCAGGTTTTCCTCCGTGAGACCAACGCGACGTTCAAGCTCGGCATCGCTTTCGAAAACTGGCGTCGCGATGGCGACCGCTATTTCCATCCGTTCGGCACCGTCGGGCGATCGTTGCCGCTATGCGATTTCCAGCATTTCTGGCTCGAGGCGCGGCGTCGCGGCTTCGGCGGGGACTATGGCGACTATTCGCTGGAAACGCAGGCGGCGCTGGCTGAGCGTTTTGCCACTGGGGATCCCGCACCGCTTTCCTATGCCTATCACCTCGACGCCACCGCCTATGCCGCCTTCCTGCGCGGCTTGGCCGAGCCGGCGGGAGTGCAGCGCATCGAGGGGCGGATCGACACGGTCGAGCGTGACGGCGAGAGCGGCGACATCGTCGCGCTCGTCCTCGACAGCGGCCGGCGGATCGCAGGCGATCTGTTCATCGACTGCACGGGTTTCCGGGCGCTCCTGACCGAAGGCGCGCTCAAGACCGGTTTCGACGACTGGAGCCACTGGCTGCCGACCAACAGCGCCTTCGCCGTCCAGTCGGAGACGACCGAGCCTCCCGTTCCCTACACCCGTGCGATCGCGCACGGCGCGGGCTGGCGCTGGCGGATCCCGCTCCAGCACCGGATGGGCAACGGCTATGTCTATGCGAGCGATTATCTGTCGGACGACGCAGCACGCGAGCAGTTGCTCGCGGCGGTACCGGGGCGCCCGCTGTTCGATCCGCGGCTGATCCGGTTTACGACCGGTATGCGCAAGAAGGCCTGGAACCACAATTGTATCGCACTGGGGCTGGCCAGCGGATTCATCGAGCCGCTTGAATCGACGAGCATCCATCTGGTGATGATCGCGGTGACGCGGTTGCTCCAGAACTTTCCGTTCGGCGGTGACATGGCGGCGCTGGCGACGCGCTTCAACGCACAGTCGCGAACGGAATCGGAGCATATCCGCGATTTCATCATCCTCCATTACAAGCTCAACGAGCGGCCCGAGCCGTTCTGGCGCGACCATGCAGCACGCGCAGTGCCCGACAGCCTTCAGCAGCGGATCGAACTGTATCGTGAGGGTGCGGCAGCCTATCAGGAGGGCACTGACCTTTTCCGCATCGACAGCTGGAACACGGTGATGCTGGGACAGGGCGTGCAGCCGCGCGGACACCATCCGACGCCCGGACAGATGCCGAGCGCCGATCTGGAGCGTGCGCTCGCGGATCTGCGCGCAGGCATTGCGGCCCAGCTCGCCAAGCTGCCGGGACATTCCGAGTTCATCGGTCGCTATGCCGCGGCGCGGGTGCCGGCGGCGGCCTGATGCTCCAGCACCCGGCCCGCGGCATTGCGGCCCGGCTGGTCTTCCCCACTCGGAGCTCCGACCAACCGTCGGGCTCCTGCAAATTGTCTCAACTTCCGCGCATTTCGTATCGAAAGCTGCGGCGCGCTTGACTTACCCGTGCCGGTATCGCCTGCCAGAAGCGTAGGGCTCCGTTTAACCGGGGGCAAGACGGGTTTTGATGCGTCGGAACACGGGCGCGGCGCTTGCCGGTCTGCCGCGTCGCGCGCAACCACCGCGCCGTGCCGCCGTCATTCGAGCTCTGCCCTGGGCATGGGACGAAAGACGACACATGGCGATCGAGCATCGTGAACCGGTTTCCGCATCGTTCGGACGCGCATGTGTTCGCCGGCGCCGCGGCTGGCTGCTGTGCGCAAGCGTCCTCGCCAGCGGGTTGCCGATCGCCGCACATGCCCAATCGGGCGCGCCCGCCGCGCTGCCGACCGGCGGATCGGTCGTCGCCGGGCAGGCCACGATCGCCCAGTCGGGCAATACGCTCGACATCCACCAGGCCAGCGATCGGGCGATCCTCGACTGGTCGTCCTTCTCGGTCGGCGAGGCCGCGCGGGTGCGGTTCGACAACGGTGCGGGCGCGACGCTCAACCGCGTTTCGGGAACGGCGGCGTCTGCAATCGACGGTCAGTTGCTCGCGTCAGGCTCGGTCTATCTGATCAACCCCAACGGGATCGTGATCGGCGCGAAAGGCGTGGTCGAGACCGGCGGGACGTTCGTCGCCTCGACCCTTGACGTGTCCAATGCGGAATTCCTTGCCGGCGGCAGCTTGACCTTCTCCGGCCCGTCGCGCGCCGCGGTCGTCAATCTGGGCAAGGTCGGCGCGCTGGGCGGCAATGTCGCGCTGATCGGTGCGGTCGTCGAAAACCACGGCTCGCTGACCGCGCGCGACGGCACTGCCGGGCTGATCGCCGGGAACACGGTATTGCTCCGCGACCGCGCCAACGACGGTGGCGGCCTGTTTTCGGTCCGTTATGGCGATCAGGGAACGCGCGTCGCGAATGGCGGCATCATCGAGGCGGCGAATGTCGAGTTGCGTGCGCAGCAGGGCAATGTCTACGCGCTGGCCGGCAACCGGGCCGGCACGATCAACGCAACAGGCGTCCGCACCGACGGCGGCAAGGTCTGGCTGGTTAGCGAAGGCGGCACCACGGAAGTCGCCGGCACGATCCGGGCGAACGGTGCAGACGGCACCCCCGGCGCGATCGAAACGTCGGGCCATCTGCTCCACATCGGCAATTCGAGCATCGATGCCGGCGGCGGTACCTGGCTGCTCGATCCCGAGGATCTCGTCGTCGACGCCACCGCGGCATCAAGCATCAACGCGGCGCTTGGTGGAAACACCAGCGTGACGCTTCAGACCGGGGCCGGCGGCGCCAGCGCCTATGGTAATGGCGTGACCAGCGGCGCTGGCGATATTCTGATCAACGCCGGGCTTTCCTGGAACACCGGCGCGACGCTTACGCTCGATTCCTATCATGGCATTGCGGTGAACGCGAACATCGCGGTCAATGGCGGCGGCTCGGTAGTGTTCAAGACGGCCAACGGCGGCGACTATGCATTCGCCAGCGGCGCGTCGATCAGCTTTGCTGACGGTTTCAGCGGGCAAGGGCTGACGATCAACGGCACCTCGTTCACGTTGTTGCGCTCATGGGCCGAGCTGCAGGGAATCAGCAATGCGACCGGCGCCTTTGCGCTGGCGCACAACCTGCCCGCGGCAAGCAATCTCACCCAATCTCCGGTCACATGGCTGAATGCACTATTTACCGGGCTGGGCAATTCGATTCCGCTCACGATTTTCTCGACCAAGCAGTCGAACCTGGGACTTTTCGGCCAGATCGCGAGCGGTGGGACCGTGCGCGACCTGAACCTGGTCGACGTCAATCTTCAGGACTGGAGCGTCAACAGCGGGTCGAATGTCGGCCCGCTCACCGGGCGCAACTATGGCACGGTCCTCAATGTTTCCGCCGCCGGCTATATCCGGATACCGCAGGCCTATCAGGTCGGCGGACTGGTCGGCGTGAACCGCGGCGTGATCCGCAACGCTACCGCCAAGGTCGACATCATCGGCTATACCCGTGTCGGCGGGCTGGTCGGCGAGAATGACGGTAGTATCGTCAACGGGGCGGCAATGGGCGAGGCCTATGGCGTGTCGCGCGTCGGCGGCTTGGCCGGGACCAACGGCGGTTCGATCAGCGACTCCTTCGCCACCGGCCCCGTGATCGGCAACGGTTTCTATTTCAGCGGAACCTATCAGGACACGGACAAGGTGCCGACACCGGTCATCGGCGGCCTGGTCGGGGAAAATACCGGCACGATCCAGCGCGCCTTTGCCACCGGCAGCGTGACCGGATCGGACAATATTGGCGGCCTCGTCGGCGTGAGCACCTATGGCCAGGCCATCGAGAACGCCTATGCCAGCGGTGCGGTCTCGGGCAGCAGCAATGTCGGCGGGCTGATCGGTAACAGCAACACCACCCCCATCCGCAATGTCTATGCGACCGGCAGCGTCAAGGGGACGAACAATGTTGGCGGTCTGGTGGGATATTCCACCGAGAGTACCATCGACCGTGCCTATGCGGCCGGGTCCATGCAGGGTTCCCGCGGGGCTGTCGGGGGGATCGTTGGCCTCGAAGACACCGCGATGGGCGCGAGCAAGATCACCAACAGTTACTGGGATGCCGACGGAACAGGGATTGGCTTTGCCGTCGGCAGCGGAACGTACGGCGCCGGCGCGCGGGGCCTCCTGGCCGCAGACATGAAGCGCGCGGCCAGTTTCAACGGGTGGGAGATCGACACAACGGGTGGTCAGGCGACGACCTGGCGCATCTATGAAGGATCGACCGCGCCGTTGCTCAAGGCCTTCCTGCAGACAGCGTCGGTCAGCCTGTCGGGTCCGGCTTCTGCCACCGCGGTTTACGACGGAAACCGCGCCACCGGAGCGTTCGGCACGGTGGTCACGACCGCGAGCGGGCAGGCGGCGGATGCGGCCCAGATATTGGGAAGTTCGATGATCGCCTGCTCGGGCGGCGATGCATCGTGCACCAATGCGGGCACCTACAGCGTTCGGGCAGGGGGGCTCTATTCGACGCAGAGCGGCTATGACCTGATCTTCTCGAACGCGACGGCGAGCCTGACGATCACGCCGCGCGCACTGGCGGTGACGGCGAATGACCGCACCATGGTCTATGGCGATGCGTTGCCGAACCTGACCTACACGGCCACCGGGCTCGTCAATGGCGATACGCTGAGCGGTGCGTTGACGACGGGAGCGAGTGCGACGGCCTCGGTCGGCAGCTATGCAATCGGGCAGGGGACGCTGACCGCGGGCGCCAATTACACGCTAAGCTTCACCGGCGGCAGCGTGACGATTACGCCGCGCGCGCTCACGGTGACGGCGAATGACCGCACCATGAGCTATGGCGATGCGCTGCCGAGCCTGACCTACACGGCGATCGGGCTCGTCAATGGCGACACGCTGAGCGGTGCGTTGACGACGGGGGCGAGTGCGACGGCGTCGGTCGGCAACTATGCGATCGGCCAGGGGACGCTGGCCGCCGGCGGCAATTACATGCTGAGCTTCAACGGCGGCAGCGTGACGATCACGCCGCGCACGCTGACGGTGACGGCGAACGACCGCACCATTACCTATGGCGATGCGCTGCCGAGCTTGACCTACACGGCGATCGGGCTCGTCAATGGCGACACGCTGAGCGGCGCGCTGACAACGGGCGCGGGTTCGACGGCGTCGGTGGGCAATTACGCGATCGGGCGCGGCACGCTGACGGCGAACGGCAACTACAGTCTGAACTTCACTGGCGGCAATTTGGCGATCACGCCGCGCGCTCTCACGGTGACCGCCAACGATCGCACGATGACTTACGGCGACGCGCTGCCGAGCCTGACCTATGTGTCGAGCGGGCTGGTCAACGGCGATACGCTGACCGGCGCGTTGGCGACCGGGGCGAGTGCGACGGCGTCGGTCGGCCGCTATGCAATCGGCCAAGGCACCCTGAGCGCGGGTGGCAACTACAGCCTGAGTTTCACCGGCGGCAGTGTGACGATCACACCGCGCGCGCTGACGGTTACGGCGAACGACCGCACGATGACTTACGGCGACGCGCTGCCGAGCCTGACCTATGTGTCGAGTGGGCTGGTCAATGGCGACACGCTGGGCGGTGCGCTGACGACGGGTGCGAGTTCGACGGCGTCGGTCGGCAATTATACGATCGGTATGGGCACGCTGACCGCGGGCGGCAACTACAGCCTGAGTTTCATCGGCGGCAGCGTGACGATCACGCCACGCGCGCTGACGGTGACGGCGAACGATCGCACCATGACTTACGGCGACGCGCTGCCGAGCCTGACCTATGTGTCGAGTGGGCTGGTCAATGGCGACACGCTGGGCGGTGCGCTGACGACGGGTGCGAGTTCGACGGCGTCGGTCGGCAATTATACGATCGGTATGGGCACGCTGACCGCGGGCGGCAACTATACGCTGAGTTTTACCGGCGGCAGTGTGACGATCACGCCGCGCGCGCTGACGGTGACGGCGAACGACCGCACCATGACTTACGGCGATGCACTGCCGAGCCTGACCTACAGCGCGAACGGTCTGGTCAACGGCGACACGCTGACCGGTGCGTTGGCGACCGGGGCGAGTGCGACGGCGTCGGTCGGCCGCTATGCAATCGGCCAAGGCACCCTGAGCGCGGGTGGCAACTACAGCCTGAGTTTCACCGGCGGCAGTGTGATGATCACGCCGCGCGCGCTGACGGTGACGGCGAACGACCGCACCATGACTTACGGCGACGCGCTGCCGAGCCTGACCTATGTTTCGAGCGGACTGGTCAACGGCGACACGCTGAGCGGAGCACTGACGACGGGCGCGGGTTCGACGGTATCGGTCGGCAATTATGCGATCGGCCAGGGCACGCTGGCGGCCAGTGCGAATTACGTGCTGAACTTCGCCGGCGGCAATGTGACGGTCACGCCGCGCGTGCTGACGGTGACGGCGAACGACCGCATGATGACTTATGGCGACGCGCTCCCGAGTCTGACCTATGTGTCGAGCGGGCTGGTCAACGGCGATACGCTGACCGGAGCGCTCTCGACGGGGGCGAGCGCGACGGCCTCTGTCGGCACCTACGCGATCGGGCAGGGGACGCTGGCCGCCACCAGCAACTATGTGCTGCATTTTGCGGGCGGTAGCGTGACGATCACCCCGCGCGCGTTGACCGTGACGGCGCCGGACCGGACGATGACCTATGGCGATGCGCTGCCGCCGTTGGCCTACACAGCCAGCGGGTTGATCAACGGCGACACTCTGAGCGGCGCGCTGTCCACTGCAGCGAGTGCGACCGCCTCGGTCGGCAGTTATGCGATCGGCCAGGGCACGTTGAGTGCCGGCGGCAACTATGTGCTGAACTTTACCGGCGGCAACGTGACGATCTCGCCGCGTGCGCTCACCGTCACGGCGAACGACGGCACGATGATCTATGGCGACACGCTGCCGAACCTGACCTACACGGCCGCCGGACTGGTCAACGGCGACATGCTGACCGGCGCGCTGGCGACTGCAGCAAGTGCGACCGCCTCGGTCGGCCGCTATGCGATCGACCAGGGATCGTTGAGCGCGGGCGGCAACTATGTACTGCGCTTCACTGGCGGCAGTGTAACGATCGCCCCGCGTGCGCTGGCCGTCACCGCCAACGATCAGCGGATCGTTTATGGCGATGCGGTGCCGAACCTCACCTATATCGCGACCGGGCTGGTGAATGGCGACACGCTGAGCGGTGCGCTGGCGACGGGCGCAAGCGCGGCTGCGCCGGCGGGGAACTATGCCATCGGGCAGGGCACGCTGTCGGCGAGCGGCAACTACAGCCTGAACTTCACCGGCGGCAGCGTGACGATCGTGCCGCGCGTGCTGACGGTGACCGCGAATGACCGTGCGATGGTGTATGGCGACCCTCTGCCGGGCCTCACCTACACCGCGAGCGGGCTGGTGAACGGCGACATGTTGAGCGGCGCGCTGGCGACGGCGGCGAGTTCGACTGCATCGGTCGGCAGCTATGCGATCGGTCAGGGCACGCTTGCGGCCGGCGGCAACTATGTCCTCCGCTTCGTCGGCGGCACTGTGGCGATCACCCCGCGCGCCCTGACGATTACGGCACTCGACCGGACGCGGACGATCGGGGAGGAATTCGAGCTGGGGACAACGGCGTTCATCGCGAGCGGCCTCGTCAACGGAGATCGCGTCGATGGCGTGCGGTTGGCAAGCGCCGGTGTAGCCGCGGGCGCGTTGATCAACACCCCTTATGCGATCAGCGTCGCCGATGCGGTCGGGGCAGGGCTCGGCAATTACGCGATCACCTATCACAACGCGCCGGTGGGGCTGATCAACCGTCTGCCTTATGTGCGCCCGACCAACATGAGCATGCGGACCGCCGTCGATCCGTTGCCCTCTGCGGCCTCCCTCTGGCAGCGGGGCGGCGCCGCGATGCCATCGAGCATGAGCGGCGATCTCGTTCAGCTTGGACCGGGCATCTTCTGGCGGGCAGCAAAGCCGATGACGGGATTGCTCCCCTGCATGCCCATCGGATCCGGCGTCGCGGGGGCGCATGCGCCGTGCGCTCGCCTTGCTGCGGGGGCCGGCCTGTGACGCCGGACATGCCAAGCGCCGCCACCGCAATGACCGACCCGATCCCCGGCGCGGACCTGCCCGGGCTGGTCTGCGTGACCGGGTTGCCGCGAGCCGGGTCGACATTGCTGTGCCAGATCCTTGCCGCGCATCCCGAAGTGGCGTGCGAGGGGTTGAGTTCGCCCCTGTGCAACACGCTGCTCGCGATCCGCCGCCAGGTGAGCCATGACGACTTCTTTCTCGCCCAGCTCGATCAGGCGCGGGACAGTGCCTATGGCCGGCTGAAGGCCGCCATGACCGGTTATCTGCGCGGCTGGTTGGGGGGCACGGGCAAGCGGCTGGTGGTCGACAAGAACCGGCTGTGGCTGCACAGCATCGAGACCTTGCTCGAACTGGCGCCCGAGGCGCGGATGATCGTATGCCTGCGCGATCTTACCCAGGTCGCCGCCTCGATCGAGGCGCAGCATCAGAAGAGCATCCTGATCGACTTCATCGACGGGCTGGCCGACTATGATCGGCTGGGTCGGGCAGATGCGCTGTTCGGCAAGGGGCGGGTGGTCGGCGACGCGCTGGTCTCGCTCAACGCGATCAACGACCTGCCCGAAGCGGTGCGCGAACGACTGTTCTTCCTGCGGCTGGAGGATCTGGTCGCGCACCCCGAAGCGGTGACGGCGCGGCTGTTCGCCTGGCTGGGGCTTTCGCCCCACGCGGTCGATTTCGCGGCCCTGCCGATCGGCCCCGCCGAGAGCGACAGCTATTTCCGGCTGAAATATCCACATGACCGGCATGCCGCGCTCAACAGCCCGTCGCTCCGGGCGCTCCCGCCCCGGATCGAGGCGCACATCCATTCCGCATGCCGGTGGTATTATGAACAATTCTACCCGGACCGGCTCCGCAATTGAGGTGCGGGTCTCGTCGGGCATGCATTGCCCGCCACAAGGTCGGTGCCGGTTCGCTTTGACGTGCCCGTGAAAACGGGCGGAACCTTATCTCGTTATGCTGATGATTGCGCTTCTTCGGCGCGTCGGACGGCATATTTGCCGGGGGGCTCAATGAAGATTTCAGGAAATTCGCCGCGTTGCGCGGGTGTTGCGTTGCGGGTGGCGCCGTCGCTGATCGGCGTCGGCGTTTCCGTGGCGCTCGCGGCGCCCGCCGCGGCGCAGCAGGTCGTACCCGACGCGGGCAGCCTGCAGCGGGACCTGCGCCAGGGGATCATCGGCGGCACCGCAGGGCCCCGGCCGCCGGCCGTCCCCCGGGCCGCGCCCGAGGCGACGGCACCGTCGGGCGATGTCGTTCACGTCGAGCGTTTCGTCATCGGCGGCGCGACGCTGATTCCCGTCCGCGAGCTTGAGGTTGCGGTCAGTGACTATGCCGGGCGCTCGCTCGATCTCCGCCAACTCCAGGCGGCGGCGCAGGCCGTCGCCGACGTCTATCGGCGTCGCGGCTATTTTGCGCGGACGCTGCTGCCCCCGCAGGATGCGAGCAGCGGCGTGATCCACATCACGGTGATCGAAGGCCGCTTCGGCCGCGTCCTGCTGGACGATCAGGCAAAGCGCGCCGATGCGGATTTCGTGCGGCGGATCGTCGCCGGGCGGCTGGTATCGGGCGCCCCTTATTCGACCGAGCTGCTCGAACGCGGCGTCCTCATCGCCAACGACGTGCCGGGCGTGCGCGCCGACGCCGTGCTGAAGGCGGGCGACACGCCGGGGACGAGCGATCTGGCGCTGACGGTGCGCGACGCACCGCTGGTGAGCGGCTATGTCGGCGCCGACAATGGCGGGGTGAAGGCGAGCGGTCTTTATCGTGGGATCGCATCGATCGCGGTCAACGGCCTCACCGGACATGGCGACCAGCTGACGCTGCTTGGGCTCGGCTCACGCAATCTGGGTTTTGGCCAGCTTGGCTGGAGCACGCCGATCGGTACGGGCGGCTGGCGTCTGGGCGTTTACGGAAGCTATCTGCGTTACAAGCTGGGCGACGGCTTTGCTGCGGTCGACGGGCGCGGCGAGGCGGACACGCAGGGGGTGGAGCTGAGCTATCCCGTCCTGCGTACCGAGGCGCAGGCACTGCGGCTGCGCGTCACCTATGAACATGGTCATTATCATGACGACCTGTTCGGCATGCCCGCGCATCGCAAGCAGGTCCACCGTGTCATGTTCGGCCTGGCGGGTGAGGGCCGCGACCTGCTGGGCGGCGGCGGACGCACGCGCTATGTGCTGGGGATGACGCTGGGGGGGCTGGACCTGTCGGGTCTGGCGCTCGACCGGGCCATCGACGCGGTCACGGCACGCACGCAAGGTGCGTTCGGCAAGATCAACGCCGAGGTCAGCCGCGATCAGCGGCTGGCGGGCGCTGCGCTGTTGCGGCTGCGCATGACCGGCCAATGGTCGCTCGCCAATCTCGATTCCTCCGAACAGTTCGCACTCGGCGGTCCTTATGGCGTGCGCGCCTATCCCGCCAATGAAGCGCTGGGCGATCGGGGCGTCGTCGGCAATGTCGAGCTGCACCTGCCGGTGACGCGTGGCGCGCTGAAGGGCGTCGACCTCTATGCCTTTGTCGACGCCGGCCTCACCCAGCGCCACGCCCAGACCTGGCGGGGCTGGGGTCCGGCGGGCGCCGACAACGGCTATGGCCTGACCGGCGCGGGCATCGGCATCTCCTATGCACTGCCGGGCGGCATCAATGTTTCCGGCGTGTTCGCGGCCCCGTTCGGTCCCAATCATGGTGCCGACGCCAGCGATCGTAACCAGGACGGCAGCCGTCGCCGCGCCCGCGGCTGGTTCACCGTCACCAAAACCTTCGGAGCGGAGTGAAGCGGATGATCAACACCAAGTCACGTCGCCTGTCGCGTTCCATCGCCGCACGCGCGCGCGTCTTCGCCGGCGCATCGCTGTTGAGCCTGGTGATCGCGACGCCCGCCTGGGCTGGTCCTGACGGCCCTGCCGCGACGACGCTGCCCAGCGGCGGCGAGGTGGTCGCCGGTCGCGCGACGATTGCCGCCAACGGATCGGCAATGACGGTCACGCAGTCGAGCAACCGCGGGATCATCAACTGGCAGAGCTTCGACATCGGAACCGATGCATCGGTCCGCTTCGTTCAGCCCGACGCCAATTCGGTCACGCTCAATCGGGTGCTTTCCGGCGCCGGCAGCACGATCGCCGGAAAGCTGTCGGCCAACGGCAAGGTCTATGTCGTCAATCCCAGCGGGATATTGTTCACTGCTACGGCCCAGGTCGATGTCGGCGGGCTGGTCGCTGCGGCGGGCAGCATCGCCGACAGTGATTTCATGGCCGGACGGGACCGCTTCACGGTCGCCGCCACGGGCGCCGTGACGAACCGCGGGAGCATCGTTGCCCGCAGCGGCGGGCAAGTAGTCCTGATCGGCGGCAGCGTGTCCAATCTTGGCGCGATCCGCGCCGCCGGCGGCGATGCCGTGCTGGCATCAGGGGCCCGGGTGACGCTCGACGCGGGCGCCGAGGGCCATCTCAAGATCGAAGTCGATCCTGCGACGAGCCGCGCGCTGGTCGAGAATGGCGGCCTGATCGCGGCGCATGGCGGCCAGGTGCTGATGACGGCACAGGGGGCAAGCGCCGCGCTGTCCTCGGTGGTATCGAACACCGGCACGATCGAGGCGCAAACGCTTGCCAATCGTTCGGGCAGGATCCTGTTGCTTGCGGGAATGGACGGCGGGCTGGTCCATGCGGGCGGCACGCTCGACGCATCCGCGCCCGGCGGCGGCGACGGCGGCTTTATCGAAACCTCGGCGGCCGGGCTCAGTTTCGCGCCCGATCTGCACGTGTCGACGCTGGCAGCGACCGGGCGGACCGGCAAGTGGCTGATCGACCCGTACAACCTCACGATCTCAAGCTCGGCGAGCACCAGCGTCTCGCTCGACTCCGCGCCCAATCCTTGGGTCCTCGCGCCTCTGGGGAGCGGGGCCAACATCAACAGCAACACGCTTTCGAGCTATCTGGCCAGCAGCAACATTTCGCTCAACACCGCCGGCGCAGGGAGCGAAGCGGGCAACATCACCGTGAATGCGCCGATCAGCTGGAACGCCGCGACGACGCTGACGCTGCTGGCGGACGCGAATACCGGCGGCATTTTCCTCAATGCCGCGATCAACGGCAGCAATCCGAACAGTGCCGTGGTGCTGAGTGCCGGCGCCGGCGGGATCAACCAGGGCGCAAGCGGGGGCATCACGGCCGGACGGTTGACGCTGAGCACCGCCAACGGCGGATCGGTGCTGCTCAACCAGGCAACCAACCAGGTTGCGCGGCTTGCGGCATCGTCCGCCCAGGGCAGTTTCAGTTTCGGCAGCGCCTCGGCGCTGACCGTTGAAGGCGCGGTGACGAGCGGGGTTGGGGCCGTTACGCTGATCGCGGCAGGCAATCTGACGATCAACGCGCCGCTGACCGACGGCAATTCGAACGCGGCCTTCAATCTGCGATCGTCGGGCGGCACGCTCAACATCGCGCGCGACATCACGCTGAGCGGCGGCGGCAGCACGCTCTCTCTCAACGCGGCGAACGGCTATGTGCTGGTCAACGGTGCCCGTGTGAGCATGACGGGGGCAAGCGCCGGTCTTACGATCAACGGACAGGCCTATACGCCCGTTCGCAGCGTGAACGAGCTGCAGGCCGTCGGGTCGACGGGCTTTTACGCGCTGCTTGCCGATATCGACGCATCGGCAACGGCGAGCTGGAACGGCGGCGCGGGCTTTGCCCCGCTGTCTCTCAACAGCAACAGCACCTTTGCCGGCATGGGGCACATCATCGATGGCCTCACCATCAACCGCCCGTCGTCCAGTTCCTTCGTCGGGCTTTTCGGGTTCGTCGGCGGCTCGTCCGTGGTGCGTGATTTCACGCTGTTGAACGCGTCGGTGAACGGCAATCAGCAAGTCGGCATGGTCACGGGCGTCCTGGAGCGCTCCACCCTGTCGAACGTCCACGTCACGGGCCAGGTCAACGGCTCGCTTTTTGTCGGTGGCGTCGTCGGCAACCTGTACGAGGGGACGATAACGCTTGCCTCATCGACGGCGGCGGTTGCTGCGCGGGACTCGGTCGCCGGCGGGCTTGTCGGCGTTGCCACCGACAATAGCGTCGTCACCGATTCATACGTGACCGGCACGGTCACCGCACCGACCGGGGCGGCCGGGCTGATCGGACGCGGACAGCAGCCCTATTTGCTCACGCTCAACCGCGTTTATGCCAGCGGCAGGGTCACCGGCGGCGCCAACTCCGGCGGTCTGGTCGGGTTCTTCCTCTGGTCGGGTGCGGCCACCAGCGCAACGAACGCCTATTGGGATGTCAACAGTACCGGGATGAGCGGCAGCGCGGCGGGCACGGGCATCGCCAACGGCGCGGCATACAACCAGTCGACCTATGGCGGCTTCGATTTCACCAGCACCTGGGTGATGTTCGAAGGCGACACGCGGCCGATGCTGCGTAACGAGGCATCGAGCGTGATCGTGACGCCGCATGCGATGCAGCTGGTCGCACTGGCACCCGATCGCACCTATTCGCTGGGCGCGAATCTCGACCTTGCTGCGGGCGGCGGCGCCTATGGCTATGGCGACGTCTGGGGCAGCCAGGGTTTCGTCCCGATCGGAACGGGCGCTTCGCCGTTCACGGGCAGCCTGATCGGGAATGGTCGCCACATTTCTGGGCTGATGATCGATCGCGCCGCCACCAGCCAGGTCGGCTTGTTCGGCGCCGTCAGCGGTGGGTCGATCAGCGACGTGACGTTGATCGGCGGCAGCGTACGCGGCTATTCCGACGTCGGCGCGCTGATCGGCAATCTCGCCAACGGCTCGGTCTCCGGTGTCGGTGCTTCGGTCGATGTCACCAGCGTCTCCACCAATGACAGCAATGCCGGCGGGCTGGTCGGCGCGAGCCATAACGCGAACATCACCGCGGCCTGGGCGACCGGCAACGTTTCCGGCGGCGGCATCAAGCTGGGCGGCCTCGTGGGCGACATGTGGAGCGGTGCGATCACCCGCTCCTACGCCACCGGCAACGTCACCGGAACCAATCCCAACATGGGCTATGCCGGCGGTCTGGTCGGTGCCAACGGAAACAGCGGCAACGGTGGCAGCATCAGCCAATCCTATGCGACGGGCAATGTGAGCGGTGCAGGGGCGATCGGCGGACTGGTCGGCCTGAGTGACGGCGCCATCGCCGATGCCTATGCGATGGGCATGGTGACCGGTACCGGCTCGATGCAGGGAGCCGGCGGTCTGGTCGGCGTCAATTCTTCCAACGGCACGATCACCGGCGCCTATTCGACCGGCCGCGTAACCGGCGGAAGCCAGACGGGCGGGGCGGTCGGCTACAATAGCGGCGTGGCCGGGGCGATAACGTCGACCTACTGGGATGTGGCGACGAGCGGTCAGAGCGCCGGCATCGGCGGCGGCCAGACGGTCGGCGCCACGGGCCGCCTGACGACGCAGCTTCAGGGCTCGCTTCCGGCAGGCTTTCTCAGTCCGATCTGGGGGACGGGCACCAACCTCTATCCCTATTTCAACTGGCGTTATGCCGTCACGCCGGGGGCGGTCAGCGGCACGGTGACGGCAGGCGCCGGCGGCTCTGCGCTTGCGGGCGTCAAGGTGACGGGCGTTTCGGGCGGAACGGCAATCGGCAGCGCGACCACCGGCGCCAACGGCTATTACTATATCCTGACCGATGCGAGCGCACTGAGCAGCCCCGGCGCGCTCACCTATCTCGACGAGGGTACCCGGCGCGGCGCGGCGGTCGGCGACAGTTTGGGCGTCAACGGCATCCGCAACCTCGATATCTATGCCGATGCGGTCCATCTGCGTACGTCCGAAGCGACGTTGTCGGCAACGCGTGCGCAGTATCTTGCGATCCGCGGCGGTTATGATGACGGCGATCTTGCCTTCCTCCCGGCGGTCGGCACCGGACCACTGACCGGCTCCGGCTATGGCGTCTATCTTGACGCTGCGGGCAATTACACGATCGACGCGACATTCCTTTCGGGTGGCGCGCTTACGCTCGCCAGCTCCGGAACATTTGGTATCACCAGTTCGATCACCCTCGCCGCAAATGGCGGGCTGGCGATCAACGCACCGCTCGCATGGGGGGATTCGTCCGAACTCACGCTGAGCACGACCGGCGGCGGCGCCCTCACGCTGGGCGGGACGATCAACGCAACGAACGGATCGCTGGTCATCATTGGCTCGGGCGATATCAGCGCTCCGAACGCCCTTGCGGTCAAGACGTTCGCGCTGAACGGCGGCAACTGGCGTCAGCTCGGCGCCCTGCCGGGCTTCTCCGTCGTCGATTTCCGGCTGGATCCGAACGCGAGCTTCCTGCGCGCGCTGGGCGGCGACGGGAGCGCGGCGACGCCATATCGGATCGCCGACGTCTACGGGCTGCAGGGGATCGGGTCATCCAGTCTTCTCGCGCAGGCATTCGCGCTCGACAACGACATCGACGCGGGTGCGACCACCGGCTGGAACGGCTTGACCGGATTCGTCCCGATCGGGAGCGATTCAAACCGCTTCACCGGCAGCCTCGATGGGCGAGGTCATGCCGTCACGGGACTGTGGATTCATCGCAATGCTCCCTTTGCCGGGTTGTTCGGCGCTTCAACGGGCGCGATCCGCGACCTGACGCTCACCGGCCAGGTCACGGCTGGCGGGGTTGTTGGCGGCCTCATCGGCGCGATGTCGGGGGGCAGCGTGACCGGCGTGTTCGCCAATGTTGCCGTCACGGGCGCCAGCTCGGGCCAGGCCGGCGGCCTTGTTGGCCTTCAGAACGGCGGGACGATCGTGCGCTCGTCCGCCAGCGGCAACGTGTCCGGTGCGGGCGACGCCGTCGGCGGGCTGGTCGGCCAGCAGGGCGCGGCGACGATCGATCAATCCTTCGCCACCGGCGCGGTCAGTACCACGTTCAACGCCGCCGGCGGGCTGGTCGGACGTTCGGGCGGCACGATCAGTAACGCCTATGCGAGCGGCAGCGTGACCGCACAGCAGCAGACGGGCGGACTGGTCGGCGATCTCGGCGGCACGATCCTCAATTCCTATGCAACCGGCAGCGTGTCGGGTTCTGCCGTCAAGGGCGGATTGGTCGGCAATAATGCCGGCACGATCACCGCCAGCTTCTGGGACACCGAACGCAGCGGGCAGGCTGCCGGGATCGGGAGCGGTGCGGCGGGCGGCGTGAGCGGCCTTGCCGGCAATGCGCTTCGCCGGCTTGCGAGCTTTGCCGCTGCTGGGTGGGACATCGACGATGCCGGCGGCACCGGCAGGATCTGGCGCATCTATGACGGCAACACCACGCCGCTGCTTCGCGCCTTCCTGACGCCGCTCACCGCCACGGGCGGCAATGTCTCCCGGACCTATAGCGGTTCGAGGACGAGCGCGGCCGGGCAGGTGACCTACAGCATCGCCATACCCGACAATGGCCGTCTGTTCGGCACGCCGGGCTATGTTGCCGCCAGCGCCGATGCGGGCACCTACACCGGTGCGGCGCTCAGTCTGGTCGGGCTCTATTCCAACCAGGGCGGCTATGATGTCATCGCCGTCCCAGGCAGTTTCACGATCGTGCCGGCGGATCTGACGGTCGATTTGAACGCGGCGGCCAAGGTCTATGACGGTCGTGCATGGTCGGGCGGCAACGGCGTTACCTATTCGGGTTTCGTCAACGGCGAGGACGCGTCTGTGCTCGGCGGAGCGCTCGTGTTCGGCGGCGATGCGCAAGGGGCGACCAATGTCGGCATGTACAGCCTCAGCGCCTCGGGCCTGATTTCCAACAATTACACGTTCCACTATAACCCGGCGTCGCTGTCGATCACGCGCGCGCCGCTTCAGGTCACGGTGAACGGTGCGACCAAGACCTATGACGGGCTCGGCTGGTCGGGTGGTGCCGGGGTCAGCTATTCGGGCCTGGTCAATGGCGAAACGGCGTCGGTGCTGGGTGGCAGCCTTGTCTACGGCGGCGCCGCGCAGGGCGCGGTCACGCCCGGCAGCTACAGCCTTACCGCGTCGGGCCTGACGTCCGGCAACTACACCATCAGCTATGTCTCAGGCTCGCTTGTGGTGAACCCGGCACCGCTCACCGTGACGGTGAACGGCGCGACCAAGACCTATGACGGCCTCGCCTGGACTGGCGGCAATGGCGTCAGCTATTCGGGTCTGGTCAACGGCGAGACGGCGTCGGTGCTGGGCGGCAGCCTCGTCTATGGCGGCAGCGCGCAGGGCGCGGTCAATGCCGGCAGCTACACCCTCACGGCATCGGGGCTCACCTCGGGCAACTATGCCATCACCTATGTCGGCAACACGCTGGTCGTGAATCCTGCTGCGCTGACGGTCACGGTGAACGGGGCGACGAAGACCTATGACGGCCTCGCCTGGTCCGGCGGCAATGGTGTCAGCTATTCGGGTCTGGTCAATGGCGAGACGGCATCGGTGCTGGGCGGCAGTCTCGTCTATGGCGGCAGCGCGCAGGGCGCGGTCAATGCGGGCAGCTACGCCCTCACGGCATCGGGGCTGACCTCGGCCAACTATGCCATCACCTATGTCGCGGGCGCGCTCGTGGTGAACCCTGCCGCGCTTACCGTGACGGTGAACGGAGCGACCAAGACCTATGACGGCCTCGGCTGGTCCGGCGGCAACGGCGTCAGCTATGCAGGTCTGGTCCATGGTGAAACCCCGTCGGTGCTGGGCGGCAGCCTCGTCTATGGCGGCAGCGCGCAGGGCGCGGTCAATGCCGGCAGCTACACCCTCACGGCATCGGGGCTCACCTCGGGCAACTATGCCATCACCTATGTCGGCAACACGCTGGTCGTGAATCCTGCTGCGCTGACGGTCACGGTGAACGGGGCGACCAAGACCTATGACGGCCTCGCCTGGTCCGGCGGCAACGGCGTCAGCTATTCGGGTCTGGTCAACGGCGAGACGGCGTCGGTGCTGGGCGGCAGCCTCGTCTATGGCGGCAGCGCGCAGGGCGCGGTCAATGCCGGCAGCTACACCCTCACGGCATCGGGGCTCACCTCGGGCAACTATGCCATCACCTATGTCGGCAACACGCTGGTCGTGAATCCTGCTGCGCTGACCGTCACGGTGAATGGCGCGACGAAGACCTATGACGGCCTCGGCTGGTCTGGCGGCAATGGTGTCAGCTATTCGGGTCTGGTCAACGGCGAGACGGCATCGGTGCTGGGCGGCAGCCTCGTCTATGGCGGTAGCGCACAGGGCGCGGTCAATGCCGGCAGCTACAGCCTCGCCGCGTCGGGATTGACTTCGAGCAACTATGCCATCCGCTACGTCGCGGGCGCGCTCGTGGTGAACCCTGCCGCGCTTACCGTGACGGCCAATTCGCTGTCGATTCCGCTGCTCGGAAGCTATGGCCCGCTGACCTACAGCGTCGCCGGGCTGGCCAATAGCGACGCTGTCGCGTCCGTCCTGTCCGGGAGCCTGGCGACCAATGCGGACGTGCGATTGCCCGGCAGCTACGCGATCGGGCAGGGGACGCTCGCGGTCGTGAGCGACAATTACCGGCTGGTTCGGTTTGTCGGGGGCACGCTTACCGTCGAGCGGCCGGTCGGTGCGCCGGACGGCGGTTTCATGCGGCAACCGCTGTTTGCAAGCATCATGGCGGATCGTGATGCGCTTGCAGTGCCCATGGTCGCCATCGTGCCGCAGGGGGCGGGGGGGAGCCCGGCAGGCCACCTGTCGTTCGAGCCGCGCTTCATCCGCTGATGCGACGGCGCAGCGGGCCTGCCTCGGCAGCATATCGCCGCGCCGGATCCTGTCAGGGCCGGCGGGATTCCGCCGGCAGCGCGTGGCGATGGCCGCTCATTTCCGCGCCGGCATGGGCGGCAAACTGGCGGTTCCAGAACACCGCCGACGCCGAAATGGCCGCGACGACGACGAACGCGACCGAGAAATCGCTGAGGTAGAGCTGATCCCGGCCCGCCAGCTGCGGCCCGAGCTCGAGCACGCTCGCCGCGATGCAGATGCCAAGCGAAAGCGTCAGCTGCTGCAACGTTGCATAGAGGCTGGTCGCTGCACTCATCTGCGGCTTTTCGACCTCGGCATAGGCAATCGCGTTATAGCCGGTAAACTGGAACGAGGTGAAAAAGCCCGACAGCGCCAGCACCGCGACCATCGCGCCGACCGGCCAGGCGGGGCGGAACAAGGCGCAGGTGGCATAGCCGGCGCTGCTCACCAGCCCGGCGACGATCAGGCTCTGCCGGAACCCCCAGCGGCGCAGCACGCGCGGCGCCAGCGCCTTCATCGCAAGGGCGCCGAGCGCGCCCACCATCGTGATCGTGCCCGTCCGTGCCGCGGAAAGCCCGAAGCCGATCTGAAACATCAGCGGCAACAGGAAGGGCTGGGCGCCCTGGGTGATGCGCGTCAAAGAGCCGCCGATTACCGAAAGGCGGAACGTGTCGATACGCATCAGTGCCGGGTCGAGGATCGGATCGACCGTGTGCCGCGCGTGCCGGAGATAGGCCATACCGAACAGCATGCCGAATGCGATCAGCAACACCGCGACCCGCCCGGTTCCCGGTCTGCTCGCCAGTTCGAACCCGAACAGCAGGCAGCCGAGGGCGATTCCCGACAGGAGAAATCCGCTCAGGTCGAAGCGTGCAGCGGCGTCACTGCGGATCTCGGGAACAAGAAGCAGCGCGCCGATTGTCCCCGCGATGCCGATCGGCAGGTTGAGATAGAAAATCCATCGCCAGTCGAGCCAGGTGACGATCAGCCCGCCCAGCGGCGGCCCCAAAATCGGCCCGATCAGCGCCGGCATGACCAGCCAGGACAGTGCCTGGACCATGTCCTCCTTGGCGACGCTGCGCAGCAGCACCAGCCGCCCGACCGGAACCATCATGGCGCCGCCGATCCCCTGGACGAAGCGCGCCGCGACGAGCATCGGCAACGTTGCCGATTGCGCACAGGTGATCGACCCCGCCAGGAACACGCCGATCGCAACGCAAAAGACCGTCCGCGAACCCAGACGATCAGCCAGCGCACCGCTGGCCGGGATGAACAGCGCCAGTGCGAGCAGATAGCCTGTGAGCGCCAGGCTGAGGCTGGTCGCGGAGGTGCCGAGGTCGCGCGCCATGGTCGGCAGCGCCACCGTCAGGACGGTGCCGTCGAGCTGCTGCATGAACAGTGCCGCTGCCACGACTAGGGCGATCGCCCGGTAATTGCCGGCGCTCGTCGGGGCGGTGGCTTGCGGTCGAAGCGGGCTGGTGACCGCCTCAACCGCTGGTGCCAGCCCGTCGCCCACATCCGCACTCATCGAAGCCAGGTTACGCCTACGCCACCGCATTCCGTTCCATTTCAAACTGGCCTCGCCGGCATTCGAAGAAGCGCGAAACGCGGCGCCGGCGTGGGAAATCCGTCATTCTTTATAGACCCGCCTCGCGCGCCGATCGGCCGCCGTCCAGTCAATTGCATGCAATCAGGATTGCGCCGTGCGGCGATCGTGGCAGCGTACGACCAGCTCTGGGACCGGCATCATTCCCATCCCCCGCCCAGCGCAAGGAACAGGTCGATCTGGCGATCGACGACGCTTGCCCGCGCGGCGGAGAGCGCTGCCTCAGCGTCGGCGAAGCTGGACTGGGCATTCAGTACGTCGATGAAAGGCGTTCGGCCGAACCGCTGCAGTGTCTCAGCGTCGCGGCTCGCTTGCCCGGCGGCTTCCGCAGCCCGCTCCAATTCGCGCAGCCGTTCGGTTGCGCGCGCATAGGCGGACAACGCCGTTTCTACCTGCTGAAGCGCCGTCAGCACCGATCCGTCGAAGCCGGCAAGCGCCCCCTCGGCATCGGCCCCGGCCTGATCGATGCGGGCTCGGACCAGTTTCCGATTGGGGAATGACCAGGACAGCAGCGGACCGAGGCTGAAGCCGAACGATGATGGGGTCAGCGCCTGGCCGACGGCCGCGGCTGTTCCGGCCGTCCCGCCAATGCTGATCTTGGGATAGAGACCGGCGCGCGCAACGTCGATGTTTGCGGTTGCCGCTGCCAGGATGCGTTCGGCTCTTCTCACATCGGGGCGGCGCCTGAGCAGCATCGCGCCGTCGCCGACGGGGATCGGCCGCGCCATCGTCGGGGCGGCGGTGCAGGATTCGAGGCTGAGCGGATATTCCGACGGCGTTCGGCCCATCAACGCCGCGAGTTCGAACAGCGCGGCCTTACGCTCGGCAAGGAGGCCGGGAATGGCCGCCTCGCTGGCAAATGCGGCCGCTCGTGCACGGTCGACATCGAACCGCGTGCCGCGTCCGCCGCGTGCCATCCGCACCGCCACATCCAGCGTCGCGTGCTGAATCGCGGCGACGCGGCGTGCGGCTGCCAGCGCCGCGCCGGCCGTGCAGACCTTTGCATAGTTCCGGGTGACGGCAGCCGCGACGACCACCCGCACTTGATCGCGCGCAGCGACGGCTGCCTCGGCCTGTGCGGTTGCGGCCTCGATCCCACGGCGGATCCGCCCTGCCAGATCGAGCGAATAGTTGACGTCGAAACCGAGAGTATAGCTGAAGGGTGCCGGCAATCCGGCAGCCGGCCCGCCGACCTGAGCCGCCTCGGCTTGACCGATCAGGCCGGTGCTTATGCTCCGCGCCGCAGCCGCTTCGCGGACGATCGCGCTCGCACGGCGCAGATTGGCGTCGGCGACGCGGAGGTCGGCATTGGCTGCGAGCGCTGCCTCGACCAGCGCGTCGAGCCGGGGATCGCCGTAGAGATGCCACCAGCGCGGGGGCAGATCGGCGCCGGAAACATCGGCATCCGCACGCCCCAGAAATTCCGCGGCCGCCCCGGGGCGGTTGGCGACGACTTCCGGCAGCGCCCGATCGCGCGGACCGACGACACAGCCGGCAAGGAGCAGTGCGGGGAGCAGAGCGAAAAGGCGCGTCATGACCGCCGTCCCTGCGACGACGTGCCGGTCGTGGGGAGGATCTCCACGGCCGCGCTTCGTCCTGCGATCAACCGCGTTCCGGCGGGCACCCGGTCGATATGAATGCGTACCGGAATGCGCTGGGCGAGCCGAACCCACGAAAAGGTGGGCGCGACGCGCGGCAGGAGGTTGCCGGTATCATCACGCTGGTCGTCGGCAATGGCCGCGGCAATACTCTCGACATGGCCCGCAATCTCCGCGTCGTCTCCCATCAACCGGATGCGGGCGCGGTCGCCGATCGCAACCTGGCGCAGCTTGGTTTCTTCGAAATAGCCCTCGACCCGCAGTGAGGCGGTATCGACGAGCGCCATCGCTTGTGCGCCTGCAGCGAGATAGTCGCCGGCGTGAATGTCGAGGTTGGTGACGATCCCGCCGACCGTCGCGCGGATTTCGGTTCGCCGAATGTCGACTCGGGCGACGTTCCGGTCGGCAATCGCGCGCGCCAGCGCGGCCTCTGAGGTCCGTACCTTTGCGACACTTTGCTCGCGCGCCTCGGTTGCGACGAGATCGCCCAGCGCGAGGTCGCGGCGGGCTTCCTTTCGCGCCTGCTCCAACTGCGCGCGCGCCTCGGCTATTGCGGCGTCGGCGCGTTCGATGGTGGCGACAAGGCGGGGGCGATCGAGGACAACCAGCAATTGTCCTGCGCGAACGGTCTCGTTGTCGTGAACCATCACCTGTGTCACCAGTCCGCCGACATCGGTTGAGACTCGTACGACATCCGCACGCACGCGACCGTCGCGCGTCCACGGCGTCTGTTGATGACGATTCCAGAGTTGCCACCCGACAAGGGCGGCGATGGCTACGACGACAAGCGTGATGGCATATCTGCCAAGGACGAGGGCAATCGGCTTCATAGGAAAGATCCGGTATCAGGCAGCACCTGCGCGAGCAGGCCAAGGACGAGGATGAAGACGGCGATCTCGACGAGCGCCGGAGCCGCGAGGCGGCGCGACAGGCCTGTGGTGCGGAGGAGGCGTATCGCCGTTGCGGTGGCGATCAGCGCGATGCCGGCGAGCACCAGCAGTCCCGGGACCAGGACGCCGCCGATGGCCAGGTCGACGATCATGCCGCGTCGGCCGCGTGGGTGGCCGCAACCGGCTGCAGCGCGTAGCGGAGGTCGAGCAGGGGATCGAGCAGCGCCAGCCTCCCGCTGTCAGGCTCGGACGCCGCATGTGTCATCAGCATCCCGATCTGCGCGTCCAACGCTTCGATAGCGGCGGCGGCGGGCCGGCCGTTCGAGAACGCCCTGGCGAGCATTGCCAGCATTTGCCGCGCCTCGGCGTGGGGCGGCGCGGCCCCGTCACTGACGACCCGGTGAAGCGCCGCCGCCGCATGTCCGATCCGCAGATGGCGAAGCATCTCATCGAGCGTGTCGGTGCGGGCCCGCCCCAACAGCGCGAGCCGTGGCACGAGCAGCGCGATCCGGTCGACCATTAGGCTGGTCCAGCCCGCTTCCGCCGGTCCCCGGCCGCGTGCACGCCGGGCCACGTCGCGGCGGCTCAGGCGGAGAAGACGATCGATTGCGGTTTCGGGAGGCACGGTCTGGAGCAAAGCCATGCTCACCACGCCGAAGCCCAGGCCGCCGAACAGGGCGATGCCGCTGTTGAGCGCGTCTATGAAATCACCCGCATAGCGTGCGCTCAACCCCGTCAGGATCGGGATCGTCAGTGTAATGCCCAACGCCATGAAGGCAGTGGGGGGCCGCGCCTGCAGCGAGCCGCCAAGCAGCAGGGCGGGGGCGAGAACTGCAACCAGCGTTGGAAAATCGGTGACGCGCGGCAGGATGGCAAAGCTGTAGGCGAGGCTGATCGCTACGCCGTAGAATGAACCGAGCAGATATTTGCGCAGGTTGGGTGCCGGCGCATCGACATTGCCGAACAGCGCACAGGCGACGCCCAGCACCGATACCGCCAGCCCGCCGTCCGGCCATGCCGACCAGATCCAGAACAGGCATCCGGTGAAGATGCCGATCGTCGCCCCCGCCGCCGCCCGCGCCGCCATCAACGGATCGCGGTGCCGGAGATAGCCCGTCGCGCGCATCGGCCAGCGCAGCGCAGATGGATCTCCCAAGCTGCCCCTTGCCGCCACTTCGCGACCGAGCATGTCACAATCGTGGAGCAGCGCGACCAGCTCGGCGAGGCGGCCGGCGAGGTTGCCGCGCAACAGGTTCTCCGCGCGCGCCCGTTCGGTCTGTGCGGCGACCTGTATCTGCTGCGCATTCTCGATCAGGCGGCGGGCCTCTTCGTCACGGTCGGCGCCCGGAGCGGCGTCGATCCAGCGTGCGACGTCGCCCAAGAGATCGGTCAGCCCTCGGCGGTCGCCCATCGCCGCCAGCCGGGCCTCGATCTCCGTGGCGAGCGGCAGCAGGCGGGCCAGACGGTCGTGCAGGTGCCGCAGCGTCCGCCCGTTGGGGGCAGCGCCCGCGGGATCATAGGGGATGTGCGTCGCCAACCCGTTCAGCGCGAGCAGATCGACCGCAAGCCGATGGCCCTCTGCTTGCCGCTGTCGATCCGTCACGTTCTTCAGCGCATCGCTTGCCAGTCGCCGCGCATCGCACAGGGTCGCGTTGATCTTTTCGACGAACGGCCCGCTGATGGGGCGGGGCAGCACGACGCGGTGGACCAGCACGGTGCAAAGGATCCCGAGCACCATTTCCTGTACGCGCACCAATGCGGTCTCGAAGATCGCACCCGGCGCCGCCACGCCCGGAAAGCCGATCAGGCTTGCGGTATAGCCCGCCAGCACAAAGGCATATGCCCGCGGCGTGCGGTCGAGCAGCGATAGGAACAGGCAGAAACCGATCCAGCATGCCAGCACCAGGCTGCAAACCAGCGGTTCGCCGACGAAGGTCGGAATGATGGCGACGGTTGCTGCCGCACCCGCCAGGGTGCCGAACAGGCGATAGAGGCCCCGGCTGAGCGACGCCCCGGCAGACGACTGCGCCACCAGATAAGCGGTGACGATCGCCCAAGATGGACGGGCAAGTCCGATCCGCAGCGCGATGTAATAGGCGAGCATTGCCGCGGCAAAGGTCTTGGCGGAAAACAGCAGCACCTCGGCGTCGGCGCGCACCAACGGCGTGCGCCGCAGCGCACGCAATGACGGAAGCGTCAGTCGCGGTCCTGTCCACCCATGGATGTGAAATAGCCAGATGCCCATGCGCTTGTTGATAACGATTCGCACATCGGTATAAATTCGCTATTCAGACAAACAGTCCCTGAATTTGGCCAATTCCATGTCGCTCACGCATACTGCCATCGCTGCGTTCGATCCGGATGCGACTGACCGACCGGCGGTGGCCCGCGATCTCGATTTCGCCGATTATGCCGCCGAGGTGCCGACGCATGTGCATCGCAAAGGACAACTGATCCTGGCATCGCACGGTGCCGTGACCTGCGTCGCGGCGGACCAGGTCTGGATCGTGCCGCCAAATTGTGGCGTCTGGATACCCGGTGGGGTCGCGCACAGCGCACGGGCGACCGCCAATGCCCGCCTCAACTACCTGTTCGTCGAGCCCGGCGCGGCGCGCCTGCCCGATCGTTGCTGCGCCCTGTCGGTTACGCCGATGATCCGGGCGATGATCGAACGACTGGCCGATGCGGGGGACAGCTACCCCCTCGACAGCCATGTCGCGCGGCTGGCGCGGGTGATGCTCGATGAACTGGCCGAAATGCCGCACGAGCGGTTCAATCTGCCCATTTCTGCCCACGCGAAGATCCGTGCGATCGCCGACGCACTGACGCGCGACCCGTCGGACCGCAGCACCTTGGCGCAATGGGCCAAGCGCGTCGCGATGAGCGAACGCTCTCTCGCGCGGCTGATGATCCGCGAAACCGGCCTCACCTTCGGCCGCTGGCGCCAACAACTGCACCTGATTGTCGCACTCCGCGAACTGGCAAGCGGCGCGACCGTGCAGGGCGTCGCAGCAGAACTCGGCTACGAGTCGGTCAACGCCTTCATCACGATGTTCCAGAAGGCGTTGGGGACCACGCCTGCCCGGTATTTTTCGTCACGGCGAGCATCGCTGCCCTAACGATGGTATCATGCGACGCATGATCGCCATGGGCTCCGGGCGATCGCTCTCGTGTTCCAGGACCATTGGCACCGTGCGGGTGCGATCCCCGGCGAGAACTTGTTTGTCCTGTTGCTCGCGATGGCCCATCCTTTCAGGACTGGGGGCAAACCCGACGCGTTTCACGATCCGAAAAGTTCAATCGTCCTCGACATGTTCGGGGTGCTCAAGCGCATAGCGGATCGCCAGTGCCGTGCGTCGCTCGATTGGCGTTTGGCCTCGCGCCATCAGGCCCACCGTCACACGAGACAGGCCGATGCGCGCGCCTAACTCCGCCTGGGTCAGCCCGAAAGCCTTGAGGAGTTCTCGTAGCTCTGTTGCTCGCATCGCCTATCCCGATATTCAATTTTGCTGTTCGGCGCTCGTGCTTCCGTCAAGGCCGAAACGCTCGGCGTTGTTTCACGACACGTGAAACGGAATTGAGCATTTTCATTTCGGTGTCAATTCGAACGGCGACGTCGTCATGAGGTTTATATTTGCTCGCGAGTAGGTTGGTGGCTTTCTAACAAGAAAATTAGGTTGCAATCTCATAAATGTTGTCGCTTGCATGGCGCGCCAGCCCCGGACCAACGGGGGGCGGGTGGCGAAGCTGCGTTTCCCGAGCGCGAATAGCCCTCGCTTCGATATCGGTCGGAGTTGGTGCCGTCCTGCGCCGATCCTTTCCCCATGGCATGCATGAGGAATTTATCCTCCATGTCGACGACCAGGCCGACCGGCCGGAGGCCTGCGCTAGCTGCTTGCCTCCGTACCAGCGGTGCCTCCGTTTCAAGCGAGGGCAGAGCCTGTGTTTACGCCGTCGCGCCGCCATCGACGTTGAGCGTGGTGCCGGTGATGTAGCTGGCATCCGGACCGGCGAGGAACGCGACCGCACCCGCGATCTCCTCGACCTTGCCATAGCGCCCCAGCGGGATGGCCCCCAGCACCTGTCCCGCGAAATCGCTGTCAGCCGGGTTCATGTCGGTATCGATCGGCCCCGGCTGGACGGTGTTGACCAGGATGTTGCGCGCCGCGAGGTCCTTGGCCCAACCGCGGGCCAGCGCCGCCACCGCCGCCTTGGTCGCGCTGTAGACGGTGGTCGCGGGGAAGGCCATTTCGCCCGAGATGCTGCCGATCAGAATGATCCGCCCGCCGTCGCGCAGGAGCGGCAGCGCCGCGCGGGTGCCGACATGCAGGCCTTTCACGTTGACGCCGAACTGACGATCAAAGGTTTCGTCGGTGTCTTCGGCGACGGTGGAAAATTCGGCTACGCCCGCATTGTGAACGAGGATGTCGATTCCGCCCAGGGCCGCTGCCGCCTGTTCGACCCCAGCGCGCTGCGAGGTCGGATCGGCTGCATTGGCCTGGAACGCGAAGGCGGTGCCACCCGCGCTTTCGATCGCCGCCACGGTGGTATCCGCTGCCGCCTTGTTGCCCGCATAGGTGATCGCGACCGCCGCGCCGTCGGCCGCCAGTCGCTTGGCGATTGCCGCGCCGATGCCGCGCGATCCACCGGTGACGAGCGCCTTTTTGCCCTGAAGTGACATATTGATACTCCATAAGATGTGGCCCGCGATCACGGCGTCGTGCGCTGTCGGCAGCCCGGGATATGGCGCGCCTGCCCGATAGTTCAATATTACCGAACTATTAAAATATCCACCGACACCCTATATCGGTTTCATGGCTCGCTTCATCCATCCAAGGCTGGAAGACGTTCCGCTCGATCTGGCGCTGCACGCGCTGGCCGATCCCAATCGGCTGGAGATGGTCGCCCGGTTGGCGGCGACCGAGCGGTTGCGCTGCAGGGATGCCGCGCCGTGCGAGTCCATTCCCAAGAGCACCTTGTCCAACCACCTCAAACTGCTCCGTGCAGCTGGGCTGATCGAGACGACGCAGGCGGGGCGCGAGATGATCAACACGCTGCGGCGATCCGAGTTTGATCGCCGCTTTCCGGGGCTGCTGAATGCGGTGCTCGCCAACCGTCGCGCCTGATCACCTGCCGATTGCGTCAAGGCTGGCAACAGCATCCTGGGATAGCGTCAGCGATGCCGCTGCCAGGTTCTCATGGAGATGTGCGACCGACGAGGTTCCCGGGATAAGCAGGATGTTGGGCGATCGCTGGAGTAACCAGGCGAGCGCGACCTGCATCGGCGTAGCGTCGAGTTGGACCGCCACGTCCGACAGCGTCGCCGATTGCAGCGGGCTGAAGCCGCCGAGCGGGAAGAAGGGGACATAGGCGATGCCTTCCGCCGCCAGCGTATCGATAAAGGCGTCGTCGTCGCGGCGGGCGAGGTTGTACTGGTTCTGGACGCAGGCGATGTCGGCAATCTCCCGCGCTTCCTCGAACTGCCTTGGCGTCACGTTGCTGAGCCCGATATGGCGCACAAGCCCTTGCCGTTGCAGGTTTGCCACCGCCTTCAACGGAGCGGCGAGCGATCCTTCCGCCGGGCCGTGGACGTCGAACATCAGCCTGAGGTTAACGACGTCCAGCGCTTCCAGTCCCAGATTCTCGAGATTGTCGTCGACCGCGCGTGTGAGTTCGTCCGGCTCGAACGCGGGCAGCCAGGAACCATCGTCGCCGCGCCGGGCGCCGATCTTGGTGACGATCAGCAAGTCCTTCGGGTAGGGGAACAGGGCCTCCCGGATCAGCCGGTTGGTAACGTGCGGGCCATAGAAGTCGCTGGTGTCGAGATGGTTCACCCCCGCCGCCACCGCGGCGCGAAGCACGGCCAACGCCCGGTCGTGGTCGCGCGGCGGCCCGAACACGCCCGGCCCGGCGAGCTGCATCGCGCCATAGCCCAGCCGCCGCACGTCGTGTCCGGCGAAGGAATAGGTGCCTGCTTGGTCGATCATCGGATTCTCCTTTGCTGGCCCCAAGATGCGGCTTGCGGATCGTGCCGATAAGCTGGAGAGATCCGCACGGGCTGTACGGAAAACCGAACGATGAAGGCCGATCTTGCTGATCTGAACGCATTCCTTGCGGTCGCGCAGGCGCGCGGTTTTCGGGAGGCGGCACGAAGCGCCGGATCGAGCGCATCCACGTTGAGCGAGGCGGTGCGGCGACTGGAAACACGCCTGGGCGTCCGACTGCTCCATCGCAGCACACGCAGCGTGACGCCCACCGAGGCGGGAACCCGGCTGATCGAGCGTCTGGCGCCGGCGCTGGGCGAGGTTGAGGCCGCGCTGGATGTCGTCAACCTGTTCCGCGACCGACCGGCGGGGACGCTGCGGCTCAACGTGCCGGTCAGTGCGGCGCGGCTGGTGCTGCCGCCGATCCTTCCGGCATTCCTCGCCGCCTATCCCGATATCCGGGTTGAGATCGTCGCCGAGGATGGCTTTGTCGATCTGGTGGCGTCGGGGTGCGACGCGGGTATCCGCTATGACGAACGGCTCGAGCAGGATATGATCGCAGTGCCGATCGGCCCGCGCGTGCAGCGTTTCGCGACGGCAGCCGCGCCCTCCTATCTCGATGCGCGCGGGCGCCCGACCCACCCGCGCGATCTGCTCGATCATGCCTGTCTTTGCGGCCGCTTTACCAGCGGGGCGCTGACCAGCCCATGGGAGTTCGAGCGCGGCACCGAGATCATACGGATCGAGCCACAGGGGCCGCTGATCGCCAGCGTTTCCGGCGCGGTTGATCTGCTGGTCGACGTCGCAGTCGCAGGGGGCGGCATCCTCCATCTGTTCGAAGATTGGCTGCGTCCCGCGCTGGACAGCGGTTCGCTGGAACCTGTGCTGCCGGAGTGGTGGCAGTCTTTCTCGGGCCCCTTTCTGTATTATTCCGGCCGCCGTCTCGTACCGCCGCCGCTACGCGCCTTCCTCGATTTTATTCGCTAGCAGCCGGGTGCCCAACGGCCTCACTCAGATCGCTGCCGTCTTCGCTTGGTCTCGCGGAATGCCGAAGCTGTATCCCTCTGACGTGACGCAGCGGGAGGGATTCATGGCTGTTCGTTGCCCGCCTTCTGAAGACCGTGGGCTTACTACTTTTACGGTATTCCGCCATTCTGCGCTTCGTGCCGGATGCGCCGATTGCGGTTTTTCGGGAAAGAGCTACCGTTCGATACCACGCACACGAACGGCGACTTCGTTCCGGACCCTGCATTCGCTTGCGGCCCCCGGTTGGCCCAAGCTGGGCGTTCATCTCAAACACTCGAGCGCTGTGCCTCGCGGCCTTTCATCCACCGGCAACCAGATACCGAACAATGGCTGAGGGGCACCCGGCTTCGCATCCGGTCTGAGCGGGAGCAGGTTTCCGCCACTCGATTTGGAACCCGCCCAGCGTTTCCGATCACTCGGCCTCAACCGCTGATGCTCGTGCTATCGGCTTCGGTGCGACGGCAGGGGCGGCCGAGAAAGCGGACAGGCCTTTCGCGCCGAGTTGCGGAGGTCGCGATCTATTCCCTGAGGAACAATCGATAATCGACGTTATGTTAATTCGCTTAATTGCCTGAATGTGCCCGGATTTGCTCCCTTGCCCGTCGAGCCTGTACCCTAATGCCGTTCCGCCGGCTTGGCGGCGCGTTCGGCAACGCGGCCTATCAGCAGCAAGACCAGCGGCGCGATGAGGATCAGCACAAGCAGGCCGAGCGCCGGTGCGATCATGCCCACCGCAAAGGCGGTGCCACCGATCACCACCGGTGACCACATCGAGACGCGCAACGCTTTGGCGTCATGTCCATGCTTGATCGCATCGGCAGAAACGCCGTCGCGCAGCGTGACATGGATCAGACGCATATTGGCGAGCCCTACGAGGACCAGAAATGCGGTGTAAAAGCCGACGGCTGCGCGCAACGTGGCATAATCGCTGAGCAAGGCGGTCGGAAACGGCATGAAGGCGATCGCCATCAACAAGCCGAGATTGGCGCGGATCATCGCCGGGGATGCGCGATCGACCAGGCCAAACAGCCGATGATGCCCCGCCCAGAACCGCGCTATGACCAGGAAACTGACGATGAAGCCGACAAAATTGGGCACCAGGCCGAGCAGTGCGTGTCCCAGTGCCGCGTCTGACATTGCGGGCAGGTGCGGCACGCGGATCTCAATAACCAACAGCGTGATGGCGATCGCAAAAACCGCATCCGAAAAGAAGCTCAGCCGTTCGGCCTGATCACGTTCGCGCACTGATTTCCCCCTGCTCGTCGCCGCGACTTCACCACAGCACGGCAAGGGTGGCAAGGCAGGGCACTCCGCCCGACCTGACTGCTCTGTCCCTTCGGCCGCGCGCGGGAAAGGCCGCATCGTAAGTGCAGGTGGTCGCACAGGCTCGGTGCCGCCGGGCAAGACATTTCGGTATCAGAACAAATTTTTCGGACATGGTGTGGAAATACGCTGTCCGCGTCGTCCTTATCGTATGACCATCGACCAGCGTTCGCGGCCCCAGCACGATAGCAGCGCCTTGCTCCCCGCTCCCGCGACGGTTGTGCCGATCGCCTCCCGGACGCCGTCGGGCGATGGTGGCGTCGCGGGGCGACCGGCACGCGGTCTGCGCGTGCTGACCTTCCTTCACAGCTTCGAGCCCGGAGGCGTCGAACGGATCGCGCTCAGGATGGTTCGTCAGTGGCGACGCACCGGCGTCGATGCGCCGTTGTTCCTCGGGCGCGAGGACGGCGCGCTGCGTACCGAGCTCGCGCAGGATCTTGACTACGAAGTCGCGCGACAGCCGCGGGTGTCGACCGCGGGCTGGGAGACGCTGTGGATGATCCTGCAGCTCCCGGGCGTCATCCGGCGCCTTCGGCCCGACGTGCTGTTCGTCGCCGGATCGACTTACACGATCGTCGCGGTGATGATGCGGTTGCTGCTCGGGCGCGATTGCCCGCCGATCGTGACCAAGATCAGCAACGACCTTGCCCGACGCGACCTGCCGCCGGTCGCGCGTGCGGGATGGCGGTTGTGGCTGTGGCTGCAGGCGCGGCTGATCCACCGCTGGGTGCTGATGGACGAATCGATGGCGCCCGAAATGCCGCGTGCGATGGCGGCGCGCAGCCTCGTCGTCCATGATCCCGCGCTCGACCGGCGGAGCGACCCCGCGCCTCGGTTGCGCGAGGCGGTGGCGGGGCGGCGCTTCGTTGCAGTCGGCCGGCTCGTCCATCAGAAGGATTTCGGCCTGATGCTGCGCGGCTTTGCCGCAGGTGCGCGCGCCGACGATACATTGACGATTTATGGCGACGGTCCGGAGCGGGCCCAGCTCGCGGCCTTGGCCGAGCGGCTGGCGCTGACGGCACGGGTGACGTTTGCGGGCCATGTTCCCGACGCTGCGTCGCGGCTGGGCGATTACGACGTGCTGCTGATGTCGTCGCGCTACGAAGGTATTCCTGCGGTGCTGCTTGAGGCGCTCGATGCCGGGCTGGTCGTGATCTCGACCGATTGCGGTGCGGGGGTGCGCAGCCTGCTGGGCCAGGGCCGGTTTGGTCGCGTGGTCGCGCGCAGCGACGCGGCCTTTGCCGCCGCAATTGCCGAGGCGGTGCCGACGCCCGCCCCCGCCGCCGAACTCGATGCGCATCTTGCGCGCTTCACCGTCGACCGCGCGGCGGCGGGATATTTCGCCGCCTTTGTCGACGCCGCGCATGGCGACCGCGCGACGGCGCCTTTGCCGATCGCGCCGATGCCGCGCGCGGCCTGAGCGTCCGCGCCGCCGGCTCAGTCGGCAGCGACGGGATCGGTCCAGCTGAGGAACGCGGCGCGCAGCAACGCGCTGGTTTCGGCGAACAGCGCGTCCTCGGGCATGTCGGCTTCGCTGTGGAGCAGTTCGTCGACGACATAGCCGAATTCGACCGCGACGCGGATGCGCCGCCAGATCGCCTCGCGCGGCACGTCGGGAAGCTGCGGCGCCAACGCCTCGGTGAGGCGCTCGGTCACGAAACGGTGCGATTCGATCCGGATATGTTCGAGCCGCGGCGTCGCATGGAGCGCGCGTTCGATCCACACCCCGCCGGGCTCGCTGCGCGTCACCGCGGCGGTTTCACGCAGCAGTTGCTCGGTCGCGGCCGCGGCGGCGGCAACGCCGTGCGCGACATGCTGTTCGATCCAGTCGACGAGCACGGCGTTCTGCCGCTCCATCAGTCGCATCCCCAATGCCTCGATGATGGCGAACTTGTCGTCGAAATAGCGGTAGAGCGCGGGCGGGGTGACGCCCGCGCGCTGGCAGATCAGGTTGGTCGAGATGCGCTCGATGCCGACCTCGGCGAGCAACAGCCCGGCCACGTCGAGCAGCATCTCGCGCGTCTGCAGCGCGCGCGCCTGTTTGGGCTCGGCCCTGGCCTCCTTGGGCGCCGTCGTGCGCGGGCGTGCAGTCTTCGTTCTTGCCATTTTCACCAACCAGCGGGAATGGCCGCCATCTAGGCGCTTCTATTCGATCATCCAACCGCGGCGATCCGCCCGACCGCGACAGCGGCGGCGAGCGCCAGCACTGCCCCGACGCCATAGAGCACCGGATAACCGAAGCCGCCCACGAGCAATCCGGCAAGCGCGGGTGCGAGCACCTGGGGCAGCGAATTGGCGATGTTGAACAGGCCCAGGTCGCGCGCGGCGTCGGCGGCGCGCGGCAGCACCTGCGTCACGATGGCGACATCGACGGCGGTATAGAGCCCGAAACCCGCGCCGATCAGCGCGACCCCGACACGCACCGCGTCCCAGTGCGGCACCAGCGCGAGCAGCGCCATTCCCGTCCCCGCGACGGCGCCCGCCGCGACGACGAAGGGCCGCCGCCGCCCGATCTGATCCGATGCGAAGCCTGCGGGAAGCAGCACCAGCGTCATTGCGGCGACATAGACGATCGTGAGGGACAACACGTCGTCCGCGGCTGCCGGTCGATGCACGACATCGGTGAGAAAATAGAGCAGATAGAGCAGCCCGAGCGCCGAGGTCAGGTTGAGCAGAAAGCGCACCAGCCACGCCCAACGCGCGTCGGGCGATCGCCATGCGGGGGGATGATCGGCGGGGATGCTTCCGGGGCGGGAACGGGCGTCCCCGTCATGCCCCGGTTCGCGTGGCGGCAGGGGGCCGGCGTCCCCGATCGCCAGGCACGGAAGCGCGCCCGCGAGCACCGCGGCGGCGCAGACGAGATAGCCGTGCGCATAATCGGGCGCCGCACTGGCGATCGCGACGCCGCCGACGACGCCGCCGGTCTGGGCGAGCGCGAGCCACGCGCCGACGGTGCCGCGCCGATCGGGCGGCACGCGATCGGCGATTACGGCCACCAGCGCGGTGAACATCGCGTTGAGCGCGGCCTGCGCCAGACACCAGCCCATCACCATCCCGGCGACGTCGCGCGCCTGCGCGAGCAGGACGAGGCTCGCCGCGCCGCCTGTCGCGCCGGCCAGGATCCAGGGCCGCCGTCGACCCAGCCGCCCT
Organism: Sphingomonas chlorellae; assembly: GCF_056485145.1. Taxonomy (NCBI): domain Bacteria; kingdom Pseudomonadati; phylum Pseudomonadota; class Alphaproteobacteria; order Sphingomonadales; family Sphingomonadaceae; genus Sphingomonas; species Sphingomonas chlorellae. The sequence continues at coordinate 118,349 of NZ_JBQXXM010000002.1, forward strand.
CGCGTGCGGTCCGAAAGTGCGCCGAACAGCGGATTGGCGAGCATGGCCACGCCCGCCCCCGCCGCGCTGACGCCGCCCAGCACGGCGACCTTGTCCGCCGGCGCGATCGCCGCCGCCTGTTGCGCGAGCAGCAGTTCGATGGGGCCGAAAAAGGCCGCCCACAGCCCGGCATTGCCGATCGCGAGCGCCGCAATCGCCGCCCAGCCCGGCGCGGCGCCGGCACGCGCGGCGGCATGGCGGTGCGCGGTCGCCATCGCGGCTATCCTTGCTGCGCGCGGATGAAGGCGCGGTACCAGTGATAGGATTGCTTCGGCGTGCGCCGCCCGGTCACGGGGTCGACATGGACGAGGCCGAAGCGCTGCGACAGCCCGACGGCCCATTCGAAATTGTCGAGAATCGACCAGATGAAATAGCCGCGCACATCGGCACCCTCGGCGACTGCGCGCGCCAGCGCGTCGAGATGCGCGGCGTGATAGTCGATCCGGCGAAGATCGGCGACGCGACCCGCTGCGTCGGGTGCGTCGTTATACGCGCACCCGTTTTCGGTGATGTAGACCGGCGGCAGCGCCGGACCGTAACGGTCACGGAGCAGCGCCAGGATCTCGCCGAGCCCTTCGGGCGTCACCGGCCAGCCGAAATCGGTATGCGGCCGGTCGGCGATCGGCACCAGGTCGAACGGCAGCCCGGCGGGCATTTCGTGGCCGTCGACGGTGCGGACCTCGGCGCTCGGCGCACCGACGCATTCGGCATTGTAATAATTGAGACCATACCAGTCGATCGGCGTCGCGATCGTCGCCAGATCGTCTTCGAACCCGGCGGGCAGCATCGCGGCGACGGCGTCGGGATAGCGGCCGAGCAGCACCGGGTCGGAATAGAGCCAGCACATCAGCGTCGCATAGAGATCGGCCGCCGCCCGATCCGCCGGCGCCTCGCTTGCGGACCGGACGGGCATCTGGTTGTTGACCAGCCCGATCCCGCCCGCGCCTACCGCCCGCAGCGCCTGCACCGCGCGGCCGTGGGCGAGCAACTGGTGGTGGGCGACGGTCAGCGCATCCAGCCCCATCGTCCGGCCGGGGGCGTGTCCGCCCACCGCATAGCCCATGCTCGTCAGGACCGAAGGCTCGTTGAGCGTCGCCCAGCGCGGCACGCGATCGGCAAAGTGCCGGCCGACGATCGCGGCATAATCGGCAAAACGCTCGACGATGCCGCGATCGGTCCAGCCGCCTTGCTCCTCGAGCGCCAGCGGCGTGTCCCAGTGGAACAGCGTGACCATCGGCGCGATCCCGGCGGCGAGCAGTTCGTCGATCAGCCGGTCGTAAAAGCCGATCCCGGCCGGATTGGGCGGCCCCGCGCCGTCCGGCTGGATGCGCGGCCACGCAATCGACAGCCGGTAATCGCTGACGCCGAGTTCGCGCATCAGCGCCACGTCCTCGGCATGGCGGTGATAATGGTCGATCACCCCCGCACCGGGGCTGCCGTCGAGGATGCGGCCGGGTTCGGCACAGAAACGGTCCCAGCTCGACCTGCCCCGGCCGTCGGCGGTCTCCGCGCCCTCGATCTGAAAGGCGGAAGCCGCCACACCCCAGCGAAAGCCGGCGGGAAAGGCGCGCTCTGTCGTCATCGCCCTCGCCTCCGCCTAGAATTTGGCGCCCAGTTCGACGCCCCAGAAGCGCGGGCGATCCATCCGCACATAGGGCGTGCCCAGCGTGTCGGCGCTGATCGGATTGAGCGTCCGCGGCGTGCGCACGTCGAACAGGTTTTCGGCGAACAGCGCGGCGGTGAAGCCGCGCCCCGGCGATCGCCAGCCGATGCGCGCATTGACGATCTCGCGGCTCGACCGCAGCTTGCCGAGCTTCGAGAAATCGACGAGCGCGCCATAGAAGGGATTATTGAGCAGTGCCGCGTCGGAAGCGCGCACCGCATCGTTGAGCCGCTGACGCGAGGTGTAGCTATAGCTCGCATCGGCAAAGATGCCGCCGGCATGGCCGGGCAGGTCGCGGTCGAACTGGACGGTCACCACGCCGCGGAAATGCGGCTCGCCCGTCGGCTGGCCCGAAATGTCGACGCCGCGCTCGACACGCTTGACCCAGTTCGAATCGATATAGCTCGCGACCGCGCCGATCGAGATGCCGCGCGCCAGCACAAGCTGCGTGTCGAAATCGAGCCCCCATGCCTTTGAATCGCCGCTCAGCGTCACATATTGCGGCACGCCCGCGCCGTTGACCGATTCCAAGCTGACCTGCTGGCGGTCGCGATAGACATAGTGAAAGCCCGACAGGTTGAGCCGCAGCCGCCGGTCGAGCAGCGTCGATTTGATCCCCGCCTCGAAGTTCCAGACCTTTTCGGGCCGGAAGAACGAGTTGACCTGGACGCTGTTGAACCCGCCTGCCTTGTACCCGCGCGCCGCCGAGGCAAAAAGCATCACCGTTTCGGCGGGCTTGTAGTCGATGACGAAGCGCGGGCTCGTGTCGTTGAACGATTCCTTGCGCGTGAACGACTGGCCGGTCAGTGCACCGGCATCGAAGATCAGGTTGCGCCCCACCACGGCACCGTAAAAATCGGTAACGCTGATGTTCGCCGCATCGGGAAAGATCGGCACGCCGGCGACGGCGTTGTAGAGCGCGCCGGGCGCGACCACCTGCCCCAGCCCGTCGGCGTCATAGGGGCGCACCAGCCAGGTGAAGCGCTTGCGATCGTGCGTGTAGCGCAGCCCGAACGTCAGGTTGAGGCGCGTCGTCGCGGCCCAGCTGATGTCGGCAAAGGCCGCCACCGATTCGTTGCGCGCGCGCACATCGATCTGTTCGGTCCAGCTGCGGCCGAACACCGGCAGCCCGGCCGCATCGAGTGCGGTGAACAGCGGCAGTCCGGCGAGGTTGTTCAGCAGCGTGTCGACGCTGTCGGTCAGCGCGGTGGTGCGCGTCGACTGATCCGCGCGTTCGTGGAAATAGCTGACGCCCGCGATCCAGTTGAGCGCCCCCCGATCCTGCGCCAGCCGCAGTTCCTGATACACGCTTTCGTTGCGCTCGGCGTTTTCGGTGTCGAGATAGTGCGTCTTGAGGTTGGTGCCGTCCTCGTCCTCGCGGTTCGCGGTCTTGAACCAGCGATAGGCGCTGATGCTGGTCAGCGTCACTCCGCCCAGCGCCTGCGTCACGCTCAGCGTCGCGGCGTCGAGCAGGCGCCGTTCGTGCGAACCGCCGATGACGTCGTTGGCGAATGCCCCTTCGGGATCGCGGCTGCGCGCGAACGGCCCGATGCCGATCGCGGCCGGCCCGTCCTTGCCCGTGTCGTCATGGTCATAGCTGAGCACGATGTCGGTCCCGGCGCCGGGATTGAAGCGCAGCGCCGCGCGCCCGGACCAGTTGTGCTCGCGCTCGTAATCCTGGCCGGTGACGGCGTCGGTCAGATAGCCGTCGCGGCGGTTGACCACGCCGTTCATGCGCAGCGCAAGCCCGTCCGCGATCGGCACGTTGACCATGCCGTCGATCCGGCGCTTGGCGTAGTTGCCGATGCGGACCTGCGCATTCGCCTCGAAATGGTCGGTCGGCTTGTTGGTGATGATCGAGATTGCGCCGGCCGAGGTGTTGCGCCCGAACAGCGTGCCTTGCGGCCCCTTGAGCACTTCGACGCGCGCGACGTCGTTGAAGAAGATCAGCGCCGAACCCGAACGCCCCGCATAGACGCCGTCGATGAAGATGCCGACCGCGGGCTCGGTTCCCACCCCGAAATCGTCCGAGGCGATGCCGCGGATCGAATAATGCGGCTGCGTGACCGAGGTATCGTCGACGCTCAGCCCCGGGGTAAAGGTGTCGATGTCGCCGACGCTCTGCGCGCCCAGCGCCTCGAGCGCCTTTTCACCGAACACGTTGACGCTGATCGGCACGTCCTGAAGCGACTGTTCGCGGCGCTGTGCAGTGACGACGATCTCGCCGGCCACCGGGGTCTGATCGGCAACGGCCGGCGGTGGCGCCGCGCCGCCGTCCTGGGCCGCGGCATGGCCGCTCCACAGCAGTGCCGCGGCACAGATCGCGCAATCCCGACGCAAGTCCCTCATCATCCCCTCCATGATGCTGCTTGGGCAGCCTTTTGATGTGTCGTGCTTCCTCGCTGGTTGGACTTCGGGCCGCCGCGCCGCGACGGTTGCGCCATGGTCTTGCGCCATGATCGCCGATGTCGCGCCGCCACCGGGCGGTCCGGTCTTCACGCAATCTTCTTTCGTCGCACCCGCTTGACGAAAGATAACAATCGCTATTACCTAGCCATGACTATAATAAACTGTCAATCCGGAGAGTGGAATGGTCCTGAAGGCGCGACCCAGCCAGCGCACGGGGCAAGGCCGCAACGGCCGCATCGGGCGTCGCGGGCTTCGTGCCGGGCTGGCGACCGGCGGGGTGTTTGCGATGCTGCTGCTGGCGGGCTGCGGCGGGCCGCAGGCGTCGCAGGCGGCGGCGCCCCCAGTCGCGATCACCGAAGCCGAGAGCGCAACGCTGCGCCCGCGCGATCCTCGCCTCGCGCAGCTCTACCAAAGCTCGTGCGTCGCCTGCCACACCGTGCGCGACACCGGCGCGCCGTTGACGGGCAGCCGCGCCGCCTGGGATCCGCGCTGGCAAAAGGGATTGCCCGCGCTCGTCGAAAGCGCGGTTGCCGGGCGCAACGGCATGCCCGCGGGCGGCCAGTGCTTTGCCTGCTCGCGTGAGGATTACGAGGCGCTGATCCGCTTCATGGCGGCACGATAGGGGGAACGGCGATGGCGCGGATTTCGCGACGGGCGATGATGATCGGCGGCGGCGTGGCGGGGGCCGGCGCGCTTGCGGCGGGCGGGCTGGCCGGACGGCGGCTGTGGCTCGACCGCGAACCGCCATTGCCGCCGCTCAAGGACGCCTCGGGGCACCTGCTCTGGCGCAACTGGGCCGGCAATGTTCAGGCTTATCCCGCCGCACGCGCCGCCCCTGCGGACGAGGGCGCACTGGCCGAATTGATGCGCACTGCACGCGGGCCGATCCGCGCGGTCGGATCGGGGCACAGCTTCACCGAACTGGTGCCCACCGACGGCACGCTCGTCTCGCTCGATGCGATGACCGGGCTCGTCGATCATGACGCCGAAAACCACCGGGCGACCGTCCGTGCGGGAACGCGGCTGCGCGACCTGGGCGCCGCGCTCGCCGCGATCGGTCAGGAAATGCCTAACCTGCCCGACATCAACAAGCAGGCGCTCGGCGGTGCGCTGGCGACGGGAACGCACGGCACCGGCAAGGGGCTGAAGGCGCTTCACGGCGAGATGGTGGCGATGCGGCTCGCGCTGCCCTCGGGCGAAATCGTCGATTGCAGCGCGACGCAGAATGCCGATCTGTGGAACGCCGCGCGCGTCAATCTGGGCGCGTTCGGCATCGTCACGCAGGTGACGCTCCAGAACCGGCCGCTGACGCGCGTTGCCAAGCATGTGGCGATCCGGCCGCTCAACGACGTGCTCGACGACTGGCCCAACCTGCGCAGCCGCCATCGCAATGCCGAGTTCCTCGTGCTCCCCTTCACCGATCGCGCGGTCGTCATTACGCACGATGTCAGCCAGGCACCCGTCCGCCCGCGTGGCCCGGATCGCGATGCCGAAACGCTGATGGGGCTCAAGAAGCTGCGCGACCTCTTCGAGTTCGCGCCCGGGCTGCGCCGCTCGATCGCCGCGCGCGAGCTCGACGCGATCCAGGTCGAAACCGATGTCGACGAAGGCTGGAAGCTGCTTTCCAACGAACGGCCGATCCGGTTCAAGGAAATTGAATATCATTTGCCTATCGACAGCCAGATCGCGGCGCTGCGCGAGGTGATCGCCGCGGTCGAGACGCACCGCAACGACGTCTTTTTCCCGTTCGAGGCGCGCATCGTCGCGCCCGACGACGCATGGCTCTCGCCCTTTTATCAGCGCGAGAGCGGGTCGATCGCGGTCCATGCCTATTACAAGGAGGACCACGACTTCTTCTTCGCGCTCGTCGAACCGATCCTGCGCCGCCATGGCGGCCGGCCGCACTGGGGCAAGCTCAACACGCTCGGACCGGGCGACTTTGCCGCACTCTATCCGCGCTGGCGCGATGCGATGGCGGTACGTCGTGCGGTCGATCCGCAGGGTCGGATGCTCAACCCCTATCTGAAACGGATCATGGTCGATGGCTGAAACCGGGGATTCGGGCCGTGCCGCGCGCCCGGCGCGCGCGCCGCGTCGCTGGACCCGGCGTGCGGCGATCGCGGGCGGCGGCGTGGCGGTGCTCGGCGGGCTGGGCGTTGCCGGGCTGCGCAAGGCCGATCAGGGCGGCGGCCATGACGGCTATTTCACCGCGGTCGGGCGTGCCTTGCGCGCCGCCGGGATCGCGCATCCGGTGCTGGTGATCGACCGCACCCGGCTCGATGCCAATATCGCCGCGGCGCGCGCGGCCTTGGCGCCCGGGCGGCTGCCGCTGCGCGTCGTCGTCAAGTCGCTGCCCGCGCCGGCGCTGGTCGATCATGTCGCGCGCGGCATGGGGACGTCGCGGCTGATGGTGTTCAACGGCGCGATGCTCGACGCGATGGCCGAAGCCCATCCGGAGGCCGATCTGCTGCTCGGCAAGCCCCTGCCCGCGATGCAGTTCGGCCAGTTTCTTCAGGCGCGCGGCCCCGCGGCGGCGGCGCGCGTCCAGTGGCTGATCGATACGCCCGAACGCCTCGGCCAATATGCCGCGGTCGCGGCCGAGGCGCGGACGCCCGTGCGCGTCGCGTTCGAGATCGACGTCGGCCTCCATCGCGGCGGCCTGGCCGATGCCGACGCGCTGGCGCGCGCGGTGGTGCAGGCGCGCGCCGGCGGCATGCTCCGCCCGTCGGGGCTGATGGGCTATGATCCGCATGTCGTGAAGATGGTCGATCCCGACCGCGCCTATGCCGACGCGCAGGCGCGCTATCGCGCCGCGATCGATGCGCTCGGGCGGGCGACCGGCGCCGATCCGCGCACGCTCACGCTCAACAGCGCGGGCAGCCCCACCTATGCGCTTCACGCGCGCGGCACGGTCGCGAACGAGGTCGCGGCGGGCTCGGCTTTCGTCAAGCCGGTCGATTTCGACGTGCCCACGCTCGCCGCGCACGTTCCGGCGAGCTTCATCGCGACGCCGGTGATCAAGGCCGAACCGCGTTTCCGCCTGCCCGGCTATGAGTGGCTGTCGGGGCCGATGACGTTCCTCGATCCCAATCGCCGCCGCGCCTTCTTCATCTACGGCGGCCACTGGATGGCGACCCCGGTGTCGCCGCCCGGGCTGGAATATGACACGCTGTTCGGCCGGTCGAGCAATCAGGAACTGCTCACCGGCTCCGATCGCGTGCGGCTGGCGCCCGACGATTATGTTTTCCTGCGCCCCAACCAGAGCGAGGCGCTGTTCCTCCAGTTCGGCGACATCGTGCTGTTCGATCGCGGGCGCATCACCGAACGCTGGCCGACATTGCCCGTATCGGCATGAACGCGGGAGCGGACCGCCGCCGCCCGCTCGCGCAACCCGCATGGCCGTCGGCGCCGGGAAGGGCTCAACTACCCTGACAAAATGATTTTCGCCGGGGGCGTTCGCCGCAGCGCTTCGCCGCCGGGACAAGCCGCGCCACGCCGCCGCCCAGTTGCCGAAACGCGCGAAATTGCGGCCTTGCCGTCGATAACGTATACGATATATACCCATGCTGCCGTAGCGGCCGCCAGAGCCGCGCGCGACGGAAGGGGAAGCCATGATCGGATCGATGCGCATTTGTATGACCAGAAACGCCGCGCCCTCGCACGCGCGCGCCGACGTCTGACCGGTCGTCCGTCCGCCCCCGGCCGAGAGAGAGCATGCCCCGCCCTGTCCTTCTGACCCCGGTTGCGGCGTTGTTCGCGGCGCTGGTCGCCGCCGCGCCGGCCCAGCCCCAACCCCGACCCCAACGCCAGCCCGCCGCCGCCGCGTCCGATGCCCCGATCGCGATCACCGCGCGTCACAACCCGATTGTCGCCGACGGCAGCCTCTATTCGGCCGATCCGGCGCCGCTGGTTGTCGGCGATACCTTCTACATCCTCACCGGGCGTGACGTCGCACCGCGCGACCGGATCGGGTTCGAGATGCCCGAATGGGCGCTGCTGAGCAGCACCGACCCGGCCTCGGGCAAATGGACGTTGCGCCCGCATTTCCTTCGCCCCGACCGGCTGTTCGCCTGGGCGAGCCCCGATGTCGCCTGGGCGGCGCAGATGGTGCGCGGGCCCGACGGGCGCTTCTATCTCTACGCCCCCGTCGCGCAGCGCGACTGCGGCACCCGCGATTGCATGGGGATCGGCGTCGCGGTCGCCGACGACCCGCTCGGCCCCTGGCGCGACTGGCATCCCGAAGGGCCGATCGTCTCGCAACGGCTGCCGGTCGCCAACGAAATCCAGAATATCGACCCGACCGTGTTCGTCGACGACGACGGCAGCGCCTATCTCTACTGGGGCACGTTCGGCCAATTGCGCGGCGCGCGGCTGGGCGCCGACATGAAGACGGTGGGCGAGCCCGTCCGCGTCACCACGCTCACCGGCTTTTTCGAGGCGCCCTGGCTCTTCAAGCGCAAGGGCGTCTGGTACATGGTCTATGCCGCCAACAATGCCGGGCCGGAGTCGCCCTGCACGCCGGCGCTCTACCATGCGTGCCAGGCCTATGGCACCGCGCCGACGCCGCTCGGTCCCTGGACCTATCGCGGCGTGATCCTCGATCCGGTTTCGTCGACCACCTCGCATCAGGGCATGGTCGCCTATCGCGGCCAGTGGTACATGACCTACCACACCGCCGATGCGAAGCTGGGCGGCCATTTCCGGCGCAGCGTCGCGATCGATCGCGTCGAATGGGACGACAGCGTCCAGCCCGCCGCGATCCGCAAGGTCGTGCCGACGCGTGCGCCCGCCGATGCCACGCCGACGCGCAACGTCGCGCGGATTGCGCGCCCGACCGCGTTCAACGTGCCGGTGCCCGTCCAGTACCGGCTGGCTGCGCTCAACGACGGTATCGTCTATCCGGCGCCGCTTCCCCCCGACATGTGGGGAAGCTGGACCGCGAGCGCGGCGCCCGCGCAGGGCTGGGTCCAGTATCGCTGGGACCGGCCGGTGACGATCGACGCCGCGCGCATCCGCTTCTGGGGCGATCAGCCGCGGGGGGCCGCAACCGGCGTCGCACCGCCCGCGCGCTGGCATCTCGAATATTGGACGGGCCGCGCCTGGCGGGCGATCGCACCGCACGGCGGCTATCCGGTGGCGACGGACGGTTTCAGCAGCGTGTCGTTCGCGCCCGTTCGCACGCGCTGCCTGCGCGCCGTACTCGATGCGTCGGGCGACGGCAGCCGGCACGCCGCGTTCGGGATCGAGGAATGGGAGGTGCTCTCGCCGAATGCGGTCGTTCCACCCGCCGCGCCGCCCGCCCCCGCACCGTCGGCGCGCTGCGCCTAGCCGCAACCCGGCATCATTGTATAATGTATAATATCGTTGACCTCGACGCCGCGCGATGGTCTAGATCGACGCAGTAAGGGGGGTAGAGCCATGCCATATCCGTTTGATTTCCCGGGCCGGAGCGTCCGCCGCCGCGCGTTCGGCGCCACCGCGCTCGGCCTTGCGCTCTGCGCCCCGCTGTCGCTTGCCGCCCAGCCGGCCGCCGCTCCCGCTCCCGCCTCCCCCGCGTCCGCGCCCGCCTCGATCGACGCGCGCTATGCGCTTGCCGACCAGTATCTCGGCGACGGGCTCGCCAAGCTGGTGGTCGACCGCTCGCTGCGCCCGGTGTTCACGCGCGACGCCGCGGGCATCGTCTATCGCCGCGGGCGCGAGGGCGAGCGCCAGCTCCTCTATTTCGACATCGCCGCCGGCCAGTCGCGCGTCATCGCCGCCGAGGCCGCCGTCGCCGCGGCGCTCGCCAAGGCAACCGGCCAGGCGCTCCGCCCGTCCGCGCTCCCTGTCGAGGATCCGCGCTTCGACCCCGCCGCGGGCACGCTCAGTTTCAGCGCGTTCGACAAGCGCTGGGACTGGCGCGCCGACGGCACGCTCGTCCGCGCCGATACCGGCAGCAAGGACGGCGACGAGGCGCTGTCGCCCGACGGTCGCTTCCGCATCGTCGCGCGCGATTACAACCTTTACGCGGTCGAGGTGCGCAGCGGGCGCGAGGTCGCGCTGACCACCGACGGCACGCGCGAACAGCCCTATGGCCGCGGCATCCCGCAGCTCGCCGACATCCTCAAACAGGGCACCGAGGAACCGACGATGCCCGTGTCGATCCGCTGGTCGCCCGACAGCCGGCGCATCCTCACCTGGCGGCTCGACACGCGCGACGTCGTCCGGCTGGGCATCACCCAGGCGAATCCGCCGGGCAGCCTCTATCCGCGCACCTTCCGCTACATCTATCCGCTCGCCGGCGCCGAAAAGCTCCCCCAGGCGACGCGCTATGCGATCGACGTCGAACGCGCGGTCAGGCGCGGCAAGGCGCAGCCGGTGCGGATCGGGGTGCCGTCGGAATCGATCCTCTACCCGGCCGATCCCGACATGGGCTGGGTCGGCGACGAGGCGCGCGTCCAGTGGACCGAGCGCGGCTACAAGCAGCTCGCCGTCTATCGCGCCGATCCCGAAACCGGCGCCGCGCACGTCGTCGCGCGCGAGGCGCTCAAGCCCAATGTCGCGGTGACGTCCAGCTTCATCCTGCCCGCACCCGAACTGGGCGGCGAACTCGTCGTTTCCGAACGCAGCGGCTGGGCGCAGCTCTATCTCGTCCGCCCCGACGATCCGGACGGCGGCGTGCCGCTGACGCGCGGCGAATGGGAGGTCATCGCGGTCGATCATGTCGATGCCGCGGGCCGCTCGATCCTGGTCACGGGCGTGGGGCGCGAGGCCGATCGCAACCCCTATTACACCGCGCTCTATCGCATCGGTCTCAACGGCGAGCAGCCGGTGCTGCTGACGCCCGAGCCGGTCAATCACGAGGTGGTCGTTGCGCCCGACGGCCGCACCTTCGTCGACGCGATGTCGACGCCGACGGTGCCGACGCGCACCGTGCTGCGCAGCGCCGCCGACGGCCGCATCCTTGCCGAGCTGGGTCAGGCCGATGCGAGCGCGCTGATCGCGAGCGGCTATACCTTTCCCGAAGTGTTTCAGGGCGTCGCCGCCGACGGCGTCACCCCGATCCACGGCATCATCTATCGCCCCGCGCACTTCGATCCGAAGCGCAGCTATCCGGTGATCGACAATGTCTATACCGGCCCGACGACGACGCAGGTGCCGACGAGCTGGAGCAACGCCGTCGGCGCGACCGGGTCGAGCGTTTCCCAGCTCGGCGCGATCGTGGTGATGATCGACGGGCGCGGCACCTCGCGCCGCGGCCGCGATTTCCGGATGCACGCCTATCAGAATCTGGGCGAGGTCGGCATCGACGACCATATCGCGCTGATCCGCCAGATGGCCGAACGCTATCCGCAGTTCGATCTGTCGCGCGTCGGCGTCTATGGCGGGTCGGCGGGCGGTTACGATACCGCACGCTTCGTCATCCGGCGGCCGGGCTTTTTCAAGGTCGGGGTGTCGTCGTCGGGCAACCACGACCTCCGGCTCGACAAGGCGTGGTGGCCCGAAGTCACGATGGGCGATGCCAGCCCCGAACAATGGGCGCGCAATTCGAACATGACCGCCGCGCCCAACCTGTCGGGCAAGCTGCTGCTGATCCATGGCGACATCGACGACAATGTGCCCGTGACGGAGAGCTTTCAGCTTGCCAATGCGCTGATCCGCGCGGGGCGCGATGTCGATCTCGTCATCCTCCCCAACACCACGCACGCGGTCTACCAGCCCTATTTCTGGCGCAAGTTCCGCGACTATTTCGTCCGCAACCTGATCGGCGAGGCGCCGCCCGCCGACAACAGCTTCGACACGCCCGCCTGGCGTACCCAGCGCCCCGTCCTGCGCGCCGAACCCTGAGGAATGCCGATGCGAACCACCCGCACCCCTGCCCGCCTGATCCTGGTCTCGTCGCTCGCGCTGGCGGCTGTCGCCGCCGCGGCGCTCCCGCTCGCCGGCACGCTCGCCGCGCAGGAACCGGCCAAGGCCAGGCCCAGCTACCCGCCGATCCGCACCACGCCCTATCGCATCGGTGCGTTCGCGCTCGCGCTGCGCAGCGATACCCAGACGCTTGCGCGGCTCTCCCCGGTCGCCGATCCTGCCTTCGATTTCGTCCCCGGCGGGCGTGAGGCCGAACGCCAGGGTGACGGCTACAACCATATCGGAGACCTCAACCTGCGGCTGCGGCATCCGGGCGGCGAATGGCGCGATTTCGCCTCGGCACAGGCGCGCCGGCCGATCCGCGTGCTTCCCGCCGCCGGCCCCGTCTTTGCCGCGGCCGACATCAGCGCGAGCATGGGCGCCGGCCTGCCGCTGCGCGTCGAGCGCCGCTGGATCAATCAGGCGGGCGTGCCCGCGCTGCGCTTCACGCTCGTCAACACCTCCGACCGGCCCGTCGAGATCGGCGCGCTGGGGATGCCGATGGTGTTCGACAACATCATCCTCGACCGCGACCTCGAAAGCGCGCACGCCCAGGCGAGCTTCGTCGATCCCTATATCGGGCGCGACGCCGGCTATCTCCAGGTCACGCGGCTCAGCGGCAAGGGGCCGGCGCTGCTCGTCCTTCCCGACGGGCGCACGCCGCTCGAGGCGTACAGCCCGCTGATGAACCCGCACGAGGCGCCCAAGGGCTCGATCTTCACCGACAAGAGCCCGCGCAGCCAGGTGTCGGAGGGGTTCTACGACTGGACCGTCGCCTCGCGCGCGCTCGCCGAGCGCGAATGGCACGCGGCGGGCGAACAGTGGAACGCTCCCACCAGCATCACGATAGCGCCGGGCGCGGCGCACAGCTTCGGCGTGCGGCTCGTGCAGGCGCCGTCGATCCGCGGCATTCAGCCGACGCTGATCGCCCAGGGGCGGCCGGTCGCGCTCGGCGTTCCCGGCTATGTCGTGCCGACCGACGTCGAGGCGTCGCTGTTCCTCCATTACCGTCAGCCGGTGACGCGTATCGACGTGCATCCGGCCGGCGCCATGACCTTCACGCCCGCCGCGCCCGTCAATGGCTGGCGGCGCTACGCCGTTCGCGCGACCGGCTGGGGCCAGGTGCGCGCGACGATCACCTATGCCGACGGCACCGCGCAGACGGTCAGCTATTTCGTCACCAAGCCGCTCGAACAGGCGATGGCCGATCTCGGCCGCTTCACCACCACGCGCCAATGGTATGACGATCCCGCCGACCCCTTCCGGCGCGCGCCCGCGATCCTCAGCTACGACCGCGAGGCCGACGCGATCGTGACGCAGGAACCGCGTGTCTGGATCGCGGGGTTGAGCGACGAGGGCGGCGCCGGAAGCTGGATCGCCGCGGTGATGAAACAGCTCGACAATCCCGATCCGCGCGAGATCGCCCGGCTCGAGGAGATGATCGACAAGACCGTGCTCGGCAAGCTCCAGGTGGCCGAGGGCGAGCATATCGGCGCGGTCCGGAAGAGCCTGTTCTATTACGAACCCGGCACCTTCCCCGATTATTACAAGCCCGACTTCAACTGGAAGTCCTGGACGAGCTGGTCGAAAAAGGATTCGGACGATCTCGGCCGGTCGTTCAACTATCCGCACGTCGCGCTCGGCTATTGGGTGATGTACCGGCTCGCGCGCAACCACCCCGGCATGGTGACGCGGCATGACTGGCGCTGGTATCTCGACCATGCCCGGATGACGATCGTCGCGATGATGCGCGACGCGCCCTATTACACCCAGTTCGGCCAGATGGAGGGCAATGTCTTCGTCGACATCCTCGACGATCTGAAGCGCGAGGGGATCACCCAGGGCGCCGACCAGATCGAGGCGCTGATGAAGTCGCGCGCCGACCATTGGAAGACGCTGCGCTATCCCTTCGGCAGCGAGATGGCGTGGGATTCGACCGGCCAGCCCGAAGTCTATGCCTGGATGCGCTATTTCGGCCATCACGCCCAGGCCGCGCAGACCGCCGAGGTGATCCTCGGCTATGACCCGCTGATCCCCAGCTGGGGCTATAACGGCAATGCCCGCCGCTACTGGGACTTCCTCTATGGCGGCAAATATCCGCGGATCGAGCGCCAGATCCATCATTACGGCTCGACCAACAACGCGCTGCCGCTGTTCGAGGCGTTCCGCGCCAACCCGGCCGATCTCCATCTGCTGCGTGTCGCCTATGGCGGGCTGATGGGCGGGATCACCAATATCGACCAGCAGGGCTTCGCCTCGGCCGCGTTCCATGCCTGGCCCGACCGGATGCGCTGGGATCCCTATACCGGCGACTATGGCAGCGGCTATTTCGCCCATGCCTATGCCGCGGCGACCTATCTGGTGAAGGATCCGGCGTTCGGCTGGCTCGGCTATGGCGGCAATGTCCGCGTCGACCCGGGCAAGGTGACGATCCTGCCCCGCGACGGCGCGCGCAGCCGGCTGTTCATCGCGCCCGCCGGGCTGTGGCTGACGCTCCAGGCGGGCAAGATCGCCGCCGCCGACTATGCCCCCGCAACGGGCGTGGTCACGCTGACGCTCGACCCGCGCACCGCGATGACGCCGCAGGCGCTGGTGATGCTCGAAAAGACGACCGCCGGCACCCCCTACCGCATCGCCGCCGGCACCCCCGAACGCGGCGGCACCGCGATCGCGCTCGCCCAGTCCCCGACGACCATCCGCATCGTCCCCGCCCGCTGACACCCGGCCCGCGCCTGCCCCATCCGGGGCGGGCGCGGGGCCGGGCAACGATGACGTCGGGCCAGGTGCGCGGCCGCCGGATTCTGGCGAAGGGCATCTCGACAATCGCGACGGATCGGGCATCGTCGGCGCATGATCGATGCGCTTCACATCGCGATTGCGACCAACGGGCGATTTGACCGCCCGGCCTGATACGTCAGGTCGGGTCCGTCCGAGTGGACAGATGCCCTTCGGCATCCCCCAACGCCGCTATTCAACCGATCCCCGCAAAACCCGCCGCCGCCACGCTGGTCGATTGCGTCGCCGACGCGGTCGCGTTCGAGAATGTCTCCAACGCCGGGAACAATGTCCGGGTCGAGGGGCGCGCCGCAATTGCCGGTCTGGCGGCGCAGGCGGCGGCGATCTTCGTCACGCGCCGCCTCGTTCCTCACGATCGCGGGAGGCAAGCTCGTGCGCATCGTCGATCTCAGCTGATGCGCGACCGGGGGGATGCTCGTCCCGACGCGCTCCCCCGGCAACCTCGGCGCGTCGAAGGCTCGGCGCCAAGCCCGCACCGCTGGCAAGCGCGTCGCCCGCCTCAGACCCCGCTTGCGTGCAGCCGCGGCTTTTCGACTTCGGCTGGCGCGACGTTGCGCGATTGCGCGCCGACAAATTCGGGCACCAGCGTCGAGAGCAGCGTCAGCGCCGTCTCGCGGTCGCCCTTGCGCAACGCGTCGAACTGGCGCGCGAGATATTGGTCGAGTTCGAGCCAGTCGATGAAGGTCTCGCGCGCGCGCATGATCCGCGAATGAACCGTCGGCTGCGGCGAATTGCCGATCAGCAATTCCTCATACAGCTTCTCGCCCTTGCGCAGGCCGACCTCGCGGATTTCGATATCGCCGTTGGGATGCGCCTCGTCGCGCACCGAAAGCCCCGACAGATAGACCATCGTCCGCGCGAGGTCATAGATGCGGATCGGATCGCCCATATCCAGGACATAGACCTCGCCGCCCTCCGCCATCGCGCCTGCCTGGATGACGAGCTGGGCGGCCTCGGGGATCGTCATGAAATAGCGCGTGACCTCGCGGTGCGTCAGCGTCACCGGCCCGCCCGAACGGATCTGGCGCTGGAAACGCGGCACGACCGAGCCGCTCGATCCCAGCACATTGCCGAAGCGCACGATCGCGAAGCGCGTGGCCGTCTTGCGCGCCGCCCGCGCCTGCAGGATCAGTTCGCACACGCGCTTGGTCGCGCCCATCACGTTGGTGGGCCGAACCGCCTTGTCGGTGCTCACCAGGATGAAATGCGACGTCCCGACCCGCTCCGCCTCGAGCGCGCAGTGATAGGTGCCGAAGACGTTGTTGCGCATGCCGGCGACGGGGTTTTCCTCGACCAGCGGGACATGCTTGTACGCCGCGGCATGGAACACCGTGTCGGGTCGCCAGCGGTCGAACAGCCGACGCACGGTGGCGCCGTCGGCGACGTTGGCGAGCTCGGCATGGACCCCCACGTCCGGCCCCAGCACGCCGTTGCGTCGCGCCGAGGCGATCTCGTCGTCGATCTGGTAAAGCGCGTGCTCGGTCATCTCGACCAGGATCAGCCGCGCCGGCGCGAACTGGATGATCTGGCGGCACAATTCGCTGCCGATCGACCCACCCGCGCCCGTCACCATCACGGTGCGCCCCTCGATCGTGTGGCGCATCAGCGCACGGTTGGGCGGCACCGGGTCGCGGCCGAGCAGGTCGGTGATCTCGATCTCGCGCAGATTGTTGATCGAGATCGAGCCGTCGATGATGTCCGCCAGCCCCGGCAGCGTCATCACGCGCACGCTGATATTCTCGAACTTGCGCACGATCTGCTCGCGCTGCCGCCGCGACACGCTGGGAAGCGCCAGCAGGACAAGGTCGATCTCCAGCCGGTCGATCAGCTCGGCCAGATCATCGCTGCCATGGACGCGAATGCCGTCGAGATGCTTGCCCGACAGCCGGGGGTCGTCGTCGATATAGCCGCGAAGGTCCATGTTCGGCTCATGGCGGATCGAAAGCGCGAGCTGGCGTCCCGCCGAGCCGGCACCATAGATCAGCACGCGCGACCGGCTGCCGTCGACCCGGTTCTGGTGCAACAGGTCGAACAGGATATAGCGCGCGACCAGGCGGCTGACGACGAGCAGGCTGCCGAAGACCAGCGGCTGCAGCAGCGCGATCGTCCGCGGCACGTCGGCGACGGTGTTGACCATGAACACCGCGATCAGCCCGCCCGCCATCATCAGGCACGAGGTGGCGATCCCGATCATCGTGCGCGAACCGATGAAGCGGACGACCGACTGATAAATCCCGCGATACAGAAAGATGGGCAGCCACAGCGCGATCGAAACAAAGGTCACGATCGCGATCGGCCGGCTCCACAGCTCCCACCCGCCGAGTCGTAACGAGAACGCAATAATAACCGAGGCAACGCAAAGCAGCGCGTCGTTGGCCATGACCATGGCAAACTTGGTCGGACGGCTCAGCCCCACCAGCCGGTGGAGGAGATCCAGCACTTGCGCAGTGAGACCATTTCTGCCGTCGGTCATTGGTTAACACCCAAGCGCGGCGCGAACGTCGCAGGCGAACACTGGCGAACTCGAGTATACATCAGGGGAAGCACCTATCCCAGCGCGCTTGTGTTTACAACAAGAGGGATGGTCGCCGTGCAAATCACGCTGAGGGGAGGGCCGGAAGACGATGCCGATGAACAGCGTGCATCTTTGACGGGGAATTGGCGGGCGTGCGGAGCGGCACATGGCATGTGTGGCAACCAACGTGGCCAGTCCGAGGCATATGTCTGATTTGTTTCGAGTTTGAACAAACTAGAACAGTTGCTTAGAGTAGGCTAGGCAGGGGCAGCCTTTCCCCAGCTCACTATGCACGCCCTTCGTCGAGCGTGATGATTGCCTATGCATTAGGTATACGGCAAAGCGGCGACCCTCCAAACTGGCTAGCTCGGGAAAAGTTTTTGACTAGGTCACCGCGACAGATCGTAACGGCTGGCGACATCGCAATATCCGGGTTGCTTGGAGTACCCGAAGGCGTTGCCCCCGGTGCGCCCCTCTTGGTCGCGATCCACGGGAGCGGATGTCACGGCGGCTATTTCGATCTGCCGAACAACTCGCTCCTCGATGCCGCGGTGGCCCGCGGCCTGCCGGTCTTGCTCGTCGATCGGCCAGGGCACGGAGCAAGTCCAACTGCTTTCTCCGGTTCTGCGATTGACGGCAGCGTCGATGCCGTCGCGCTCCTGATCGACGAGGTTCAACGCGCCACTGCGGATGCTCGGGGGCGACGCGTGTCAATCTTAGGCCATTCCTTTGGCGCCGCAGTTGCAATCACTTACGCGGCACGGGCTAAGAATGTCGCATCGCTGTGCATCTCGGGCATAGGCGACGTGCCAAATGCTGCTTATTCCGACGATTTGCGTACCCGCTCGGCTGGCGACGGTGCCCGTCCGTCCCCTCAATGGTTCTTTGGCCCTTCAAGCACCTACGAGGCGAAGGACATTCTTGCTCTTCGCGCGGTGGCTGCGCCGTGGCGTAAGGATGAAGTCGACGAACTTAATCAAAGCTGGCCTGCCCGTTGGCCACAAGCGGTTGCGGCGATCACCTGTCCAGTGCATCTGCGGATCGCCGAGTTCGAACGCATTTGGCAAGCGACACCGGACGACGTCAAACGCATGGCGTCTGCGTTCCATAGCGCACCATTTGTAGATGCGGCCATCGCGCCAGATGGGGGCCATCTTTATGAGGCACATCGACGGGGCCCGGAGCTCATCGCCGCGCAACTCGACTTCGTG
The DNA here is from genome assembly GCF_056485145.1 of Sphingomonas chlorellae. NCBI lineage: Bacteria > Pseudomonadati > Pseudomonadota > Alphaproteobacteria > Sphingomonadales > Sphingomonadaceae > Sphingomonas > Sphingomonas chlorellae. The sequence goes on from NZ_JBQXXM010000002.1 coordinate 136,869, forward strand.
ATGGCACGCGCTACCGAAACCTAAGCCCCGACGGCCAGACGCGCGCCTTCAACCATCAATGCGTTTGGCCGGGTTGCCGAAGACGGTGGAATGCGCGCGAACGTTTCGCAGCACCACACTGCCGAGACCAACTCTGGCCCAGTCCCCTACCCGCTTTCCGGGGTAAATCATCGACCCCGCACCCAAGGTAACGCCCTCTCCAACATGAGCGCTGCCATTGACGCTCACCGATCCCAGCAGCGACGAATAGGCTCCAACTACGGCGTCATGCCCAATGCCCGACCCCCCGTTGACCAGCACATGTTCGCCGAGCACGCTGTCAGTCGAAATCCGACAATAGGGGCAAATGACCGTTCCCGCGCCGATGCGGGTTGCTAGCCCGACGACCGCGCTTTCATGGATATAGGTTTCCGCCTGCCATCCGCGCGCCGCCAGCATCAGCGCAAGCCGCTTCTTCTTCACTGGGTCGGCGACCGCAAGCAGGTACCTCGGCGGCGGGGCGTGCCAGCTATCGGGATGCAACACCGGCAACTCGTGACAAACGCCGCCCGCATCAGGGCCTTCGGAAATGAAGGCGACGGCGCTGAAGCGCTCACGCTGCGCAGGGCTTTCGCCCTCGATCCAGCCGAGCAACTCGCGCCCCAGGCCGCCCGTTCCGACGATGACGAATGGCTTCATGCGGAGATATTCGCCGAACGGCCGCCATCGACAACCATCTGGTGACCGGTGATCCAGCGTGCCTTGTCCGACAGCAGGAACCCCACGGCATTGCTGATGTCCGATGGCAAGCCGACGCCCAGCGGATAGTCGCGCGTCAATCGATCGGCCATTTCGGCGTCGGCATACATCGCTTCGGTCATCGGCGTGCGCACACCGCCGGGAAGCACCGAGTTGACACGCACGTCCGGCCCCAGTTCAACCGCCAGAGCCTTCATCAAGCCGTCGAGCGCCGCCTTGCTGGCGCAATAGGCCGCAAATCCCTTGGCGCCGAACTGGCTGGCAATGCTAGAGATAAAGACAATACTTTCCAGCGCTTTGTGGTTAACGTTCCTGCGCAGCAGCAATCGGGTGATTTCCATCGCGGCGAACGTGTTGATGTTCATCACCTCTTGCGCATGAGCGATGCTAATGCTGCGCAGGGGCAGCACCTTCAACATCGCGGCGCAGTGTACGAAACCGGTAACGCATGCATCATTTACCGCCAGGAATGCCGGGAGCGCATCGGCCAGTGAGGCGACATCGCCCAGATCGCGTGCCCAGACTAGGTGCCGCCCGGAATCGTTGCATGCCAGCCGCGTCTCCTCCAGCCGATCGGCATCACGGCCGTTCAGGATCAAGCGATACTGGCGCGACAAATCGATCGCCATTTCACGACCGATGCCGGACGATGCACCGGTGATCAGGACGTAACGGTCCTTGCCCTCAGGTTCCGACAATCCAACTCTCCAATCCTAACGGGCGAGGTATCCGCCGTCCACAACAAGGACCGAACCCGTGATCCAGCGGGCCGTGTCGGCAAGCAGGAAGGCGGCCGCGTTGGCGACATCTTCCGGCAGCCCAAAACCCAATGGATGCTGGTCCTCGACCGCCTTTTTCTGCGCTTCGTCCCAAAGGCGCTCGGTTCGTTCAAACAAGGGCGTCTTCACGAACCCTGGGGCAATGCAATTGACGCGGATGCCACGGCCAGCCAACTCCAGCGCGAGCGAACGCGACATACCCTCCAACGCAGCCTTGCTCATCGAATAGGAAATGGCGCCCGGCGAACCAACGCTGCCCATCACGCTGGAAAGGTAGACGATCGAACCGTGCGTGCCGGCATAGACTTTCTTGCTGGCCATGCACTTGCCGAGTACGAGCGCCGCTTCTGTGTTGATCGCAAACACACGGCGCCAGACGTCCATCTGCAAGGTGCGCACCGGGGCTATGGCCTGCATGCCCGCGCAATGGACGACGCCGTTCACCAATCCGCCCGCCGCGACGCATCCGGAAACCACATCTCCGATTGCGTCGATGTCCGACAGATCGGCAACGTGGACGTGCGCGCGTTCGCTGCCGTTCAACTCGTCATGCATAGCCGCGAGACCGCTGCCATCAAGATCGACCAACGAAAGTTGAGCACCGAGCCGATGCAGCAGCAATGCTGTGCTCCGACCGATGCCCGAACTCGCGCCGGTAACGATGTAATGGCGTCCCTCGAGCCCCAGCGGATTGAATGCCATGGGATTCTCGGTCACGCGGCTTTCTTGGCGACGATCCGCTGATAAAGTTCCTCGATCGTCGTCGCGCCATTGATTTCCTGCGCCGTCATGTTGACGCCGAATTGCGAATCGGCAAGCGCCGCGACGGAAAGAACTGCCAGCGAGTCCCAGCTTTCAAATCCACCCAATTCATCCGTCGCCTTGACATTGTCCTCCTCGAGGATTTCCGCCATCTCAACCAGGAATTCGTCCATACTCACTTCACCTCACTATATTCGATCATTTCGCAGAAATCGAGCGGGCCCAAATCCATCAGCATGGCGCCCCACGTCAAGCCGACGCCAAAGCCGGCCAGACATACGTGCAGCCTTTCCGATGACAGCCTATCCTTCAGGTTGAACACCGCGGCCATCGGAATCGTCACGCCGCTGGAATTCCCAAAATGCTCAACGATGTTGCTGGGCATCTTGTCGTGCGGGACCTTTAACTTGTCCGCCAGCTTCTGCAGCATGAATCGATTAGGCTGGTGGCAAAGAAAAGCGTCGACGTCCTCGACATGCGTGTCGGTCTCCGCCAACAGGCCGCCGATCAGTTCCGGCACTTCGCTCATCACGAAGTTGAAGACGGCTGAGCCGTCCATTTTGAGATTGTCGAGCGCACGGAAGTTCCCTTCCGCATCCTCGATCTGTTCCGCGGTGCTCGCGTCAGAGGGCAGCCGCATTCCACCGGCCGGGATCATCAGCGCCTCGCGCCGCGATCCGTCCATCTTCATCCGAACCTCGACGTCTCGCATGCCTTCGCGCCGTTCGAGCACGGCCACCGACGCCGCGTCCCCGATCAGCGGATAGCTGTTGCGGTCGCGCGCCGAAACCTTGCGGCTGAGCACGTCGACGTTCACCAGCAACACCTTGCCGATCGCCGGCTGATCCAGCAGCATGAAGCCCAGCATTGCGCCGATCAGAAAGCCGGCGCAGCCCTGATTCACGTCCAAGCAAAAGACGTCGTGGTGCAGGCCGAGACGCCCGTGCACCACCGTCGCGGTGCCCGGCATCAGGTAGTCGGGCGACTGGGTCACCAGGATCAGCCCGCCGATCTCTTCCTTGAGGATGCGTCCTTGGGCCAGCAGATGCTCGATCGCCGCGACCGCCAGATCCGACGAGCAGACCGGCCCCTCGACGATGCGGTGCCGGTCATAGCCCATCACCTCCTTGAGCTTGAGCGACCGGGCTGGCGAAAAGTTGAAATTCGCCATTTCGTCGACGAATTTGCGCTCGTGCGCCGGCACGATCGTCAGCAACCCGGTGATAGCCTTGCCGCGGTAGGTGAGTTTCATGGCGTCACCCCGTGCCGCACCAACAGCGCTTCGATCGCTTTGATGTTGCAGAAATTCTCAGGAACGATTTCCATCCCGTCAATCGAGATGCCATAGGCCTGATCGACTTCCGATACGAGTGTCACCAGGTCAAAGGAGTCGAGTACTCCTTCCTCAAAAAAATCGCTGGACTGGCTGAAATCGAATTCAGGGCGAATATTTTGAAGAATGTTGGCGATTTTGGTCATCGAATATCCTTATGGCAGACCAAGATATGATCCTGTAGCCCGTCTTCAGCAAAGCCATAGTGGCGATAAATGGCGATCGAACGCGTGTTGTCGCCCTTGACCCACAAAACCAGACGCCTTGCTTCGGCGCACCGAGACAGAAATCCCGCCATCAAGCGGCGTCCAACCCCCTCGCCACGCGCCATGTCGTCCACATGCCAAAAACGCAAGTGGCCCAACTGGCCCTTCAGATCGTACATCAGCATGCCGGCGATCGCCATCCCGCGCCGGACGATCAGCAGGCGCCCAGCCGCCGCAGCGGATTCGAGTTCGGCGAGATCCGGCAATTGCTCGGTGAAACGATCGAGCAGTCGTTGCAGGAATGCCAGGACCGTCGCGGCGTCTTCCGGGGACGCGATCTCTGGCTCCAGGCCCGCCATCGATGTCGGCACCCCCGTCCCCGGCGCTTGAACCCGCGTCATGCGGCGCAAATAATCGTGGCGGACGAAACCGGCTTCGGCATAGCGCGCGCACAATCCCGCCAGCGCATCGCCCTGTCCGATCAGGTCCGCGGTATAGATGCCTGCGGAAAGGGCCTGGAGGGCCCGGGTGAGGGCCGCGCCGTCCTCAGCCAGATGATAGACGTGACGGAAGTCGGCATCCTGCAGCAACAGCAGCAGGGCGCCCTCCGAACGCAACATCGCGAGCCGCCCGGACGCACACCAGCTTTCGACCTGATCCGGCCTCGCATAGAAATTGCTGGTATATGCCGGCGAAGACCGCCGAACCGCCGCGATGTGCTGCTGGCACGCCACCCAGCTGTTGACGGGCTCCATTCAGCCGTTTTCCTTCAGCCACTCCACCAAGCCGTTACGGTCGATCTTGCCGTTGGGGTTCATCGGCAGCCGTTCCATCGAATGGAACGCGGTCGGCAACATATACTTGGGAAAGATTTCCGATAGCGCCTGGCGTATCGTCGCCACCGGGACGGCGGCGTCTGCCGGCTGGTAGAACAGCGTGATCGCCTTCTTCGGATGGTCATAAAGTACGCATGCATTCGCGATCCCCGGAATGCCGAGCACCTGATGCTCGATTTCGGGCAATTCGATGCGATAGCCCATGTGCTTGACCTGGTAGTCCTTGCGCCCGGCCAGGAAGATCCGGCCATCCTCGCGCCGCATGGCGAGGTCGCCCGTGCGATAGATCAGTTCCGGATAGCGCTTGTTCAGCGGATTCTGGACGAATGCCCGGGCCGTCTTTTCTGGGTCGTTCCAGTAGCCCAGCGCCAGCGAGCTGCCGCGGACGCAGAGTTCACCGAGTTCGTCTACCGAGCATGCCTGGTCATGCTCGTTCAGGATCAGGATGTCGGTATTGCGGCACGGATACCCGATCGACAAGGGTTCGTCGTCCGCCATGTCGCCTTCGATGACGTAATAGGTGCAGTCGACATGGATCTCGATTGGGCCGTAGAGATTGACGAAGCGCGCGCTCGGCAGCGCCTTTCGCCACATGTTGAGGTGCCGCGTCGGGAATACTTCCCCCGCGAAAAACACGGTGCGCAGATCCGGCAGAGCCACCCTGTCCAGCAGCCCCAGATTGGCGATGTTCACCATGATCGTGGGCACCCAGAAAATGAAGCTCACCCGCTGGGCTGCCAAAAACTCGACCAGCTTCGCCGGAAAGATCGCAAGCTGCTCGGGGACGATCACCAGCGTCGCGCCTTTCGCGAGGCAGAGATTCAGCTCAAGCGTGTAGATGTCGAAATAGAATGGCGAAAGGCTGCCGATGACGTCTTCACGGCCAAGAGGGAACGTATCAAAGACCCAGTCCATGAAGTCGATGGTGCCGCGATGGCTCAGGGTCACGCCCTTCGGCGTTCCGGTCGAACCCGACGTATTAATGATGCAGATCGGATCGGTGTCGATGATATTTGCAACACGCGCGTCGATCCGGGCATGATCCGGGGCGGTCACGGCGGCGACGGCCTCATCGATCAGAACGACGTCGGCTTCTTCCACGCCCGCGGCCAGCACTTCCGCCATGCGGTCGCGCGTGGTTACGACGAGGCGGGGCCCGATATTGGTGATGATGTTCTTCAGCCGCTGGGCCGGCGACTTTACGTCGAGATTGGTATAGACGTTGCCGCTATAGAGAACCGCCAGATCTGCGACAACGACGTTGGCGCTCTTGGGAAGATAGACGGCGATCGGTTCGCACAAGATGGCTGCCTTCTCGATCAGCAGCGTCGCAAGACACTTCGCCTGGTGCTGTAGCTGGGCAAAGGTCAGCCGGACGTCGCCATCGATGACAGCGATCTTGTCAGGACATTCGCGCGCAGCACCCTGTTCGAAATAGGCAAGCACATTAAGCTGCATCAACATCTCCGGAGAGAGAATAAAAGATCATTTTGTGGCGCCGCGAAGCGCCAGCGGTCGGGTAGCTCATTGGCCGGGCAATGGAAAGGCGGCGGGCCAGCGAGGTGATCCTGCGCCTGTTATCAAGGGTGAGAACTTCGATGGAACGTTGCGCCTCAGCCTCCGTGTCATTTCAGGGCCGTCACTCCCGTTTGCCCAGAAACTCGGGCATTGTCGCGGACTCTGCCGAGTTGATGCCGTCGCGCCGCACCACCTGGATCACCGTCGCGAACAGGATCTTGATGTCGACCCAGATCGAATGATTGTCGACATACCAGATGTCATATTCGAACTTCTCGTCCCACGAGATCGCATTGCGGCCCTTGATCTGGGCGAGCCCCGTGATGCCGGGCTTCACGTCGTGGCGCCGCGCCTGTTCGGGCGAATAGCGGTCGAGATACAGCATCAGCAGCGGGCGCGGGCCTACCAGGCTCATTTCGCCGACCAGCACGTTCCACAGTTCCGGCAGTTCGTCGAGGCTGGTGGCTCGAAGAAAGCGGCCCACCCGCGTCAGCCGATCGGCATCGGGCAGCGGCCGGCCATCCTTGTCGCACGCATTCGACATCGTGCGGAACTTGACCATCATGAAAGGCCGGCCGCCCAGGCCGGGCCGCTTCTGGCGGAAGAGGATCGGCCGCCCCATGCTGACCCAGACGAGCACCGCCGACAACAGGATGATGGGCGACAGCAGCAGTAGCGCCGTCAGCGCACCCACAATGTCCATCAGGCGCTTGAGCATCGCTCAGCGTTCCGCCAGCCGCTCGGCGATTGCACAGACGCGGTCCAGATCGGCGTCGCTCATCGCCGAGCCAGACGGCAGGCAAAGTCCGTCATCGAACGCGCGCGCAGCCACGTCGCCACCACGATAGCTGGCACCCGCGAACACCGGCTGCAGATGCATCGGCTTCCATAGCGGTCGGCTTTCGATATTCTCGGCCTCGAGCGCCAGCCGCAGCTGCTCGCGATCAAAGCCTGCCTGGGCAGGATCGATCCGGACGGTAGTCAGCCAGCGATTGGCCCGCATCCCCGCCGCTTCGCCGCTGAACCGAAGTCCGGGCAGCTTGCCGAGGCGCTCGCGATAGCGATCATTGATCCGCCGCCTCGCCGCGACCCGCTGCTCGAGCACGCGCAACTGGCCGACCCCGATCGCCGCGCACACGTTGCTCAACCGATAGTTATAGCCATAGGTCGTATGCTCGTAATGCGGTGCGGGATCGCGCGCCTGTGTTGACAGGAAACGCGCCCGTTCGATCGCCGCCCCGTCGTCGCTTGCCAGTGCGCCACCGCCCGACGTGGTGATAATCTTGTTGCCGTTAAACGACAAAATCGTGAAATCGGCGCCCTTGCCGGCATGGCGTCCATCGCGATAGGCGCCGACGGCTTCCGCAGCGTCGCTCACCCACGTAAAGCCGTAATCGTCTGCGAGCGCGCGCATGCGTCCGGCGTCGACGACATGCCCGTAAAGATCAGTCGTAATCACGACCTTCGGAAGCTTTCCGCCTGCGCGCGCGCGCGTCAGTTCACTTTCCAGCAGGTCGAGATCGAGCAGGAACTGGTCGCCTTCGATGTCCAGGAACACCGGAGTAGCGCCGGCGTAGAGAATCGGAGCCACGCCGCCGATAAAGGTCATGGTCGAACTCCATACCGCGTCGCCATTCTCGATGCCGGCAAGGCGAAGCGCAAGATGGAGGGCCGCGGTCCCGCTCGAAAGTGCCGCGACATGGGCGATGCCGGTCAGCGCCGAAAGATCCTGTTCGAATTGCGTGACCATCGGGCCGGTGGGCGCGATCCAATTGGAGGCGAACACATCCTGGACCAGCGGCAGCTCATCCCCGCCCATGTGCGGGGCCGAAAGAAACAAGCGATCGTGCACGTACCCACCCTACTCGCTGCGACATGGCGACCAACCCCCGCCATCAGGTGGGGACTGCCTAAGCCTCGGAGCCGGCGTGTCAATGGCGGGCGGGAGTCATTCATTTCGGCCTGCGCGGCTCTTCGGTTTCTAGGGTCGCCGTTTCGCCCGATCTTGTCGGTAACCGCAGCTTTTCAACCGAACGCGTCGGATGAACCGGGGCGACTCAGCTCCGTCGCTGCTGACAATGACGACAATATTGTGTCGGCATCTGACATTGCGTTCGCGAGCGGTCGGGCGATATCATAGACGTCGGGCCATCGGTCTCCTCTCGCCGCGAAAGCCTTTTCTCGTTGTGCGCCGTTCGCTATCGCCGTCTCCGGAGGAATATTTGATGAAAGTCATGAGCATCTTCGGCACGCGTCCGGAGGCAATAAAACTTGCACCCGTGGTCCGCGCGTTCGAACAGCGTCCGGATATAACGCATGTGACCTGCGTAACCGGACAGCATCGCGAAATGCTCGACCAAGTTTTGGATCTATTCGGAATTGAGCCGCAATATGACCTTGGAGTCATGCGTCCTCGTCAGCATCTTTCCGAACTCGCCGCGAACGTGCTGTTGTCGCTTGATGAAGTGCTAGTACGGGAGTCTCCTGACTGGGTCGTCGTCCAGGGCGATACGACTTCCGCCTTTGCTGCCGGGCTGGCTGCATTCCATCGCAAGATTCGCGTGGCGCATGTTGAAGCTGGTCTTCGCACTGGAAGCATCGTCTCGCCTTGGCCCGAAGAGGCGAACCGCCGTCTCTTGACGACGATTTCGAATCTCCACTTCGCGCCGACGCCCCGATCCGCTGACAATTTGCTGGCGGAGCACGTCGATCCATCGACCGTTGAGGTCACCGGCAACACGGTTATCGACGCCTTGCACCAAATCGTCCGCCAGATCGATGAAGATCGCGAATTTGCAGAACGGGCCAGCGCGGATCTGCCATCTTTCGACTCGAACAAGCGGCTCATCTTGGTCACGAGCCACCGGCGGGAGAATTTTGGTGACGGCCTACGTCAGATATGCGTCGCCATCCGAACGCTGGCGCAGCGCGACGACGTGGAGTTGATCTATCCGGTCCATCTCAATCCCGCGGTTCGAGATGTGGTGCACGAGATGCTTGGCGGCGTTCCCAACATACATCTGGTTGCCCCGCTGAGTTATCTACCCTTTGTGGGGCTTCTGAAGCGCTGCCATCTCGTCGTCACCGACTCCGGGGGGATTCAGGAAGAGGCGCCGTCGCTTGGCAAACCGGTTTTGGTCATGCGCGATACCACGGAACGCCCCGAAGCGATCGAGAGCGGCAGTGCACGTTTGGTCGGGCCCACCGCAAGCCGGATACTTGCAGAGGCCAATCGCCTGCTCGACGATCCGGCACAATATGCTGCCATGGTTAAAGGCGGCAGCCCCTATGGCGACGGTAAGGCCGCCGCCCGCATTGTTTCGCGCATTACCTCATCTTTGTCATGACGACAGCCCGTGGCCGTCGCGTTATGGCCCATTTTCCTAAGATGATTACGGGGCTCGCGGGGCGCCTCCAGACCCATGTCCGCGTCAACGCGGTGCTCCATGGCATCTTTTTCTCCGTGGTCGGATCGGGCGGTAATCGGGCGCTGCAGATCGGTGCCTTGCTGATCATTGCCGCTGCACCACACGAGCGAGGTCTCGCGCAGGTTTCCTCGTTGTTGTTGTGGGGGGGCATTCTCGGTCTTGCCATTTCTCCCGGCTTTTCCCTGCCACTGGTTTCTGCGATCGCGGGTGCTCGCGCGCGCGGCGAAAAGGGAGCTCCAATGGTGCTCTCCATGGTGTTAATGGGAGCCGCGCTCGCTGCCGGAGTTGCTGTCGCGGTTGCGGTCTCCGCTCCCGTTGCCCCGACGGGCATTTCGAAGCTGCGTTTCTGCGTGACGCTTGCGGTCCTCTCAGGCGGCATCTGTGCCCAGGCAGTCGCCCTTTCCGGTCTCGTGGCCGAGGGGGCTTACGCTCGTTCCGCGATAAGCGGATTGGCTCTCGGGGGACTGCAGGTCGCGGCCGCGCTTCTCACGCGCAGTCCACAGGAAACCGTCATTCTTGTCGCCGGTGCGGCGCTGGCTGCTGCTTCGTTGAGCGGCCTGATGCTTTTGCGCACGACGCAACGTCACGATCGCGCCGCGTCCGCCCGATTCTCGGCGTGGCGAAACACCGTCGGGCGAATCCCCTCCGCGCTGATCGGCTCTTCAGTTGTCGAGCCGACCAACTTGGTGGTGCTCAGCTATATCTTTAGTCGATCCTCCCCGTCCGTTAATGCCACAATCATCACGATTGCTCAGCAATGGATGGGGCTCATCATGTTCGTGCCCGCGGCCTTGAACCAAGTGACGATGCCACGGTTGGCGCGGTGGTATGAACGACGGGAAATTAAATCATTTCGGCGCGGAGCAAGGTTGGTATTCGCCGCCAACACGGTGCTGGTCACGACGCCGGCGCTAATTCTATTTTTGTGCGGGCCTATTCTGCTGGGGCTCTATCATCAAGGAAATGCTGTGTACCCATTCTTCATTCTCGTCGCAGCAGGGTGGATTAGCGCTATGGTTTTCCCGTTCGGAACCATGCTGATGGGAATGGGGAAGTTTCGGGCGACTGCCGCTGGCAATGTCTTGTGGGCGGTGGTATTTATCCTGGCGTCCCTTGCATTGTCATCGCGCTCGACGGCGGGTTTCGCCGAAGCAAGGCTGGTCTCGTACGCGCTGTTCGGTGTGTCGATCGGTCTGTGGACGCTTTGGCAGATCAAATCGCTACCTTCCGGCTACGGCGGGTATCCGCCGGAACTGCCCTCCTCCAAGCCCTGATTTGGCGCCAAGTTCAAATTGCCCTCCGGTAGAAAATAACTAAGGTATGCCCGCGTGAAAGTTGTCATATTTTCCTATTTCGACCTCACTAAGGTCTACGGGGCGGTTTGGACGGTGGCTCGGTTTCTTCAGAACCGGGGGTGCGAGGTCGAGGTGGTCTATCTTGGCGCGCACGCGCGCTGCTCCGATGATTCCGGCATTTCAGTAAACATCGTTGCGGCAGGCGCCACCTCGGGATGGAAGCGTGCAATTGCAGCGCTGGGAGCTGCATGGCGCGCGCGCGCAGCACGCGCTGATGCGATCCTCCTTATCGGCGGCCGCTCCGTGCTGTTCGGATTGCCGCTGTGGAAGGTGCAGCGCGCACGCACTGCCGTGTTGGCCTATGAACTGGAAGGAGATTCTACGATCGAGCGCGTCGCCAATTGGCTTATTCGATCGATCGACATTCTCGTTGATGTCAATCGCCATCGTGCGCGGATCCGACGGCGCGTTGCCCGGGCGCCGGATCTTGTGGTTCGCAACGTACCTGATTCCGTGACGCAGGCGCAGATAAACGCGCTGCGGGCTACACCTCGCATGCCCTCAGCGAACAAGCTCATGTACGGGGGGCTGATTGCAACCTACCAGGGCATTTCGCTGCTAGTAAGCGCCTTCGCGCGCTCCAGCGCCACTGAACTCGAACTGATCGGTCCGGTAGTCGACCCAAAATACGTTGATCGTCTCCGCAAAATCGCGCTTCCACATGACAAGACGCTCGTCATCAGTCCGGCGGTGCCCCGCGCAGAACTGATGCAACGGCTCTGGTCAGAGGCGGCCGCGCTGGTCTGCCTCTATCCTGTACCCGCAGAGGCGGGTAGGATGGGGAAGCTCAACGTTCGATATGCAGAGCCGACCAAGTTCTACGAGTTTCTGCTGCTCGGATTGCCGCTCGTTTCGACGCGTCACCCCAGTCTCCCCACCGATCTGCCGGGCGTGTTTGTTTCCGAGGAAGACGAGGCGTCCTTGGCGGAGGCGATCGACTCGGCGTTGGCGTACTCCTCCAGTAACCTCGGGCGGGCGGTCGACCGGGCGATCGAGCTGCCCTCTTACGAAGATCAACTCGAGCGCCTTTTAGCCTTGCTGTAGAGCGGACTGCTGATCACTCCTCCCTGATCCCCGTTCGCGCGCCAGATGTGCGGGCGATTGCTTCTTACATCGATAACGATATCATCTCCGCACTGATGCGCCATGGCGTAATAGCCCCAGAAGCCGGGTCCGGTGATGTTGGCATGCCCTCCGGAAATTCGCACGTGATTGGCGTTATAGACGCTGACACCGTGTCGCTCATATTGGTTATCGAGGGCATAGACGCCGTCATATACCATCGTTCCGTTCCGAAATGGTTTGCCTGTCGTTGCGTCCACGCCAAAGAAGATCAGCGCTCCGTCGCCGGTGGTCTGTCCACTGGGATCCGAAAGCCGGCAATTCTGGACGCTGATGTTCCGTGCTAACGGGTGGCCCGGCCACCGCACATGATGGAATAACATTCCACCTGCATTGTCTCGCATGTCAACGCCGCGAAACAGAATGTCCTCGAATCCTTCACCGGGTAGCTCGCTCTCGCAATCCCATGGTCGGCCAAACGGCCCACCATTGAACATCCGAGCCATGCCACCCGATCGGACATCTGGGGAATGACCGGGCGCATGCTTTCCGTTGTTTCGTAGGTTTCCACCGACAATTCGAAGACCCTTCACGCCCATGAGCGATCCACCATGGCGACCGTTCCATTGAAAATCGGGCGCTTCCATTGATATCTCGCGGTGGAAATAGGAGCCGCCGGGGGCCTGGCTGGCACCGCTACATGTCGTGAAGAAACCATCCGTAGCGCAATGCCAAGCCTTGCAGCGGATCAGCGTCACCCGAGAGATGGCATCAGGGAAGCCGGCGCGTAATGCCCAGCCAAAGCGCTGTCCGTCGCCGCCCGAAGTGCGAAGGTCCTGCTGATTGAGACGATTGCCGTGTACACTGCAATCTGTGAACCTCAGATCATGACGAGGCGAGCTTGTTGCGTCGATGGTATATGGCGCTCCGTCTTCCGACCCGCCGCGAAATAACAGTGCCAGATTGTGAACGTCGGAATGCGACGGCCAAGCAACTGTTCCAACCTTGTACCACATACCTTCCCGGCCGCCGCAAGGCTGGCGGTGGGCGGCTGCGAAATCCGCCATGGCCTGAACGGCGCGAGTGGAATCGATGCCCGTCATTGCGCTCGCAGCGTCGGGATAGCCCACGCCGCAGAACATTTCGGGCGTCAATTGGACGCGCGACTGCGCGGCGAGGCGTAGAGGGGCCGCGAATGTACCCGATAGGGTCGCCGCCGCGGCAAGGAAGCGGCGTCGTCTTATTGCAAAGTACAAGAACCACCTGTTGAGTTGGATTGACCGTGATCCCCCAGCGTTCGTGCGGGCTTCAAAACGGTGGTGACCGTAGTGCCATCGCATGAATGTCCGACACATACAGAGAGATCTTTATGGATTTCTTCGTCAGAGGGCAGCCCCCCACGTGTCGGCTTGCGGCGCCAAATGACTTCGCGCTAGGGCTGGGGGCATGCCATTGTCCTCTCGACTCGCTGCGCCTACCGCCCTCTCCCTCCGAAATGCAACAATAGACGGATCATGGGAGCGTGCATTGGCGCTCTACCTGGTCGGTGGGTTTGCGCTCGGAGTTGGGCTGGAATTCAATGCATCGGCTTTTTGGGGCGTCAACCTAGGGCTCGTGATCGCGGTTTGCGCTGCCTTTTTATGCGCTTGGGTTTCAATGGCCGGGAGTAAGTATTTCCCAATCTTCTCCTTTCCTGCCGTCGTCTTTTGCTCTGTGCTCATTGCTTGGTGCGTTATTTCTCCGCTCCCCACGGCGCGACTCGAAGGCCTTCCTTCAACGGACCGCTTTAATTATTATTTTGTTTATTATTATCCAGATATATTTTCATTTTCCGATCAATATGAAATCGGATTCCTGGCTTTTATGTCAGTTGCTCGATATTTTATGTCTTTTCAGACATTCTTAGTATTATGTGTTTGTATAGCCCTGCTGGGATATCTCAGAATGATGGCGGCTGCGGGAGCGGTGCGTTACTTTCCGTTCGCTGTGTGCCTCTTGATCGGGTATTTTTCCTTCTGGGCGGGTGCGCTTAACATAACCCGACAGTTTTTGGCCGGCGGCGTCATGCTAATGGGGGCGGCGTTTATTCTCCGCACGGATAAACCTGACTTCCGCAATCATCTCATGTGTGCTGGGTTCGGTATCGCGGCAACGCTAATTCACTCATCCGCGGGCCTCCTTTTCATTTTTCAAGCAGCAATGTTGCTTGAAAAACGTGAGAGAACGATCATTATTCTCTGGGGCGTAAATTTTTTGGCATTTATCGCCAATTTTCTCGAAATAAACCCGATTCGGTTTGTAACAGGCGTCGTTGATCGCCTTCAAAAGTACGATGTCCAACAACTGTCGTCGAATGATTTATCTTATGTCATTTCAACAGGGGTCGGGACGGGAAATCGCTTGGATTGGGCAGCTTTTCTTTTGGCGCCTATGTTTATTTACTGGTTTTTAGTTCGGTCTTCAAAGGGGGGCAGCGGGGACGATGTAAAAATCAGAAAATTTGCTCTGTTTTATACAGTTCTTACGATGCCATTTTATAATTTCAGCTTTTTGATTTATGCAGATCGCCTGGCGTATTTTGCATTTTTAGCAATCCCAATGTTTATTCTTGTGCTGGTAGGGGCGCCGGCAATGCGCAGCTACCGCGGGGCGGTGCTTGGCATGTTGGCCTGCGTCGCAATTTCTCAGGTCGCGGTGGGGTGGTACGGCTATACGCCGCTAAACTGGGCTAATGGTCTGCAATCGGGGTTACGTTAGCCTTTGATGAGGCGGCGGACTCTCGTTTTTAGGCCCCGCGGGACTATTGCGGCTGCGATGCCTCGCATAAGTCCCCAATAGCAGCCGGCCCGTCGCCACGAGAAGTATCGCACCATCACCCGGACGGTCGTGCGCGCAGGGCGATTGGATTTGCCGAGAACCGAACCGCCATGGACGCGATAGGTGACAAGTGGTTCCTCTACGCTGACAATCTTGCCCTTTCGCGCGATGCGCTGCACGAGATCGAAGTCTTCGGCGCCGACGAAACGATCATCGTAGCACCCGATTCTAGTAAATGTACTAGTGCGCAAAAACCACGTCGAATGAACAAAGATGTTGCGATATGCGAGTGCGCTGATCAGATCTGAGGGCAGGGACCCTCGATGTTCCCAAAGATATCGATCGTCTTCGGTTGCCAATATCGCGCCGCAACTGACCAGGTCGGCGCTAGTTCTCTCTGCCGTTTCATGCTGTTTCTGGAGTCTGGTTGGCATGCTGAAGTCGTCGGCATCCTGCCGGGCATAGTACTTATAGTTTTGACCCAGGCAAAAGCGGGCGGCGAAGTTAAGGACTGCAATCAATCCTATATTCTCCTGAAACCGACAATGGATGATATTGTCGCCTTCAATTGGCGGGTCTAGTGGTGTTCCGCCGTCCTCCACGATCAACACATCATGGGGTTCGTCGTTTCCGCGAAGTGCGGCCAAGCATGGCTCGATCCAGCGCTGCGCGTTGTAGCAGGGTACCACCACAAGGATCGGTGGGCGTGTCTGGGCCGGATCGCGGTAGTCGACCATGCGATATTCTACAGCGCGCCCGCGGTGCGTGACCCAACCGCCTGAGATGTTTGGCGTCCGCGTCATTGGACATTTTCCATTAGGTAGTCGTAGATTCGGCCATTCACTTGGTGCACGTCAAACCGCGCAGTAGCGATCCGATAACTCTCCGCCCCCATTGCAGCGATTGCCTCAGGGTTCTCGCAGAAATATGTCATTGCGTCGGCCAGTGCAGCAGGGTCGCGCACTGGAACCAGCAACCCGTTTACGCCAGATTCGACGGTTTCGCGGCATCCGGGTACATCGGTCGTTACCACCGCGCGCCCCATTGCCATGGCCTCCTGCGTGCTACGCGGCACCCCTTCGCGATACGAGGGTAGGACAAAGACCGACGCGGCCGCGATCTCTGGAACGATGTCCGACACTTCCCCTGCCCATTCGATCACCCCCGCGCGCTGCCACTTTTCTACTTCAGCAAGGCTAATGGCGCCGGGGTTTGTATCCAGCCCGCCGACGAGACGGAAGCGAGCCGCTCGATGGCGCGCTCTGACGATCTGCGCGGCCTCTACGAATTCCCGCACACCCTTCTCGCGGAGCAGTCGACCGATCATCAGAAAGCAGGGAGGCTGGTCCTGGGGCGGCAGTGGAAGCCGCGGGTACGCCTCTAGATCAACGCCGATACCGCCCAGCAAATGTGCGTTTTCTTTACGAACGATGCCTCGCGAGATGAATTCCCGCTTGTCGTCAGGATTGAGAAACAGCACCGTCTGGGCCTGTCCGAGACCAGCGCGCAAAAGAAGCGTTGCCACTTGCCGAAGCATAGTCCTTTTCAAGCTGGGGAAGTCGCCCTCAGTGAAAAGAAATCCAAGCCCTTCGACCATCGCCACCCTTCGTGGTGTCCGGAGCAGGCCTGCAGCCAGATTGCCATAGATGTTTGGCTTGATGAAGTACGTCAGGCTGATGTCTGGGCGCTCACGTCGGAACCAGCGGAGCAAATCGCGAAACGTCGCAAGGTCGGCAAAGGGGTTTCGCCCCGTGCGCTGAATTGAGTAAGTCTCGGGTGAGACCCCGATTTCACGCAGTGCATCACGTTGGACATCGGAATAGCTCGGCGCAAGAACGTGAACGTCATGTCCTTTGTCCACCAAATACTTGAGCAATGGGCCACGAAAATGCAGCAGAGAGTCCGCCAAATTCGCTACAACAGCGATTTTCTTCACGTTCATCTCTTTCGTTTATCGTCGCAAAGGTAATCTCGGCGAACTTGGAGATCAGGTTTTGCGGACTAGGACGCATTGCTGTGAACGGTCAAGAAGGGCCGTCCTCGGTCGTGGGCTCATGCCCGCCCCTCACCCCACCCCCAGCCGCGTCATCCGCAATTCGCGCCGCACGCGAAAGCCCAGTCGTTCGTACAGGCCGATCGCGCCGTGGTTGCTGGCATAGGCGTGGAGGAACGCCGTTTCGCCGCGCGCGTGGATCCGTTCGGCGACGTGGTGCATCAGCGCGGCGGCCAGGCCCTGGCCGCGATGCGCCGGATGGGTGCACACGCCGCTCACTTCGGTCGCGCCCGCGGGCTTCATCCGCTCGCCCGCCATCGCGATCAGCGCCCCGTCGCGGCGGATGCCGAAAAAGTCGCCCAGCCGGTGCGTGCCGGCAAAGAACGGCCCCGGCTCGGTCAGCGTCGCGAGCGCGAGCATCTCGGGCGCGTCGGCTTCGCCCAGCGGCACGATCGCGTCGCCCGTCGCGCGCGCCGCGGGCATCGTGCCGGCGACCATCTGCACCCCCGCATCCTCGGACACGACGCGCAGCCCCGGGATCGCGGCCGGCGGATCGGCCTCGAGCAGCGCGACATCGCCGAACTCGGCAACCAGTGCCGCCAGCCCGGCCAGCGTCGCGGCGCTGCGGTCGCGCACCGCCGCGAACACGCCGACCTCGGGATGATAGCGGCACGCGCCGCCGCGCGTCAGCGCAAACCCCGCCTGCCGCCCGGTCAATGCCGACAGCGCGCAGCGGTCGAGCGGATCGGCGGGAACGGCGGCGGGCGAGGACTCGGGCACGGCGATCGACATGCCCCGCGCATAGCGTGCCCGCCCCCGCCGCGCACCCCCGCCGCGCGCTTCCCCGCCCCCCGCCCCCCTCCCTCTCCCCTTCCCCCTCCCCCCCTGTCATCAATCTGTCGCAACCTTCTGGCTTTGGGGCCGCGGGGGAAAGGCTGCGGGTTCGGGCAGGCGATCCGGCACGATCGGGGGATCAGGCGTTTTGGGGGTACAGGATCATCGCGACGGGACGATCCGCTGGGTCGCCGCGAACATCGTCCCGCACGAAGCGGGGGTGCGTGCCTGGCTGCACCGTCGCGGCGCCGCGTCGTCGGAGATCGACGATGTGATCCAGGAGGCCTATTGCCGCCTCGCCGAGCTGCCCGCGGTCGATCACATCCAGAACGGCCGCGCCTATTTCTTCGCGACGGTGCGGTCGATCCTCGCGCACGGCGCGCGGCGCGACCGGATCGCGCGGTTCGAACCGATCGCGGAGGCGACGCTCGGCGCCCTTGCCGACGACGCGCCCTCGCCCGAACGCGTCGTGGGATCGCGGCTTCAGCTTCGGCGCGTGCTCGATCTGGTCGCGGCGCTCCCGCCCGCCTATCGCCACGCGGTCGAGGCGCGCCGCGTCCAGGGGCTTTCGCAAAAGGAAGCCGCGCGATATCTTGGCGTTACCGAAAAGGTCGTCGAAAACAACACGCGCCGGGGGCTCAGCCTGGTGCTGCGGATGCTGGCGGGCGATCCCGGCGCATCGGGCGGCCGGATCGATTCCGCCGATCATCCTCGCGAGTCCCGCCTGCATGCGCTCCATTGACGATATCGCCAGCGCCTGGGCGGACCGGTGGGAGGCCGGCCCGCTCGATGCGGGCGCGGCGGCCGAACTCGATGCCTGGCTCGCCGCCGATCGGCGTCACCGCGGCGCATGGCTGCGCGCGCGCGCGATGCGCCACTGGCTGCGCACCGCCGATGCCGCCGCGCCGCCCGCCGAGCCCGAGCCCGAGCGCGACGACGTCCTCGCCCCCGCACGCATGCCGCACGGGTGGCGCCGCCCGCTTGCCTATGCCGCATTGCCCGCCACGCTTGCGGCGGCGGCGGCATTGTGGTTCGCATTTCCCGTCGCGCCCGATGTCGCGACTGCGATCGGTCAGCATCGCGCGGTGCGGCTCGCCGACGGTTCGATCGCCGCGCTCAACACCGACAGCGCGCTCGACATCGCCTATCGCCCCGCACGCCGCGACCTCAGCCTGCGCCGGGGCGAGGCGTGGTTCCAGGTCGCGCACAACCGCGCCCGCCCGTTCGAGGTGCGCGCCGGCCGCGTCCATGTCCGCGCCACCGGCACCGCCTTTTCGGTGCGCCGCGACGCCGACGGCGTCACCGTGGTGGTCAGCGAAGGCAGCGTGCTCGCCTGGGTTGACGGCGCCTCGACGCCGCCGGTCGCGATCGCGCGCGGCAACCGCGCCTTCCTTCCCGCCTCGGACGCGCGCGGCGTGTTGGCGGCCGATCCGCCGCGTCCGGTCGCGGTCAATGTCGACGACGCGCTGGCGTGGCGGCGCGGCGAAATCGGGCTCGACGGCGAAACCGGGCTCCAGGCCGCGGCCGAGTTCAACCGCTACAGCACGCGGCCGATCCGCATCCGCAACGCGCGCGCCGCGCAATATCGGCTGGTCGGCTATTTCCAGACCAGCCAGTCGCTCGAATTCGCGCGCGCGCTCGCGCGGCTCAGCAATGCGCGCGTGACGCAGAACAGTAATGAAATAGTCATCGAATAGTAACGCGAAAAATTCGTCGCGCGGTTGAGGGAAAATCGCGCGCCGCGCCTCTTCTCCGGCAAGTCGTCAATCCGGAGGTTCCATGATTTCGCTCTCGCGCCGGTCGGCCTGGCTGTTCCGCACCGGCCTGATCGCCTGCACGCTCGCCGCACCTGCCCTCGCCGCGCCCGCCATGGCGCAGCAGGCGGTCGGCTTCGACGTTCCCGCCCAGCCCGCTGCGACGGGGATTCAGCGGTTCGCGCGCCAGGCCGGGGTCCAGATCCTGGTCGACAAGGCGCTGACGCAGGGCAAGCGGACGGGCGCGGTCAAGGGGCGGTTCGATCTGCGCACCGGGCTCGACCGGCTGCTGCGCGGTACCGGCATCACCGTGCGCGCGATCGACGGCACCGTCGTCACGCTCGGCCATGCGGCCACCGCCGAACATGCGCCCGCGCCCGACGGCCATTCGGGTTCGGCGATCCTCGTCGTCGGCCGCCGCACCCCGTCGCGCATGGCGCGCGAGGCGACCGCGGTGGTCGACACGATCCGCTATGACGACGTCAACACGCTGGCGGGCGGCGACGGCTCGGTCGTCGAACAGCTCGTCACGCTCCCCGGCGTCGCCGGGATCGAGGAAGGCGACACGCCGCGCTTCATCTCGATCCGCGGCATCGCGTCCGATCTCAACGCGACGATGATCGACGGCATCTCGATCGCGTCGATCGGGTCTGACGGCGACGGCTCGCGCAAGGTCAATCTTCAGCTCGTGCCGTCGAACATGACCGCGGGCAACCAGGTCTATAAAAGCTTCACGCCCGAACTGCCCGGCGACGCGATCGGCGGCGTCGTCAGCATCGCGACGCGCAGCGCGTTCGATCATCGCGGCCTCTATCATGTGTTCGACGCGACCGGCATCTATTCGACCTATCGCGGCCCGGCGCACATCAACGCGATCAGCGGCAGCGGCGCGCACTGGGGCAAGGGGCTGAAGGGCGTCGTCAGCGACCGCTTCGGCCCGGGCGGCCAGTTCGGCATCATCGTCACCGGCGAATATCAGGACCGCATCCGCAACTCGGGCAAATACTGGCAGGAGACCAAGTATTTCTTCAGCGCGGCGGGCAAGAAGCTCGCCGGTCCGTCCGATCCGGCGTGGAACGGGCTGGTCGTCCCCTATGACCAGCAATATGCCAGCTATACCAACACGCTGCGTTCCTATGGCGGCTCGGCCAAGCTCGAATGGCAGTCGCCCGACGATCGTTTCTATGCCTCGATCCTGGGGTTCGGCCGGCGGCGGTACGAAGACTCCACGATGAACAAGCAGGATTTCTATACCAAGAGCGCGATTTACGATCAGACGCCCGACGGCGGGCGGCAACAGCTCAACTCGATCTATGTCCGCGACCGGCACGACGACTGGAACCGCCGCCTCGTCGGCGGGCTCGGCGACTTTTCGTGGAAACAGGGCCAGGGCGTGCTCGAACTGCGCGGCGGCTATACCAAGGCGCTCTACGACAACGCGCAATATTATGCGGTGGCGCGCGCCTATCCCAAGGCGGCGTACATCACCTATCGCAGCGACAATTCGCGCTGGACGCTGCCCTATGCGACCTCGCTCAGCGATCCGACCGCGCTCGATCCGGCCAAGACGCCCTATCTGCTCAGCACCGCCTATACGATGGCGCGCGTCGCGCGCGAGGACATGGGCAATGCGCGGCTCGACTATAACTACAACACCGGCGAAAAGGATCGCGGGCTCGGTTTCGCGGTCGGCGCCGAATGGCGCAACCTCGTGCTGCGGCGCGATCTCGACGAAACCGAATATCAGCTCGGCCGCAACATGGCCGATTACATGTTCGATTCGGGCTATCTCGCGATGGGTGCGCCGGTGCGGCTGCCCTGGCTGCGCTATGATTTCGCCGACAAGATGGTGACGCTGCCCGTCGATGCCAAAAGCTCGGCCTATGACAGCGCGATTGCCGATTATCGCTATGTCGAAACCACGCTCACGCCCTATGCCGCGCTGCATTGGCGGACCGATCGTTTCGCGATGGTGTGGGGCGTGCGCTTCGATCACACGCGCTTCACCGCCGACACGCCGCACCAGACCGCAGGCGTGATCGACGGCGCGGTGCGCAGCCATGGCGGCTATGACTTCTTCCTGCCGTCGCTCTCGGCCGAATACCGGCTGGCGCGCGCGACGATGGTCAGCGCGTCGATCAGCCGCACGATCGGCCGCCCCGTGCCGGGCGACGTCGCCCAGGCCGAGGTCAAGAGCTGCGGCCAGACCGACGACGGCGGCGACACCTGCTCGATCAGCCGCGGCAACCCCGATCTTCAGCCGCGCCGCGCGACCAACCTCGATCTCACGCTGACGCAGGGGTTCAACGGCAACAAGGGGCTGGTGGGGATCAGCGGCTTTGCCAAGTGGATCGCCGACGACATCTATACGCTCACCAACCTGACGACGATCGACGAGGTGCCGTACAGGATCCGTCAGCCGCTCAACGCCTCGGGCTCGCGCGTGCTCGGGGTCGAGGCGCGCGTCGAAAACAACGGCATGGCCTTTGCGGGCCAGACGTTCGACCTGTTCGCCAACTTCACCTGGATGAAGGGGCATATGGACGTGTCGACCGACACCGGTTCGCGCAGCATCGGGCGGATGCTCTATCAGCCTGCGGTGCTCGCCAATGCCGGCGTCACCTGGCACACGCCGTTCCTGCACAGCGCCTTCACCGCGCGCTACAATTATCGCGGCAAATATCTCGAATCGATCGGCGCGACGCCGATCCAGGATGCGGGCCGCTCGGGCTACGGCACGCTCGACCTCAGCCTGACGCAGCGGATCACCCGCTTCGCCTCGCTCAAGTACGAACTCTACAATGCGCTCGGCGAAAAGCCGAAATGGCTGGTCGGCGACAAGCTGCAATGGGCGACCGAGGTCGACAATTACGGTCGCACCGCGTTCATCCACCTGATCCTGCGCTGACCCGGCGGGGCGCGGGCGGCGGGGGCGTTCTCCCGCTGCCCGGCCCCGGTTCGGCGGGCCGTTCGGTGGCGGGGGGCGGCGGCGGCGCGCGGGACCGGATCGCCGGGTTGCCGGGTTGCAGCGTCGCGCGGTCGAGATTTCCTACAATGTCATCGCGTTCCCGCGAACGACGTCTTTTGCGCGATTTTTGCGGCGTTTCGCACGCCGGGGCTCAGAAATGCGCGAGATATCCGCCGTCGACTGCCAGGACCTGACCCGTAACATAGGCCGCGGAGTCGGATGCGAAGAACAGCACCGCCCCGGCAATCTCCGCCGGCCGTCCCCACCGCCCCAGCGCGGTGCGGCGGGCAAGATGCGCGGAAATCTCCGGGTCCGCGACCATCGCGGCATTGGCCCTGGTCGCGAAAAAGCCCGGCGCGACGGCGTTTACGGTGATCTCGCGGCTCCCCAGCTCCGCCGCCAGCGCCCGCGTCATCGCGTCGAGCCCCCCCTTCGCCATCGTGTACGCCGCATCCCCCGACCGCGCGATCTGCCCGGCGATCGAGGTCACGTTGATGATCCGCCCGCCCGGCCCCATCCGCGGCGCCAGCATCCGCGCCAGATCGAACGGCGCCACCAGATTGACCTCCAGAATGCGTCGCACCGCCTCGCGATCGAGCTCGGCAACCGGTCGCCGATCACGCGCGCCGGCATTGTTGACCAGGATGTCGATCCGCCCGCACCGCTCGAGCGCGGACGCGGTTTCCGTAGCGTCGGCGAGGTCGAAGAGCAGTATTTCGGTGTCGCCGCCGCCGTCCGTGATCGCGGCCGCGATTGGTTTCAGCGCCTCGGCCTCGCGCCCGTGGAGCAGCACCCGCGCCCCCGCCTCGGCGAGCCCCAGCGCGATCTCGCGCCCCAGCCCGCCGCTCGCGCCGGTGACGAGCGCGGTCCGTTCCGAAAGCGTTGCCGTCACCGTCCGCGCGGCTATTTCGCGGCAGGCGCCGCGCCGACCGCGCGCAGCCGCACTTCGGTAATCTCGCCCGAAACGCCCGCCGCCGCATCGGTTGCGCGTGCCATCAGCCGCAGCGACTGGAAGCTGCAACCCGCAGGCACCGTCAGCCGCCCCTGGAACGCGCCCGCGCGATTGGCGACGTTCGGAACGTCCACCCGGCCCAGCTCGCGCCCGTCGGCCGCACAGACCAGCGCCCAATAGGGGCGCGATGCCGCGGGCTGATCGATCCCGTCGCTCTGTCCCTCGAGCAGATAGGTGCCCGGCGGCAGCATCTGCGCCTGTTCGAGCAACAGCCCGCCAAAGCCCATCTGGACCGAAAAGGCAAAGGTGCCGCGCGAGGCGGTCCCGGCCAGCGTGGTGCTCACGCCCTGGTCATTGCTCGGCACCCAGTCGAAGGGCGACGGACTGTCGTTGGTTCCGGCGAAAGTTGGGTTGCGCAACGTGTCGCGCCGCGCGCCCGGCCGGATCGCGCTGTAATAGGTCCAAGCATCGCCGGGCATCCCCTTGGCGATCAGCGTCCGGATCAGCGCGGCGCTGGAGGCTTCGGGCACGGCGACGCCCGCGCGCCGGGCGCCGCTCAGAAAGGCCGCATTGACGCGCGGATCGGGGCCGTTCCCAGCAACATAATCGACAAAGGCTTCGCTCCACCCGGGCTTGCGCGCGAGCGTCGCGATCAATCCCTGCCGGACGGCGGGCTCGGCGATTGCGCCCGCCAGCACCGGGAACATCAGTCCCGGCGCCTCCGGTGAGGTGCGCAGCGCGATGTCATAATAGCGCAGCGCCTCCGGGATGTTGCCGCGCCCGACCGCATCCTGCACCATCCAGAGTTGCGTGCGAAAATCGCGGCGCGACAGCGTGTTGGCATAGAGAAAGGCACGCCGGGCGCCTGCATCGTCGCCATGCGCGGCGGCATCGAGCCCCAGCGTGGTGACGGCGCCGATCGCGGTCGGATCGATCCGCAGCGCATCAACCGCAAGCGTCCGCGCCTGGCGCTGGTCACGTGCCTGTCCGCCAGGCTGCGACAGGAGCGCGGCCATCAAGCCCTTCACGCGCCCGTCCCACGGTGCAAGCGAATAGGCGCGCTCGATACCGCCGGTGCGCAGTGCCGCCAGCGCCATCGCGTGCGTCACTGCGCACCATCCCACCGCGAGCATCCCACCGGCAAGCGCGAGGCGCATCGCCCAGTCGGCCGGCGTTCGCCGCGGCAGGATCGAGGAGCGACGGGAGGAGCCACGCCGTGCCATGTCAGCCGCCCCGCGCAACCTTGGCGCGCGCATGGGCATCGCGGCCATAGCCATAGCCATATTCATAGCCGTAGCCGTAGCCGTAATGCGCCTTGCGCGATTCGAACTTGGTCAGCACCGCGCCCAGGATGCGCGCATTCGCACTGAGCAGGCGACCGAGCGCGGTCTTGACGAGGCCCGAACGGATGCCGTGCGATTCGACCGCGTAGACGACGCCTTCGACGCGGCTGGCGATCAGCGGCGCGTCGGCCAGGCCCATCACCGGCGGTGAGTCGATCACCACATGGTCATAGGTTTCGAGCAACTTGGCGACGAGAAGCTCAAGCCGGTCACCGGTCAGCAGCTCGGCGGCGTTGGGCGGCAGCGGCCCCGCAGCCATCGCCGAAAAGCCGAGCTCGTCCATATGGAAGATCAGCGGTGCGACCTCGTCCTGGCCAGCCAGGAAGTTGCTCAGGCCGCGATCGTTGCTGACGCCGCCGAGGTGGTGGATCGATGGCGAGCGCATGTCGCCGTCGATCAGGATCACCTTGCGGTGCGCGCGGGTGAGCATGGTTGCGAGCGCAAGCGACGTGGTCGACTTGCCTTCGGCGGGTCGGGTCGAGGTGATCGCGAGCGACCGCGGTACGCCGTGATCGGTGGTGAAGCCGAGGTTGGTCTGTACCGCGAGATAGGCGTCGACCAGTTCGGACTTGCGATCGAGCAGCGCCTCGCGCGGGGTGCCCCCCGCGAGCTTGGGCACGGCCCCCAGGAGCGGCAGGCCGAGCCGGCGCTCGACCTCGGCCGGATCCTCGATCGCCTCGTCGAGCTGCTCGAGACCGAACGCAACGCCGGCACCCAAGCCGAGCCCGATCAGCAACGCAACCGCGAGGTTGATCAGCAGGCGCGGGCTCGACGGCTTTTGCGGGACATCGGCCGGATCGACGACCGAGATGTTGTTGATCCCGACGCCGCCGGCAACGCCGATCTCCTTGAAGCGCTGGAGCAGCCCGTCATAGAGCGCGCGGTTGGTGTCCACCTCCTGCTGGTAGATATTGTACTGGATGCTCCGGCGACGCAGGTCGAGATAGCTCGCCTTGAGCTGCTCGACCTTGGCGCGCAGCGTGTTCTCGCGTTCGACCGCCTGGCGGTAGGTGGCCTGGAACGAACCCGAGACACGCGCCTCTTCACGCGCAATGCTGCGTTCGATCTGGTCGATCTGCGACTTGAGCGCCTTCGCGGCCGGATAACCCGGCTCGAACTGCGTCATCATCCGCTGATATTCGGCAGTCAACTCGGCGCGCTTCTGGCGGAGAACGTTGATCGCCTGGTTTTGCAAGGCCTCGGTCGAACTCGCCGCTGCACCGGCCTCGCGATAACGCGACTCGGCTTGAATGCGATCGGCGGTCGCCTCCGCGAGCGCCTTGTTGAGTGCGGCGAGATCGTCGGCGACGATCGAGCGCTCCGCGGTCCCCTTGCCGTTGTCGCCCGCCGCCGGAAGATTGATGATCTTCTCGGCCGACGCGTAGTTGACGAGCTGGCGCTGCGATTCGTCGAGCCGCTCCTTCAACTGGCCCAACTGGCGCTGCAACAGGTTGCGACCATAGGAGGTCGCCTGGATCTTGCGTTCAAGATTGGTCTGAATGAAGTTTTCGGCCCAGGCGTTGGTCACGCGCGCCGAGAAATTGGGATCGGGACTGGTAAAGCCGATCGTGACCAGGCGTGAAAGACGCGTGGGCTCTACGCTGACATGGTCGATCAGGATTTCGCCGGCCGCACGCTGACGTTCAGCGCGCCCCGCCACGGGATAACGCCCGTTGGCCAGCTGGAAAGCCGGCTTCTTGCTGCGATAGCGGAACAGTTCGTAGAATTTGGGATCGTCGACGAGCTTCAACGCGACTGCGACGCGCTCGGAGAGCGAGCGTGAGCGCAACAGGCCGTATTGAGTCTGGTAGAATTCCTGATCGGCAACACTGGTCTCGCGTTCGACACCCTGGAAATCGGTGATCTTGTTCGACTCACGCGCAATCTCGATCGTCGTGTTCGCCGTATATTTGGGCGTCATCAACAGCGTGATGACCAATCCCGCGAGCACCGCTGCGACGACAAAGCCTATGATCACATAACGCCAGCGCAGCGCGATCCGAATATACTGGCGCAGCACGGGCATGCTCTCTGCCGGAACCTGTGCAGTCCCGGCGCTGTTGGGAATTGCCCGCAAAGGTCCGCCGCCGATATCTGTGGAAACAATATTCATGCGAGCACAGGCCTTAATTCAAAAGTGCTACGAGCGGCGAAGCCAGCAGCGGGGACAGAGAGACGAAATCGCGGAACATGCGGCGCTGCGGCGAGTCCCCCACAACAACCACGTCATTCGCATAAATGGGCGGATCCTCATACATCCCGCGTCGAATTGCGGCGATATTGTAGAGCGCTGCCATCTTGCGGTTGTTGACCGTACGCAGGATTACGACGTCATCCTGACGGGCGTAGTCGGAAAGCCCCTTGGCCGAGGCAATCACGCGCATCAGCGTCATCTGGTTGGTAACCGGATACAGCCCCGGTTCGGCGACCTGCCCGTCGACGGTGACCACCTGGCTGACCGAACTCTTGATGTTGACCGTCACCTCGGGGTTGCGGACGTAACGCCCACGCAGCGAAGCCTCGACCGCGCGGGCCAATTCCTCGGCCGTCTTGCCGCGTGCGTCGATCGTGCCGACCAGCGGCATCGAAATCCGCCCGCTCGAATCGACCTGAATTTCACGCGTGAGTTCGGGGACGTTGAACACGTCGACCTGGATCGTGTCGAGCGGGCCGATCAACGATGGACGGTCTGCCGCTGTCAGGTCCTCGCGGCTCGGCGGCGGAAGCGCCGTGCTGTCCTTGACGACGGTCAGGCTTGCCGATGACTTAAGAGGCAACCTGCCGCCGCATCCTGCCAAGAGCGGGACGAGCAGTAAAGCGATACAGATTTTGCGCATTCGCTTGAAATATCCGCGAGTGAAGGAAACAGGCAGGGCTATAGATGCTGGTCTTCGCCAGGTAAAGCAGAGCGCGAGGCACCTTGCTCTCCGGGGCACAGCCAAATCGCAGCGAGAACCAGGATCGCCATGACCAACGGCGTGCGCGCCGGATAATCGAACACGCTGGCGATGAACACGACCATCAGGATCGCCGAACCCAGCCGCTGCTGGGTTTGTCCTTCCCGCGCGCGCCCGGCCCAGGCGCGAACGCTCGTGACGGCCCACCACCCCATCGCAACCGCGACCAAGATCGCCGCCGGCAGACCGCCATCGATCAACAGCTCGAGAAAGTCATCATGGGCATGGTTGAAATAGGTCGGCTTGAGCAGATCGAAGGGCTCGTTGAGCCGGAACGACAGGTCAAAGCTGCCGAAACCCGCACCTGCGGGGAAATAGGAACGCACCATGTCGAGCACGACAGGGAGCGCGCGCGCA
Source organism: Sphingomonas chlorellae (assembly GCF_056485145.1). Classification (NCBI taxonomy): domain Bacteria; kingdom Pseudomonadati; phylum Pseudomonadota; class Alphaproteobacteria; order Sphingomonadales; family Sphingomonadaceae; genus Sphingomonas; species Sphingomonas chlorellae. The sequence continues at coordinate 164,861 of NZ_JBQXXM010000002.1, forward strand.
CGCATTTCCTGATCCGCCTCCAGCACGAAGGCTCGGTCGACTGCGATCGCGCGCCCGAATAGGATCGATGCCGCGATTGCCGCTATTGCGAGCAACGCGACCAGAATCAGAAGCGCGGGAAACAGCCACTTCGGCGCACCGGCCAGTTCACGCTTGAGCCCGCGGCGCGCCAAAAAGATGCCGATCACGGTCGCCAGCGAGCCCACCAGCAAGCCGGCGCGCGATCCGCTGGCCAGAATTACCATCAGGAACAACAGCAGCAATGCGAGTGCAAACGGTGCACGCCATCGTGCCGAGCGATGAGCGGAAAAAGCCCAGACGGGCGCAACAAGACAGCCCACCGCCATCAGCAGCGCGAAGTGGTTGCGATTGGCCATCGTGCCGCTGACGTCGCCAACAGTGTAGTTGACGAAAGCGTTTTCGACCCCCGCACCGGAGAACTGAAGCAAGCCGATCAGCGCCGACAAGGCGATCAGCACCAGCAGCAGCCCCCGCAGACGTGCCTGATCTTCGGGCCCGAGCTTTCGGGCGAGCAGCAACACCGCAAGCGGCACGACCAGCGACGAAAGCGCATTGAGCGTGGCCCAGGGTGCAATCGTCAGCGGACGCCAGAGCTGGGGAATTCCGGCGACAACAGCCGCTCCGGCAAGCGGCCCGCGTCCGGGCAATGCCTGCCACAGCGACGGCGGCAACGGGACGAGTTGCAGCGCGACGAGCAGGATCGAGGCGGCGAGCAGCCACAGCACAGGGCGTGCGGGCGTGGCGGTCGGCGTATTGCCGAGCAGCAGCGCCGCGATCAGGGCTGCCCAACTGGCGCCGCGGACCACCGCCTGTCCCAGCGCATCGGCGCGCGACGCACCGCCTGCAAGCAACAGAATGGCAAGAAGTGCCCCCAAAAGCGCAAGCGGCAGGCCGATGCCAAGACGGGGAAGAGACCGACGAAGCGACTGCATGGCGCTTCGACTAGGCGATCTTTCCTTCAGGCGGAACCACCAATCGCGTCGAAATGCGCGAGAACCCCATATTCTTGCATCGCGACGAACCCCGAGGGGCCGTCGGACGGCTGCCGAGCGTCATCGGAGGCGTGACTTGCCGGCGGATCGGTCCGGCCCGGATTGCACGAACCGCCAGGGGCGGGCTACAGACCTCGTTCCAGTGCGTCCCGGGAACTTGTCATGCTACGTGCTTTATTGGTCCTTTTTGCGCTCGGACTGTTCTGCGTTCGCCCGGCGCATGCACAGGAACAGGATCAGAAATCGGGCAAGGTCGCTGAGTCTGCCGTCGGACAGGCCGGACAGCGCATGACACGCGATCAGAACGCGGCGAAGGTGGAGCCGATGGCGCGGCTCGAGACACGGATCGCCAATCGCGTCCAGTCGCGGATCCGCAACCGGATCGACCGCTATTATGATCCTAAGGCAAATGCGACGTCGCCGTTCATTGATGCCGGCGAACAGGCCGAAAAGGCGGGGCGCCGGCCTCGGCGTTGACGCGCCGTGACGGCCCTTTCGCTGTCTGCTGCCTCGCTTCTCGGGAACGTAATCTCACGGCTCGTTAACGGCGGATGGCACGGCGAGGGAATCCGGCCAATTCCGCGTGGGAGATCGTTGGCAGCCAGACGCGGACAGGCTTGGCGGCGGCTACCGCGTTCCCTTCCGCTCTGTCGTTGAGGCGCGTTGTCAGGTCAAATGTCCGCCACTGGCGGGGCCGGGCGCGGCCGGGACCTCCAGTTCAGGTGTCTGCCGTTTGGCATCGCTGCCGCGACACGCCCGCGCCCGCCAAAACGGCTTCGACATGTTCGAGCGCCATCTGGGCTGCATCGTGCCCGAGAACCCCGGGCATCACCTCCGGCAAGCGGTCGGCGGCCTGAAGGACGTCGCCTCTGAACCTTTGAAAGCCCTCGGGATCGCCGGCGAAGCGGTCTGCGACCAGCCGCTCGATGATCAAGTGCATTGCCATGTCGCGGCTGACGCCGTCAGTCATGATGCTCTCGAGATGCGCCAAAAACTGTTGGTTCATGCCTTTAATCCGAATCCCCCTTCGTCGCCCCGCGGGCCTCAGCGACGGCGGGGGCGGATACCCACGCGTCCTACCTTCGAAAATACGTAAATGTGGAACAAGCCCAAGTGGGCGAATACGGAGCGAGTGACGAATGAGCACTTCGCCGTTGTCATGAAATCAATTAAATACCGGAGCTTAGACACGATCATTGGCAACCGGACTTGCGACGGCGGCGGCTTGATCCCGGACTGACGTCCATAAAAGGGATTCAGACAGCGCAAGAAAGGAGACTTGGCCCATATCTCGGCGCGGACGGCGATCTGCGGGGGGCGCTTTGGCTGGGCGACAAACAGCGGGGATCGCGGCTGCCGCAACTGGCGGCAAACGAAGAGGTGTCCTGCGGCTCGGCGAATGTCGGCTGGTCAGCGGCATCGACCAAGGCGATAATAGCGCTGAAAATCCACGCAATTGGACGCGCGCATGGCAGGCATCTATTACAGCGTTCGCTTGAATAACGGCGCCAGAGATAGATAAGATATCGCCGAAGATCCTACATTTAGGTGCAGGGATGCCGATAATAGATGATGTAAAATGATAATGCCATCGTGCATTCGGCAGGATCGTCAACATCCTGCCGAACCGGTCGGCCGGCGGATTTCAGCATCGCCGGCAGACTTCGAGCATTCGCAGTACGCCGCGTCCGATCAGAGACAGCGAGGATCGCGTACCGGCGCCCCCGCGCCCCGCGTGAGCCAGCGGCCGTCGGGCGTGCGATACTTCTCGCCTGGCGCCGAACGCAGGATCAGGTTGCAGCCGGTCACGAAGGCCATCTGCTCGACCGTCGATCCCTGTGCAGCCTGTTCAGTATATTGCTTCTTGCGCTGGATGTTGATGTTGTTGACCAGCGCGCGCAACTCGGGCGTCGCGGCCCCGACGATGCCGAGATAGCCGTCGGGCTGTTCGCCCACCAGCCCCTGCTCGCGTGCGGCCTGATAGGCGGGATCGCGCTGTGCGAGCGCCAGGGCGGGAGCGGCGAGGACAGCGGCGGCGGTGCAGGCGGCAGCGATCGAAACGAAGAAGGTGCGCATCAGAAGATCCCCGGATTTTCTTGGATCAGCGTCTTGGCCTTGTTGTCGAGGCGATAGACGACTTCCTGCGTGATCGAGATGTTGAGGTTGATCACGATCGGCTTGTCGGGGGCGCTGATGTTGACGCACCCGCCCAGCGGCATCGCGAGCATCGGCACGACGATGCGCCATGCTTTTCCCTGCCGCCATTGCGATCTGAACATCGTCTTCACCCCCATCACAACTCCTTTCATGGCCGATGGCCGCTTGCGGGGGGCTGAACGGGCGCAGGCGGCGTGCGCCCTGCCCCGTCGGCTTCCCCGCCCGCGCCCGCGGCGGCCCTTGCGCGCCGCTCTTCCTCAATCAGTGCCGGCAAATTGCGTTCGATCAGCCGGCGCGGGTCATACCATGACTGGACCGAATCCATCAGCTGGTGGAAGGGCGCGCTGATCCGCACGTTGAACACGAACGGCAATCGCGCAAGCCGCCGTAGCAGGAAATTGGAATGCGCGCCCTTGCCCTGACTGACGCCGTCGAACCGGATCTGGGTAATCATTTCCCCCGCCAGCGGGCCGTTCATGTCGATGACGAGGTGGCGATAATCGAGCGATTTCAACGCCTGGAAGGCCATGTTGCCCCAGAAACCGAGGTCGCGCTGTGACACCTCCCCGACATAGGCGACCGAACCGCCGCTCCGCGCCTGGAGCACCCCGCCTTCGATGCGCCCGCCGCGGGCATCGAAAATCATCGGCAGTTCGCCGTCGAACATACCCGTGGCGTCAAGATTGTCGAACGCCATCTCCTTGAGGAACTGGGCCGCATTTGCCCCGGCGACGCGGAAGCGCATGTGCCGTTCGACATGCTCGTTGAAGTCGAGCAGCGTCGGGTCAAGCGTCAGCGCCCCACCGGCAAACGGCCATGTCGCCGATTCGATCTGGATGCGCTTGGCATCGAGTAGCTGGAAACGCACCGTTCCGTTGCCGACGGGCACGCCCGGGTTGATCTCTGTCGTGGTCGCCACCTGCCCGGGCCCGGTCTGCATCGCGAGCAGATCCGTGAAATGCAGCCGTGTCGCCAGGCCGCGCACCGGTCCGAATGCCGCGGCGAGGTCGATTCCGGCAGTGCCGAAATCGCCGCTGCTCGTCACGCCTTCGGGCGTCCAGCGGATCGCGCCGGTGCCGTCGATCCGCCCCGCCACATCGGCGACAACGCCGAAGGTGAGCGGCGTGATGTCGCTCGGCTGGAGTCCGTTGACCGAAAAGCCGATGCCGTTCACGGTCATGCGTGCTTCGCCGGCGCCCGCCGCAAGGTCATGCGTCACCGCGACGCGGGCGACCTCCACCGCTCCGGCAGGGCGCGGCAGCTTGAGCGTCGCCTGTGCAGCGATCCGACCATCGGCGAGACGCAACGTGACATCGTCGCTCGTCAGCGGATTGAACCTTGCCGTTGGGGCCGTATCGCGCACGCGGGCGCTCGCCTTCAGGATCAGCGCGCCCGCTTGTTGCTGCCAGTCGCCGCCGGCGTCGAACAGGTGAAGCGGGACGCTGCCGATCTGTCCCTCGACGCCTGCGAAATGGCCGTTCAGCGCCCCGCCAAGGCTGCCGTCGAGGCTGGCGGCCTGCAACTGCGTCGGCGTCTCGCTGCCGAGTGAGACCGCCAGCCGGTCGATCGCGAAATGAAGCCTCGCAAGATCGACGCGTCCCGCGCCGATCTTCAGCCGGAGCGGGCTGGCCCCCACGGCGCCGTCGATTTGGGTCGCGCCCATACGAACTGCCCCGCCCAGCCGGCCATGGGCCAGGCGAACCATCGCACCGCCGTCCGGGCAGAGGCGAAGGACGCTCGCACCGATACGGGTCGAACCCGCCGTCAGCCGATCAAAGCGTAGCGGCGTACATTCCGGGTTGAGCGCCATTGCGGCGGGCGTCCACGCCAGCGTCAGCGGCATCTGCAACCCGTCGACCCGTCCACCGGAAAAGTCGCCGCTCAGCCGCGCGAGCGTGGTCAACCTGCCGCTTCCGCCCGGATTTGCGTGCAGGTCGAGCCGTCCGAGCGCAACCTCTGTCCGCCCCGCCCGATAGGGGCGAACGAAACCGACACCGCGAAGGGCGCCGTCCGCGCCGCGGCGCACGCGGATCAGCGCCTCGGGCAGTCCGCCGCCGCCGGTGCTGACGACGCCGTCGAAATTTGCGAGACCGCGCGTGCCGTCGACCTGAAGTCCGCGGCCCTGCCCGATTCCAACCCGTGCGCCCGTGGCAGCGTGCAAATCGAGCGCGGTAAGCGCCGCCGTGGCCCCGTTGGCGCCCCAGCCCGCCGAGAACTTTGCGCGCGCGGCGAAATCGCGCGTCGCCGCCCCTGCCGCTGCGACGATCTGTTCGAGCACCGGCGCGAGCGGCGTTCCCCTCGCGCGCGACGCATAGGCGGCAAGCTGTTCGCGCCGCGTCGCGGCGAGATGCAGATGTCTTCCGTTCGCCTCGCCCGAGACCGTCAGTCCGTTGGCGCTCGTGCGATAATCGCCGGCAAGGGCGAAGGCGCCGCCGCCCAGCTGCGGCAGCACGGCCCGTTCGGCCGCCAGGGCGAAACGGCCACGGGCCGCGCCCGGTCCGCCGTCGAACCCCACTCGTGCATCGACCTTGCGGGCCGAGCCTCTGGGGTCGTCCAGGCGGGCCGCGCGCGCTGCCAAGCTGCCACTGCCCCGGTCGAGCGTAGCGGCGAGTTGTCCCGCAACCGTTGCTTGAACGTCGGTCATCCGGGTGGCGCCGCATTCAACTTTGGCGGCACCGATCGGGCCGGCAAGCGCCGGTCGGCGTGCGCGGATCCGCAGGTCGAGCGTCCCCTGCAGCGCGGCAAGCGTACATCCCCCGCTCGTGAGCCGCGGTGCGACGATGCCGATCCGCCCGGAAAAGCCGTTGTCGAGCGGCCCCTTGCCGGCAATCCGGATCGCCACCGGCCCCTGCGGGGCGTCGAGCGCGAGGCGGAGATCGGCAAGCGCCACGTCGATGTGCGGCAGGCTGACGCCACCGCCGCCACCGGCGGGAAGCAGCCTGTCGATCGTCCCGAGCGACACTTTCCCGTTCGCGATCCGCGCACGCAGTCGTGCGGGGCCGACCCGTGCGACGAGCAGGTCGGCACGCCAGGGCAGCACGGCCGTGCGCAACTCGATCCAGTCGGCGACGAAATCGGGGTTGCGCGGGTCGCCGATCACGACGTTGGTCAGTCGCTGACGCCAGGGCGAAAGCTGCTCGAGCGTGTAGCGCGCGGGCACCCCGCGTTGTGCGAGCGCCTGATCGATGAAGCTCCGCGCGATCGCCCGCCGCTGGAGCCACGCCGCGACCAGTGCGACCGCGAGGATCGCGGCGAGCCACGCCAGCCGGCGCACCCACATGCCCGGCCGCCCCGCGCCAATCGCTTCGCCTTCAGTCTGATCGCCCGCCCGTCCCACGGCTGCCCAACGCTCTCCCCGCGCACTCGTTGCGCGAAACCAACGGAAAGTGCCAGAGGCTGCGGGCGAAAATCGCTGGGAGCAGGCGTGCCCACGCTTCGTTGCAGCCATGCCCTGTTGATGGGGCGTCAGCACGAGAAGGAACGGATATGTGCGACGATCCGGAGAAGCCCGAGACCCGTCCCGAGACCGAAGACGAGGCCGCCGACGCCGCCGACGCAATGGAGGAGACCCAGGAACAGGCCGGGGAGGAGCGCGAGGAGCAGGGCGGCTATCAGTAGTCCCCACGGCCCTCCGATGGTGCGCCCGCGTCTATAATTGCAGATATGGATGAATGCCGCCGTCCCTTACCGGTGGCGCGCCTTCACCTGGCGACGGGCAAACCATCCCGGGTGCGGCAGAACTGCGGTCTGCCGTAGCGGGGTCTCCTCGGGGAAGACGCATGAAGATCGTTGTTGGCCTGTCGGCAAGCGGCCTTGTCCTGGCGTTGCTGGGGGCGTGTAGCGGCGGCGGCGGCGCCAACGCGCCGGGCAGCGTCGCCCCGGCACCGTCGCCGATCGCGCCGAGCCCCACGCCGACGCCCAGCCCCACACCTACACCAACACCTACCCCTACGCCGATCGCGCGAACCTATTCCGACCCGGTGCCGCCGCCCGCCGGCTATGTCATCACGCCGTCGGGGCAGCAGCCCGTGCGTTCCGCCAACGATACCGCCGAGTTCCGCCGCAACTATGGGGCCAACGAGTTCGTCAACGCGCTCTATGCGCTCGACAGCGGCCATGACGGCCATGGCGTAACGGTGGCGGTGATTGACAACGGCGCACGCAGCATGAACGGCGAGCTGGACGGCCGCATCAGCAGCCTGTCCAAGGACTTCGGCGATGTCATCAGCGGCGGCAACCGCACGCCGCGCAACCAGATCGGCGACGAGCATTCGGACCACGGTACCGCGGTCGCCAACATCATCGCCGCCAATGCCAACGGCACCGGCACGATCGGCTATGCTCCCGGCGCGCAGCTGGCCGTACTTCGCATCTCCGACTGGAATGCCGATACCCAGACCGAGACGCTGGTCCATGGGAACGAGGCGCTCGACTATGCGGGCGCCAAGGCGATCAAGCTGGTCAACGTCTCGTTGAGCAACGGCGGATCGAGCTATTGGGGCGACGCGGTCGCGCGTTTCGCCCGGACCGGCGGCCTCGTCATCAATTCGGCGGGCAATTCCAGCGGAACCGACCCGATCGACGCGCCCGCAGTCACCGCCGCGAACCGCAGCGCCTTTCTGTTCGTCGGGGCGCTCAGCCCGAACATCAACGCCTATCAACTCGAGCCCTATTCGAACCGGGCGGGCGTGCTCAAGGATCGCTATGTCGTCGCGGTGGGATCGAACGTCACCACCAGCGTCGACGGTGCGACGGTGATCTTCAGCGGGACCAGTTCGGCCGCTCCGGTCGTCTCGGCGCTCGCCGCCGATATCCTGTCCAAATGGCCGCAGCTTTCCGGGCAGCAGGCGGGCGACATCATCCTCAACACTGCGCGGGATATCGGCGATCCGGGCGTCGACGCGGTCTATGGCCATGGGCTGGTCGACTTTCAGGCGGCGCTGTCGCCGATCAACCCCACGCTGTCGAACGGCACTGCCCAGGCGAGCCTGCAGGCATCGGTCATGGCCGTGCCGGAGGCGATGCGCATCACCGCGCTGCGCGCGGCGCTGTCGCACGTCACCGTGCTCGACGAATATGGTCGCGACTTCAGCGGTTCGATTGCGGGCATGGTGCTGCAGCCGCACGGCGCGGGCGATCGCCGGATGGAGCGGCGCGTCCGGCAACTGGGCAACCAGACCGCGCTCGCGTTCGGCGGCTTCACGGGCAATCTCGGTTTCGCCGCCTGGCGCGTCGGACCGGGGCGCGACGATGTGCGCACCGCGCCGCTTGCCGGCAGCTTCGGCTATGCGGCCGACGGGTTCGGCGTGCGCGCCGCGTGGAACGCGGCGGACTCGCTTCAGTCGGACATCATGGGGCTCGCCCCGTTCGCCGACGGCGTGCTGGCCTATGTGCCGCAGGCGGATACCAGCCTTGCCGTCGACCGCTATTTCCGGGACGGGCGGCTCAGCCTGACGGTCAACACCGGCCGCAATGCCGGAAGCCGCGCGCAGGCAGTGTCGCTCGGCTGGTCGCGCGGGCGGACCGACCTGCGTGTCGCGCTGATCGACGAGAGCGGGACGCTGATGGGCGTGCCGACCGGCACCGGGGCACTCCGGCTGGGACGCGGCGCCAGCACGGTGATGGTAGAGGCGCACCGTTCGTTCGCGATCGCCGACCGCTGGTCGATCGAGGGTTACGGCTCGCTGGGCTTCACCCGGCTGAAGATCGACCCGCAATCGTTGGTCACCGCGGCGTCGCCGATCCTCGGCAGCCGGCTCGGCATCCAGGCGAACGGGGCGATATGGGGCGGCCTGTTGAGCTTCGGTGTCGCCCAGCCGCTGATGATCGAGGCGGGCGACGCGCGGCTTACCTATGGCAACGGCTATGACCTTCAGCTGCGGGCGCTCACCTATGCCACCGCGCGGGCCAGCCTGACCGGCGAGCGACGGCTGCAGTTCACCGCAGGCTATGCCGCGGGCGGTCCCGGCGCCTCGTTCCGGTTGGGCGTCATGCAGGACGTGCGCGACGGCAGCACGAGCGCGCTTGCCGGCTGGTCGCGGCGCTTCTGATCGCGCACGCCATGGGGATCGCGGCCGGGCGATCCGGCGGCACGCCTATGGGACTTCCCCTCCGGCATGCACCCTAGGTCGCGCTCCCGAATGGTGGCGGCGGCGCGCCGATCCTACCCGAATGCCTCCTCAATCGCTGCAATGGGGGCATCAAGATGATCCACTCCAAAAAGCTGTGGCTGTGGCTGGGAGCGATATTCCTGCTCTCATTCGCGGCCCTCGGCCTGATCGGCCGGGAAATCTATGTGAAGGCACCGCCAGTGCCCGAAACGGTCGTGATCACGAACGGCCAGACCGTCTACACGCGCGCCCAGATCGAATCCGGGCGCGAAGCCTGGCAGACGCTGGGCGGGATGGAACTGGGCTCCGTCTGGGGCCATGGCGGCTATGTCGCGCCCGATTGGGGCGCCGACTGGCTGCACCGCGAATCGATGGCGTTGCTCGACATCTGGGCTCGGCATGACGCCGGCAAGCCCTTTGCGGCGCTCGACGCCGAACGCCAGGCGGCGCTGACGGCGCGGCTGCGCGACGAACTGCGCACCAACCGCTATGACCCGGCAACGGGCGCCATCACCGTGTCGCCCGAGCGCGCCGCGGCGATCGCGCAGGTGGCCGATCACTATGCCCGGCTGTTCAGCAGCGATCCGGCGCTGCGCAAGCTGCGCACGCAATATGCGATTCCCGAACGCTCGCTGACCAACGCGCAGGATCGTTCGGATCTGGGCGCCTTCTTCTTCTGGACCGCCTGGACCAGCGTCACCAACCGTCCGGGCGAGACGATCAGCTATACCAACAACTGGCCGCACGATCCGCTCGTCGGCAACACGCCGTCGGCGGCGCTGGGCATCTGGTCGATCGCCAGCGTCCTGTTCCTGATCGCGGGGGTGGGCTGGCTCACCTGGTATCAGGCGCGTCAGGGCGAGGAAGCGCATGTCGCCGCGCCGGCGGCCGATCCGCTGTTCGCGATGAAGCCGACCCCTTCGATGAAGGCGACGACCAAGTATTTCGTCACCGTCATCGGCCTGTTCCTGACGCAGGTACTGCTCGGCGCGATCACGGCGCACTATGCGGTCGAAGGCCAGGATTTCTATGGCATCGCCATTTCCGACATCATTCCCTACGCGCTCACCCGCACCTGGCACACCCAGCTCGGCATCTTCTGGATCGCGACGGCGTGGCTGGCGACCGGGCTTTACGTCGCGCCGATGCTGTCGGGCCATGAACCGCGCTTCCAGCGGCTCGGCGTCAACCTGCTGTGGGTCGCGCTGCTCGTCGTCGTGATCGGCTCGTTCGCGGGCGAATGGATGGGCATTCAGCAAAAACTCGGCCATGGCGCGAACTTCTGGTTCGGCCATATGGGCTATGAGTTCGTCGATCTCGGCCGTTTCTGGGCGATCCTGCTCTTCGCAGGGCTGATGATCTGGCTGACGCTGGTGGGGCGTGCGCTGTGGCCCGCGCTCAAGACGCCGTCCGAAAGTCGCGGCCTGATCGGCATGGTGTTCGTTTCGACGATCTGCATCGGGCTGTTCTTCGGCGCGGCGCTCACCTGGGGACGGCATAGCCCGTTGTCGCTGATCGAGTATTTCCGCTGGTGGGTCGTCCATCTGTGGGTCGAAGGCTTCTTCGAGGTGTTCGCGACCGCCGTGATCGCGCTCATTTTCGCAGGGCTCGGACTGGTGCGCGCCCGTGCGGCGAACACGGCGGTGATCTTTTCGACCGCAGTGTTCCTGACCGGCGGCATCCTGGGGACGCTCCACCACCTCTACTTCGCCGGCACGACCACGCCGATCATCGCCTGGGGCGCCATGTTCTCCGCGCTCGAAGTGGTGCCGCTGGCGCTGCTGGGGGTGGAGGCGCTCCACAACTATCGCATGACCAAGGCGGCGCCGTGGGTTCAGACCTACAAATGGCCGATCCTGTTCTTCGTCGCGGTGTCGTTCTGGAACCTGGTGGGCGCGGGCATCCTGGGTTTCTCGATCAACCCGCCGATCTCGCTCTACTACATCCAGGGCCTCAACATGACGCCCAGCCACGGCCACGCCGCGCTGTTCGGGGTCTATGGCATGCTCGGCATCGGTCTGATGCTGTTCTGCCTGCGCACCGGCTTCCGCGAGGCCGCCTGGTCGGACGCGCTGCTCAAGCCGACCTTCTGGGCGCTCAACCTGGGGCTCGCCATGATGGTGTTCCTCAGCCTCGTCCCCTCGGGGCTCTACCAGGCCTATCAGAGCGTCACGCACGGCTTCTGGTACGCCCGCTCGCCCGCCGTGGTGCACAGCCCGGTGATGGAGACGCTGGTGTGGATGCGCGTGCCCGGCGACATCGTCTTCGGCATCGGCGCGGTGCTGCTGGCGCTGTTCGTCACCCGACTGCTCGTCGGCGGTCGCCGCACCCGCACCGCCCGCTATCCGCGGCCCGTCCTCGCCCCCGCCGAGTGACGCCGCGGCCGGGGTCGCCCGCGCCACGGCGTGCGGGCGGCCCCGGACCCCTTTCTTTTCGCGACCATTGGGACTTTTCGAAATGCACCCCGAAAGCGAACGCCACCAACGCCTGATGCGGCTGCCGCCATTGCTGCGCGGCGGCTTTCGTCCATTTTTCCTCGGCGGCGCGCTGTGGGCGGTGCTTGTCGTCGCCCTGTGGGTGCTGGCGCTGGGCGGCCAAGTCACCCTGCCGACCGCAATGGATCCGCTCGCCTGGCACCGGCACGAGATGCTGTTCGGCTATCTGGGGGCGATCGTCGCAGGGTTCCTCCTTACCGCCATCCCCAACTGGACCGGCCGCCTGCCCGTTTCGGGGACGCGCCTCGCGCTGCTCGCCGGACTATGGCTGCTCGCGCGCGGGGCGGTGCTGTTCTCGGCGCTGACCGGGCCGATCGTGCCGGCGCTGCTCGACATCGGTTTCCTCGCCACCATGACCATCCTCGCGGCGCGCGAGGTGATCGCGGCGAAGAACCGCAACGTGCCGATCGTGGTCGCGATGGCGCTGTTCACCACCGCCAGCGCGATCGACCAGGCTGAGGCGCTCGGGCTCACCGCGCCCGCCGGTCATGGCTGGCGGCTGGGGGCGGCGGTCGTGTTGCTGCTCGTCGCGCTGATCGGCGGCCGGATCATCCCTTCGTTCACGCGCAACTGGCTCGGCCGGCAGGGCGTGCAAACGGGGCTGCCCGAACAGCCCGGCCGGTTCGACATCGCGACGCTGGGGGCGACCGCGCTGGCGCTGGCGGTCTGGGTCGCCGCCCCGGGCTCGGCGGCCGCAGGGGCGCTGCTGGTGGCAGCCGGCCTCCTCCAGGCGGTGCGGCTGGCGCGCTGGCGCGGGCACCGGACGCTGGCCGAGCCGCTCGTGTTCATTCTTCACCTGTCCTACGCGTGGTTGCCGCTGGGCCTGCTGCTGCTCGGCGGGAGCAGTTTTGTCTGGTGCATTCCGGCGTCGGCGGCGTTCCATGCGCTGGCGGCGGGGGCGATGGCGTCGATGACGCTGGCGGTGATGACGCGTGCGACGCGCGGGCATACCGGGCGGACGCTGACCGCCGACCGCGGCACCCGGGCGATCTATGCGCTGGTCACGCTGGGGGCGCTGGTGCGCGTCTTTGCGCCTGCCCTGCCCCTTGACTACGGCACCACGATCGCGGTCGCGGGGCTGTTGTGGGGCGGTGCTTTCCTGCTGTTTGCCGTGCTTTACGCGAAAATGCTGGTTGGACCGCGGCCCGATGGTCGGCCATGAGCGCCGGCATGACCCCGATCGAGTTCGAATCCACGCCCAACCCCGACGCGCTGCGCGTGCGGGCGCCGGGGGTCGGCGCGCCCGGCGCGCCGCGCAGTTTTCTGGCCGGAACGCGGGTCGCCGACCCGCTTGCGGCGGCGCTGCTGGACGTGCCCGGGCTCGTCCGCGTGATGATCGCGCGCGATTTCTTGACGGTCATACGGCGCAGTTCGAAGGACGAATGGGCCCCGATCCGCGCAAAAGTCGCGCTGATCCTTGCCGATGCGGGCGAAAAAGCCGCCGTTGGCGAGACGCCGATGACGGACCCCCTTTTGTCGACTGCACCGCAGCATGAAAGGGGCGAGATCGAGGCGCAGATCGAGCAGGTGCTCGACCGCTGGGTCCGCCCGCTGCTCGCGGCCGACGGCGGCGAGGCGGTGCTCGTCCGCTTCGATCCCGAGGACGGCACCGCCTGGGTGCGGATGGAAGGCGCGTGCGGCGGCTGCCCGTCGGGCGCGATCACGCTCAAGCGCGGGATCGAGCAGGCGATCCGCCGCTGGGTTCCCGAAGTCACCGCCGTCCGGGCGGCCAAGGCCGACGATGCCGACGAGGACGACGACCTCCCCCGCGACCCCCGCGCGCGCTTCCGCGCCTGGATCGCCGCCAAATGGGGCGGCCGAAAGGATTGAGGGCCGAGCCGAAGCCGGCGGCCGGCAAGTTCAGGCGAGGCGGGCGATCATCACCATGCGGACGAGTTCGGAGAGCGTGCGCGCGCCGAGCTTGGTCATCACATTGGCGCGATAGACCTCGACCGTCCGCGCGCTGATGTCGAGATCATAGGCGATCACCTTGTTCGCCTTGCCCTCGATCAGCCCCTCCATTACCTCGCGTTCGCGGCCCGACAGCGTTGCGATCCGCGCGACGATCTGGTCGCGCTCGACCGCGATCTGGTCGCGGTCCTGCTGCTTGGCGAGCGCGGCGCGAACCGCGAGCAGGATCGCCTCGTCGCTGAACGGCTTTTCGATGAAGTCCGACACCCCGGCATGGAGCGCCTGGATCGCCATCGGCACGTCGGCATGGCCGGTGATGACGATCACCGGATCGGGCACGCCCATCGCCTTGAGCTTGTTGAGCAGTTCCATCCCCGACATTTCGGGCATGCGGACATCGGTGATGATGCAGCCATGCACCATGTCGGGCACGGCGCGCAGGAAATGGACGGCCGATTCATAGGTGCGCGTGGCGATTCCCGAACATTCGAGCAGGAAGGCGAGCGACCCGCGCACGCCGTCGTCGTCGTCGATCACATGAACCACCTGCTCAACCGCCATCGTACACATCCTCCCTGCCCACGCTGGGCACGGTAAAGTTGAACACCGCGCCGCCCCCGGCCGCCGGCTCTACCCAGATTCGTCCGCCATGTGCTTCCACGATCGTCCGGCAAATGGAAAGCCCCACCCCCATTCCCGTGCGCTTCGTCGTGACGAAGGGCTGGAAGAGCTGGTCGGCGACGTCGGCACGGATGCCGGGGCCGGTATCGGCCACCGTCACCAGCGCCATTTCGTCGGGGTGCGGCGTCACGCGCACGGTGAGTTCGCGCGCGCCGTCCCATTCGCCCATCGCGTCGACCGCGTTGCGGATCAGGTTGAGCAGCACCTGCTGCACCTGGACCTTGTCGACGAGCACCAGATCGACCTCGGCGCTGAGGTCGAAGCGCACGCGGATGCCGTGTTCCTTGGCGCCGACCAGCGCGAGCGCGCTCGCCTCCTCGATCAGCTTGGGCAGGCTTTCGACGCTGCGTTCGGTCTCGCCGCGCGAGACGAAGTCGCGCAGCCGCCGGATGATCTGGCCCGCGCGCAGCGCCTCCTTGCTCGCCAGCTCGACCGCCGAGGCCACCGTCTCGTGCGGGACCACCTCGCGTTCGAGCAGCATCTTGCTGCCCATCAGATAATTGCCGATCGCGCTCAGCGGCTGGTTGAGCTCGTGCGCGAGCGCCGACGCCATTTCGCCGAGCGCGGTGAGGCGCGAGACATGGACCAGCTCGGTCTGAAGCTCCTGCAGCCGCGTCTCGGTCTTTTGCCGTTCGGTCAGGTCGCGGACGAAGCCGGTGAAGAAGCGCCCCTCGGGCAGCCGCATCTCGCCCACCGCGAGTTCCATCGGAAAGGTCGAGCCGTCCTTGCGCTCCCCCACCACGACGCGCCCGACGCCGATGATCCGCCGCTCGCCCGTGCGGTAATAGCGCTGGAGATAGCCGTCATGCGCCTCGCGATAGGGCGAGGGCATCAGCATGTTGACGTTGCGCCCCGTCACCTCCTCGGCGGTCCAGCCGAACTGGCGCTCGGCGGTGTCGCTGAAGTCGCGGATCAGCCCCGCCTCGTCGATCACGATCATCGCGTCGGGCACGGTCTGAAGGATCGAGGTCAGATGCGCCTCGCGCTGCGCCAGTTCGCGCGTGCTGGCGGCGGCGCGGACGCGCACGCGCTTCAGCCACGCGCCGCCCGCCGCGATGACGGTGCCGATGAACAGGAACACCGTCACCGCGATCCAGTCGCCGAACAGCACCTGGCCGGTGAGCCCGTCGGCGAGCGTGCCGGCGAGCGCGGCGGCGACGGTGACGATCAGCGCGGGCCAGAAGCCGCCGAGCGCGCCCGCGACCACGCCGGGGACGAAAAAGATGAAGGTCGCGCGCCGTTCGAGCAGCGCGTCGAGCCCCATGCGCGCGGCAAAGCCCAGCCCGACCACGACGAGCCCGACGATCGTCGCCGTCGCCGCGTCGATCCGTTCGACGAGCAGCGGGCCCGCCCGCCCGCGCAGCGCCGGTTCGAGCGTCCGCCCTTCCGGCATCTCACTTCCGGTACGTGCCGTAGGATGAAGACCCAAGTTCCCGCCCTCCTGCGCGAAGCCTAGATTCCGGCGGAACGAAGCAAGTCGCCGAAGTGGCGCAGCGACGGAGAATTTTCAACATGATCCAGCATCTGACGCAAGCGGGCGTCCACCATCGCCCGCGCGGGGTTTCGGACCGCATCGCCTTTGGTTTCACCAAGATGCTGCGCTGGGTTGCCGACACGTTTTTCGCCAAGCGTTACGGCCATCGCGCCGTCGTTCTGGAAACCGTGGCGGCGGTGCCCGGCATGGTCGGCGCGACGATCACGCACCTGCGCTGCCTGCGCCGCATGTGCGACGACCGCGGCTGGATCCGCACGCTGATGGACGAGGCCGAGAACGAGCGGATGCACCTGATGACCTTTATCGAGGTGTGCCGGCCGACCTGGTACGAGCGCGCGGTGATCCTGGGCGTGCAATGGGTGTTCTACCTCGCCTTTTTCGCGCTGTACCTCGTCAGCCCGCGCACCGCGCACCGCGTCGTCGGCTATTTCGAGGAAGAGGCGGTCATCAGCTATACGCACTATCTCGCCGAGATCGACGAAGGGCGTTCGGCCAATGTCCCCGCCCCCGCGATCGCCCGCCGTTACTGGGGGCTGGCCGAGGATGCGACGCTGCGCGACGTGGTGCTCGTCGTCCGCGCCGACGAGGCGCATCACCGCGACGTCAATCACGGCTTTGCCAACGAACTCGCCGGGCTGCCGCAGGGCGAGGTGGCGCCGTGCCCGCCGCACGTCGCGCTGGAGCCCAACTGGAAACGCGCCGCCTGATCGCCGGCCGGCGGCGCCCGTCGCGGCGCCGCCCCTTTCCGAAGCAGAGGTGCCATGCCCCGCGCAATCATCCTTCTGGTGGACGACGACCCTGCGGTCCGATCCTCGATCGTCTTTTCGCTGGCGGTCGAGGGGTTCGACGTCGCCGCCTTTGCCAGCGCCGAGGCGATGCTGGCGGCGGGGACGGCGGGCGCCGACTGCGACTGCCTGGTGTTCGACCAGCGGCTGCCGGGGATCGACGGGCTGGCGCTGCTCCGCCGGTTGCGCGCCGGGGGCACCCGCGCGCCCGCGATCGTCATCACCAGCAACCCGTCGCCGACGCTGCGCGAACGCGTGCAGGCCGCCGGTGCGACGCTGGTCGAAAAGCCGCTGCTGTCGGGCACGCTGGCCGCGGCGATCCGCACGCTGATCGCGCCCGCACCGGGGGCGATGGCATGACCGCGCGCGCCGCATCATTGCGCCGGATAGAGTTCCGCCGCGCTTCCCGAATGGGCGGGGCCGCACGCGCAGCCCGGCCCGCGGCTCGCCGCCCGCTCGCCGGGGCGGATCGGCAGCGTCAGGTGGTTGTGGAGCGCCGCGAGCCCTTCGGGCGCATCGGGCCGGCAGCCGATCACCTGGCGCAGCCGCGTGCAGCCGCGTTCGGCGCCCAGCGCGGCCAGCGCCTCGGCAAGGCAGCGGCGGCCGGGCGCGGCGGCGTTGATCTCGATCGTCACGAAGCTGTCGATGCACAATTCGCGCGTGCCGTCGGGCGCGGCGGCGACGCGCCACGCCGCCATTCCGAGAAAGTCGCCGCCCGCGCCGCGCAGCCCGAGGATGCCGCCCGCCGCGAGCTGGGTCGCCGCGGCGGCGGCCCAGTCCTGCGGCGCGGTTTCGGGCGCGAAGGTGCGCACGAGTGCGAAGAGCGACGCGACATCGCCGGCGCCGACCGATGTTGTTGAGAAGATGGACATGACTGGCACCCCGTCTGTGTGCCCGACCGATCTAGCCGCCCCTTTCCCCCAACGCCTTGACCTGCCTCACTTCGGAGCCCGCCCATGTATCTGAGCGACAGCCCGCGTCCCGAGACCCCGCTCGACTGCGACCATCCCTGTTTCGACTGTCCCGCGCGCGCGCTGGCGGTGTGCAACGTGCTCGACACGCCGACGCTGGCCGCGTTCCGCCATGGCGGCAGCACCAAGCGGCTGGCGGCGGGCGAGCCGCTGTGCTGGGAGGGCGACGCGGCGGGCGCGGTGTTCACCGTGACGCAGGGCGTGCTGCGCCTGTCGAAACTGCTTCCCGACGGGCGGCGCCAGGTCGCGGGTTTCCTGTTTCCCGGCGACTTTCTGGGCATCACGCTGGAGGACCGCCACCCCTTTACCGCCGAGGCGGTATGCGCGGCGACGCTGTGCCGCTTTTCGCGCACGCGGTTCGACGCGTTCGTCGCGGGGCATCCCGAGATGGAGCGGCGGCTTTACGCCGTCGCGGCGGGCGAGCTGGCGGCGGCGCGCGAGCAGCTTGTCCTGCTGGGGCGCAAGACCGCGGCCGAGCGGCTGGCGAGCTTCATCCTCCAGATGATGCGCCACACCGAACAGCATGCCGAACAGCCGCCGCGCGCGTGCCTGCCGATGAGCCGGATCGACATCGCCGACTATCTGGGGCTGCGCATCGAGACGGTGAGCCGCGAGCTGGGCGGGCTGAAATCGGCGCGGCTGGTGCGGATGCTGGGCATCCACGAGCTCCAGATCCTCGACCTCGCCGGACTCGAGGCGCTGGCCGAGGGGTGATGCCGCCGAAGTGAGGCAGGTCAAATTCACCGACGCTGCCGCGCAATTGATCCGCCGCAACCGGGCGGCGCCAAGTTCTCCTATCCCGGTCGCCAACAAGTTCGAAGAAAGGGCAAAGACGATGTTCAGTAAAAAGATGCTATTGGTCGCCGGCGTCGCGATGCTGGCCATATCCGGGGCGGCGAATGCCGCGGCGCTGGACGAACAGCATGTCCATGGCGCGGCGACCGCACCGGCCGCGGCGGGTACTGCCGCCGCCGTGACGGGCGACGTGGTGCGCGACGCGACCGACCTGCCCCCGCCGATCACGCGGCGCAACCCCGAGACGGTGCGCGTCAACCTGGAGACGACCGAAGTCACCGGCAAGCTCGACGACGGCACGACCTATCATTACTGGACGTTCAACGGGAAGGTGCCGGGGCCGTTCGTCCGCGTGCGCGTGGGCGACACCGTCGAGGTGACGCTGAAGAACGCCGCCGACAGCGTGATGATGCACAATGTCGACTTCCACGCCGTGACCGGACCGGGCGGCGGCGCGGTGGCGACGATGGCGGCGCCGGGCGAGAGCAAGGGCTTTACCTTCAAGGCGCTCAATCCCGGCCTGTACGTCTATCACTGCGCGACGCCGATGGTGGCGCAGCACATCGCCAACGGCATGTACGGCATGATCCTGGTCGAGCCGGCCGAGGGGCTGCCCAAGGTCGATCACGAATTCTATGTGATGCAGGGCGAAATCTATACCGACGAGGCGCACGGCACCAAGGGCGAGCTCAACGAGAGCATCGACAAGCTGCTGGCCGAGACGCCCGAATATTATGTGTTCAACGGCGCGGCGAACGCGCTCGCCAACCGGCCGCTGAAGGCCAGGACGGGCGAGACGGTGCGCATCTTCTTCGGCGTCGGTGGGCCGAACAAGACGTCGAGCTTCCACGTCATCGGCGAGATTTTCGACCGGGCATGGCCGCTTGCCTCGATCACCTCGGCGCCGATGACCGACGTGCAGACGATCACCGTGCCGCCGGGCGGCGCCGCGATGACCGAGTTCAAGGTCGAGGTGCCGGGCAAGTTCGTGCTCGTCGACCATGCGCTGTCGCGGATGGAGCGCGGGCTGAAGGGCCTGCTCGTCGTCGAAGGCCCCGCCGACCCGGCGGTGTTCCGCCCCAACCAGGCGATCGACGCCGCGGCGGCAGCGAAGAGCGGACACTGATCCGTCCCCCCTTGCGGGGTGCGCATCGGCGGCGGATCGGGGAAGCGGGCGGAAATCAGCCCCCCGCCTCTTCCCCGATCCGCCGCTTTCCTGCGTGCGGCGGTGACGCAGGCGGCCCTGGCCGCGGTCCCGGCGCAGATGTTGCCGGGCTCCCGATCGCGGCCAGAGCATCAGCATGCCGACGCGTGCCGCGAAAATGGGCCGCCCGAAACCATGTCGGCGGTTCGGGCCGGTGGGGAATCGTTCGCATCTGAACGAGCGGCACGGAAAAGGGGCGCCGCCCGGGTTCCGGACGACGCCCCTCAACTGCGGGCGTGTGCTGCGCCCGGCCGGTTCGTGCTTGCGCCTCAATGAATGCCGGCAAGGAGCCCGTTCATCACCTGGCGGGCGCGGCCGGGGAGCGTTACCGCCTTGGCCTGGGCGAGATTGACCGGGTTGCCGACGACGACGACGCCGACCATGCCCATCGAGAAGTGCGGGTTGCACTTGAAGCCATAGACGCCGGGCTTGGTGAAGGTGACGGTGAGCGGCTTGCTCATCTGTCCCTTGAACGGCTGGGCGCCCGCGGGGAGCATGCCCGGGATGCTTTCGGCATTGTGGCCGGCATCGACGGGAACGAAGGTGACGCTCTCGCCCGGCTTGATCCGGACGACGGGGCTGTCGAACACCATCATGCCGCCGGGGCCCTGGTTGAGCATCTTGACGTTGTGCGCGCCTGCGGGCGCCGGGGCGGGCGCGCGGAGCGACAGCGCCGCCGCCGGGGCGGCAATGGCGACGGCCATGGCGGCCCCGAAAATCATCGTCGGAATACGCATCTGAAACCTCCTTGAAGGGTCGGTCGGGCGCTTGCCCGGTCGCCTGATCGGCCTAGCCCCCATCCCCGCTTTCCGGCGTGAGGCACCTCAAAAAAAGCGCGGAGAACCGCCATTTGAGGCAGGTCAAGCGCCTCGTCCCGCCCGGCCCCAAACGCATCGCGAACACGTTGCCAAAGGGGACGCAAATGCCTTTCGACAATGCGCTGGCCGAAGAGATCTGGTCGGCCAAATACCGTTTCCGGCCCGGCGCCGGCGCCGAGGATTCGGGCGGCGAGCCCGGCGTCGCGGGCGACGAGACGATCGAGGACACGATCGCGCGCGTCGCCGACGCGGTCGCATCGGTGGAGGCCGAGCCGGTGCGCGCGCGCTGGCGGGCGCGGTTCGAAACGGCGCTGACCGATTTCCGCTTCATCCCCGCCGGACGCATCCTGGCCGGCGCGGGCACGGCGCGCGCGGTGACGCTGTTCAACTGTTTCGTGATGGGGACGATCCCCGACAGCCTGGGCGGCATTTTCGAGCATCTGCGCGAGGCCGCGGTGACGATGCAGGCGGGCGGCGGCGTCGGCATGGACTTTTCGACGATCCGCCCGGCGGGAAGCCCGGTGCGCGGCGTCGGCGCGCAGGCGTCGGGACCGCTGAGCTTCATGGACTGCTGGAACGCGATGTGCCGCACGGTCGAATCGGCGGGCCAGCGGCGCGGCGCGATGATGGGGTGCCTGCGCATCGACCATCCCGATATCGAGGCGTTCATCGACGCCAAGCGCGATCCGGCGCGGCTGCGCAACTTCAACCTTTCGGTGCTCGTCACCGATGCCTTCATGCAGGCGCTGGCGGCCGATGCCGAATGGCCGCTGGTGTTCGGCGGCGTCACGCATCGCAGCGTGCCCGCGCGCGCGCTGTGGGAAAGGCTGATGCGCGCGACCTATGACACCGCCGAGCCGGGCGTGATCTTCATCGACCGCGTGAACGCCGCCAACAACCTGGCGCATTGCGAGACGATCGCGGCGAGCAACCCGTGCGGCGAGCAGATGCTGCCGCCCCATGGCGCCTGCCTGCTCGGTTCGATCAACCTCGCCCGGCTGGTCGACCGGCCGTTCGCCGCCGACGCGGCGCTCGACGAGGCGGCGCTTGGCGAGCTGACCGCGACGGCGGTGCGCTTCCTCGACAATGTGATCGACCTGTCGCGCTATCCGCTGTTCGACCAGGCGGCCGAGGCGCGCGCCAAGCGGCGCATCGGGCTGGGCATCACCGGCCTTGCCGACGCGCTGCTGTTCTGCGGTGCGGTCTATGGATCGAGCGAGGCGGTGGCGCTGACGCGCCGGTGGCTGTCGGTCATCAAGCGCGAGGCGTATCGCGCCTCGGCCCGGCTGGCCGAGGAAAAGGGCGCGTTTCCGCTGTGGGACGAGGAGATGCTCGAACGGCCCAACATCGCCTCGCTCGACGACGAGACGCGCGCGCTGATCGCGGCGCACGGGCTGCGCAACGGCTGCCTGACCTCGATCGCGCCGACGGGCACGACCTCGCTGCTGGCGGGCAATGTCTCGTCGGGGATCGAGCCGGTCTTCGCCTATGCCTATACGCGCCGCATCCGCCAGCCCGACGGGTCGACGCGCGAGCAGGCGGTCGAGGATTATGCGATGCAGGTGTGGCGGCGCGAGCGCGGCGACACGCCGCCGCCCGAGGCGCTGTTCGTCAGCGCGCAGACGCTCACCCCGTCCGACCATCTGACGATGCAGGCGGCGGCGCAAGCGCTGGTCGACAGCTCGATCTCCAAGACGGTCAACTGCCCCGAGGACATCGGCTTCGACGCCTTTGCCGACGTGTATATCGAGGGATATCATCTCGGCTGCAAAGGCCTGACCACCTATCGCCCCAATCCGGTCACGGGATCGGTGCTGAGCGTCGCCGCGCCCGAAGCAACCGCCCCCGCCGTCCCGGCGGCGGAAATCGGCGAAGCGCCGCTGGCGCCCCGCGCCGAGGCGCTGACGGGCACGACGTACAAGCTGCGCTGGCCCGACAGCGCGCACGCGGTCTATGTCACGATCAACGATGTCGAGGGCGATGCCGGGCGCCGGCCGTTCGAGATCTTCGTCAATTCGAAGAACATGGAACATTATGCCTGGACGCTGGCGCTCACGCGGATGATCTCCGCGGTGTTCCGGCGCTCGCGCGATGTCGGCTTCGTCGCCGATGAGCTGAAGGCGGTGTTCGATCCGCGCGGCGGCGCATGGATGCAGGGACGTTATGTCCCCTCGCTCCCCGCGGCGATCGGCGGCGTGATCGCGCGCCATCTGGGCGAGGCGTCCCCGGCCGACGGCGACGCCCCGCCGCCCCCGCACCTTCCCGCCGCCACGGCCACCGCAACGACCACGCCCCTCGCCTGCCCGCAATGCGGCGCGGCTTCCCTGATCCAGTCCGAAGGCTGTGCAACCTGCCTCGACTGCGGCTTTTCAAAATGTGGATGAAACCGATGACCCCGAACAATCGCAAGACCCTGATCGCCCTGCTCGGCGCCGGCACGATGCTGGCCGCGAGCCCCGCGCTGGCGCAACAACAGGCGCCGCTGCCCGGCTTCAAGCCCGATCGCACCGCCGAGGATTATTCGAGCCTGCGCGACCGGACCGACGCACTGCCGCTCGACGCGCGGATCAAGTTCGTGCCGATCGACCCCGACCGGCAGGCCTATCTGAGCCTGGGCGGCGAGATCCGCGAGCGCGCCGAGAGCCTTGACCGGCCCGCCTTCGGGATCGGCGGGCACGACCCCGAAACCTATCTGCTCCAGCGCGTGCTGGCGCATGCCGACCTGCATCTGGGCAGCGCCGTCCGCGTGTTTGCGCAGCTCGGCAGCGAAGCGGCGTTCGGCAAGCAGACGCTCGCGCTGCCCGACGAGGATCATCTCGACCTGCGCCAGCTTTTCGTCGAGGTGAAGCCGCTCGCCGCGCTCACGCTGCGGCTGGGACGGCAGGAACTGGCGTTCAACCCGGCGCAGCGCTTCGTGTCGTTCCGCGACGGCACCAACGTCCATCAGAATTTCGACGGCGGCCGCGCGACGCTGGGGCTCGGGCGGCTCAAGCTCGATGCGTTCCTCGTCCGGCCGGTGACGCTGCGCCGCGGCGTGTTCGACGATGTGAGCAACCGCCAGCAAGGGTTCGGCGGCGTCTATGGCGCCTATTCGCTGGGGCCGCAGCCGGGGGCGAGTGCCGACGCCTATTGGTTCTATCTCGATCGCGACGTCGCGAGCTTCGGCGGCGTGACCGGCGCCGAACATCGCCACAGCCTGGGGCTGCGCACCGGCGGCGCGGCGAAGGGCTGGGACTGGGACGTCGAGGGGCTGGTCCAGCGCGGCAGCTTTGCCGGCCAGTCGATCCGCGCCTGGGGGCTTTCGGCCGACCTGGGCTATACGCTCGCGACGACGATGAAGCCGCGGCTGGCGGTGCGGTTCGACTCCGGATCGGGCGACCACCATGCCGGCGACGGCAAGCTGGGCACGTTCAACCCGCTGTTCCCCAAAGGGCCCTATTTCAACGAGGCGAACGTCACCAGCTTTGCCAACCTCGTCGCGGTGCGTCCCAGCCTGCGCTTCCAGCCGGTGCGCAAGCTGACGCTCGAGGGGGCGGTGCAGTGGAAGTGGAAGGAAGCGCGCGCCGATTCGGTCTATCTCGGCCCGGCGGCGGCGCTGGCGGGGACGCGTGGCGGCCCGCAGGCGATCGGCGAGGTCTATTCGGCCGACGCCAACCTGGCGCTCGGCCGGCACTGGAGCCTGCGCGCCTATTATCTCCACCACAGCGCCGGCGACGCGATCCGCGCCGCGCACGGCAGCGCGATCGACTTCGGCATGGCGAGCGCGCAGTTCCGCTTTTAGGCGTAGGGGAATCAATGTGGAGCGACCGAAAGCGGCCCAGTTGCGCCGTTCGTCGGTCGGGCCTTCAACGACAGCTTCTGCCAGAAGCTGCCGCTCAGTCGGCGTCAAACCATCTGGCAGCAACGCGCCTCAATTTCAGTCGTTCGGGCCGCGCGCCCGCGGTCCTGAAATCTGCCGTCCGTTCATTTGGCGGTCGCGGGTCGGTTTGCGGGCGAAAACCTGCCATTCGAGTTTAACCCGCCGCCGGGCTGCGTCTCTCGAACTTGATGGCGTTTTTACAATTGATCCACGCCACCACTACGAGAATTGCAATCAGCGCCGACGACGCCGCGCCGATAATCAGCGCATTTTTGACTGTCGTTTGCGCCTTGATCAGATCTCGGCCCGCCCGTTCGACTGTTCGACGACGATCTACATCTCGGAGATAACAATCAACCCGTAAGCGATCATTCGCACTCAATTTCAAACTGTTGACCGTTGCAAGCTGTTCAAGATGCAATGCCTCCGATGATGTGAAATCACCGAAGCATTCACGCTTGCCCTCCAGCGCCACAATCCAACTTGCCGCGACAGCCTCATCTCGCCAAGCCTGCAGTCCAATGATGAACTGGCTTGTCAGAATCAACGTCAGGAGTCCAAGCAGAACACGCCTTAACCAGACCATCAGACCAGCCCCTCCTCCAAAGTTTGACGTCATTTCTCTTACATGGAGCGAGTTCCGGCAAGGAGCAGCTCGGTCAGTTGGTCGTGGAGCAAAATATTCGAGAGGTTGGAGATCAGGCTCTGCGTCTCTATTAAGCCGGGATAATGTGTGTCGAGCCATTGCTCCGACGAGGGCCAGCCCTCCGGCAAGGCAACATCGCCCTCGGCGAGGAAGTCTTTCAGCATCGCTATGCCTTTATTACGGAGATGATCGAGCACGTCGGGTTTGCGCCGACGGCATATAGGCCATCCTCATAGCCGGTATATTCTGGAGCAAGGGCATTCGCGTTGACATGGCCGTTCACGACTCTGAAGCTCTGGAGCCGACCTTGCGCGTCGCACCAGCGTCGCAGCAGGAATTGCGGGACATAATGGTGTTTCATGGCCACGCAGACTGATGCGAAACCGTCGCAATCAGAAGCATGGCTAACACGGAGTTTATCGGGAACAAGCAAACCCCGAATGTCCGCTCCTGGCAAGGCCTGACATTAGACATGTTGCTCGGGAATGGCAGAATAGCCCCAATTCCGGACAGTCAGTCGGCTCGCCAACAAAGGCTGTCTATTTGCGCACGGCCAAGTGCGTTTTCACCTGGGGCGAAGACGCTCCGCCCTTGAGCACCGCATTTTCCGAGCTGTTGGCCGAAAAAGGTCAGCTTGAAATGCCCTAGGCGAGCGAGGGGCGCGTCGTTCCGGACGGGGCGGCGCGTCGCCGGGCCGCAGCGGTTTGCCGGGCGCGCTGCTTGTGCCGGTGCCGCAGCCAGCCGGTCGCGAACAGCATCGCGGGCACCAGCCCCGACACGAACACCAGCACGCGCCCGACCATGCCGAATGCCTCGCCATTGTGGAGCGGGTGAAGCCAGTTGAGCAGCCGGTCGCCCCAGCCGTCGCGGCGCGGGTCGCGCACGGCGAGCACGCGCCCGCTGGCGGCATCGACCCAGACGCCGGTGCGCGGGAAGCGCCGGCTCGGCTCCCAGCGCTGGGCCAGCGTGATGCGATAGACGCCGCCGGTTCCCGGCGTCTCGATCCAGGCGAGCCGGGCGTCGGGAAAGACGCGCGCGGCGATGGCGGCGGCGCCGTCGGCGTCGATCGCGCGCGCGCCGCACATGCGGAACGCGGGCGCGCGATAAAGCGGGCTGACCGCGCCGATCGCCGGGCGGACCTGATCGGGAAATTCGAGCAGGATGCCGGTCGCCGTCACCAGCACGAGCAGCAGCGCGGGATAGACGCCGCAAAGATTGTGAAGGTCATAGACACGGCGTTGCGGCCCGGCATGGCGTTTCCAGCCGAGCGCGCTCGCGAGCCGCGCGCGGCGCGGCCACCACAGCGCGAGCCCGGAGCCGATGAGCAGCAACAGCCCGATCCCGATCGCGCCGACGACGCGCCCGCCCGCCGGGCCGGCGAGCAGGCGGTAATGGAGGTCGTAGAGCCAGGTCATGCCGTCGTCGCCCCATTGCGCGGTGCGAACGACGCGCAGCGACACCGGATCGACCCAGGCGAGCCGCGGCGCAAAGCCGCGTGCGGCGGCCTGGGGCGTGGCGAGATAGCGCGCGGGGATGACGCCGCCGTCGGGCGTCACCTCGATCCGCCACGCGCCGGTGCGGTCCGGATCGGCGGCGCGCAACGCGGCCTCGACCGCCGCCCAGCGCGGCGGCCGGACGCCTTGATGCGCCTGCACCGCCGGGTGCGCCGTCGCGTCGAGCCCGCGATAGGCGACGAGCGCGCTTCCCGTCAGCCCGAGCAGGACGAAGGCAAGCCCCAGCCCCAGCCCGGTCCAGCGGTGGAGCCGGGCGATCCACGGGCGCGCGGGGTGCGATCCTTCCATGATTCCGGCCCGCCCGCGTCAGAAATGCGCGGCGACCGCGCCGAACACGCTGCGCCGCTCCATCGGGGCGTGGAGCGCCTGCGTCCCGTCCCACCAGACATATTCGGCGAAGCGGTTGCCGAGATTGCGCAACTGGAGCTGGACCTCGATCGCCGGAGTCAGCCGGTAGCTCGCTTCGGCATTGACGATCAGATTGTCGCCGTAACGCCCGGTGCTGTTGGTCTTTTCGAGATAATAGCTGCCCTGCGCGCTGCCCCACAGCGACAGCCGCGCGCGCGGCGTCGCCTGCCAGGCGATCCCCGCCGAGGCGAGATAGGGCGGGACATGGTCGATCCGCTTGCCCCGCGTGTCCGGGCTGGCGGGATCGGGGGTGACGATGCGCGCCGACTGCCAGCCGATCGCGCCCCAGGCCTCGATCGTCGATGTCGGGTGCGCGGTGAACTGAAGGTCGAGCCCGCGGCGGAGCGTGGCGCCGACATTGTCATAATCGCCGCCGGGGTCGTTGAGCCGGCGCCGGACCTCGCCCGAGGCGCGCTGTTCCCAATAGGCGATGCGCGCCTCGAGCCCGTGGCCGGGCGCGAACTTGGCCCCCGCCTCCCAGCCGTCGTTGATCGAGGGGGCGAGGTCGCGCGTGCGCGGCGGCACCTTGTAGCTGCCCGCGCCGACGCCGATCTGATAGCTGCGCCCCCAATTGGCATAGAGCGTCAGTCCGGCGAGCGGCATCGCCGCGACGCTGATCTTGGGCTGTTTGATCGCGCCATAGTCGTTGGCGGCATAGCGCTGCTGCGTCAGCGCGTCGGTGAGCGTGCCGCCGACCCAGTCGATCCGCAGCGCGGGGACGAGCTTGATCCAGCGCCAGGGCTGGACGACCGCCTGGACATAGGCGCCGGTGACGTCGAGGTCGAAATCCTGATCGCGCGTCCGGCGCGTGCGCACGCGATCGGCGGTGTTCCAGCGCAGGCTGCGATTGGCCTGGTGCTGATAATCGCCGCCGGTCTCGATCGTCAGCGCATAGATGCCCGCCCATTGCGGTTGCCAGGCGAGCCGCCAGACGAGGCCGCTCTGCTGTTCGTCGGCATAGCGTTCCTGCTGCGGGACGGCCGCGCTGAAGCGGATGAAGCGGCGATCGTCGAGCGTGTTGCGATAGGCGCGCAGCACCGCCTCGACCCCGGCGGCGGGGGTGACTTCGGCATGGAGGCTGTATTCGCCGACGCGGCGCGTGCCGCCGTCGCTCGCCGAGGTCGGATAGGAGAGGCGCGGGGCGCGGCGGGCGTCGGCATCAGTCAGATAGCCGGGCTCGTCGGCATTGGCGCGATAGACGCGCGCGATGGCGCCGAGCCGCAACCCGCCGTCGGACCGCGTGTAAAACCATTTCCCGCCAACGGTCCAGCGGTCATAGCTCGCATGATCGCGATAGCCGTCGGAGCGGCGCCACGCACCGAACAGGTTCTGGCTGAACCCGTCGCGGGTGAGCGCGACGGCGGCCTGACCCTCGACCGTCCGGTCGCTGCCATAGCCGAGCCGCGCGTCGAGCCCGTTGCCGCCGGTGCGCGTGTCGATTTCGGCGCTGCCGCCGATCGCGTGGAGCCCCCAGCGCGGGTCGCTGGTGCCGCGAACCGTCTCGATCGACGCGATATTGAGAGGAAAGATCACGTCGATGAACGGCATGTTGCCGTCATTGGCGTTGCTGGGGATGCCGTCGATCAGCAGCTTGACGGCGTTGACCTCGCCCTCGCCGTTGAACCCGCGCAGCGAGAACTTGCCCGAGGTCGTGCCCTGGTTGAAGCTGGTGAGCGCGACGCCGGGCATCCGGCCGAGCAATTGCCAGGCATTGTCGACATTCTCGCGCGCGATCACGTCGCCGCCGAGCCGGTCGACCGAGGTGAGCGCCGGCGCGTCGCTGGCGCTCAGGCGCCGCCCGGTGACGACGATCTCGCCCAGGCTGAGCGTCGCGTCCTGGCCGTCGGGACCGGCGGCGGGCGCCGTCGCCCCCGCCCCCGCTGCCGCGCCCGCCGCGCCTGCCGGGCGCGTGTCGTCGGCGCACGCCGGGAGCGCGCAAAACGCCATCGCCGCGGCGCCAGCACAGGCCGCGGCCCGCAAGGAAGCGGACTGCATCGATCAAACCCCTATGGTTGCCGGAACCGTCGTCCGGCCCCGATCCCGCCCGCCGGCGGCCGCAAACGGCACCGCGGGCATGACGCTCCTTCGCGCAGACGGGGCGTCGCCCACAACTTCGGTAGCGAGCCTAGGGTGATCTACCAATGGCGGGGAACGGGCGGCGGGGCGTCAGGGATTGCAGGTGGCGCAATGCCCCGGTTCGGCCCGGCGATCGGGATCGATGCAGCGCGCCGAAAGGTGCCCGCACCCGACACAGCGACAGGTTTCGACCCATGCCTCGATCGTCGGATCGCCGCAGGCGGCACAGGGGCGGCCGGGCAGATAGCGCGGCGTCCAGTCGGGATAGCCGCATTGCGGACAGCGCGCGAGCAGCCGGCGGACGAGATCGGTGGTCGCGACCGCGATCGCCCGCATCCGCACCGGGTTGCGGTGCGCGCGCATGTCGGTTTCGAGCCACGCGGCGCCCGCCGCCGCGAGCAGCGGCGCGACCGCGGCGTCGAGCGCGGCGGCGTCGGCAATCCCCTTGGCGACTACCGGGCCGTCGCTGCCGTGCATCACCACCACCGCCTGATCGGGAAAGCCGACCTGCGCGGTGAAACGGGCGATGTCGTCGGCATCGCGCACCTCGGTCTGCGCGAAATTGGTGTGGGTGGTGAGGTCGCGCCCCACCACCGCGCGCCCGCCGGCACGTTCGACCAGCGCGACCATCTCGTAGCCCGAGGGGAGGAACGGGATCTGCGGATGCGGGCCGAACGCGCCCTCGCTCGCCACCGCGAAATCGGCCTCGGGCACCAGCGCCAGCGCCGCCTTTGCCTTGGCGAGCAGCGCGTCGTGCTGGCTGCCCGCGCGCGCGACGTCGCGGGTGAAGGTGCCGAAGCGATCGGTGTCGAGCGGCGGCACGGGCAGGAACTCCAGGCCGAGATCGGCGAGCGGCGGTTCGATCACGCGCGCCTTGCCGTGCATCGTCGCCACCACCGCGCGCCGCCCGGCAAGCGCAAAGCCGCCGGTCACCGCGCGACGGCCGCCTTTGCGCCGGCCGCGGCGGCGTTGCCCGATTGCGCGAAATAGTCCGAACGCATCACCGCGACATCGGACAGGAAGGTCACGCCCGGCCGGTGCGCGAACAGCCGCGCGAGCCCGCGCGCCGCCTCGGCCACCGCACCCGCATCGGCGACGCCGATGAACATCAGGAGCCCGCTCTGGTCGTTGAAGATCGTGCGCCCCTGATGAAAGCCGCGGTGCCCCATCCCCGCGACGTCGCGCAGCATCGTCCAGCCGCCGACGCCCGCGGCGGCGAGCAGTTGCTCGACGGCCTGGCGATCCTCGGCATGGACGACGATCTCGATCTTGCGGAACTGGGAGAGCGGCAGGCCGGTATCGGCGGGATGGGTCATGGTCGGGTTCCTTGTTCTGAGGGTTCAGCGGACGTCGGGGGGCGAGAGATCGGCGGCTGCTGCTGCTGCGTCGAGGTCGGGAGTCGCGCCCGCGGCATCGTCGCGGCGCCAGCGCAGCGCGCGGCCGGTTTCGGGGTCGATCACGACGAGCGTGACCCAGCCGTTGCCGAACAACCGGGCGAGCAGGTCGTTGGCGGTGACGACCGCCTCGACGCGCTCGAACGGGGCGAGCACGACGGTGAGCAGCCGCTGGGGGACGTGATAGGGGGTGCCGTCGTCGGCGAAGAGCGACTGGCGCGGCAGGCCGATGCGCAGGTCGCCGCCATTGCCCTGGATCACGCCGATCCCGCCGAGCACGTTCTGCGTCGTCTTGTCGCCCGAGCCATAGGCATGGTTGTCGAGCGTCGAGAACAGATACTGGCCGTTGATCCACTGGGCGACGACCATCGGTGCGGCGAGGATCGTCGCGAGCGCGGTTCCGTCGGGGTCACGCCGCCAGTCATAGCTGTGCAGGAAGGCGCGGCCGTCGAGGTCGAGTGCGCGCGTCAGCCAGCGCGGCCCGGCGATGAACGCGGCGTTGCGCGCCAGCCCCCATTCGGGTCGCACCTCGCCCCAATGCACCGATCCGGTGAGCAGATCGTCGGGCGCGCGGCCCAGCGTCGCGGCGCGCCGCCGCCGGTTGGCGGTGCCCGCGCGCGCCAGCGCCGCGGTGAGCGTGCGGAGATCGGCCCGGTGGCCGGCCGGCAGCCGGTCGCGATCGAAGATCGTCACCGCATCGGTGGTGGTATTGTGTTCGGCCGCGACGAACAGGCTCGTCTCGGGCACGACGATCCCGCGTTCGGCGAGCCCGGCGCGCACCGCAGGATCGTTGAGCATCGCGGCAAGGATGCGCGCATTCGCGCCCCCGGCATGGCCGCCGCACGCACCGCAATCGAGCGCGGCGGCATAGGGGTTGTTCACCGCCTGGGCGCCGTGGCCGACAAGCACCACCAGCCGCGCGGTCGGCGTCGCCAGCCCGGTCAGCCGGAACAGCGCCTCGGCATAGCCGACCTTTTCGGCGAGCGTGAACGGCGCCGCGGGGATGTCGGCGGCGTGATCGTGCGCGGCATGGTCGTGCGGCGCCGCGCCATGGACGGCGCAGCCCGCGCCGGCGCCGCCGAGCGTCGGGGCAACCACCGCGTCCCGCGCGGGCGACAGCCGTGACCCGAGCCGATGGACGAGCCGCGGCGCGAGCGTGCGCGCGGCCATCATCAGCCCGGCGAGCGGCCCCACCGCCTCGGCCGTGGCAAAGGCGGTGGCGGGGCCGCGCTTCGCCGCGTCGAGCAGCGCGGCGGTGCGCCGGCTGCGTGCTTCTGCCCCCAGCAGCCGCGCGGCGGCGGCCTCGTGCCCCGGCGCGGGCGCCTCGCGCACGTCGTGCTGCGGCGCGAGCAGCACCGGCAGCATCCGCCGCCGCCCGTCGCCGCCCAGCGGGTGCAGCGCGATCGGCACGCCGAAGAAACCGGCATAGCCGAGCGTTTCGTACCGCCCCTCGGCCTCGATCGCGCGGCGGAAGGGTTCGGAGCGCACGTCGATGCAGAAGACGAGCTGGGCGTCGGGCGGTGCCGCGGCGGCTTCGGTCGCGGCACCGCTGCGCGCCGCCGCCTGGAGCCGAGGCGCGAGCGCGTTGGCATAGCTCCATTCGGTCGCGAGCATGAACATCGCCGAGAGCGCGCCGTCGTCGAAAGCCGTCACCGCCGCCAGCGCGTCGGCGTCGATCGCCTCGACCGCCACGCCGAAATGCGTCGCCAGCGCGCCCGCAACGGCGGCGGGTTGCGGCCTGGCGGGCGCCGGGGCGGGCGCACAGGCCCCGGCGCGATCGAGCAGCAGCCACAGCGCGAGCAGATCCGCCATCGTCGCCGGCGTCGCGGCGGTGAGCGCGGCGTCGGCATGCGCCTCGCGCCAGCGGATATGTCCCGCCCAGCCGGGCAGCCGCGCCACCAGCCGCGCCAGATGGTCGACCGGATCGGCGATGCGCGGGGCGAGCGCGACGAGCGCCTCGGCGATCGCGTCGAGCGGGTCGCGCGGGACGTGAAGCAGCAGTTCGGCCCCCGCCGCGCCTGTGAGCGCGCCGAAATCGGGATCATGCGCCGCCAGCGCGAGCACCGCCGGATAGAGGCCAGCGTCGCGATTGGGCATCGCACTGGCCGCCATGCCCGATTCGAAGAATGCCGCGCACCATTTGGCGACGAAGGCCGCGTCGGGCGCAATCGGCGCGGGCGCGGCGGGCGCATCGGCGGCGGGGAGCGCGCACAGCCGCGCCATCAGCAGGTCGAGCCGCGTCACGCCCGGCGCGGCCGCGACGAACGCGCGTCCGATCCCGCCGAGCCGGCCGATCGCGACGTCGCGCAGCACGCGCGCGTCGATCGCCCCCCGGTCCATCAGCGTCCGCCACTGGCCGAGCGGCAGCCCGGCCGCGGCGCCGAAACGGCGCGCCGCTTCCGCCACGCCCTGTTCGAAGGGCAGATGTTCGAACCCCGACAGCGGATTGACCGCGATGGCGCTTTCGAGCGGCCAGAGCGGTGCGACGGTGCGCGCCGCCAGCGCGACCATGCCCGCGACCTCGCTGCGGCTGGGCCGCGGATCGGCGTCGGCCCGGGCCTGGATGGGGGCGATCATGTTCATTTGCGGTCTCCCGAAAGCGCGGGCGTCAGCGCCCCCGCGTTGAGCAGGCGGACATAGAGCGGCGTGGGCAGCGCCCGGCCGCGGCCGAGGCGATGTTGCTGCCACGCCCAGCCGCCCAGAAAGGCGGCGAGGATCGCGACCAGCGACCAGCCGGGGAGCAGCGCGGGGCCGTCCGGCCCGGCTGCGGCATGGGCAAGCGCCAGTCCGCCGATCTGGAGCAGCGCGAGCAGCGCCAGTCCGGCGACAAGGCCCAGCCGCTCGCGCAGCGGCAGCGGCGGGCGCAGGCTGGCGGCGAGCGTCGCGAGCCCGGTCGCGGTGGCGAGCAGCAGCGGCACGAGGCTGCCCGCCCCCTGCCCGCCGCGCGCGGGGACCAGCGCGAGCGCGACGCCGAGCGTGCCGAGCGCGATCAGCAGCGGCAGCGCGGTGCCGAACGGCGCCGGGCGCGGCCCGGGGCGCATCCCCACCGCCGATCCCGAACCAAGGAACAGCCACGCCTTGAACAGCCCGTGCGCGACGAGGTGCCACAGCGCGGCGGCATAGGCGCCCAGCCCGCAGCTCATGATCATGAACCCCATCTGCGACACGGTCGACCCGGCCAGCGCGCGCTTGATGTCGGGGCGCACCATCATCACGCCGATGCCATAGATGGCGGCGACCAGCCCGACCGCGACGGCGGCGAGCCGCACCGCAGGCGCAGCCTCGAGCACCGGGGCGAAGCGGATGAGCAGGAAGCCGCCGGCGTTGACCAGCCCGGCATGCATCAGCGCCGATACCGGGGTCGGCGCCGTCATCGACGAAAGCAGCCACCCGGCAAAGGGCGGCAGCGCGCAGCGCACCGCGGCGGCGACCAGCAGCAGCGCGGCAACCAGCGCCGCCTGTGCGCCCGAAAGCTGCGGCACGGCGGCGAGCGCGCCGGCAAGGTCGATCCGGCCGGTCCACCAGCCGAGCAGCGCGAGCGCGGCGACGAGCGCGGTGTCGCCGATCAGGAAGGCGGCGGCGGCGCGACGGCGGGCGGCCCGGGCCTCGGCCCAGTCGCGGCCATGGCCGATCAGCCGCGCGAGCAACAGCCCGCTTGCGCACCAGCCGAGTGCAAAGCCGATCAGCCCGGCGGCAAGGACGAAGGCCAGCACCGCGCCGACGAGCAGGGCCATCGTGCCGAAGAACGCGCCGCTGCGCGGATCGGCGCGCATGTAGCGGCGCGAGAAAGTGGCGACGATCGCCGCGACGAACAGCGTCAGGGCGCCGATCGTCGCGGCGATGCCCCGTGCGCTGCCGTCGCTCACCAGGGGGAGCCTGAGCGTGGCCAGCGGCACGAGGGGAAGCGCGATCCAGAAGAGCGCAGCCACTCCGCTTCCCGCCGCGCGGCGGGAAGGATCGATTGTCAGCGTCATGCAATGTCCCTTTCGGGGCGCGCTATGCCGCGCTGGCAATGATTGCAGAAACGAGTTATCGAAATGCCATATATTGACGTTTCAAATGATAGGCAGGCCGCCGCGATGCCCGGTGTTCGCAACCTCGACCTCGATCTGCTCCGCGCGTTCGTCACGATCGCGGAAACCGGCAGCTTTACGCGCGCCGGCGACCGGCTGGGCCGGACGCAGTCGACCGTCAGCCTTCAGGTCAAGCGGCTCGAGGAATTGCTGGGCCGGACGGTGTTCGTGCGCACGCCGCGCAGCCTGCATCTGACGCCCGACGGCGAGCGGCTGCTCGGCCCGGCGCGCCAGTTGCTGCGGCTCAACGACGCCGCCGTCGCCGAGCTGTTCGAACCCGAAATGGCGGGGCGCGTGCGGCTGGGCGTGCCCGAGGATTTCGCGACCGCGCACCTGCCCGCGGTGCTTGCCGCCTTTGCCAAGGCGCATCCGCGCGTCGAACTGGAGGTGACGTGCGACCTCACGCTCAACCTGGTGGAGAAATTCCACGCCGCGGCGTTCGACCTGGTGCTCGTCAAGCGCGAGCCGTCGGCGGCGTTGGAGGGCGTGCGGGTGTGGCGCGAGCCGCTGGTGTGGGTGGCGCGCGACCGGCTTGCCGCGACCGAGCTCGACACGGTGCCGCTCGTCTGCTCGCCCGAGCCCTGCGTCTATCGCAAGCGCGCGATCGACGCGCTGGAGGCGGTGGGGCGCAAGTGGCGCGTCGCCTATACCTCGACGAGCCTCGCGGGCAGCCAGTCGGCGGTCAATGCGGGGCTGGGCATCACCGTGCTGCCGCGCGCGATGGTGCCCGCCTATCTGACGCCGATCACCGACGATCCGGACCTGCCGCCGCTCTATGACACCGAGATCGCGCTGATCGAGGCCCCGGGCCTGTCGGCGACCGCACGGCGACTGGCGCAGCATATCGTCGCCGCGCTCGAACGCGGTTGAAGTCGGCGCGCGGCGTCAGTCGTCGACCACCCCGTCGAACGACCAGTCGAGCGTCGTCCCGGCGTGATAGGGGACGACCGGCGTCCCGCCCAGCGTCAGCGTCTGTGGCACCGCATGCGCGCGGCGGACCAGCCGGACGCGGCGCGAATTGACCGGCAGCCCGTAAAAGGCCGGGCCGTGCAGCGCGGCAAACCCCTCGAACCGGTCGAGCGCGCCTTCCTCGTCGAACACGGTGGCATAGGCTTCGAGCGCGACGGGCGCGTTGAAGATGCCCGCGCAGCCGCAGCCGCTTTCCTTCGCCGTCACCGCGTGCGGCGCCGAATCGGTGCCGAGGAAGAATTTGGCCGAACCCGAGGTCGCGGCGCGGCGCAGCGCCAGCCGGTGCGTCTCGCGCTTGGCGACGGGCAGGCAATAGAAATGCGGGCGGATGCCGCCGGCGAACATCGCGTTGCGGTTGATCTGAAGATGGTGCGGCGTGATCGTCGCGGCGACATTGGCGGGCGCGGCCTCGACAAAGGCGACCGCCTCGGCGGTGGTGATATGCTCGAACACCAGCTTGAGCGCCGGGAAGCGCTCGAGCGTCGGGATCAGCACGCGCGCGATGAACGCCGCCTCGCGGTCGAAAATGTCGATCGCGGGGTCGGTGACCTCGCCATGGACGAGCAACGGCATCCCGATCGCCTGCATCCGTTCGAGCACCGGCGCGATCCGCGCGATGTCGGTGACGCCGTGCTGCGAATTGGTGGTCGCGTTGGCGGGATAGAGCTTGCACGCCGTCACCACCCCTTCGGCAAAGCCGCGCGCGACGTCGTCGGCATCCGACTGGTCGGTCAGGTAAAGCGTCATCAGCGGCTCGAACCGCGTGTCGCCGGGCAGCGCGGCGCGGATGCGGTCGCGATAGGCGACGGCCTCAGCAGTGGTCCGCACCGGCGGCGCCAGGTTGGGCATCACGATGGCGCGGGCGAACTGGCGCGCGGTCCAGCCGGCGATGTCGGCGAGCATCGCGCCGTCGCGCAGATGGACGTGCCAGTCGTCGGGCTGGCGGATCAGGATCTGGTCGGGGCTGGTTGCGGCGGGGCTGGCTTCGGACATGGCGCCCTGATGCCCCAGCCGGGGCCGCCGCGACAAGCGCTAAAGGCGCGGGAAAAGCGGGCGCGACGTGCGGTGCGCCCGCCCTTCCCCGCCCGCCGGGCCGGGAAAGGACGGGGCAAACGCACCGTCAGGGCACGGTCGGGCGGACGACCGGCAGGTTGGCCAGCTCGGGCTGCGCCTTGAGCTGGGGTTCGACCGTCTTGAGGTCGCCGACGACGACCAGCGTCGCCTTGTCGAGCGGCAGGTTGGTCGCCACCGCCGCCTGCATCTGGGAGGGCGTCACCGCGAGCACGGCGGGGACATAGCGTTCGGTCCAGTCGGCGGGCAGGCCGAGCACGTCGCGCTGGGTGAGCGTCGACACCACCGCCGCCGCGGTCGAATTGCGGATCGCGAAGCTGCCCGCCATATAGGTGCGGATGCCGCGCGCCTCGTCCTCGCCCGGCGCCTCGGTCTGCATCCGGCGGACCTCCTTGAACACCTCGTGCAGCGCCGCGCCGGTGTCCTTGGTCGTCACATCGGCCTCGAACGCCCACAGCGCCTCGCCCGGGTTGAAGTCGATCCCCGACCCCGGCGAATAGGTATAGCCCTTGTCCTCGCGGATATTGGTGGTGATGCGCGAGCTGAACGCGCCGCCGAGCAGGTCGTTGGCGACGCGCATCGGAATGTCGCCCGCACTGCCGGCAACCGGCGCGTCATAGACGAGCCGCAGCGTCGTCTGCGGCGCGCCCGGTCGGTCGACCAGCACCAGCTTCGGCCCCGGCTGATGCGGCGCGTCGATCCGCGTTGGCGCCGGCCCCGCGGCCCATCCGCCGAACACGCGCGTCACCGCCGCCTTCACCGCCGCCGCGTCGAACCGGCCGGCGATGTAGAGGCTGGCGCGCTTCGCCCCGAACTGGTCGCGATAGAAGCTGCGCACCGCGTCGATCGAATAGCCCTGGAGCTGCGCCGGCGTCGGCACCACGCGGCCAAAGGGATGGTCGGGGCCATAGACGGTGCGAACCATCGCGATGTTCGCCAGCGTCCCCGGCTGCGACAGCGCGACCGACAGGTTGCGGCCCAGATTGGCCTTCACGCGGGCCAGCGCGTCGGCGGGCAGGTCCGCGCGCATCGCCACGTCGCCGATCAGCGCGATCGCGTCGGCGGCATGTTCGGACAGCACGTCCATGCGGACGCTGGTGCCGAGCAGCCCCGCCCCGACATCGAGGTCGCTGCCCATCGCCGCCGCCGCGGTCGCCAGATCGGCCGCCGACCGGCCGCCCGCACCCTCGCGCATCATCTCGGCGGTCAGCCGGGCGAGCCACGGCTGGGGCGCCATCGCGTCGCCCGCGCCGATGCGCAGCGACACCACCGTCTTGGGCGCGACGCCATAGGGGATCAGCGTCACCGTCATGCCGTTGGGCAGCGTGAAGCGTTCGGACGCGGGAAGCGTGAACGGCTTGGGATCGGCGATCGGCGGCGCGGGCGGGAACGCATCGGCCGCCGGCGCCTGGGCCTGACCTTGCGCAAACGCCGGCACCGCGGGGATCGCGGCGGTCGCCGCCAGCAGGATCGCGAACAGACCGGGCTTCATCACTTGCCTCCCTTCGGCGCGGCGCCCGGCTCGATGACATAGATCGAGCGATTGGTGCGCCGCAGATATTCCTGTGCGGTCTTCTGGATCAGTGCGGGCGTCACCTTGGCAAAGCCCTGTTCGATGCGGTTGACCGCCTCGGGATCGCGATCGAACAGCGCATGGACCGCCAGCAGGTCGATCAGCCCGATGCGCCCCGCCCCGTCGATCGTGCTGTAGAGCGACGAACGCAGCTTGGTCCGCGCGCGCTCCAGCTCGGCCGCGCTCACCGGATGCGTGCGCAGATCCTCGATCACCGCGTCGACCGTGCGCGTGATCGCCTCGGTGCTGTGCGACGGATCGTGGACGAAGCTGAAGCTCCACAGCATCGGCCCGCGATAGTTGAACATGTTGCCCAGGTCGGCATTGATCCCGCCGCTCACCTCGCCGGCGATGCCGGTTTCCTGCACCAGCTTGCGATAAAGGCGGCTGTCGTTGCCCTGGACGAGGATCTGGTCGATCAGTCCCATCGCATACCATTCGGGCGTCCCGCGTTCGGGGACGTGATAGCCCGCGGCATAGCCGGGCTTGGGCGCCAGCGCGTCGACGCGGCTCTTGAACTTTTCGGCGGTCTGGCGCGGCTCGGCAATGTCGGGCAGCGCGACCGGCTGCGCCGCCGGGATGGCGGTGAAATATTTCTCCACCATCGCGCGCGTCGCGGCATAATCAATGTCGCCCGCGATCACGAGCACGGCGTTGTTCGGGCGATAGAACTGGCGCGAGAAGCTCTGGGCGTCGGCAACGGTCGCCGACTCGATCTCCTTCAGGTCGCCATAGAAATTGTGGCTGTTGTACCAGTTGGTGTTGGCGAGCATCGGCAGGTCGATCCACGGCCAGGTGCTGTACGGCTGGTTGAGCACGTTGACCTTGACCTCGTTGCCGACGACGCCCTGCTGGTTCTTCAGCACGACATCGTCGATCACCGGGTTCGCCATCCGGTCGGCCTCGAGCCACAGCATCCGCTCGAGCGCGCCCGACGGCACGATCTCGTAATAGTTGGTATAGTCGAACCGGGTCGACCCGTTGTTGAACCCGCCGGCATTGGTGATCGTGGTGTCGAACACGCCCTTGGGCGCGTGCTTCGACCCCTGGAACATCAGATGTTCGAACAGATGCGCAAAGCCGGTGCGGTCGCGCGGCTCCACCCGAAAGCCGATGCCGTAATAGACGCCCACCGTCACCGTCGGCGCGACATTGTCCTTGCTCAGCACGACGCGCAGCCCGTTGGGCAGCGTGAAATATTGCAGATCGACCTTGAGCTGCTGCGTCGCCGCGCGCGGAGCCTGCGCGGACGCCGGGGTGGAGAGCGCAGTCGCGGCAAGCGCGAGCGCAAGGCTCCATGGCTTCATTCGGGGTGCCCTCCCTGGGGGTGAATCACTGTGTGTTACGCTATCAGTACGCCTGGGCGGGGGGAAGGGGGCTTGGTCGCCGGTATTCGGGGGGGCGCGGTTGCGGATTTTCGCCGCGCGGCCCATGCTTGCGCGCATGATCGGTATCGCGCCCTCCGGTCCTGCCCCCCGCCCCGCACGCCTCGCCGGGGTCGAACTCGGCGGGACCAAGTGCATCGTCACGCTTGCCGCCGCCGACGGCTCGCGGATCGAGCAGGTGCGTGTCCCGACCACCACGCCGGCGGAAACGCTCGCCGCGATCGAGGCGGTGCTCGACCGATGGTGGGCCGCGGCGCGTTTCGGGGCGCTCGGCGTCGCGAGTTTCGGACCGATCGCGCTCGACCCGGCGGCGCCCGATTACGGCCATCTGCTCGCGACGCCCAAGCCCGGCTGGGCGGGGGCCGATGTCGGCGCGCGCTTGTCACGGCGCTTTCCCGTGCCCGCCGCGGTCGATACCGACGTCAACGCCGCCGCGCTGGCGGAGATGCGCTGGGGCAGCGGGCGGGGGCTGGCCGATTTTGCGTACATCACGGTCGGAACCGGCATCGGCGTCGGGCTGATCGTCGACGGCCGCCCGCCGCGCGGGATCGGCCATTGCGAACTGGGGCATCTGCGCGTGCCCCGCCGTGCCGACGACGATTTCGGGTCGGCGTGCCGTTTCCACCCCGATTGCGTCGAGGGGCTCGCTTCGGGCACCGCGATCGGTGCCGCGCTCGGCGGCCGGGCGATCGACACGGTGGCGCCCGACGATCCCGTCTGGCGACGCGTCGTCGACGCCCTTGCCTGTCTTTGCCATGCGCTGCGGGCGACCGGCGGTCCGCGCCGCATTGCGCTGGGCGGCGGCGTCATCCTTCGCCAGCCGCACCTGATCGCGCGGATCGACACCGCCTTGCGGGCCAGCCTCAACGGCTACCTCACCCTTCCCGCGCACGACTATCTCGTCCCCGCCGCGCTCGGCGACCAGGCCGGTCCGCTCGGCGCGATCGCATTGGCGCTGGACGCCGCTACCTGACACGCGCGACACGGCCGCCGACATGGCCGCGGGGTCAGGGTTGACGCGCGAACAAATGGCGAACATAACCGCTCGGGATCCCCGTTGAGCACCGGATTCCCAGGGCATTGGCATGGCGCAGTTAGACACGGCCGAAAAACTCTCGATCCTCGCCGATGCGGCCAAATATGACGCATCATGCGCCTCGTCGGGCGCGCGGCGACGCACGTCGCGCGGGGGCAAGGGGGTGGGATCGACGCTCGAGGGCGGCGGTATCTGCCACGCCTATGCCCCCGATGGGCGCTGCATCAGCCTGCTCAAGATTCTGCTGACGAACAGCTGCATCTTCGATTGCCATTATTGCATCAACCGCAAGTCTTCGAACGTCCGCCGCGCGCGGTTCACCGCCGCCGAGGTGGTTGACCTCACGCTCGATTTCTATCGCCGCAACTATATCGAGGGGCTGTTTCTCTCGTCGGGGATCATCCGGTCGCCCGACTATACGATGGAACAGATCGTCGAGGTGGCGCGCAGCCTGCGCGAGGACCATGACTTTCGCGGCTATATCCACCTCAAGACGATTCCCGACGCCGATCCCGCGCTGATCGCGCAGGCGGGACGCCATGCCGATCGCGTCTCGATCAACGTCGAGCTGCCGACGACGCGCGGGCTCGAGCGACTGGCACCCGAAAAGTCGGCGCCCCGGATCGAGGGGGCGATGGGCTTCATGCGCGGCGCGATCGAGGACGGCACCGACGCCCGGCGCCGCTATCGCTCGGCACCGCGCTTCGCGCCGGCGGGCCAGTCGACGCAGATGATCGTCGGCGCCGACGCCGCGACCGATCGCGACATCGTCGCGCGCGCCGCCGCGCTCTATTCGCGCTTCGATCTCCGCCGCGTCTATTATTCGGCGTTCAGCCCGATCCCGGCGGCGAGCGCCGTACTGCCGCTCCAGCGCCCGCCGTTGCTGCGCGAACATCGGCTCTACCAGTCCGACTGGATGGTGCGCTTCTATGCCTATAGTGCGGCGGAGGTGAGCGCCGCGGCCGATCCCGTGACCGGAATGCTCCCGCTCGACATCGACCCCAAGCTCGCCTGGGCGCTGCGGTTTCGCGATCAGTTTCCCGTCGACGTCAACCGCGCCCCGCGCGAGCGGCTGTTGCGCGTGCCCGGGCTCGGCCCGCGCGCGGTCGATGCGATCATCGCCGCCCGGCGCTGGCGGACGCTCCGGCTCGACGATGTCGCGCGGCTCACCGTTTCGGTGAAGAAGCTGCGGCCGTTCCTCGTCACCGCCGACTGGCGCCCCGTCGCGCTTGCCGATGCCGCCGACCTGCGCGCGATGCTGACGCCGCGCCCGCGCCAGCTCGAGCTGTTCGCCGCCTGACGATGCGCGTCGTCCGGCTTGCGGCCGAGGATGATTTCGACGGATGGCGCGGCGCCGCCCGCGCGCTGGTCGCCGGCGGCGTACCCGCGCAGGACGTGCTGTGGCAGGTCGGCGACGCGCCCGTCGACCTGTTCGGCGGCGACGCGACGCCGGCCGATGCGGTCGCGGCGCGTGACGGGGCGTCTTCGTTCACCGTCCCGCGCGACTTCCTCGCGCTTGCCGCGCGCGCGATCCTGCATCGCACGCCCGAACGATTTGCGCTGCTCC
Organism: Sphingomonas chlorellae; assembly: GCF_056485145.1. Classification (NCBI taxonomy): domain Bacteria; kingdom Pseudomonadati; phylum Pseudomonadota; class Alphaproteobacteria; order Sphingomonadales; family Sphingomonadaceae; genus Sphingomonas; species Sphingomonas chlorellae. The sequence goes on from NZ_JBQXXM010000002.1 coordinate 206,867, forward strand.
ACGCCCTGTTGAGCCGCGTCGCGGCGCGGCCGGCGCTGCTGCGCGATCGGGCCGACCCGGCGGTGGCGCGGATCGTTGCGCTCGCCCAGGCGGTGTCGCGCGACATCCACAAGATGCGTGCCTTTGTCCGCTTTCGCGAGGTCGAGGACGCGGGCGCGCGTCGCTACGTCGCCTGGTTCGAGCCCGAGCACCACATCCTGCGCGCCAATGCCGCCTTCTTCGTCGATCGTTTCGCCAACATGCGCTGGTCGATCCTGACGCCGCGGGGGACGCTCCACTGGGACGGCGCGCGCCTGGCCGAAGGGCCGCCCGCCGAACGCGGCGATGCGCCGGGCGACGACCCGGTCGAGGCGGTATGGAAGACCTATTATGCCGCGATCTTCAACCCCGCCCGGCTGATGCCGCGCGCGATGCTGAAGGAGATGCCGCGCAAATACTGGCACAACCTGCCCGAAACCGCGCTGATCCCGTCGTTGATCGCGGGTGCCCGCGCGCGCGAACGCGCGATGCTCACGGCGCCGCCGTCCGCCCCCGCCCCGGCAGGCGCCGCGCGACCCGCCAGCCTGGCGCTGCTCGCGCGCGAGGCCGGATCATGCCGGCGCTGCCCGCTCTGGCAACCGGCGACGCAGACGGTATTCGGCGAAGGGCCGGCCGACGCTGAAATCATGGTCGTCGGCGAACAGCCCGGCGATCAGGAGGATCTGGCCGGCCGTCCCTTTGTCGGCCCCGCGGGTGAATTGTTCGACCGTGCGCTCGTCGAGGCCGGGATCGACCGCGCCCGGCTTTATGTCACCAATGCAGTCAAGCATTTCAAGTTCGAACCGCGCGGGCGCCGGCGCCTGCACGCGCGGCCGTCGAGCGGCGAGGTCGAGGCGTGCCGCTGGTGGCTCGACCAGGAACGCGCGCTGCTTCGCCCCCGGCTCGTCATCGCCATGGGAACGACGGCCGCGCGCGCGCTTACCGGCCGGCAAGTCGCCGTCGCCGCCGAGCGCGGGCGTCCGCACGCACGCGACGACGGAAGCACGCTGTGGATCACGGTCCACCCCAGCCACCTGCTCCGCCTCCCCGACCCCGCCGCGGCGGCCGATGCGTTCGCAGACTATGTCGCGGACCTGCGCGCGGCGGTGGCGGGGCTCCGCGGGGACGGCTGAGCGGATCGGGGGCTTGCGCGTCCCGCGCAAACCGGCTTGGGCTGGCGCGCCCCACCCCTGCTGCCTTGAGGTGCCCGCGCGTGCTTCGTTCCTTTCTTGCGATCTTCGAACCCTTCGTCCTCGCGCTGCTCGGCACGGTGCTCGTCGCGTCGTTCGTTCCGGCGCGCGGCGCGGCCGTGCCGGTGTTCGAAGGGATCACCGACGCCGCGATCGTGCTGCTGTTCTTCCTGCACGGCGCCAAGCTGTCGCGTGAGGCGATCGTCACCGGCGCGCGGGCGTGGCGGCTGCATCTTGCGGTGTTCGCGACCACCTTCATCGTCTTTCCGCTGCTCGGGCTCGCGGTCGGCGCGATCCCCGTGCTGCCCCCCGCGCTCGCGGCGGGGATGCTGTTCCTGACGCTGCTGCCCTCGACGGTGCAGTCGTCGATCGCCTTCACCGCGATCGCGCGCGGCAATGTCGCGGCGGCGGTGTGCAGTGCGTCCTTCTCCAACCTGATCGGGATCGTCATCACGCCGCTGCTCGTCGCGCTGCTGATGACGCACGGGTCGGCCGGCGCCGGGCTCTCGCTCGATTCGGTCGAAAGCATCGCGCTTCAGTTGCTGCTGCCCTTCACGGCGGGACACCTGCTGCGCCCGTGGATCGGCGGCTTTGTCGGCCGTCACCGCCGTCTGCTCGGGCTGGTCGACCGGGGTTCGATCCTGCTCGTCGTCTACACGGCGTTCGGCGCCGCGGTGGTCGAGGGGCTGTGGCATCAGGTCAGCCTCGGCACGCTCGGCTGGATCGTGCTGCTCTGCTGTGCGCTGCTCGGACTGGTACTGGGCTTTACCCACTGGCTCGCCGGCCGGCTCGGCTTCGCGCGCGAGGATGCGGTGGTGCTGCTCTTCTGCGGGTCGAAGAAAAGCCTCGCCTCGGGCGTGCCGATCGCGGGCGTGCTGTTTCCGGTGGCGCAGATCGGCAGTATCGTCCTGCCGCTGATGCTGTTCCACCAGATCCAGCTCATCGCCTGCGCGGTGATCGCGCGCCGCATGGGCGCCGCCGCCAATCGCGCCGAAGCGATCGACACGCAGGGTTATTGAACCCGCCCCCGCTGCGTCAGACGAGCACGTCGCGCCGCCGGAGCGCCGCGGACACATCGGCATCGAGCACGCACACCAGGTTGCGCAGCCCGCCGCGATTGGTGTGGTTGGTGCGATACCCCTCGTAAAAGCGCGAGAGATAGCCCGCGCGTTCAAGCTCGGTGACCACGCGGCTGAAATTGTCGGCGCCCGTCGCACGGACATGCGCCTCGACCGCGGCATCGACGATGCGCTGCGCCTCGATCAGGTCGTCGGGCAGTTCGTCCGCCAGCGCCTCACGTACGCGCGCCTCCAGCGCCTTGCGCCGCCGGCTCCGCCCCGAAAGCCGCGACAACCGCTTGCCGACCCAGGCGCGCAGCGGCAGCACCTCGCCCTCGTCCTGCACGAACGGCCCGACACGCGCGCCCGGCCCGGCCTGTTCGGCGAGCAGGTTGAGCACCGCAAAGGCATAGCGCGGGCGCGCCGACACCTCAGAAAGCCGGTCGAGGATCTGCCCCACATTGGTCGCCGATTTCGCCATGGCTGCCGATCTCCGCTGCGCTGCTCGTGTAGGATTCCTTGGCCAGCCCGGCCGCAGATTGCAAGCGCCCCAAATCCTACAAACCTGTCGTAATGACAGTTTGCCTGAAGCGAACCACCAAGCCCCGACACCAAAACCAACCGCCAACCCCACCCCAGCAGCAAGACAAGAACCAAGCCCCAAACACTGCTCACCAACGAAAGGTTTTCGACTTTCGGCAAACTGTCATTGTGGCAGTACCCGTGATCCGTCGACTTTGGACGCCGCGAATGACAATCCGCCCCCCTTCCCACGCCGATCCGGAATATTGTGCGCCCGAACGATCGGTCAGCCGCGTTCGCCGGAGCGGTGCTCCGTCGGCGAGGGATGCACCATCCGCGACAGCCTCCCCGCCGAGCACGGCCGTGCCGCCGGGCCAGACCAGCGCGGGCTTTCACGCGTCGGCCGCTTCGCGACGCCGCAAGATCCGTCCCGCGCAGGAGAACGACACGACGAATACCAACGCCCATGCCGGCATCAGCGCGAACACGGTTTCGGCCCAGCGCGATGCACCGCATCACCGCCCGCCGCGGCAGGCCTCAATCGGGTCGCGCGCGATCACCGGCTCCACGCCGGGATCGGCGCGCCGCCGCGGCTCGGCCCCGCGGCGGCGCCTTCCGTCAGAACGCTGCGCGCAGCATGAAGCGGACGGTGCGGCCCGGCATCACGACATCGTCCTTGTTGAACGCCGACGCATTGCGGATCACGGCGTCGGTCAGGTTCTGGCCGACCACCGCCAGCTCCAGCCCGGGATGCGTCTTGAACGGCCGCACCGCCGCCTGCGCGCTCAGCGCGTCATATCCCGCGGTCGCGGTGTCGAAGACGCCGAACTTGTCCTGCCGCCCCACATGCATCAGCAGGAACCCCGCATCGACGCGCTCGCTCGTCCACGACAGCCCGCCGCCGATCCGATAGGGCGGGATCCGCGGCACATTGTCGCCGTCGTCGAGCTTGGCGCGGGTATAGTCGCCCAGCACGCGCGCCTCCAGCCCGCCCGCCGCGGTCCGGATCACGCGATAATGCGCCTCGCCCTCGACGCCCCAGAACCGCGCGCCCTGCTGACCATAGATCAGCTCCTTCAAATCGCCCGCATCGCCCGGCGCGCACACGCCGTCGTCGTCGCATGTCCGCCCGGTGAGATTGCCGTAGATATAGTTGTGGAACCAGGTGCCATAGACGCTGCCCGCAAAGCGGAAGCGCCCCGTCTCGACGCGCACCGTTCCCTCCAGCGAATTGGCGCGCTCGATCTTCAGCCGGGGGTCGCCGGTCTCGAACGTCTGCGGTCCGTCGTGCCCGCCGCGCGCGAACAGTTCGGTGATCGCCGGCGCGCGGCCCGTGCTCGAAAAGGTGACGCCCAGCTTCACGCCCGGTGCCGCGTCGAACAGCGCGCCGACCGCGCCGCTCACCGGGGTAAAATCGCGCCGGGTGAACAGTCCGGACGCGGGCGTGCCCTCGATATGCACCGTCTCGACGCGCCCGCTCGCCTGCAGATGAAGCGCGCCGACCGGCACTTCGGTGAACAGATAGGCGGCCTCGCTCTGCGACGTCGCGGGTGCCAGATAGGCGCTGTCCTCGCCGATCGCCGAAAAGTCGCGATGGCTCACCTGGACGCCCAGCGCCGTCTTGTCCAGAAAGCCGACGCGGCCGAACAACAGCTCGGCATGGCTGTCGAACTCCTTGTTCCGGAACGTCGTGTTGACCGATCCGTCGGGGTTCTTCTCCTGGTGCTGGTAATCGCCATAACTCGCGTCGACGTCGAGCGACCGGAGCACGCCGTCGCCCAGCGCGAACGACGATCGGCCGATCACCTTGGTCTGGTGCATGTCGATATAGGCGGTGTCGGCGGGGATGCCGTACTGGCTGTCATAATGGATCACCGCCGCGCCGACATGGCTGTCCTTGTCCGCGCCGAAGAAATAGCTGCCGCCCAGCGATCCGCCCCAGCCGCGCAGGAACGAATTGCCCTGCCGTCCCAGCGGCGTGTCGTAATCGTCCGCATGGCGATAAAAGCCGTCGGCGTGGAGCGCCACGTCGCCGCTGCGCGCGTCGATCAGCCCGGCGGTCTGCCAGGTGTCGGCGTTGGTGCCATAGCTGCCGCTCCACTCGCCGGTCAGCGGCTTGGTCGGCAGGTCGGTCGGCACGCGGTTGTTGAGCACGTTGACGACCCCGCCGATCGCCTGGCTGCCGTAACGCAGCGTCGCCGCGCCGCGCACCACCTCGATCCGCTGCGCCGAGAGCGGGTCGATCGGCACGCCGTGGTCGGGGCCGATATCGGAAACGTCGGACGCGCTGCTGCCGTCCTCCAGCATCCGCACGCGCGTCGCGTCCATGCCGCGGATGATCGGCCGGCTCGCGCCCGAGGCAAAGCCCGTCCCCGCGATGCCCGGCACCTCGGCGAGCGCGTCGGCGACATTGCCGCCGCCCGCCGTCAGGATCTGGTCGCGGCGGACGGTCGCGACGATCGTCGCCGTGTCCGAACCCAGCGGCGATCCGGTGACGACGATCTCGCGGTTCCTCGCGCCGTCGGGGCCGTCATCGGTATCGGCGGGGGTATCGGCGGGGGCATCGGCGGGCGCCGCCGCAGCCGTGCCGGGGCCGCTCGCGGCCGCGGGACCGGGGACGGCGGGGGCATCGGCCGCGCGGGCCGGTGCGGCGATCAGTGAGGGGGTCAAGGCGGCCGTCAGCGCGGTCAGCGCCGCGCCGGTGCAAAGCAGTTTACGCATCGTTTCGGAACTCCAGGAACTTGGGTGCCGGGGCGTCGGACGCGCCCGGCCACGGCATGGCGCACGGGGCCGCGGCCCCGCGCCATGCGCTTGCGATCGTTCAGGGCTGGAGGATCGGCGGCGCGCGACTGCGCCAGATGTGCGATCGCTGGCGCAGCGCCGCGACCAGCGGGTCAACCGCGGCAAACCAGCGCGCGGCGGGCGGCGGCGGCGTAAAGCTCGCCGGTGCCGCCGCCAGATAATCGCCCGCCGCGACGAGTTCGCGGCACAACGGGCATTCGTCGGGCCTGTCGACCGGGGCCTCGGCCCCGGCGATCCGCGCGCCGCCCGCATCGCCGCGCCCGCTATGGGCGGCGGCACTGCCGCCCATAGCGGGCGCCGGCGCGAGCGTGCGCGTCTCGCCATGCACATGCGTCTGGACGACGAAGCTCTGCGACGAAAAGGCGAGCAGCGCGAGCAGCAGCGCCGCCCATTGCCCGACCCGCAGCCGCCGCATCGCCCACGCACCGCGCCCGCCCGCGCCCTTCGGCGCCGGCATCGCCCGTGCTGCGTTGGTTCGGCGGTTGCGCGTCATGCCCTCGTCACCCGCGCCGGACCTGGCGCTCGGCCTCGGAGCTATGTGACAATGTCACACAAATCAAGCGCGATGATGGGGCCGCCAACGGCCGCCGTGCCCGCAAAGAAGCGGCCCGTTCGCCCGGGAGATGGCGAACGGGCCGAGCGGGGCGCGCACGCCCCTCCGGATGGCGAAGGTCAGCCGACGAGCAGATGGCGGAGCAGCGCCGCGCCCGCCACTTCGCGCGCCGCCGACCGGCTGGCGGCATCGACCGCGACGCCCAGCACCGCGCCGAAGAACAGGAAGCTGCCGATCGCCTGCCCCGCCTCGGCCAGGCTCGGCGCGTCGCTGCCCGGGCCGTACAGCGCGCCGGGGCGGGTGATGTCGGCTTCCTTCTGCGTCACCACCTGATCGAGCTCGGTCCGCCACCCCGCGGCGCTTTCATGGACGGTGAAGCCGTCGCGATGCACGGCGTCGAGCACCGCGCCGTTGGTCGACACGCTCACCGACAGGTCACCCAGCTCGTTCTGGCTCAGCCCGTCGATCACCACCGCGTTGTCGCCGCGCGTCACCACCACCTGCGCGGCGTAATAAACATTGGGATTGCCCTTCGCCGCCTCGGTTTTGATCGTCAGCTTGGTGCCGTTGTCGAGCTCGAAGGTGGTGGTGCCATAGAAATCGAACTGGCGCTTGCCGTTCACGTCGACATGCGGGTCGCCCCACACGCGCGTGCGCTGGCCGGTCTTGTCGTTGAAAATCGTCATCTCGCTGCTGCGCTCGTCGATCTCGAGCCGGTATCCGTCGCCCAGGTCGACCTTGGCAGTGTGCTGTCCCGTCACCTGCGCGGTAAAGGCGGCGACCGGCTGGATCTGGCTCGGCAGCGCGCCCGCCGCCAGCTTGCCCATCTGGATCAGATACGCGGCCGGCAGCGCCGCCAGCGCCAGCGGACCGGCGTTCAACGGCTGCATCGCGCTCGCCATGATGCCCGCGGCGCCCATCAACTGCGCGCTGTTGCCCAGCAGTTCGGCGCTCGCGGCGAATTGCGCGCCGAAAGACGCCGCTGCATTGCCCGAAACCATCGTCATGCCCCTGTTCCTCCTCGCGTTGCGCTGGCCGGAAGCGGCCATTCCATGCCTTGGCGTCGCACAGGCGCGGGGGCGCCACACTCGACGGATCGATGAGGCCATCTAAACGAATCGTCTAGCGACGGGCGCGCGCGGCCATGGCATCCCGCCGTCGACCAATCCCCCGTCCGACCGGGCCACAAGCGAGACGCCGATGAGTATCTCCCCCGCCATCCAGCGCCCCGACAGCATCAACCCGATCGGCCCGCTTGCGCAGCGCGCCGGGCATCCGCCGATCGCCGCGCTCCGCGATGTTCCCGCGCGCGAGCTGCTCGCCTGGGCGCAGCCCCAGCCTGCACAGGTCGCACCGCCGCGCGTCGAGCCGACGCGGATCGACGGCGCGACCGCCGCGGCACCGGCCACGCCCGCTGCCGCTGCCGGTGCCGGTGCTGCCGCGCCCTCGACGCACGAACTCGCGCTGATGGCGGCCGACGTCTATCACGACATCCCCGCGCCGCCGCCGGGCTATCGCGTCGCGGGCGACGCCGACCTGGCGCGCATCGGGCTCGATCCGGCAAACCTGTCGTCGCCCGAAAGCGCGTTCCGCGCCCACGTCTATGTCCGCGACACCGCTCAGGGCACCCGGTTCGTCGTCAGCTTTCGCGGCTCGACCGACGCCAGCGACTGGAAAGCCAATGCCCAGCAGGCGCTCGGGCTGCCGTCCGACCAGTATTCGCGCGCGCTGATGATCGCCCGTGCGATCGGCCGTCATCCGGAAGCCGATGTGACGATCACCGGCCACTCGCTCGGCGGCGGGCTCGCCTCGGCCGCGGCGCTGGCCAGCGGGCGCAGCGCGACCACGTTCAACGCCGCCGGGCTCAGCGATGCGACGATCCGCCAGGCCGAAGCGATCCGGTCGGCCAATGGCGGCGCGCCCGAACCCGCGATCGCCGCCTTCTATGTCCGCGGCGAGGTGCTGTCGGCGCTTCAGGACGGCGGCGACCGCGTCGTCGGCGCGCTGCTGGGCGGGCTCGTCGGCGGTATTCTCGCCGATGCGCCCGAAGCCTATGGCACGCGGATCGGGCTCGACGCGGTGCGCCCCCAGGGAACGCACTGGTATCAGGACAATCCGGTCGCGCGCCACGGCATGGACTGGGTGCTGAGCAGCCTTGGCGCCAATTGACGCGCGCGCCCGCCGCCCGGTACACCGGCGGCCGATGACGATGCGCCTGTGCCTCGCGACCGCGACGTTGCTGGCGCTGGCGCCAACCGGGGGATGCATGGCCCGCGAACCTTCGTGCTTTACCAGGCGCCCTTCGGTCGTGCTGCCCGATCGCAACCGGGTGCTCACCAATCTCACGCACGGCGCCGCCGGCCAGGCGCTCGCCGAGGCGATTCTCGACGGACGGCTCGACGATGCCCGCGCGATGCTGCGCCACGATCCGCGGCTGATCGACACCGCCGTTCGCCCCGACCCGCGGATGCCGCAACAGCCCGCGGGGCAATATGGCGACCTTCTCACCTTTGCCGTCGCGCGGTGCGACGGCGACGCGATCGCGATGCTGCTGGGGGCGGGAATGTCCGCCAACGGCGTTCGTCCCGGCGGCGCGCTGTCGCTCGCGGTGCTCGCCGACACGCCGGCGCTGGCCGAACAGTTGCTCGGCGCCGGTGCGTCGCCCGATCCGCAGGCATTGCCCGGCGGCGAGGATCCGATGCGCAGCGCGATCGCCTTCTCCAATCTCGGCGCGGTGATGACCTTGCTGCGCCACGGCGCCGATCCGCGCTGGACCGACCGTTTCGGCGTCGACCGCGTCCGGCTCGCGCTCGATGCCGAGCAGGCGGTGATCGCCGAACTGCTCGTCGAACATGGCGGCACGTTGTTCGGCGTCGCCGAGGACGGCAGCACCGCCGCGCACCTGCTTGCCGAACCCGCGCTGATCTTCAACGACGCCGAACAGCGTGCCGCGCGCGATCGGCTCCGCGCGCGCGCCGAACGCGGGCCGCTCGGCTGGCCGCTTCCCGACCGGGCGACGATCCGCGCCCGCATCGCCGCCGGGGAGTGGCCGACACCGGCCCAGGCACAGGCCGGGCTGCACATCGCCCCCGCGCTCCGCGACCGCCTCCGCGCCGCCGCCGCGACGACGCACTGAGCCCAGCCGCACGCCCACCCGCACGCACGCACGCACCGCGCTGCAACATTCCTCGTGCTATGGTCACATTAGTTACACAAACCCGGCCTAGGCGCGCCCTACCGCCAGCGTAACGGCAGTATCAATTCAATATTGCCAGATAATCTCGACGCCCTTCACGGGCGAACGGGTCGCAAAAGGCGTGCATATTCGGGGGAATATTGTCATGCGCACGACTTATTCGGCGCATCCGCTGTTCATGGGCGGGTGCCGGCTGTTCTTTACTGCAAGCCTTCTGTCGATCGCCAGCGCCGCGCTTGCCGCGCCGGCAGCCGATCCGGTGCCCGCGAGCGATCCCGCCGCCGCCGATCAGCAGGCCGCCACCGCCACTGCCACCGCCGACGCGCCCGGCGAGATCGTCGTGGTCGCACGCAAGCGCGCCGAAAACGTCCAGCAGGTGCCGATCCCCGTCACCGTCATCGGCGGCGCCGAGCTGACGCGCCAGAACCTCGTCAACTTCACCAACTTCCAGAACAAGTTTCCGGCCTTCTCGGTCTATCTGACCAATCCGAAACAGCTCAATCTCGGCATCCGCGGCATCGGCAACAACGGCTTCAACACCGACGGCATCGACGGGTCGGTGGGCGTGTTCGTCGACGGCGTCTATACCGGCCGTCAGGGGATGGTCTCGAACGATTTCAACGACATCGCCGATGTCGAGCTGCTCCGCGGCCCGCAGGGAACGCTGTTCGGCAAGAACACCACCGCCGGCGCGGTCATCATCAACACGCTCAAGCCCAGCTTCGATTTCGGCGCCAGTGCCGAAGCGAGCGTCGGCAATTTCGGCTTCCACGAGTTCAAGGCCGGGATCACCGGCCCGATCGTCGCCGACAAGCTCGCCGCGCGCATCTCCGCCTTCTACAGCGATCGCGACGGCACCTATCCCAACCTGTTCAACGGCCAGGCCCAGAACGGGCGTCAGGGCTGGGGCGTGCGCGCGCAGTTGCTCGCGACGCCTGCCGACAATCTTTCGGTCCGGCTGATCGGCACGCACGGGCACCAGCAGTTCCCGACGATGTCGCCGGTGATCCTGTCGGTCTACAACCCCGCCGCGCTTCAGGCGCGGATGGCCGCGGCGGGCTATACGCTCACCACCAGCAACGCGCGCGATCGTCAGGTCAACATCAACAGCCCGCTCAACGCGCGCACCACCTTCGATTCGGTCAGCGGGCATCTCGACTGGGGGCTGGGCAGCGCGGGCGATCTCACCGCGATCACCGCCTATGAAAACTGGTCGTGCTTCACCAACAACGACAACGACTATACCCAGCTCGACGCGATTTCGGACTATGGCTCGTGCAACAAGGAACGCCAGTTCTCGCAGGAACTGCGCTGGGCCAGCGCGCGCGATCGTCCGGTCGAGGCGACCGTCGGCGGCTTCCTCAGCCGTCAGCGGCTCCAGGTCGACTCGCGCGTCCGTTTCGGCAGCCAGTATCACATCTGGGCGGCCAACCCCTCGGCGACGCGCTTCCCCGCGATCAACGGCAAAACCTGGGCGCAGGGGGCCTATGCCGCCGCGCTCACCGGCGCGGGCTTCGACAGCCAGGCGGTGTTCGAAACCGATACCGAGGCGCTGTTCGGCAACGTCACCTGGCATCCCGACGCCGCGCGCCGGCTCGCGTTCGACATCGGCCTGCGCCAGACCTGGGAACGCCGCTCGCAGCTTTACGACGGCCGCGTCGCCGCCAATCCCGGCGGGCTCAGCGCGGCGCAGCTCAACGCGCTGTCGCCCAGCGGCGCCAATGCCCAGCTCGGCCATGTCGACACGCATCTGACCGACAGCGCGCTCTCGGGCGAGGTCGGCGTCAGCTACAAGCCCGCGACCGACATCTTCGTCTACGCCAAATATGCGCGCGGCAACAAATCGGCGGGCTTCAACCTGCTGCCCTATAACGACAGCAATCCCGACAGCGGCGTTGCCTCGGCGATCGCGCTCGGCGCCAAGCAGACCGTCGACGGCGAAAAGGCCGACAATTTCGAAATCGGGATCAAGAGCGAGTTCCTCGATCACCGCGTGCTGCTCAACGTCACCGCGTTCCACACATTGGTGCGCGGCTATCAGGCGAACCAGGCGGTCGGCGTCGGCAACACCGCGCTCAAGTTCCTCGCCAATGTCGGCTCGCTCACGTCGAAGGGGGTCGAGGTCGAGGCGCAGACCTGGCTGTTCCCGGGTTTCCACACCAAGGGCTTCGTCGCCTATGACAAGGCGACCTATTCGTCGTTCCACAACTCGGTCTGCCCGGGCCAGGCGACGACGCTCACCTGCGACCTCACCGGTCGCCAGGTCGCCTGGGCGCCCGAATGGACCGCCGACTTCACCGCGGACTATACCGCCGCCGTCACCGACGACGTGAAGCTCTACGGCCTGTTCGACGTCAACTGGCGCAGCAAGCAGAACACGACGATCACGCTCGACCCGGCGGCGGAAATCCGCCCCTATGCCCTCGCCGGGCTGCGCGTCGGCACGCTGCTGATGAAGGACCGGCTCGACCTGCAATTCTGGGTCGAGAACCTGTTCGACAAGGCCTATTTCATCAACCTGCTCGGCTACACCAAGTCGACCGGCGTGGTTCAGGGCTATCCCGGCAACCCCCGCACCTTCGGCGTCACCGCCCGGTTGAAGATGTAGGCGCGGATACCCGACCCGACCGGCCGCGCGTCCCGCATGTGCGGCCGGTCAACGCCGGGACCGGCGCGTTCCCGGCCTTGTCGCCTATGCCGGTTCGCACCGCGCGCGGCGCCGGGCAAAGCCGCCCGATGCGCTCACCGGCGGTTTCCTCTGCGCGGATTGAAGCCGGCGCTTGCGACGCGCTCGCGATAGACGAGCCGCCCCTTGTCCAGGTCATAGGGCGACATCTCCACCTGCACGCGGTCGCCCACCAGCGTCCGGATGCGGTATTTGCGCATCTTGCCCGCGGTATAGACGATGACGCGGTGGCCGTTCTCCAACGCGACCCGGAAGCGCCCGTCGGGAAGCACCTCCTCGACCAGCCCGTCGAGCGTCAGCAGATCTTCCTTGGCCAATCCCGGTTCCTCAGGCAGCCGCGAGCGAAAACGAACCGGCGCCGAGCAGCGCCTGCGCCGCACGGATGCGCTCGGCATAGCCGCGCGCCAGCGCACGGTGCGCATGTCGCGACGCGCTGCACTTGGCGGCGTCGGCGCGGATCAGCGAGATCTGATGGCGCGACAGAAGATAGTCGAGATCCATGGGACAGCTCCGGCCGAATGTAAGCGGGAGCGCATCTGTCTCTCAGCCGCGGGCGCCTACGAAACGTCTTGCCCGCGATAGCCCCGATATAGGGATGCGACGTCGGTAACGTAACCCCGCAAAGCCCTGTTGCCGCGCCCTGTTGCCGCGCCGTGACCGCCCGCCCCGCTCGGCAACCGCACGTTTCAGGACCGGTCGCCGACCCGCCCCGCCCATTCCCTCCTCCGCCTCGCACTCCCGCCCAAATAGTAAACGCCGGTTAACCCGTTGTTCGGCCGAACTGCTTCTACGCACTGCCCCGTAACGTAAAGCCCGGAACTATCATTTCGCATCCGCAGCAACGATCAACAGACCGTTTCTTGACAAAAGCCATGATTCTTCTTGGCGCATCGGGATCGGGTCGCGCAATGCAACTGATGCAATATCTGGACAATATCAAATCGTTACAACGCAAGATTGCGTTGATCGCGGGGCTTTGCCTCACTGCAACGGTCGTCATCCTCGTCACCGTGGGCGCGCTGTTCGCCTGGGGGTCGCACGCCTTTGTCAGCCGCGAGGTCGGCACCATCGTCAGCAGCCAGGCCAAGACGATGCTCCAGAACCGCGCCGAGGTGGAGGCCCAGGGGGTCAAGACCGCGCTCGACGTCGCCTTCGACGCCGCGCGCACCACCGCGCACAGCTTCGCCGTGCTCGCCGGCGGCGGCGCGGGCGGCACCGGCGCGGGTCAGCGCCGCACCCAGTTCAACGCGCTCCTGCGCCATGTGCTCGAACAGAATCCCACCTTCAACGGCACCTATTCGGCGTGGGAACCCAATGCGATCGACGGTGCCGACAGCGGCTTCGTCAACAATCACGCGATGGGGTCGGACGCCACCGGCCGCTTCCTCGCCTATTGGACGCGCGGCGCGAACGGCAATGTCGCGATCCAGCCGCTCGTCGAATATGACAGCGCCGAACGCCATCCCAACGGGCTGATGAAGGGCGGCTGGTATCTCGGCCCCAAGGCGAACGGCGAGGAAAGCATCCTCGGCCCGCTCCCCTACACCGTTCAGGGCCGGCGCGTGTTCCTCGCCACCATGTCGGTGCCGATCGTCGTGAACGGCCGCTTCATGGGCGTCGCGGGCAGCGACTATAATCTCGACTTCCTGCAACAGGTCGCGACCAAGACCAGCGCCTCGCTCTTCTCGGGCAAGGCCGTGGTGCTGATCGTCAACGACACCGGCCTCATCGCCGCCAACAGCGCCGCGCCCGACACGATCGGCAAGTCGGCCGCCTCGGTCGATCCGCGCTGGGCGCAGCTCGCCGAAACGGTCAAGTCGGGCCAGGCCAAGGTCGTCGACGATCCCAACCAGAAGAATGTCGACGTCTATTCGCCGATCACGCTCGGGCGCAGCAAGACGCCCTGGTCGGTGGTGATCTCGGTCCCGCGCGAACTCGTGCTCGCCCAGGCCGATTCGCTCAGCGCCTCGCTCAGCGCGCGCGCCGTGTCGAGCATGGTGTGGCAGTTGCTGATCGGCATCGCCGTCGCGGTCGCCGCCGTGTTCGGGATCGCCGTCGCCGCACGGCGCATCGCCCAGCCGATCAGCCAGTGCGCCGATTTCGCCAACGGCATCGCCCGCGAACGGATGGACCAGGTGCTCGCCATCCATCAGGCGGACGAGGTCGGCACGCTCGCCGAGGCGCTGCGCAAGATGCAGGAGGACATCAAGTCCAACATCGCGCGCCGCGCCGACGAGGCGGCCAAGACCGAATTCGTCGTCGAAACCGTCTCGTCCAGCCTCGGCGGGCTGTCGCAGGGCGACCTCACGGTCGACATCACCGCGGCATTCCCGCCGGAATATGAAGGGCTCAAGGACAATTTCAACACCGCGCTCGGCAGCCTGCGCGGCCTGATCGGCGCGGTCGGCGAGAGCGCGGCGACGATCCGCAACGGCTCGGTCGAGATCGCCCAGGCGTCGGAGGATCTCGCCCGCCGCACCGAAAGCAACGCCGCCAGCCTCGAAGAGACGAGCGCCGCGCTCGCCCAGGTCGACTCGCGGCTCAAGGCAAGCGCGATCGCCTCGAACGAAACGCTGTCGCGTGCCGATCAGGCGATCTCGACCGTCAACGACGGCCGCAACGTCGCCGAAGAGGCGATGCAGGCGATGTCGCGCGTCAGCACCAGCGCCGAGGGCATCGACAGCGTGATCGAGGGGCTCGACAAGATCGCGTTCCAGACGCGCGTGCTCGCGATGAACGCGGCGGTCGAGGCGGGTCGCGCCGGCGATGCCGGCCGCGGCTTCGCGGTCGTCGCCGATCTCGTCTCGGCGCTCGCCCGCCGCTCGGAGGACGAGGCGCGCGCCGCCCGCGAACAGCTCACCGCGACCCAGACCGACATCGCCGCGGCGGTGCAGGCGGTGCGCAAGGTCGATGCCGCGTTCGTCGGCATCTCGGGCGATGTCGAGGCGGTGCACGGGCTGCTCGGCACGATGGCGGCGGACAGCCGCGCCCAGTCGGCGTCGATGACCGAGATCAGCGCCGCGATCGGCGCGATGGACCAGTCGACGCAGCAGAATGCCGCGATGGTCGAACAGACCTCGGCCGCCGCGCGCAACCTCACCTCGGAGGTCAAGTCGCTCACCGAACAGGCGGAGAGCTTCACCGTCGAAAAGCCCGGCCACGCGGCCACGCGCCGGCACCTGCCCGCGCACGCCGCCCACGCCACGCACGGCGAATACGCCTTCGCCTGACCGGCGATCGGGCGTCGCCACGCGCCGTCGAAGGGCGCGGGAGGAGCAATCCCCCCGCGCCCTTTGTCGTGGGCAGCCCCCCCCCCGGGGGCAGCACCCGCGGGGCAGCACCCCGGCCCTCCGAACGCGATGCGACGCGCCGCCCCGCCGCCGATCCGCGCGCGAAACCCGCACCGGCCCGGCGCGTTGGGACGCCGCATGACGCACCCGCGACCGGCTGTTCCCGCCGCCCCGGCCCCGCCCGCTGCGACCGGCGACGCCACCGCCGACGCCACCACCGACGCCGCGGCCGACGCGTTCCGCCGCCACCCGGGGCTGCGCGATGCGCTTGCCGCCTATTGCGCCGAGGTGGCGCTCGTCGCCCCGGCGGGCTGGCCGATCAACAAGCTGTTCAACCAGCTCGGCCGCTATCTCGTCGGCTATTTCCTGATCCATCATCACCGCGACTGGGCGCGCCATGGCGGCCCGCTGCCCACGCTTGCCCGGCTTCAGCAAAGCTGCCCGCTCAGTCCGCGCCAGACCGCCGGGATCGTCGCGGGGCTGCGCGCCGGGCGGCTGGTCGAAACGCGCGCCGCACCCGCGGGCCGTGCGCGCATCCTCGTCCCCGCCCCTGCGGTGACCGAACAGATTGCGGCGTCGATGCTCGCCTATCTGCGCGCGGTCGATCGGCTCCAGCCCGCTTGCGCGCCGCGCGCGCCCGCGATCGCCGCCGATCCGCAGCGCCAGGACGAGCTGGTCTATCGCTCGGCGGCCGCGCTGATCGCCGATCCGGCGCTGCTCGATCCCTATCCGCGCGTGGTCGCGTTCGCGCGGCGCGACTGCGGCTATCTCGTGCTCGCGGCGGTGATGGCGGCGGTCTATGCGGTCGCGGCGGGAAAGGCGCCGCCGTCGCTCTCCTATCGGCGGCTCGCCGATCATTTCCGGCTGTCGCGATCGCATATCGGCAATCTGCTCGGCGCCGCGACGCGCGCGGGCTGGATCACCACCGATGCGCACGGCCGCCTCGTCGCCGCCGACCCCGCCTTCGTCGCCGAGTTCGAACGCTGGAGCGCGTGGCAGCTCGCGCATCACGCCGCGCTTGCCGACGCGATCCTCGCCGATCGTACCGCCCCGGGCTGACCCGCCCCCGACTCCGGGCTCCCGGCTCCCGGCTCGCGGCCCGGCTGCGGCGCTATGCCGCGCCCAGCCAGCCGCCGCGAAAGCCCGCGCGCGTCAGCCCGTCGCGGATCGCGGGGTGGCCGCGCATGTGCCGCCACACCAGCGCGCTTTGATGGTTGGCGATCATCGTCAGGATCGGCCCCTGGTCGATCCCCAGATATTCGTCGTCGAACCAGCCGAGATGCAGGTCGATCTTGCCCTTCTCGACGCGCAGCCCCACCGCGTCGGCGCCCGCCAGCGTGGGGTTGAAGCTGTCCAGAAAGCCATAACGGCCATAGAGCAGCCGCCCATAGCGCGCGTGCATCGCGTGCGCGCACGGCACGACGATCTCGGGCGCGAACGCGATCGAGCCGAGCGCCGCCGTCGGCGCGATCGTGCCGTCGTCGAATTCGTCGGGCAGCCCCAGCGGCCCGCGCGCCGAATAGGTGCGGAAACTGCGCGGCGCGCCCGCGATCTTCCACGTGCCGCCCAGCGGGCCGTCGCACGCGGTCAGCCCCCAGATGTCGGCCGAATAATGGCGCCAGCCCATCGGGTTGCGGATCGCATAGTCGCGCTGCGCATAGGTCGCGCGGCGGCTGTTCTCGAAATAGTCGAAACCGGCCTCGCGCATCGCGGCGTCGCGGATGCCGCGGAAATCGATCCAGCCATGGCTGTACTGGTGGCCGAAATGCGGCCCGAACGCCAGGTGGCGCGTCGCCCCGCTGCCGCGCCAGCTATGCGGATAGGTCGCGCACCATGCGTCCCAGGCGTCGGCGCTCAGCCGGTGCGCCGGGTCGGGCGCGCCCAGCCCCAGCACATAGACGAGCATCGCCTCGTTATAGCCCTTCCAGTCGGACGGGATGAACCCGCGCTCGGGATGCCATCCCATGCACACCAGCGGCGCGCGCGCCTGCATCCAGCGCCAGTCGATCCGGGCATAGAGCCGGTCGGCCAGGTCGCGCACCTCGCGCTCGGCGGCGGTGTTGCGGTCGAAATAGCGCGCGGCGAACAGCACGCCGCCCATCAGCAGCGCGGTGTCGACCGACGACAGCTCGCTCCGTCCGAAGCGGTGGCCGCGCGTCATGTCGAGGAAATGATAAAAGAAGCCCTTGTGGCCGCTCACGCCCTCGGCGGCGTCGCCCTGCGGCGCGTTCCACAGGAAGCGCAGCGTCGCCAGCGTGCGCGTCAGCGCGGCGCTGCGGCCGATCCAGCCATGCTCGACCCCGATCGGATAGGCGGTCAGCGCAAAGCCGGTGGCGGCGATGCTGCAAAAGCCTGCGCTCGGCCAGCGGTCGGGGGCCAGCCCGTTGGCGGCGTTGGTGGTTTCCCAGAAATAGCGAAAGGTCCGCTCGGCGGTGCGCGCGATCAGCGGGTCGCGCGCGGGTGCGGCGACCGCGTTCGCGGCCTTGGCGGTCGCGGCGGCGGCGATCAGCATCGGCGTGACGCGCACCAGGGTCCGGCGGGAAATCATGATGTCGTTGTTCTCCGTCCAAAAAAAGGGGCGGGACCGGCAAAG
Source organism: Sphingomonas chlorellae (assembly GCF_056485145.1). Classification (NCBI taxonomy): domain Bacteria; kingdom Pseudomonadati; phylum Pseudomonadota; class Alphaproteobacteria; order Sphingomonadales; family Sphingomonadaceae; genus Sphingomonas; species Sphingomonas chlorellae. The sequence goes on from NZ_JBQXXM010000002.1 coordinate 224,775, forward strand.
GGGGCCAGGCCGGTCCCGCCCTGAGGAGAGAGCAGGTTAGAAGCTGAAGCCGGCCGACAGCTTGAACGTGCGCGGCGGATAGCCTCCGGTCTCGAAATTGGGGTTGAGCTTGCCGAAGTTCGGCGAATTGCCGTCATCGTTGTACGACGTGAAGTTCGCCGTGTTGAACACGTTCAGCACGTCGACGCGCACGCGCATCGCCGCCTCGCTCGACACGAAGTGCAGCGGGATCGACTTGCTCAGCGCAAAGTCGACCTGGCGGAACGCCCACAGGTCGCCCAGGATGAACGGGCGCTTGTTGTCGCCCTCGATCACGCGCGGCCCCTGGTCGGTCGTGCCATAGACATAGACCGGCGAACGCAGCTGCAGCTTGGCCGATGCGGTCAGGCCCCAGGGCAGGTCCGCGCTGCCCGCCATGACGATGCGGTGCTTCGAAACACCCGTCGAACGCAGCGTCGGATAGTCATAGATCGACGGGTAATCGAGCGAGTAATGCTCACCCGACTTCCGGCTCTCGGTCGCCTCGGTATAGGTGTAGACGAAGTTCAGGCTCCACGGCGAGCTCGCCGTATAGTCCTTCTCCAGCTTGAAATAGGCCGAGTCCGCGTCGGTCTTGATGCCGTTCGTGCCCAGGATGATCGCCCCGAATCCGGGCGGTGCGAAGCCCCAGGGCTGGGTGTTGAACTGCGTGCCCGGCGCAAAGAAGGTGCCGTCGGGCCGGCGGTTGCCGAGCAGCCACGCAAAGCCGTCGCGGCTGGCGATGTGGGTATAGCCGATTTCCGGCCGCCACATGCCCAGCTTGCCGCGCACGCCCAGGCTGAACTGGTCCGAATACGGCACCTTCAGGTCGTTGTTGATGAACGTCAGCTCGCGCCCGCCGCCGGTGGTCGAGGTGGCAAGCGTCGCCAGCCCCGCCGGGGTCAGATAGTTCGGATCCCACGCCACGCAGCTCGCATTGGCACAGCTATGCGCCGGGTCGCCGTTGTTGAACTGGAAGCCCAGCGTGCGGAACGCGCCGCTGTTGCGCTCGATCTGCAGGTAATCGAACTGGTTGCGGTCATACGAACGGCCATAGCCGCCGAACAGCGTGAAGCGGCGGTCGGCGTCGAGCGCATAGCTGAAGCCGATGCGCGGCTGGAACGCGCCCGTGAACGCCTTCCGCTCCTTGCCGGTCGAGATATAGTCCGCGATCCGGTAATCGGCGTTGACAAGGTTGGGATAGTTGGCGGGCGAAACCGCCGCCACCGCGTCCGCCGGCGTCACCCAGTTGAGGTAGGACGGCGTGCGCTCGTAATCCCAGCGGATGCCCGCGTTGATCGTCAGCCGGCTGGTCACGTCCCAGTCGTCCTGGATGTACAGGCCGAGCTGGAAGTTGTTCGACCGCACCGAACCGTCGCCGATGCCCGGCACCGGCACGCCGAACTTCACCTGCCACGGCACCGTCGCCGAATAATCGAGGTTGTAATAGAATTGCGGGTTCAGCGAATTGCGCTCGAGCGCGTTCAGCTTCACCCACTTGGTCTTGAAGCCCAGCTTGATCGCGTGGCCGGAAAAGCCGGTATAGGTAAAGTCGTCCTGGAAGGTCCAGCCCTTCTGGCCCTTGTTCTGGTAATTGGCCGACGCGCCATAGTTGAGCAACAGGTCCTGCCGGCTGTTCTGCAGGACGAAACCGTTGCCGAACGCGGTCGGGCGCGGGCTCCACTTGACGTCCTCGTAAGACAGCTTGGCGTCGTTGATCCAGCTGTCGGCGGTGTGCTGGTAACGCAGCAGCGCGCGCTTTTCCTTGACCTCGTTGATCGAGGTATAGCTCTGCGCGGTCTGGCCGCTGTTCCAGTCGATCCCGTCCTCGTTGCGCACCTTGACCGAAAGCTCGATCAGGTCGCGGTCGGTCGGCACGATGTCGATCTTGCCGAAATACAGGTCCTCGTTGAACTTGCGGTTGAAGTTGCCGAACACGCCCTGCAGGTCGCTGGGATAATCGGTGATCGCGCGGCCCTGCGCCGGGGTCACTTCCACCGGCACGCGGTTGCGCTTGCCCTCATACGCGCCGAAGAAGTGCATCACGTCGCGCACGATCGGCCCGCCCAGCGAAACGCCGAACTGCATGTCGCGCGTCTCGGTCTTGTCGCCGCCCTGCGACTTTTCCAGCGCCGTGCGCGAACGCAGGTCCTGGTTGGTGAAGTCGAAGAACGCGTCGCCGTGGAACTCGTTGGTGCCCGACTTGGTCACCGCGGTGATCGCCACCGAGCTCACCTGGTCGAACTCGGCCTTGTAGTTCGAACTGATGACGCGATACTCGCCGATCGCCGACTGCGGGAACGGGTTGCCGTTCGAGCTGTCCTGGCCGGTGATGCCGCTCTTCAGCACATAGTCCTTCTGGCCGACGCCGTCGATGAAGACGTTGACCGAACGGCTCGCCTGCGCGCCGCCCTTGATCGAGACGTTGCCGTTGTCGCCGGTCTCGAGCGAAACCCCCGGCGCCAGGTCGGCAAAGGCCAGGAAGTTGCGGTTGTTCTGCGGCAGCGTGTCGATCATCCGCTGGGTGATCGTCGCGCCCACTTCGCCGCCCTGCAGCGTGCGGATGCGCGCGCCGGTGACGATGATCTCGTCGCCCGCGGGCGCGGTCGCGTCGGCGCCGGTATCGGCGGCCGCGCCGTTCGCGGCGGGCGCCGCGGGCGCGGTCAGGTCGATGTCGAGCTGCGCGCTCTGCCCGACGGTCAGCGTGAAATTGTCGGTGTTGCGCGTGCCCGCGGGCGTCTCGATCGTCAGGCGATAGGTGCCCGGACGCAGCGACGCGAACAGATAGCTGCCGTCAGCGTTTACCGTCGCATTGAAGCGATAGTTGGTGCTCACCTCGGTCGCCGTGACCGAACGCACCTCCACCGGCGCACCCGCCTGCGTCACGCGGCCGCGCAGGCTCGCCTGGCTCTGCTGCGCCTGCACCGGCGTCGCCATCGTCGCGCCGAGCGCGGTGCCCAGCATCAGTGCGGTGGCGATCGCGATCCGGCGGCGCGCCGTACCGGCGGTGCGACCCGTCCCGGTGCGATGCCCGCCATTCCCCTTGCGGTTCATCATCTTGTTGTTTTCCTTCCCTTGGGTGAGCGTCATTGACCTGCGCTCGTGGTTGCGCGCGCCACGATCTCGGGCGCGTGTAGTTCGGTGGTGGCCGCCGCCGGATCGTCCTTCATCCGGGCGATCAGGCGGCGCACGGCCAGCGCGCCGATTTCCGCGATGCGCACGCGCATCGTCGTAAGCTGGAGGTAACGGGCGATCGGAATGTCGTCGAAACCCGCCACCGCGATCGTGCCCGGCACGTCGACGCCCGCCTCGCGCAGCGTCTGCATGCACCCGATCGCCATCATGTCGTTCGCCGCGAACACCGCGTCGATGCGCTGGCGCCCCGCGATCAGCGCGCGCGCCGCCGCCGCCCCGGCTTCCTCGGTGAAATCGCCGGGCAGCACCAGCGGCTGGTCGATCCCGGCATGGCGCCGCATCGACAGGCGAAATCCCGCCAGCCGCTCCTCGGCGTCCAGGTTGCCCGCCGGTCCGGCGATGTGCGCGATGTTGCGCCGCCCGGTCGCCAGCAGGTGGCGGACCATCGTGTCGGCGCCGCCGACATTGTCGACCAGCAGCGCGGGCGTGCCGCGGTCGGCGCGGCAATTGACCAGCACCGCGGGCACGTTGGGCGGCATGTTCGCCATCAGCGCGGCGGCGTCCAGATGCGGCGCCATCACCACCAGCCCGTCGACGCGGCCGCGCATCGAACGCAGCGCGTCGCCCGCCTGCGCCAGGTCGGCATGCATGTTCGACAGCAGCAACAGGAACTTGCGCGCGCGCGCCTCGGTATCCATCCCGCGCACGATTTCGGAAAAGAACTCGCCGTGCAGGTCGGGCAGCACCACGCCGATCGCGTGTGCGCGCGCCATGCTCAGGCTGCGCGCGCCCGCGTGCGGCACATAGCCCAGCCGGGCGGCGGCGGCGAGCACGCGCTCGCGCGTTTCGGGAAGCACATTGTCGGCGCCGTTGAGCGCACGCGACACCGATGCGACCGATACCTGCGCCTCGCGCGCGACATCCCGAATCGTGGCCTGCGCCATGCCCTTCAATCTCCCTGCCCCGCGCATGTCGTCTGCGCTGCGGCTGTGAACGCACCGAACCGGGCAATCGCGCAATCCGGTGCATGAAACCGGTTGCACTCCCGCCGGTGCTGCATGCTATGTAACCGGTTACATGAAACAGCCCAAGCAAAAAATGCGCGGGCCTTTCAGCGCGGTGGCGCTATCCGCCGCGATTCAGGGAGAGGGAGACGATTTGATGGAACAGCTACGGATCTCGCGGCGGGCGGCGCTGATGGGGGCGGCCGCCGTCACCGCCTGGGCGGCCAGCCCGGCGCGGGCGCTGATCCGGGCGGCGGCGGACGCGCCCGTGCCCGCCTTTGTCGATGCGCTGCTCGCGCGCATGACCGTCGAGGAAAAGGCGGGTCAGCTCACGCTCAACGCCGCCGCCTGGGGCGGGGCCGCCGCGACCGCGCTCAACCCGCCCACTGCGGGCGCGACCTTCGACGAACAGCTCGACCAGGTGCGTCGCGGCCATCTCACCGGCGTGTTCAACGGCAACGGCTCCGAAATGGCGAAGCGGATGCAGACGGTCGCGATGCGCGAATCGCGGCTCAGGATCCCGCTGATCTTCGCGGCCGACATCATCCACGGCCACCGCACCGTGTTCCCCGTGCCGCTCGGCGAGGTTGCGAGCTGGGAACCCGAAGTCGCCGAACGCACCGCGCGCGTCGCCGCGACCGAGGCGGCGGCGGCGGGCATCGACTGGACCTTCTCGCCGATGGTCGACGTCGCGCGCGACGCGCGCTGGGGTCGCGGGGTCGAGGGCGGCGGCGAGGACGTGCTGCTCAACCGGCTGTTCGCGGTCGCGCGCGTCCATGGCTTCCAGGGTGCGCGGCTGACCGATCGCGACGCGGTGATGGCCTGTGCCAAGCATTTCGCCGCCTATGGCGCGGCCGAGGCGGGGCTCGACTATAACAGCGTCGACGTGTCCGAACGCACGCTGCGCGAAATCTATTTCCCGCCCTTCCAGGCGGCGTTCGACGCGGGCGCGCTGTCGGCGATGGCGTCGTTCAACGAATTGTCGGGCGTGCCCGCGACGGGCAATCGCTGGCTGCTCGACGACGTGCTGCGGCGCGAATGGGGCTTCGGCGGCATCGTCGTCTCCGACTATACCGGCGACGAGGAGATGATCGCGCACGGCTTTGCCCGCGACGCGCGCGACGCGACGCGGCTGGCGATGCTCGCGGGCGTCGACATGTCGATGCAGAGCGGCCTCTACATGAAGTATCTGCCCGATCTGGTGCAGGCGGGCGACGTGCCGATGGCGCGGCTCGACCAGGCGGTGCGCCGCGTGCTCGCGGTCAAGGCGCGGCTGGGGCTGTTCGACGATCCGTTCCGCCGCATCGACCCGCGCCGCGAAAAGGCGGTGGTGCTGTCGAAGGCGCATCGCGAGGTCGCGCGCGAGGCGGCGCGGCGCTCGGTCGTGCTGTTGCGCAACGAAGGCGATCTGCTCCCGCTCGCCCGCGACCGCAAGGTCGCGCTGATCGGTCCGTTCGCCTCGGGCCAGCACGATCTGGTCGGACCGTGGTGCGTCTATGGCGACGATGCCCAGGCGGTCGATCTCGCCACCGGCATGCGCGCCGCGGCGGCCAATCCGTCGCTCGTCACGGTGACGCCGGGCTCGGGGATCGAACAGCCGCTCGCGGGCGGGATCGAGGCGGCCGTTGCCGCCGCGCGCGCCGCCGATATCGTCGTGCTCGCGATCGGCGAGGGCGCGCGCATGTCGGGCGAGGCGCAGTCGGTCACCGACATCGTCGTCCCCGCGCCGCAGATGGCGCTGGCCGAAGCCGTCGCGGCGACGGGCAAGCCGATCGTCGTCGTGCTCAAGAACGGCCGCGCGCTCGCGCTGGCGGGCGCGGTCGCGCAGGCGCCGGCGATCCTGGTGAGCTGGTTCCTCGGCACCGAAACCGGCACCGCGCTCGCCGACATCCTCTACGGCGCGCACAGCCCGTCGGGGCGCCTGCCGATCAGCTTCCCGCGCGCGGCGGGCCAGGTGCCCTATTATTACAGCCACAAGCAGACCGGGCGCCCCAATCCCGACGGCCCGCTCGCCGAATACAAGACGCACTATCGCGGCATCCCCAATTCGGCGCTCTATCCGTTCGGGCACGGGCTGACCTACAGCCGGATCGACTATGCCGATCTGCGTCACGAACCGACGCTCGCCTGGGACGGCACGCTCACCGTCGAGGCGACGGTGCGCAACACCGGGTCGCGCGCGGCCGAGGAGGTGGTTCAGCTCTATATCCGCGATCGCGCCGCCAGCATCACGCGGCCGGTGCGCGAGCTGAAGGCGTTCCGCAAGGTCGCGCTCAAGCCGGGCGAGGCGACGACGGTGCGCTTCACGCTGCGCCGCGACGATCTGCGCTTCGTCGGTCGCGACAATCACTGGACGGCCGAACCGGGCCGCTTCGACCTGTGGGTCGCTCCCTCAGCGGAGGCCGACGGGCTGCACGGCAGCTTCGATCTGGCCGCCGCCTGACCCACGGTCCCCCGCCTCGCCGCCGCCCCCCTGGCGGCGGGGCGGGTTCGGGCCGGGCGGGTTCGGGCGCACTGCCCTCCTGCCCGCCCTCCTGCCCGCCCTCCTGCCGCCGGCCTTCCCGCCGGCCTGACCGCGCGCGGGGTCAGCGGCGCAGCGGGTTGGCGAACATCAGCGCCACCGATGCCGCGATGCCGGTCAGCGGCACCAGCGCCACCGCCAGCGCCAGCGCGGCGATCGTCGCGGGCGCCTGCGCGCCGTGGCCGTGCCAGCCGATCGCGCTCAGCACCAGCCCGAACAGCCCCGTCGCCAGCCCCATCGCGATGCGCTGGAGCAGCGCGGCGAGCCCGAACACGCCGCCTTCCAGCCGCATCCCGCTCGCGCGCGCGCCCCATTCGACCGTGTTGGGCAGCATCGCCCAGAACACGATGTGCATCCCGATCAGCAGCAGTTGCGCCGCCGCCAGGAACAGCCGCATCTCGCCGACGCGCTGCGCCGGGGCCAGCGCGAACCCCGCCAGGATCAGCATCAGCGGCACCGCGACGAGCATCCAGGTCAGGGTGCCGCCCGCGCGGCGACAGATCAGCGTCCACACCGGCACCGCCAGCGCCGCGACCAGCCCCATCGTCGCCAGCGCGCCCTGCCCCGCCGCCTCGTCGCCCAGCGCGTATTTGAAATAATAGAGCACCGACTTGGACAGGAAGGTCGCGGCGATGATCACCGCCACCATCGCGGCGTTGAGCGCGACGAAGGCGCGGTTGCCCGCCAGCGCGGCAAAGGTCGCGCGCAGCGACGGCGCGGCGGGACGCGCGGCCTCCGCTGCCGCCCCCGCTATCTCTGCCGCCCCCGCTGCCTCTGCCGCTGCCGGGCCGCTCGCGTCATCGGCGGGCACGCGTTCGGGCACCCCGCGCGCGACCGCGATCAGGATCAGCGTTCCCGCCGCCGCGAACAGCATCGCCGCCGCGGCATAGGCGGGGGCGCCCTCGCTGCCGGTCAGCCATCGGCCGATCGGCACCGTCCCCAGGCTCACCGTCACCATCGCCGCGGTGCCGAACGCCATCCGCATCCCCGCGATCAGCGCGCGGTCGCCGCTGTCGTCGCTCACGCGCGCGGTCATCGCCAGATAGGGGATGTTGACCGCGGCATAGGCGGTGCGGAACATCAGGTGCGTCGCGAACACGACGATCCCCGCCGCGCTCCCCGCCCAGCCGGGGGGCAGATAGGCAAGCGCAAAGCTCAGCCCCAGCGGCGCCGCGCCGATCATCAGGTACCGGCGATAGCCGCCGTCGCGGTGCCGGTCGGCCCATACCCCCACCGCCAGGCTCGCGACGCCGTCGAGCACCAGCGCGGCCATATAGGTCAGCGACGCCCATCCCACCGCCAGCCCCAGCGCCTCGGTGTAATAGAACAGCAGGAACAGCATCGCGCTCTGCCAATAGAGGTTGAACGCAAAGTCGCCGAACGCGAACAGCACCAGCGCCGCGCGCGGGGTGCGCGGAGCGTCGCTCATCGCGCCGCCACGCCAGGAATCGGGGCATGGACCGCGCGTTCCTCCGAACGGCGGCAATCGGCACCGGAACGGCACGAAATGGCGATGATTTTGCTCCCGAAACCCTGTTTTCGCCGGCGAACGACGTCTTTCGTCCGCCCATTGAGCCCATGATGACCGCCCCCGCCCCCGCTGACAACCGGGGGCGATCGACGCCGCGCGCCTATCCCATGGCAAGGCCCGGCCGGCCGGCATGCACCGTGAAATCGGCAAGCCGGTACGCCCCGCTTTGCGGATCGGCGGGGTTTTCCAGCCCCACGAAGCGCACCGCGCACTGATCGGCAGTGATCGTCGCCGAGGCATAGCCGCGCACCTGATTCTCGCCATAATGAAACCCGGCGACACGACCGACGGTGCGCTTGAACAGCGGATCGTGGTTCTTGCTCGTCATCGATCCCCCGACGAACTCGGCCGCGATCGGCGCCGCCTCCGGCCGATCGGGATCAAGCAGATCCGCCGCGGCAAAGGCATGGATATCGCCGCTGAACACCAGCGGATTCGCGATTTTCGCGTCCCGCCAATGCCGCAGGATACGCTCGCGCGCCGCGGGATACCCCCCCCAATTGTCGAGCGTGTAGAGATCGGGGGCCGAATCGGGATGCTGCGGGTTGAGCCGCGGGCAATCGGCCATCAGCGTCTGCTGCACGAGCACGTTCCAACGCGCGCGCGACGTTTCGAAGGCGTGGTTCAGCCAGCGCTCCTGCGCCGCCCCCAGGATCGAACGCTTCGGGTCGCGCCGTTCCGGGCAGTCCGGCACCATGGACAGGTAACGCCGGTGCTGCGCTTGCAGTTCAGGCGGCTGGCAAGGACGCGGGCTGCGATACTGGCGGTCGTCGATCAGCTGGAACGCAGCCAGGCTGCCCCATTTGAGCGTTCGGTACAGCGGCATCGCCGCCCCGTCGGGCCGGTTGGCGTACCGCAGCGGCATATGTTCCCAATAGGCCCGATAGGCAGCCGCCCGGCGGCGCAGGAACGCCGCAGGATCGCCATTGCCTTCGTCGAGGTCGTTCGCATAGTCGTTCGCGACCTCGTGATCGTCCCAGATCACGGCCCACGGCGCCACATGATGCGCCGCCTGCAACAGCGGGTCGCGCTTATAGGTCGCATAGCGCACGCGATAGCCTGCCAGGTCGAAAGGCTCGGGATTGAGGTGGATTCGAACGTCCTGCGACGGTGCATTTTCGTAGATGTAATCGCCAAGAAATAGCACCAGGTCGGGGGCTTCGGCCGCGATTAGCCGATGCGCGGCATAATGGCCCGCCTCGAACTTCTGGCACGAGCCGAAGCAGAGCCGCAACCGATCCACGCTTTCGCCGAAAGCGGGGGCAGTGCACGTCCGCGCGACCGGGCTCGCCTCGCCATTGGCGATGAACCGATACCAATAATGGCGTCCCGGCCGCAGCCCTCGAACCTCGACATGGACCGAATGTGCCCAACGCGGTTCTGCCCATGCCGTCCCATGCGCGATCAGCCGGCCGAACCCGGGATCCTCGGCGACTTCCCAGCGCACCGCCACGGCACGGGCAGGCATGCCGCCATCGTCGGCAAGCGGCTCGGGGGCAAGCCGGGTCCACAAGACCATGCCGTCCGGCATGGGCTCGCCCGACGCCACGCCCAGCGAAAACAGCGACGCCCCGGAAAAACCGGCGGCACGCGTCGCCGTGAGGATCAATCCCGCCGAGCCCGTTGCGCCGAAAGCGCGTAGCACCCCGCGACGATCAAGCCGGGTTCCGGAATCGTCTTGCATTGCAGCTGTCCTTATCGATGGAGCCGGATCTGGTTGCCGTGCCGTTCCGCACGCAGCCCGAAATTCAGCCGAACGGCGTCGAGAAATTCGGCGGGATTGTTCGTCAGAAAGCGGCCGCCCAGCCGCAGCCGGGCCGCATCCGGGTCGGCCAGGACGATGGGGGTGCGCAGATAGCGGTTATATTCGTCCACCGCCTCTGCCAGCGTCTGCCCATCGAAGATCAATTCGCCTTCAAGCCACGCGGCGCGGGCACGGATCGCATCCTCGGCAACCGGGCGCAGCGACGCCTTTCCAGCTTCAGAAACCGAAACACCCTGTCGCGGCTTCAACCACAGCGGACCGGCCGCGCCCCGCCGCGCGACCAGTTCAGCGCTGCCATTGATCGCGACAATGTCCGCCTGACCCGACGAGAGCAACCGCACGTCGAAGGCGCCGGCACCGAAGCGGATCGTCGCGGGCCCGGCGTGGAGCGCACAGCCAAGCGCGCCGGCAGCCAGATCAATATGCAGCTGGCCGCGATCGAGCCGGATCTCGATCCCCTCATCGCCGCGCCACCAGCGGAGCCGGCTGGAGGTATTCAGATCAAGGCAAGCCGCCTCGTCGACATAGAAACGTTTACGCTCGCCGATCGCGGTCTCGACATCATGGGCAGCGGCGCGCTGGATCGCGATCACCGCTCCGGCGGTGGCAGCGACAGCGCCGAGCCCGGCGGCCCGGAGCAGACGGCGACGTGCCGGACGCGGTGGGAGATCCTCGCCGACGACGCTTTCGTCTGCACGCGACACGCCGCGCGCATGCGCGAGCCGGTCGAGCTGGCGCCAGCTCTGGTTGATCCGAATGAAGGCGATGGCATGTGCCGGATCGGCGGCGCGCCAGGCTTCGAACGCCGCTCGGTCCGCGCGGCCGCAATCGAGCGCCGCCAGCCATTCAGCCGCTTCCTCCTCGATCCGCTCCTGATCCTGCCGCTCGCTCAAAAAGAACTGCCCGCCCGCCGATGTCCCGATGATCTATGTCCGATGCGCGACATCGGCGAAACCGCCATCGCGCATCTCAGGCTTTTCGCTTGGCCCGCGCCGGCACGCGGGGCGGCGCGCCCTCGGGCGCGACGGCGGCCATTGCCCGGGTCAGCGCCAGCGCGCCGCGAGCGAGATGCTTTTCGACCGTCGAAAGGCTGATGCCCAGCCGCGCCGCGATCGCACGCGGCGGCATTTCCTCGAACTTGCGCAGCAGAACGACGCGACGGCACATCGGCGGCAATGCGTCCACCGCGGCGATCATCCGAGCCAACTCCTCCCGCCCGGCGACAACGGCAAAACTGTCCGGCGCGGGGTCGGGGAACTCCAGTTCCTCGAGCGCGGCGAACTGCCGCATCGGCACGATGCGCGCGCGGCGCATCCGCTGGAGGGCGCAATTGCGGATCGTCCGCACCGCATAGGCTGAAGGATTGGCGATGCCTTCCCACGCCGACAATGCAAGCAGCTGCGCATAGGCCTCGTGGAGCAGGTCGCGTGCCTCTTCCTCGCCGGGCGCCCAGCGCCGCGCCTGGCGCAGCAGCTCGGCCTCATGTGGCAGAATGGAGGACGCAAACCATGCGTCGATCGGGCGAAGCCAGGACATGAAGACGCCTGCGAAGGGAAGAATGGTCCTGCCTAGGCACCGATTGATACGGCGCTGTGACAACCGGCGTTTTCGCAGCGGAAATCGTTGCCTTGCCGCCCGCAGGAGCGGCAAGGCAACAGCCCTATTTTGCCACGCGCGGCTTGAATACCAAGCCCAACCAAAGGGTGCGGCCGACCGGATATCGGGTCTGGAGCAGTTCACGATCCTGGCCAAGATGCGCCTTGAACGGCGCCTTGGTCAGATTCTGGACCTGTGCGGTCGCCTGAATCCAGGGTTTGACGTAGACGCTCGCCTGCAAGTCGATCTGGTCGCGCGTGTCCTGCCAAACATCGCGCCATGCCGCACCGGAATCGACTGAGACCGGCGACGCGCCGATATGGTTCCAAGCAAAGCGCACATTGGCCGGCCCGCTCGAATAGAAGATCGACGCGTTGTAGATGTGCCCGGGCTGATTGAACAACGCCCCGATACGACGGGTCGCGCCATTGCCCATGATGAAATCGAACCGGCCGTCGAGCCAGGTGGCGTTGAGCGAAACCCCGAGGTCCTTTAGCGGCCCCGGAAGGAACCCGAGCTTGTCCTTGATCGCCTGGATCTCCAGGCCCTTGACCGTCGCCGAAGACGCGTTGACCGGCTGTGACACCGTCGCACTCTGGTAGGTCGTGCCTTCGAAGGCATAATTATTATAGGTGATCGTCTTGTTGAAGATCTCGTCCTTGATATCCTTATAGAATATCGCCGCCGACACGAGACCTCCCGCGCCGACATACCATTCGGCTGCCATGTCGTAGTTCCACGCGCGCCGCGGCTTCAGGCCCGGGTTGCCCTGACTGATGCTCAAGATGCTGGCCGGCGATCCGTCGGGGTTGGTGACGGCGTTGACCGAATAGGTGGTGGTGGCACCATATTGCCCGTAATCGGGGCGGCCGATCGTCTCGCTGACGCCCGCACGAAGCTTGATCCGCTTGTCGACGTCCCAGACAGCGACGGCAGAGGGCAGCGCATATTCATAATCGCGGCGGCGATGGATCAGCGCACCCGTACCGTTGGCATGCGTGGTGACGTCCACCGTCGCACGATCATATCGCACGCCCGCCTGGATGTTGAAGGCCGCACCACGCAGGCGAATCTGGCCATAACCGGCCGTCACCGACTCCCGCAGGTCGAAATAGGCGTTGTTGCCGTCGGCGACCCGTGCGTTGTTCTGGCGAAACCATTCGGGATGCGCGTTAAGTACGCCTTGCGCCTTGGCAGCGTCGATCAGGTAGAAGTTGATGCCGGGCGCCATGATCGGAACCAGCACGGTCGGCCGGGCATATTGGTCCAGATTGCCGATCGACACCGCCGACGCGGCATCCTTTGCAAACCATTCGCGATAGTTGAGGTCGTTCTCGACCTTGGTGAGCGTCTGGTTGACGCCCAGGTTAACGCCCCAACCGCGATCATGCTCGCCGAAATTCCAGCCAAGATCGCCGCGCAATGTGCGTACCGTGTTCCGGACATCCGATATGATGTTTCGCCAATAGCGCGGGCCGTAGTTGGCGGGATCGGTCGCGGCCGCGGCGTCGTTCATCGCCAGGACCGGAAGGCCGTCGACCACGCGGTAGCTATAGCCATAGGCTGGCTGGTTCGAGGTCGCGGCCGAGGCGGCGGTGATCACCATGCCGGTGTTCCACTTATACATCCAGCGGTTCTGGTTGTAATGCGCGTCCGAATCCGACACCCCGACGCGCAGGTTCAGCCGATCCGCGATGGCGTAGCGCGCGTGGCCGTTGAGAAACCAGGTCCGCCGGGTCTCGGGCTGCGCGACAAGGCCGAGCTGATAATTGCCGCTGTTGAGCTTTCCGGTGTCCGGCGTGGCGCCGGGAGTGTAGGCTGACGCAGGAAGCGCGAGTGCCTCGTAGCGGTCCTCGTCCGAACGCTCGTGATAATAGCCTGCAAAGATCGACGCTTCGAACCGATCGTCCGGGCGGAACTCGATCTTGCCGTTGGCACTATAGCGCTCACGCTGCACGTCAAACGCATAGTCCTGCACCCTCACCGGGACAGCGCGCCCGGTCGACACAGCGAAATTGGCAGTCTGGGCGCCGGCGGCGGTATAATAGGTCCAGCCCGCACCGCCGGTATCGCCGGGCAGGCTGGCCAGGGCAGAGGCCTGCAACCGCTGATATTCGCCCGATAACACGATGCCCAGCGTATCGCCGATCTGTGCGGCGCCCGTCGCGCTCGCCCGGATATTGGCGCGCCGATCAGGCACGACCTTGCCGTCCTGCGAGGTGCCGCCGGCAAGAAACTGCGCGGTCAGGAAATTACCCGTGTCGAAGGCGCTCTTCGAGACGAGGTTGATCTGCCCACCCAGCGCGTGCGGATCATACTGCGCCGTGACGGTCTTGATCGCCTGGATTTCGCTCACCAGCGTCGCCGGGAGCATCGCAAGCTGCGCACCGCGGTAGCTTGCATCGGCGCTGGCGACTTGCGCTCCGTCCACCGTCACCAGATTGTACCGGCTGTCGAGGCCGCGGATCGTGACATATTGGTAATTGTCGTGCCCGCGCGTCGAATCGCGTTCGGAGATTACCGAAAGGCCCGGAATGCGACGTGCCGCCTCGACGATATTGACGTCGGGCAGTTGCGCAACCTCGTCCTGACTCACCGCGTCGATCAATTGGTCGCTGTTACGCTTGCTGGCAAGCGCACGGCGGTTTGACAGGCGATAGCCGGTGACAAGGATCTCCTGCCCCTCTTCCGCTGCCGCAACCGGCTCGACGCCCCCCGTCTGCTGCATGGCCGCGACGAGAACGATATGGTCGGGCGCCGATACCGCAATCCTGAGTTCGGTATCGGCGATGAGTTGCCGCACAGCTTCGGCGACGGTCATCTGCCCGCGAAGCGGCGCGACGCGACGGATCGACGCGCGATCATAGGGAAAGGCGATCCGCACGCCCGATTGCCGCGCCACTTCGTTCAACGCCGCGGCGAGATTCCCTGCCGACACATCGAAACGAACCCGCTGGATCGCAGTCGCCTGCACGCCGACCGGCACGGCCATCGCGGCAATACCCGAAAGCAGTGCCACGCAAATCGAACGACGAAACATCGGCGAACCCCTCCCTGACGACCCATTGCCGCCCTTGCCGAACCGATGCGCGAGCCGACGAGAACCGCCACCTGCCGCGCAAAGAAATTGCGGGCTTGCCGCAAGGCGGGGGCCAGCCGCGAAGGGCTAAGAAAAGCTGCGGTTCGCCGCAATCGGCCGGGCGAAGCATCGACTTCGCCCGGTTCGTTTTTTATCCCCATACGGACCGGGCGCGGACCCGCCCCAAGCGTGAAGGAGGTGCCCCATGTCGTTGCGGTTGCTCGTTTCCTTCGGCCTCGCGCTGGTCGCGGCGCCGGGCGTGGCACAGGCACAGATGATCAGCCCGATGCTCTATGAAGGGCCGCGGATCGCGCTTCAGGACCATGCCGACCGCTTCGCGCCCGACGCGGGCGAGCCGCGGGCGCGCGCGCAGGCTGCGGTCGATCCGGCCGCGCTGCGCTATACGCCGTCCAGGGCGCGCCGGGCCGCCAATCTCGCCCGCTTCGTCAGCAAGACGCGCGCGGCCGATCCGGCCGGGGCAGCCGACCTCGAACGCATGTTCGCCGGCGGCGACATCATCGAGAAGATCGGAGGCGCGCTCGCCCCCTATGGCATGCGCGTCGACAATCTTGCCGATGCCTATACGGTCTATTGGGTCAATGCGTGGCAGGCGACGCGCGGCACCAACGCCGAAACGTCGCGCGCGACCAATGCCGCGGTGCGCGCGCAGGCGGCGCGGGCGCTGGGCGCCACGCCCGAGGTGATGCGCGCCGGCGACGCGACGCGGCAGGAACTGGCGGAATCGCTGTTGATCCAGGCGGCGCTGATCGACGCGGCGGTGACGCAGGCACGCGGCAATCCCGAACGGCTCCGCGCGATCGGCAATGCCGTCGCCAAGGGCGCGCGCACGATGGGGCTCGACCTGCAGGCGGTCGAGCTGACCGAAGCGGGCTTCGTGCCGGCGCGGCGAACCGGTCGGGCGGAAACCCGCCGCGCCCCGCAGCCCGCGACGACGGGAAGCGGCGCCCGCTATGCGCTGCTCGCGGTCGCGGCCGGCGGCGCGGGCGTCGGCGGGTGGATGCTGCGCGGGCGCGCGCGCGCCGCCTGACGGGCCTCAGCCCGCGGCGGGCGGCGCGATCAGCGTCGGGAGGAGCGAGACGAGCAGATCGCGCGCGGCCTTGTCGTCCTGACCCAGCATCCGGCGCAGGTGCGGCCCGATCAGCGCATCGCCGAACGCGACGATCGCGATCAGCAGCACGATCGAACGGATGCGCGCCTCGCTGTCCGGCCCCTGCGCCACGCGCGCGCGCACCGCGCCGACCAGATCGTCGACGGCACCCCCAAGCGTCTGAAAATGCTCATGTTCGCGCGCGAGCACCAGCCATGCGGCAAGCGGCGCCGCGCCGCCTTCGCCAAAGGCTTCGAACACGCGATCGACCAGCCGCGCGGGGGCGTCGGCATCGACGCCGATCGCGCTGACCGCATCGCCGAGCGCGTCGCCCAGATCGCGGATCATGCGTTCCATCAGCGCGGTCTGAAGCCCCGCCGCCGAACCGAAATGATGGATGACATTGGGGTGCGACATGTCGATCGCGCGGCCGACATTGGCGAGCGTCACCGCCGCCGGTCCCTGGGCGATCAGCAACGCGCGCGCGGCCGCCAGCCCTTCCTCGCGCGCCTGTTCGGCGCTGCGCTTGCGGCGCTTGACGCGCCCGTTGCCCCCCGTCCGCGCGGCCGCCGCCGCGGCGCTGCCCTGATCACCGTCCATACGCCGCTTGTGCCGCGTTCGACGCGCGGTTTCCATCCCGCAGCGCCCCGGAGGCGCCCAACGGCAAGACGAATGCCGCAATCGCCGCCCCGAAACCGCCGTTCGACGGCCCGGCCGCGTCCAAACCGCGCAATCCGCAGCGCAATTCGCGCCGTTCGCGCGAACGCGATGACGCACGACCGCGGCTCGACCGCGATTCCGCCGTTTCGGAGACTTTCGCATCCATTTCGGATGAAAAAACCGAATCGTCAAAAAATCGATCCCCCCTCCCCGCCGCGTCCCGCGTCATACGGTGGGGGTCGAGCGTGCTCACAACCGACCCCAGGACGGGGCAGCAATAAGGACGCCCCGCACCACCAAGGAGAGGAAACATGATCAAGAAGATCCTGATCGCCGGCGCCATGGCTGCGTCGGCCGCGTTTCTGGTTCCGCAGGCCTCGGCGCAGACCTTCTCGCCGACCGGGTCGTTCACGCTCGCCAACACCGGCGGCGCGATCAAGGTGCAGAAGGGCATCACGCTGAGCTGCAATCTGAGCGGCGGCGGTTCGGTCGATGCCTCGGGCAACGCCAGCGTCACCAGCCTGGCGCTGAGCGGCGGCACGCTGAACATTTGCGGCAGCATCTCCTTCACGGGCACGCCCTATGTGGTGAGCGGCGTGTCGCCGAGCACGGTGACGATCAACGGCATGGTGGTGACCGCGATCACCGGCAACTGCGCCGGCAACCTGACCGGCAGCTACAACCAGTCGACGGGTATCCTCACCTTCACGGGCGCGACGCTGCCGTCGACCTCGGGCGGCAGCCCGTGCACGATCAACGGTCAGGTCAAGATTTCGCCGACGCTGACCTTCTGATCGCGTGAATGCAGGCGTCGGCCGGGTTGCGCCCCCACGCGACCCGGCCGGCGTCGGCTCCCCTTCGATCCCCTTGCCCGGGCGGCAACCGGGGACCGGCATGCGGCGCACGCGCTTTGCGACCCGGCGCGCGCGCCCCCGGCCCTCGCCTGTCCGGGCCTTTTTTGTTCGAGCGCGCGGTCATGCCCGCCCGCAGGCCGCGATCCGGAGCGCAGGCCGAACCGGCGCACCGACCGCGCCGCGCCCCGCATCCAAGGGAGACGAACGCATGATCCGCGCGACCTGGATCGCCGCCGCAGCGATTGCCGTGTCACCGGCGCTTTCGGCAGCGGCAGCACCGGCGGCGGCGCAGGCTTTCTCACCCGCGGGGCCGTTCAGCTTTACCAACATCACCCCGATCACGGTGAGCGCCGGACTGACGCTGACATGCGACCTGTCGGGCACCGGCATCGTCGATGCGTCGGGAAATGCGGCAGTTACGAGCGCGACCTTTTCGCCGACGGCGAGCCTTTGCCCGTCGGTGACGGTGACGAGCCTGCCGGTGGCGGTGACCGGCTCTGCGCCCGCCGCGACGGTGACGCTCAACGGCGTGATGGTGACCGCGATCACCGGCCGCTGCTTCGGCAACCTGACCGGCAGCTGTAGCGCCGTGTTCGGGATCGTCACCTTCACCAACGCGTCGATCCCGTCGATCTCCGGCGGCGCCGCATGCCGGATTTCGGGCAAGCTGCGCGTCACGCCCGCGCTGACCTTCTGACCGGACGCGGGCGGCGGCGCGAACGACCGTCAGGCGACGCCCAGCCGACCGCGATCGCCCGCGCGCGGCGGCGCGGCGGCCTCGTCGGCAGGGATGAAATCGGCGAGGTCGGCCGCCTCGAAAAAGGGTCGGATCTCGATCTCGGCATGGCCGGTGCCGGGATTGGGGCAGCGCTGCGCCCAGTCGAGCGCCTCGTCCATGTCGCGCACCTGCCAGATCGCGAAACCGGCGACCAGCGCCGACGCGGGCGTGAACGGGCCGTCGATCACCTCGCGCCGATCGCCGTCGAAACGGACGCGCTTGCCAGCCGCGCTCGGACGGAGCCCCGCGGCGGCGACGAACACCCCCGCCGCGACGAGTTCGTCGGTAAAGCGGTCCATCGCCGCAAAGGTCGCCAGTGCCTCGGGCGTCGGGTCGAGCCCGGCTTCGGTGCCGTCATTGGCCTTGAAGAACACGATCACGCGCATCGTCGATCCTCCCGTCGGCGCCGCCGATGCCGGCGGCATCCCCGCGACAACGCGCCGAGGATGCGCGCGGCTGCACAATCGCGCAAGCATCGGATCGGGGCGGAGGCGGTGCGAACGGTTCGCAGGTGGCGGGAGCGCGATGGCGGGAAGATACGCTATTGCTAGTCATTTGCAGTCCGCGAGGGCGTGGCGGATGCGGCGGGGCGGCGTGACGGGCCGGATGGCGGGGGATGGAGCGGATAGCAGCGGGATGGAGCGGACGGCGCGCGGCGCGATCCCTGTGACCTATCCGTTCGCTTCGACGCCTTTGCGAAAGCGCGCATCCGAGCCTTTACGGGCTTCGAGGCGGATGCGCCGATGCGCCAGCCCGAACGTCAGCGGGACGCCGACGACAATGGTGCCGACGATCGCTTCCGGGACGCCGGGTCGCCATCCGGAAAGCAGGGCACCGCCGTAAACAAGGATGAAGAACAGCGTCCATGTGAACGCTGCGGCTTCTTTCGCGACCGACGGCCGCCCGGCGTAGCAGCGCCGATGCGCGACGCGCCAGAACATAGCCCTCATGCCGTTCCCCCCGATGCATTGCCATGCAGCATTGTCGCGGTTTCCCGTTCGACCATCAAGCCGATCGGGCGACCGGCATTGCGCGAATAGATTGGACGGGGTGATCGCCGTCGCCGGTCACCCCTTTTCGGAGGAGCTATCCCATCGGAGGGCCAAGAAGAGCGACGTCCCCGGTCTCGTCTGCCGCAATCGTTACACGCCGAGTTCGAAGTGTGGCCGGGGAGCCGTCCCCCCACTCTTCGACGAGGCGCGTCTTCGTCATTGGGCGCGAGCCGCTTTATGCGCGATGCGCGCACCGCGATCGTGGCGGTGCCAGCCCCTGGACGATGCAAAGGATAGGATGGATGTTTGGCAAGAATCTGATCGCCGGCGCCATAGCAGCGTCGGTCGCGCTTCTCGTTCCGCAGGTCTCCGCGCAAACCTTTTCGCCGACCGGGCCGTTCACGCTCGCCAACGTCAGCGGTCCGGTCATCGTCTCGAAGGCCGTCCCGTTGAGTTGCAGCCTGACCGGCGGCGGCTCAGTCGATGCTTCGGGAAATGCCACCGTCACCAGCATTCTTTGCGGGGCCAGTTACTTTTCCGGTTTTCCCTATACGGTCAGCAGCACTGCACCGGGAACGATTACCATCAACGGCGTTATCGTGAGCGGGGTGTTCGGGGGTGAGTGCGCCGGCAACCTGACCGGCGCATACGACGCCTCCACCGGCATCATCACCTTCAAGGGGGCGACATTGCCGCCGACAACGGGCGGAAACCCCTGCAAACTTTACGGCTCCGTGCGAATTTCGCCGGCACTGACTTTCTGATCGGTGGAGCGGGTGAAGGCCGGGGGATGGGGGGCCCCGCCCCTGCGCTGCCGGTGACGCCGATGAACGAAAGCGGGGGAGCGGCTCGACGGCGCTTGTGCGGCGGCGCCGGGTGGCGGACAAGGTGTTCGCAGCCTGAAAAGCCTGTTGATGGGCAAGCGTGGAGGTTTCGGTGTCGCTTCGGTGCTTTTTTGCGGCATGGGTCACCGCGTGGGTCACGGCGATATTCCTGCCGAGCATGATGATCGCATTCCTTGGCCTTTCCCCGGCGGCAGCGGCGCTGGGAACGGGATTGACCCGGCTGGGCGCAACCACATGGAAGGTTGCCGACGATGTCGGGCCGGCCGTCAAGCTGATGATCGGCGGCCTGCTCCTGGCCGGCCAGTTCGGGCTGGGACGGATGCCCCCCACCACATCCGGCGCGCGCTATGCGGCCAGCATGGCAATCGGCGTGGTCGCGGTGGCGGCGGTTATTGCATGGGCGCCGATATCCTTGTCACGCGGCTTCGCGGCAGCGTTGACGGGTACGCGATTTTCCGCGTCGACCACGCCGATCTACTTGCTTGGCGGCGCGCTTGCCGGTTTTCTGTTCGTTGTGAGCGCAGACCGATGTGCTCGCCTGCGCATCGACCGGGACTCCGTTCCGCCGCCGCCGGGGTGAACCCGGCACGGCGATCGCGCACAAGCCGGCCGGCGCGGCGGGAATGTCGTCGTCATCGGTCCAATGGCTGAGGCCGTGCCATGCCCTGCGCTCGGCGTCGCGCAGGCGACATCACCGCCGTCGATGACGGGCCGCAGCATCGCGATCGGGAAAGTCACAGCGGCAGACTGCTGCATCCAGGCCGTCCGCAATGCCGTTCATGGGCGCGGGCGTGCCGGCAGCCCTCCCGGCGGGTGCGGCGAGGTGCGATGCAGGCGCAGGCGGCGGACCGATGCAAGCGTTCGCGGGACGCGCCGGGGCAAGCGGCGCGGCACGCCATGTCGACGACCGTGATGGAAGATGCCGTCGCGACGAAGCCCGTCGCCGAACGCGGCCACGACGGGTGCGACGACGTCTCTTTCCTGCCGCACGTCCGGCGGCACCGTCCGGCCGGTTGGAGCTGCCCCCGCGCGGAACGCCCGGAGCGTTCCGGGTTATCGGCCCGGCGCCACGATGCACAGCTCCGCCGACGATCCTAATGGCGATGCCCTGAACGTTCAACCGCCGGCGCGCTTGCGTCGGTGAGGCCGCCCCCCGCGCCAACGCCCGCAACGTAACCGGTTATCGGCCGGCAGCCTCGATGCGCGGCCTCGCGAAAAGGATAGAATGGCGCCGGCTTGCCTTCAAGTCGGCACCGCGGCGGCGTCATCGCCTTGCTGCGCTGAACGCAAAGCATAACCCCCCGAACCACGACATATCCGGCCTGCGCCCGCGGTCACGGTGGCGTCCTGCGCGCGGCGGAGAAGGATCGGCCCCTGCGCGAAGGCGCGGTGCGATCGACCGTGGCGGGCCTCGTCGGCAACGGCGAAAGCATCCGATTCGAGCGCCCGACCTGCGGCGTCGAGGGTCGACGCGGCGAGGCCAGCGCGCCCATCGCGCAGCCGGGCGGGCCGGTCGCCCGGGCAGCTTGTCGGCGGCCGCGCGTGAACGGCGCCTTCATCGGCGGCCGCGCGACCTGTTTCCGGGACGGCGGGCGGGCGATGCGGATCGCGGATGGGCGGCGACGGCGCGTCGACAGGTCGACACGTCCTCACCCGCCGAAGCCGGGCGGTCGGGGACGGCGCAGCGGGGCGAGGCAGGCGGGTTGGCGGAACGGGGAGGAGCGCGGCGGCGGCCGGACGGCCGGGCTCGTCGCGGATGAGGCGGCAGCGTGTCGGTGAATGTGCCGCAATCCTTGCCATTGCGTGTCGACGCCGCGAGTGCGAACGCGCATATCGGGTCGGGCGGCGGCAGGCGAAGGGGGACGCGAATGAACGGCGACAGCGGGCGGACGGCAGTGCGGCAACGGGACGGACGCGGCGCGCGGCGGCGATCGGCGCGCGGCGGGGAACGGGGCGCACCACCGATCGTCGCGGCGCTGCTGGCGGCGCTGGCGCTGGCCGGAACCGCGCCCGCGGCGGCGCGGCCGGCGGGTGCTGCCGGGACGGCGGCGGGCGCAGCGGCGGCGGGCACAGCGGCGGGCGATGCCGCGGCGGCGCGGGCGATGGCGGCGCGGGTGACGATCCGGCGCGACGGGCACGGCATCGCGCATATCCACGGCAAGAGCGACGCCGATGCGGTGTTCGGGATGAGCTATGCCCAGGCCGAGGACGATTTCGCGCGGATCGAGCGCAACTATCTGGTCGCGCTGGGGCGGCTCGCCGAGGCCGAGGGCGAGACCGCGCTGCGCCAGGACCTGCGCCAGCGGCTCTATGTCGACGAGGCCGATCTGCGCCGCGACTATGCCCGCGCGCCGGGCTGGCTGCGCGCGCTGATGGATGCGTGGGCGGCGGGGCTCAACCACTATCTGGCGACGCACCCGGCGGTGAAGCCGCGCGTGCTCACCCGGTTCGAGCCGTGGATGACGCTTGCCTTTTCGGAGGGGAGCATCGGCGGCGACATCGAGCGCGGGATCGAGCTGGCGCCGCTGGGCGCGCTCTATGGCCTCGACGCGGGCGGGCAGGTCGCGATGCGCGCGGCAGCGCCGGGCGTGGCGGGGATGCCGGGCGTGGCGGGCGTGCCGGTGATGCCCGAGCCGCAGGGATCGAACGGCATCGCGGTCGCGCCGGGGCGCACGCGCGACGGCCATGCGCTGTTGCTCATCAACCCGCACACCTCCTTCTATTTCCGGTCGGAGGCGCAGGTGACGAGCGATGCCGGGCTCGACGTCTATGGCGCGAGCACCTGGGGGCAGTTCTTCGTCTATCAGGGGTTCAACCGCCACGTCGCGTGGATGCACACGTCGAGCGGGGTCGACAATATCGACGCGTTCGCCGAGACCGTGGCCGAACGCGACGGCAAGCGCGTCTATCGTTACGGCGACGCATGGCGGCCGGTGCGCGAGCGCGCGATCGTGCTGCGCTATCGCACCGCGACCGGGGCCATGGCCGAGCGGCGCGTGACCGCGCTGTTCACGCATCACGGCCCGATCGTGCGGCGCGAGGGCGACCGGATGATCGCGGCGGCGATGATGTGGCGCCCGCTCGCCGCACTGGAGCAATCCTATCTGCGCACGCGGGCGCGCAGCATCGCCGCGTTCGTGCGCGTTTCGGAACGCCGCGCCAATTCGTCGAACAACACCATCCTCGCCGCCGCCGACGGCAGCATCGCCTATCTCCACCCGCAGTTCGTGCCGGTGCGCGACGACCGGTTCGATTATCGCCGCCCCGTCGACGGCAGCGACCCGGCGACCGACTGGAAGGGGCTGCACCGGCTCGACACGCTGCCGATGCTGGTGTCGCCGAAGAGCGGGTGGATCGCCAACACCAACAACGCGCCGTGGAGCGCGGCGGGCGCGTCGAGCCCGCGCGCGGCCGATTTCCCGCGCTATATGGACCAGTTCGGCGAAAACCCGCGCGGCATCCATGCGACGCGGCTGCTGGCGGCGGCGGACGCGCTGACGCCCGACACGCTGCGCGCGCTGGCGTTCGACCCGGCGCTGCCGCTGTTCGAGGCGCAACTGCCGCGGTTGCGGCGGGCGTTCGACGCGCTTCCCCCCGACGATCCGCGTCGCGCGACGCTGGCCGAGCCGGTCGCCGCGCTCGACCGCTGGGACCGCAAATGGGGGCTCGAATCGACCGCGATGACGCTCGCCGCCGCCTGGGCCGAGGCGCTGTGGCGGCGCGAGCTGCCCAAGGCCAATGCGGCGACGATGCCGATCTTTGCCTATCTCGACACGCGCACCGCCGATGCCGACCGCGTCGCAGCGCTCGACGAGGCGGTGGCGCGGCTGACGCGCGACTGGGGGAGCTGGCGCGTGGCGTGGGGGCGCGTCAACCGCTTCCAGCGGATCGACAACCGCATCCCGCCGCATTTCGACGACGCCGCGCCGAGCATCCCGGTGGCGTTCGCGTCGGGCAATTTCGGGTCGCTCGCGTCGTTCGCGACGGTGCGCCCGGCCGGGGGCAAGTGCCA
This sequence comes from Sphingomonas chlorellae, assembly GCF_056485145.1. Lineage (NCBI taxonomy): Bacteria > Pseudomonadati > Pseudomonadota > Alphaproteobacteria > Sphingomonadales > Sphingomonadaceae > Sphingomonas > Sphingomonas chlorellae. The sequence goes on from NZ_JBQXXM010000002.1 coordinate 248,673, forward strand.
ATATGGCGTGAGCGGCAACAGCTTTGTCGCGATCGTCGAGATGGGGCCGCGCGTGCGCGCCTGGGGCGTTTCGGTGGGCGGCGAGAGCGGCGACCCGCAATCGCCGCATTTCGACGACCAGGCGCGTCTTTATGCCGAAGGGCGGTTCCGGCCGATCCTGATCGACGAAGCGGCGCTGCGCGACCTGCCCGCCTATCACCCCGGCAGCACGCCGCCGGGGCGGGCAGTGACCAACATCGTTCCCCCGCCGACACGCTGCGGCGACGATTAACGGGCGACGACGACTAAAGAGCGGCGACGACGGCGGCGCGGCGGCGGACGGCTGGCGCGACGCGCGGCGGCGGACTATCGCGCTGCGGACCCGCGCGGGGCGGGACGAGGGAGCCGATGAACCGATCGCGATTGCTGGGGGTGCTCGCCGTGGCGGCGATGCTGGTGCCGGGGACGGCATGGGGCGAGGCGCGGTTCGACGCGCGGACGCGGATCTTCCGGCTCGACGGCGGCGGCGTCACCTATGCCTTTCGGATCAACGCCGCCAACATGCTCCAGTCGGTCTATTGGGGCGCGCGGCTGGGCGAGGACGACCCGCTGGCGGCGCCCGAGCTGACCGGGCACAGCGGTTTCGACGTCGTCACCAACGTCGTGCCGCAGGAATATGCCGGACAGGGCGGCGGCCTGTATGCCGAACCCGCGCTGAAGGCGACCTGGCCCGACGGCAATCGCGACCTGGTGCTCGTCTATCAGGACCACCGCATCGAGAAGGACGCGATCCGCGTCACGCTGCGCGACATCGACCGCGCGCTGCGCGTGACGATCGACTATCGCATCGACCCCGACACCGGCGTCGTCGCGCGATCGGCGGTGATCGAGAATGGCGGCCCCACCGACGTGCGGATCGACCAGGCGGCGGCCGCGGGGCTGACGCTGCCCGTCGCGCAGGATTACCGGCTGCATTATTCGACCGGGCGCTGGGCCGCCGAATGGACGCGGCAGGAACGCCCGCTGCGCGCGGGCGCGACCGTGCTGGAAAGCCGGCGCGGATCGACCGGCAGCCAGAACAATCCGTGGTTCGCGATCACGCGCGCGACGACGACCGAGGAGAGCGGCCCCGCCTGGATCGGCGCGCTGGCGTGGAGCGGATCGTGGCGGATCACGATCGACCAGGACGTGACCGGGCGCGTGCGGATCGTCGGCGGGTACAATCCGTTCGATTTCGCCTATCGGCTGAAGCCGGGGATGCGGCTGGAGACGCCGACGCTCTATGCCGGCTATTCGGACGAGGGCATGGGCGGCGCGTCGCGGCTGTTCCACCGGTTCCAGCGCGACCATGTGCTGCCGCGCCGCGACGGGCGCGTGCCGGTGCGCAAGGTGCTGTACAACAGTTGGGAAGCGACCGGGTTCGACGTCGGCGAGGCGCGGCAGATCGCGCTGGCCGAACGCGCCGCGACGCTGGGCGTCGAGCGTTTCGTGATGGACGACGGCTGGTTCGGCGCGCGCAACAGCGACCGCGCGGGACTGGGCGACTGGCAGGTCAGCCCGAGCAAGTTCCCGCACGGGCTGAAGCCGCTGATCGACCGGGTCAAGGCGCTGGGCATGGATTTCGGGCTGTGGGTCGAGCCCGAGATGGTCAACCCCGACAGCGACCTGTATCGCCAGCACCCCGAATGGGTGATGCAGTTCCAGGGCCGCCCGCTGACGCAGGGGCGCAACCAGCTGGTGCTCAACCTTGCCCGCACCGACGTGCGCGACCATGTGCTGAAGGTGCTCGACGACCTGTTGCGCGGCAACGACATCGCCTTCCTCAAATGGGACTATAACCGCAACTGGTCCGAGCCGGGCTGGCCCGACGCCGACGTCGCCGACCAGCAGACGCTGTACGTCGCCTATGTCCGCAACCTCTACTGGATCATCGACGAACTGCGGCGGCGCCATCCGGGCGTCGAGATCGAGAGCTGTTCGGGCGGCGGCGGGCGCGTCGACCTGGGCATCATGGCGCGCACCGACCAGGTGTGGCCGTCGGACAATAGCGACCCGCTCGACCGGCTGGAGATCCAGGACGGCTATAGCCAGGCCTATACCCCCGCCGCGATGATGGCGTGGGTGACCGACAGCCCCAACTGGGTCAACGGACGGCGCACGACGCTGGGCTTCCGGTTCCTGTCGGCGATGCAGGGCGGGCTGGGCATCGGCACCAACCTGACCAGGTGGGGCGACAACGAGTTCGCGATCGCGCGGCGCTATATCGACACCTACAAGCGCATCCGCACGACGGTGCAGACGGGGGCGCTCTATCGGCTCAACCGGCCGGGCGACGCCGACGCGCGCTGGACGACGCTGTACGTCGCGCCCGACCGGCGCCAGGCGGCGCTGTTCACGCTCGTCGGATCGACGCACAAGCTCGACACGATGGCGGCGATCGCGCTGCGCGGGCTCGACGCCGCGGCGCATTATCGCATCGAGACGATGGACGGCCAGCCGCTGCCCGCCACCGTCCCCGAACGCGCGAGCGGCGCCTATTGGATGCACCACGGCGTCGACGTGACGCTGCGCGGCGACTTTCAGGGCATGGGATTCATCCTGACGCGCGTCGGGGGGTGAGCGGGCGCGCGCGCCCCGCCCGGCCCGCGCCGCGGCAAGGTGTCGTCGCCCCTTGCGAACACCCCCGCGGCAACCGTGCCGACCGGCGGCGGGCGAAGGTTCCGCGCCGCGATCAGCCCGGCGTCGCGACGGCGCCGAGCCCCCGTACCAGCGCGTCGAACACGGTGCGGTAGCGCGCGCCGTGGCGCAGATCCTCATGCATGACGATCCAGGCCGACAGCGCAAGGTCGAGCGCGTCCGGCAGCACGCGGACGAGCGCCGGATAGCGCGCGGCGATCGCCGTCTGGCAGATGCCGATGCCGAACCCGGCGCGGATCGCCGCGAAATGCGCGGCGTCGCCGTCGACGCGCAGCGCGAACCACGAGCGGTCGATCCCCGGCAGGTGACGCATCGCCGCGCGGATGAAGGGGGTTTCCTGATCGAAGCCGATCAGGTCGTGGCCGCGCAGTTCGTCGAGCGACGCCGGCGTGCCGCGGCGGGCCAGATAGTCGCGATGCGCGTGGAAGCCGATCGGAAACGTCCCCACCCGCCGCGCGACGAGCGCCTGTTGCGCGGGTTCGACCATCCGCACCGCAATGTCGGCGCGCCGCTGAAGCAGGTCGTCGACCGCGTCGGAAAGGACCAGTTCGATCACCAGGCCGGGATGCGCGCGGCGCAGCCCGGTGAGGATGGGCGGAAGGTGCATGACGCCGACCGCCTGGCTGGCGCTGATCCGGACCACGCCCTGAACCGCGTCGGGGCGCCCGGTTCCGGTGCGCTGCAACGCCTCGGCCGCGGCGACGAGCGCGTCGGCATGCGGGCGCAGCGCCTCGGCCCGGTCGGTAGGCGACAGGCCGCGCGGCGTCCGCACGAACAGCGCGCCGCCCAGCGCGGCCTCGAGCGCGTCGATGTGGCGCGCGATGCTGGGCTGGGTCAGCCCGAGCCGCCGGGCGGCGGCCGACAACGACCCTTCGCGCAGCACCACGGCGAAACTGCGATAGACGTCCCAACTGGGCGAGCTGCTCATCGAAATACGTATAGCCGATATTCCCATTTCGGCAATTTCCGTTGATCTGACAGCGCCGCATTTGCGTCCCCATCGAACGGATGGAGGCGACGATGACGGAACCAGCGATGACGGAACCGACGGCAACGGAACGGACGGCGACGGAACGGACGACGGCGGAACGGACGACGGCGGAACGGACGGCGTTGATACTGGGCGCGACCGGCGGGATCGGCGGCGCGATGCTGCGGCGGCTGCGCGCCGGCGGATGGCGCGTCCGCGCGCTGACGCGGCGGCCCGCGGCGCTGGCGCCAACATGCGAGGCGATCGAAGGCGACGCGATGGACGCGGGCGCGGTGCGCGCCGCCGCACGGGGCGCGACGCTGATCGTTCATGCGGTCAATCCGCCGGGTTATCGCGACTGGGACCGGCTGGTGCTGCCGATGCTCGACAACAGCCTGGCCGCAGCGCGCGACACGGGCGCGCGCATCCTCCTGCCGGGCACCGTCTACAACTATGCCCCCGACATGGCCGGGCCGATCGGGGAGACGGCGCCCCAGCAGCCGGCGACGCGCAAGGGCGCGATCCGCGTGATGCTGGAACGGCGGCTGGAGGACGCCGCCGCCGCGGGGCACGCACGGGTGCTGATCGTCCGCGCGGGCGATTATTTCGGCCCCGGCGCCGCGAACAACTGGTTCGCGCAGGCGCTGATCGCGCCCGGCGCGCGGCCGCGGGTGATCCGCAACCCCGGCAGGCCGGGCATCGGCCACCAATGGGCGTACCTGCCCGACGTCGCCGAGACGATGGCAAGACTGATCGAGGGACCGCCCCTTCCCGACTTCGCGCGCTTTCACATGGACGGGCATTGGGATGCCGACGGCACGCAGATGGTGTCGGCGATCGCGACCGCGCTCGGCGCCCCGGCCGTCCCGATCCGGCGGCTGCCATGGTGGCAATTGCGGCTGGCGAGCCTGTTCGCCACGACGCCGCGCGAGCTGATGGAGATGCGGTACCTGTGGCAACGACCGCTCCGCCTCGACAATGCGCGGCTGGCGGCATGGCTGGGCGCCGAACCGCACACCCCGCTGGCGGCGGCGGTGCAGGCAACGCTGACCAGCCTGGGCGCGGCGCGCGGATGTCCCGGAGCGACGACATGAGCGCGCACGGCGACGCTATCGCCGCGCGCGTCGGGCTTGCTAAGGCTGGGGCAACGCCCGTCGGACCGAGTCGGGCAAGGGGGTCGCCAACAACCGGAGTTCATCCGCATGTCGCTTTCGGAACGTCATTCGCGCGCGCGCCATATCGTGCGCCGCGCCATCGCCGCGCTGATGCTGGGGGGGCTCCCGGCCGCCGCGGTCGCGCAGGGCTATTCGCCGCGCGAGACCTTTGCGCCGTTCGACATGGGGCAGCCGGTCAACGCCTATCGCTCGGCCAACGGGCTGCCCGGTCCCGCCTATTGGCAGAACCGCGCCGATTACCGCATCCACGCCACGCTGGACGAACAGGGCGGCCCGGCGCTCAGCGCGACCGAGGAGATCCGGTACACCAACAACAGCCCCGACACGCTGACGGTGCTGTGGCTGCAGCTCGACCAGAACCTGTACCGCGCCGACAGCCGCGGCGGCTATGCCGGCGGACGCGCACGGCCGGCATCGACCGAGGGTTTCGTCATCGACAGCGTCGAGGTGGCGAGCGGCAAGGGCGCGTTCGTCCCCGTCGCCACGCTGATCGACGACACGCGGATGCGCGTCGACCTGCCCGCGCCGCTGGCCGGCAAGGGCGCGGCGGTGACGTTGCGCATCCGCTATCATTTCACCATCCCCGGCGAATGGGGCGGCCGCATGGCGTGGGGCAAGGCCAAGGACGGCCCGATCTATGACCTTGCCCAATGGTATCCGCGCATGGCGGTGTATGACGACGTGCGCGGGTGGGACACGCTGCCGTACCTCGCGCAGGAATTCTATCTCGAATATGGCGACTTCGATTACTGGGTGACGGTGCCGAGCACGATGCTGGTCGCCGGATCGGGCGAGCTGGTGAACCCCGAAGCGGTGCTGACCGCCACGCAGCGCGCGCGGCTGGACAAGGCGCGCACCAGCGACGCGACGGTGATGATCCGCGCGCCCTCCGAAATCGCCGACCCCGCCAGCCGGCCGCGGCGCGACGGCACGCTGACCTGGCATTTCCGCATGAAGAACACGCGCGACGTGGCGTTCAGCGCGTCGCCGGTGTTCGCGTGGGACGCGGCGCGCATCAACCTGCCCGACGGCAAGTCGGCGCTGGCGATGTCGCTCTATCCCGCCGAGAGCCAGGGGCGCGATCGCTGGGGCCGATCGACCGAATATCTGAAGGACGCGGTCGAGAATTTCTCGAAGCGCTGGTTCCCCTATCCCTGGCCCGCCGCGATCAACATCGCCGGGCCGGCGAGCGGGATGGAATATCCGGGCATCGTGTTCGACGGGATCGACGATGCGGGCAAGGACCTGTTCTGGATCACCGCGCACGAGATCGGCCACAACTGGTATCCGATGATCGTCGGTTTCGACGAGCGGCGCGACGCGTGGATGGACGAGGGATTCAACACGTTCATCGACGTGTATGAATCGGACGATTTCAACCATGGCGAATACGGCCCCAAGCGCGACAGCGAGTTCGCGCGCGGCGGCGGCAATCCGGTGGACGAGATCCTGCCGGTGCTCGCCGATGCCGCGGCGCCGCCGATCCTGAGCCGCGCCGACACGGTGACCGAGAAATACCGCCACGCCGTCACCTATTTCAAATCGGCGCTGGGGCTGAAGCTGCTGCGCGAGGAGATCCTGGGGCCGGCGCGGTTCGACCCGGCCTTCCGCCGCTTCACCGCCGCCTGGGCGTTCAAGCATCCGAAACCCGCCGACTTCTTCCGCGCGATGGAAAGCGAGGCGGGCGAGGATCTGAGCTGGTGGTGGCGCGGCTGGTACGCGAACAACTGGACGCTCGACCTGGCGGTGGAGAAGATCGCGCCGGTGGGCGGCGACCGCGCCCGGGGCACCGCGATCACCGTCGCCAGCCGCGACCGGCTGGTGATGCCGGTGACGCTGCGCGTCGCCTTTGCCGACGGCAGCCGGACCGACTATCGCCTGCCCGCCGAAAGCTGGATCCGGCAGGCGGCGACGACGATCACGATCGCGCCGGGCAAGACCGTGGTGCGCGCGACGCTGGACCCCGAACACCGCATCCCCGACCGCGACCGGTGCAACGACCGCCGGGCGGCGAGCGCGGGCTGCCGTCCCCGCCCCCCCCCCCCCCCGCGGCGCCGTGCCGCCGCGGGGGTTCAGCAGGGGCCGATCACGATCGTGTCGGCGCGATGCGTGACGCAGCCGCCCGCGACCGCCGCCGCCGCTGCGGCGAAGCGTTCGGGTTCGTTGGCGCGGAACAGACCGACCACGGTCGCGGCGCCGATCGCGGGATCGTCGACGCGGATCCGGACGCGGTTGACGCGGTTGAAGCGGCGCACCGCGGTCGCGATCGGCACGTCGTCGAACGCGAACTGGGCAAGCGCGGGCGAGGGCAGCGGCGCCGGGGCCGGCGACGACGCGACGGCGGGGTGCGGTTCGAGCGTCATCCGGTCGCCGGCATGGAGCAGCACCGCCTGGTCGCGCTCGTCGCCCGCCCAGACGAGCACGCTGCCGCGCTGGACGCTGACCGCGCCGCCCTGCGCCCCGGCGCGCGCAACGGTGTAGATCGTGCCCGTCGCCTGCGCGAAGGCGCGCCCCGACTGGACGACGAAGGGGCGGCGATGATCGGGCGCGACGACGAAGCGCGCCTCGCCGCGCAGCAGCGTGATGCGGCGCGAATCGGCGAGCATCTGGACGCGGATCTGCCCGCCGGGCGAGACCCAGGCGACCGAGCCGTCGCCGAGATCCTGGCGCCGCGGCGCCGCCGCCGCGACCGTCGCCGCGGCGGGCGTGCGCGCGGCCGGCCGCGACGGATCGGCATCGACGAGGAGCAGCGCCCCGGCGACGCACGCAGCGAGCGCCCCGGCACCGGCGGCGATACGCGCGCTCCAGCGACGCGACGGCGCCGCCCAGCGCCCCCCCGCCCGCCGCGGCGCCGCCGCGCGACGCGGATCGAGCACCGCGCGTTCGAGCGCATGGAGCCCGGCGCGCGCGCGCAGATAGGCACCGCGATGGCGCGCGTCGGCATCGAGCCAGCGCGCGAGCGCGGCCTGGTCGTCGGGCGTCAGCGTGCCGTGCGCGCGACGGACCGCCCAGCGCATCGCCTGTTCGTCGATGGGGTTTGCGGCAGTCGCCTCAGTCATCGCCCCTCTCCTCTCCCAAGGAGGCGCGGGCATCCTGATCCGTCAATGCGGCCAGTATCTTGCGGAGCCCGCGCACCAGGTTGTTCTCGACCACATGCTCGCTGACGCCCAGCGCGGCGGCGGTCTCGCGCTGCGACAGGCCGTGGATGCGGCGCAGCTCGATCACGCGGCTGCAGATCGACGACAGCCCGCCGAGCAGCCGCTGGACGCGTTCGAGCTCCTGGCTCGATTCGACCATGCGGTCGGGCGAGGGGCGGTCATCGACCACCTCGAGCCAGTCGATCTCGGTCAGGAAGCGGATATTGTCGGCCTTTTCGCGGCGCAGGCCGTTGAGCACGACCGACTGGACCGTCTTGAAGAAATAGGAGCGGCCATTGGCGATGTGCGCGACCGAGCGGAGCTGGGCGATGCGGCAATAGGCCTCCTGGATCGTATCGTCGATGTTGACCGCATTGCCCCAGCGCCGCGCGAGCCATCGGCGCACGAACGCCTCGTGCGGCAGGATCTCGGCCTCGACCCAGCGGGCGAGGCGGTCGTCGAAACCGGCATCGCGGTCGCCGGGCGACGGATCGGCAGGCTCTTCCGGGGGCATATCAAGCGGCTCTCGCATCACGCGCAAACACCCCTGCATGATAGACGACGGACGTGGCAAGGCGGGGAAAGGGTTGCCCCCGCCCCGCCCGACCCCGCCCATCAGGCGCGATCCGTCACAGCTTGACCTTCACGTTCGCGTGAACGTAGCGGCCGATATTGTCGTAATAGACCGAGCCTTCGTAAACGCCCGGCCGCGCGGGCGGATAGACGTTGAACAGGTTGTTCACGCCCAGCCCGAAGCTCATGCCCCGCCCCAGATCGTAGCGGATGCTGAGATCGTTGTAGACGCGCGCCGGGATGCTGTTGTTGTCGTAGGATTCCTTGGACTGGGCATTGACGTCATAGGTCGTCGCGCTGACGAAGCGCGTGTCGAGCCCGATGCTGACGCGGCCGAGATCATAGCCGGTGAACAGCGTGCCGCGGAAGCGCGGGTCCGAATAGCCGCCGTCATATTTGACGTCGCCGGTCGCCATGCCCGGCGTCGTTTCGACCACCTGGCGCAGCAGATAGGTGCCCTTGAAGTCGACGTGGAGCGTGCCCGGCCCGACGCGGCGGTGATAGCGCGCGCCGAAGTCGATCCCGCGCGCCTTCATCCGCGAGGCGTTGATGTTGAACGAGCGCACCGCGGTGGCGTGGCCCGCCGCGTCGCGATCGACCTGGCGGCAGAACACGTTGTTGATCGTCGGCAGGTCGACGCACAGGTTCATGATGTTGAGGTAGCTGAACTGGGTGATGACATCGCGGATGTCGATGTCCCAGTAATCGGCGGTGAGATCGAAGCCGGGCAGGAACGCCGGCTGAAGCACCACGCCGAGCGTCAGGCTGTCCGAGGTTTCGGGCTTGAGGTCGGGGTTGCCGCCGGTGGTGCGCGCCGTGCCCACCGAATAGCGCGCAAGCGGCGTCGCGATGCCGAGCGCGCGGCAATTGGCCGCCCGCGTCGGGTTCTGGTCGTAAAGGCCCGCCGAGCAGGGATCGTCGAAGAAACCGGCATAGGAGATGCTCTGCGGCGAATAGAGCTCACCGAAATTGGGGGTCCGCACGCTGCGCGACCGCACGCCGCGCAGCGTGAGCCCGCGCACCGGCGCCCAGGTGCCGCCCAGCTTCCAGGTGTGCGTGCCGCCGACGGTGCTGTAGTCCGAATAGCGATACGCGCCCTCGACCTCGAGCCGCTCGGCAAAGCGCACGCCGCGGAGCAGCGGGGCGACCAGCTCGCCATAGAGCTCGGACACGCGGATCGACTTGTCGAGCTCCGGATGCGCGGGCGCGTCCGAGCCGCCATAGGTCAGCTCGCCGTTGAGCGCGAGCGGATCGTCGGTGGTGCGCAGCGCGTCGCGGCGATGTTCGGCGCCGACCGCGAACGACAGGTCGCCATAGGGCAGCGACACGAGCCGGCCGTTGAGGCTGGCACCGTAGATCGTCTGGGTGTTGATCCGCTTTTCCTGGCGGTCGTGCAGCATGTACGCGATCTGCGCCTGGCTGGCGGGCGCGGTGCTGAAGATGTCGAACGGCACGCAGCCCGCGGCGCGCGCGGCCGCATCGCGGCAGACGGGCTGGCCGCTGACCGGATCGGCGACGACATCGCGCGCGGCAAGCCAGTGCGGCATATAGGGCAGGTTCGCGCCGACCACGTCGTCGCGCGTGCGGCCATATTGGAAATAGGCCTCCCACTTCACGCGATCGGCGCTGCCGCCGCTGAGATTGGTGAAGAAGGTGAAGCTTTCGCGATCGTGGCGGTCCTGCTCGATCGGGAAATTGGCATAGGCCCGGTCGATCGACAGCGCGGTGAGGCCGTTGTCGACCATGATCTTGCGCACCGCGGCGGGCAGATAGGGATTGTCGAGATAGGCGGTCGACCCGCCCGCGCCGCTGAACCAGAAACGGCGGCTGTCGTCGCGCCAGTAATTGCCGTTGCCGTCGAACTGGGTACGGCCATAGTCGAGCCGCGCGCCGAAATTGACGTCGCTGGTGACGGCATAGTCGAAGCGGCTGATGAAGGCATAGCTTTCGAGCGGGCCGCGAAGCTGGTCGTTGTCGTAGAGGTTGCGCCCCTCGCCCCCGTCGCCGTCGGCGAACTCGCCCGTGGTCGAGGGCCGGTCGGCCGGGCGCGCGACGTGCGGCACACCGCCGTCGACCACCCAGGACTGGCCGTTCAGGTAGAAGGTCGGCGTGTACATGTAATAGACTTGGCGATTGTCATACGCCGTGAAGCGGTCGGGGATGCCGTCCTGCGCGCTGGTATTCTTTGGATTGCCGAGGAAGGTGATGAGGTGGCGCGCAAAGGGCCGGTCCATCGCGTTGATCGCCGACACCTTCGAATAGGTGCCGCCGATCGCGATATGGCCGCGATCCTCGGCAAAGGCGCCGCCCGCCGAGACCGACAGCGTGTACTGATCGCCGTCGCCATATTGCGACACGCCCGCATCGGCCGAGATGTTGAGCCCGGTAAGGTCGCGCTTGGTGATGATGTTGACCGCGCCGGTGACGGCGTCGGCGCCATAGATCGCCGCGGCGCCGCCAGTGATGACCTCGATCCGGTCGATCATCGCGGCGGGGATCATGTTGATGTCGACCGCCGACGAGCGCGCCGAGCCCGAGACGCGGCGCATCCCGTCGATCAGCGTCAGGCTGCGGTTGGTGCCGAGGTTGCGCAGCGACACCGCCGCGATGCCGCCGTCCCACGACTGGCCATAGGCGGTGGCGAGCCCGAGCCCCGGCCCGATCGCGGGTTCGCGCATCAGCGCGTCATAGGCGCTGTTGCGGCCGAGGCTGCTCGCCTGATCCATGCTGACGACGCTGACCGGCATCGCCGAGCTGAGTTCGGGACGCGCGATGCGCGAGCCGGTGACGACGATCGTTTCGCCCGACGCGGTTTCGTCGCCGCGGACGAGGACGACGACCTTGCCGTCGTTCGACTTGACGCTGAGCCCCGTGCCCGCGAGCAACTGATCGAGCGCGGCGCGGGTGTCGAGCGTGCCGCGCACGCCGTTGGTCCGCACGCCGTCGGCATCGCGGCCCGACACGAGGATCTGGAGATCGGCCTGCTGGGCGAACTGCCGGATGCCCGCCGCCGCGGGCTGCGCCGCCACGTCGAAGCGATGCGTCTGCGCCTGCGCGGCGGCCGGTGCGCAGACGGCGCAGACCGGAACAATCAGAGCGGTGGCGGATTGGAGAGCTCGGAAGCGCATTGCTGGTCCCTGTGCAATAAACTGGCGACCCCAAGACAATGCTCGCACGCACTTCCGTCACCGGATCAAATATTAAATATTTGCAGCTTTTTTATTACAATTCTGTTTCATAGTCCTCTCGCAAAGAAACGTGCGGCTTTACAGCGGGATGCCGAACGCTGTCGCGCGATCAACAGCATCGCACCGGCGACGATGCACGATCGGCGACGCACGGGCGCGCCGCGCTTCCCACCGGCGCCGACCATGCTAAAGCGCAGCGATGGATCGTCGTACCCTGATGCGCCGGACCGCCGCGGCGGTGCTGGCGGGCGCCTTGCCCGTTTCGCCGCTGTTCGCGCAGGACGAGGTCGACATCTCGCCAAGGGCGGTCGCCGAGGATCCGGTGGCGCCGCGCAGCGGGGCGGCGCCAGGGGTGGGCGACGTCACCGTCGTCACCTTTTTCGATTACAACTGCCCCTATTGCCGACGGATGGAACCCGCGCTGGCGGCACTGACCGCCGCCGACCCCAAGGTGCGCATCGTCTATCGCGACTGGCCGATCCTGAGCCCCGCGTCGCGCGAGGCGGCGCGGCTGGCGATCGCGAGCCAGTGGCAGGACCGCCACGGCGCGTTCCACGCCGCGCTGATGGCGACGCGCGGGCCGGTGGGCGGGGCGAGCATCCGCGCCGCCGCCGACCGCGCCGGGGTCGACTGGGCGCGGCTGCAACGCGACGTGAAGACGCGCGGCGCGACGATCGACGCGCTGTTGATGCGGACCGAGGCGATCGCGCGCACGATCGGCTTCAACGGGACGCCGGTGCTGATCGTGGGGTCGCAGATCGTGCCCGGTGCGGTCGACCTGGCGATGCTGCGCCGGCTGGTCGCCAATGCCCGCGCCGAGGGCCGCCGGCGCCGCTGACGCACGCAGCCCGGCCGGACGACCGATTTTCGCGGGCACGCCCCTTGCAATTATGATACAATGTATCATCTGTGGCGCGGTGCCGGTGCGGGCGCCGGGTTGCGGAAGGGACAGGCGGATGCGCGACGACGCGCGGACGAACGACGGGACGGCAAGGGAAACGGGCGGAACGGACGGAACGCGCAGACCGGGCGGACCGGCCGGCGCGACCGGCGCGGGCTGGGACGCGCGGCTCGACGGGCTGGCGATCGGGGCATCGGCGCTGTGCATGCTCCACTGCCTTGCGCTGCCGCTGGTGCTGGCCGCGCTCCCCGCGATCGCGGCGCAACTGGGCGGCGGCGAGGGTTTTCATGCGGCGGTGCTGGTCCTCGCGCTGCCGACGAGCGCCTGGGCGCTGATCGGCGGGTGGCGGCGGCACCGCGCGGTGCTGCCGCTGATGATCGGTGCGGCGGGGCTGATGCTGATGGCGGCGGGCGTCGCGCTGGCGGTGCCGGCCGCGCTGGAGACGGGCGTGACCGTGCTGGGCAGCCTGATGCTCGCGGGCGCGCATATCGGCAACTGGCGCGCGCGGCGCGCGCACGCCGCCGCCTGCGCCGCGGGCTGATGGCGGCGCCGGGTGCAGCATGGTAGGGGCCGCGCCATGACCGCCGTTCCGCCCGATCCCGCCCTGTGCCCCACCCCGCTTGCCGACCGGATCGGCGACGTGCTGCGCATCGCCGCCGCGCGCGAAGTCATGCCGCGCTTTCGCCGGCTGGGCGCGGGCGAGATCGAGGAAAAGGCGCCGGGCGACCTGGTGACGATCGCCGACCGCGAGGCCGAACGCGTCATCGCCGAAGGGCTCGCCGCGATCCGCCCCGATGCGCGCTTCGTCGGCGAGGAAGCGTGCGCGCGCGATCCGGGACTGCTCGCCGGGCTCGACCGCGGTGCGGTGTGGATCGTCGACCCGATCGACGGCACCGGCAACTATGCCGCCGGGCGCGAGCCCTTTGCGCTAATGGCGGCGCTGGTCGAGGACGGCGTGACCCGGGCGGCGTGCATCCTCGATCCGGTCGCCGACCGGCTGATCGCCGCCGAGCGCGGGTGCGGCACCTGGATCGACGGCGTGCGGCGGATACCCGATGCCCCCGGCGATGCCCCCGGCGCGGCGCCCGACCCGGCGACGCTCACCGGGATCGTCAGCGACTTTTCACGCCCCCCGGCGATGGCCGAACGCGTCGCGGCGCTCGCCGCACGGACGGGCGCGGTGGTGCCGACGCGGCGCTGTGCCGGGCATGAATACCCGCTGGTCGCGCAAGGGATGCGCGACTTTGCGCTTTATTGGCGGACGCTCGCCTGGGACCATGCGCCGGGCGTGCTGCTGCTCGAGGAAGCCGGCGGCGTCGCGGCGCGGATCGACGGCAGCTCCTATCGCCCCGCCGATGCCAGCGCGCCGATCCTGATCGCACGCAACCCGGCGGTGTGGGCGACGGTGGCGGCGATCCTCAACGGCTGACCCGGCCGAACCGGCTCAGCCGGCCTTGGCGAGCCGGTCGAACGCCTGGAGCCGCGCGAGCAGCGCGGGCATGTCGCGCAACGGCACCATGTTGGGGCCGTCGCTGGGCGCGACGTCGGGATTTTCGTGCGTCTCGATGAACAGCGCGGCGACCCCCACCGCGATCGCGGCGCGCGCGAGCACCGGCACGAATTCGCGCTGCCCGCCCGAGGTTTCGCCCTGCCCGCCCGGCTGCTGGACCGAATGCGTCGCGTCGAACACGACGGGAAAGCCCGTCTGGGCCATGATCGGCAGCGCGCGCATGTCGCTGACCAGCGTGTTGTAGCCGAAGCTGACGCCGCGTTCGCACAGCATCACGCGGTCGTTGCCGCTCGCGACGAGCTTCGCGGCGACGTTCTTCATGTCCCAGGGCGCGAGGAACTGGCCCTTCTTGACGTTGACCGCGCGGCCGGTGTGCGCCGCGGCGACGAGCAGATCGGTCTGGCGGCACAGAAAGGCGGGGATCTGGAGCACGTCGACCACCTCGGCGACGGGCGCGCACTGGGCGGGTTCGTGGACGTCGGTGATGACCGGGCAGCCGAAGCGTTCGCGCACCTCGGCAAAGATGCCGAGCGCGCGGTCGAGCCCGATGCCGCGCGGCGAGCCGATCGCGGTGCGATTGCCCTTGTCGAACGAGCTTTTGTAGATGAGGCCGATGCCGAGCGCGCCGCACATTTCGGTGAGCGCAGCCGCCGTTTCGAGCGCGTGATCGCGGCTTTCCATCGCGCACGGCCCGGCGATCAGCACAAAGGGGCGGTCATTGGCGATTTCGAGCGCGCCGATCCGGATCGTCCTGGTCATTGATGTCCCCTGCGGCCCCGGACGGGCCGACCCCAGTGTTTCAGAAAGCGCCGCATTCGGCGAGGATTTCGGCGACGTCGCGCCCGCGCGCGGCATACATGCGGATCCGCGCCTCGTTGGTCATCACATCCCACGCCGCCGCCTCGACCGCGTCCCATTCGCCGCGCGGCACGACGACGACGCCGTCCTCGTCGGCGAACACGACGTCGTCGTTGGCGATGGTGACGTCGCCCATGCGGATCGGCCGGTTCATCGCGCCGACGGTGCCGTCGAGCTTGATGTCGTTGCAGTTGGTGACGCGCGCATAGACCGGGAAGCCGAGCGCGCGGACATCGGCGGTGTCGCGCGTCGTCCCGTCGATCACCGCGCCCACCGCGCCCGAGCGGATCGCGAGATTGGCGTTGAGGTCGCCGAAATAGGCGCGTTCGGGAACGTCGGTCGCGACCATGATGACATCGCCCGGCCGCACGAAGCGATAGGATTCGAGCGCGCCATAGATGCCCTTCCACGCATCGGGCGCGTCGTCGGGGCCGAGCCGGCGCAGTTCGAGCGTCTTGGCGCGGCCGAACAGCTTGCCGCCGCTGGTCGGGCGCAAGGCGGGCGGCAGCACCACCTTCATGCCCCGGTCCTTGCAGATATCGGCGAGGACGGTCGACGAAAGATGCGGCATCATCGCGCGGAACCGCGTCACCTCGGCCGCGCGCTGCCCTGCCGCGATCGTTTCGGCGATCACCAGGTCGGCGCCGCGATTGATGTCGATCTGTTCGATCGGATCGAGGTCGAACAGGATCGGCCGCGTGCCGAACCGCCGCGTCGGCACCGCGCCCGAGGGCGGCCGGCGGACGATGTAGAGGCTCATCGCCTCGACCACCGTCGCGGGCAGGTCGACGCTGTTGGGGATGCGGCCGGTGCCATAGGCGGGGACGCCGCCGTCCCAGCAATATTGCTTGGCGCGGCTGACGCCGATCAGGCTGTCGGCATCGGGATCGGCGAGCAGCGCGGCGATCGCGCGGCCGATCGTCGCCGCCGACACGAACGGCGCGGTGCACAGCAACTGAACCCACAGATCGGCGTCGGGCCGCTGGCTGCATTCCCAGGCGAACATCTCGTGCCCGTCGGTCGCGTTGCTCGCGAGCGCGGCGGGGCGGACGAGCCGCGTCACCGGCAGGTCGGTCGCGAGTTCGGCGATCGCGTCGCTTTCGGTGTCGAGGCAGACCTCGGTAATCGCGGGGCAGTCGAGCGCCTGGCGCAGCTTGCGCTTGAACAGGTAATCGCCGTCGAGAATGGCGACATTCTTGCCGGGAACCCGCTCACTGTTGCCCTTGGCGGGAACGAACGCGACGATCTTCATCAGTTCAGCCTTGCAGGAGGTCGTTGGCGTGGATCATGCCGTGCAGCCGGCCCGATGCGTCGACGACGGGAAGGACGAGCCAGGCGCCCGCGCCCTGGCTGCGCATCAGCAGCACGTCGCCGACATTGGCGTCGGGGCCGATGACCTGGGGGGCGGGCTGCATGATCTCGCCCGCGGTGGCACGATGTGCTTCGGGATGCGCCTGAAGGTGGCGGCGAACGTCGCCGTCGACGATCAGCCCGAGCAGCCGGTCGGCCGCATCGACGACGCAGGCCGCACCCAGCCGCTTGCTCGACATCACCGCGAGCAGGTCGACGAAGCCCGTGGCCGGGCCGACGCGCGGCAGGTCGTCGCCCTGGCGCATGAAGCTGGCGACCGGGATCATCTGGCGCCCCAGCAGTCCGGCGGGGTGGTGGCGGAGGAAATCGTCGCGCGTGAAGCCGCGCGTCCGGCTGGCCGCGACCGCGAGCGCGTCGCCGATCGCGAGGTGGAGCGTCGTGCTGGCGGTGGGCGCCATGCCGATATGGTCGGCCTCGCGCGCGACCTCGGCGAGGATCAGGTGATCGACCGCGCGCGCGAGCGGCGATCCGGCACGGCCGATAATGCCGATCAGCGTGCAGCCGCGCGCCTTGAGCAGCGGCAGGATGCGCACGATCTCGTCGGTCGCGCCGCTGTTCGACAGGAGGAGCACCAGGCTGTGCGGCGCGACGGCGCCGAGATCGCCGTGCGCCGCCTCGGCCGCGTTGACGTAGAGCGCGGGCGTGCCGAGGCTGGAAAAGGTGGCGGCGAGCTTGGCGGCGACATGCCCCGACTTGCCGACGCCGACGAGCACGACCGGCTGGCGCTGCGCCGCGATCAGCGCGATCGCGTCGGCGACCGCGGCGGGCGGGGCGCGCAGGAAATCGGCAAGCGCGTCGCGTTCGGCGGCGATCACGTCGCGGAACCAGGCGGTGCCGAGGTCGGCGGCGAGCGGGACGCCCGCAAGCGCGGCGTGCGCGTTCATGCGGCGACTCCCGGCAAAGCCTCGAACCGCGCGAAACCGGCGGCCCAGCGATCGGGCGCGACCGGGCGATCGAGGCGGTCGATCAGGTCGTCGGCGGTGAAATCGGACGCCTGCGGATCGAAGATCTGGTTGGCGACGTGAAAGGCGAACCAGCGGCGGGCGGCCTCGCGGTCGGGGCGCCGGGCGGCACCCGCCGCGACATCGGCGAGCAACGGCGCGAAATCGGCATAGGCGTTGAGCCACGCCCCCGTCCGGAAACGCGAGCGGCGCAGCAGCGGCGTGCCGAAAAAGGCGGCGAGCGAATAGGCCTTGGAATCGCCGACGATCATCGCATCGGCATCGCGCGCGAGCAGCAGCGTCGTGCTTTCGCCGGCGGGCGTAGTGCCGGGCAGCATCCGCATCCGGTCGCCATGCGCGGCGATCGTCGCCTCCACAGCACGATTGTCGACATACAGGACATTGAGCGGGTGGTTGGTGAAGGCCAGGAAGATGCGCGGATCGAGTTGTGCCGCAAGCGCGTCGACGAAACAGTGGTTGGGGCGCGCATCGACGCGGTGGAGGGGGAAGAAATTCTCCTCATGCTCATATTCGAGCGGGACGGCGAGCACGGGGCGATCGTCGGGCAGACCGGCCCAGTCGCGAAAGGCCGCCCGGTCCGCGGCTGTCGGCGCGGCGAGCGGCGCCAGCGCATCCCAGGCGCGTGCGATCCCGCGATCGAGCGCCGCACAGGCGGCGGCGTCGAGCGGCGGGAGCAGGCCATGGTCGAAGGGCCGGTGCTGAAGGATCACCCAATGGGGCGGAATCGCGAGCGGCGCGGCGCCGCTTTCCATCAGATAGCGCACCGTGCCCGGAAAGCGCGCGACGGTGTCGCAATCCGCAGCGCGCACAAGCACATAGTCGGGAGCGAGCGCGCGCACGAAATCGACGATGGCGTCGCGCTCGACGGCGTCGGTGCGCATCGAGGGGTGCGCGTCGTCGTCGGCGAGATGCCATTCGATCCCCGGCAGATCGGCACAGGCCGAAAGCTCGCGCGGGCCGATGCCGGTGCCGCACCACGGCACGGGCGCGAGCACGTGGACGCTGTGCGCCGGGGCAAGGACGGCGAGCAGCGGCCGGACCACATTGTCGAACCACCAGGGCGTGATGACGGGAAGGTAGAACAGAATCTTCAAGCGAACGCCTACGCCTACACAAACGCGCCTTTTCGGGGGAAAAGCGGCGCCTACTATCTTCCTTGTTATAGAGGCGCGGACGCCGCGCCGGCCGGGCGGGTGAGAAATCTTACGGAGCGATCCGCAACCCGCCGCCACCGCCCCTGCCCCCGCCTCAATGGCCGTCGGCAACCGCCCGTTGCGCGGCGCAATCCGCCGATCGGCGGCCCCGGCATGGCGAAAGGCCGCAATCGGGGGCGCAAAACCCGCCGTTCGGCGGAACGCGATGACGCGGCGGTGATTACCGGGTGCGCGGGGTCGCCGCGGGCGTGGCGACGAAGCGGCGATCGAGCAGCGTGCGCCGCGCGACGCGTGCGTCGAGCGCGTCGGCGATGACGGTCAGCGCCGCATCGAGATCGTGCCGGCGTCCGCACAGGAAGATGTCGATGCACGCGGTGCCATATTCGGGCCAGGTGTGGATCGAGATATGCGATTCGGCGAGCAGCGCCACGCCGGTGACACCCTGCCCCGGACCGAAGCTGTGCAGCCGGACCTCGAGCAGCCGCGCATGCGCCGCCGCCGCCGCGGCGACGAGGCACGCCTCGACCCGGCCGACATCGGCAAGCCCGGCGGCATCGCACAGGTCGGCGATCAGATGGCTGCCTTCACGCGCGAGGGTCATAACAGGCTTTCATGGGCATGGCCGAGCCGCGTCATCGCCGCCTCGGCGGCACGGACACCGCGGTCATGCGCCTCTTCGAACAGCGAGAGGCCGCTGAGATCCGAATGGGCGAGGAACAGCGGCGGCGCGACCCCCGCGCCCGCCGCAGCCCCGCGCGCGAGAAACCCCGGCGTCGGCCGGATCATCGCATGTCCCCAGCGCCAGAGGTCGATCGTGCGGATCGCATCGTCGAGATCGGGGTGCATCGCGAGCAGGTCGTCGCGCACGATCCGCTTCCAGTCGTCGGCGCTGCGTTCGAGCAGCAGGCGGCGCCCGACCGCCGGCGGCATGTCCGACAGCGGCAGATACCAGGTCAGCACGCTGGCCGAGGCGATCGCCGCCGGCCCCTGATGCGTCGCCACGACATAGCCGAGCGCGTTGCTGGTACTCGACACATTGTCCCATGCGAGCGGCACCCCCGGCCCGCCGGGCAGCCGGTCGACCGTGACGTTGGCGACGAGCCACGGCGCATAGCTGAACGCCGGCATCGGCGCGACCGCCGGGCAGACGCGGGCGGCGACGAAATGCGGCATCGCCAGAATCGCGGCGCGCGCGGTCGTGCGCACCGTTTCGCCGCGCCGCGTGTCGAACGCATCGACCACGACGCCGTCGTCGCGACGATCGACATGATGGACGATCTGCCCCGGCACGATCCGGTCGCCGCCGAATTCGGCGAGCCGCCGCACCAGCCGCCCGTTGCCTTCGGGCCAGGTGAGCTGGTTGTCGCCCGCACCGTTCGCCGCCCAGCCGCGTCGCGCCGCGAAATAATGGATGCCCGCCCAGGCCGAGACCTCGCCCGGCTCGGTCCCGTAATCGTCACGCATGGCGTAGCGGACATGCGCGCGCAGCACGGGCGAACGCCACCCCTGCCCATCGAGCCAGCGTGCAAAGTCGATCGCGTCGAGCGCGACAAGCGCCGGATCCTGCGAACTGTACGCAAGCGGCACCGCAAAGGCCGGGCGCCCGTCGGCGCCGACCTGACGCGAAAAGGCGGCCATGCGCGCCTGGAACGCGGCGAGATCGGCGCGGTCCTGCGCCGTCAGGCCGGTGCGCGGGATCAGCCCTTCCTGCCAGCGGCCCTGCCAGAGCAGCCGCTCCTCGAGATCGGCGCAGAGCTGTTCGGGATCGTAGACCGGCACGCCGTCGACATCGCCCACGATCATCCCGAGCCGGCGCAGCAGATGACGCAGCGCGCGCGATTCACGATTGGGAACGGGCAGGTAGTGCGCGCCGAGCGGATAGGCCGAAACGGCATTCTGCCCGCTGCGCGCATTGCCGCCGACGCGATCCTCGAGCTCGAGCAGGCGGAAGCGCGTGAACCCCGCCTCGGCGAGCCGCCAGCCCGCCGACAGCCCCGCGACGCCGCCGCCGGCGATGACCAGGTCGACCGTTTCGAAACGCGTCGGCGCCGGGAAGCCGCCGCGGCGCAGCCGGTGCCCGCGCGCGAAATCGGCGCCGCCGAGCGTGCCCGCCGGCAAGCGCGCCGCCGCCCCGCCGAATGCGGCGGCGAGGCCCGCCGCCCCCGCGGCCACGACGCCGCCGAGCCCGAGCAATGCGCGACGGTCAGCCTTCATAGCGGCTCCACGCATCGGCGAATTCGCGCACGAGCACCTGGTTGTCGAGGCGGTTCACCGGCGTCGGGCGGCGCGCCATGTCGGGCGGAAAGTCGAACAGCGCGGCGTCGCCCGCAGGCGTGAGGAACCGGCCGCCGGGCAGAATATGCGCCCGCGCGGGAACCGGTCCCGCCGCCGCGAGCACGAACCCCCATTCGCCGAAGCTGGGCACATAGACATGATAGCCGCGCGTCCGGAATCCGGCCGCCTCGAGCGTCGAGGCCACCGTCCAGAAGGCCATCGGCGCGACGAGCGGCGACGTGCTTTGCACCACCACCATCCCGCCGGGCGCGAGCAGCCCGCGCACCGCCCGATAGAAGCTGTCGGTATAGAGCTTGCCGACCGAATAATCGACCGGATCGGGGAAATCGATGATGACCGCGTCGTAGCGCGCATCGGCACGCCGAACGGCCTCACGCGCCCAGCGGAAGCCGTCGGCATTGACGACGGTGATCCGTGGATCGGTGAGCGCACCGCGATTGAGCCGCGCCAGCATCGGCGTGCGCGCGAACAGCGCGGTCATCTGATCGTCGAGATCGACCAGCGTCAGCCGGCGCACTTCGGGATGGCGCAGCACCTCGCGCGCGGCCAGCCCGTCGCCGCCGCCGAGGATCAGCACGTTGCGCGGATGCGCGACGCGCCCGAGCAGCGGATGCACCAGCGCCTCGTGATAGCGATATTCGTCGCGCGACGAGAATTGGAGATTGCCGTTGAGGTAGAGCCGCAGATCGTCCTGCTGCCGCGTCAGCACGATGCGCTGATAGCGGGTCGAGACGGCATAGATCACGGGTTCGTGATAGCTGGCGACTTCGGCCCAGCGCTGAAGCCGGTCGGCCGCGACGAACCCCGCCGCCAGCGCGAGCAGCACGAGCAGCGCCGTCAGCTTTTCCGCGCCGAAGCGCGCCGCGCGCGGCATCGCCAGCAGCAGCGCCAGCGCCACCGCGGCATTGAGGATGCCGAACAGGAAGCCCGTCCGGATCATGCCGAGATGCGGCATCAGCAGCAGCGGGAACAACAGGCTGGCGACGAGCGCACCCACATAGTCGAAGGTGAGCACGTTCGACACGGTTTCGCGGAAGTCGAAACCGCGCAGGATGCGGATCAGCAACGGGATTTCGAGACCGACGAGGAAGCCGATCGCCAGCACGAGCCCGTAGAGCGCGATGCGGAAATGCTCGACCAGCGGAAACAGCAGGAACAGCGCGCAGGCGGCGCTTCCCCCCAGCGCGGCGATCAGCAGTTCGACGCGGATGAACAGCCGCAACGCGTCGCGGCGCACATAGCGCGAGCACCAGCTCCCCAGCCCCATCGCGAACAGATAGGTGCCGATGATCGTCGAGAATTGCGTGACGCTGTCGCCCAAGAGATAGCTGGCGAGCGTGCTGGCGAGCAGTTCGTAGATCAGCCCGCACGTCGAGACGACGAAGGCCGATGCGAGCAGCGTCGCGGCAGGCGCGCCGATCCGCGGCGGCGCGCCGTCGCCATCGTCAGCCATGGATGGCCGCGGCAACGATGATCGCCAGCCCGACGGCCACCGCGCCCGAGAAGATCGCGACGGCGACGTTCTGTTTGTCGCGGATCTCTTCCCACAGCTTTCCGGGCGTGAGCAGGTCGAGCACGACGAAGCCGACGACGAAGACGAGGATGCCGATCACCGCATAGAGCAGCGTGGCGAGTAGCGCGGGCAAGGTGGTGACCATGAGCGTCCTATTTGTGATGGGGACCGTAATAGCCGTGGCCGCCGCCGCCGACACCATAGCCGCGCTCGCGCCCGCCATCGGCAAAGGGCGACCAGGCGAAGGTGCCGGTGAGCGCGAACAGCGCGATCACGGCGGCGCACCACAGCGCATAGAGGAACAGGCGAAGGGTCATGCCTCGTCTCCCGCCGGCGCGAAATCGCTCTGCGACAGGCGCGCGCGTTCGAAGCGCCGGTGCAGCGCGAACCCGACCAGCCACGGAAGCGCGATCAGGATCAGCGCGATCAGCACGTTCGAGGCGAACAGCGTGCCATAGCGCACCGCGATCGTCACCCGCGGCGCCTTGTCACCCGCCATCCAGTCGGGATCGTTCCAGCCGGTGCCCGTGCCGGTGGCGGTGGCGGTGGCGGTGGCGGTGGCGCGTTCGGGCCAGCGATTGCCCTTGTAGTCGATGACGAGATCGTAGGTGCCCGCCGGAACGCCCGCGATCGAGACCGACGATGTGCGATCGCCCTCGGTCCAGGTGCCGTCGGAATCGACGCCCGCATAACGTTCGGCCGCGCCGCCGGCGACAAAGCTGCGCTGGCTGGCGCGATCGACGAGGCGATAGTCGAGATCGACCCAGCCGTTTTCGAGATCGGGCACCTCCGCCCGGATATCGACGCGCTGATAGGGCCGGTCGAAGCGGATCGGACCGAGCGTCGCGGTCTGCTCGTGCCCGTCGGGCGCGATCGCAAGGCTGCCCCGCGCCGCCCAGCCGCCATGGCCGAGCACGACCGCCAGCAGCAACAGCACGACGACCGCGACGCCCATCACCGTTGCCGCGGCGGCCGGCCAACGCCCCCAGGGCGACGGCTGGTGCCCGAGCGGCGGCCAGACCGGCCCCGCAGGCGCGACGCCGAATGCCGCCGCGACCTCGCGCGGGGGCAGGAGTTCGTTGCGGGTCCAGTTGACCTCCGCCCCGTCGCTTTCGCGCGAAAGCATGACGCCGGGGCGGACATAATCGGCCGTGTCGACGACGTCGCCGACGCGCACGCGCCAGTAGAATTCGCCGACGACACGCCGGACGGTGGCGGAGCCGACGCAGAAATGGGCATAGCGATGCCCGTCGAGGTCGACGCCATGCAGCCCCGCCGCGCGCGGCATCCGCGTCAGCATCGTGCCGAAGCTCCAGCCGTTGCGCACGTTCGTCAGCCAGCGATAGCCGTGATAGGGGTTGAAGAGCAGATACTCGTCCCACCCCTCGCCCTGCTGGACGCGCATCAGATAGCCGATCACTTCCCATTCGACGCCGCGCAGCGTGCCGCGCGTGCCGAGCGGGATATCGAGCGTGGTCGCCAGGCGATGCTGATCGGCGACGCGCTTTGCGATCGCATCGGTGACGTCGAGGATCGCGCCGCAATAGCTGCACGCGACATGGACCGTATATCCGGCGGCCCGCAGCGCGACCGTGCCGCCGCAGGACGGACAGGCAAGCGCGCGGACGGCGGGCTCGGGCGCGCCGGCGGGCGGCAGCTCGGGCGGGGCGGCGGAATCAGCGGCCATAATCGGGCATCCCCCACCCCTCGATCACGCGCATCCCCTGGGGCGCGAGCGCGGCAAGCTCGACATAGCGCCCCTCATAATAGCTGACGCCGCGCGTATCGCGCTGAAGGCAGGCACATTCGCCCGCGGGACCGCGCAGATCGACGCTGTAGAGCCGCCACGCGGGCGCGGCGGCGAAGGGCAGCTCGCCTTCGGACGCGACGCACAGCACCTCGCGCGCGTCGACGATCGTCATCATCGCCTGCCCCAGGCAGACCTTCGTGCCCGGCGTTGCCGCGCGCCCGGCCGCGACGGCGTCGAGCGCGGCGGCGCGCCCGGGCTCGAACGGGCGTTCCCACAGCAGCATGAACTGGCCCATCGCCTCGCCCAGCCAGGCCGAACCGCCGTCGTCGAACAGCAGCAGCCATTCGTTCCAGGCGCCGTCGGTCCAGCTCCAGCGGACGCGGCCGATCACCTCGAAGCCCCGGTCATCGGCACGGCCGCGCATGCCGATCCGGACCGGGCTGACATCGAACGGGAGCGCCGCGCTGTGCCCCTGTTCGGCAATGCCGGCGTCGGTGCGGACGAGCAGCGTGCGGCAATAGTCGCACACGCGCGCGGGAAGCGCCGGCGAGCGGAACACCACATCGGCGCCGCAACTCGGGCAGGGAACGTGCAGGCTCATCGTCGACTCAGCGGATGCGTGCGAGCAGCTCGGCCTTCTTGGCGTCGAACTCGTCCTGGCTGATCGCGCCGAGCGTCAGCAGCCGGTGGAGCCGTTCGATCTGGGCATAGGGATCCTCGCCCCCGCCAGAGGCGGGCGCGGCGGCGCCGGCCATCCCCTGGGCGATCGCCATCCCCGCCGCCATGCCCGCGCCCGCCGACGCGACCCCGCCGGGCTGATCGGCGGCGCGCTCGATCGCCTCTGCGCTCTGGAACCGCGCCAGCCGGTCGAGATCGCCGACGACGCGCATCGCGCTGGCCTTGTCGAGATAGGCCTGTACGGCCTCCGGCAGCGACAGGCTTTCGATATAGAAGCTGGTGCAGGCGAGGCCCCATTGCGCAAAGGCCGGGGCGACGGCGGCGGCGAGGCTTTCCGACAGCGCGGCCTGATTGGCGGCGAGATCGACAAAGGCGATGTCCGCGCCGCCGAGCGCCGTCGCGATCGCGGTGGTGATCGCCGCGCGAAGCTGAGGCTCGACGTCGCCGGTGGTCAGCCGGTCGAGCGACCCCATCAGCCTGACCGAAAAGGCGGCGACGTCGTCGATCCGGAAGCTGTAGCTGCCGAAGGCGCGGACGCGCAGCGGGCCGAAGTCCTTGTCGCGCACGGTGATCGGCTGGGCCGTGCCCCATTTGAGTCCGGCCTGTTCCTTCTGGCTGAAGAAATAGAGATCGGCCTTGAACGGCGAGGCAAAGCCCTTGTCCCAGTTCATCAGCGCGGTGAGCAGCGGCAGATTGCCGGTTTCGAGCGTGTAGCGGCCGGGCAGGAACGCGTCGGCAAGCTGGCCCTCGTTGTGCAGGAACGCGACCTGGCCCGGGCGGACGGTGAGTTGCGCGCCGTTCTGGATCTCGCGATCCTTCATCGGAAAGCGGATCGCGAGCGTGCCGGGCTCGTCCACCCAGTCGATCACGTCGACGAACTGCTTCGAGAGAAAGTCGAACAGGCCCATAACATCCCCCAATACCGGGCCGAGCATAGTCGTTCGCACGCGATTTCAAAGCAAAAGCGGTTGTTCGGCATCCGGAACCCGCAATCGGGCGCGCAAAACCCGCCGTTCGGGGGAACGCGATGACGCGGCGGTGATTGCCGGGTGTGCGGGGTCGCGGCGGGGGTGGCCAAGGGGGGGCGATGTGCCTATGCCCCGCGGCCGGGCGCGCCGCGACCGGTGGCGCGCGGGGAGACAGCGCGATGGCGGGCACGAACGACGACACCAGGACCAACCCGGCAGCCGAACCGGCGGCGACGCGGGCGGATGACGCGATCGAGCGTCCCGACCGCCGCGCGCTGCTGGGCGCGATCGGGCTGGCCGGGCTGGCGGCAGCGGCGAGCGGCCCCGCCGCCGCCGCGCCGACCGCAGCGGCCGCGCCGGCCGCGCCGACCGGGCCGCGCGACGCCCGGATCGACCGGATCGACACGGTGGTGGTGATCTATGCCGAGAACCGCAGCTTCAACAACCTGTTCGCCGGCTTTCCCGGGCTGGCCGAGCCGCTGTCGCGCGTGAGCCCCGCCCGCGCGGCGCAGCGCGACCGCGACGGCACCCCGCTGAAGACGCTGCCCCGGATCTGGGAGGGAATGGTGCCCGACGCGCAGGTCGTCGAGCATCGCCGGTACAAGATCGGCCCCGACGACCTGCCGCCGCTGCCCAACGCGCCGTTCGCGCTCGCGACGCCCGAGGGCGACCCGTTGCCGCACGGCGTGGTGACGCGCGACCTGATCCACGCCTTTTACCAGAACCAGCTCCAGATCAACGGCGGCCGCAACGACGGCTTCGTCGCCTGGGGCGACAGCGGCGCGCTGGTGATGGGGCATTATGGCGAGACGTCGGCCAAGCTGCGGCTGTGGCAGATCGCGCGCGAATTCACGCTGTGCGACAATTTCTTCATGGGCGCTTTCGGCGGATCGTACCTGAACCACCAGTATCTGATCGCCGCGCAGCCGCCCTATTACCCCGATGCCGACAAGAGCCCCGCGCGCGGCCGCATCGCGCAGGTCGAGGGCGACGACCCCAGGGGCATCCGGCTGAAGCTGAAGCCCGGATCGCCCGCCAGCGCGATCGACGGGCCGCCGCAGTTCGTGCCGAGTTCGCTGACCCCCGATTTCTGGTCGGTCAACACGATGCTGCCGCCCTATGCCCCCACCTATCAGCTCGATCCCGACCGGCCGGGCTATGCCGACTGGAGCGACGCCAAGACGATGGTGCCGCAGCACCACGCGACGATCGGCGACCGGCTGTCGGCCAAGGGCGTCGACTGGGCCTGGTATGCCGGCGGCTGGGGCGCCGCGCTGGCCGGCCATGCCAATGACGACGGCTTTCCCAGCCGCCCCAATTTCCAGCCGCACCATCAGCCGTTCAACTATTTCGCGCAATACGCCCCCGGCACGCCCGCGCGCGCGGCGCACCTGCGCGACGCGGGCGAGGGCGAGACGCCGCGCACCAACCATTTCCTGGCCGACGTCGCCGCCGGGCGGCTGCCCGCCGTCAGCTTCTACAAGCCGCAGGGCAACCTGAACATGCATGCGGGCTATTCGGACGTCGAGGCGGGCGACCAGCACATCGCGGTCGTCGTCGACGCGCTGCGCCGCAGCCCGCAATGGGAGCGGATGCTGGTCGTCATCACCTTTGACGAGAATGGCGGCTGGTGGGACCATGTCGCGCCGCCCAAGGGCGACCGCTGGGGCCCGGGCACGCGCATCCCCGCGGTGATCGTGTCGCCCCATGCCCGGCGCGGCCATGTCGACCACAGCGTGTACGACACCGGGTCGATCGCGCGGTTCCTGACGCGCCGGTTCGGGCTGGAGCCGCTGCCCGGACTGATCGCGCGCGAGCAGGCGATGATCGCCGCGGGCGGACCGCCGCCGGGCGACCTGACCGCCGCGCTGGCGCCCTGATCGGCGGGCGGGCGGCACCCGCGGCTTGAGCGACGGCGATGGCGCCGCGCTTCGGGTCGCGGGTCCGAAGCGCGGCGCCGGGGGGCCTGGCCGGTCAGACCGGGATCAGGCCCCGATCAGCGCACCGTCAGAAGCGCGCCGCCAGCCGGACATAGCCGAAGCGATCGGGCATGTCGTAGGTGGTGGGATCGAACCCGCCGCAGCTGAGGCAATCGGGCGCCTGGCGTGCGAACAGGTTGTTCACGCCGAGCGTCAGCGTGAAGCGTTCGTTCCACACCGGCGGCGTCCAGCCGAGCTGGAGGTCGGTGTAGAAGGTGTTGCCCATCACGTGATCGTTATAGCCGGGTTCGGTCACCTTGCTGACGAAGCGGCCGGTCACCGCCGCGTGGAAGCGATCGTTCGACCAGTCGAGCACGATGTTGCCCTTGTAGCGCGGATAGGCTTGCGACCCGCGTTCGAGCCCCTTTTCGCTGATCGTCGTCGGCCCCGTCGCCGAGGGCAGCGTGGTGGCATATTCGAGCAGGATGTTGCTCGACCAGGTCACGCCGATCGTGCCGCCCGCGACATCGGGGCTGCGATAGGAGAGGATGATGTCGACCCCCTCGCTCTTGATCGACGCGATGTTCTGAAGAACGCCGTTGATCCGCGTGATCGTCCCCGACGCGGTGCGCGGGATCGCGGCGCAGGCGATCGGGTCGGCGCGCTGGGTGCAGTTGGCGAGCAGCACCTGCGCGTCGATCGAGGCGATCGCGTCGTCGACCTTGATCGTGTAATAGTCCGCCTCGAGCGTCAGCGCGCGCGCCCAGCCGGTGTTGGTCGCCCAGGACGGGCTGTAGACACCACCCACGACCCAGCTCGTCGAGGTTTCGGGCTTGAGGTTGCGGTTGCCGCCGGTGAGGATGCCGATCTGGCCGTTCGACTGGACATAGCTGCCGTTCGCCGGAACGCCCTGGGCGATGCAGTTCTGGATCACGGTGTTCGACACGCCCGAGTTGCGGAAGTCCGAGCACGGATCCTGGACGCTGCCGTCGAAGCGCGACGGCGCGCCGAACAGCTCGCCGATGCTGGGCGCGCGGAAGCCCTGGGCCCAGGTGCCGCGCAGCCGCAGGTCGTCGACCGGCTTCCAGCTGAGCCCGGCCTTGAGCGTCGTCTTGCTGCCGCTGGTCGAATAGCTGGAATAGCGCGCCGCGAACGACGCCTCGAGCAGCGAGAAGAACGGCACGTTGCGCAGCAGCGGCGCGTTGAGCTCGCCATAGACCTCGTGCACGTCGAACCGGCCCTTTGACGGCTGCGCCGGAATGTCCGAGCCGAGCCCCGCCGCGACGATGGGATCGGGATCGAACGAGCCCGAATTGCGGCGATATTCATAGCCGAACGCGGTGCCGAGCGGCCCGCCCGGCAACTGGAACAGGTTGCCCGACAGGTTGAAGGTCGCGTCGACCATCGACTGTTCGGAGCGGTCGCGCTGGATGAAGGTGACATAGTCGATCATCGCGGGCGTGATCGAGCCGTTGCCGCCGAAGATGTTGAACGGCACGCACGCGCCGGTGCATTGCGACACCGGCCCCAGCGCCGTCGCCAGATTGCCCGCATGGACGTTGCGGTTCATCGACTGCTTGGCGTGGTTTTCCGCATAGATCAGCGTCGTGTCCCAGTACCAGGTGCCGCCGCCGATCTGGAGCTGACCGTCGAAGCCGCCGGTCATGTAGAAGGTGTCGACCGTCTGCGAGAAATGGCGCGGGCCGATTTCGAGGAAGCGGCGCGCGATATAGTTGTAGTTGGCCGGCGTGCCGTTGCCGCCCGCGCTGAGCGTCACCCCGAACGGGTTGTAGGGGTTGGTCGCGTCGATCGAGATCGTGTCGAGCAGGTTGCCGTTGCCCGCGTCGGGACCGACGAACAGCGGCAGCGGCGCCGCCTGGTTGTCCGACGTGCGCCGGTTGAGCACGACCTTGGCGTTGAAGTTGACGTTGTCGGCGATGCGCTGACGGAAGGTGAGGAAGCCGCCGTAACGCTGATAGGGCGTGACCAGATAGTTGGCCGGGCGGAAATTGTAGCGATCGGCGTTGGTGAACGCCTTGAACGAGCTGCCCGCGCCGGTGGGATCGAGCGGATCGAACACCGGCCGCCCCGCGACCGGCGCCTTGAGCGTCAGGTTGAGCGGATCGCCGTTGAGCGGGTTGGAAATGATGAAGCGGCCGTTGGCGCTCGCCGAGCTGCAATTGCTGTCGCACGCGGTCTGCCCCGGCGTGGGATAGGCATAATGCGCGCGGTCGCCCGCGAACACGCTGTCCTGCTTGATGTAATTGCCGCCGATGACGATCGAGGTGCCGCTGTCCTTGCTTTCGGTGCCCCAGCTCAACTGATAATTCTGGGTGACGCCGTCGCCCTGTTCATAGGCGCCGACCTGCGCCGTGGCGAGGAAGCCGTTCTGGCGCTTCTTGGTGATGATGTTGACCACGCCCGCGATCGCGTCGGAGCCATAGGTGGTCGACGCGCCGTCGCGCAGCACCTCGACCCGGTCGATCATCGCTTCGGGAATCGCGTTGAGGTCGACCGCGCCCGGGATGCCGCTGGCGGCGCTGCCGTTGATGAAGCGCAGCCCGTCGACGAGCACCAGCGTGCGGCGGCTCGACAGATAGCGCAGGTCGATTTCGGCCGAGCCCGCGCCGACGCCGCCGCCGTCGGGCGGATTGCCGTTGTTGCCCGAACGGTTGAAGCGCGAGTTGAGGCCGCCCGCGCTGCCGGGCAGCCGCTGAAGCACGTCGGCGATCGAGGACAGGCCGGTGCGCGCGATGTCGGCCTGTTCGACGCCGGTGACGGGCGCGGCCTGATCGAGCGGATCGCGGCGGATGCGCGAGCCGGTGACGACGATCGCCTCACCCTGCGCGGCGGTTTCGCCGGGTTCGGGCGCCGCGGCGGGAACCGACTGGGCGCTGGCGCCGGAAGCGAGGCCGCCCGCCAGCGCAAGGGCGAACAGCCCCGTGCCGGCACGCAAGCCGCGCCGCGAAACGAAGTAACGACGGATATTCATTTCAACCCCCTTGTGGTTGTTTTTTCCTGTTCCTCCTTCGGTGTCCTGCGATCGTTTCTTTTTATCTTGTTCTTGTTTTAATTCACTCTTGTTCTGTTTTGTTACAATTCGTACCCAGACGACCCTGTACTATTCTGCCGGTGCGACCCGGGGGTCAATAGCTGCCGAGTTCGACGCGGACCATTTGCGCCGACCCGTGGAAATTGATGCCGTAATCGGTCTCGTCGCCGTTGAGCCAGCGGCGCGGACGCCACTGGCCGTCGACATAGTCGCCCTCCTCGACGCGCAGGAGCTGGCCGTGGCGGCCGTCGACTGCGGTGCGTTCGAGCTCGATCCGCGCGTCGATGCCGGTGAGCAACAGGCTGTCGTCGGGCAGGCGGATCACCATCGCGCGCCCCGACTGGGCGGGCGAGTTGGCGAGGATCGCGGGCGTGTCGCCCCAGGCGGGCGGGCCGAAGGCGATGTTGGCGCGCCACCCCTGTCCCAGATCGAGCGACTGCTTGGCGCGGCCCGGCGATTCGACCGCGGCGAAGAGGCGGCCGTCGAACGCCGCCTGGCCGATCAGCGCGCGGATCGGGTCGAGCGCGGCGAAATTGGCGCGGTGCGCGGCGACCGCGGCATCCTGTTCGGGCGAGGGCGGATTGTCGATGCCGAACACCGAAAAGCCGATCCCGCCATGCGCGAGGACATAATAGAGGAACGGCGCCGTGCGCGGATTGAACCCCGTTTCGGACACCCAGGCGGGATTGTCGCGCCGGGCATATTGGCCGATCACCTTGGCGAATTCGCCCGCATCGTCGGCATAGAGATCGGTGCCGATGAAATCGACCGACGGGCTGGCCGCGCGCCAGAGATCGAGCATCGTCCACACCGCGCCGCCGCTGGGATAATCGAACCCCGGGTTGCGCTTGTCCTTATAACGCAGCCAGGTGTTGACGTAGATCGGGAGCGGGTAGACCGCCTTGCCCGCCGCGGCGACCGCGTCGATGTAGCGCGCGGTGGCATAGGCGGCGAACGCCTCGTCGGCGTCGGCGCCGAACACCTCGCGCCAGCTTCCCGGCCGCCGCCCCAGCCGCGCGACGAGGTCGGCGGGCACCGGCGCGGCGAACGCGGCCTGCGCCGCCGGGCCGAAATCGCGCACCGAACCGATCGAGCCGGGCTCGTTCTCGACCTGGACGAGGATGACGGTGTGGCGCGCGCCGTCGACCTTCCGGAGATGCGCGAGCAGCGCGGCGAAGGCACGCCGGTCCGCCGCGAGCGTGGCGGGGGCGTGCGGCGACATCACGTCGATCGGCTCGCCGCGCGGATCGGTCATGCGCGGATAGGTGACCGGATCGGTCTTCATCCAGCGCGGGACATAGTGCATCTGGCCGTTCTTCCAGGTGCCGAACCACAGGATCGCCAGCCGCTTGCCGGTCGCCCGCGCACGCGCGATCAGCGCGTCGAGATTGGCGGTGTCGTAGCGGCCGGGTTCGGGCTCGAACTGTTCCCAATAGACCGGCGCCTCGATCGTGTTGGGCGCGAGCGCCTCGGCCGCCGCCCAGGCGCGGTCGAGCGTCGCGGGCCAGGCGCTGCTGTTGTGGAGCTGCGCGGCGAGGATGAAGAAGGGCTTGCCGTCGACGAGCAGCATGTGCCGCCCGTCGCGCGAGACCAGCCGCGGCAGATCGGCAGCCGCGCGGTCGGCCGCCGGCGCGGGCGCGCGATCGGGGGCGCCGCGCGCCGCGGCGGGCATGGCGGCGGCGACGAGCGGGAGCAGCGCGGCGGCGGCGACTGCCAGGCGGCGGAGGCGGCCGGGGCGGCGGGCAGCGATCACGGCTGGTCCCCCAGCAGCTCGTCCTCGATCAGCGCGGTCGGGATCACGCCCGCATCGAGGAAGCGCGCGAACACGTCGCGCATGTCGAGCCCCTGCCCCGCGCGATCGGCGCGTTCGGACAGCCGCGCGACGAGATGGTCGAACTGAAGCTTGCCGACGATATAGCTGGTGCCATAGCCCGGCTGGCGCAGGTAGAGGAGCTGTTCGAAACCGACGAGCGGGCTCGCCGGATCGGACCAGCCGCGCGGCGTCCAGCGCGCATGGAAGCGCCCCGCCTGTTCGAGATCCCATTCGTTCGCCTGGACATGCAGCGAGGCGAGCCCGCGCGCGGCGCGGTTGGCGAGCATGATATAGACGATCTCGCGCCCGCGCGGCAGATCGTCGTAGAGGCCGGCGTGCATCGCCAGCTCCTCGAGCGCGGTGGCGAACCCCTCCGACCGCGCGTCGTACATGTTGAACAGCGGCGCCGCGGCGCGCACCGGATCGGGATGCGGCTGTTCGCGCCGGCGCATCAGTTCGACCCAGTGGTAGAAGTGCGAATAGAGCGGCATCGGATCGAGCGCCGCGCCGTGCCCGAAAAAGTCGCGCCGGTCGGGCGCGGTATAATCGAGCAGCCGCGCCTGGAGCGCCGCGCGATAGGCGGGGCGATCGTCCATCAGCCGCAGCGAGACGAGGAAATCGCCGAGCCGCGTCAGCCGTTGCTGCGACCAGGCGCGATAGGCGGCGGGATCGTCGCGCGCGACGAGCGGCGGCAGGTCGCGGTTGCGCAGCTCCTCGAGCCGCAGCCCGGTGATCGCGCGGTCGAGCTCGCGCCGGAGCAGCGCCACCTGCTGATCCCAGCCATAGGGGACGAGGTGGACGTTCGCCTCGTACCAGTCATATTGCGCCTTGCCGACGCCCGACGGGCCGGTTTTCGACGGCGCCTGCGCCGCCACCCAGTCGCGGAACGCCTCGGTCGCGACGCGCGCATCGCGCACCGCGCGGCGCAGCGACCCCGGCGCCCCCGCAAGAGAGGCGGTCGGATCGCCTTCGAGCGTGTGGAGCCGCAGCGTCCCCGCCTCGAGCGCGGCGAGCGTGTCGACCTGGCCCTGGAGCGCGCGGCCGGCATAGCGCCACAGGTCGCGCGCATTGCCGTCCTTGAGGTTCGACCGCGCCTGTTCGAGCAGCGCGGGAACCGCCGCGAGCCGGCGCGTCAGCGTCGCGGCGTCGTCGCGCGACAGCGGGAAGCGATAGCGGAACAGGTCGATCGCGGGCGCGGTGGTGCCTTCATGATCGGGCACGTCGCTCATTTCCGCCCAGACATTGGCATAGAAGCCCGGATCGCGCGCGAACGGCCGCAGCACGTTGAGATCGAAGTCGAGGCCGTTCATCTCCGCCTCGATCAGCCGCGCGTCGATGTGCATCGCGCGCGTCCAGCCCGACCGGTCGAGCGCGCGGAACCGCGTCCGCATCCGCGCAAGGTCGCCGCGCTTGCGCTCGATCGCGGCGGGCGTGAAATCGGGAACGCCACGCGTGACCTCGGGCGCGGCAACCTCACGCCATTCGGCGAAGAAACGCGCCAGGTTGGTCTGGCCGACCGGCCCCGCCTGGGGCGCAACGATCGCTGCACCGAACATCAAAGCCGCCTGCCACATCGTGCGTTCCGCGCCCCATTGTTGCAATCTTATGTCGCAGTGCAGCGTATACGATATAAACCGACGATCAAGCGCGAATGACCGATGGCGGCCGTTTTCGTCAGGTTCGCGATGCCCCCGCCATGTTACGGATGCCCCGCGCAGGCACCGGAGGGCGAAAAAGGACGGCATGGCGATCGAGCAGACACGCACCGCAAGCGGCGCCGCGCCGCGGGAACCACAGGGGTTGCACGGGCCGCAGGGGCAACGGGGGCCGCAGGGACTGAGCGAGGCCGAGGCCACGGCGCGGCTGGCCGCCGACGGGCCGAACGAACTGCCGCGCGGCAAGCGGCGGACGCCGTGGCGAATCGCGCTGGAGGTGCTGACCGAGCCGATGCTGGCGATGCTGCTGGCCGCGGGCGGCATCTATTTCGTGCTGGGCGACCATGGCGAGGCCGCGATCCTGCTGGCCTTTGCCAGCCTGTCGATCGCGATCACGATCGTCCAGGAGACGCGCACCGAGCATGTGCTCGAAGCGCTGCGCGACCTGTCGGCGCCGCGCGCGCTGGTGATCCGCGACGGCGCGACGGTGCGCGTGCCGGGACGCGAGGTGGTGGCGGGCGACCTGATCCTGCTCGACCAGGGCGACCGGGTGGCGGCGGACGCGCGGCTGATCGAGGCACAGGGGCTGGAGGCCGACGAATCGCTGCTCACCGGCGAATCGGTGCCGGTGCGCAAGCGCGCCGCGCAGCCCGGCGATGCCGACGACGCCGCGCCCGGCGGCGACGACCTGCCGCAGGTGTTTTCGGGATCGGTGGTGACGCGCGGCAGCGGGCTGGCGCAGGTGACGGCAACCGGGCCGCGCAGCCGGATCGGCGCGATCGGCCGCTCGCTCGCGACGCTGGAGACGAGCGCGCCGCGGCTGCAGCAGGAAACCGCGCGGATCGTCGCATGGTGCGCGGCCGGCGGGATCGGCGTCGCACTGGCGGTGGTGCTGCTCTATGGGCTGACGCGCAGCCACTGGCTCGACGCGCTGCTGGCGGGGATCGCGATCGCGATGTCGCTGCTGCCCGAGGAGTTTCCGGTGGTGCTCACCATCTTCCTCGCGATGGGCGCGTGGCGGATCGCCAAGGGCGGCGTGCTGACGCGGCGGACCGCCGCGATCGAGACGATGGGCGCGGCGACGGTGCTGTGCACCGACAAGACCGGCACGCTGACGCAGAACCGGATGACCGTGGCGGCGATGTGGCAACCCGATGCCGGGCACGCGGCGATCGACGCGGACGGCGCCGCCGAACGCCATCGCACGCTGCTCGCCACCGCCGCGCTGGCGTGCGCGCCGGTGCCGATCGACCCGATGGAAATCGCGTTTCACGCCGCGGCGCAGCGCGCGGGCTTTGCCGTCCCCGCCGCCGACGGGCTGGTGGCGAGCCACGCGCTGCGCGCCGACCTGCTCGCCATGTCGAACCTGTGGGCAGGCGATGCCGCCGACGGCAGCCTGCGCGTCGCGACCAAGGGCGCGCCCGAGGCGATCGCGCGGCTGTGCCGGCTCGACGGCGCCGAACGCGCCGCGTTCGATGCGGCGGCGCGGACGATGGCGGCACAGGGCATGCGCGTGCTGGGCGTCGCCACCGCCGACGCCGCGCCCGAGGCCGCCGCCGACGCCGCAACCGCCGCGCACGACCGCTATGCCTTTCGCCTGCTGGGGCTGACCGGGCTGCTCGACCCGTTGCGCCCCGGCGTTCCGGATGCGGTCGCGCAATGCCGCTCGGCGGGAATCCGCGTGGTGATGATCACCGGCGACCATGCCGCGACCGCGCGTGCGATCGCCGACCAGGCGGGCATCGCCGACGGCGCGCTGATGACCGGGGACGAAGCGGCCGCACTGTCCGACGCGGCGCTGGCGGCGCGGGTGCGCGACGTGTCGGTGTTTGCCCGCACGATGCCCGAGCAGAAGCTGCGCATCGTCACCACGCTGAAGGCCGCGGGCGAGGTCGTCGCGATGACCGGCGACGGCGTCAACGACGCCCCCGCGCTGAAGGCCGCGCATATCGGCATCGCGATGGGCCGCCGCGGCACCGACGTCGCGCGCGAGGCCGCCGACCTGGTGCTGGTGGAGGACGATTTCACCGCGATCGTCGGCGCGATCCGCACCGGGCGGCGCATCTATGACAATATCCGCAAGGCGCTGGGGTTCATCTTTGCGGTGCATGTGCCGATCGCGGGGCTGGCGATCCTGCCGCTGTTGCTGGGGATGCCCGTGCTGCTGGGGCCGCTCCAGATCGCGCTGCTCGAGATGGTGATCGACCCGGTCTGTGCGCTGGTGTTCGAGGCCGAGCGCGAGGAGCACCGGCTGATGCAGCGCCCGCCGCGACCGCCGGCCGAACGGCTGTTCTCGATCGAGAGCATCGTGCGCGGAGTGATGCAGGGCGGGCTGGCGCTGGCGGTGCTCGGCGCGCTCTATCTGGGCGGGATGGCGACGGGGATCGCACCCGAACGGCTGCGCGCGCTGAGCTTCTTCGCGCTGCTCGCCGCGACGCTGGCGCTGGTGCTCGCCAACCGTTCGTTCAGCACGTCGCTGCGCCACGCATTGCTGCGGCACAACGTCACCTTTCGCTATGTCCTCGCCTTCGTCGTCGCGGGCGCCGCGCTGATCCTGACGGTGCGGCCGGTCCAGCACGTGCTGGGCTTTGCCCCGCTCGCCGCCGGCGAACTGGCCCTCGTCGCGCTGACGGGCGCGGCGGTGCTGATCGGGTGCGAGGCGATGAAGAAGGTGGCGGGAAGCCCGCGCGGGAAGAAGCCGGCGCCGGGCTGATCGATCGGCCGCACGGCGCGTTTCCCGCTCCAGCCCCGTCAAAAGCGGTTGACTTCCGCTTACATTGACATCAATGTCAATTTAAACGGCTGGAGAGAATGTCATGCCTTTCTGGATCGCGGCGCTGGTCGTCGGCGGGTTCGGCCTGGCCTTTGTGCAGGCGGCGGCGTGGTTGTGGCTGGCGGCGCTGGCGCTGTGGGTGGCGGCGGGCGTCGGCCTGGCGCTGATCGGGATGCCCGTGGCGGGCGTGCTGGCGGCATTGCTGGTGCCGGTGGCGGTGATCGCGGTGCGCCCGGTGCGGCGCGGGCTGATCTCCCGCCCGTTGCGGCGCGTCTTTGCGCGGATCATGCCGCGGATGAGCGCCACCGAACAGGCCGCGATCGACGCGGGCACGGTGTGGTGGGATGCCGAGCTGTTCGGCGGGCGCCCCGACTGGCAGCGGCTGCTGGCCACCCCCGCCCCCGCGCTGACCCCCGAGGAGGAGCGGTTCCTCGAGGTCGAGACCGAGCGGCTGTGCGACCTGGCCAGCGACTGGGAAAGCACCGCGGTGTGGCAGGACCTGCCCCCCGCCGCCTGGGCCTATGCCCGCGAGAAGGGCTTTCTGGGGATGATCATCCCGCGGCAATATGGCGGCCTGGGCTTTTCGGCCTATGCGCACAGCCAGGTGATCCAGAAGCTGTCGACGCGCTGTTCGGCGGCGGCGGTTTCGGTGATGGTGCCCAACTCGCTGGGGCCGGCCGAGCTGCTGCTCCATTACGGCACCGAGGCGCAGAAGAACCATTATCTGCCCCGGCTGGCGCGCGGCGAGGAAATCCCGTGCTTTGCGCTGACGAGCCCCTATGCCGGGTCCGACGCGGCGTCGATCACCGACACCG
This sequence comes from Sphingomonas chlorellae, assembly GCF_056485145.1. Classification (NCBI taxonomy): domain Bacteria; kingdom Pseudomonadati; phylum Pseudomonadota; class Alphaproteobacteria; order Sphingomonadales; family Sphingomonadaceae; genus Sphingomonas; species Sphingomonas chlorellae. Next base: position 286,379 of record NZ_JBQXXM010000002.1, read on the forward strand.
GCGTGGTGTGCCGCGGCACATGGCAGGGGCGCGAGACGCTGGGCTTCCGCGTCACCTGGAACAAGCGCTATATCACGCTGGCGCCGATCGCGACGGTGCTGGGGCTGGCGTTCCGCGTGCGCGATCCCGAGGGGCTGCTGGGCGGCGCCGAGGACCTGGGCATCACCTGTGCGCTGATCCCGCGCGACCATCCGGGGGTGAACATCGGCCGGCGCCACTGGCCGCTCAACGCCGTGTTCCAGAACGGCCCGACCTCGGGCGAAGACGTGTTCGTGCCGATCGACATGGTGATCGGCGGCCGCGAGCAGGTGGGCAATGGCTGGCGGATGCTGATGGAATGCCTGGCCGCGGGCCGCGCGATCTCGCTGCCGTCGTCGAATGTCGGCATGTCGAAGCTCGCGGTGGGCAGCGTGAGCGCCTATGCCGCGATCCGGCGCCAGTTCAACGTGCCGATCGGCAATTTCGAAGGCGTCCAGCAGCCGCTGGCGCGGATGGCCGGGCACCTTTACGCGATCGACGCGACGCGGCGGCTCGCCGCGGCCGGGCTCGACCAGGGCGAGAAGCCGTCGGTCGTCTCGGCGATCGCCAAATACCACGTCACCGAGCGCGCGCGGATCGTCGTCAACGACGGCATGGACCTGATCGGCGGCAAGGGCATCTGCATGGGACCGGGCAATTTCCTTGCCCGCGCCTATCAGCAGATCCCGATCGCGATCACCGTCGAGGGCGCGAACATCATGACGCGCACGCTGATCATCTTCGGCCAGGGCGCGATCCGGTGCCACCCCTATATCCTGACGCTGATGCGATCGGCCGAGGGCGAGGGACGCGCGGCGCTGGTCGCGTTCGACCGCGCGCTGTTCGGCTATTTCGGCTTTCTGGCGCGCAACGCCGCGCGCGCGCTGTGGTTCGCGACGCCGTTCGCGGCGATGACCCCCGGCCCGCGCGGCGCGGCGGGGGCGATGGCGCGGCATTATCGCGCGGCGACGCGGCTTTCGACCGCGCTCGCGCTGGCGAGCGACATTTCGATGGCGACGCTGGGCGGCACGCTGAAGCGGCGCGAGACGGTGACGGGGCGGCTGGGCGACATGCTGTCGCAGCTTTTCATCCTGTCGGCGGTGCTCAAGCGGTTCGAGGACGAGGGCCGGCCCGCCGCCGACCTGCCGCTGGCCGAATGGGCGGCGCGCGACGCGATCGCCCGCGCCGACGAGGCGCTGCGCGCGGTGATCGCCAACCATCCGAGCCGCGCCGCGGCGCTGGCGCTGCGCCTGCTCGTCCGCCCGCTGGGCGGGCAGGCGCACGGCCCCGACGACCGGCTGGAAGCCGCGGTCGCGCAGCTCGTCCAGACGCATGGCGGCGCGCGCGACCGGCTGCTCGCCGGAAGCTGGACGCCGCGGATGGAAGTCGACGCCATCGCCGCCACGCACGTCGCGTTCGACCGCTATCCCGCCGTCGCCGCGATCGAGCGGCGGCTGCGCGACGCGATCCGCGCGGGCCGGATCGCGCGGCTGCCGCAGGATTTCCGCCAGCTCGACGGCTGGGCCGCCGCCGCCGAGGCGGCGGGGCTGATCGACGCGAGCGAGCGCGCGACGATCGCGGACTTTGCCCATCACGCCAACCTGGCGATCCAGGTCGACGATTTCCCACCCGATTTTGCGCTGGCGGAGGGAATCCGCCAACGTCATGCGCACGCGCAGCAGGGCGCGGCGCTTCCGGAGGCTGCTGAATAATGAACGACCGTTACCTTGCCTTTGCCAATTCGGGCGTCGGCCACTGGCTGACCGGCGCGCTGGGCCTGCCCCAGCCGGTGCCGATCGACCGCGATCCCGCGCGGATGACGCACCAGGTGCTGATCGCCGCCGCCGGTGCGGGGCGGCTGGCCGACCGGCTGGCGCGCGAGGTGACGGCACTGGGCATGGTGACGGTGGGCAACGACCTGCCCGGCGGCGAGACCGCCGAGCCGATCGACGCGCTGATCGTCGACGCGACCGGGCTCGACCGCATCGCCGACACCGCGATGCTCCACGCCATCCTGCACGCGCGGGTGCGGTCGGTGCGCCCCAACGGTCGCATCCTGGTGTTCGGCACCGACCCGGCCGAGGCGCCCGACGGCGAGGCGGCGGCGGTGTGGCGCGGGCTGGAAGGGCTGACCCGATCGCTCGCAAAGGAAGTGCGCCGCGCGATCGCGGTGCAACTGGTCCATGTCCCCGCGCAGGGCGAGCCCGCGCTGACGAGCACGCTGGCGTTCCTGCTTTCGGGGCGCTCGGCCTATGTCTCGGGCCAGGTGGTGCGCGTCGGCCCCGCCCCCGCAGCGGGCGCGGCGGCCAACGGCGCGGCGCGGCGCGTGCTGGTGACGGGCGCGTCGCGCGGGATCGGCGCGGCGATCGCCGAGACCTTCGCGCGCGGCGGCGACCATGTCATCGCGCTCGACGTCCCCGCCGCCGAGGCGGCGCTGACCGAGCAGGCGAAGCGGCTGAACGGCAGCGCGATCGCGATCGACATCACCGCCCCCGATGCGCCCGCGCGGATCGCCGCCGACGCCGCAACGCGCGGCGGCTATGACGTCGTCGTCCACAATGCCGGGATCACGCGCGACAAGACGATCGCGCGGATGGATGCCGAGCGCTGGAACGCGGTGATGAACGTCAACCTGGGCGCGCCGATGCGGATCACCGACGCGCTGATCGCGGGCGGCCAGATCCGCGGCGGCGGCCGGATCGTCGCGGTATCGTCGCTGAGCGGCATCGCCGGCAATCTGGGCCAGACCAACTATGCCCAGTCGAAGGCGGGCGTGATCGGATGGATCGGCCACCTTGCCGCGCAACTGGCCGGTCAGGGGATCACCGCCAACGCGGTCGCCCCCGGCTTTATCGAGACGCAGATGACCGCCGCGATCCCGTTCATGATCCGCGAGGCGGGCCGGCGGATGAACGCGATGGGCCAGGGCGGCCAGCCCGAGGACGTCGCCGAGACGATCGCCTGGCTCGCCGATCGCGGCAGCGGCGGCATTTCCGGGCAGGTCGTGCGCGTGTGCGGCCAGAGCCTGCTGGGCGCATGATCGCGGCGGCGGACCTGAGCCGCGGCGCGGCGGCAAGCGCCCCCTCCCCCGCGCGCGTGCTGCTGGCGGGGCTCGCCACGCTGGGCCGGCGCACGCCCGCGCTGCCGCGGCTGCCCGACGCGCTGCTGGTGCGGCGCGACGTGGCGATCGACGCCGACGCGGTGGCGGCCTATCGCACGCTGTGCGGCTATATTCCCGAACAGGGGGTGCCGCCCGCCTTTGCCCATCTGATCGCCTTTCCGCTGCACCTGCGGCTGATGATGGCGCGCGGCTTTCCCTATCCGCTCGCCGGGCTGGTCCATATCGCCAACCGCATCGTCCAGCACGCGCCGCTGGCGGCGGGCGACCGCATCGACCTGGGCGTGCGCGCGGGCGGATGGCGCAAGCATCCGCGCGGCCAGGCGTTCACGATCGAGGCGAGCGGCGTACGCGACGGCGCGGTCGTGTGGGCGAGCGAGAGCACCTATCTGCGGCTGGGCGTCCACGACCAGCGCGGCCCCGCGGTCGCCGCGCCGCCGGGCGACCCCGCGCGGATGACCCCCGTCTGCGCCATCGCCGTCCCGCGCAGCGTCGCCCGCGACTATGCGCGGCTTTCGGGCGACCGCAACCCGATCCACATGTCGTGGCTGGGCGCGCGGCTGTTCGGCTTTCCGCGCCCGATCGCGCACGGCATGTGGACCAAGGGCCGCGCGCTCGCCGGGCTGTTGCTGCCGGGCGGGCCGGACGCGCTGACGATCGACGTCGCGTTCCGCGCGCCGATCCTGCTGCCCGGCCGCGTCGCGCTGACGGCGCGCGTCGAGCAGGGCGCCACCGATTTCGCCGTGACCGCCCCCGGCGGCGAGCGGCTGCACCTGCTGGGCCGGATCGCGCCCGGCACCTCCCCTTCCTCGTTCCGAGAGGCCGACCATGCTTAGTGCCAGCGCCCCCCGCCGCGTCGCGATCGTCGGCGGCAAGCGCATTCCCTTTGCCCGATCGAACACCGCCTACGCCGAGGTTTCGAACCAGGCGATGCTCACCGCCGCGTTGCAGGCGCTGGTCGACCAGTTCGGCCTGGCCGGCGAGCGGCTGGGCGAGGTCGCGGCGGGCGCCGTGCTGAAACATTCGCGCGACATCAACCTGACGCGCGAGGCGGTGCTTTCGACCAGCCTATCGCCCGAAACCCCCGCCTATGACCTGCAACAGGCGTGCGGCACCGGGCTGGAGGCGGCGATTCTGGTCGCCAACAAGATCGCGCTGGGCCAGATCGACGCGGGCATCGCCGGCGGCGTCGACACCACGTCGGACCCGCCCATCGCGATCAACGAAGGCTTTCGCCACGCGCTGCTCGCCGCCAACCGCGCGCGGTCGCTGGGCGGCCGGCTGAAGGCGCTGGCGGGCATTCGCCCGGGGATGCTGGTGCGCCCCGAACTGCCGCGCAACGCCGAGCCGCGCACCGGCCTGTCGATGGGCGAGCATTGCGAGGCGATGGCGAAGCGCTGGGGCATCGGCCGCGCCGAGCAGGACGCGCTGGCGGTGGCGAGCCATCGCAACATGGCCGCCGCCTATGACCGCGGCGATTTCGACACGCTGGTCACGCCGTTCCGCGGGCTGACGCGCGACAACAACCTGCGCCCCGACAGCAGCATCGAGAAGCTGGCCAAGCTGAAGCCCGTGTTCGACCGCGAGCACGGCACGCTGACCGCCGGCAATTCGACGCCGCTGACCGACGGCGCGGCGGTGGTGCTGCTGGCGAGCGAGGAATGGGCAAAGGCGCGCGGGCTGCCCGTGCTGGCCTATCTGCGCGCGGGCGAGACGGCGGCGGTCGATTTCGCGAGCGGCGACGAGGGGCTGTTGATGGCGCCCGCCTATGCCGTGCCGCGGATGCTCGACAAGCTGGGGCTGACGCTCCAGGATTTCGACTTTTATGAGCTGCACGAGGCGTTCGCGGCGCAGGTGCTGTGCACGCTGAAGGCGTGGGAAGATCCCGGTTTCGCGCGCGACCGGCTGAAGCGCGCGGCGCCGCCGGGGGCGATCGACCGGGCGCGGCTGAACGTCCATGGCAGCTCGCTGGCGGCGGGCCATCCCTTTGCCGCGACCGGCGGGCGCATCCTGGCGAGCCTGGCCAGCATGATCGACCGCAAGGGCGGCGGACGCGGATTGATCTCGATCTGCGCCGCGGGGGGCCAGGGCGTCGTGGCGGTGGTCGAGAAATGACCCGGGAGCCGGTTTCGCAACGCGATGCGGACCGGCTCCGGTCCGACCGCTTCTGGACCCGCCATTACCGGCCGGGGGTGCCCGCCACGATCGACGACCAGCTCGACGCGGCGGGCAGCATGGCCGACATGTTCGAGCGCGACGCGACGCGCTATGCCGACCGCGAGGGCTTTGTCAGCCTGGGCACCGGCCGCACCTATGGCGAGGTGCTGCGCGGCGCGCGCGCCTTTGCCGGCTGGTTGCAGGCGATCGGCATCGCCAAGGGCGACCGCGTCGCGCTGATGATGCCCAACTGCCTGCAATATCCGGTGGCGCTGTTCGGCACGCTGTTCGCGGGCGCGGTGGTCGTCAACGTCAACCCGCTCTACACCGCGCGCGAACTGGCGCACCAGCTAAAAGACAGCGGCGCGCGCGTGCTGGTGGTGATGGACCTGTTCGCCGCCACCTTTGCCGCGATCCGCGACGAAACCGCGGTCGAACATGCGGTGGTGACCGGCATGGGCGACATGCTGGGCGCGCTGAAGGGCCGGGCGCTGGCGCTGACGATGCGGCTGGCCGGACAGGCGCCGCCGCGCTTTCCCGAAAAGGGCATGGTGCGCTGGCGCCGGATGATGGCGCGCGCGCGCCGCCTGCCCTATCGCCGCGTCGCGATCGCGCAGAGCGACCTGGCGTTCCTGCAATATACCGGCGGCACGTCGGGGATCGCCAAGGGGGCGATGCTGACGCACCGCAACGTCGTCGCCAATGTGCTGCAGGGGCGCGCCTGGGTGATGTCGCAGATCGACGATACCGAGGTGCTGACCAACGTCACGCTGCTGCCGCTCTATCACATCTTCTCGCTGACGGCGAACCTGCTGATGTTCAGCGGGATCGGCGGGCGCAACGTGCTGATCGCCAATCCGCGCGACACCAAGCGCGTGCGCTGGATCCTGCGCAACGAACGGTTCGCGGGGTTTGCGGGGGTCAACACGCTGTTCGCCAGCCTGTTGCAGGACGAGGCGTTCCGCAACCGCGACTTTTCGGCGCTCAAGCTGACGATCGCGGGCGGCATGGCGACGCATGCCGACGTCGCCGCGCAATGGGAGGCGATGACGGGCAAGCCGCTGGTCGAGGGTTACGGCCTGACCGAATGCTCGCCGGTGGTGTGCATCCGCCCGGTCGATTTCGACGCGCCCGAGGTGATGGGGCACAACGGCGCGGTGGGGCTGCCCGTCCCGTCGACCGAGGTGCGGATGCGCCGCGACGACGGGAGCTGGGCCGCGATCGGCGAGCCGGGCGAGCTGTGCGTGCGCGGGCCGCAGGTGATGGCGGGCTATTGGCGCCAGCCCGAGGAGACCGCGCGCATCCTGTCGCCCGACGGCTGGCTGGCGACGGGCGATGTCGGCGTGATGGACGCCGACGGCGAGGTGCGCATCGTCGACCGGATCAAGGACATGATCCTGGTGTCGGGGTTCAACGTCTATCCCGCCGAGATCGAGGCGGTGATCGCCGCGCACCCGCACGTCGCCGAAGTGGCGGTGGTGGGCGTCGCCGACCCGGTCAAGGGCGAGCGCATCCGCGCGGTGATCCACCCCGCGCACCCCGCGCTGACGCCCGACGCGGTGCGCGCCTGGTGCCGCGAACGGCTGACCGGATACAAGATCCCGGCGATCGTCGAGCTGCGCGATACGCCGCTTCCCAAATCGAACGTGGGCAAGATTCTGCGCAGGGAGGTGCGATGATGGCAGGCATGGGGGGGACGGACGCCGATGTGATCGTGATCGGCGCGGGGCTCGCGGGGCTGGTCGCCGCGGGCGAGGCGGTGGCGAGCGGCGCGTCGGTGATCGTCATCGACCAGGAGCCCGAATGCAATATCGGCGGCCAGGCCTTCTGGTCGCTGGGCGGGCTGTTCCTGGTCGACAGCCCCGAGCAGCGCCGGCTGGGCATCCGCGACAGCCATGCGCTCGCCTGGCAGGACTGGATGGGAACCGCCGGGTTCGACCGGCCCGAGGATCACTGGCCGCGCCGCTGGGCCGAGGCCTATGTCCGCTTTGCCGCGACCGAGAAGCGCGAATGGCTGCGCCGCAACGGCGTGAAGGTGATGCCGATCGTCGGCTGGGCCGAACGCGGCGACGGGCGCGCCGACGGGCACGGCAATTCGGTGCCGCGCTTTCACATTGCCTGGGGCGCGGGTCCGGGCGTCGTCGCCCCGTTCGCGGCGCGCGCGCGCCAGGCCGAGCGCGACGGACGGCTGCGCTTCCTGTGGCGGCACCGCGTCGACGCGCTGGAGACCGAGGGCGGCGTGGTGACGGGCGCATCGGGCACCGTGCTCGCGCCGTCCGACGCCGAACATGGCGCGCCGAGCAACCGCGACGCGGTGGGCGGTTTCAGCCTGCGCGCGCGCCACGTCATCGTCGCGTCGGGCGGGATCGGCGGCGACCTGGACCTGGTGCGCCGCAACTGGCCGCAGCGGCTGGGCACGCCCCCCGCCTTCATGGTGCGCGGCGTCCCCGCGCATGTCGACGGGCGCATGATCGGCATCGCCGAGGCGGCGGGCGCGCGGCTGATCCACCCCGACCGGATGTGGCATTATGTCGAGGGGCTGCGCAACTGGCGGCCGATCTGGCCCGACCACGGCATCCGCATCCTGCCGGGGCCGTCGTCGATGTGGTTCGATTCGCGCGGGCAGCGGCTGCCGGCGCCCTTCTACCCCGGCTATGACACGCTGGGGACGCTCAACCACCTGATGCAGGGCGGGCATCCGCATAGCTGGTTCGTGCTCAACCAGTCGATCATCCGCAAGGAGTTCGCGCTGTCGGGGTCCGAGCAGAATCCCGACCTGACCAGCCGCGACTGGCGCCGGATCTTCTTCAGCCGCGCGCTGGGGCGCAGCGCGCCCGAGCCGGTCGAGGCGTTCAAGCGCCACGGCGCCGATTTCGTCGTCGCCGACGACCTTAACACGCTGATGGAGGGGATGGCGGGGATCGCCGACGGCGTGGCGTTCGACCGCGCGGCGATGCGCGACGCGATCGAGGCGCGCGATCGCGAGCTGGGCAACCGTTTCTCGAAGGATTTCCAGTTGATGGGCATCCGCAACGCCCGGCTGAGCCGTGCCGAGAAGCTGGCGCGCACGGCGCCGCCGCGCCCGCTGCTCGACCGCGCCAACGGGCCGCTGATCGCGGTGCGGCTGAACATCCTGACGCGCAAGACGCTGGGCGGGCTCGAGACCGATCTCGACGGCTGCGTCCAGCGCGCGGGCGGCAACGCCGTGCCGGGGCTGTTCGCCGCGGGCGAGGCGGCGGGGTTCGGCGGCGGCGGGATGCACGGCTATCGCGCGCTGGAGGGCACGTTTCTGGGCGGATGCCTGTTCAGCGGGCGGGCGGCCGGACGCGCGGCGGCGCGCGGCTGACCGATCGGCGGCAGGCGCCGGGCGGGATCGCCCCGCCCGGTTGCCAGTTGTCCCCCGGCACCCTATTGTCGGGAGCGGAGGTCAGGATGCGCGTCAACACCGCCAGGTCGATCGAAACCGCCAACGCGGTCTATAGCCGCTTCGGGAGCTGGAAGGCGGCGAAGGATTCGGCGCGGTTCGAGGACGGCAAGTTCATCGTGCGCGGCGCGACCTTCGGTGCGGGCGCGGCGGCCGGCGGCGAGCGCCGGACGGAGAACGGCCAGACCGGCATCCGGTGAGTTTCAGCTATACCCTGTTCCTGGCGCTGCTGCTGATCGCGCCGGGTCTGGGCGTATGGGCAGGGCTGCGCGCGGGCGAGCGATCCGAACTGATCTCGCAGGCGCCCGAAAAGCCGGGATCGACCTTTAGCCTGATCGTCATCGTCTTTGGCGCGCTGGTCGGCCATATCGTGCTTTCGGCGCTGTTCGCGGTGCAGGCGAGCCTGTGCCGGTGGAGCGGCGCGTGCTGGCGGCTGTCGTTCGATCCCAATGTCTATCGCGTCATCCTGACCGGCGGCCATGCGGGGCGGATGCCGGGCGACTGGGCGTTCCTGTCGTGGTTCGTCTCGCTGTTGCTGCCCGCGATCATCGTCGGCGCGATCACCTGGTGGGCGAGCGGATGGCGCCGGGTGCGCGACCTGCGCGAGACCGCGACCTTCGGCTGGCTGAAGCGCTGGGTCGACCTGGCGCGGCCGGCGAACAGCTTCATCATCGCCTATGTCGTCACCACGCTGGAGCATGACGGCGCGCATGTCGCCTATGAGGGGATCGTCGAGAATATCGCGCTCGACGACAATCGCGCGATCACGATGCTGGTGCTGAGCCGGTGCGACCGGTTCCTGGTGCGCGTGAGCGCCGACCGGGTCGAACGGATCGAGGGCGACCATGCGCCGATCCCGCTGATCCAGCTTGAGGCGCGCAACTTCATCAACGTCGCGCTGGAGGTGTTCGAGGCGGTCGACATGCCGCGCGACGAGGCCAGCGCCGACGGCGCGGGCGGCTGATCGCGCGCGTCAGGCGACCGAGGCAGCGCGCGCGTCGGCGGCGAGCAGCGCGTTGCCGATCCGGCGATAGAAGCGGCACACGCTTTCGATTTCGGCGCGCGCGACGCGGATCGTCTGCCCCACCGGTACGCGCGCGAGCCGCCCCGCGGGGTCGCCGGACACGGGCCAGCCGATCGTCATGCTGCGCCCGCCGCGCAGATCGCCGCGACGGACGACGCCCGCGCAGAAGAACAGGCAGTCGCGCGTGCGCCCGAGCGCGCGCAGCCGCGCCTCGTCGGCGGGCGGCACGCCGAGCGGCGCGCGCAGCACCGCGAGCCGGGCCGAGGTCGACAATCGTTCGGGCGGCGCGGGCCGCCCCTGGCGCATGGCAAGCGCATCGAGCAGGTGATTGAGGAACCGGTCGAGCTCGCGAAGGCCGTTGGCGATCACCAGCGGACGCAGCGCAGGCATCGCCGCGAAGGCGGACGGCAACGGCCCGTCGATCCCCGCCGCCCATTCGGCAAAGCGCAGCGTGCCGCGTTCGAGCGTCGCATGGCGGATCGCGACCAGCGCATCGGCATCGTCGGCCGGGGCCGGCAAGGCACGGCCGGAGCGCACCAGAGCGAGGGCGGGGGCGAGCGGCCGGGCACCGGGCGGTGGAACGAGCGGGTCAGATACGGTCAAGCCAGGTCTCCGGCCGACGTAAGCGGGAGCGCGCGGTCTCTCAGCCGCTGGCGCCTACGGGGCCGATCTGCCAGCGATATGAGCCATATAGATCATGCTGCGGTGCGGGAAAAGCATTTGTCGTCGCGAAGTGTGCCGGACGGCTCAATCGAGCCGGTCGAGCAGCTCCTGCCAGCTGGCGTCGGACGGCGGCGGGCGGAAGCTCGCCTCGATCATCGTGCCGAGCACATCCTCGCGCGTGCCGATGCCGAAGGTGCGGCGTACCGCGCGGTGAATCGATTCGACGAGCTGGTGCCGCCGTTCGCGCAGCTTGATGAGTTCGCCCCCCGGGAAGGTGATCGCCGCGCGCAGGCCGCCCACCGACGAGATGTGCCCGAGCGACCGGCGCGTCGCGGTGAGGATGTGCGTCACCACCTCGCGACTGGCGACCGAACCGGGTTCGCGCACCACCGCGAGCCGGTGGAGCGTGTAGAGCCCCAGCGCGGCGGAGATGAGGAAAAAGAACTCCCAATGGGTGAAGGTCACGCCGAGCTCGGTCGCACCCGACGGGCTCGTCCAGCCGAGCGTCAGCCGCAGCCGCCGCGTCGCGAAGAAATCGCTCGCCCAGCCGCCGACCACCGGTGCGATGCCGGCGGCGATGGCGCCGATGATCGCGCTCGACGCCATGAAGCCGGTCGCGCCGCTGGGCGGGCTGAGCTTGAGGACGATGTTGCCCGAACCGAGGCCGACCCCTGCCCCGGCCGCCCCCATCGCGACGTGGAGCAGGACGAGATAGGCGGCACGCCAAGCCTCGCCCGGAACGTCGCTGGTGAACGCCATGCCGGCGATGCACAGGATATAGAGCGGGGTGGCGACGCCGAGCACCGATTTGTTGGTGAAGCGGTCGGCAAGCGCGCCCCAGCCGCGGATCACCGCCAGGTTGGCCATCTGGCTGATGAAGCTGAGGATCAGCACGAACCCCATGCTGAAGCCGAGTTCGCGCACGAAATAGACGGTGAAGAAGGGCGTGGCGAGGTTCACCGCGAACTGCCAGCTCGCCAGATAGCCGAGCAGGAAACGGAAATTGCGGTCGCGCAGCGGCTCGACGAGCAGCCGGTGGATCGCCACGCCTTCGCTGTCGGGCGCCATGCGCGGCTCGGGCACGCGCGCGAGCGCCGCGGTGCTGACCAGCCCGCAGAGAAAGCCGAAGCCGTAGAGCGCGGCGAAGATGCGGTCGCCGGTTGCCTGGTCGGCCCCCGCGCGCTGAAGCGCGAGCGCCCCGCCGACGGTCGCGATCGCGCTGACCGCCGTGCCGAACAGCGTGCGCCGCGCGAAGAACGCGCCGAGCTGGTTCGAGGGGACGAGGTCGCGCATCCAGCTGTTCCAGCTGCACGCCCCCACCGCATTGAGCCCGTAATGGAGCACCGCAGCGGCGATCAGCAGCGCCGCGGCCAGCCGGCGGTCGGGGATGAAGGGGATGGCGGCATAGATCGGCAGCGCGAGCCGCGCGAGGAACACGCACGCGACCGAGATCCGCCGGCGCGTGCGCAGCCGCTCGACGAGCGTGACCGCCGGTGCCTGCAACACCTGGGTGAACAGCGGGATGGCGGCGAGCACGCCGATTTCGAGCGTGCTCGCCCCGATGTGGAGCGCGAGCGCGAGCAGCACGACGCCGCTGTTGAGCGCGCCGATCGCGGTGGCGAACGACGCGTCGACGAGCAGATAGCGCAAGCCGCGGCGAAGTTCGGCTTCGCTGACCTTGTCCTGCGGATCGAACATCCGTTGCGACGGCGCGCGCCGGTGCGATCCCGCACCACGCGCTCCGCCTTAACCGATCATGCCGCCTGGATCGCCGGATAATCGCTCGCGGCCGCATCGGCGCCGGCCGGCCTGTCCGCCGCATCGGCCCAGCGCGCCGCGAGGCGACGATAGGTGGCCAGCGCCTGCCCCACCACCTGATCCATGTTGTAGTAGCGATAGGTCGCCAGCCGGCCGACGAAGCTCACATCGGGCTGGGCGAGCGCCAGTGCCTCGTACCGCTTGAACAGCGCCTGGTTCTCCGGTCGGGGGATCGGATAATAGGGATCGCCCTCTGCGCTGGGATATTCGAAGGTGATGCTCGTGCGATCGCCGGTCTGGCCGGTGAGGTGCCTGTATTCGGTCACGCGCGTGTAGGGCACGGTTTCGGACGGATAGTTGACGACCGCCACGGGCTGATATTGCGGCTGGTCGACCGTTTCGTGCCGGAACCGGAGCGAGCGGTACGGCAGCTTGCCGTAGCAATAGCCGAAATATTCGTCGATCGGGCCGGTGAAGACGAGGTGGCCGTGCGGATAGGCCTCGCGCGCCTCATGGAAATCGACCCCGAGCAGCAGGTCGATGTTCGGATGATCGAGCATCCGTTCGAACATGCGGGTATAACCCTCGGCCGGCATCGCCTGGAACTTGTCGGTGAAATAGCGATCGTCGGTGTTGGTGCGCGTCGGCACGCGCGACGTCACCGACTTGTCGAGTTCGGACGGGTCCATCCCCCATTGCTTGCGCGTATAGCCGCGGAAGAACGTCTCGTAGAGGTCGCGGCCGATCGCCGAGACGACGACGTCCTCCGACGTGCGGACGGCCGACACCGGCTCGGCGCGCGAGGCGAGGAAGTCCGCGGCATCGTCCTCGGTCCGGAGGTCGAGGCCGTACAGAAGGTTCAGCGTCGTCCGGTTGATCGGCATCGGCACCAGCTTGTCGCCGACCGATGCGAGCACGCGGTGCTCATAGGGCCGCCATTCGGTGAAGCGCGATAGATAGTCGAACACGTCCGCCGAATTGGTGTGGAAGATGTGCGGGCCATATTGGTGGATCAGCACGCCCGCCGCATCGAGCCGGTCGAAGGCATTGCCCGCGACGTGCGGGCGGCGATCGACCACCAGCACGCGCTTGCCGGCATCGGCCGCCAGCCGTTCGGCCATCACCGCGCCGGCAAAGCCCGCGCCGACCACCATGACGTCATAGGCGCGGGGACGATCGCCCGGCCAGACCACCGGCGAGACGACGGGGTGGACATGCCGGCTGCGCGCCATCGCCGTCTCGATCCGTGCGGACATGGCGGCGAAGCTGCGATCCCAGCTGTTCGTTTCGAGCATCGCCTCGACCGGGGCCAGCCAGTCGGCCGTTTCGCGCAGCGCCAGCGCGGCCTCGCATCCCTCAACAAAGGCGGCGGGCGTTTCGGCGATGCACACCGCCGCCATCTCGCCATAATGGCGCACGACGTCGATGATCGGCGTCGAGACGACGGGGCAGCCCGCCGCCAGATATTCGGGCGTCTTGGTGGGGCTGATGAACCGCGTCGCCTCGTTGATCGCGAAGGGCATCAGCGCGACATCCCAGCCGCGCAGATAGTCGGGCAGCGCGTCATAGGATTTGCCGCCGAGATAATGGAGATTGGGGCGGCGCGGCAGGTCGGCCTCGGCGATCTTGACCACCGGGCCGACGATCACGATCGACCATTCGGGCCGCGCGTCGGCGAGCGCCGCGATCAGCGAAAGGTCCATGCGCTCGTCGACGACCCCGTAAAAGCCGAGGCGCGGGCCGGGAATCCCCTGCTGGTCGGCGGGTTCGGGCCCGACGGCGCGGGCGGAGGCGAAATGCGCGGCGTCGACGCTCGACGGAAAGGGATGGACGCTCGGGTGGCGTTCGCGCTTCGCCTCGTACAGGCTGTACCCGCCGGTGAAGACCAGATCGGCCTGCTGGAACAGCCGCTGTTCGAGCGGCAGCAGTTCGGGCGGCGCGCCCTTGAAGTTGGCGAGCTCGTCCATGCAGTCATAGACGACGCACTGCGCAGGAACATGCTCCGAAAAGGGGAGCATCATCGGCGTGTAATACCAGCGAAGGAGCGGCCCACCGGGCTGTTCGGCGACGGCGGCGTCGAGCAGCCGGCGCAGCGCCTCGACCTCGGCAACGGGCGCCATCCCCGCCGGAAGCTGCGGCGTCGCGACGGTGACGCCGGTTTCGGCGCAAGCAACCACTTCGAGCCGCGGCGTATCGGCGCCGTAAACGGGTTCTTCCCAGAACAACACGCGCCAGTCACGCGCGAAGCGGCGCATCAGATGCTGCGGCCGCTGAAAGACGAAATTCCAGCGCAGATGACTGAAGCAGAGCAGCGTGCCCTTTGCGTCCTGCGCCTGTGGATTGGAGAAGAACGGGGCTTCTTCGCGCTGCTGACGCATACCGGGAACCTTGCTGTTGGATGAACACCAAGTACAACCCGGGCCGGGACGCGAAGGTTCCTGAACCCGCTTTAATCGCAATAACTTAACCTATGTTATCGCGTGCATCCGGTCGCTGCCGATGCAACCGGCGCGGCCCCCGGCGGTTGTGCCTGCATCGTTGCGGGAGAGGATCATGGGGCAGCCGGGACTTGAACTCTGGGGCGGCCCGGAATGCACGGTCAACCGCGTCGGCGACGGCTATGGGGACCAGTTCGAACGATGCGGCCATGCCCGGCGGCCCGACGATCTCGACCGTTTTGCCGAACTCGGCATCCGCGCGATCCGCTATCCGGTGCTGTGGGAGCGGATTTCGCCCGAACGCCCCGACCGGTGCGACTGGGCGTGGACCGACGCGCGGCTGCACGGCCTGCGCGCGCGCGGGATCGACGTCATCGCGGGGCTGGTCCATCACGGCAGCGGCCCGTCCTACACCAGCCTGCTCGACGACGAGGGGTTCGCCGCCGGGCTGGCGCGCCACGCCGCCCATGTCGCCGAACGCTATCCGTGGATCACGCGCTGGACGCCGGTGAACGAGCCGCTGACCACGGCGCGCTTTTCCGCACTCTATGGCCATTGGTACCCGCATGCCCGCGACGAGGGTGCCTTCTGGCGCGCGTTGCTCAACCAGATCGACGGCGTGCGGCTCGCGATGGCGGCGGTGCGGCGGATCAACCCGGCGGCGCAACTGATCCAGACCGACGATCTGGGCCGGACCTATGCCACCGCCGAGGTGCGCGGCCAGGCGGCGTTCGACAATGTCCGCCGCTGGGCAGGCTGGGATCTGCTGTGCGGCCGGGTGACGCCCGGCCATCCGCTATGGGCGCACCTGGCCCGATACGGCCTGACCGAGCGGCTGCGCGCGATCGCCGACGCCCCCTGCCCGCCGGACATCATCGGCATCAACCATTATCTGACCAGCGACCGCTTTCTCGACCATCGGCTGACGCGTTATCCGCCGCACGTCCATGGCGGCAACGCCCGCCAGCGCTTTGCCGATGTCGAGGCGATCCGCGTGCTCGAGCCCGGCCCGCAGGGGCTGGCGGGCGCGATCGACGAGGCCTGGGGGCGTTATGGCCTGCCGATCGCCATCACCGAGGTGCACAATGGCTGCACGCGCGAGGAGCAGTTGCGCTGGCTCGCCGAGGCGTGGGACATTGCCGAGGCAGCGCGTGCCGGCGGCGTCGACCTGCGCGCGCTGACCGTCTGGTCGCTGCTCGGCAGTTGCGGATGGAACACGCTGCTGACCGGCCGCGGGCTCTACGAACCGGGCGTCTATGACGTGAGCAGCGGCACGCCCCGGCCGACGGCGCTCGCCGCACTGATGCGCGCGCTGCCCGCGGGCGCCGAGCGACACCCGCTCGTCGCAGCGGCGGGGTGGTGGCGGCGGCCGATCCGCATCGAGCATCCGCCCGTCCATCGCCCGGCACCGGCCACGGCGCACCGGCGGATCGAGGCCACCCCCGCCGACGTGCCGCCCCTGCTGATCCTGGGCGCGACCGGAACGCTGGGCCAGGCGCTTTCGCGCGCGGCGACGCTTCGCAACATTCCGCATGTGCTGACCGGCCGCGCGACGATCGACCTCCGCAATCCGCAAAGCATTGCCGCCGCGCTGGACACGCATCGCCCCTGGGCCGTGGTCAACGCGGCAGGATGGGTCCGCGTCGACGACGCCGAGGACGCGCCCGAGGCGTGCATGGCCGCCAACGCCGAAGGTCCGCTGACGCTCGCCGCCGCCGCGGCTGCGCGCGGGATACCGACGGTGCATTTTTCGAGCGACCTCGTGTTCGACGGGCGATCGGATCGCCCCTATGTCGAGCGCGACGCGCCCGCGCCGACGGGCGTCTACGGCACCAGCAAGGCCTGGCTGGAGGCCGGGCTGGCGCGCATCGACGGCGCGCATCTGATCGTTCGCACCGCCGCGTTCTTCTCGCCGTTCGACCCGCACAATTTCGCACATGCCGTCGCGCGCACGCTCGCACGCGGCGCGCGCTTCCGCGCCGCCGACGACCTGATCGTCACGCCCACCTATGTCCCGCATCTGGTGCACGGCGTGCTCGATCTGCTGATCGACGGGGAGACGGGGATCTGGCACCAGACCAGCGGCACCGCGCTGTCCTGGGCCGATTTCGCGAAACGGGTGGCCGAGGCGCTGGGGCTCGACGCCGGCCTGATCGATGCGGTGCCGGCCGCCGAACTGGGGATGCGCGCGCCGCGCCCGGCGATGGCCGCACTGGGAAGCGAGCGCGGTGCGCCGCTGCCGCCGCTGGCGCAGGCGCTCGCCGACTTTGCCGCGCGCTGGACCACGGCCCAGGGGGCAGCGCGCTGCGCCGCCGCCTAGCTGCGGGTGATTTCGCGATTTTCCAGAATGTTACGGCTGCGACCGACCGCCCGCCGCGCATCCGGTGCGTTCCAGCCGATCGGCGTGTGCGCCGGGGTCGCGCCGATGCCGCAGTACGATAGGATGCGGCCGGGTCGATCACCAATCGCACGACGCCGCCCCGATGCAGGACGGTGCCAAACGGGGAGTTTGGAACGATGGCCGTTCCGATCGGCGATGCCTTTGTCATCAACAGCGACCGCGATTTCCTGCTGCAATATCATCCGGTGATTACGGGCACGCCGCAGGGCGGGCTGGTCGTCGCGTGGGAGAGCATCCTGCCCGATCCGGAGGGGATCGAGCCGACCTATGACGTCACCGCGCGCGCGATCCTGCCCGGCCAGGCGATCGGCGGCGAGTTCGTCGTCAACACGATCCGCGAGGACGCGCAGTTCGATCCCGCCATTACCGCCCGCCCCGACGGCAGCTTCGCGATCGTCTATAGCAGCGGCGAGGAAAACCACCTCGAGGGCACGTCGATCAACACGCGCTACCTCGACGCCAACGGGGTGATCGCCGGGCCGGAATATCGCACCGGCTATGACTATTACCACCGCGAGGCGCGAACCGCCGCGTTCGGCGACGGCAGCGTGGTGAGCGTGTGGCACAGCGAATATGGGCTGGAGGGCGAGGTTCGCACCCCCGACGGCAGCGGGGTCGCCGGAACCTTCGCGATCGATTATGTCGGCGGCAGCGCCCCGCACAGCCTGGCCGCGCTCGACGGATCGCGGGCCGTGCTCGCCTGGATCGGCGCGGAGGGCGGCGACGAACCCGACCCCGATGCCGGCCCGGAGCCGATCGTCTTTGTCCGGTTCGTCGACAAGGACGGCGTCGGCGAGTCGATCGCGCTGACCGGCCTGCCGCCCGGCGAGGAGATCGACGCGACCGCGCTGGACAACGGCAATTTCCTGCTGGTCGTCCAGTCGGGCGGCGAGCTCTACAGCCTGGTGGTGGGCGATGACGGAGTGCCCGTCGGCCCGCTCCACCTCTTCCCGACGGCAGGGATGCATCGGCAGGACAGCGTCGACGCGACCCGCCTCGACAATGGCCGTTATGTCGTGGCGTGGCGCGATCAGCCCGACGACGGCCAGCCCGACACCGTCCACGCCCAGGTCTTTACCGCCGACGGCACGCCGCAGGGCGACGAGATCGTGGTCGCGTCCGCAGACGGGCTCGGTGCGTCGCGGCCGAGCATCACCAGCCTGGGCGGCGACCGTTTCGCGATCGCGTTCACGAGCGGCGGCGACGGCGGGCCGGGCGACGAAAGCGACGTGCGCGTCCAGATCTTTGCCGCCGACGGCGCGCCCGCCACGCAGACGATGCTGGGCGGCGACACGGCCGACCGGCTGGTCGGCGGCTTCGGCAACGACCAGATCGACGCGGGCAAGGGCAATGACAGCGTGTTCGGCGGCTTCGGCGACGACCGGATCGACGGGCAGAAGGGTGAGGACCGGCTGTACGGCGGCGGCGGCGACGACCTGATCCTGGGCGGATGGCAGAACGACCGGCTGTGGGGCGAGATCGGCAACGATACGCTGATCGGCGACGTCCGCACGCTGGGCGCGGGCAGCCGCGGCGGCAACGACCGGATCGACGGCGGCGAGGGCGACGACTGGCTCTATGGCGATGCGCAGACGCTGCTGGGCGGCGCGCGCGGCGGCGACGACCAGCTTTACGGCGGCGACGGCGACGACCACCTCTATGGCGACGGGCGCGACGGTGCCGGGCTGGCCGGCGGCAATGACGTGCTCGACGGCGGGGCAGGCAACGATACGCTGTGGGGCGGCGGCGGCAACGACCGTTTCGTATTCCGCGCGGGCGACGGCAACGACGTCATCCACGATTTCGGGCACGCGCCGGGCGATTTCGACCTGATCGACCTGCGCGGCACCGGCGCGACCGCCGCAAGCCTGACGGTGCGGCTGGTCGACGGCAACAGCGTGATCGACTATGGCAGCGGCACGATCACGCTGGTCGGCGTGCAGTCGGTCGACGCGAGCTTCTACCTGATCTGACGCGGCGGCTCAGACGGCGGCGCCGACGAGCCGCCCCACCCCCGCCGTGATCGCCATGGCCAGCGCGCCCCAGAAGGTGACGCGCACCATCGAGCGGAGCGGCGGGGCGTTGCCCGCGATCGCGCCGAGCGCGCCCAACAGCGCGAGGCAGACGAGCGACGTCGCCGCCACCGCCGGCATCACCGCCGCCGACGGCGCGAGCACGCCCGCCGCGAGCGGCGCCGCGGCGCCTGCGGTAAAGGTCGCGGCCGAGGTGAACGCCGCCTGGAGCGGGCGCGCGGCGACCGTTTCGGAAAGCCCGAGCTCGTCGCGGGCATGCGCGCCGAGCGCATCGCGCGCCATCAACTGCGTCGCCACTGCATCGGCAAGCGCCGGATCGAGCCCGCGCGCGACATAGATCTGCGCCAGCTCGGCCTGTTCGAACGCCGGGTCTTCGGCCAGTTCGCGACGTTCGGTGGCGAGATCGGCACGTTCGCTGTCGGCCTGCGAGCTCACCGAGACATATTCGCCCGCGGCCATCGACATCGCCCCCGCCACCAGCGCGGCGACGCCGGCGAGCAACACCGCCTCGCGGCTCTGCGCCGAGGCGGCGACGCCGACGATCAGGCTGGCGGTCGAGACGATGCCGTCATTGGCGCCGAGCACCGCCGCGCGCAGCCAGCCGATCCGGGCGACGGCATGACGCTCGCGGTGATCGACGCGCGCCGCGACCGGATGGCGGCTCATCGCGCCACCGCGGGCGTGCGCGCATGACGGGCGACGAGCGCCCCGGCCAGCCGCCACGCGACCAGCGCGACCGCCGCGCCAAGCAGCAGATCGGCGAGGTAATGCGTCCCCTCGACCGGCGTCGACAGCAGCATCGCGCCCGTGATTCCCGTGAGAACCCAGCGCAACGGGCCGCACCGCCAGGCCGCGGCGATGTAGAGCGTGCCCGACGCCGCATGGAAGCTGGGCGCCGACACCAGCCCGCGGAGCTGGCCCAGATCGACGAACCGCTCGCCATGGTGGCGCAGCACCGGGATCAGATCGGGCTGCCACAGCTCGCTGGTCGGCATATAGGGGATCGGCCCCTTCCACAGCAGCGCGAACGGGCCGATCGCGGGCATCCAGTGGAACAGCGCCAGCGTCAGGATCGCGGCGAGCCAGAAGGCGGCGAGGAAATGGTGCGCATCGCGGCGGCGGCCGGTGGCGGCGAACCAGGCGAGCAGCGCGGCGGGGGTGAGATAGATGCTCTGATACGCCGCGATGCCGAGGAGCTGGAGCGCGCGGTGCTCGGCGACGAGGCGATACCAGGCGAGCCAGTCGAAGCGCAGCGCGGCGTCGACGCGCTGGAGCGCGGCGTCGGCAAAGCCCTGCGACAAGGCGGCGATGGGGTAGCTGCTGACCGCGCCGGTGAGCGCCATCGCGGTGAAAAGCGTATAATATTCAACACCATGCGCCAGCGAAACGCTCCAGCGCCGGCCGTCGCGGGCGCACCAGGCGCGGACCAGCGGGCCGATCATCAGCACCAGATAATAGGGAATGTTGCTGCGGCTGAACGGATCGACCGCGAGCCCCGCGGACCAGAGCAGCAGCGTGCACCCCGCCAGGCTGGCGACGACCGCCCAGCGCACCTGCGCCGCGCTGAACCCCAGCGCATGATGCCCGCTTTCCGTAGCGTCCGCGACCGCGCCTGCGCCGAGCCCGGGCGCCAGCGGGAGCGCGCGGGCGGGCTGGATCACCATCGCCGCGGCTCCGGCCGGAGGAGGATCGGGAACGGGGTTGGACCAAGCGACGCCATGGCCGACCCTAACCCGCAAATCCCCCCGCGCCTAGCCGGTCAGACGCCCCAATGACGCGCCCGAACGCGCCGTTGCGGGGCAAAAGCGTGCGGATCGCCGCAAAAATCGCGCAAGGGGCGTCGTTCGCGCGCCGCAACGCGCCGTTCGGCGACACGCGATGACGTGCCCCCGATTCCCGGCCGCGCCGCGCCCCCCGCCGCGCCTCCCGCCGCGCCCCTGCCCCCGCGGTCAGAGCCGGATCAGCCGGTTGCGCGCCGACGGCAGCTTGCCCTTGAACATGCGGAACAGCGTCCATTCCTCGATGATCTTGTCCTTGGCGAGATAGCACAGCCCGACCGCATCGCCCGAAGGCAGCCGGGCGATCACGCTGCGCCCGCCCATCCGCGCGCAGAACACCGAGGCGGGATTCGCCATCGCGCCCGCCTCTGCAGGCACGAGCAGCACCGCCCCCGCCGCAACGGCGAGGAGGCAGGAAAGTCGGGGAAGCCGGGACATGCGATCCATCCATCCAATCGTTTCGGATGCGTTCGCGCATAGCCCCGCGCGGCTGAACGCCCGGCAACGGCACGGCGCCGGCGATCCCCCGCGCGCACAGGCCCCCGGCGCAGGGCGCGCGGGCGGACCGCCCGGCGCCGGTTCCCGAAAGCGCCGCCACGCGATATGGCACCGGCCGGACACGCCGGAGCGACCCGCCGCCGCCTGCCCGGACCGAACCCCATTCGACGCGGGGTGACAGCATGGCCGTTCCGCAGAACAAGCAAGAATTGCTGCAGGCGATCCACCGCAGCTTCGACAAGCTGCACCGCGCGCTTGCCGAGGTGCCCGACGCCGCCGCCGGCGACAGGCAGCTCGAGGGGCACGCCAAGGGCACGATGATGCGCGTTGCCGATCTGGTCGCCTATCTGCTCGGCTGGAACGAACTGGTGCTCAAATGGCTCGACCGCGACGCCGCCGGCCAGCACATCGACTTCCCCGAAACCGGCTTCAAATGGAACGCGCTCGGCCGCCTCGCACAGAAATTCTACCACGACCATGAAGCGCTTCCCTATCGACAGCGCGTCGAGCGCCTGGCGGCGGCCAAGGCGGCGATCGTCACGCGGATCGAGGCGCTGGACAACGACGCGCTTTACGGCCGGCCATGGTATGGCAAGTGGACGATGGGGCGGATGATCCAGTTCAACACATCCTCACCCTATGACAATGCGCGCGGCCGGCTGCGCAAATGGAAGGCGGCGATGGCGGCGACGGCTCCGGCGTGAGGGTGAAAGCGGGCTTTGCAGGGCTTGGCTTTGGTGGGGCGGGACGGGATTTGGGACGTTGCAGTCATTCCCAGGCCAGCGTCGAAATGGCGGCGTTCAGCCAAACACCAGACGTTCTGCGAGACAGCAAATGGTGGCAGGGAGCAGGCAACGCTGGCCGATAGGCGACAGTCCCGCTCAGGGTGAAGTTGCGGGGATAGCTGACATTCACTCGAAGGCGCTGCCGGCACCAGTCGGCCCATTCAAGACATTCATCGGCAAAATTTCTCCCCCCACGAGCAGACTGTCAGTTAATGAGACAGAATTCCTAAGGTCTGGCTCGTAACGGAATGTTCGGTTGCATATGTGTAATTTCGACATGCCGGTTATTCGCAATATGCTCAATGCGGCGAGCTTCGACCACTTCCAGATTGAAATGCGCTTCCCGTCAAAGCGATTACATCTAGTCAGATTCCCATGAGAGCGTCAGGAAGGGTAGGAATGGCAGCCGACCTCACATCCTATCAGCAGCGGGTCGAGGAGTGGCTCGAAGCATGCTTCCCTCCATCAGTGCGATCGGATCGGGCGGAACGTACGCATCGTTTTCTGGAAGAAGCCTTGGAACTCGCCCAGGCGAATGGCTGCAGCCATGACGATGCGGTTGCGCTGGTCCATTACGTCTTCGGTCGTCAAAAGGGAGAGCCTACACAGGAAGTCGGAGGCGTAATGGTCACGCTAGCCAGCCTTTGCAGCGCCACGGGAATCCATATGGACGAAGCTGGCGATGTCGAGCTAGCACGCAATTGGGATCGTATCGACGCGATCCGCGCCAAGCAGCAGGCAAAACCTCACGGATCGCCGCTGCCGCAATGAAAGCTGCCGCCGTCGACCTCTCGCTTGCCGAGGGCAAGCCGGCAGATTTGCCTTATCGCCGATCTGGGGCTCAGCCTTGATCACGATTTCCTTTGAGGATGAGCAACTTCACGACACGTGCGTCGATCTTAGCCGAGCGGAAGCCGCGTACGGTAGTTTGCACGCGGCTGCGTTGGTGACGTTCATATCGGATGCCCGTGCTTTCGAGAATGTGCAGGAGCTGATCGACTTCCCTGGCCAAGAAATTAAAATTTTGGAGGACGATTCACTTTCCGTCGCGATTGGTTCAGGGTATTGCGCGGCGCTTGTCGTGGTCGCCAAGCGTTTCGATCGCGACGCAATGGGCCGTGTAATTTGGTCGAGCGTGACGAGGTTAAAGCTGGTGACAATGTCGAGGGTGCCTTGAAGCAAGGACAGGAATTCACTCCTGACTGGTTCTCAAAGCCTGGCGACTCGTTGCGCGCACTGATGCTTCGACAAAACCTTTCCGCCCTCGAAGTTGCCAGCCATCTGATCGGCGGCATGATCACGCTGCGCGGCCTTCTAGATGGATCCAGCGCCGTCGATAGAGAGCATGCGACGGCACTCGCTGGAGCGGTAGGCGGCACCATGTCATTCTGGCTCAAGCGGCAAGAGCAGTATGAATCAGCGCTGGAACGAGCCGTTGATCGCGCCACGGCAGTGGAAGCCGACGATTGGCTCCTTCTTCCCGTCCCCGGCGAAAAGCCCAGAGGTCGACTGACATCCGAAAAGCGCCGAGACGAAGTGCGTCGGCGCCTGCGATTCTTCAACGTCGGCACCATGGATGCGTGGCAGGCCCGTTACGGGAAGATCTGCACCAACACGCTGTTCCGCACGTCCGCAGCTTTTGATTCGGCCGATGGCGCTGTGCTCATGTGGCTGCGCGATGGCGAATTGAGTTCCGATCTAGTATCCACTAAGCCGTGGAATGTTGGCAACTTGCAGGATCGTCTTGATACGATCCGCAAGCTCTCAAAGCTGAAGCGCCCCGAAGCGTTCATGCCCAAGCTCAAGGAATTGTGTGCCGAAGCTGGCGTGGCTGTCGTCGCCAAGAAAGCGCCGCCGGGATGCCGGGCTTCCGGCGCCAGCCGATTCGTTTCCCCTGACAAGGCGATGATCCTCCTGAGCTTCCGCGGCCGTTCCGATGACACGTTCTGGTTCACGGTGTTCCACGAGATCGGCCATCTAATTCTGCACGGCGCCAAGACATTCGTCGATTCGGAAATGGGCAATAACGACGTGGACGAGAGCGAACGTGAAGCGAATGAGTTCGCTTCTGACCTCATCGTGCCTCCGGCGCGTAAGGAAGAATTTCGGGAGCTGCCGGCCGAAAAGTACGAGGTTACGCGTTTTAGCGTGTCAATTGGCGTATCACCTGGACTGACCGTTGGTCAGATGCAGCACCGCGCTATGATCAAGCCCGATCAGCTCAATTATCTGAAGCGCCGCTGGCAATGGGACGAACTGGCAGAGGTGATGGACTGAGTCTCCCTTCGGATGTCTCAGCCCACGTAGTGCACGAAGTTTCTAGGGCTCTTTTGCCAGTTACACAGCGCATCTTCCATGACCGCCATCCCGACCTTCAATCGGACGTCCAGTACGTCCAGCTCCTGTTGTACCGCCTGATGACGAGTGCCGCTGGTGCGCGACCCGTCGATGAGGAGGCGAGCGCCATTTCCCGGACCGGTTGCGCCGTGGATATACGCTGAGCCCGCCTTGATCGGCGCAAGCCCGTAACGGCCGATCAGCGAAAGGTAGTCGAACTTTGCCAGGCGGCCAAACGAATTGATCGCGAGGCGCTGGTACAGATAATCGAAGATGGTGTGCGGGTTGTTGCCTGCGGCAACGACAGCCCTGGCGAAGAATGCCGCATGTCCTGCCGGCCCGATCCATGCCAGATAGTCTGAAACAGCACGTTGCATCGGCCGCTTCGCAGTCGGACGCAGGCTCTCGTACTTGCGGTGATTCCCGAAGTTGCCCCCGACGTTCATCCAGTTGGCAGTGAGCCAGTTGTTGAAGGCGGCGGGATTGGCGGAGACGGTTGGCCAGTCCCAGATACCTCCACCAAGCTGTCCGTAGACGTCCTGAAGGCGGCGCCATCGGGAGTCGGGCCGGCGGGCAAAGTGCGTCATCAGGAAGATAAGCCAGCCAGCCTCATCAACATTGCCTTGCTGCATGTGAAAGGCGACCGCCCGTTCGGCATCGAAGGAGGCATGGTTGGGATCCGCCCGATTTGCTGCAATCCCGCCGCGTTGGACCACCCGATAGTAATCCTCACGCCGCAGGCTGGCGATGAACTGATAGGCCAGCGTTTCTATGGTCTTGTCGTCCGGCAGACCCTTAAGTCCTTGGGCAGCTTTTGCAGCTTTGAGTTCAGCGACGAGGCGTTGATGTTCTGCATTCCGTGACGGCCACATTGGTAATTCGATCCTCATGCTGCTTGGGGTTCGCCGGCGTCAGGCGCGCGGCTCTTAAGATGAAGTCGGCCGTCCAGATATGGGCCATAGGAATCGTAGGCGAGTTCAGCCTTCAACTCTTTCAAACGCTTGGGATAGTCGGCTACCCATTTCCGCGCCCAGAAAGCCTGGAGTAAACGAACGATATCCGCCCAGTATGGGTCGTCGATCTCGTCTGCTGCCATGAGATTTTCACCAGCCCGCAGCCGACGCTCGATGTCGAGGAAACGAGCGACCATGTCGAACGGATTGCCCGCTGGCATCGGCGGCATTTCACGGGTTTGCTGGAAGCCCTCAACGACGTAGGCCTTCATATCATCCAGCTTGTCTTCGTAAACATGCATGCTGCCGACATACTGGTGGTATTCACCCATCTCGACGCCCAGCCGCCTTGCCATCATCTCCTGCAACATGGTGAAGCAGAACACGTCGTGGGGCAGGCCAAAAAAGGCATCGTTCGAGCGCAGTGTGGCGGACATGTGCAGGTGGTTATCACGCAGGTGGAACTGCATCGTGGTCGTGCAGGGGATTTCCTTATGCCGTGTGGTAATGTCCTCGGCGTTGAACAGTTGGATTACTGCTCGCCGCGATCCGGGCTTGTCGGTCAGAAGCTGGTGGATGCTGTCGAACTGGTTAATGCCGTCACGAAGAGAGAGCAGCCGAGGGCCGTAAGCGCCCTCCAGGATCCCATCGACAGCATCTTCGGCATAACGAGTAACATATGGCTCGATGAATTCGAGAGTGTCGGAGCCAGAAAGGTACCAGAGCAATTCGCCCAAGGCGCTGAACGGCTTTCCCCGATTCTCGGAGATGCTAATCCGCGCGCGCGGTTTGGTAATATGAAGAGTTACGCTAAGCAATTCACGGGTATCGCCTCGCGTACCTGTGTGCTTTTGGCCATCCTTAGCGAGTGCGCTGTAAAGTTTGTGCAATACTGCATCAAGACTGTCGCCAGTGAATCGCATAATCGATCGCCAGCAAAGCCGACGTCCCAAGCCATTATATGTCATTCATTTTTCAGCGGACGAAGATCTACGTCAACAGGATATTTAGTGATCACTAACGATAGATCACCCTCTTATCTCCGTCCGAAAGCCGCGTTTCGCCTCCCCAAAATGTCTGCCACTTTCTCAGCTATCGCCACCTATAGCGAACGGCCCGGGAGGTCCCAGCCTCGAGCATATGCAGAATGTCCGCTCATCGGTGTGCTGATTTCTCAGTTGAGCGGCTTGGATGGGCGCGTTGCGACCGAGCAGGGTGCGGTCCGCCGATTGGCGGGTTTTGGCACAAGCCGACGTCCCCGCACCTCCCGACAAACGACGCATGTTGGTCGTCAGCCGCCACCCGGCAGCCTTTGCCGGACGGCCGCTTTGCGCAGGCCGCCTCCGGAGCCGAGACAGCAGTCCGCCCCTTCGCCAGCATTCAGGGCGCGGACCGAAAGCGGCCATGGCTGCGTTCACGGTCTGGAATCGGTCCCGCCCGACGGGGCGGTGACGACGCGCGCTTCTGCGGAAAGGCCGTTTCCGGGGTGAGCGCAACGACCGCCGAACGGAAGCCGGGGCGCGACGGCCGGGCCGCGCCCCGGAACGATGCTAAAGCGTTGCCGACGCCATCAGCGCGCGCGCGTCCTCGACGAGGAGGTCGAAATAGTGCAGGCGCGGCGCGTCGAACGTCACCAGATAGAGCTTGCCGTCGACGATCGCGGCGCGTGCCTCGCCCTTGCGGATCATCCCGTCATTGTCGGTCGACTGATAGGCGAAGCGCACGCCGTCGCGGCCGAGGAACTTTTCCGCCGTCGTCGCGCTGATCTGGAAATCGCGGGCATCCTTGCCGGCGCGATAGGTGCGTTCGAGCAGCTCGGGCACTTCGGCGAGCAGCAGATCCTTGCGGAACTTGGGCAGCGGCGCCTTTTTCTTGCTGCTTTCGCGCATCAGCGGCTCGCCCGGCTCGATCGCGGCGTAGAAGGTGACGTCGTTCAACTGCTCGCCGTCGAGCGTCCAGCTTTCGGCATGCTTGCCGATGCGGGCGCGCAGCCGGTTCCAGTCGCGCGTCGGCGTGACCGTCAGCTTCGAATCGGCGACGGCGACGGGCTGGCCCTTTTCCGCCAGCCGGTGCGCGTCGGCGGGAACGGAAAGGACGGCGACGGCAGCGAGCGCGATCGCCGCGCGGAGCGTGCGGAACTTGGTCATTTGGTCGTTTCCCCCGGAATCAACATCTTGATCATGCCCGCGTCCACGGCATCGGGACGCAGGCGGAGATAGGTCTGCAGCGAGGCCGTCGCCTCGCCCGGCCGCCCCGTCTTCATCAGCGCCAGCCCCAGCCCGCGATGCGCCTCGGCCAAGCCCGGGTCGAGCTTGACGGCATTGGCGTAGAAGTCGGCCGCCGCGATCAGATCGCGCGGGTTGCCGCGGGTGCGGTACAGGTCGCCGCGCTTGAGCCACAGCGTCGCCGTCCAGCCCGGCGCGGCGAGGTTCTGGATCAGATAATCGCTGGCGCCGAAGTCGTTCAGCTTGATCTGGTCGTCGAGGAACTGGCCGAGGAACGGCGCCAGCGCGGCGCGGTAACGATCGCTGCCGTCGTCGCGCCCCTGGGCATCGGGCGCGGCAAGTTGCGCGAGATAGGCGGCGCGCTCGGCATCGGGCGGATGCGAATCGGCGAAGGCGATCGACTTGAAATTGGGCTTCTTCAACCCCTTGGCGCTCGCCGACGCCTCGGCCTCTTCCATGACGCGATGCCACACCGCAGACGCCGCCTGGGGCTGCAGACGGCTCTGGTTGAGATAGGCGATGCCGAGCCGGTCGGCCTCGCGCTCCTGATCGCGGCCGTAGCGGTAGAGCTGGCCATAAAGCGAGAGCTGGAAGCTCTGATACCCCTGATAGCCCTGATACCCCTGATAGCCGGGGCCCATCGACACGAGCAGCGCCATCCAGGCCGCGGCGTCCGACGCCGAGCGCCGCGCCTTGAACCCTTCCAGCCCGTGCCGCCGTTCGAAATGGCCGAACTCGTGCCCGAGCACCATGCCGAGCTCGGCCTCGTTGCGGACGCGCAGGAAAAGCCCGGTGAACACGCGCATCGTGCCGTTCGGCGCCATGCTGGCGTTGAAGATCGGCGCCCGGATGACATAGATCCGCGCCGACGCGCAGCGATCCTGACCGACGGTGTCGCACAACACCTTTTTCAGATAGCCGGTCAGCCGTTCGTCGCGGACGAGCAGCGACGAGGCGGCAAGCGCGCGTTCGTCCTCGTCATACTGGCTCCAAAGGCCGATCTCGTCGACGCCCTTGGGCTGATAGACGCCCTGATAGGGCGGCGGCATCGTCGCCTGCTGGGCGGCGGCCGGGGCCGCGAGGCCCAGCGCGAGACCCAGCCCGGCGGCGAGCGCGGGCATCCGGCGCGGGCTCACGGCTTGGGCTGCGCTTGCGGCTGCGGCTGCGGCTGCGGCGCGGTGCTGCCGGGGAAATCCTCGAGCAGCTGATGGACGCGCTTTTGCGACCCTTCGGGATCGCGCACGTCGCCGCCCATCGCGGCATCGGCGTTGAGCCAGAGCAGATCGCCCGTGCGCAGATCGACGAGCCCGGCATAGCCCTGATGCATGCCCGACTTCACCGCGATGCCCGGCCCGAGCAGCGCGAGCACCTGGAGCACCTTGCGTCCGGTCGAGCCATAGGCATCGCGCGTGAAGAGGAAGAGGCCGTAATCGGCATCCCTGGCCCCCGGCAGATCGGCCACGCCCTTGCCCAGCGACCAGTCGAACACCGCGTTCTTGTTGTCGCGCTTCTTGGTGGGAAGTCGATTGCCGAGGAAGAACTGATACTGGATCACGGCATCCGACACGGCGGCGAAAAGCTGCATATGCTCCTGAAGCTTCTGCGCGTCGTCGCCATAGACTTCGGGCGCCGCGACGACGACGTTGCCGAGCGACGCCTGCGCCTTTTCAAGCGCGGCCTGGATGTTGGCCCGCGCCTTTTCCGTCCATTCGCCGTTGGGTTCGAACATCCCCGCGGTCGACTGTGCGCCGACGCTGATCGACGGGCGGAACACCAAGATGCGCTTGCCGCTGCCTGCCGCGAGTTCGAACCCCTGGCGCGTCGCCGAGCGTTCCTGTGCTTGCGCGACACCGCCCGCGAACAGCGTAAGGCAGACCGCCAGCGCGATCGCCCGAATAAAACCGGTCATGAAGCCCCCTTTGACCGCGCCCCCTGCGCGACACATCGGTTTAATGCTTGCCGGAACAATCAATCAACTGGATTTTTCTTGCATTCGTTCTTGCGCAATCTTGTTTATCTGGTCAGCGACGACACATGACGCTACGGAAAACGGCGCCGGGCCGGCGGGCAGCGCGACGGCGGCGATCAGGACGGTCGATAGAGCTGGTCGCGGCAGCGCATCAGGAAATCACGGACATGGATGACCGACTCGGCCTTGGTCGCGCCGGCATAGAACCAGTCGTCAAACGCATCCGCCGCCTCGCACGGCGGCGGTTCGAAATCGAACAGCCGTTCGCCGCCGCTTCGCAGCGCCCCCGAGAACACCGCTTTCTGATATTCCAGCTCGAGCTGCCATTCGGCGCGGTAGCGCGCCTCGACCACAGCGATGTCGCGCTTCGTCGTCGGCTGCCACCATCGCTTGCCGCGACGCGCGAGGTGGCGGATCAGCCGCTTGCGGCTGGCGCGCCATTTTTCGGGATCGTCGGTGAGCGCGACCGGCCGTGCCCGCCTGGGTGCATCGGCGCTCCCCGCCTGCTCCGCCATGGCTTCGCGAAACCGCGCGCGCAACGCGGGCCATTGCAACGCGTCGACTGCGGCCACGCCGAGGGCGAGGTGCGGGGCAAAATTGTCGCAATACTGCACAAAGCCGCCGTTGCTCACCTGACCGACGATGTCGGACCACATCATCAGCGTGCGCTGCGCCGGGGTGAGCTGCAGATGGCCGGGATGGTCATAATGGTCCCACCCCTCGACCGCCGTTACGGCGGGCACATGGATGAGGGCTTCGCCCGTCATCCACCAGCCGTCGTCGACATGGCCTGCCGCCTGCTCGAACGCGGCGTCGGTCATCTCAGGGCGCGTATCGGTCATATCCACTCCATCGGGCCGGATCATTGCTCCCCGCCGGATCGCGCCGATCGTTTGCGTTCGCGTTCGCGCAGCATCGCCTGTTGCCAGCGGCCCGGCGCCTTGTCGGTGCGATGGGTGCAGCCCGGCCAGCAGCAGGGGCGCTTCTTTCCCTCCCCCAGCGACGCACAGGTGCGTTCGATGCGGCGGCAGCGCGTCGCGGGCTGTTTTGCGTCCTCGATCCAGCAGATGAACTCGTTGCGACCGAGCGCCGTCAGCGCCGCCCAGTGCGCAAGCAGCGCGGCGTCGGCGCGCAATGCCTGTTGAAGATCGTCGGGCGCGTCGTGCACCGTGCCGTGGGGAAAGTCGGGGCTCATCACCGCTCCGTTGCCGAACGCGTCGCCACGTTACCGCCAGCGGCACCGCCCCGGCAAGCACCGATGGGCACGGGGCGGGCGATCAGTGTCGCGGGCCGGACGGCAGGAACATCATCGAGAGAATGAGCGCCGAGAAGATCAGCGCGACGATGAAGCCCGCGATCATGCGTTGATGCGCCGCCCGCTCCTCGATGCTGGTCGGACGATAGGAAAAGACGCGGGCGCCGAACAGGATCGCGGCGTCGGGAACGGCGAAGAAGAGGACATCCCCCTTCGACGCGGGCAAATGGGCGAGCGGCGAAAAGAACAGCCCGACATCGAACAGCAGGACGAGGAGAAAGCCGATCCGCGCCCAGCGCTCGTCGCGGTGCTCGCGGCAATAGCCGGCGACAAAATAGAGGCAAAATCCCGCCATGACGACGCGGTAGCTCGTCTTGAACGGAATACCCGCCCGCTGTTCGAGCGTGATCGCCACAGCCAGAAAGGCGACGAGGCCGTGCATGGCCAGCAAGAAGCGGCGCAGCGCGGTCTTGCAGCCCGGAGCGGCGGCGGCCTGTTCGATTTCGGTCATCGATGGGTGGCGGTGCCGGTGGTGCGCAGTACGTCGATCCTCCTTGCACGGATGCCGGGTGATGGCACCGAAGACCCCGCCGGAGGCGATGGCTTCGCCGCCCCCTATTTCCCCTTTGCCCCCGCGACGCGGGCGGCGCGGAATTCGGAGCCGGGTTTCCATTCGGGCCAGCGGTCGGACCGCGCGAGGTCGGCGCCGATCGTGCCGATCGCGTCGATGTCCTGCACCGCGCCCGCCAGGTTCCATTGGGGCGTCCACGCGTCGCACGCCTGGTGATAGCATTGGCCGGTATAGGCATCGATCCACGCCTGGCCCGCAGCGGCGCCACCGTCGACCAGATCGGACGCGCCCGCGATCCCCATCATCAGCAGCGTCGGCACGCCGCGCTTGGCGAAGGAGAAATGGTCGGCGCGGTAGAACAGGCCGCGTTCGGGCAGCCCCTCGGGCGTCACGCGCCGTCCCTGGCCTGCGGCGACGCGGGCGAGATCGTCCTCGAGGCTGTTCTGCCCCTTGCCCACCAGCACGACGTCGCGCGCGCGGCCCGCGGTCTGGAGGATGTCGATCGTCAGGTTGGCGACGGTGTCGGCCATCGGCACGACAGGGTGCAGCGCATAATATTCGGAGCCGAGCAGCCCGCGTTCCTCGGCCGTCCAAGCGGCGAACATCACCGTGCGGCGCGGCGCCGGCGCCGCCTTCATCGCGCGCGCGATTTCGAGCAGCCCGGCAATCCCCAGCGCATCGTCATTGGCACCGGCGCGGTAGATGTGACCGGCCGCATCGGGCTTGCCCGCGCCATAGGCGTCCCAGTGCGCGCCGAACATCACCACCTGATCCGGACGTTCGGTGCCCGGAATGCGCGCGAGGACGTTGAAGCTGTCGACCTGTTCGTGCGTAACCGGCACGTCGGCGGTGAAGCGCACGCCGGCGAGCGGCACCGGGCGGAAATCGGCCCGCCGCGCCGCGACGCGCAACCGGGCGAGATCGAGCCCCGCCGCCGCGAACAGCCGCGTCGCGGCGTCGCCCGACAGCCAGCCCTGAAGCGCAAGGCTGGTCCATTGCGCCGCGGGACGGACGATGTCGTAATTCTCGCCGCCGCTGCTGACCACGACGTTCCAGCCATAGCCCGCGCCCGCGGTATCGTGGACGATGAGCGCGGCAATCGCGCCGCGCCGCGCCGCCTCCTCGAACTTGTAAGTCCAGCGGCCGTAATAGGTCATCGTCCGCCCGCCGAAGCGCCCCGCGACGGGATCGCCCGGCGCGGCGGCGAAATCGGGATCGTTGACGAGGAACACCGCGACCTTGCCCTTGAGGTCGACGCCCTTGAAATCGTCCCAGCCGCGTTCGGGCGCGGTGACGCCATAGCCGACGAAGACGAGCGGCGCGTCGGCGATCTGCGCATCGACAGGTCGAATTGTCGACACATAGACATCGCGTCCCTGCTCGGCGGGGAGCGGCCCCGCAGGCGCATCGAAACGCATCGCGCGCGGCGTGCCGAGCCGGGTGTGGACGAGCGGCACCTTCTGCAGCCAGCGGCCGTCGGGGCCGGCGGGTTCGAGCCCGAGCGCCTGGAAGCGCGCGACGAGCCAGCCGAGCGTGCGATCCTCGCCGCGCGTGCCGGGCGCCCGCCCCTCGAACAGATCGTCGGTGAGCGCGCGGACGTCCGCAGTCACGCGCGCGGGATCGGCGGCGATCACGGGCGTCGATGCGGGCGTCGATGCGGGCGCCGGAACGGCCGGCTGGGCCGACGCGGGCGTGGCGGCGGCACCGAAAGCGAGAAGCGCGGCAAGCCGCAGGGGAAGCGCAGTCATGGCCGCTGATTAAGAACCGTCGGCGGCGCGGCGCAAGCACGCAATCGCCGGCGCGCGGCGCGCGACGTCCCGCCGACGCGTCAGTCGCGCAGCCGGTCGTCGAATTCGGCGCGCGCCGCCGCGACGCGGGCATGGTTGGCCGCGGCCCATTCCCACAGCCCGCACAGCGCGACGCCCAGGCTCTCGCCCAGATCGGTCAGCCGATAATCGACGCGCGGGGGCACGACCGGATGGACGGTGCGGCGGACAAAGCCGTCGCGCTCCATCTGGCGCAGCGTCTGGGTGAGCATCTTCTGGCTGATCCCCTCGGCCAGCCTGCCGATCCGCGAAAAGCGCAGCTCGCCATGTTCGGCGAGCAGTTCGAGCACCAGCAGCGTCCAGCGGTCGGCGACGCGCTCGATGATCGCGGTGGCAAAGGCGTCGACCTCCGGCGCGCTGTCGGGCCAGGGCCTGGCGCCCACGGGCTGATCGCTCACATCACTCTCCGCCGGGTAACTGGGGCACCGCGAAGTGCCTTCTTCCACGCCCCGAATATCGGCATAAATGACGCGCTGACAACCGCATGAGGACACGGCACATGAAGGTCAGCGACAATTGCATTCTCATCACCGGCGGCGGATCGGGCATCGGCGCGGCGCTGGCGCAGCGGCTGCACGATCGCGGCAACCGCGTCATCGTCGCGGGGCGGCGGCAGGACGCGCTCGACCGGACGATCGCCGGACGCGCGGGGATGACCGCGATGACGCTCGACGTCGACGATCCCGCCGCGATCGCCGATTTCGCACGCCGCGTCGTCGGCGAGCACCCGACGCTCAACGTCCTGATCAACAATGCGGGCATCATGCGGTTCGAACCGCTCGACCGCCGGCGCGAACTGGCCGATGCCGAGGCGACGATCACGACCAACCTGCTCGCGCCGATCCGGCTGACCGACGCGCTGATCGACCATCTGACGGCGCAGGCCGATGCCGCGATCGTCAACGTCACCTCGGGACTGGCGTTCGTGCCGCTGGTGGCGACGCCGACCTATAGCGCGACCAAGGCGGCGCTGCATTCCTATACGGTGTCGCTGCGCGCGGCGCTGGCGGGCCGCGTCGAGGTGATCGAGATCGCGCCGCCCGGGGTACAGACGGCGCTGACGCCGGGACAGGAGACGCGGCCGGGCTATCAGCCGCTCGACGATTTCGTCGACGAGACGATCGCGCTGCTGGCGCAGCAGCCGACCCCGGCCGAGATCCTGGTCGAGCGCGTCCGGCCGCTGCGCCATGCCGAGGCGGCAGGACGCTTCGCCGAGGTGCTGGCGCAGATCAACGCCCCGCGCTGAACCGGGGTTCGCCGGGCCGGGCAGCGGCGGGGGCATCGGGCGGCGGGGAGCACCGCCGCCCGCGCATCGTCAGTTGCCGAGCTGATAGCTGCGGCTGATGCGCAGCCGGACGATGTCGTCGGCCGCGAAGATATAGGTGTGCTCGCCCGAATAGTCGCGGGCGATGATCGCGCCCGGGATCGCCGCGCCGTCGGCGAACCGCGTGTGCCACGCCGCCTTGTAGATCGACAGCGGCCCCCGCGCGCCGAGCAGTTCGATCTCGACCGATCGCCCCTCGGTGCCGTTGAGGAAATCGATCATGTTCTGCGCGATCTCGCGCTTCACTTCGTCCATGAATCCTCCGTTCGCAACTGGGAGAGCGGGCGGATTCGTCCCCGGCGCCGATCCCGCTTCCCCGGCGGCTAGCTTTAGCCGGTGCGTCTCACGATTCGCTTAACGCGGCCGGACCGCGACATGCTTGACCCGCAGCGGCGGCACGGGCACGCCGTCGCCGCGTAACGGAGGGGATGAAATGGCAGGAGGACTGGTCGCGCTGCTCGACGATGTCGCGGCGCTGGCGAAGCTGGCGGCGGCGTCGATCGACGACGTGGCGGGCGCGGCAGGCCAGGCGGGCGTCAAGGCGGCCGGCGTGGTGATCGACGATACGGCGGTGACGCCGCGCTATGTCGTCGGGCTGTCCCCCGACCGCGAGCTGCCGATCATCGCCAAGATCGCGCTGGGATCATTGCGCAACAAGCTGTTGCTGATCCTGCCCGCGGCGCTGGCGCTGAGCGCGCTGGCGCCCTGGGCGATCACGCCGATCCTGATGCTGGGCGGCAGCTATCTGTGCTTCGAGGCGGCGGAGAAGATCGTCGAGGCGCTGTCAGGCGGCCATGCCGCCGAGGAAGTGGCGGCCATTGCCGACCCGGCCGAGCTCGAGGCGCGGCAGGTGAGCGGCGCGATCCGCACCGACTTCATCCTGTCGGCCGAAATCATGGCGATCGCGCTGGCGAGCCTGCCCGAACTGTCGCTGGTGCTGCGCGCGATCGCGCTTGCCGCGGTGGGCGTGGCGATCACCGTCGGCGTCTATGGCGTCGTCGGGCTGATCGTGAAGATCGACG
This sequence comes from Sphingomonas chlorellae, assembly GCF_056485145.1. NCBI lineage: Bacteria > Pseudomonadati > Pseudomonadota > Alphaproteobacteria > Sphingomonadales > Sphingomonadaceae > Sphingomonas > Sphingomonas chlorellae. The sequence goes on from NZ_JBQXXM010000002.1 coordinate 321,956, forward strand.
ATATCGGGCTGCACCTCAGCCGCAAGCCGTCGGCCGCGGCGCAGGCGACGGGGCGGATGCTGGTGCGCGCGATGCCGGTGCTGCTGGCCGCGCTGTCGCACATCGGCGTGGCGGCGATGGTGTGGGTGGGCGGCGGCATCCTGCTCCACGGGCTCGCGAGCTTCGGGCTCGACACGCTGCCGCACGGCGTCGAGGCGGCGGCCGAGCGCGCGGCGCACGCCCTGCCCGCGATCGGCGGGCTGGTCGCATGGGCAGTCGAGGCGCTGGGCGCGGCGGTGCTGGGCCTGATCGCGGGCGGCGTGATCGTCGGCGCCGTCCACCTGCTGCCCCGGCGCAACCGCGCCGCGCACGGCTGAACGCCCGGCGGGGTTCAGCCCCGCCCCGCCCCCGCGGCATATTCGTCGAGCGCGTGTTCGAAGCTCGACAGCGCGCCGAGCGCCCACAGCCGATGCTGTTCGGCGTCGCGCCCCGCGTCGTCGGCGAAGCCGAGCGCCGCGGCGACATGCGCGCGATAGTCGTTGAGCCGGGCGTGAAGGTCGCCGCGGGGGCCGACGCAGCGGTCGGCAAGATCGCGCAGATCGTTCGCCAGCGTCGCGGCCAGCGCCTGAAGTGCGGCGCGTTCGAAAAAGCTGTTCGCGCGCCGCGCCTCGAGTACCAGATCATTGGCGGCTTCGATGATTTTTTGCGCTGGTTTCAACGAATTGCCCCCCGTTCATTAGACTATCGAAACAAGTTCCGGTGGCGCTTAGCGGGGTGCGGCAGCTTTGTATACCATCGCCCCGTACCAAATCGCACCGGACGGCGGCGCCGGTTGCACCGCGGCGGGACAGCCCGATTCCGTAGAGTTGCGGGCGGGAAACCCCCGGAATCGCGCGCGGCGGCGCCATGGGCTATTCAAGGTTCAGCACGGACATCGTTCCGATTGTGGGCGGGGCATCAAAGCCGGGTGGCACCTCACTCCCTCCGGGGGCCACCCGGCGCCTCGCCGCGCTGCCATTCCCCCTCTTTTTGCGACATCGCGGCACGGCCGCCGGGCGACGCGCCGTTTCGGCCTGCCGCAGCCGCGCCACGGCAGGCCGATGCGCGGGACCGTGCCGGAACAGCGATCATCCCCAAGGGTTCGGTTTGCACGGCCCCTGGAGGATCGACCATGCGCATCTTGCTGCTTTCCGGCACTTTTTTGCTCGCTGCGACGCCGATGGGCGCCGCCGCGCAATCGGCGCCCGGCGCCGCGCCGCCCCCGGCCATGCCCGATGCGGGCGACATGGCCGTGCCGACCGCCGCGCTCCCCTTCCTGACCCAGGCGGGGGCGAGCGACCTGTACGAGATCCAGTCGTCGCAACTGGCGCTGACCAAGGCGAAATCGGCGCCGGTGCGCGCCTTTGCCCAGCAGATGATCGACGACCATCGTGCGACGACGCAGCGGCTGACGCAGGCGGCGACCGGCGCCGGGCTGGTCGCGCCGACGCCCGCGCTGCTGCCCGACCAGGTGGCGATGCTGGCGCAGCTTCGCGAGGCGCCCGCCGACGGTTTCGATGCGCTTTACCTGGACCAGCAGCGGACGGCGCACCGCCGCGCGCTGGCGCTTCACCGCGGCTATGCCGCGCGCGGCGACACCCCCGCGCTGCAACGCGTCGCGGCCGCCGCGGCGCCGATCGTCGCGCAGCATCTGCAGCATGTCGAGAAGCTGGCGCGCTGACCCGCAGCGCGCACGTCGGGAGAACGGACATGGAAACGCGCAGGATCGGGCTGGGCCTCGGGCTGTTTTCGGTGGCGCTGGGCGCGGTGGAAGTGATCGCCGCCCGCCGGATCGCGCGCGGCTTGTCGGCCGGGGCGCATCCGGGCGTCGTCGCCGCGTTCGGTGCGCGCGAACTGGCGGCCGGGGCCGGACTGCTGACGCGTCCGGCCCACCGGGCGATGGTGTGGAACCGTGTCGCGGGCGACGCGATGGATATCGGCGCGCTGGCGCTTGCCGCCCGGCGTGCGCCGCGCAACCGCGCGATATGGGGAGCGCTGGGCTTCGTCGCGGCGGCGACACTGGTCGACGTGCTTGCCGCGCGTCGGCCGCGCGATACCGGCACCGCGCCCGCCGGCCCCGGCGAGGCACGAATCCCCGAACCGGCCCGGGCGATCGGCGCGGACGCGGCGGCACGCGCCGACGCATCCTCCGGCACCGGTGGCGCAACGACGATCGAACCCGCGCACATGCCCGCCACGCAGGCGCCCGCGGTCGCCTGACCCCCCGGCAATGGCCGCGCCGACGCCCCCCGGTCCCCCGCCCCCCAGCCCGGAGGCGCCGCATCGCGACCGGCCGCGCGGCGGCACGGCGCTGCTCATCATCGACATGATCAACGATTTCGACTTCGCCGGGGGCGAGGCGCTACGCCCGCGCGCCGAAGCCGCGGCGGCGGCGATCCTGCGGCTGCGCGACGCGGCCGCGGCGGCGGAAATGCCCGTCGTCTACATCAACGACCATTTCGGCGAATGGCATTCGGAACGCACGCGCATCGTCGAACGCGCGCGGGCCGGCGGCAATCCGCTCGTCGAGCGGCTGCGCCCGCGCGACGACGACTATTTCATCATCAAGCCGCAATTTTCGGGCTTCTATGCCACTAACCTGCCCGTGCTGTTGCCCAAGCTGGGCGTCAGCCGGCTCGTGCTCACCGGCGTCGCGACCGATATCTGCGTGCTGTTCACCGCCGCCGACGCGCATATGCGCGATTATGCGCTGTGGGTGCCTGAGGATGCCGTGGCCGCCGAGGACACGGCACGCGGCGCGGCGGCGCTGTCGATCCTGCGCGAGACGATGGCGGCCGAGACCCGGCCGAGCGACGCGCTGACGCTCGCCGACTGGGGCCGCGCGCTCGACGCGGCGGGCGCGCGATAGGCGGCCGCAGGCGACCGCCACCGCTTTGCGTCTAGCCCTGCCGCGGGTCGCCGCCGCCCGCAGTGGCGTCGTCGTCGAAATCCTCGCCCGGATTGCCGCCGCCGGCCCCGGCGCCGCTGCCCAGCACGGCGCCGGTTTCGGGGTCGATCGCGGCGCGACGACCGGCCTGCGGCGGCAATCCGGTGCGCGTCTCCGGCGCGGCGGGCGAAGCCGGAGCGGGCGTGCCATGGACGCGGCCATGCCCCTGGTCGACCGCGTCCTGCCGTTCGCGCGCGACGTGATAGTCCTGCCCCGAATAGCCGCCGAAGCTGTCAAAGGCGTTGGCCGGATGGGGGCGGCCGGGATCGACGTCCGGGCGACGACGCGTCTCGGGCGCGCGCGGGTCGGAGGGGGGCTGGATGTCGTCGGTCATCGCGGCAAACTCCTTGTCGCGGCAAGAAACGCGACGCGCCGCGACGCCGTTCCGCCGCCGGGCTCAGCCGAAGCTCGTGTCGAGGAACATCATCGCGGCGAGTCCGGCCATCAGCCCGGCCGAAACACGCCCGCCGCCCGCGATCCGCTGATGCGCGTCGGGGATGATGTCGGACGCGACGACATAGACCATCGCTCCTCCCGCGAGCCCGAGCCCCCAGGGGAGGAACGCCGACGCCACGCTGACGATGCTCACCCCGATCAGCCCGGCGACGGGCTCGACCAGCCCCGAGACGGCGGCGGCGAGCACCGCCGGGATACGCGCGATGCCGATACTGGTGAGCGCCAACGCGACCGCGAGCCCTTCGGGGACATTCTGGATGCCGATGCCGAGCGCCGTCATCCGGCCCGCGGCAAGGTCACCGCCGCCGAAGCTGACGCCGACCGCCATGCCTTCGGGGAAATTGTGGAGCGTCACCGCCGCGACGAACAGCCCGACCCGCCGCACGCTCGCCGCCGCGATACCCGGCGGGCCGAGTCCCAGCCGGTCGAGCGGCGGCACCCAGTCGTTGAGCCGCGCGATCGCGAGCGCGCCGAGCAGCACCGCCGCCACCACCTGCGCCGACGCGAGCGTGCGCGACGCCCCCTGCGCCTGCGCCGCCTCGATCGCGGGGAGGATGAGCGAGAAGAACGACGCCGCCAGCATCACCCCGGCGGCAAAGCCGAGCAGCAGATTCTGCTGCGCGTCGCTCGGCCGGCGCATGAACAGCACGGGCACCGCCCCGAGCGCCGTCGCCGCCCCGGCGGCGAGCGATCCGAGCGCGCCTGCAACGATCACCGGGTCCATCCGCCCTCCGCCAAGGCACCACGGCGAGATACCGCGTGCCGTCGCAAACGGATCGCCCCGCCCGCCGTTCCGGTGCCCCGCCCCACGCCGTCGGTTTCAAGGCAAGGAACGGGACGCCGTGCGGCGGCGGCGTGGCTAGCGGTCCGGCTCCACATGAGGGAGTTGAGGCATGAAACTGATCGAGGGCAAGGTCGCCATCATCACCGGCGCGAGTTCGGGCATCGGCGCGGCGGCGGCGCGGCGATTTGCCGCACATGGCGCCGACCTGGTGCTCGTCGCGCGGCGCCGGTCGCAGCTCGACCGGCTGGTCGGCGAGCTGGAGGCGCAGGGCACGCGTGCGGTGGCAGTGGCGGGCGACGTCGTCGATCCTGCGACGCACGACGCCGCGGTCGCGGCGGCGCGAACCGCGTTCGGCCGGCTCGACATCGCGTTCAACAATGCCGGGCTCGTCGGGACGATGGCGCCGCTCGCGGCGATCACCCCCGCGCAATGGAGCGAGGTGCTGGCCGTCAACCTGACCGCCGCATTCCTGGGCGCGCGCGCGCAGATCCCGGCGATGTGCGAACAGGGCGGCGGCGCGCTGGTGTTCACGGGCAGCTTCGTCGGCAACAGCGTGGGGTTGCCGGGCATGAGCGCCTATGCCGCCGCGAAGGCCGGGCTGATGGGGCTGGTGCGCGGCATCACCGCCGATTACGCGGCCGCGGGCATCCGCGCCAACGCGCTGCTTCCCGGCGGCACCGCGACCGAAATGGCGGGCGACGCCGCCCAGCGCGAATGGGCGGCCGGGCTCCACGCGATGAAGCGCATCGCCGATCCCGACGAGATCGCGCAGGCCGCGCTGTTCCTCGCCAGCGACATGGCGAGCTTCGTCACCGGATCGGCGCTGTGGGCCGACGGCGGCAACGCCGCGGTCAAGCTGTAGCGGCGGTGCGGGCGGCGCCCGCGGCGGGCTCAGCTGGGCGACGCCGCCGATCCGGCGAGTAGCCCGCCGTCGAGGTTGATCTCGGCGCCGGTCAGATAGGTCGCCTCGTCCGAGGCGAGCATCACCGCCACCGCCGCCACCTCGTCGGGCGTGCCGAACCGCCGGAGCGGCGTGTCGGCGACCAGCGCGCGCATGCGTTCCTCGCGATCGGGGCCGGTGCCCAGCATCGGCTCCCACATCGGCGTCAGGATCGCGGCGGGGTGGATCGAATTGCACCGGATGCGCCAGCCCTGCTGCGCGCAATAGAGCGCGACGCTCTTGCTGTGGTTGCGCACCGCCGCCTTCGACGACGCATAGGCGGCGGCACCCGGAATGCCGACCAGTCCCGATCGCGACGAGATGTTGATGATCGATCCCGTCCCCGCGCGCTTCATCGCGGCGATGGCATAGCGACAGCCCAGAAAGGTGCCGTCGAGATTGACGCGGTGGACCGCGCGCCAGCCCTCGAGGCTGGCATGTTCGGGATCGTGGCGGCCGGCCCCCGTTTCGAACCCCGTCACCCCGGCATTGTTGACGACGACATCGGCGACGGGGACGGCGCGGGCCAGCCGCTGCCAATCCCCCTCCTCGCGCACGTCGAGCGCGATGAAGGCGCACCCGATCGCCGCGGCGCTCGACGTACCAGCGGCGACGTCGATATCGGTGAGGAAGACGCGGGCGCCTTCCTCGTGAAACCGTGCCGCGATCGCACGGCCGATGCCCCGTGCGGCGCCGGTGACGACGCACGTCTTTCCATTCAGTCCAGGCATGATGTTCCCGTATCCAGATCCAGTCGACGGACCGCGCCGGACGCGGCGCAGTCGGCGTTCAGTCGGTGTCCGCGTTCAGCGGTGACGCTGGATCATCTGGCGGGAACTCCTTGTTTCGCCGCGAGTCTATCGCTGCCGTCCGGCCGGCGCAAGCGCACCGGCCGGACGACGGAACCGGCCCGCCGCAGCCGTCAGTCGCGATCGGCGGGTTCGGGCTGCTTGACGCGGCCGGCGCCGGGACCGGCGCCCAGCTCGGCACCGGTCAGCGGATCGGCATCGGGGTCCGACCGGCCGCGCGCGGCGAGCTGGGCCAGCGCGGCGCGGTCCGACCCGTTCAGCTCGACGCTGGCGCTGCCGTCGCGCCCGTCGATCGGCATCGTCTGTTCGAGGTCGTCGATGCGGTCCCATTGCTCGCCCGAATTCCACGGCCCCTGCATGTCGCCGTCGCCCTGCGACGTGTTCACATAGACATTGGCATATTGCTCCATCCCCGGCAGCTTGCCCGGCGGGAAATTGTCCTCGATCGAATAGAGCGCCTTTTCGAACGATTTCTGGTGCGCGACCTCGCGCGTCATCAGGAAGCCCAGCGCCTCCTTGATGCCCGGATCGTCGGTGATGTTGATCAGGCGTTCATAGACGATCTTCGCCCGCGCCTCGGCCGCGATGTTCGACCGCAGGTCGACCGTCGGTTCGGATCGCGAATCGATATAGGCCGCCGTCCACGGCACGCCCGCCGAATCGATCAGCGCCGGGCCGCCGCCGAACAGCAGCGCTTCCTTGGCGCTCGTCCCCGTCTGGCCCACCATTGCGAACAGCTCGGCCTCGGCCTGCTGCGCCTCGGAAAGCTGCGCCCGCGCGCCCTTGTTGAGCATGGCGACGATCGACCCGATCACCTCCAGATGGCTCAGTTCCTCGGTCGCGATGTCGAGCAGCATGTCGCGGCGGCCGGGATCCTCCTCGCCAAGTCCCTGCGTGAAGTAACGCATCGCCGCGGCAAGCTCACCGTCGGCGCCGCCGAACTGTTCGAGCATCATGCATGCGAGCCGCGGATTGGGTTCGGACACGCGCACCGTGTATTGAAGTCGCTTGTTGTGCATGAACATGGGAAGCACCTCCTGGTTCTTCGCATTCAACCGTGCGGCGAGGATGGCCGTTTCGTGCGCTTCGGCATGAAATGATAAAATCAATCGCGCATCGCCGCGTTCGCGGCGCTTGATCGGTTCAGTCGATCAACGCTGATCTGCATCATTAAACCAGATCATCGTCACGAAGCGGCAATGCCCGGACGCCCACCGGACCACGATCATGCGAAGGGTGACGTTACGGAAACCAGTGCGCGCCACCGATTTAGGTCCGTTTCGTAACAAATTGTTTCTGGAGCGTCATAAACACTTATGTAAGATGCCTTCGCTATCGGAGCGACCATGGCAAAGAAGGGGAGCTTTGCAGGCGCGGCAATGACGCTGCGTCGCGATCGGCGCGGCGCGGTGAGCATCATCGGCGCGTTCGCGCTGGTGGGCGTGATCGGCTTTGCCGCGCTCGCGGTCGACATCAACCGCGGCTATGACCAGCGCGTCACCAACCAGCGCGTCGCCGACATGGCCGCGCTTGCGGCGGCGCTGGCGTACCGCAACAACGGCCAGCCGACGGTGCTACAGCCGACCGCACAGGACATGGCGGTCGCCAACGGGCTGGACGGTGCGACGGTCACCGCCGAGCTGGTCGACAACGTGCCCACCGCGGGCAGCAAGGCCGTCAAGGTCCGCATCGTCAAGCCGGTGCCGATCGCGATCGGCACCGCGCTGGGGCTGCGCGGCAGCTATGACGTCGCCGCGACGGCCTATGCCGCGGTCAGCACCGTCTCGATCGCGCCGCCCTGTTTCCTGTCGCTCGCGGCATCGGGCGTGGGCGTCAGCACCTCGGGCGGGGCGACGATCGACACGCCCGACTGTTCGGTGGCGGCGGTGAGCGCGATCGAGAACAACGGCACGCGCATCGCGGCCAAGAACATCATTTCGGGATCGGGATCGATCACCAACAGCTGGGGCACGCTCACCGCCGACCAGATCCGCTATTCGGGCAGCTTCACCAACCCGTCGTGGAACGGCAACATCCCCTCGGCGGACAAGATCGTGCGGATCGCGACGCCGCTCGCCGACCCGCTGGCCGACAATGCCGACCTTGCCGCGGCGCGCACGCTGCTGGGCACCAGCGTCGCGCCGCGGACGCTGGCCGATCCGGTGACACCCGCGGGCAGCGACTGGATCATCAGCTGGTCGCCATCGGCCAACGTCCAGGGCTTCCGCCAGGGAAACTCGGCAAATTTCGTGATCCCGGCGGGCAATTACACGATCGGACAGCTCTTCATCGACGGCGGGCTCAACGTCCGCTTCGCGAGCGGATCGCGGATCACCGTCGCCAAGGGCATCTGGGTCGGCGGCGGATCGACCGTCGAATTCGGCGATGTCGACCTGAAGGTGAATGGCGGGTTCAACAGCGGGTCGAGCGGCATCCGCTTCGGCAACGGCAGCTTCGCGATCGGCAGCGGCGTCGTCAACCTGGCGGGCACCAACGTGTTCGGCGACGGCGACGTCACGATCAATGCGGGCGTGACGGTCAGCGGCGGGACGACGCTGCGCATCGGCAAGGGCAACCATGCGTTCCAGAGCATCTATGTCGGCGGCGGCAGCTGGATGACGCTGGGCGACGGCGATCTCGACGTGCGGGCGGGAATCAGCATCGCGGGCAGCTCGACGCTGGCGGCGGGCAACGGCGCCTATCGACTGGGCCGCAACGGTGCGGGCAACGCGATCGACCTGTCGGGAAGCGCGGTGATGCTGATGGGCGACGGCAGCTTCAGCGCCGACGGCTCGATCAACACCGCCGGCGGCAGCCGGCTTGTCTTCGGCCGCACGCCCAACCATCTGATCAACGGCAATCTCTCGATCGCGGGCTCGGTGCTGTTCGGCACCAGCCGCTATACCGTCGCGGGCAACTTCACCAACGGCACCGGCGGGACGGTGTGGCCCTATACCTCGCCCGTCACCGGACTCACCTATGGCAACACGCTCGAAGGGGTGAACGTCGCGGGCTATGACATGGCGGGCGTCAACGTGTCGTTCGTGCTGGGCGGCACGGTCAACCTCGCCGGGGGCGCCCGCACGTTGCTGATCGCGCCGTCGACCGGGGTCAGCGGCGGCGCCATCGCCGACCTGTTGATCGACAGCCAGACGAGCAGCGCGACCAACTGGGGCGCGGGGGCGCAGAATGTGTTCGTCGGCGCGGTCCATCTGCCCAATTCGGACCTGACGATGAGCGGCGGCAGCACGACGCTGTCGGCGGGGCAGTGCTTCATGCTGATCGCCAACCGCATCACCGCGACCGGCGGCGCGGCCGCGGGATCGGCTTGCAAGAGCATCACCGGCGGCAGCGCGGGCGGCAGCACCCAGCAGATCCGGCTGGTACGATGATGCGATCGCTCCCCCCATCGCTTGCGGCCCGCCTGCGGAACGACCGGCGCGGCGTCGCCACGACCGAGTTCGCATTGCTGACGGTGTTCTTCTTCTTCACCATCCTCGCCGCGCTCGACATCGCCGGACTGTACATCGCCCGCACCCAGCTCGGCACCGCCGTGGCGGGCGCCGCCAACGCCGCCTTCGCCAACCGCGATGCCGTCAGCTTCGCCAACCTGCCCAGCTTCGTCACCCAGGCGGCGCAGGCCCCGGCAGGAACGCCGGTGACGGTGACGGTCGGCTGCAACGGCGGCACCAACAATTGCACGAACGGCAGCGGCCGCGCCTGCACCTGTCTCGGTCGCGACGGCCGCTATGTCGGCGCGAGTTGCAGCGCGCCCTGTTCGGGCAGCAACATGTCGGCAGGCGCCACGGCGGGCTATTATCTGACGATCCGCGCCAGCTATCCCTATCGTCCCGTGCTGCTGCCGCACGGCATGCTGGGCGATGCGACGGTGACGCAGAGCGCGACGGTGCGGCTGCAATGATCCGATCGCCCGCCCGCCATGCCGTCGCCATGCTCGCCCGTTGCCGCCGCGGCGTCACCGCGGTCGAATTCGCGCTGGTGGCGCCCGTGTTCCTGATGCTGCTGTTCGGGCTGATCGAGGGCGGGCGGATGCTGTGGCTCAAACAGACGCTCAACGAGGTCGCGTTCAGCACCGCGCGCTGCATGTCGGTCGGCACCGACTGCCCCACGCCGGCGCAGCAACAGGCCTATGCCGTTGCGCGCGCGGCCGGTTATGGCGTGACGCTTGCCGCGGCCGACGTCGCCATCGCGGCGAACACGAGTTGCGACGGCAATGCCAATGCCAACCGCATCACCATCACCCGCCGCTTCAACTCGCCCGTCCTGGGGCTGCTGCCGATGCTGCCCACCACGGTTGCCGCGCACGCCTGTTTCCCGACGCTGGGCTGAACGCGGCCGGGGGTCGGCCCCTGCGCGATACCACCCTATCGCGCAGGCCCACGCCGCCGCACCCGCAGGCCCGGCGGCGCGGGAAAGGCCTCCCTTCCCCCTGAGGCGCGGGCGGCTAGCCGCGCCGGATGACAGGGTGATGACGCAGGCGCCTTATTCCGCCCGGGCAAGCTCGGCCGCGCGCCGCCGCGTGCGCGAAAAAATGTCCCAGGCCGCGATGAACATCGCCGCGATCACCGGGCCGATGACGATGCCGTTGAACCCCATGATCTCCAGCCCGCCGAGCGTCGTCACCAGCACCACATAATCGGGCATTCGGGTATCGCGACCGACGAGGATCGGACGCAGCACATTGTCCACCATGCCGATCACGAACAGCCCGCAGAACACGAGGATCAGCCCCTTCACGATCGCCCCGTTGGCAAGCAGCCAGATCGCGACCGGCACCCACACGATGCCCGTTCCGATTGCCGGAAGCAGCGAAAAGGCCGCCATCAGCACGCCCCACAGCAGCGCGGCTTGGATGCCCAGCGCCGCGAAAACCGTGCCGCCGATCGCCCCCTGGACGACCGCGACGACGAGGCTGCCCTTCACCGTCGCGCGCACCACCGCCAGAAACTTGTCGACCAGCGCGTCCCACAATTCGGGCGACAGCGGAACGGCGCCGCGCACCCGCGCCGACAGCGGCTCGGCATCGCGCAGCATGAAGAAGCTGAGATAGAGCATCACGCCGAGTGCAACGACGAACGAAAACGCGCCCTGCCCCACGCTCAGCGCCTGTCGCGCGATGCCCTGGATGCTGTTCATCAGCCCGCTCGTCAGGCGATCGCGCACCGCGCCCAGGTCATCGAGGCCGCTGCGCGCCAGCATCTCGCGCAGGAAATCGGGCAACGCCGCCTGTACCCGGTCGAACACGGCGGCGGCATCGACCTGATCCGGCTGCAGCCGGGCATAGAGGTCGCCGAGCTGATCGACCACCAGCGCGCCCAGGACCAGCGCCGGCACGATCACCGTCGCCACCAGCGTCAGCAACGTCAGCCCGGCGGCCAGATTGGCCCGGCGCGGCATCCGCGCGCGGATCGCGCGATGCAGCGGGGCGAACACCACCGCAGCGATCAGCGCCCACAGGATCGCGCCGAACATCGGCTGCACCACCCAGCCGAAGGCAAGCGTCACGACGACGATGAGCAGAAGAAAGGTGCGGTCTTCGAGGCGGCTGGAACGGGTGGGGAGGCGATCGGGCATCGGCGGGCAATCCATGGTTGAAACGGGCCGGAACGTTGTGGTGGCAATCCCACGCCGCGCGGCGAAAGGAAACCGGGCAGCGACGCCCCGTCAGCGCCGGGCGGCGAGCGTGGCGGCAAGCACCGTCTGCAGCTCCTCGATCCGGAACGGCTTGCGCACCAGCGTGGCGCCGGCGCCTGCGACGCGCTCGATCGCGGCGGTGTCCGAATAGCCGCTGGCAAAGACGATCGGCAGATCGGGCCACCGCTCCCACGCCGCGCGCGCCACCTCCGCACCGTTCATTCCGGGCATGGCGAAATCGAGCACGACAAGATCGGGTCGAACCCGCTCGAGCGCGGCGAGCCCGCTGGGTCCGTCGGCGGCCTGCTCGGCGCGATAGCCCAGCGCTTCGAGCGCATCGACCAGCACGTGCCGCAGGTCGTTGTCGTCGTCGATCACCAGCACCGTCGCGGGCTGCGCCTCGGTCTCGCCCGCGTCGTCGCATGCCTCGGCCTCGCCGTCGGGGACCGCATCGCTGCGCGGCAGGATCAGCCGCACCGTCGTTCCCGCGCCCGGCGCACTGGTGATCCGCGCGATGCCGCCCGCCTGGCGCGCGATGCCATAGACCTGGCTGAGCCCCAGCCCGGTGCCCTTGCCCACGCCCTTGGTCGTGAAAAAGGGATCGAAGGCGCGCGCCGCCGTCTCGGGCGGCATCCCCGCGCCATTGTCGCGCACCGACAGCTCGACATAGTCGCCGGGACCGAGTTCGGGATCTTCCTCGACCACAAGCGGGCGCATCGCGACCGTCACCTCGCCGCCCTCCGCCATCGCGTCGCGCGCGTTGATCGCCAGGTTGAGCACGGCCATTTCGAGCTGGGTCGGATCGGACATCACCGCCAGCCGCGCCCCGTCCAGATCGACGTGCAACCGGATCATCGGGCCGAGCGCGCGTTCGAGCATCGGGCGCATCGCCTCGATCACCGACTGGACGAGAACCGGCTTCAGTTCGATGCGCTGCGCCCGGCTGAACGCCAGCAACTGCCCAGTCAGCTTGGCGCCGCGTTCGGCGATCGTCATTCCATTCTCGGCCCAGCGCTGGACGCGCTCGGCCGAATCGGGGCGGCGGCGGATCAGGTCGAAATTGCCCATGATCGCGGCAAGCAGATTGTTGAAATCATGCGCGATGCCGCCGGTGAGCTGGCCCACCGCCTCCATCTTCTGCGCCTGACGCAGCGCCTCTTCGGCACGGACGCGCGCGGTGACGTCGCGCGCGCTGCCGATGATCCGGCGGATGCTGCCGTCGGGCTCGATCACCGGCACCAGCACGGTGTCCCAGTGGCGCACGCCCGCCGGGAAATCGAGCACCTCGCGATACGAGATCGGATGACGCGCGGCGATCGCCCGGCGGTAATTGGCGGCGACAGCGCTCGCGGCCGGCTCGGGAAGCTGGGCATGGAGCGGCTTGCCGCGGATCGCCGCGGTGCTCAGTCCGGTCGCGGCCTCGTGCGCGGGGTTCAATTCCTCCAGCGTCAGCCCGCCGTCGGCATCCACGCCGACGACGAACAGCGCCTCGGCGGTATTCTCGAAATAGGCGCGGTACATGGCGTCGGCCTCGCGCCGCGCCGCCTCCGCCGCCTCGGCGAGCGCACGCGCCTGGCGCTCGTCCGCATACCGGCGCCGCTCCTCGACATCGAGCAGCACGCCGGGGAAATATCGCGGCGTGCCGTCGGGATCGCGGTCGACGCGGCCATTGGCCTCGATCCAGTAATAGCGGCCGTCGGCGCGGCGCACGCGATACTGATGGGCATAGCGACCGCCCTGCGCGATCGCGGCGTCGATCGCGGCGATCAGCCCGTCGCGATCATCGGGATGGACGTTGCCGATCACCTGCTCGAGACTCAGCCCCTCGCGTCCGAGCGCGGGGTCGATGCCGAAGGCGGCCGCGAACTGTTCGTCGACACTGAACCGATCGCTCGGCAGGTGCCAGAACCAGGTGCCGATGATCGCCCCCGCCTCGTGCGCGAGCTGGATGCGCTCGGCATTGAGCCGTGCCTGCGCTTCGCTTTCGCGCAGCCGGCGCTGCATCAGCACCGCCTCGGTCGTCTCGACGACGATCGCCAGCACCCCCGCGGGCCGACCGCTTTCGTCGAGCACCGGCGAATAGTCGAGGTTCATGAACACCTGCTCGGCCGCGCCGTGGCGATAGAGCGTCAGTTCCTGATCGCGATAGGCCAGTGTCCCGCCGGCCAGTCCCACCTTCATCACATGATCGTTGAAATCGGCGACTTCGGGCCAGCCTTCGCGAACCGGACTGCCGAGCAGTTGCGGATGCCGCCCGCCGGCGAACGCCGAATAGGCGTCGTTATAGAGCATGATGCCCTCGACGCCCCACAGCATGACGATCGGCACGGGCGAACGCAGCAGGATGGCGGTCGCGGTCTTGAGCGACTGGGGCCAGCCGGCGATCGGCCCCAGCGGCGTCCGCGACCAGTCGCGCGCGGCGATCAGCGCCGCACATTCGCCGCCGCCCGCCAGAAAGGCGTTCAGCCCTGCCCCCGTCTCTACCGTCACCCCGGTTTCACCGTGCCCCTGGCCCAACTGGCACCTCCAAGTCGCCCAACCCTGGATCGGCCCCCGCCGGCAGCCTTTGGGTGTAGCGCAACTAAAGGCGCAGGGGAACGGGTTGTTCCGTCACATCAAGGGTTTGTCACGGCGGCGGGCGCGGCCATCACGTCCGGGCAGCGATGGCGCGCAGGATCGCGGCGCCATAGGAAGACTTGGCAAGCGCCATCGCCTGCGTGCGGGCGTTCTCGACGTCGATCAGCCCCAGATGCAGCGCGATTTCCTCAAGGCAGGCGATCTGGATGCCCTGGCGATGCTGGATCGTCCGGACGAATTCCGCGGCTTCGATCAGGCTGTCATGCGTGCCGGTGTCGAGCCACGCAAAGCCCCGCCCCATCTGTTCGACGCGCAACCGCCCGGCGTCGAGATAACGGCGGGCAAGGTCGGTGATCTCCAGTTCGCCGCGCGGCGACGGACGGAGCGCAGCGGCATGATCGGACACGGCGCCGTCGAAGAAATAGAGCCCGGTCATCGCACAGTTCGACCGGGGCACCGGCGGCTTTTCTTCCAGACTGTCGATCCGGCCGTCGGCATCGAAACCGATCACGCCGTAACGCCGCGGATCCTCGACCTGGTAGCCGAAGATCGTCGCCCCGCCCTCCGCCTCGATCCGCGCCGCCGCCTGCCGGCACATTGCGACCAGCCCGTTGCCATAGAAGATGTTGTCGCCGAGGATCATCGCCACGGGCGCGCCCGCGAGCCAGTCTCGGGCCAGCGTGAACGCCTGGGGCAGTCCTTCGGGCCGCGGCTGCACCAGGAAATCGATCGACAGCCCCAGCCGGCTTCCGTCGCCGAAGAGGCGGCGGTAATTGTCGACATAATCGGGGCTGGAGACGATGAGGATCTCGGTGATCCCGGTCAGCATGAGCACCGACAACGGGTAGTAGATCATCGGCTTGTCGTAGACGGGCAGCAACTGCTTGTTCACCACCAGCGTCGCGGGGTGCAGGCGCGTTCCGCTGCCCCCGGCAAGCACGATGCCCTTCATGCGCCGGCTCCCCCGCCCAGTCCGCGGCGGCGCTGCGCATCGCCGTGCGCGTCGAGCCAGTCGCGATGCTCCAGATACCATCTGACGGTCGCTTCCAACCCCGCCTCCAGCGTCCATTGCGGCGACCAGCCGAGCTCGTCCCGGATCCGGGCTGCGTCGATCGCATAGCGCTGGTCATGACCCGGCCGATCGGCGACGAAGGTGATGCGCTCGGCATGGGGGCGGCCGTCCGGACGCGGCGCAAGCCGGTCGAGGATCGTGCACAGCAGCCGCACCAGGTCGATGTTGCGCCGCTCACCGTCGCCGCCGACCGCATAACGCCGGCCGGGAACGCCGGCTTCGAGCACGCGACACAGCGCGCGGACATGATCGTCGACATGCAGCCAGTCGCGCACTTGCAGCCCCTGGCCATAGACGGGAAGCGGCGCACCGGCGAGCGCGCGACCGATCGTCAGCGGGATCAGCTTTTCCGGAAACTGCCACGGACCATAGTTGTTCGAACAGTTGGTGATGAGTACGGGCAGACCATAGCTGTGCCCCCACGCCGCCACGAGATGATCGGACCCGGCCTTGGTCGCCGAGTAGGGCGACCGGGGGTCATAGGCGCTGCCCTCGTCGAACCGCCCGGTGTCGCCGAGCGACCCGAACACCTCGTCGGTCGAGATGTGGTGAAAGCGAAACCGCTCCGCCGCATCGGCCGGCAGGCCGTCGCGCCATGCCCGCGCCGCCTTGAGCATCTGATAGGTGCCGACCAGGTTCGTGGTGACGAACGCATCGGGATCGTCGAGCGACCGGTCGACATGGCTCTCGGCGGCGAGATGCGAGATCCAGTCGGGGCGAAAGTCGGCAAAGGCGCGCGTCAGTGCGTCGCCGTCGCGAATGTCGAGACGCAGGAAACGGAAGCGAGGATTGGCGGAAACCGGCGCCAGCGTCGCCAGCGATCCGGCATAGGTCAGCGCATCGACCACGAGCACCTCGTGCGCGCTGTTTTCGATCAGGTGGCGCACCAGCGCCGAGCCGATGAAACCCGCGCCGCCGCTCACCAGAATACGTTTGGGAGACGCTTCGGGCGCTACCATGCGATTGTCCTCCGGACTGCAACGCCGTTGCGACTAGCCGAAAAGGGTTAACCGCTGCTTTGCCCGCCCGGCCCTGCCACGCCCCTACGTGTCTACACGCCGACACCCCGACATGTCGCCGTGTCGGCGATCAGAACCCGCCGTGCAGCCGCAGCGCGAGGATGTTTGCGGGTCCGCGGTCGCGATTATAGCCGGGGTTCGCGACATGCTGGTAATCGAAGGACAGGTCGATGCCGGGCCGGGGCTGCCAGTCATAATAGGCCTCGACGATCTGCTCGTCGCCGGGATGGGCGAGGCCGCGATCGCCCACCAGCACGCCGATGCCGCCCGCGGCAAGGTAGCGCTGATGCGTCGCCCCGATCGCGTTGACCACGCCCGCCAGCCCGATCCGGTCGTGCGGCCTTCCCCACCCCTTGCCGTCGAGCGACAGACCGAACGCGAGCGAGCGGTCGATATCGGTGAAGTCATAGGGTTCAATCGCGGGATCGGCGGTGCCCGCGCGCACGAACAGGCCCAGATGGTCACCCAGTTGCTGTTCGAGATTGACCGACATCCCCGCGCGCGTCGTCGTGCGCCGCACCTGCGCCGTGTCGGGCGCGCGCCCCGCCCCCGCCAGCGCCAGGGCATCGTCGAACCGGCCGAACCGGCCGCGGTTGCGGAACAGCGTGACGCGCACCGCACCGGGGTGCCCGGCGATCCGGTGGCGGTGTTCGATCTCACCGACGAGCTGGTTCTGCCCGAAATCGCGTTCGAGCGTCTCGCCATTGGGCACGCGGCTGAGGTTGAAGGCGCCCACACGCAGCGTCCATGCGCCCGTCACCCATTCGGCGGCGATGCCCGTGCTATAGCCCCAGGCGTCGGCGGCATAATCGAAACTGCCGGTGTCGACGAGCGACCAGTTGAGGAAGTCGCCGCGCGGATCGTGCGCATAGCGATTGGTGTCGAACACGTCGCCCACGCCGAACTTGCCGATCGTCAGCACGACCCGGTCGGCGGTGACGCTGCCCGCGAGCTGGTTGGGCGCTGCCGCCACGGCCTCGGCCGGGCCCCCGAGCGCGATCGTCTGGCGCAGGAACAGCCGCTGGAGCCGCAGATAGGGGTGCGCCTTGCCCACCTTGTACGCCTCGGCGCTGGGAAAGCCGGCGACGCCCAGCGTGTCGGACAGCCCGAACCCCTGATCGACTTCGGGGTTCACCCACAATTCGGCGCCCGCCCAGGGACTGACCCCGGCATAGAGCGTGGCGTCGATCGTCTCGCGAAACTGGCGGGGCGTCAGGCTGTTGGGGCCGGTGCTGTCCGAATGGAAGCCGCCGACGCCCTGGGCCACCAGCGTCGCCTGACCATGCACCGCCCAGCGTTGGCCGTCGGGCGCCGGATCGTCCTGCGCCGCCGCGGGCAGCGGCGCGAGCGCCAGCCCGAGTGCGAGCCATCGCCCGCGCGCCGCATGGCGCTCGCGACGGAGAGGAAGCGGCAGGCGAAACAGGGAGAGACGCATCGGGACACCATGGCAACGGGGCGCCGCCCCCTACCCCAACCCGGACGCCGGGGGAAGCCGGCGCCGTGCGGGCGATCTGCCCGGTCGCGCAACGATCCGCGCGCCGGGGTCTGGCGGATGCACGCCCCCGTTCCTAGCTGAGGACGGCAATTCCCCCCAATGACCCGCAAAGGCCAATCGCAATGAAGATCCTGATGGTTCTCACCTCGCACGACCAGCTCGGCGATACCGGTCACAAGACCGGCTTCTGGCTCGAGGAGTTCGCCGCCCCCTATTACCGCTTCAAGGACGCCGGGGCCGAAGTGACGCTTGCGTCGCCTGCAGGCGGTCAGCCGCCGCTCGACCCCAAGAGCGACCTGCCCGACTTCCAGACCGAGGCGACGCGCCGGTTCAAGGACGATCCCGCCGCACAGGCCGCGCTCGCCGCAACGGTGCCGTTGGCGACGATCGATGCGGGCGATTTCGACGCCGTCTTCTATCCCGGCGGGCACGGGCCGCTGTGGGACCTGGCCGAGCTCGACAGCTCGATCGCGCTGATCGAGGCCTTCGAGCGCGCGGGCAAGCCGATCGGCTTTGTCTGCCATGCGCCGGGCGTGCTGCGCCACGTCAAGGCGGCCGACGGCACCCCGCTGGTGCAGGGGCGCCGCGTGACGGGCTTCACCAATGGCGAAGAGGCGGCCGTGGGGCTGACCGACATCGTGCCCTTCCTGGTCGAGGACGAGTTCCGCCGGCTGGGCGCCAATTATGAGAAGGCGGGCGACTGGGCGCCGTTCGCGATCACCGATGGTCGCCTGGTGACCGGACAGAACCCCGCCAGTTCCGAGGCGGCCGCCGACGCGCTGCTGGCGCTGCTGCGCTGACCGCAGCGCCCTTCCCCGCCGGCCGGAGGCGCACGGCCCGCCGGCGGGGCAAGGCTCAGAACAGGCGCGTGAGCAGGTAGAACAGCGCGCCGACCGCCGCCGATGCGGGGATGGTGATGATCCAGGCGACGATGACGTTGCTCGCCACCCCCCAGCGCACCGCCGAGGCGCGCCGCGCCGTGCCCGCCCCGACCACAGCGCCGGTGATGGTGTGCGTCGTCGACACCGGAATGCCCAGCCAGGAAGCGCCGAACAGCACGATCGATCCCGCCGCCGACGCGCTGAAACCCTGATGCTGCGACAGCTTGGTGATGCGCGAGCCCATCGTTTCGATGATCTTCCACCCGCCCGACAGCGTCCCCAGCGCGATCGCGATATAGCAGGCGATCGCCACCCAGTGCGGCACCTCGAACTTCCCGTGCAGATAGCCGGTCGAATAGAGCAGCACCGTGATGATCCCCATCGTCTTCTGCGCGTCGTTGAGCCCGTGGCTCAGCGAATAGGCGCCCGAGGAAATCAGGTGGAGAAAGCGGAAGCTGCGCTCCGCCCCGCGCGAATCGGCGCGACGGAACAGCCAGCTCGTCAACAGCATCACCGCCATGGCCAGGATCATGCCGATCGTCGGCGACAGCACGATCGCGATCAGCGTCTTGTTGAGCCCCGCCCATTTGACGCCGCCGAGCCCGGCATGGGCGATGCCCGATCCGATCATCCCGCCGACCAGCGCATGGCTCGACGATGACGGAATCCCCTTCAGCCAGGTGACGATGTTCCAGAACATCGCCCCCACCAGCGCGCCGAACACCACCGCGGGCGTGATGAGGTTGCGCTCGATCAGCCCCTGCCCGATCGTGTCGGCGACCTTGTGCAGGCTGGGAAAGGCGACGGTGAGGAAATAGGCGGCGAAGTTGAACGTCGCCGCAAAGGCGACGGCGTGGACCGGCTTGAGCAGCCGCGTCGCCACCACCGTCGCGATGGAGTTGGCGGCGTCATGCAGGCCGTTGAGGAAGTCGAAGGCCAGCGCGACCAGGATCAACCCGATCAGCAGCGGAAGCGCGAGTTCGTGCATTTTGGTGCGGCCCGATCAGGCGTGGTCGATCACGATGCCGTCGATCTCGTTCGCGACATCCTCGAACGCGTCGACGATCCGTTCGAGATGCTTGTACACCTCGCGCTGGACCGAAAAGAGCAGCGGATCGCTCGCTCCCAGTTCCCTGAAGCCGCGCTTCAGCCCGGCACGGTGAATGTCGTCGGCATGGCTCTCGATCCGCACCAGCCGTTCGGTCAGCTCGTGCAGCCGCTTGCCGTTGCG
This sequence comes from Sphingomonas chlorellae, assembly GCF_056485145.1. NCBI lineage: Bacteria > Pseudomonadati > Pseudomonadota > Alphaproteobacteria > Sphingomonadales > Sphingomonadaceae > Sphingomonas > Sphingomonas chlorellae. Next base: position 341,840 of record NZ_JBQXXM010000002.1, read on the forward strand.
CCCGACGTCGCGAAGCAGCGGCATCGCTTCGCCCACCAGCCGGGCAGCGTCGACGATGATCGCGACCATGTCCTTCATTTCCTGTTCGAACTGCGTGACTTCGTACAGGTCGATCGCCAGCACCGCCGCCTGCATCTCGTCGATCGCATCGTCGAGCGAGCCGATCAGCGAGGTGATCGCGCCGCGGTCGAACGGGGTCAGGAAGGTCTCGCGTACCGTGCGCAGCATTTCGCGCGTGATCTCGTCGGCATCGTGCTCGCGCTCGATCACCTCGCGGATATGATCGCGGCCGCCGTCCTGCACCAGCCGCGCCAACGCATCGGCGCCGGCCGCGACGGTTGCGGCATGGGCCTCGAAAAGCTCGAAGAAATTGCCCGTCTTCGGCAGCAGCCGCTGGAACCAAGCAAACATGGAAGTGACTTTCGATTTATGGGCAACGGCGGCCAGGATGCCGGTGCGCTGGGTTGCTGCCTTGAATTCGGATTGGCCGAACGACCGGATCAGGTCGCGCAGATCGGGCTCGTCGACCGCGGCGGCGGCATCGGCGAGGCTGAACCACCGCCGCTCGCGCTGCGACTGCTCCTTCCACGCCGCCAGTTCGGTGTTCACCGCCAGCGGAAAGACGTCGACGTCGATCATCAGCGACGCGCCGTTCTTGCGCCGCTTGCGATAGCGGTACGAGCCGAGCGCCGTGGGGCAGACGAGCCCCAGCACCCCCGCCTCCTCCTGCGCCTCCAGCGCGGCCGCACTGTGCGCCGCCATGCCCGCCATGGGGTTTCCCTTGGGAATCACCCAGCGCCCGCTGTCGCGGGAGGTGACGAGCATGATCCGCACGGGCGCATCGACGCCCGGCCCATCGGTGCGGTACGGCAGGGCGGCAATCTGGCGAATGGCGGGGCGCTCCCTGGGGCGGCACGGTGAAGACGGATCGGCCGGTCGGCGCAAGCGCGGCGCCGTCGGGCGCGCCGCTTCCGTCCAGGGCGACGGCAGCCTTGCGCCGCCCCGGACAGCGGCTACTGTCACAAATCCGTTACCAGTCAAGCGTTCGAGGGCCGATTTCCGCCATGTCCGGGTTCCCGCCTGTTCGATCGCCCTGCCGCGCCGCCGCCGCAGCGGTGGCCGCCGCGCTCGGAACGCTTGTGGCGATGCCGGCCTGTGCCCAGCGGGAGGACGAGCAGCTCTGGCTGCAAGTCAATGCCAATGTTCCGCTTTCCGAAACGACCCGGCTGACGGTCGAGCAGATTGCGCGCTTCGGTGATCGCGACGGCGGGCTGTTCCAGACCGAATTCGGCGGGCTGGTCAGCCGTCGCGTCGGCCGGCGGTTCGAGGTCGGCATCGGCTATCGCCGCGTGGGCGCGCATGGCGGCAACCGCGCCGCGGACGAGGATCGCCTGCGCCAGCAGGTCGTCGGCAATTTCGGCCGGCTGACGGTGCGGCTTCGCCTCGACGAACGCTTTCACCCCGACGGCCCCGAGATCGGGTTCCGGCTGCGTCCGCAACTGCGCTACGCCGTGCCGGTCGGAGCGCACGGCGCCGCGCTGTTCGTCAGCCATGAAAGCTTCTACCTGCCCAACGCGACGCGCTGGGGGCAGCGCCAGGGCTATGAACGGATGCGCAACCTGATCGGTGCGACCTTGCCCATCGCGCGCGGCCTGAGCGCCGACATCGGCTATCTCAACCAGTTCCGTCCGGCGCGGCGCGGCGTGCGCGCACAGATGGACCATGCGCTCGCGATGCAACTGACGATCCGCCTCGGCCGCGATTCGGCCGGTCGCTAGGCTTTGCCCGATCCTGCCCCCTCGCCCGGCGTGCCATCGGCTTGCCAGTACGGCTTGAGCCTGGCTTCGAACCGGCGAAGCTCCTCGTCCAGCAGCGCGACCTTGGCGTCGTTCTCCTCGGCGATCGCCTGCCGGATCCGCGCACAAAGCTCGGCGACGGCCTGGCGGGCATAGGCGACGGCATTGGGTTCGCGATCGATCACCTCCGTCGCGCGTCCCGCCAGCGAAGTCAGCAGCGCCAGCGCCTCGGCATCGACCGTTCGCGGTTTCTGGTCGAGCAGGCACAGCGTGCCCAGCGCGAAGCCGTCGCCCGTGACGAGCGGCGCGGCATAATAGGCACGGACGTTCATCTCGATCACGGCCGGGGCAAACTTGAAGCGCGGCTCGCGCCACGCATCGGCGACGCAGAGCGGGGCAAAGCCCGGGATCTGGATGGCCGCGTCGCAAAAACTGTCGGGTCGGGCGAACTCGCGCGGATCGAAGCCATAGGCCGCGGCCAGCCACAGGCGCGTTCGATCGACGATCGAAACGGCGGCGTATGGAAATCCGGTCGCGGCGGCGACGCGCTCGACGATGCGCGAGAGCTCGGCGTCACCTTGCATCCCGAACACGCCGCTGGTCAGGACGCGAACCTGACGCCGGACCTCGGCCGCGCTCTCGACGGTGCTGTCGCAGTTCTGGTGCATCATCCCCAATGCTCGCGATCCCGAACGACGGCGCGGCAAAGCCTTGCCGTACAACGCGGAATATCGGGCGGATGCTGCCGCAATCGGTGCGGGCGCGCAATGCCGAACTTGGCGCGGCGGCAGGGCTGCCCCGGCGCACCGGGATCAGGGCAGACGGTCCGAACGGCGCGCGATGGTCAGTCGCCGATCGGGCTTTCGCCATATTTGCGCAGCACGTCGTTGAAGGCCTCGGCCATCAGCGCCTGGAGGCTGCGCCCCTGGCGGCGGGCGAGCATGTGCATCGCAAGCGACATTTCGGGCGAGAAAAAGCCCGCGATCTGCTTGCGGCCCTCGCGGCTCGCGGGACGGCCGCTTTCGCGCGGCGCTGTTTCCCCGCCGGCGACGGGCGCGGCCGCGATCGGTGCGGGCGGCGCGGTGCGGAGATTGGCGAAGCTGGGTTTGCGGCTCATGCACTTGCCTTTCGCTTGCGGGGTGTCGGCATGCCGATCTGTCGACATGTCCACTTGTAGAGTTCGCGAACCTCGTCGGCCGCCTTGCCGGTCGGCTCGGCCTCCAGCACGGTGCGCCCCACCGCGCTCGCGTGGCGATAGATGGCGCGGTCGGGAAGCAGCACCGGGCACGGCGGCGCACCGAAGCTATCGACCAGTTCGCCCGCCTCCTGATAGACCCGCGGCGCATTGGGCGCGCCGGCGGTGAAGACGACGAAGCCGGGCTTGCGCAGCAACTGGACCAGCTTGGCCGAGGTCTGGATCGCCGAAAGGTCGAACGCGCTGGGGCGGCACGGCATCAGCACCAGGTCGGCGATCTCGACCGCGGCGCGCGCGGCGCTGTCGGCATGCGGGGGCGTGTCGATCACCACGAGTTGCGCGCCCTGTGCCTGTGCCTGCGCAACCTTTGCGGCCAGTCGCGGCGGCGGGCTGTCGATCACCTCGGGCGGCAGTTCGCCGCGCCACGCCGCCCATTGGCTCGCGGTCGCCTGCGGATCGGTGTCGACGATCAACGAAACCGCGCGCGCCTCCTGCGCGGCCGCGGCAAGGTGGATCGCCAGCGTCGTCTTGCCCGCGCCCCCCTTCTGGCTGATGATCGCGATGACCGGCATGTTGCCCCCTTTGTCGGCGTCTCGACGTGTCGACATTCCGACAGATCGACTTGTCGGATCGTCATCCTGTCGAACTGTCTGCCCTGCTCTCCCCCCATGGTCCGGCGAAGTCAAGCGCGGACGCCGTTCGGGGCCGAAGGTGCGGCGCGCCGCGCGCAATTCCGGCATCGGCACCCTGCGACCGGATGGAGACCGGGACGCCCGCTTCGCTGCCGATTCCGGCTTGAAGCGCCCGCCGCAGTCGGGGAGCGCCGCGCTGTGTGTCATCCCCTGCCCCCGCCGCCTCCACGGACATGAAGCGTATTTCCGGCTGTGTGCTGCGGCGGCAGGGGTTTCACGCCGCCCCGGAATGCCGATGGCGCGAAGGCGAGCCTCGGCTGCGGCCCGTCGCGTCGGCGTCCTGGCCTTGCACCGGCGCGGGATGGGGCGCGGTGGGGGATGGGCGGCAACTAATCCACCGAGACGGCGCCGGCCGCAGGCGGAACACCTGCCCCCGCTGACGGACCGGGCACGGTGACGGATGGGCCGGCACGCGCGTCGCGGAAGGCGCTGCGGCAGTCGACGCTTCGGCGTGTGGGCACGGCGACATGTCGACACGTCGGATTGTCGTGTAGGTCGATTTTCGCTCTCGTTCCGCTTGAGGGCGCGCCATCCGCCTGTTGAGGCTGTTTTGCGTTCATCTTGGGGCGTCGAGGCACAGTCGCCTGAAGCGCTGGCCTGCGCATGCTCCGCTTCGCGCCCGCTTCGGCCGACATGTCGACGCGTCGCCCTGACGACAATCCGAAGTGTCGGGTTTGTCGTGTTCCCCCGCCGTCGTCGCCGGTCGGCTGGGTCTCTTCGCCGCCGTTTCGACGTCGGTTCGTGGAAATCATCTGCCTCGCACGGCCTGCGACGGTAGAAGATGCTGTCCCGACGCCGGGGCGCGCCCGTCTTCGCAGATGGCAACGGTGGGAACGGGCGGCCGCAGCATTGCTTCGGCACACCAGCACACGGCTCAAGCCTCGTAACCGCGCTGGGCGGTATGCAGCGGTCATGCGTTGGTGGGGTAACGGTTGGGGCTTCGCGAGCCCTGACAGCGCGCAGCGAAGCGTACAGGCCTGTCCGGCGCGGCGCGGGTGCTTCCCTCCCCTGCCCCGCCGGAGCGTTGTTGGCGACCGGCTTAGCGTCGCGCCGCCCGAAGCGGACGGCTTGCTGTGCGGCGCGAGGGGGCGGTGACGGATCGTCTTGCTCTCCAAAGCATTCAAAAAATGGAAATCTCTTCGCCCGGTTAGATTGGTTTCGATTCAATTTAAGAGGTTAGCCGCGCTGCCACGGCCGATTCGCACCCGAGAAACCCATGAGTCGACGATGCGCGTGCGTTCCCGAAGGATCGAACGAACGTTCTTGAAGTGTCGACCGTGCCGTTCCCGAAGTGTCGGGGATGCGTTCCCGAAGGACCGAAAGCCGTTCCCGGAGTGTCGATGCCCCCGATCCGGCGGCGTTTTGCACGCTGTGATTGAATCATTTCCAACACCCCGCTTCGCTTCGACGTTCAATCGTGCGGCGGCCGACCATGGCCGGCGCGGATGTCGTTCGGCGACCCGACACTTCGGGAACGGTTCGAGCGGTCCGCGACGGCGGTGACGCGGTTTCCGGCTTGGCGTCGGCGGCCCGGACGCCGGGTCGGCGGCGCTGGACCTCCCCTCCCCTGCCGCCCCGGGCGATGCCGACCGGCGCGCGGTGAAGGCGGAGAGTGTGCGGCGCGGGCGCTGTCCGGTCGCGGCGAAGTTTAGGAAGTTTAGGCTCCCGCCAGGTTTCGAGCAGGCCGGGTTGCGACACCGGCGCGGGCCGGTGTCGAACGGCGGGCGCTGGGGCGCTGGGGCGCTGGGCGCGATCGTCGAAGGCAGGTCGGTGCGATGGTTCGGCGGGGCGTGGGTTAGGTCTGGCGGGGCCCCGGCCGGTTCGGGATGGCGAGCGGCCATCCGGGAGGACGGGGACCGGCGCCCGGCGCGCGTGTATCGAGGGGCGCGCGCCTTCGGCAATCGCGGACTGTTCGGCGCTCGCGAGTGACTGGCGCCCGGCACACATGTGGTGATCGGCGCGCGTGCTCGGCAACCGTGGCCGGTTCGGCCGCCACGGATGCCCGGTGCCCGGCGCGCATGTGGCGGGCGGAGACGTGTTTTCGGCAATCGCGGCGGGTTTGGCCTGCGCCGGCGACTGGAGACCAGCGACCGTGCGCGGCGCGGGGATGCGTTCCGGGATGGCGATGGTCGGCGCGGGGGCTGGCGGTGCGTGGTTCTTGTGGCGCGGGCGATCGCCGCACGGGAGGGCGACGCGTGGGACGGGCCTGTGGGCGGTAGGACGCGGGCGGCGGTGGCGCTTCGCCGGAGAGGTGCGGACGGGCGCGGGCCGGAGGATCGGTATGCGCATGAGGTCCGGGACTGGGCGGTTGCGGGACAATGGCGCGTCTGTGCCGGGCCAGGGCCAGGGCGAGGCCGAGGGCGAAGGCGGGCGCAGAAAGGATGCCGATGTGTGGACCATGACCGCTTGAACGCGGCCATGGTTGTCGGAGGCATGACGCTTTGGGCGGATGGAGCGCGCCCGGCGGGCAGAAGGTCGGGCGGGTTTCATGCAAGTCGCGATCGAGGCGGCTTGTCGGGAAGGGGGCGGCGGCGGGGCGATGCCGACGGGCGTGAGGGGCAAGCGGGGACGGTATGCGATGTTCGTCTCCCCCGCCGGCGTGCGGGGCCGGGGGCGAAGATATGCGAGGTTCGCATCCCCCGGAAAGGGAGGCGGGGTCGGGGGGAATGAGGGGCAGGGGTGAAGGCATGCGATGCCCGTCGTCCCCCGCAGGCGGAGCGAGGCCGGGGGGCGTGAGGGGCAGGGGCGAAGGCATGCGAGGTTCGCATCCTCTCGCAGGCGGGGCGAGGTCGGCGGGCGCGAGCGGCGGGGTGAAGGCATGCGATGCTCGTCATCCCCCGCAGGCGGGGCGAGGTCAGAGGGCATGAGAGGCAGGGTGAAGATATGCGAGGTTCGCATCCCCCCGTAGGCGGGGCGAGGCCGGGGCGTGAGGGACAGGGGGGAAGCTATGCGAGGTTCGTCGCTCCCCGCAGGCCGGGCGAGGTTCGCGGGCGCGTGGGGCAGGGGGAGGGTATGCGATGCTTGTCGCTCCTCGCAGGCGAGGCGAGACCGGCGGAGGTGAGGGGCGGGCGGCGTTGCGGTTTGGTCCGGTGAGGCATCGAGCGGGGAGGTCGGAGTGGGGCGCCGCCGCTGGGGCGTGTCCGCATTCCGGGAGGGAGGCGGCGCTGGCGCTGGCGCGGGGGTGGGGGTGGGGGTGGGGTTGGAGGCGCCTGGTTTCGGGTTTGTGGTTCACCCTCTCCGTTCGCCGGCTCCCTTCGGCGGCTCCGTCTGCGGCCCCCGTTCTTCCGCGCCGATCTCCGGCTCCCGTCCTGGGTCGCCGGTTGTCGGCCCCGCCCCGCTCCGCTCCCGCTCCCGGGCCGCTGCGGCCTTGGACGCTAGCGCAGCTTGTGGCGGTTGCGTGCGTCCCAGCGGCGGACAAAGCCGATAAAGGCGTTCTGATAGCTCACCGGCGTGCGTTCGGGATCGGCGTCGATCCAGTCGCGGAACTGGCGATGCAGCTCCTGATAATCCCAGCCCGGACATTCGCTGCGCAGCAGGTCGAGCGTGGCGTCGGTGACCATCCCGGCGGTGCCGCGCGACGACAGGCCGCGCACCGACCGGCGGATCAGCGCGCGCGCGTCGATCGTCGGATTGGCATCGATGTCGCCCGCGACCATGGCTGCCGCCGGGGCCGGGGCAGGGGCAGGGGAATGTGACGGCGATGCCGCGGCTGCGCCCTCCCCTTGCGCGGTGGTGGCCGCCACGGCCGCCGCTTTCGCCGTGCGCGGGCGTGCCGAGGCGCGCTTGCCGGTCGAGGGCGGGGTCGGGTCGGTTGCATCGGCATCGGCATCGGCATCGACCATTCCCGTCCCCGTCAGCGCGACCGGGCGCGGCGCGGGGCGCCCCGCATCGGGCCGCCGCCGCATCCGCAGATTGGGTTCGCGCTTGCCCGCGGGCATTTCGAGCGCGAGCGTATAGCCGGGCAGCTCGTTGCGTTCGGCGATCTTGGCGATCTCGAACTTGAACCGCCGATACTGGCCCTCGGCGCCCGATTTCTCGAACAGCGTCGGCATCGAGATCGCGAACCCCGCCTCGCCCGCGCCGCCGGCATGCTTGCGCGCGACCTTGTAGAGCCAGCGCTCGCGCCCGCCGGTCAGATCGAAATAGGCGCGGTCGATCGACAGCACGCCGCCGGTCATCACCACGCCTTCGTAGAACCAGTTCGACAGCTCGATCGTCATCCCGCGCGAGCGTTCGGTGCGTTCGTCGACAAGCTGGGTCCAACCGTCGAGCCAGCTGAACGTCGCCTCGCGACGGTTTTCGGCGCGGATATTGGTCTTGATCGTCGTCGCGACGAGGCGGTCGAGCGCCTGGCCGAGCAGTTCATAGGCACGCCCCGTCGTCGGCCGCCCGATCGCGCGCAGCAGGTCATAGGGCATCAGGTGGAGCTTGCGCGGCAGGTCGTTGATCCCGCGCCGCGCCATGTCGGCGAGCACGCTGGCGCAATAGATCAGGATGTCGGCATCCCAGATCGTCGCCATGCCGTAATCGGGACTGGCCGAGACATGCACCCACAGCTTGCCGTCGGGCGAGCGATAGTCGATCGGCTTCACCCGCTTCGACTTGGCGAGGCTGAAGAACGGCCGTTCCATCATCTCGCGCTGGTCGCGCAGCGGCAGGTCCGAGAGATAGGGGAGGAACAGGTCGAACTGGTCGGAAACGGTCTCGCGGCGCGCCTCGGTCATGCCTGCCTCTCCGTCGTGCCCGGCGCTGCTGCGCCGGAAGATTGCCCGTGTTTCCCCGGGGAAACAGCCCCGGTCCGATCGTCGCACACCCGATCCTTCGGGAACGCCGCGCGCTGTTTCCCCGGGGAAACAGCGGCGCGGGGCCGGCGGGGCGGCGTGCCCGTGACGGCCGTGAGGGGGGTGTCACCCGCCGATTTGCGTCGGAACGGGCGGGGGGCGGTGGCTGGAGCCCGCGTTCCGGACGCGACTCGATCCTTCGGGAACGCGTGCGCAGCGCGTTTCCCCGGGGAAACGGCAGGGCCGGGGCGGACGCCGTTTCCCCGGGGAAACAGCCGCGGAAAGGCGTCCGTCGCGGTCAACGCTGCAGGCCCCGGCCCTCGCGCTCGAGATGCGCGAGCGCGGCCTTGAGCGCGTCGGCCAGCGCCTCGTCGGTCGCGCCCGAACCGGCATGGAGCCGGATCGTCACGCCCTGACGGTTGACCGACTGGATGCTCAGCGCCTTGCGACCCTGCGCCGTCGTCCACACGAACGGATCGCCCGCGGGTACCGACTGGGCGCGCGGCGCGTCCATCAGCCGCCGGATCACCTCGGCGGCGGGGTAGGGGGACAGTCCGTCGGCATGGCGCTGCGCCTGCTCGCGCGCGATCTGGCGCGCGGCGGCGTGGATCGCGCGTGCCGCCGTCTTGTCGTCGAGCGCCTGGGCGAGCGGATAGGCGGGCTTGAGCTGGACATCGGCGGGCGAGCCGAACGCGTCGATCACCGCGTCGGGAATCGACGCGACCTTGATCATCTTCGACAGCCAGCCCTTCGACAGCTTGAGCCGTTCGGCCATCCGCGTCAGGTGCGCGTCGTAATGCGTGTGAAGCGCCTGGGCATAGTTGCGCGCGCGTTCGAGGTCGGACACGTCCTTGCGCGCGCGGTTCTCGAGATCGGCGAGGCGGAATGCCGCCTCGTCGTCGAGCTGGGCGACCTGGGCCAGGAAGTGCATGTCGGGATAGGCGTGCGCGCGCAGCCACGAGATCGCGAAATGGCGCCGCGTGCCCGCGATCACTTCGAACTCATGGTCGGGATCGCCCTCGACCCGGCGCACCACCGCGGGCACCTTTTGCCCGTTCTCGGCGATGATCGAATCGATCAGTTCGCGGACATTGGCTTCGTTGAGATGCGCATAGACGCGGGCATTGCCGTGCCAGATGCGCACGCGCGCCGGATCGAGCAGCAATTGCGTGACCTGGCGCACCTCGCCGCTGGCGACGCGGGCGAGCGCCGATTCGCGTCCCAGCAACGTCGTCCCGCGCGCGCGCAGCGCCCGGGCGGGGCCGATCGCGCCGCCATGCGCCGCACCGGCGGCGGGTTCGGGCGCGCGCGCCGGGGCAGCAGGCGCCGCCGACGCCGCGGGTTCGGGGGCCGCATCGGCCGCCTCGTCGGACAGCAGATCGGCGAGATAATCCTTCTGCGTGCGGGCCATCAATGCCTCCCGAACCGGAACATATGCAGAACATCAACGTGTAGGACAGCGTTTTTTTCGCGCGCCGCGCCGTTGGGATCAGGCCGCCTCATTGACGACCTCCTCCTCGCTGGCGGGGGGCACGCGGCCCCAGTTGCGGCGGACGAGCTGCTCGACCTGCGCCAGCGCCTCGTCGAGATTGGCCTTGCAGCGCTTGTGCGTGCGCGCGGTGCCGATCGGGCGTTCGAGCTCGTAGATCGTCATCATCCGCATCGCGGCGTGGCTGATCTCGGCCGATTCGAGGATCGGGATGGGAAGCAGCGCCGGGCCGAAGGTCTGCTCCATGATCTGACGCACCATCGCGTGGCTGGGATCGTTGCCGTCGAACTTCGAACAGATCAGCCGGACAAAGTCGTAATCGACCTCGATCCCCGCCTCGGTGAGCTGGTTGAGCACCTGGTCCATCATCGACAGGAACTGCACCGTCGAGCAGAAGTCGGGCGTCGTCGCCGCGAGCGGGACGAGCAGCGCGTTCGCCGCCTGCATCACCGCCAGGCTGATCGTGCCGAGCGCGGGCGGCGGATCGAGGATCACGACGTCATATTGCCGCGCCAGGTCGTTGAGCCCGGCCTTGAGCTTGCGAAAGCGCGTGGCGAGGATTGACCCGCCGTCGGCGCCCGCCGCCGCCAGCTCATATTCGACGTCGAACAGCTCGAGGTTCGACGGGATCAGGTCGACATTGGGCCACGGCGTCTTCTTGACCGCATAGAGCAGGTCGGCCTGGGTCGGATCGATCGACAGATAGGGGTAGAGCGTCTCTTCGCGCGTGATGTTGAAATGCGGGTTGAAGCCGAACAGCGTCGTCGTCGTCGCCTGGCTGTCGCAATCGACGACGAGCACGCGATAGCCCTGCACCGCGAAATAATGGGCGAGGTGCGTCGTCACGGTCGACTTGCCGACGCCGCCCTTGAAATTCTGGACCGCGATGATCGCCGGATTGTCGAGCGGCGCGCGCGCGGGCGAGGCGCCGAGCACCGCGCGCATGTTGAGCAGCTCCTCGATCGTATAGCCGAGCCGGCGGCCGGTGTCCGACGCGGGCGGCGGCGGCAGGCGGCCGTCCTCTTCGGCCATGCGGATGCGATTGGTCGAACAGCCGAGCAGCTGGGCGGCCTCGGCAATGCCGAAGCGGACATTGAGGCCCTTGCGGCTTTCGGGCAGGAACGCCTTGCGCCGCAGCCGCTCGATCATGCGTTCGCCCGCATCGGCAAGCTCGCTGATCCGCTCGATGTCTGAATACATTGGATGCCCCGCGGCGAATGTTGAACGAATGCTGCGGCAATCGTTGCACAATTGCTTCAAAACGGCAAGGGCGACACCAAAGATATGCGAGCGGCCGGGGTGGGGCGTGGTTGAATCTGTTTTCGCCGGTGGACCGCGACCGGCGGCCCGTCGGCGAGCGCCGATTCGGGCGTGCGCGCGGAAGGCATGGCGGACGAGCGCGGCCTTTCAGGGGCGGGCGCGCAAAGGCGACCGGGCAAGAAAGAGCGGGCCGGATGCTTTCGTTTCGCGCAATCGTCCCGTTTTGGTCCTTTCGCAGCCGCAACGGACGCATGTCGCTGGTGACGAGTTCTTGATTTATTTCAAATAATCATCGTCTTGTCTTCCGTTGACGGAAAGGGGAGGGGTGATGCTGGAAAGTCCATCGCGCGAGCGGGTCGATCGGGTCGAATGGCCCGATGAGCCGGGCGTGCTCGCGGCGCCCTTTCCCGCGGGGCAGGGACGGATCGCGCCCGAGGCGCGGATCCGCGTCGCGCCGACGCAGCGGCTGCTGGTGTTCGAGGAGGGGGCGCTTGTCGACATCCTCGCGCCGGGGACGCACCGGCCGGGGCCGGCGGCGATGCCGGGGCTGGCGCGGCTGCGCGGCTGGGACGACCTGCCCCCCGCACCGTTCGAGGCCGATCTGTGCTTCGTGTCGATCGAGGAGCGGATCGGGATGCGCTGGGTGACGCCGCAGCCGCTGCTCGTCGACGACAAGGATCGCGGGCGGGTGCCCGTGGCGGTGGCGGGCAATTACGCGTTTCGCGTCGCGTCGCTGCCGCGCTTTGCCGAGACGTTCCTGCGCGGCCGTCGCGACCTTTCGATCGAGGCGATCGCGCCGGTGCTCGATGCCGCGCTGATGGCGGGGGTCGAGCGGACGCTGGGCGTGCCGGGGCTGGCGCTGGCGGCGCTGACGGTCGATCCGGGCGCGCTTGGCGGCCGGCTGCAGGCGGCGGCCGACGCGATGTTCGAGGCGATGGGGCTGTGCTGTACCGAGCTGGGGGTCGACACGGTCGCGCTTCCCGCAGCAGAGGCGGCGCCCGCGGACTGAACCTCCGCCCGCGGGGGCGCGCGTCGGCACGACAGGCGACGGGGCAGGGGCGGGGCGACGCACGCGCCCCGCGACCGCCGGTCAGTGCGTGCCGTCGGCGCCGCCCTTGTCGAGCTGTTTCACCATGTCGAGATGGTGCTGGACCTTGGGCGCGGTCGTCGCCGCGAACTTCTTGAGCGCGTCGTTGTCGCCGTCCTCGGCAAAGTCGCTGTGGAGCGTGTGCGCCTCGCTGTGCGCGGCGGTCTGCTGATCGAGATATGCCTTGTCGAAATCCTTGCCCGACAGCGGCTTGAGGTTGTCGATCAGCCCCTGGCGGCGATCGTCGAGCTGCTTGGGCGGGGTGAGCTGAAGATTGGCGGTCTTGAGCGTCGCCTTGAGCTGGTCGGTCGTCCTGGTGTGATCGGCGATCATCTGCTGGGCGAACTTCTTGATCGCGGGCGACTGCGACTTCTGGAGCGCGAGCTTGCTCGCCTCGATCTCGTACATGTCGCTGATCGCGGCATTGGTGACATAGCCGTCGGCCGTGTTGGCAGCGGGGGCGGCACCCATGCCGACGGCGGCGCCGGCGGTATCCTCGACCGTGCCCTGCGCGGCGCTGGCCGTGTTGCCCATGTCCGAGCCCATATTGTCGGCAGCGGTGGTGCCGTTGTCGGCCGTGGTGCCGCCGTTGCGATCGCAGGCAGTGAGCGCGAGCGCCGCGGCGCCCAAGAGAACGAAGGTCTTGGTCATGCGAACCTCTCCTTTTGGTGGCGGCTGAACCGATCGCGGCGCGATTGTGTTCCTTGGGGGGATATGGCGGCCGGAGGGTTTGTGGAGGTGCTAATGCAACGCGAGAGCGAAAAGGCCGGTGAATCGGGCGCCTCCGCCTGCGGTGCGTAACGCCGGGCGCGCGAGACCGAGGCGCGATTGCTAAGCAATTGCATGAGGCCCCGATTGGCGCGGACGGCGATTTGCGAGCGCGTTGCGGATCAGCGCCTCGCGCGGACGCTGGACGGGGACCCATAAGCCCGCGCCGCCGCGCTGGTTCCGGCGCGTTCCGGCGTGATCAAGGCCGGTGGGATCGCCGATCCGCAGCCGGAGCGTCGGAGGCGCCGACCGATCCGGTCGCGCCCGCGGCGCGGGGCCGCACGACGGCGCGCATCGGGCGATCCGCCGAGGCGGCGGCGGACGAAGATCGCGTGTTCGGTAACCGAGGCCATGGGAAGCGCGACCGGCGTGTATCCCGGGTCCGAACAGGCCTCGGCCGTCGCGTCATAGCGTGCCTCGGTTCCGGTCAGGCTTGGCTACGTTCGGCGTTCCGGGCGACGACGGTGGGCCAGGAAGGCGCGTTGAAAACCCGGGCATCGCGTCGGCGTTCGGCTGCGCGGAGCAGCGGAAGCAGAACCGGCGTGTATCGCAGGTCCGAACAGGCTCCGGCCATCGCGTCGGCGCGTGCCCCGGCATCGGCGGGGCCGGCTGCGTTCGGTGTTCCGGACGAAGACGGTGGGCCGGGGTGGCGCAATGAAGACCCGGCGGGCATCGCGTCGGCGTTCGGCCGCGCGGAGCAGCGGAAGCGGGACCGGCGTGTATCCCCGGTCCGCACAGGCCTCGGCCATCGCGTCAGCGCGCGCTCCGGCATCGGCGGGGGCAGGCTGCGTTCGGCGTTCCGGGCGAAGACGGCGGGACAGGAAGGCGCGATGAAAACCCGGGCATCGCGTCGGCGTTCGGCTGCGCGGAAAGGCGGAAGCAGGACCGGCGTGTATCCCCGGTCCGAACAGGCCCGGCCATCGCGTCGGCGCGCACCTCGGCCTCGGCGGGGGGGGGCAGGCTGCGTTCGGTGTCCCGGACGAACATGGTGGGCCGGGGTGGCGCGATGAAGACCCGCCGGGCATCGCATCGGCGTTCTCGCGCCAGCATCCGCGTCGCGCGCGCGGCCCGGTCGCCCGCGGCGCGGGGCCGCCGATGTCGACCGGGTCGCGGACGATCGCCCTGCCGCCTTCGGGCAGGTGCGGGATGCCGTCGGCCGTCAGCGCTTCGATCAGGCCCGTCTTGTTCGAACCGGGCCGCCGGCGACGATGTGGCGATGTGCGGCGATGGCGATTTCCCCCCCCCCTCGCGGGCGTCACTCCGGAAAATGGCCGAGCGCCGGGGTCAGGCGTCGTCGGGCCAGCCCGCCACCAGCCCGGCAAGATCGTCATGGCCGTCGGCGCGCAGGCCCTGTTCGACGCCGTGACGATTGGGCGCGGGCTGGTTCTGGCTGACCTTCCACTTGCCCTCGATCCGCTCGATCGCGACCTCCAGCCCGACGATGCCGTTCATCTGCGCCGCGATGAAGTCGGCGGGGGCGTCCGCCACGCGCCACGGCTCGGCCCGGCCGCGTTCGTGCGTCGCGGTGAGATCGGCGATCTGGTCGCGCAGCCAGTCGGCATCCTCGACAATGCGCGGCGCGCCCCGCACCTGAACGATCACATAGTTCCAGGTCGGCACCACCCTGCCGTGTTCGCGCTTGGCCGGATACCATGATGGCGAGACATAGGCCTGCGGGCCGTGGAACAGCACCAGCGTCGGCGCCCCCGCGCGGAGGTCGGCGACCTGCCCGTTCGCTTTGGCGAGATGGGCACGCAGGACACCGGTTTCACCGCGCGTCCGAAGGCCGAACGGGACGACATTCGCGATCAGGCCCGATGCTCCGCAGGTGATGAGCGTCGCGAGCGGATGCGCGCGGATCGCGTCGTGCAGGATTTCGACACGGTCTTCACGAAAGGCGGGCGGGCGATACATGCCGAAAGCATAGCATCCCGGCCGAAAGGATAGCAGCCCGGCAGAGTCGCCGCGAAGCCGGATCGGCGGCGGGCCTTGGCAACGCGGCACGGCGGGGGGATGATGCGCCGGATCGTTCCTCGCAGCGGACAAGGAGTCGCCATGGTTGTCGGTTCGTCCCGTCGTCGTCTGCGGGAAGCGTCGGGCGAAGCGGCGGGCGAAGCGGCATTGCCGGGCGATGCCGGGCCGCTCGACGGCGCGGCGCTGCGGAATGCGTTGCGGCGGTGGCGGTTGCTCCACCGCGTCAAGCAGGCGCACGCCGCCGAGCGGCTGGGCGTCGCGCAATCGACGATCTCGCGATGGGAGGACGGCACGCTGGCGATCGACCCGGCGGCGGCACGACGGATCGAGGCGCTGGTGGCGGCGCGGCTGAGCGATGCCGCCGATGCGGCGCTGAAACGGCTGATCGAGGAGAGCCCGCGCGCGATCCACCTCGTCTGCGACGCGAGCCACCGGCTGCTCGCCTTTTCGCCGCAGCGGGGCGCGTCGTTCGGCGTGGCGGGCGCGGCGCTGCTCGGCCGGTCGCTGTGGCGCTATTCGACCCCGGAGCTGATGGCGGCGGAGGCGGCGCTCGCGACGCGGGGATGGCACGACGCGCTGGCGCCCGCGCCGGTCGAGTTCGACACCGGCGACAACGGCGCCACGCTGGTTCCCATCCGGCCGAGCCGGTGTCGCTGGACGCGGATGACGCTGTCCGACGGCGCGAAGGCGAGGCTGGTCGAAACGCTGGCGGTGACCGGCTGAGCCTCAGCCGATCGCGTCGATGAGCGCGGGCAGCTCGGCGAGCGTTGCCAGGCGCCGGTAACGCGGCTCGCCGACCGGCTCGGCGGCATGTTCGTGCGCCCAGGCGAGCGGTTGCGGGACAAAGGCGGCCCAGGCGCCGGCGGCGAGCGCCGGCACGACGTCCGACCGCAGCGAATCGCCCGCCATGATCGCCTGTTCGGGCGCGACGCCGTGCCGCGCGAACAGCCCGGTAAAGGTCGCCACGGTCTTGTCGCTGACGATTTCGACCCCCGCAAAATAGCGGCCGAGCCCCGAGGCGGCGAGCTTTGCCTCCTGATGGAGCAGGTCGCCCTTGGTCACGAGGACGAGATCGCCGCGTTCGGCCAGTTGCGCGATCGTGTCCTCGACGCCGTCGAACAGCTCGACCGGATGGCCGAGCAGCGTCCGACCCGCGGCGAGGATGCGGCGGATATTGTCGATCGGCAGCGCGTCGCCCCCCAACGCGATCGCCGCCTCGATCATCGAGAGCGTGAAGCTTTTGGCGCCATAGCCATAATGGCCGAGGTTGCGCGCCTCGACCTCGGCCAGCGTCGCCTGCGCGATCCCCGCTTCGGCAAAGGGGGCGAGCATGTCGGCAAAGGCGGCCTCGGCAGCGTTGAAATGGCGCATATTGTGCCAGAGCGTGTCGTCGGCATCGAGCAGGATGAGCGAGATGGCCATGGGGCGGTTCCTGACGGGGCGCGGGCAGGACGCCCGTCGCCGATCGGCGCGGGTTGTGCCCGAACGCGCGGGCGGCGACCACGCATAACTTATGCGTTGGCGCTGCTGCGGCCGCCGGGCTAGGGGCGCGGCCCCATGTCCATATCCCGTCCCATGCTTGCCTTTGCGCTGATCGCCGGCGCGACCGTGACCGGCATCGCCGGCACCGACCTGATCCTTCCCGCCGTCCCGATGCTGCCCGGCGTGCTGGGCGGCAATGCGGCGCAGGCCCAGCTCGTTCTGGCGGCCTTTACCGCCGGTGCCGCGCTGGGGCTGCTCGCGTTCGGCGAGCTGGGGGCCCGCCACGATCCGCGGCGGCTGCTCGTCGCGTCGCTGCTGGCCTATGCGCTGGCGGGATTTGCATGTGCGGCGAGCCGCGAACTGCCCGTGCTGATCGCGCTGCGGTTCGCGCAGGGCGCGGCAGGCGCGGCGGCGGCGGTGTTCGCGCCGGGGATGATCCGCGCGCTGCACGGCGAGCAGGACGCGGTGCGGGCGCTGGGCGCGCTGGGAAGCATCGAGGCGATGGCGCCTGCGCTCGCGCCGCTGGCGGGCGCCTGGCTGCTCGCCCGGTTCGGCTGGCGCGCGGGGTTCCTGACGCTGGGCATGGTCGCGCTGATGCTGGCCGCAGCGATGCTGCGCTGGCCGCACCTGTTGCCGCGGCCGGCCGCGCGGCCGCGCACCGGAAGCTATGCCCGGCTGCTGCGCAACCGCGCGCTGATCGGCCATGCGCTGGGCTATGCCGGGACGCTGGGCGGCTTGCTGGTGTTCGTGTTCGGCGTGCCGGCGGTGTTCGAACGCACGCTGGGGCTGGGGATCGGCGCGTTCGTGACGCTCCAGATCTGCGGCATCCTGTGCTTTGCGGTGACGGCGAACCTGACCGGCCGCATCGTGCGCGCGATCGGCGCGGCGCGCGCGATCGTGACCGGATCGCTGATGAGTGCGGCGGGGGCGTTCGCGCTGTTCGCCTATGCGCTGGCGGGCGGTGCGCGGCTGGCGGTGATCGTCGCGCTGTTCGCGATCGTCAATGCCGGGCTGGGCGTGCGCGGGGCGCCCGGATTTCATGCCGCGATCGTCGCGGCGGGCGCCGATGACGCGCGTGCGGCGGCGCTGGTCGTGCTGGCGGTGCTGGCGACGGCGTCGGGCGGCACGGCGCTGACGGCACCATGGATCGACGGCGGCCTGCCGGTGATCGCGGGTGCGGCGCTGACGCTGATCCTGGGCGGGCTGGCCGCGCTGGCGCTGGTGCCGCGCGGGGAATGACGGCGGGGGTGATGAAGGCAGGGTGCTGAAGGCGGGGTGATGAAGGGGGGGCATTGCCGCCCCGGCGCGATGGCGGCCGGGGCGGCGAGTGCCTCACCAGATGCGCGCGCGCAGCGCGAGGCGCAGCGTGCGGCCCCAGGAGTCGTACTGGGGATAGGTGTTGAACCACGCGCCGGTGCCCGCATCGGCATAGCCGACGATCGGCGGATCCTTGTCGAACAGGTTCTGGACGTTGAAGCGCACGTCGACGCGCTTCGACAGCGGATAGCTGACCGACAGGTCGAACAGGCTGAGCGCGGGCATCCGCGGGATCAGCGGATAGCTGTCGGTATTGGTCGGCGACGGCCGCGACGCGAGCGGGGCGTTGGGCGCCAGTTTCGAGTTGGTCGTCGGCGAGGCATAGCGCCAGATCAGCGTGACGTTGCCCTTCCACGGCATGTCCCAGCCGAGCGTCGCGTAATGCCGGTATTTGGGCGAGGGCTCGGCGCAGAAGAAGCCGAAATAGCCGAGGCACGAATAGACCGGCGCATTGGGCGCGAACTGGCGGTTATAGGTGGTGTTGAGCGTGCCGTTGAAGCCGAAGTTGAGCCGGCCGATATCGGTGCCGACGAGCCGGCCCGGATTGGCCCAGGCATAGCTGAGCCCGAAATCGACGCCCTTGGTCTCGATGAAGCCCGAGTTCATGTAGCGCGCGTTGATTTCGGTGACGGCGCCGGTGGTCGGATCGCGCTTGATGAGCCCGCAATAGAAGGACACCTGCTGGTTGAAGCACTGGTCGGCGACCAGATCGGTGCGGATCCATTCGAACGCGCCGGTGATCTTGATCGCGAAATAGTCGACCGACGCGGTGAAGCCGGGGAGGAAGCGCGGCTGGGCGACGATGCCCGCGGTGACGCTGCGCGAGCGCTCGGGCTGAAGATCGGGGTTACCGCCGGGGCGGTAGAGCACCTGGCACAGCCCGTTGACGTCGCACCCGGCATAGCTGCCCAGCGCGTCATATTGCGCGCGCGTGATGCCGCTCGCCGCGCATTTTTCGAACGAATAGCGCGTGAGCGACGATCCCGTGGCCGGCGGCGCGCAGAAGTCGCGGAAGGTGCCGGTATAGGGATTGGCCGTCTGAAGCCGTTCGAGCACGCCCTGACGCAGCGCCTTGTTGAGGCTTCCGCGGAAACCCAGTCCGGCGAAGGGCCGATAGGTGAAATCGACCTTCCAGGTGTGGACGAGCTTTTCGAGCGAGCGATAGTCGGAGATGCGATAGGCGCCGCTGACGGTCAGTTCCTCGACGAAGCGCTTGTTCTGGACGAGCGGGAGTTCGAGTTCGCCGCCGAGCTCGTCGACCACGTCGGACGAGGCATAGCGCGACCACCAGTCATAGGCGCCGCTGCCCGATTCCGACACGCGGTTCCAGCGATGTTCGGCGACGACCGCGAAGCCGAGCGCGCTGTCGGCGAGCGGACTTTTGAGGCCGAGCGCGCCGAGCGTGCCCGAGACCGAGCCGTTGAGCACCATCTGGTCGATCTGGACCCGGCTGCCGCCGGTGCGGGTGATATAGTCCCAGACCTTGGCATCGGGCTGTTGCGTGCTGAAGGCGTCGAGCGGCACGCAGGCGGGATCGGTGCCGTCGATCACCGAGGTGCAGGTCGGCTTGCCGTTATAGTTGACGACCTTCATCGCGTTGGCGAAGCGGTCTTTCATCAGCCAGTAGTCGAAGATGTTGGTGCCCAGATATTTCTCGATCCGGCGCGATTTCTGGCCGCTGACGTCGAAGCGGATTTCGCGCGTGATGTCGCCGCTGAGATGCGCCGCGCCGCGCCAGTCGGTGATGTCGTTGCGATATTCGTTGGCATAGTCGGGCCGGAACACCGTCATCGAGAAGGGCGCCGTCGCGCCCGCCACCCCGGCATTGGCACCGCACACGATCGCCGCCTGCTGCGCGCTCATGAACGGGTTGTCGCACGGCATCTGGAACTCGGGCGAATAGAAGCCCACCGCCTGGGCGTTCTGTCCCTCCTGCTTGTAGCGGGTGTAGAGGAAGTTGGTGTCGAATTTCAGCGAGGAGCTGAAGTCGAAGCTGAAGAAGCCGCCGGCATTGTAGGTGCGGCCGCTGCGCTGGAGATAATCGCGCTGCGGCACGCGGACGATGTCGTTATAGTCATAGGGGCGCCAGTCGCGCGAACCGTCCTTGGCATTGGTCCATTCCGAACCGCCTGCATAGAACCAGTTATAGGGGTTGTATTCGGTGAAGCCGCACGACCAGGTGTCGTTCTTTTGCAGCGGCGGAACCGGGTTCTGGGGATTCTGATAGACCGGGCAGGCGGTGTGATCGAACTTGCTGAACGCCATCGGCACGGTGCGGCGGAAGCTGCCGAACAGGCTGATATTGCCGCGATTGTCGGCGAAGTTGGTGCCGGCGGTGAGGCTGACGAAATATTGCTGGCCGCCCCAGACGGTCTTGTCGGGGCGCGGATAGCCCGACTGGTCGAGCAGCTTGAGCATGAACTGGTTGTCGTTGGTGCTCTGTTGCGTGCTCGCCTCGGCATTGAGTTCGATGCCCTGGTAGCGGCGCTTGACGATGAAGTTGACGACGCCGGCGATGGCGTCCGAGCCATAGACGGCCGAGGCGCCGCCGGTGAGCACGTCGACGCGCTCGATCAGCGCCGAGGGGATGATGTTGACGTCGTTGGTCATCCGCTCGCCGTTGAGCAGATTGAGCGTGCGGCCGGTGCCGAGCTTGCGCAGGTTGATCCGCGCCGGCCCGAGCCGGGGATCGTTGCTGCCGCGCTCGCCGAGCATCGGTGCGATCTGGGGAATCGCGCTGAGCGTTTCGTCGAGCCGCCCGAGCCCGCGCTGCGAGATCATTTCCTTGTCGACGACGGTGATCGGCGTGGCGGTGGAGACATCGGTGCGGCGGATGCGGGTGCCGGTGACGAGAATCTCGCCATGGCCGGGCTTTTCCTCGGCGCGCGGCGCAGTATCGTCCTGTGCCTCGGCAGCGGTGGCGTCGGCGGTGGTGGCGGCGCTGTCCTGTGCGTGCGCAGGCTGGCACAAGGCGAGGCCGAGCGCGAGCGCGCTCGCACCCGTGGTGCGAAACTTCATGTTATCCTCCCCTTTGGGCTCCCTCACGTTGGAGGAAGCAGGGAAAGAATATCGTATACTCTGATTCGTTCAAGACACTTTGGTGACGTGGAGCGCTTATTTGTCGTACATATCATGCGCGGAGGAGCGCGGGCCGGCAGGGCGCACAGCGATCCGCGCGAAAGGCGCGCGACGTGAACCGCGCCCGCGCGAGAGGGTGGCCGCATGGCGGGATGGCGTGGCGGCGCAGTCGTGCCCCGTGGATGCCCCATCTTGATCGCCGGCCCCTTAAGAACATAAAGTGAACAAATGCGACTCGCCCTTCCTTCCTTGCGCCCCGGTCTTCCGGCGCGCCGCGCCATCGGCGTCGGTGCGGTCGACGCCGCGCTGGGCGGCGGGCTGGTCATGGGCGCCGTGCACGAATTCCACGCGGCGGCGCCCGAGGATGCCCCGGCGGTCGCAGGCCTTGCCCTGGGGATGGCGGCGGGAACGGCGGCGGGGCGGACGATGCTGTGGCTGCGATCGCGTCGCGCCGTGCGGGCAGGAGGCGTGCTCCAGGCTCCGGGCTGGGCCGAACTGGGCGTCCCGCCCGGCGCATGGCTGCTGGGCCAGGTCGACGACGACAAGGCGCTGCTGCGCGCCGCGGTCGATGCGCTGCGCTGCGCGGCACTGGGGGCGGTGGTCGTCGAAGGTCGGGGGGCGCTGCGCGACCTCGACCTGACGGCCAGTCGCCGTCTGGCGCTGGCAGCGGAGAAGTCGGGCGTCACGCTGTTCCTGCTGCGCCCCGATTCGCAACCGGCGCCGAGCGCGGCGCAGACCCGATGGCGCGTTGCCGCCGCCCCGTCGCGCGCGCTGCCGGGCCGCGCCCCGGGCGCCCCCGCCTATGACATCGAACTGCTGCGCCAGAAGGGCGGCCCCGGCGGCCTGCACTGGCGATTGGAGTGGGATCGTGACCAATGCCTGTTCCGGGAAGCGCCGCCATCTGGCGATGTGGTTCCCGTTCCTGTCCGCCGAGCGGTTGCGGCGACAGGAACCCGCAACGCCGCCTGACGCGCCGCTGGCGCTGATCGAAAGTGTGCGCGGCGCGCTGCGGCTGGCCGCGGTCGATGCCCGCGCGCAGGCGCTGGGGCTCGCCCCCGGCCTGACGCTCGCCGACGCGCGCGCGCGGCTGCCCGCGCTGTTCACGACGGGCATGGACGCGGCGGCGGACCGGCACTGGCTGGAAAAGCTCGCGCGCGATTGCGTCCGCTGGTCGCCGCTTGTCATGCCGGTGCCGCCCGACGCGATCGTGATCGACATTGCCGGATGCGCACACCTGTTCGGCGGCGAGCCCGGCCTGGTTGCCGAGGTGGAGGCGACGATGGCGGCGCGCGGCATGACGGTGCGCTGTGCCGTCGCCGATACGATTGCGGCGGCGCAGGCGCTCGCCCGTCATGCGCGCCTGCCCGTCACCGATACGGCGGCCGCGATCCGCGCGCTGCCCGTCGTCGCGCTGGGACTGGAGGCAGAGGCGACGCAGGCGCTGGTGCGGGCCGGGCTGAAATCGGTGGGCGAGGTGGCAGCTCGCCCGGCCGCGACCATCGCCGCGCGATGCGGCATGGCGGCGGTCACCGCGCTGAACCTGCTGATGGGGGAGGCGCAGGCGCCGCTCGACCCGCTGCCGCCCGCGGCGCCGTTGCGCTTCGAACGGCGCTTCGCCGAGCCGATCGGGCACCAGGATGCGGTCGCCGCCTGTTTTCGCGACCT
This sequence comes from Sphingomonas chlorellae, assembly GCF_056485145.1. Classification (NCBI taxonomy): domain Bacteria; kingdom Pseudomonadati; phylum Pseudomonadota; class Alphaproteobacteria; order Sphingomonadales; family Sphingomonadaceae; genus Sphingomonas; species Sphingomonas chlorellae. Next base: position 364,424 of record NZ_JBQXXM010000002.1, read on the forward strand.
GTTGCAGGCGGCGGCGGACGAACTCGAGCGGCGCGGGCTGGGCGGGCGACGCTTTCGCCTCACCCTGTGCCGCAGCGACGGTGCGCGTCACCGGCTGGATATCGAGACGGGCGCGCCGACGCGCGATCCGGCGCCGGTATTGCGGCTGTTCGACGAGCGGATCGCCGCGCTTGCCGACCCGCTCGACCCGGGCTTCGGCTATGACAGCATCCGCCTTGCCGTCGCCGCCGCCGAGCCGCTGGCACCCGCCCAGCCCGCGCTCGACGGCACCGAACGCGACGCGCAGACGATCGCCGATCTGGTCGACCGGCTGAGCACCCGGCTGGGGCCGCAATGCCTGGTGCGCCTGGCGCCGCAGGACACCCATCTGCCCGAACAGGCGCAGCATGCGCTGCCGGCGCTTCGCCACCCCGCCGCACCCTCATGGCCCCCGCCGCCGCCGGGCGAGCCGCCGATGCGTCCGCTTTTCCTGTTCGACCCGCCGCAGCCGGTCGAGGTGATCGCACAGGTGCCCGACGGTCCGCCGCATCGTTTTCGCTGGCAGCAGAAGTTGCACGAAGTCCGCCTGTATGAAGGGCCGGAACGCATTGCCGCGCCCTGGTGGCGGCGGCGGGGCGGGGAGCAACCCGGCAATCAGGGGCTGACGCGCGACTATTACCGGATCGAGGATGCGAACGGGCGGCGCTTCTGGATCTTCCGCCACGGCCTTTACGACGAAAAGCCCGACCCCTGCTGGTATCTGCACGGGCTGTTCGCATGAACGCGCCCCCGGACTTCGCCGAACTGGCGGCCGCGACCAATTACAGCTTTCTGCGCGGGGCATCGCACCCGGCAGCGATGGTGTCGCACGCGCAGGCGTTGGGAATGCGGGGCATCGGCATCGCCGACCGCAACACCGTGGCGGGCGTGGTGCGTGCGCATGTCGCCTGGCGCGAACTGGGCGGAGCGGCGAGCGGGATGCGGCTGGCGGTCGGCGCCCGGCTGGTCTTTGCCGACGATACACCGGACATCGTCGCCTATCCCGCCACGCGCCATGGCTGGGGGCGGCTGACGCGGTTGCTGACGCTGGGCAACCGGCGCGCCGACAAGGGCGATTGCATCCTCTATCTGCCCGACCTGCTCGATCATGCCGACGATCTGCTGCTGATCGCGACCGGCGGCGGCCCGACGGTGCTGGAACGGCTGTGCGCGGTGCGCCCGCACGCGGTCTGGCGCGCCGTCACGATGCATCGCACCGGCGCCGATGCGCGGCGACTGGCGCAGGCACAGGCGCTTTCCGCCGCAACGGGCGTGCCGCTGATCGCGACCAACGATGCGTGCTATGCCACGCCCGACTGTCGCCCGCTCCACGACGTGATGACGTGCATCCGCGAGGGCGTGAGCATCCACGCCGCGGGCCGCCGCCTGGCCGCCAATGCCGAACGCCATCTCAAGTCGCCGGGCGAAATGGCACGGCTGTTCGCGGCATGCCCCGAGGCGATCGCGGCGACGGCCGACCTGCTTTCACGCATCGCCTTCACGCTCGACGACCTGAAATACGAATATCCGCACGAGCCGGTGCCCGAGGGATGGGAGCCGCAGGACTGGCTGGAGCACCTGGTCCGCGAGGGCGCGCGTGCGCATTTCCCGCAAGCCCTGCCCGATGCCTATGAAACCGTGCTGGCAGAGGAATTCACGCTGATTCGCCGGTGCGGCTATGCCTGTTATTTCCTGACGGTCCACGACATCGTCCGCCATGCCCGCAGCCTTTCGCCGCCGATCCTGTGCCAGGGGCGGGGGAGCGCGGCCAATTCGCTCGTCTGCTATTTCCTGGGTATCACGCCGATCGATCCGGTTCGCGAAAAGCTGCTGTTCTCGCGGTTCCTCTCCGAAGAGCGCAACGAGCCGCCCGATATCGACGTCGATTTCGAGCATGAGCGCCGCGAGGAGATCATGCAGTATATCTATGCCCGTTACGGCCGCGAACGGGCGGGCATCGCCGCCACCGTCATCCATTACCGCCCGCGCAGCACATTGCGCGAGGTGGGCAAGGCGCTGGGGCTGACCGAGGATGTGACGGCGCGGCTCGCCTCGACCATCTGGGGCCATTGGGGGGACGATGTTCCCCAAAGCCGGATGATCGAAGCCGGGTTCGATCCCGCCAATCCGGTCATCGCGCGGCTGAAGGCGCTGGTCGACCAGCTGCTGACCTTTCCGCGCCACCTGTCGCAGCATGTCGGCGGCTTCGTGCTGACCGAGGGGCGGCTCGACGAGCTGGTGCCGATCCACAATGCCGCGATGCCCGACCGCACCTTCATCGAATGGGACAAGGACGATATCGACGCGCTCGGGCTGATGAAGGTCGATGTGCTCGCGCTCGGCATGCTGACCTGCATCCGCAAGAGTTTCGACCTGCTGCGCCGGCACGAACGGGGCGACTACACGCTCGCCAACGTGCCGCTCGAGGATCCCGGCGTCTACGCAATGCTCCGGCGCGGCGACAGCATCGGCACCTTTCAGGTCGAAAGCCGCGCCCAGATCGCGATGCTGCCGCGCATGAAGCCCGCGAAACTGTACGATCTCGTCATCCAGGTGGCGATCGTTCGCCCCGGGCCGATCCAGGGCGGCATGGTCCATCCCTATCTGCGCCGTCGCAACAGGGAGGAGGCGGTGGTCTATCCCTCGCCCGCGCCGCCGCACGACCCGGATGAGCTGCGCCATGTGCTCGAAAAGACGCTGGGCGTGCCGCTGTTCCAGGAGCAGGCGATGAAGCTGGCGATGACTGCCGCCGGCTTCACCGCAGCGGAGGCCGACGGGCTGCGCCGCGCGATGGCGACCTTTCGCAACCACGGCACCATCCATCGTTATCGGCAGCAGATGATCGAGGGCATGGTCGCGCGCGGCTATGACCGCGATTTCGCCGAACGCTGTTTCGAACAGATCAAGGGCTTCGGCGAATATGGCTTTCCCGAAAGCCATGCCCAGGCCTTTGGCTGGCTGGCCTATGTTTCGGCATGGCTCAAATGCCGTCACCCGGCGGTGTTCACCTGCGCGCTGCTCAACAGCCAGCCGATGGGTTTCTATGCGCCGGCCCAGCTGGTGCAGGACGCGCGCGACCATGGCGTCGAGGTCCGCGCGGCCGATGTGGGCGCGAGCCAATGGGACAGTTCGCTGGAGCCGGGGGAAGCCGGCGCGCTTGCGTTGCGGCTGGGCCTGTCGCGGATCGACGGGTTTCGCCGCGACTGGGCGGATGCGGTGGTGCAGGCGCGCGCGCAACGCCCGTTCGCCAGTATCGAGGAGGTGGCGCATCGCGCCGCGCTGCCCACCCGCGCGCTGAACCTGCTTGCCGATGCCGACGCCTTTGGCTCGCTGGGGCAGGACCGGCGCACCGCCGGGTGGAATGTCCGCCGCATGCCGCCGGGCCAGTTGCCGCTGTTCGCGGCGCTCGACGTCCCCGAAATGGCCCCCGAACCGGCAAGCGACCTGCCCGCCCTGTCGCCGTCGGAAGCGATCGTTGCCGACTATCAGGCCACCCGGCTGTCGCTGAAGGGGCACCCGATGCAGTTTCTGCGCGCGCGGCTGGAGCGGGAAGGCGTGCTGTGCTGCGCGGCGGCCAATGCCGTGCCCGACGGTCGCAAGGCCAGGGTCGCGGGCGTCGTCCTGACGCGCCAGCGCCCGGGCAAGGGCAATGCGGTGTTCATCACGATCGAGGACGAGACCGGCATCGTCAACGCGCTCTTGTGGGCGCGCGACATGGAACGGCAGCGCCGCGCCGTCATGGCCGCGCGCCTGATGCTGATCGAGGGCAGGATCCAGAAGAGCAAGGAAGGCGTGGTCCACCTGATGGCCGATCGCGTCCACGACCGGACCGACCTGCTCGATTGCCTGTCGCGCGACGGCGATGCGCTGCCGCCCGCCACTTCGGGCGACGAAGCCCGCCACCCCCAGCGGCCGCGCGCCCACGGCCATCCGCGCGACGTCCGCATCCTGCCGCCGTCGCGCGACTTTCACTGACGCGCTGCACGGGCGCGCGATCGCCCCGGCGGGTCAGCCGACGAAGCGCGCGACGAGATCGCGCAACGGAAGGCGCGCCTGCATGCGGACGGCGAGCAGCGCAGTGCCGCTGATCTTGCGCTGGAGGAACAGCGTCGCGGCGGGCGGCACATGCCAGCTCGCGCGATCGGCGAGCATGGGGGCGGCGAGGTCGCGCAGCGGGCCGACAAAGCTGCGATCGCCGAAGTCGAAATCTTCCGGGCGATTGGCGTGCGCGAGCACCGTGTCGATGATCGCGTCGATCGCCGCGCCGTGCCGCGCGACGAGCGTGGGCGAGACGAACCCCGCCGCGAGGATCGCCGTGCGCACCGCCGCGCGATCATTGGCAAGTCCCGCCGCGAGCAGCGCGCGATAGGCGTCGCGCGCCGCGGGATCGACCGCGCGTGCGGCGCCGAAATCGAGCAGTACCAGCCGCCCGGTGTCGGGCTGGAAACGATAATTGGCGAAATTGGGGTCGGTCTGCATGAAACCGAACTCGAACAGCTCGCGCAGCACCAGTTCGAGCAGCCGCGCCATCGTCGCATCGCGCACCGCCCGAGGCGCGGCGGCGAGCGTGTCGATCGGCGCGCCGGGGATGAAATCCATCGCGAGCACGCGCGAACGGGTCAGATCGACGACGGGGCGGGGGACGACGAAACCGGGCTCGCCCGCGAGCAGATCGGCATAACGCGTCATCTGCGCCGCCTCGCGCGCATAGTCGGCCTCTTCGTGAAGCTGGCGCTTGGCCTCGGCGAGCAGCGGCGCGATATCGAGCGCGGCGGGCAGCAGCCCCGAGACGCGCAGCAGCGTCGCGACATTGTCGACATCGGCGTCGATGCTCTCGCGCACGCCCGGATATTGCACCTTCACCGCAATCACGCGCCCGTCGGGAAGCGTCGCGCGATGGACCTGGCCGATCGAGGCGGCGGCGATCGGGCTCGCGTCGAACTGGACGAAGCGGCGGCGCCAGTCGGCGCCCCATTCGGCGGCGAGCACGCGCTGAAGCTGTGCGGGCGGCATGCGGTGCGCCTGATCGCGCAGCCGGGCGAGGATCGCGGTCAGCTCGGCCGGAAGCACGTCGCCGCCGTCCATCGACAGCATCTGGCCCAGCTTCATCGCTGCGCCGCGCAGCCGTGCGAGCTGTTCGGTGACGCGGATCGTATTGGCGGGGGTGAGCAGCAGTTGCGAGAGCTGGGGCCGCTCGCCGCGGGCGAGGCGGCGCGCGCCCTCCGCCACGGCGCCGCCGGCGACGCCGGTCGCCAGCCGTCCGAACGCCGCCAGCCGCGACAGCCGTGCCGCAGGGACCGCACGCCCGCCGGGGCGGGACGGGGGCGTATCGTCGGTCATCGCAGTCTCCGTTGCAGCCACGGGCGGACCCGCAGAAAGCGCGTATAGAGTGCATCGAGCAGCGCGAGCACCCCCGGCAGCCGCGCGGCAAGGCCGAACGGGCGCAGCAGCGGGATCGCGCGCCACATCGCGGCGAAGGCGGCGGCGCCCGATAGCAGCCGGCCGTCCTCTTCGGCGTGGAAACGCGCGAGCATCGCGGCGCGGTCGACCGGGCAGGTGCCGCTGGGTCCGGTCAGGTCGACAAAGGCGATCGCGCCGCGCCGATCGAGCCGGCGCATCAGCGCGATCTCGCGACGACATAGCGGGCAGCCGCCGTCGAACCACACGGTCACGCGTGGCCGGACGCCCGCAGACGGGGGAAGGGGACCGGACATCGCGCGCCCCTGCGCCCGATGCGCCGCCAAGGCGACCTGCCCAATGGGGAAGGACGCTGCCCGCTCCCACTGGCGCAGCCTGCGCGGATTAATTAGGTAAATGGCTCTGCACAGGGCATTTCCGTCCGTGCGCGGTCGAAAGGGGGCCGCAGGAATGACGGTGCAGAGGATCGACGACCCGCTATGTGGGGCGACAGGCCCGTTGGCGGACCGGATCCGGGCATTGCGTGCCGCGGATACGCCGTTGGGGGCGCCCGGCGGATGGAGTCCCGCGCTTCGCGGGACACTCGGCTGGATGCTGCGTTCGGGCGCGCAGATCGTGCTGTTCTGGGGCCCCGATTTCGTCGCGCTGTACAACGATGCCTATGCCCCCTCGATCGGCGACAAGCATCCGCGTGCGCTGGGCCGGCCGGCATGCGAGAACTGGGCCGAGTTGTGGGACGACCTGGAACCGCTGCTGCGTGGTGTACGCGACACGGGCGAGACCTTCGTCGCCAAGGACCGGCCCTTTTATATCGAACGCTTCGGCTATCCCGAGACGGTCTATTTCGACGTTTCCTATTCGGCCGTGCCCGATGCCGAGGGCAGCGTTGCGGGCGTGCTGTGCCTGGTGTCGGAGACGACGCGACGCGTGCTTTCCGAACGGCGGCAGGCGTTCCGGTTGCGGCTGGAAGAGGCGCTGCGCGGACTGAGCGAGCCCCGCGCCGTCATGGACCGGGCGGTGGCTGCGCTCGGCCGCCACCTGAGCGCCACGCGGGTCGGCTACAGCGAAGTCCGCGACGACGGTGAGACCATCGACCTGCGCTCCTGTTATGCGGACGGCGTAACCCCGTTGCTCGGGACGTTCCGGCTTCGTGACTTCGGCGAGGAGAGCGTTGAGCGCCAGCGCGGCGGCGCAACCGAGATCGTCAACGATGTAGAGCAGGATCCGGCACAGGTTCAGGCGACGTGGCGCGGCATCGACACGCGCGCATTCGTTTCGGTGCCGCTGGTGCGCGAAGGGCGGCTGCGCGCCTCCCTGTACGTCAATCATCGCACGGCACGTCACTGGACGAACGACGAAGTGGCGCTGATCGAGGAAGTCGCCGGACGCACCTGGGCGGCGGTCGAACAGGCGCGTGCCGAGGCGGCGCTGGCGCGCAGCGTCGGCTGGTTCAAGGGAATTTTCGATTCCAGGCTGATCGGTCTGGCGATCTTTGACCTTCACAGCGAGCAAACGCTGGCGATCAACGACTGCTTCCTCGAGATGACCGGGCACAGCCGTATCGATTTCGAAACCGGCCGCTGGGACTGGCGTGATTTCACCTTACCGGAGCATCTGGTGCTGGATACGGCCGCCATCGAGCAGGCCCGCATTCGCGGCTGGTGGGATCCGTATGAAAAGGAATATCGGCGCCGTGACGGCACGCGCTTTCCGGTGCGGATCGGCTCTGCGCCGATGCCGGGCCAGCCCGGATGCGTCGTCGTGTCGGTGCAGGACATCACCCAGACCCGCGCCGCCGAGGCCGAGCTGCGCGCGAGCGAACAGCGGTTGCAGCTTGCCAAGCGCGCGGCGCGGATCGGCGTCTGGGACTGGGATCTGCGGCGCAACGCGATCACCTGGTCGGCCGAGATGTTCGACGTGCTGGCAATCGATCCGGCCACGCCCGCCGAGCGACTGTTCGACGCCTGGGCCGAACGGCTCCACCCGGAGGACCGCGCGAGCGCGCTGAAAACCACCGAGGACGCCGCCGCCGCGGCGGCGCCGTTCAGCATGGACCTGCGCATCATCCTGCCCGACCAGTCGATCCGCTGGGTGCGGGCGCAGGCGGTCGGGCAGCAAGATGCCGAGGGCCGGCCGGTCCGGCTCACCGGCATCAATCTGGACGTCACTGCCGAACATCGCGCCGCCGATGCCCTGCGCGACGCTGCGGCGAACCTGGCGAGCCAGGTCGAGCAGCGCACGCGCGAGCGCAACCGGATGTTCGAGCTGTCGTCGGATCTTTTCGCGGTGGCGGGGTTCGACGGTTATCTGAAAGGGACCAACCCGGCGTGGTTCGATTTGCTGGGGCACGAAGAGACCGTGCTGCGCGCCCGCCCGTTCATGGAACTCGTCCATCCTGATGATCGGGCTGCCGTCGAGGGGAGCGTCGCCCAGTTGCGTGCGGGGCAAAAGCTCCACAGTTTCGAGTGCCGGTTGCTGCGCAGCGACGGTAGCCCTTTGTCGATCGTGTGGACGGCGGTTCCCGAAGGCGACCTTTTCTATGCGGTCGGCCGCGACGTGACTGCCGAGCGGCTGCACGAGGATGCGTTGCGCCAGGCGCAGAAGATGGAGGCGCTGGGGCAGCTCACCGGCGGGATCGCGCACGATTTCAACAACCTGCTGGGCGCGGTGATCGCCGGGTTCGACATGATCCGGCGGGCGCCCGACGACGCCGATCGCGTTCGACGGATCGCCGAGAGCGGCCTGTCCTCGGCCGAGCGCGGCGCGCGGCTGACGGCGCAGCTGCTCGCCTTTGCCCGCACGCAGAAGATTGCGCCGCGCCCGATCGTCGCGGCCGAGCTGGCCGGGGCGATGCGTGACCTGCTTGCGCGCACGCTGGGACCGGCGATCCGCCTGCGCTTCGTCTTTGACGAGGCGGGGGCTGCGGTGTTGACGGATCCGACCCAGCTGGAAATGGCGATCCTCAACCTCGCCATCAACGCGCGCGATGCAATGCCCGCGGGCGGCGCGCTGACCATCGCGACTGCGCTCCGGCGGATCGAGGCCGATCCCGAGCTGCCCGATGGCGACTATGTCGAACTGGCGGTGCGCGACACCGGCGAGGGGATGCCGCCGCACGTCGCCGCGCGCGCGTTCGACCCGTTTTTCACGACCAAGCCGGTGGGCCGTGGTACCGGACTGGGACTCAGCCAGGTCTATGGCATCGCGCGCCAGGCAGGGGGCACCGCGCGGATCGACAGCGAGCCCGGCCTAGGCACGACGGTGCGGCTGTTGCTGCCGCGCGTCACCGCGCCACCCGATTCCGCCGAGGCCGAACGCGACGATTCCGAAACGCGGATGGGCGCGGGACGGACGATCCTGTTCATCGACGACGACGATGATTTGCGGAGCATGGTGACGCAGGGCCTTGAAACCATGGGACATCGGGTGCCCCAGGCCGACGGCGGCGATGCCGGCATGGCAATGATCGCCGCGCAGACACCCGACCTGGTGATCGTCGACTTCGCGATGCCCGGGCAGAACGGCGCCGAAGTGGTGGCACGCATCCGGACGCAGCATCCCACCCTGCCGATCGTGCTCGCCACCGGCTTTGCCGACACCGACGCGGTCGAACGCGTGCTCGATGCCGGTACGCTGCTGCTGCGCAAGCCGTTTCGGCTGGCCGAGCTTCAGCAAATGCTCGCGCGGCTGCTGTCGGCCTGACGTAAGCGGCAGGCGAGGCTAACCACGCCTGCTGAGGCGGTGACATCCGTTTTGTTGCTGCTCGAAAGCCCAGCGATGCCCGGTAAACTGCTCGATGATGTCGCAGCAGGTCTGCGCATGTCGGCTCGGCTTCACCGTCGTGAAGCTCCCACCCCCGGCGATCGCAAAGGGCAGCAGCAGCTGGTCCGCGAGATACGGGCCGGCAAACGCTTCGGACGCCAGGAACCCCGCCATGCGATGCGCTGCCGTCTTGGCGAGTGATTCCGCCGAGACGCCCAGCCGGCCGAAGCCGCTGACGATTTCCGTGGCGTGTTCGAACGCAGCCTCCAGCAGCAGCACATTGCCCGGTCCCTGCTCGTCGGGAATCTGGCGGACGGCGAATGCCTCCTCCGGCCAATCGGGCAGCAGCCGGCGTGCGGTCGCGATCTCGCGTTCAGCGATGTCGACCGGCAAGCCCGCGAACAGTGCGGTCGCAGAAACGGCATGGAGCGCGCCGCGATCGAGGCAGTCGATCGGCGTCAGCGCACCCGGCACGATATTCACCTCGATCCGCCCGCCCCCGCGCGGGTAGAAGCCATGGCGCACCAGCCGCAGCTCGATCTGCGCACCCATTCGCCGCAGCACCGGCACGAACGCCTTGGCGATGAACTCGAACGGCGGCGCCAGCATGTTGTGCGTGCCGCCCTCCAGCACGAGCTGCGACGGCCCGTCCGCCAGCAGCAGCGGCATCAGCAGGGTCTGGAACACCAGGCCCGTGCTGCCGGCGGTGCCCACCGCAAAGCGATACTCGCCGGGCACGACCTTGCCGGGCGTGAAACTGAAATCGGCCGCGCCCACCGCCACGCCCTCGCAGGTCGCCCCGCCGATCGCGCACGCCGCCTCGATCGCGGTGACGTGCTGGCGCATCAGCCCCGGCTTCTCGCGCTTGCCGCGCGCATTGGTGATGCGGAAGGGCCGGCCGGTGACAAGCGACAGCGCGCACGCATTGCGCACCACCTGTCCGCCGCCCTCGCCTTCCGATCCGTCGATGATGATCATGGAAATTCTTCTTATCCTTGCCAGTGCGCGCGAAGGGTCACCCCTTCACGCACACCACCTGCTTCAACGTGTGGACGATCTCCACCAGATCGGCCTGGGCGGCCATCACGGCTTCGATCGGCTTATAGGCCTTGGGCGTCTCGTCGATCACGCCTTCGTCCTTGCGGCAGGCGACGCCCGCCGTGTCGGCGATATGCTCGTCGAGCGTCACCAGCTTCTTGGCCGCGGTGCGCGACATCACGCGCCCCGCCCCGTGGCTGCAGCTGTCGAACGACTCCGGGTTGCCCAGCCCGCGCACGATGAACGACTTGGCGCCCATCGAGCCCGGGATGATCCCCAGCACGCCCTTGGCAGCGCGCACCGCCCCCTTGCGAGTGACCAGCACATTCTCGCCGAAATGGTTCTCGCGCGTCACATAATTGTGGTGGCAGTTCACCGCTTCCATCTCGGCGTCGAACGGCTTGGCGATCTGCCCGCGCAGGGCGGCGATGACGTTGGTCATCATCATCCGCCGGTTGAGCGCGGCATAGTCCTGCGCCCAGCCGACCGCCTCGACATAATCGTCGAAATGATCGGTCCCTTCCGGGAAATAGGCGAGGTCCTGATCGGGCAGGTTGATGTGCCACTTGCGCATGTCCTGCTTCGCCAGTTCGATGAAGAAGGTGCCGATCGCGTTGCCGACGCCGCGCGAGCCCGAATGGAGCATCACCCACACCCGCTGCTCCTGGTCCAGGCACAGCTCGATGAAGTGGTTGCCCGTGCCGAGCGTCCCCAGATGGCTGACATTGTTGGTGTTCTTCAGCCGCGGATATTTGTCGGTGATCCGCTGGAAGCGGGCGGCGAGCGTTGCCCAGGCCTCGACGATCGCCGGGGGCGGCGCGCCCCACGAACCGTGGTCGCGCTGCCCCCGCCCGACCGATCGGCCGTGCGGCACCGCCTGCTCGATCGCCGAGCGGATAGCCTCCAGATTGTCGGGCAAATCGCTCGCCATCAGCGAGGTGCGCGCGGCCATCATGCCGCAGCCAATGTCGACGCCCACCGCCGCCGGGATTACCGCGCCCTTGGTCGGGATCACCGATCCGACGGTCGCGCCGATGCCGACATGCACGTCGGGCATGGCCGCCACATGTTTGAACACGAACGGCATCTGCGCCGCGCGGGTGAGCTGGGCGCGCGCGCCATCTTCCACCGGCACGCCGCGCGTCCACATCTTGATCGGCACGCCGCCTTCGACATGCTGGTGTTCATAGGTCGTGGTCATGAAGACCTCCTTCATTCTTTCGGTGCCGGCGACGAGGCGTGGCGAGACGTTTTCGCTGAGCTATCCGGTTTCCCGGAGACGGAGTCGGACCGCCGACCTCCCGCACAAGCTGCGGGCGCTCTACCTGTAGTCCCGCCGGCATTCGCCGACTGTGTTGCTTCCATTGCGGTTCCGGCGACGAATTCTGCGAAAGACGGCCCTCCGAAGAGGCATCGTGACAGGATGTAGTCCAACGCGGCATTCGCCGGAAATCGGGTGCTGGCGACCAGGGGTGGTGAGACGTGCCTTGTGCTCTATCCGCTTGAGCTACGGGCCGAGACGGCCCGGCCGGGTTCGAACCGGCATCGCAAGGTCCTGGATGTAGTCCCACCGGCATTCGCCAGCATGTTGTCGGTTTGGCGACGAGGATTGGAAAAGCCCCCCCGAAGGGACGATGCTCTACCGCTGAGCTACCGCGCCTTTCGGCACGGGCGGGATTCGAACCCGCGACATTCGCATTAACATGTAGTCCTTCCCGGCATTCGCCAGATTGTTCGGTTCCGGCCGTGGCGACGAGAGCGGCGAGACGCGGCCCTTAAGCTACGTGTCTGCGGCGGGATTCGAACCCGCATCTCCCGCTTGCGCGGGCGCTTTACGCGTCGGGCCTCTTTGGAGACATGTAGTCCCGCCAGCATTCGCCACGACCCTGTTCGTTACACCTCCACCGCCTCGACGATGCCCACCCAGTCGCGCGTTTCGCCGGCGGCGAAGCGTGCGATCACGTCGAACACCGCGTCGGAGAAGCCCCCGACGTTGAGGATGTCCGCCCGGCTCTGCGCCTGGGTCGTGCCGTACGGCGCGATGTCGACGCAGACGAGCTTGGCCGCCGGGCAGCGCCGCTTGAGCGCCTCCCATTCCGCCAAAGTCGCGGTGGCTCCCCGGCGCGCCGTATCGACCCAGGACTCGTTGTCCGAGACGATCACGACGAGATCGGCCTTGCTGCTCGTCCGGTTCAGCAGCGCAAGCGGTGCCGAAACGCTGGTGCCGCCCCCGCCCACTGCGGCGAGCTTCGCGGCATTCACCGCGACGCGCGCCTTGGGATCGAGCTTGAGGTCGACCACCCGCCCTTCGAACGGCAGCACCCGAGCATCGCGATTGGTGCGCAGCATCGCCGCCGCGATCAGCGCCGCGACATCGATGCAGCGCACCTTGGACGACGCGCCCGAACGATAACCCGTGGCCGGCGAGGACATCGACCCCGACACGTCGGGGCAGACGATCACCCGGCCCGCAATCGCCGGCACGCGGGCCAGCGACTGTTCGAGCGCATCCTCCAATGCGGCCTGGACGGTGAGCGGCACGGTCTCGTCCGCCGCCGCCAGCGCCATCTGGAGCTGATACGGCATCGGCTTGGCACGGGCCACCGCGGCGGGATCGCGCAGCCGTTCTGCCACCCGCCCCGTCAACCCTTCCACGTCGAACGCGCCCTTGCGCGCCAGCGTGTTGAGGTTCATCCGCAGCGCCTGCCAGCCCATCGAACCGGCCAGTTCGCCCCATTGTTCGGCCGACAGATCGAAGGCGGTCAGCCATTCGAACGGCACCGGCGGCAGCGGCCGCGAACGATCCGCCTTCCACGCCTCGAACGCGGCGATCTCAACCGGCAGCGCCGCCACGTCATAGGGCTTGCCGATCAGCCAGCCATAGAAGGCGCGCCGTTCGGCATCGGCCGGCTTGGGGTGGACCATCTTGACGATGTCCGCCAGGCTGGGATCGCGACCCGTCGCCGCGGCCATCAGGTCGCGGATCGAGGCGCGTTCCAGCCAGCCCTGCACCAGCCGCTTGGGCCGCGAGCCGAGCGACGTGCGCCCGACCTGGCCCGAGCGCAGGATCTGGACATAGGTGCGCAGCATCCGGCCGGTGTCGATCACCCGCCCGAAGACGCGCACCGCCAGGTCCGGATCGGCCACGGTGAGATACGCCGCGAGCAGCGCCGGCATGTCCTTCATCGTCCCCGAACGGCGGGCATAGACCGCCGCCTTGGCGACGAACGCCGGTTCGCACGCCTGGGCAGCGGCGATCACGTCCGAAAGCTGCGCCTCGGCGGTTGCGTAGAAGGTTTCGCTGAGCGTGCCGGTAACGGCCAGCTGAGCGAGCTTCGCCTGCGGGCCATAGGCATAGGCCGGGGCGCCCGCATGGTTGCGCGTATCGGCCGCCGGAAGCAGCTTCGCGATCGCCGAGGCGAAAAGTCCCTTGTTTGCCATTGCCTTGTATCCTTCCTGCGGATCCGGGGGCGGCCGGCCCATTCCGGCCGCCCCGTTCTTCCGCGCCACCGGATCCAGGAAGTGCCCGATCCGATGTCAGCTACTATGCAGAAGGCGTGCCAAGTTGTGATGCCGAGGCCGCGAAAATCTCACATCTCGTTCAGATAATTGATCTTTTTACGTGGCCAGTGCCATGTTCGGGATATTTCATGTCGAGGCAACTGCGATAAAATAAGATCGCGTGGGATCGTATTTTATCCTATAGGATAAGCATGAAACCGCTCACCGTTATCGGCTTCCTCGGCTCCACCCTCGATGCGAGCAAATTCGGCCCCTCCCGCTGGAGCAAGTGGCGCCCCACCGTTGCGCTCGCCATGCACGAGGATCTGCGGATCGACCGGCTGATCCTGATCCACGGATCGCAGCATCGCCGGCTCGCGGACTATGTCGCGGAAGACGTGGTGTCCGTCTCGCCCGAGACGCGGGTGGACCTGCGCGTGCTCGATTTCCGCGACGCCTGGGATTTCGAGGAGGTGTACGGCAAGCTGCTCGACTTCGCGCGCGCCGAGCCGTTCGATCCTGAGGCTGAGGACTATCTGGTCCACATCACCACCGGCACGCATGTCGCGCAGATCTGCCTCTTCCTGCTCACCGAGGCGCGGTATCTGCCGGCGCGCCTGCTCCAGACCCAGCCCGCCAAGCGCGCCGAGGATGGCGGCGCGCCTGGGCGCTGGACGACGATCGATCTCGACCTGTCGCGCTACGACAGCATCGCCACGCGCTTCGCAGTCGCCGCGCAGGAAAGCACCTCTTTCCTCAAGTCGGGGATCGAGACGCGCAACCCCGCCTTCAACCGAATGATCGACGAAATCGAGCAGGTAGCGTCGCGCTCGAAGGCGCCGATCCTGCTCACGGGCCCCACCGGCGCGGGCAAGAGCCAGCTGGCGCGGCGCATCTATGAGCTGAAGCGGCTGAAGCACCAGATCGCGGGTCCGTTCGTCGAGGTGAACTGCGCGACATTGAAGGGCGATGGCGCGATGTCGGCGCTGTTCGGGCACCGCAAGGGCGCGTTCACGGGCGCGGTGGCGGACCGACCGGGGCTGCTGCGCACCGCCGACAGGGGCATGCTGTTCCTCGACGAGATCGGGGAGCTTGGGGCCGACGAACAAGCGATGATCCTGCGCGCGATTGAGGACAAGCGCTTCCTTCCCGTCGGCTCCGACAAGGACGTCGCCTCCGACTTCCAGTTGATCGTCGGCACCAACCGCAACCTTGGTGAAGCGGTGGTAGCGGGCAGCTTTCGCGATGACCTCTATGCGCGGCTTAACCTGTGGACGTTCCAGTTGCCGGGGCTCGCCGAGCGGCGCGAGGATATCGAGCCCAATCTCGACTATGAACTCGATCGTCACGCCGAACGCGAAGGCAATCGGGTCAGTTTCAACAGGGAAGCTCGCCAGCGCTATCTTGCGTTCGCGACGGGTTCCGACGCGTTCTGGCAAGGCAACTTCCGCGACCTTGCCGCGAGCGTAACCCGAATGGCGACGCTAAGCCCCAAAGGGCGGATCGACGCTGCATGTGTCGACGCCGAAGTACGGCGACTCCGGCGACTGTGGTCGGGTCAGCGGCAGGGCGATAACGACCTGCTGTCGGCGTTGCTGGCGCCCGATGTGCTGGTGGAGATCGACCCGTTTGACCGGGTACAGCTTGCGGCGGTGATCCAGACCTGTCGTCGCAGTCGTTCTTTATCGGAAGCTGGGCGGACCTTGTTCGCCGCATCCCGCGCACGCAGATCGTCGGCCAATGATGCCGATCGGCTGCGCAAGTATCTGGCGCGGTTCGGACTGGATTGGGCGTCACTTTCCGTTTCTTGACGGTTGAGGGTCGGTGCGCGCGGCCGGTTCAACCGTCGAACGGCGTGGCGAGGCCGTTGAATCGACATGCGTATTTGCCGCTGCCCCTCGAGGTTGACGGGGGAGGGTGGTGGGCGGCCGTGTCACTTGTCGGCCGGTATCCGGCACTCGAAGCTGCTCGCCGCGGCGGTTGATCCGATGCCGCGATACGCCGCCTGTTGGGGATAGGGGCAGAGCGGGCGCTGCATCGTGATCCTGCCGCTGTCTTCGCCGGAGAAGCGGGTTGCAATGACCTGGCCGGGCGCCGTGCCGCGGTCGGTCCAGGCGATCAGCGCCGAGAACAGGTCGTGCTGTGCGTCATCCGATGGCGGGCGGGGCGGGATGCCCAGCGTGGCATTGAATGCGTCGGGGCCGGTGCCGCCGCCACAGTGCATCATGCCGGGTGCCAGAAAAAGGCGGGCACTCTCTGCAAGCGCCGTCGGGCCGCCCATTTGTGCGGCATTGCGGTCGAAGAAGGCGACCGACTGGCCCGGCGGAACGAGCGTGTCGGCAAGCCCGTGAAACACGATCAGCTTGCCGCCGCGCGCGGCAAAGGCGGCAAGGCTGCCGCGTGTCGCATCGTTGACGGCCTCGCCCAGACGCGCATCGACGATCGCCATGTCGCGATCGAAATCGAATCCTTTCCAGTTCCAGTCGGCGCCGAACACCCACTTGAAAAGGCTGCCGAAGGGCGGCTGGCCGTTGACGGGTCGTTGCAGAAAGGACCAACCGAATGCGTCGGGCATTTCGCTGCCCGGCAGCCAGCCGAAATAGCTTGGCTTGCCGTCGCGGCCGATCGGTCCGGAATAGAAGGCGCGTGCAGTCGTGATTTCGCCCTCGGTAAGGCAGTTGTCCGATGCCGTGCCACTGCATTGAAGAATTTGCGGATCGAACCTGCAGCGCATGGGGTCCGAGATAAACGGATCCCCCGCAAGACCATGGCCCTGTCGCCAACAGCTTGCGATGGCGGCGTTGTTGAGCAGCTTGAGCTTTGCGTCCGAAAGCAGGCGCCCGGGCGTGCCGTTCGCGGCCGCATAGTTCCAGAGCACCGCGGCGTGGCCCCAGGTCCGGTTGATGACCGGCGCACCGACCAGGATGCCGTCATAATCGTCGGGATAGTAAAGCGCCTCGATCAGGCCCATCTGGCCGCCCGTCGAGCACCCGGTGTAATAGGCGCGCCGCGCAGCCTTGCCGTAAAAGGCCCTGGTGAGCGCCTTGCCGGCCGTCGTCATGGCATGGGTCGAAAGCCTGCCCCAGTCGTGCCATTTGCGCGGCTGAGCGATCAGCGCGTCGCCGTCGAGCGGCGTTGCGGGTGCGGTTCCCGCATCGGTGGTCGCGGTGGCAAAGCCTCGGCGCAGGCCCTCGACCATTCCCGAATAGCCAAGCGCGAAGGTGCCGGCAAAGCCGCCGCTGCCATTACCATGAAAGACGCCGGTCCAGCCTTGCGCCGGAAGCCATAGTTCCACTCCGACGTCCGAGCCGGGCGCCGAGCGTATGCGTGCAACCACCCGGCAAAAGGCCGGATAGCCTGGAACGTCGCCAGCGGCGGTCGTTCCGACCGGCCGGGCAGGAACGAGCGTTGCGCTGACGACGGTCGTGTCGCGCAGCTTCACCTCGCGGAGCCCCGCGCAGCGAGCGGCGATGTCCGCGCCCGGCCCTGGTGTCTGCGCCAACGCCGTGCCGGGGAGTGCCCATCCGATTGCGGTGGCCGCGACGAGCGCCCAGTGCTTGTGCTTCATGATCATCTCCAGCGATGTCGGATTTGGTGGGGCAGCCATGCTCATGCGGAGGGGCTCGGGGGGACATTCCGGATCAGCCGGGCGAGCCACAGGAACAACAGGGCGGCAATCAGATACATCGGCGCCAGCGCATAATAGGCCGCCTGAAG
The DNA here is from genome assembly GCF_056485145.1 of Sphingomonas chlorellae. NCBI lineage: Bacteria > Pseudomonadati > Pseudomonadota > Alphaproteobacteria > Sphingomonadales > Sphingomonadaceae > Sphingomonas > Sphingomonas chlorellae. The sequence goes on from NZ_JBQXXM010000002.1 coordinate 381,878, forward strand.
GGCATGTTCGCCGTAGAGCGGGCGGAAGAAGTCGCTGGCCTTGCCGACATAGGTGGGGCCGAGGCCGAGCCCGATGAAATTCATGACGAGCAGCAGCAATGCTCCGGAGACGACGCGGCGTTCCGGCGCCACTTCGCTCTGAACGAAGGTAACCGTTGCCGAGAGGAAAAAGGAATTGAGGAACATCGGTACCGTCAGGAACAACAGCGCCAATTCCCAAGTCGGCGCCCATGCAAAGCCGAGGAAAAAGGGTAACGCCAGTACCAAGGACGCCGCGGGTACGGTGGCATAGGCGGTCTTGCTGTGGCGTGCGAACCGGTCGACGATGCGCCCCGATGCATAGATGCCTGCGCTCATGCCAATCCCGACGACGAGCGCGTACCAGACCGCAACGTCACCAAGGGCCATTCCCTTTTCACGCATCAGGAACAGGACGGTGAAGTTGAGCAGGCCATAGGTAATGAAATTGCCCGCGCCGCTCGCCAGCGCTGCCATCAGCAGCAACGGATTGCAAAAAAACCGGGCGACCGTCGTGGCGAAGCCCTCAGGCACCACTTTGGCAGAACGCGTTTCGGACAGAATGTCGGTTTCGCCACGATTGGGCTCGCGGACGATGCGATACACGGCCAGCGCCGTGACCACCCCGATCGCGCCGATCGCATAGAAGGGAATGCGCCAGTTGGATGCGGCTGCGAGCGACGCTCCGAACGCGACGCCCAGTGCCGACCCGATCGGCGGCCCGAGGTTGAAGATCGCCATCGCGGTCGTCCGCCGCTCGCGCGCGAACGTATCCGAGATGATCGCGTAGGAGGGCGGCACGCCGCCTGCCTCACCGACCCCGACCATCATGCGCGCGACGACCAGTTGGCCGTAGCTGCCGGCCATGCCACATGCCGCCGTTGCGGCACTCCAGACCGCGCACGCAGCAGAAAGGACCTTTACCCGGCTGGTGCGATCGGCGAGCCAGCCGATCGGGATCGCGATGAAGCAATAGAAGAGGGCGAAGTAAAACCCGGTGAGCAGACCGAGCTCTCCGTCCGAGATCTTCAGTGCGTCCTGCAACGGCTTGGCGAGTATCGAGATCAGCTGGCGGTCGAGGAAATTGAGAACATAGACGAAACACAGCATGGCGAGCGTGATGTGTGCTCCCGGCGTAACCTTGTGGCCGGCATCTGGCGTTGCGGTTCCGCTCATGGGCGATGCCCCGGCGCTTTGGCTTGAACCATGTTATTGTTCCTCTCCACGTCGTGCCCTTTCCGGCGATCGGAGCCCCAGCCGGGGCGGAGCCGCTCGCCATGTGCATGGTCAAAATCTACTGAACCCCGCAGGCGCAGTGATGTTGTCGCGACATGCGACGTCGCGAATGGGCTGATGGGGTGACGCGTGCGATTTCCGTCGCCCGTCTTCACGCGATGTCTCCGTCCCGCCGATCGGCGGATCGCCGCCAGCGTTGCGCTTGCTCGATGTACCAGGGCAGCAGTTCGGGCGTTGCCGTCGCATCGACGCTGACGACCTTGTCGACCGGCCATCCGGCGAACAGCCGCTTGACCGGCAGTTCCTGCTTCTTGCCGGAAAAGGTCCGCGGAATGCCTGGGGCGGCGATCAGTCGATCGGGTACGAAGCGTGGCGACAGGCCGGTGCGAATGGCCACGGCGATCGCCGCTTCCAGCGATCCGTCGACGCGCGTATCCGCCGCCGGGACGATGAACAGGATGAGTTCGCTGTCGCCATCCTTGCCTTCGACATCGATGATCATCGTATCGGCGACTTGGGGTAGCTGCTCGATCGCGGCGTAGATCTCGGCCGTGCCCATCCGCACACCGTGCCGGTTGATCGTCGCATCGCTGCGGCCAGAGATGGTGCAGCTGCCGTCTGCATCGATCGTCAGCCAGTCGCCGTGCCGCCAGACGCCCGGCCATTCGTTGAAGTAGGAGTCATGGTACCGCCTGTCACCCGCATCGCCCCAGAAGTAGAGCGGCATGCTGGGGAAGGGGCGGGTGCACACCAGCTCGCCCACCTGGCCGATGATCGGTCGCCCCTGTTCATCCCACGCCTCGATCGCAGCACCCAGATGACGACATTGCAGTCGGCCGGGTGTGGCGGGGAGTTCTGGGTTGCCCGCCATGAAGGCAGCCGCGATCTCCGTCCCGCCGCTGACGTTGCACCACCAGATGTCGGGGCGACCGACAGCGGCGAACTGTGCGCTCCCCCAGCGCTGGACGTCGGGCGCCAGCGGCGATCCGGTGCTGCCGAGCGCGCGAATCTGCTCGAGGCCGGGGATCCGATCGAGCTCGACGCCCGCTTTGCGGCAATTCGCGAAGAACGCTGCCCCCGCACCGAACCAGGTGACGCCATTGCGCGCGGCGAAATCCCACAGGGCGGTCCAGTCGGGCCTGGCCTTGGTGCCGCTGGGCGAACCGTCGAACAGACAAATGGTCGTACCGCTGAGCAGACCGCCCACCTGGATGTTCCACATGACCCAGCCACTGGCGCTGTACCAATGGAAGCGGTCGCCGAGAGTGTTGGGCGCATAGCTTGGCCCCAGCTCGAAGTGCATCCGCCCGGCGGCGGCCGCGAGTATGACGCCGCCGTGTCCGTGAACGATTGCCTTGGGCAGCCCGGTGGTGCCGCTGGAGTAGAGAATCCAGAGCGGATGATCGAAGGGCAGCCACATCGGTTCGAACGCCGCGACCGCCGCGTCGCGGCGGGCCGTAGCAACCGTGAAGTCAGCGGCACCGGGCACCACGCCCGTGCTGCACCCGCTCGGCACCACGAACAATGTCTGGATGCACGGCAACTGTTTCCGGATTTCGGTGAGCGCGGCGCTTCGGTCGATGGCCTTGCCGGCGTAGAAGACGCCATCGACGGCGATCAGCGCCTTGGGCGTGGTTTGTCGCCAGCGGTCGAGCACGGCGTTGATGCCCATGTCGGGCGAACATAGCGTCCAGATCGCACCCACGCTGGCACAGGCGAGCAGGCCCACGACCGCTGCCGGGATATTCGGCAAGTACGCGGCGACCCGGTCTCCCGGCGCGACGCCGTGGGCACGAAGTTCCAGCGCGAGCGAAGCCGTCTGCCGCCGCAACTCCATCCAGCTGAGCGTGATCCTGCTGCCGCGCTCGTCGCTTGCGATGACCGCCGGCTGACCCGCCGCATCGGCCGCCGCCATGTGCCGGAACAGGTGCCGCACATAATTGACGTGCGCCCCTTCGAACCAGCGGGCGCCGGGCATCTCCTCACCGCTGAGCACGGCGTCGAACGGCGTCGGCGATTCGATGCCGTCATAGGCCCAGATGCTGCGCCAGAATCCGTCCAGATCCTCGACAGACCACCGGCGTAGATCTTCGTAAGTGGCAAAATCGTGGCCGTGCGTCTCCTTCAGCCAATCCATGTAGAGACGGATCTGGGGAACAGGGGGCACAACGCCGGTGTTGGTCCTTGGCGGGGTCATCGGATCGTGAACCTCGTCTCGTGTTCTGGGGATGGACGGCGATCGAAGGGCAGCAGGGGCCCGGACCCGTCCCGAGGCAGTGCCCTTGCCGGTCGTTCAGAAGGACGTTCGCAGGCTCATCGCTGCGTAACGCCCGATCGGATTGAAGGCGCCGCCGATCCCGTCGGTGCCGGGAAAGAAGGGCGGGGTGGCGTCAAGAAGGTCGTTGACTTGCAGTCCGAGTTCCGCTCCCCTCGCAAGGCCAAGAGCCGGCAACTGCACCGACAGACGCAGATCGACCGTGGTGTAGCCCTTGCTCGAATAGAGGCTGGACCCGGTGGGAGTTGCAAAGGGTGCAGTGACGCCGGTGCGGTGATTGACGAAGTTCACGAACGTCACAGGGCCTGCGGTGAAACCGAGCGTCGTCCGCAAGGTGGCTCGCGGGATGCCGGCTTCCAGCGAGTTGCTGTCCGGCGAGGTCGGGGACAGCCGGTTGCTGTAGTTCAGGATGTAGTTGCCCGCGATTCCGCCGAACACGGCGCCGAACCCGGTGGTCCGGCGGTATTGCACGTCGAAGTCGATCCCGTTGGTCTGGCGCACGCCGAAATTGCCTTGGCGCAGGTCCAGTATGTTGCCGATCACGGGCACGGCGGAAAATGTGTAGTAGAACGGCACGGTATCGGTAATCGCTGCGCTGAGCTGGCCTGCCGTTGGATTGCGGATGACGCGCGCGGCAAAGGTCGGGTCGCTGAACAGGATCGCGCCCAGTCCAGACGGCGTGCCGATCACATTGTCGTATCTGATGTCATAGAAGGTGGCGCTTGCAATCAGGTTGGGCGCGAACCGTGGGCGCAGATCGACCCCGAATGACCAGGTCCGTGCGGTTTCCGGTTCGAGCGCCTGATTGCCGCCATAGAGCAGGATGGTGTTCACCTGCGCCGTACCTCGCGATGGATCACGGGCGCCGAAGGCGTCCACCAGCGCGGCGGCAGCGTAATAGGAGCCGACGGTCGAACCGAGGTCACGTAGACCAGGCGCCCGGAAGGACCGCCCGTAGCTGCCGCGGAAGTTCACGCCCTCGACCGGTTCCCATGTAATGCCGATCTTCGGATTACTGGTGGAGCCGAAGTCGCTGTAGTGGTCGTAGCGGCCCGACAGCGACAGCGTGAGGCTGCGCGCCATCGGCGCGGCATTGCCGTTGCCGAAGATCGGCACGAACAGCTCGCCGTAAACGGATTCTATCGTGCGTCCGAGGTCTTCAGGAAAACCGGCGCCGCCGCTCTGGCCCCGTTGGGAGTAGGTTTCGCGTCGATATTCGGCGCCGACCGCGATCTTGAGCGCGCCTCCCGGGAGCTTTGCCAGCGGGCCGTCGACCTTGAATGCGCCGATACGGGTACGCTGGTGATTGGTGAAGGTGGTCGGATTGTCGAGGATTGCCGCGACGACCGCAGGGCTGGTCGCATATCCGAAGGGGTCGAGCGCGGTCTGCGCCGTGGTGCCGGCCGCCGCGGCGGTAAGCGCCGTGGTGTTGATGCCGGGCTGGAAGGTATCGTTGCGCGACCAGTTGTAGCTGCCGAAAACGCTCGCCTGGAAATCGCCTGGAAGGTTGAAGTCCAGCCCCGCGGTCGCATTGCCGCTGCGCACCCGGAAAGTCTGGTCGAAATGATCGGAACCGACGAGCCTGTCCGGCCGGAAGTCGAAATATCCGAACGCCGATCCCGTGCCTGGCGGCGCCCGGAAAAACGGGTTTGCGGCGGTGATGAGGACGAATGTCTGTCCAGGCAATGCCGCCTGTACGACGTCCCGGCGATCCGAATAAAGCACATCGGCCCAAAAGGTGATGCTGTTCGACAATTTCTGCCGCCCCGAAACCAGCGCACTGTGCGTTCGGTTCTGCGGCAGGAGGTCGACCGGCCCGCGCGGGTCGCACGTATTGAGTCCCGGCGCCAGATTGGGCGCGGCATAGATCGTTCCCGCAAAAAGGTTGACGTTGGCGTCGGGACAGACCGTCGCGCGCGTATCGACGCCGCCGACCGCGCGGAAATCGAGCGTGCGATAGCGGCGATCTGCGCCGGTGATGTTGTTGTTTTCCTGATATTGATAGGCAACGACGACCGAACCGCCGCCCCAGTCCTTGCCGACGATGGTGCCGGTGTTGAACGCATGATAATCGTCCGCCATCCCATAGCGGATGTTCGCCTCGATGCCCGACATGCGCTTGCGGGTGATGAAGTTGACCACGCCGGCGACCGCGTCCGAACCGTAGATTGCAGACGCGCCGTCGGCGACGATCTCCACACGTTCGACGGCCAGTTCGGGGATCAGCGGATAATCCGGATTGGTCTGTTGGGTGCTGCCCGAAATCAGGCGATGGCCATTCATCAAGGGCAAGGTGGCGGCACTGGGAAGACCGCGCAAACCGGGCGCGAAGGAGCCCAGCCCCCCGTTGCTTACACGGGGTGCGGTATTGAAGCTGTTGAGTTGTGGCACGGTTGCAAGCAGTTCGGCGGTGCTTGCGGCGCCGATCAGCTTTGCATCCTCACGAGTCACACTGATCAGCCCCGATCCGGTCGGAGGGACGCCGCGGATGCTGGTGCCGGTCACCACGATTTCCGGTTCCGACGCGGTGCCGCTGTCTTCGCGTTGTCGGTTGGTATCCACGATTTGCGCGTGTGCGATCATGGGTACGCTCAGCATCGCTGTGGTGAGCGCGGACCTGCACATTAGGCGCACACGCGGCCGCATATGGATGGCCTTGATCGCCATGATTTTTCCTCTCCCCTATTTTTTGGCTGCGGACGTTGCCGCTGCCGGGCTTTGCCGGCTTGATACCTTGCTTATGGTCTGACAGACCTTCGCGTAAGCGCATGAACGGACATCACCGTGTCTTTGGCGGACAGACGGTGCGATGAGTCCGCGACGGGGACAGCGATGCCGATCGACGACGCGGGAGGACGCGCAACACCGAGCGGGAGGGCGGGCTTTCCATCGCTGAACCAGCGCATCTTCGCGCCGTTCAAGATCGCGACCGTAATCGATACGGTCGCCGACCGGGGCATGACTCCCGAAACGGTGCTGGATCGCACCGGACTGACGTTGGACGAGGTACGCGATCCCCATACGCTGACCTCGATCGGCCAGTATCTGATTGCCTGTGAGAACATCGTGGCGGCGGGGGCGGAGGTTGCCGATGCGTTCGCGATCGGCGCGCGCCTTCACCTCTCGGCTTACGGCATGTACGGCTATGCGCTCATGTGTTCGCCGACGATGCGCGATTTTTTTGACTTTGCTGTTCGGTATCAGCCGCTTGCGACCCCGACCGTCCGTCTGGAGTGGCGGGCAGACGGCGATGTCGCGATCTGGCGGTTCCACGAGATCTATCGCGACGTGATGAGCAGCGACGTTCGCAACTTTCTCGTCCGACAGCAGATGAAGATGACCTTCACGCATATCCGTGACACCGCGGGTGCCGACAACCTGCCCGTGCGCGTGCTGTTCGCACTGTCCGAAGACGGGCAGGCCGCCGAGGATGCGCGCGCGCTTTCCTGCCTCTGCGCCTACGAACAGGCCGCGAACGAACTCCATTACCCGATCGGCATCCTCGAACAGACGCCCGAATTGGGGAATCGGCTGACCCGGATGATGCTTGAAGAGACGTGCGAACGCTTGATCGGACAGTCGCGCATCTCTTCCGGGCTGTCGGGCGAAGTGTACCAAATCCTGCTGAACGCCCCGAGCCAGTTTCCGTCGATGACGGCGGTGGCGGGGCAGCTCGGCCTGCAGGAACGCACGCTGCGCCGCCGCCTTGCCGCCGAGGACTCCAGCTATGGGGCAATCGTCGATGATGTCCGGCGCAAGCTGGCCATCGAATATCTGCAGACGACGCGCATGAGCGTCGACGATGTAGCCTGGAAGGTTGGATTCAGCGACGGCGCCAACCTGCGCCGTGCGATCCGGCGGTGGACCGGCAAGACCATCACCGAGATTCGTACGAACCAATAACTGAGCGGAGCTGTTCGGGCGGCATTATGCGCGCTGGCGGTCCGGCCGCTTCGCGGGCGGTTGGGCGAGCCGCCTAAAGAATGCGGTTCGGCGGTCTGCCGAAAGGACGGGACCGCGTCGGGAAAGGCCGCGCGGTCCCGCAAAGGCAAGGAGAGGCTCCGCCTGCTGCGCGCTCGTCAGCGGGGCGGAAAGGCGCGGAAAGGGAACGAACCGGGTCGATCCAAATCCTATCGATGCAGTCGGGGATGAGCGAGCAAGTTGCACTTGCCTGCCGCAAAGCGCACTTTGCGGGGAAGGCTCGACATTCGGATGTCGGGATCAGTCGGTCGCGTGCGTCGCGGCGTCGTTCGCAAGCTGCGCCAGCGCCGCGGCAACGGCATGCCACCGGGCCTCGGCCTCGGTGTCGGCCAGCGCCTGGGCGCTGCGCAGTCGCTCGCCGACATAGCATTCGGATGCCGCGCCCCATGTGGCGCGGACCTGCACGGCGAGCCGCCATGCCTCCAGATCATCCATCACGACCCCCATTCCCCATTGGGCGCCCGCATTTATGTTCTGTGCGCGACCCGCCAGCATCGATTCATCGCGCGATCGCGGGTGCGATGCAATTGGACTTTGGTTCAGGTCCGTGCGGGCCGCGACGCGGGACGGGTCGAGGGGTCAGCGGGTGCGTGGCTCGGCGCTCAGCCGGCTGATGAGGATCGCCGCACGTTTGGCCTGGCGGCGGATGCTGGTGAGCTCGACCGTCTCGCCGGGCGCATGGTCGCCGGTGCTGAGCGTACCGAGCCCCGCCAGACTGTCGACGTCGGCCGCGACGAACGAAATGTCGCCGGCGCCGCGCTTGAGCGGATCGAGCGGCGCCATTTCGGCGAGCCCGAGCGCGCGATTGACGCCGTTGAGTGCGGCGAGCAGCGCCTGATTGCCGGGCGTCGGGGCCATTGCCGGATAGCCTTCGCCGAACACGATCCGTGCATCGGTGCCCGGGGCATGCGCGGCGACGATGCGTTCCATCGCGGCGCGGACGCGCGCGGTCTGCTCGTTGCTGAGCGTGCGGAAATCGCCCTTGGCGATCGCGACGGCGGCGATGATGTTGGTCTTGCCCGTCGCACGCGCCGAACCGCTGTCGTCGATCGTCGCGGTGCTGCCGCCCGCGATCACGCCTGCGTTGAACGTCAGATTGGGTTCGGGGAGTTCGGTGCGGAAGGCCGCGAGGATGCGCGCCAGCTCGTTCACCGCACCGTCGCCCTGTTCGGGCGTGAAGATCAGCGACGAGTGGCCGGTATGTCCGGTCGCCGTGAGCGTCCAGTCGGTGACCGACCGGCGCGCGATCGACCCCATGTCCTTGCCGTCTTCGGTCACAAGCCCTTCGAAATCGAGCGCGACGTCGGCGCGGCGGCCGGCCGCAATCAGATCGGCACGTGCGGTGGCGATCGGCGTGCCGGCATCCTCTTCGTCGCCGGTGAGCACGATTTCGATATTGGCCGCGCCGAGCGTCCCCGCCGCGCGCATCGCCTGGAGCGCCGACAGGATGACCACCAGTCCGCCCTTGTCGTCGCCGACCCCGGGCCCCTCGGCCTTGTCGCCGCGACGGACGAACTTCTGGAACGGCGAGCCGGGCTCGAACACGGTGTCGAGATGGCCGATCAGCAGGATCCGCTTGCTACCCGGACGACCGCGGTGGACGGCGATGAGGTGGCCCGCCCGCCCCGTCTGCGTCATCGGCTTCCATTCGACGGCAAAGCCCAGCGGTTCGAGCTCGGCGCGCATCATCCGGCCGACCGCTTCGACGCCCGCCAGGTTGAGCGTGCCGCTGTTCTGGTTGACCAGCCGTTCGAGCAGCGCCACCGAGCCTTCGAAGCCGTCGTCGACGCTGCGCACCATCCGCGCTTCGGCCGGCGACAGCCTTTCGCCGCGCGGTGCGGCATGGGCCGTCGCGGCGAAGGCGGCGAGCGCGCCCATCAGCAGCGGCGCCGCGACGCGCGCGACCCGGTTCCAACGCGTTGCCCGCATCACAACGGGTTCCCGCCCATCTTGTAGCTGAGCTGAAGATAGAAGCTGCGCCCGACGCCGTCGAACCACGAGATGTCGTAATAGGGATAGCTCGAATAGGTGCGATCGCGGATCGGCGCCTGGTCGAACAGGTTGTTGATCGTCCCCGAAAGCTGGAGCCGGTCGTTGATGCGATACTGGGCCGACAGATTGAACAGGTAGCTCGCCTTGATATAGGCGTCCTGATCATAGTTGGGCAGCTTGCCGAGCCGCTGGCCCGAAATCGTCGTGGTGAGGCGATCGAGCTTCCAGCTCAGCGAAAGCATGCCCTTGTCGCGCGGGATGTCGTATTTGCTGTCATAGGCGAGCTTGTTGATCTGGGGATCGCCCGGATACTGGCGCGTCGTGTGGTTGAACACATAGGTCCAGGCGCCGGTGAGCGTGAAATCGCCGATCGCGACGGTGCGGATGCGCAGATGCGCGGCGAGGTCGATGCCGTCGGTCGTTTCCTCGGCGACGTTGATCGGTTCGATCGCGACACCCTGGACCATTCCGTCGAGCGCCCCGCCGACATAGCGTTTCACGCGCGCGATCGCATCGACGCAAGTCGGCGAGTTCTTGTCGACCGCCGTGCCCGCGCTGGTGGTGCCCAGCCGGCAATTGGCCTCGTCGCGCAGCACGGTGTCGAGATCCATGTCGAGCACCTGATTCTTCATCGCCACCCGGAAATAGTCGGCGGAAATGTCGAACCACGCGCGCGGCTGCCACACGGCGCCCGCATTGAACGAGGTCGAGGTCTCGGGCCGCAGGCGCCGGTTGCCGTTGCGATAGGCGATGATCCCCTCATCGGCATATTCGCAGTCGCTGAGCGGATCGGTCTGGCCCGTCTGACGGCAGAGATAATAGTCCGTGGCGGACGGGTGGGTGTTGCCAGGGCCGCGGAACACATAGTTGAGGTCGGGCGCACGGAAGCCGGTGCCATAGGCGGCGCGGAGAAGCAGCGTGTCGTTCGGCCGCAGTTCGCCGCCCAGGTTCCAGGTCAGCTTGCCGAAGCGGCTGTCTGCAAAGGCGTAATGGTCGTAGCGCGCCGCGCCGCTCAGTTGCAGGAACTTGAACACCGGCACGCGCAATTCGCCGCCCGCCGCCCAGTGGTCGCGCGTACCGCGGCCGTCGGAATCGACAAGACCGACATAATAATGGGTGAGCGCCAGCGGATCGGGACGCAGGTTGAAGCCCTGGTTGCCGCCCTCGACGACCGCCGCGAAGCCGACCGGCCCGGCCGGCAGGCGGAACAGCTCGGTCGTGCTGATCGTCGCCGAGGCATTGTTGACCCAGGATTTGGGTCGATAGATCGAATCCGCCGTGATCGACGCAAATTCCGACGGCGTCAGCGGCTTGTACAGCCGCGCGGGATCGGCGTCGAAGATCGGATAGCCGCTGTCCTCGTCGACACCCTGCTGAGCGCCGAGGAAAAAGGCGTTGGCCTTGCTGATCACGACCTTCGGAAAGAAGATCTTCGAGCGATATTCGGAATGGTTGAACGAGACCTCGTAGGACCAGCGGCCATCGCCGAACTTGCCCTTGATGCCGGGCGTGATGCTGAAGCTGACGGCGTTGTTGCGCGTCATTCCCTTCTGGAGCCCGCCCATCTCCTCGGGCGTGAACTGGCGCGTCCAGTTGTCGAGCTGGCGGCCGCTGTCCGTCGCGTCGGGCGACAGGCGCGGGTTGAAGAAAGTGCCCTCTTCATTGCCGTCAGGCGCGACATAATACCAGCTCAGCACATCGCGGAACAGCTTGAGCTCGGAATAGCTGAACTGAAGATCGGTGAACAACTCGACATTGTCGCCGAGCGAATAGCCGAGCGCGCTATAGGCGCTCATCGACTTGCGGTCCGAAATCATCGTGCCATAGGCGACCGATTCGTTGCTGCCGCAGAAATAGCCCGGCCCGGATATGGTGTCGTAGCGCGGGCGGCTGGCATAGTAGACGGTGCCGCCGTTGAGGCCCGAAAGCGTCGCGCAGGTGTTTGCGCCCGGGTTGATATAGCCGGTGTATTCGTCGGTGCGCAGGAAGGTGCGGCGCGCGAGAGGCGTGGCCGTGGTGGGGTTGTCCGCAGTCGAATCCTGGCGGCTGCGCTGATACTGCCAGAGCGGACGCTGGCTGAGCAGCTCGATCCCGAGAACGCCGTGGAAGCCGCCGGTTTCCCAGCCGGTGGTCCCCGTCAGCCGATACGAGGCGCCGCCGCCATGCTCGGTGTTGCCATAACGCAGGTCGATCCGCGTCCCGTCGGGCTTGTTCTTGAGCTGGAAGTTGATGACGCCCGCGATCGCGTCCGAACCGTAGATGGCCGATGCGCTGCCGCTGAGCACCTGAAGGTTGTCGATCAGCCCGACGGGGATGTTCGAAATGTCGGTGAAGTTGCTGTTGCCCTGGAACGGAAGCGGGAAGTCCGCGATCCGCCGACCGTTGACCAGCACCAGCGTATGGTTGGGACCGAGCCCGCGCAGGTCGACCTGCTGCGCGCCAGGGGTGAAGGATGCGCCCGACGCGCTCTGCTGGCTCTGTGTCTCGCCGCCGTTCTGCGAGATGCCGCGCAGGACGTCGGGGATGCTCTGATAGCCGTTGCGCAGAATGTCGTTGGCCGTGATCGTCGTCACCGGCGCCGGTCCTTCGGCCTGGACGCGCGGGATGCGCGAGCCGAGCACCACGATTTCCGCCTGGGCCGGCGCCTCCGCGGCGGGAACGCCTGCGTTCTGATCCTGCGCCTGCGCCTGGCTCGCCCCCGCGAGCACCCACAGGCTGACGCCCGCCAGTGCCATCATCCCACGATTCGTCACGACCCGATTTCCCCTATTTGCCACCGCCGACATAATGATATTGATCCTTGGCGAAATGGAATAACAAAAATGCAATATTCGGGGTCGAATCGCACGTTTTGAAAGGAACTATGGCCATGAAGTCACGCTTGCGGGGAATGGGCGCGCGGTTTGGGCTGCTGGCAGCCGGCGGAACCGCGATGATGGCGGTGGCGGCGGTTCCGATCGCGGGCGGCGCGGCGCTCGCCGGGCCGCGCGACGCCGCATCGCCGGCGCCCGTCGCCGGGGCGGTGCCCGACAAGGAACCCGCCGCGACTTCCGGTTATGCCTATTACAGCATCGGCGACCTGTCGGCCCGGCGCCCCGCGCGCACCCGGCCGGGCCTGATGCTCGTCGGCGGCGGCGAGTGGGACTATTCGGCGTTCCGCTGGTTCGCGGCCCAGGCCGGTCATGGGCATATCGTCGTGCTGCGCGCGTCGGGCGCGAACGAGGCGGGCGAGGAAATCTATCACCAAGTGGGCGGCGTCGCCTCGGTCCAGACCTTCGTCTTTCACGATCGCGCCGCGGCGAGCGACCCGCGCGTGCTCGCCGCGCTCGCGCGCGCCGACGGCATTTTCATCGCGGGCGGCGACCAGGCCAATTATGTGCGTTACTGGCAGGGAACGCCGCTCGCCCGCGCGCTCGACGATCATGTGCGCCGCGGGCGTCCGCTGGGCGGAACGAGTGCCGGGCTCGCGATCCTGGGCGGCACCGCCTATGGTGCGCTGGACGGCGGCAGCATCGATGCGTCGCATGCGCTGGCCGATCCGGCCGGGTCGGCGGTGACGCTGGTATCGGGCTTTCTCGACCTGCCGCGCATGAAGCACATCGTCACCGACACGCATTTCAGCGCGCGCAACCGGCTGGGCCGACTGATCGCCTTCGTCGCCAAGGCGCGGGCGACCGATCCGCGTGCGGTCGGCCTGGGCGTCGACGAAGGCAGCGCGCTGTGCGTCGAGGCCGACGGAACCGCGCGGCTGCACACGCCTGACGGCGGCTTTGCCTGGCTGGTGCAGCCGGCTGCGTCGCCGCGGCTGGCGGCGGCGACGCCGCTCGACTGGCACGGCCTGCGCATCACCGGCATCGGGCCGGACAGCGTGCTCGACCTCAACACGCTGCGCGTCACGCGCCCGGCCTTTGCCGGCACCGCGCGTGTCGAGCGCGGCGTACTCAAGGACGCGCCGGGACCGACCGGCACCGCGCTTGCCCTAGCCGGATCGGGCGGGTGACGGGCGCCGCGCGCGCGCCCGAAGCGCTCGACCGGCAGTTGCTGGCGTTGCTGCGCGACGATGCGCGACGCCATGTTTCGGACCTTGCCGCCGCACTCGGCGTGTCGCGCGCGACGGTCTACAGCGCGATCGAGCGGCTGGAGCGGCAGGGGATCATCGCCGGCTATACCGTGCGGCTGGGCGACGATCATGACCGGCGCGTGATCCGCGCGCATGTGATGATCAAGCTGTTCCCCCGCGCGACGCAGGCGACGCAGGAGGCGCTGGCCGCCATGCCCGAAGTGACGGCGCTGCACGCGATTGCGGGCGCGCATGACCTGATCGCGATGGTCGAGGCGGCTGATCTGGGGCGGCTCAACGACCTGCTCGATCAGATCGGAGCAATCGACGGCGTCGAGCGCACGACTTCCTCGGTGATCCTGGCGACCAAGTTGCAGCGCTGAGAGCAGAGCCGGGGGCGGTCATTATTCATAAGATATTCACGATAATTGGGCGGCTATTCGCCTTGTTGGAATAAAACGATCATTAAAGAAATGAAGATATCAATTCCCTGCGAATCATTAGGGGGATTAATCTTCATGTTCTGGAAAATTTCGACTCTGATGCTGATCTGCGCGGGCTCGATCGGTAGTGCGCAGGCGCAAAATTATGTCTATTGGCCCGCGCCGCAGTCAGCGAATACCGCGGCGTCGCGCTATTATCTGCCGATGGGCACCCCGTTGCTGCTGACGACGCGCACGCAGATTTCGACGCTGGAGAATCGGCCGGGCGACCGCATTTACCTCAACGTCGCCGAGAGCGTCGCGTTTCGCGGGCAGGTCGTCATTCCGATCGGGGCGCCGGTGGTGGCGGAGGTGACGCGGGTTCAGCGTAACGGTCATTTCGGGCGCAAGGGAAAACTGGAAATACAGTTGCTCTATGCCGAAACGCCCGCCGGCCCGGTTCGCCTGACCGGCCGCTCCTATGACGAGGGCAAGAGCGGAACCTTGGCGTCGATCGCGACGATGGCATTTGTCTCGGGTTTGGGCTTCCTCATCCATGGAACCAGCGGACGGATCGAGCCGGGGACGCCCGTTCAGGCCTATCTGGCCGAACCGATGGCGTTCACCATGGCCGCTCAGCCGCAACAGACCGCGGCGGCGCCGGTGCAGGCGGAGCCCGACCCGGCACGCCCGCTGCCGGCACGTTTCGATCCGAGCGTTTTCGGTCGTCCGCCGATCGGCCGGTGAGGGGGAAAGCGGCGCGTGACGTCAGCGCACGCGCCGCCTCTATGGAAGCGGCGTGCCGCGCGATGCGGCAAGGACGGCATACCATTGGGCGCGGGTCCAGTGCACCTTCCATACCTCTGCGAGCGCGGTGATGCGCGCGAGGTTCTGCGTGCCGGCGATCGGGATCGGGCGCGCGGGGTGGACCATGATCCAGCTATAGGCCGCGGCGCTCCGGCTGACGCCATGCGCCTCGGCATGGCGATCGAGCAGCGCGGCGACCGCGCGTTCGCGCGTGTCCTTCGGTTCGGCCAGTCGTCCGCCCGCGAGCGGCGACCAGGCGAGCACCGCCAT
Organism: Sphingomonas chlorellae; assembly: GCF_056485145.1. Classification (NCBI taxonomy): domain Bacteria; kingdom Pseudomonadati; phylum Pseudomonadota; class Alphaproteobacteria; order Sphingomonadales; family Sphingomonadaceae; genus Sphingomonas; species Sphingomonas chlorellae. Next base: position 396,939 of record NZ_JBQXXM010000002.1, read on the forward strand.
TTCCTCGGCCATGGCCTGATCGAGTACCCCATCGACGAGCGGGGCGAGGTGGAGCGGCGAGAATTCGGGTTGGTGGCTGGCGATCGGCACGGGCAGGAACCGTGCGAGCGCGCGTGCCTGATCGGGCGTGAAGTTCGAGACGCCGATCGCCCGGATCTTGCCGGCGCGATAGGCTGCTTCGAGCGCCGCGGCCGTCTCGTGCGGGTGGGTGAGCAGGTCGGGGCGGTGGATCTGGTAGAGATCGACCTGCTCCACCCCGAGCCGCGCGAGCGACGCGTCGATCGCACGGGCGAGATAATCGGCGCTTGCGTCATAGGGCACGGGCAGCCGCACCCCGCCCTTGGTCGCGAGCACCAGCCGTGCCCGGAGCGCCGGCGCCTCGGCCAGGACACGGCCCAGCAGCGCCTCGGCCTCGCCAAAGCCGCGCGTGCCGTCAAAGCCGTAGACATCGGCGGTGTCGAACAGCGTCACCCCGGCGGCCAGCGCGGCCTCGATCCGCCGCCGGCCCTCGGTGACGTCGTGCCTGGCAAAGCGCCACATTCCCCAGGCGATCGGGCTGACGACGAGCGTGCTGCGGCCGAGCGGACGCGGTTCGGGCGAGGGGGCGAGGATCGACATCGCACCGACGCTAACCGCGGCCGCCGGTCAGCGGCAAGGGGCGGGGCGCAGCCCGCGGGGGCAGGCGTGGCGACTTGCGCGGTTCGCTGGCCGATTCCCGAACTCTCGCCGATCAGGCAAAGCCGGGCCGGCCGGCCTCGACCTCGCGCGTCTGGAGCACCGCCACGTCCGCGCGCGGGTTCGCCCGGTCGCTGATCGCCATGCAGTGCGCCGCCATCCGGTCGCGCGTCAGATCGATCGCGACATAGCCGCGATGCGCCGCGTCAAAATAGCGGATGTGCGGATTACCCGACAGTGCGGCCTGGATGCCCTCCGCGGGCGGCCCGTTCGACGTGATCGAGGTCACGACGACCTCGGCGGCGACAGCCGGCGTGTTCGGCCGGTCGAAATCGGGTCGCAGATCGTTGAGCCAGAAGGAGTGATAGTCGCCCGCCAGCGTCACCGGATTGGCCAGCCGCGTTGCCACCATCGCGTCGAGCATCCGCCGTCGCGCCGCGCCGAAGCCGTTCCACGTATCGGTCCACAGCATCGCGCCATCGGGGGCGTCGACGCGCAGCGGCGCCACGAGCAGGTTCTGGACGACGAGGTTCCACCGCGCCCTGCTGGCCGCCCAGCCGTCGTACAGCCAGCGTTCCTGTGCAAAGCCCAGAAAGGTGCGCGAGGGATCGTCGAGATCGGGGCAACCGACCGGCGCCATATGGCCGCGATGGCTGGCGAGCCCGTCGACACAGGCTGGCGGCGAGCGGAACTGGCGGCCGTCGAGCACGTCGAACCGTGCCAGCCGACCCCAGTCGAAACGGCGGTTGAGGCGGAAGCTGCCATCGGCGCGCATCACCTGGGGCAGGCGCAAGGGCATGTTCTCGCAAAAGGCGCGATAGGCCGCCGCGCGCCGTTTCAGAAAGGCGGCAGGCTTCACCTCGGCATCCTGCGGCCAGATCCCCGAATAGTCGTTCTGAACCTCATGGTCGTCCCACGTGGCGACGCACGCATTGGCCGCATGCAGCGCGCGCAGATCGGGATCGGTGCGATGGAGCGCGTAGCGCCGCCGATAGTCGGCGAGCGTCATCGCCTCGCCCATGCCATAGGCGCGCACCGCCTGCTTGCGGCGTTCGGGTGAGGCGCTGTCTTCGTAGATATAGTCGCCGAGGAACAGCGTCAGCCGGCTCTCTTCGTCGGCTGCCATGTGGCGATAGGCCGAGAACCAGCCCATTTCCCAGTGCGAGCAGCTTGCCGCGGTCATGCGCAGCCGCGCAATGTCGGCGCCCGGCGCGGGTGCCGTCCAGGCCCGCCCGACCGGGCTTTGCACGCCCAGCGCGGTGAAGCGATACCAATAGGGCCGGTCGGGCGCGAGGCCGCCGACCTCCACATGCACCGCCGAGGCGCGCTCGGGGCTGGCCGCGGCGGTCCCGCGCGCGGCGATCCGGCGGAATGCGGGATCGAAGGCGACTTCCCAGGCCACGGGCACGATGTCGTGGTTGCCGCCGAGCCCGTCCTCGGCGAGCGGATCGGGCGCGATCCGCGTCCAGATGACGAAGCCGTCGGCGAGCGGTTCGCCCGCCGCGACGCCAAGCGCGAAGGGATCGGTCGCAGCCAGCGCGCGACCGGCGGTGAGGAGCGCGGGCGCGGCGAGCGCGGCGCCCGCCAGGAAACGGCGTCGGGGGAGCGGTGCAGTGCGAAGAGACTGGGTGGGATCGGACATCGGTGCCTCGGCGACGAATGCGGGGGAGGGGGAGGGGAGGGGTGCGTCCGGTTACCCGCAGCGCACCCCAGGTGGTGACGATCGCTTGCGTCAGTAGTGATAGGCGATCGACGCGCCGATCGTGCGCGGCGGATGCACCGATACGGTGCGTGCCGAAATGAACTGGTTGCGCGTTTCCTCGACGCGGGCGTCGAACAGGTTGTGCGCCCAGATCGTCAGCCGGATCGGCGCGGCCGCCGGCGTGATCGCGAGGTTGGCATTGGCGAGCCAGTAGGACGGGATCACCGAGGCTGCCGAGGTGCTGTAGCGATCGGCGCGATAGGCCCAGTTCATCTCGGGTTCGATCATCCAGCCGCCGACCGGCAGGTGGAACGCCACCGAACCCTTATAGTCCAGGTCGGGCAGCGGCAGGCGCATGCCCGAATTGTCCTTGTACTGGATGTTCACATATTTGCCGGTCGCCGGATCGAGCGTTGCCCCCGACTGGGCCATATACTCGTCATACTCGCCATATTTGTACGCGACCGACTGGCTGATCGTGAGCAGCTTCGACGGAGCCCAGGTGATTTCCGCCTCGGCGCCGTAGAGATGCGACTTGGGCACGTTGAGGATGCGGCCGACGCGCGCGGTCTCGGTATAGAGCACGCCCTGAAGCTGCTGGTCGCGATAATCGTAATAGAAGGCCGCGACATTGACCCGCAGTCGGTGGTCGAACAGCTCCGACTTGATACCGACCTCGTACGCGACGAGGCGTTCGGGATTATAGGGGTCGAGCTGTTGCGGCAGGCCGCTGTTATAGGTGGTGAAGCCGCCCGACTTCACGCCGCGCGCGACGCTGGCATAGGCGTGCGCGGTGCGGGCGAAATCCCAGTCGAGCGCCGCCTTGCCCGACCATTCGCGCATCTCGAGTTCGGGATTGGCGAGGGCGCGAAGCTGATAGGCCGGCGCGATCACCTCGCTGCGGAAGCTGCCGAGGCGGCGGCGCTCATATTCATAGCGGCCGCCGACCGTGAGCTTGAGGCTGTCGCTCAGCGCCTGTTCGACATTGCCGAAGATGCTGATCGAGGTGACGTGCTGGTCATAGCTCGTCTTCCAGAAATTCCTGAGCGACGGGTAGTCCGAGAAGTCGGAATAGAAGCCACCGCGCACATCCTCCTGCGACAGATAGAGCCCGCCGAGCCAGCGGAAGCGGCCCTCGCCCGTCGAGGAGAGGCGCAACTCGCCCGAATTGGTCTCGATGTCGTTGAAGAAATAGGTGCCGGCCTCGTTCGATGCGGTGCCGTCCCAGTCGTTGAACTCGCGGCGGGTGAACGCCTCATGGCCGTAGATGCCGGTGAGCTGGATGCCGCCCAGGTCGCTCGTGACGCGCAGGCTTCCGCCCTTGCCCTCGTTGTTGCGGAACGGCTTGGCGTCGGCACTCGCGCCGATCGTCTGGGCGAAATAGGGGCTGATTCCCCATCCGGTGGTGCGCGTGTCGGTATCGGCCTTGTAGGAAACGCCGCCCGCTGTCTTGAAGTCGTTGAGCAGCTGGAGACCGAGACCGTCCGACTTGTCGCGCGTATAGTGCGCGGTCAGGTCGACCGTGGTCGCGGCATCGGGCTCCCAGCGCAGGCGCAGCCGGGCCGAGGTCTGGTCGCGGTCACCCAGCGCCGCCCCTGTGTCGCGATGGCGCTGCCACGCCCCGCCGCGATCGGCAGAAACGGCAAGGCGCGCGCTCAGCGTGCTGCTGATCGGGCCGCTGACATAGGCCTCGCCGCTGAATGCATTGAAGCTGCCATAGGAAAGCTCGGCGCCGAAACCGAAATCGCGCGTAGGCGCATTGGTGATGACGTTGATCGCACCGCCGGTCGTGTTGCGGCCGTAAAGCGTTCCCTGCGGCCCGCGCAGCACCTCGATCCGCGCCACGTCGAACAGTGCGTTCTGTGTCGTCACGCCATAGGGAAAGGCGACCTCGTCGAGATACATGCCGACGGTGTTGGTGTTGTTGGCCGCATAATCGGTGCCCCCGACGCCGCGCAGCCGAAACTGGGGCTGGCCGCCGCCGAACTGGCTGTCGACCTCCAGGCTCGGCACGTTGTTTTCGAGGTCGTTGACGTTGTAGATGTTGCGCTTGGCGAGCTCGTCGCCGCCGATCACGGTGAGGGCGAGCGGCACTTCCTGGGCGGTTTCGCGGCGGCGCTGCGCGGTGACGACGATCTCCGCAAGACCGCCATCCTGTGGTGCCGCCGTGGTCCGCTGATCTGCGGCGAGCGCATCGGCTGCCTGTTGTGCCGCGGCGGGCACTGCGGCGAGCGTCAGTGCGCCGAGCGCGGTGCCGATGGACAGTCGCAGATGGCGGCTGCGGCGGATCGAGATGGTCATGTTTTCCCCCTTCGGGCGCGATGGGCAATGCGGACCCGTTCCCGGCGACGGCCCATCGCGTCGTCGGGGCACGGCTGCAGGTCTGGTCGAACCGCCTGCTGGATCTGTTTTTGGAGGACGCGGCCGGACGACGGCGCGTCGTGCATGGCGATGCTAGTCGCGCCGGCGATGCTTGCCCCATGACATGACGCTGCGACCCCTTTTCGTTGATTGTCGGCGCGCGCTATGCGGGTCGGGTGTCTCGTTTTCGTGACGAGACGACGAAGAAACGGCGACAGGCGGCGAGGTGCGCGCTTGTCAGTTTGTCACATTGGCGATATCGTATACGCCAAGAACGGAGTCGATCAGCGGGAAGGCCCGCGGCGGTTCCGGCATCGTGATCGGGACAGGTCGAACCCCTCGGGCGCAACGATCGGCTGATCCCCCAATCGGCGCCGAACGTGCGCAAAGTGCGGCGCATTGCGCTGTTTCTGAAGCCAATCTTCATTGTCGCGTCGGCGGATCGCCGCAGTGCGCCGTGATGCGTCACGCGATCGTGTGCCGTGCGCGTTCGCGTCGGAGCGCTTGCAAAGGCTTTCTTATCCTTGCGTTAACCTTCGTATGCGAGGGAAGCTGCGATGCAGCGTCTGCCAATTACAATAACTAAGAAATTCGCCGCACCGCTCTTTACCGCGATCGGCTATGCCGTTCTGGCGGCGACAGGCATTATGCTGACCAGCAGCGGTCGCGATCATGCCGCCGTCTGGCCGGCCGATGCGATCGTGCTGTCGATGATGCTCGTGCGCGATCGGCGCGAATGGCCCGCGATCCTCGCCGCCGGCTGGGCCGGCAATTTCGTCGCCAACATCGTCGCCCGCGGCTGGGCGCCCGGCCTTATCCTGTACGGCGCGATCAACATGGCGCAGGTGCTGCTTGCCGCGCACATGCTGCGCCGGGGATTGCGGGGAGCGAACCTGCTGGCCGATGCGCCGACCTTTGCCCGTTTCGTATTCTGGGCGGGGGTCGCGGCGCCTTTGCTGGGCGCGCTGGCCGGCGCGGTGACGGCCTGGTTCAACTATGGCGAGCCGGTCGATGTGTCGCTGCTGCGCTGGTATGCGAGCAACGCGCTGGGGCTGCTGATCCTGACGCCGTTTCTGTGCGCGCTGCTGGCGGGCGATTATTGCCGGTCGCTGCGGCGGCGCTCCGGCGCCGAGCGGCTGGAGATCGCCGCCATACTGGGTGCGATCGCGATGGTTGCCGCCTTCGTGTTCTGGCGTGCGAGCGGGCCGCTGTTGTTCCTCAATTTCGTGCCGTTGATCGTCGCGGCGTTCCGGCTTGGGCGCCTGGCCGCGCAGGCGGGCGTCATCATCGTCACCGCGATGGCAGCGTGGGCGACGTTGAGCGATCACGGCCCGTTGATGCTGCTGGTCGCCGATCGCGACACGCATGCCTTTGCGCTGCAATTCTATCTGGCGGTTCTGTCGCTGACCACCTTGCCGGTCGCGGCGGTGGTGGGCGCGCGCCACGACGCGCTCGTCGCGCTGCGCAAGCGCGAGGAGGGGCTGCGGTTGTTGATGGCCAACGCGACCGACGCGCTGCTCCATTTCGACGCGAGCGGCGTTTGCCGCGAGGCGCAGGGGGCGGTCCATCCGCTGCTCGGGCTGCCGCCCGCGGCGCTGATCGGCCGTTCGGTCGCGGCGCTCGATCCCGGCGGTGATCGCCGGGTGATTGCCGCCTATGCCGCCGCCACCGCCTCGATCGGCACGCATACGGCGGAATTCACCCCGCGCTACCGGCCGGAAAAAACGGTCGAGGTCGTGTTCAAGGGCGTGACCGATGCCGATGAATTCATGGGCACCGTCGCCACGGTGCGCGACGTCAGCCAACGCAAGGCGCAGGAACTCGCACTGCTGCGCGAGGCGGATACCGATGCGCTGACGGGCCTGCTCAACCGGGCGGGTTTCGAACGGCGACTGCGCCAGCGGATTGCCGCCGCCGATCACGGACCGATGGCGCTCGCACTGATCGACGTCGACCATTTCAAGCGGATCAACGACCGCGACGGTCATCAGGTCGGCGACGCCGTGCTGGTCGAGATTGCGCGGCGGCTGACTGCCGGTACGCGTGCGGACGACCTGGTCGGCCGGCTGGGGGGCGACGAACTGGTCATCCTGTTCGCCTCGGACCGCATGGCGGCGGCGCGCGCATGCGAGCGGATCTGCCGGAGCGTGGCGCGGGCGCCGATCCATCGCGAAGGGTCGGTCGCCGTGCTGACCTCGCTCAGCTGCGGTGTGGCGGCATGGCAGCCGGGCATGACGCCCGAAGAGCTGATCCACGCCGCCGACATGGCGCTTTACGAAGCCAAGCGCGAAGGTCGCAACTGCGTGCGCGCTGCGGCCTGATCCCGTCGAGCCGCGGCGATCTGCGAACTGCTGCGGCTCAGGGGGTCTTGAAGGTCATCCACTCCTGATGGGCGCTGCAGGCGACGCCCTTGCTCGGCCGGAAGCTGCCCATGTAGCGCATGGCCTTGAAATATTCTGCGCTGGCGCCGTCGAAAATGAAGGGCGGATATGAACTGATGACGCGCGGCGCGATCGGCTGGCCGGCTGCCCCGATATCGAACTCCATGCTCACCCAGCCATCGAAGCCTATCCAGCTATAATCGTTGTTCACGTCACCGAAGCTCCGCACGGCCGGGCGCACGCCCACCATCGAGCATTGCTGTTCGGTAAGACCCGTTCGGTCGAACAGCGCGCGCGCACCGGCCAGATCGCCCTTGCGAGCCGCAATATTTGCCCGTTCGATCAGCGCTGCGATCCGGAGAGGATGTCGTTCCGGCAGCCCTTGATCCTCACTCACTGCGTTCAGCAGCGCATCGGCGTCTCGCGGGCGATGAAGAAGCCTCGGCGACGTAGCGACGATCATGCGAATGCTTGCACGGCTGAGCGGGTCCGCTTGGACGTCAGGCCGGTCGAGGAGCGCACGCCGCAGCTTGTTCTCCTGCTCATAGTCCGAACCGTTGCTCCCGATCGCGAGCAGCCTCGCCCGAACCTGCACCCAAGTTGGTGCGGCAAGCGCTTCTGCAAGTGCGGCCGCGCGCTCCGCCCGCTGTTTGCGCTCGGCTTCGGGCGCGGCGGGGTTGGCCGCGACCGCAAGCGCAGCAGCCAATGCCGCGCGCCTGTCCGCAGTTGCCTCAGCGGCGCGGAATGCCGCGTCCTGCAGCAGCCACGCCCGAGCGTAAGGCTGAGCGGCCCATTGCGTCCGTATGCCCGCCTGATCGCTAAGCCATTCGTTTACAGCCGTTTCGAGGGGTGCATCGACCTCTGGCCGCTCGCCCGCCCGGCTGCACCGCAGTTCGATGCGAATCGACTGGCGGAAAAAGGGCGGGAGCGTCTTGGCCGCCTCGGGCGTCCAGGACCATTGTCGTACGGCGCGTGCAAAGCCCAGCGCGACTTCGCGCCCGGCGGGAACATAGATAGGCATCACCCCGAGTACCTCGCCCGTATCCGACAGCGAGAATTCGACGATCGCAAAGTCGTTCGGCGTGACCCCGGGCAGGCTGCTGCATTGCGGCGATTCGCGCGACGCTGCTTTCTTGAAGCCGTCGGCGGTCGCCGTTCCCGCGCCGGCAAAGGCGAGATATTTGCGCGCATTGTCCCGGTCGCCGTTGAGCATCGCCGCGATCGCCAGATCCGACCGCGTCGTGATGTCCGACGTCGTCACGCGCTTTGTCAGCCCCCCCTGTTTGGCGAGACTGTCGCGCAGCACCGAATAGGCTTCCTTGTGGCGTCCCTCGTTGAGCAGCACGCGTGCATATTGGGTCTGGACGAGTGCGACGAGCTTCTTGTCGGCTTTGGGATCGGCCGTCACCAGTGCCCGCGCCTCTTCGACATAACGTAGCGCCTGACCGTCATGGTCGAAGGCAAGCACCTGCGAAAGCGACAGCAACGGCGCCAGGCGGTCCGCGCCGGTGGCATCCTTGAGTGCCGCCTTGAACTCTGCGGCTGCCCCGGCATAGTCGAGATTGGTCAAGGCAATGCGGCCGAGCAGTCCATGCGCGCGGCGCACATCGGGGCCGAAGGCCTCGCCTTTGCTTTCCAGCAGCGGCAGCCCCGCGCGGATTGTTGCGACCACCGTTTCGGGCTGCTCGATTCCGGCCATGCAGATGCCCTTGCGCACCGCGATCGCCGCCTGGACGATCGGGCTGCGTTGTGCGGCGGGTTCTGCTTCAAGGGTCTTGAATTTGGGCAGCGCCTCGCGGCATTTGCCGTCCGCTGCCAGATCGGAGGCCTCGTCAAAGCGCGCCTGAAGCGTTTGTCCGCCGCCCGGCGGAGCGTTGCCCGACGCGGCGGTCTGCGCGGCCAGCAACAACGGAAGTAGCGTTGTAATCATCCCTTGCCCCCTTGTGGTTGCTATACTGACCACAAGAGGCTGGTGATGTCGATGCGCTTTGCCACTTCCAGGGAAACGCAGGTCTCTTCTTGGTACGCAAGTAACGGTCTGAAGCGCTGGCTCAACTCTGCAGCGGCAGAAGCGGAAACGCCGTGCCGACTTTGCGCGAGACTTGCGCGCCGCCGGCTTCAGGGCGTCACGAAGCTCACAAATTGTTGCTTTGCCGTGCAGGCAACGCCGTTGTTCGGGCGGAAGCTGCCAGTGAAGCGCGTGGTCTTGACCCGGTCGGCGCCCGGCTTGTCGAAAACGAACGGCGGATAGGCATTGACCACGCGTGGCGCCAGCGGCTTGCCATCGGCGGCGATGTCGAATTCGACATTGGCCCACCCGTCGAAGCCCAGCCAGTTCCTGTCGGTATTGTCGAAGCCCCGGCTCTGCATTGCGGGCGCCGTTTCGATCAACGAGCATTGTTCCTCGGTCAGCCCGGTCCGGTCGAACATCGCGCGGGCCGCCGCCAGATCGCCCCGGCGCGCAAGCAGATTGGCGCGCTCGACCAGTGCGGCGATGCGGAGCGGGTGTCGATCGGGCAGCCCCGGTCCGTCGCTCACCGCTTCCAGCAGTGCATCGGCGTCGGCCGCACGTCGCGCGCGTGATCGCGGTGCGGCGAGCAGCATCCGGACGGTCGCGCTGCTGAGCGGGTCGGCGGCGATGGCGGGCGTCGCGAGCAGTTCGCGTAGCCGTCGATCCCTGGCCTCGTCGCTTGGAACCTCTTGGAAGGATGCGGCAAGCGCCGCCTCGAGCTGAACAGACGCCGGCGCCTGAAGCCCCTGCACCAGTTCCGCCGCCTTTTGTCCGTGCGCTTTGCGAATCTCGAACGGAGCAGCCGGATTTTCCGCGATCGCGACGGCCGCGGCCAGTGCTCCGGCGCGATCGCCGGAAGTCTCGGCCGCGCCGAGCGCCGCCGTCTGCAACGCAAGTGCGCGCGCATGAGGTAACCCGGCCCATTGCTTGTGAACTTGCGTGTGCGAATCGACCCAGTCGCCGAACGCCGCATCGACCGCTGCGGTAAGGGAGGGGCGTTCGCCCGACCGGCTGCACCGCAGCTCGACGCGCACCGACTGACGGAAAAAGGGTGGCAGCGTCATCGCGCCCTCGGGCGTCCACGACCATTGCGAGACCGCGCGAGCGAAGGTGAGCGCCGCCTCGCGTCCGGCGGGTACATAGATCGGCGTAGCACCCAGCACCTCGCCCTTTTCGGACAGGGCAAATTCGACCACCGCGAAATCATCGGGCTTGAGGCCCGGAAGGCTGCTGCACGGCGGCGTTTCCAGTGACGCGGCGCGCATGAACCCCTGGCTCCGGGCGGTGCCGGCCCCCGCATAGGCGAGATAGCGGCGGGCGTTGACCGCATCGTCGTTGAGCATCGCGGCGATCGCCAGATCGGAGCGCGTCGTGACGTCGTCCAGCGTCACCCGCAGCGACAGCCCGCCTTGCTTGGCGACGCTGTCGCGCAGCGCGGCATAGGCTTCCTTGAGCCGCCCCTCGTTCATCAGCACCCGAGCATATTGGGCCTGGACGATCGCGATAAGCTTCTTGTTCGCGCCAGGATCGCCTTTCACCAGCGCCCTGGCCTCTTCGACATAGCGCAACGCCTGGCCGTCATGATCGAAGGCGAGCACCTGCGACAGCGACAGCAGCGGCTGCAGCCGGTCCAGCCCCTTCGCGCCCTGCAACGCGGCCCTGAACTCGACTTCCGCCCCGCCATAGTCGAATGCCGTGGCGGCGAGACGACCGAGCATCGTATGCGCCTGCTGGACGTCGACCGCGAACGCCTCGCCCTTGCTTTCCAGGAGGGGCAGGCCGGCCCGGATCGACTGGACGGCGGTATCAGCCGTATCGACGCTGGCCAGGCACATCCCCTTTCGTACCGCGATCGCCGCCCGGACGATCGGGTTACGCTGTACGGCAGGCTCGTTTTCCAGCGCCTTGAATTTGGGTACTGCCTCGCCGCATTTCCCGTCGACCGCAAGCGCGGAAGCCTCGTCGAAGCGCGCCTGGAGCGTGGGCTGGCCTTCACCCGGCGAGGGCTGCTTCGCGAGGGAGGTGGATTGCGCAGCCAGAAAAATCGGAAATAATATGGCAATCATTTGTGATTTCCCCCCGGATTTGCCGTCATCATGCGCATAACTGAAAGCGAATGTCGATGCGCCGCTCTTTATTGCTGAACGTCCGATTTATTCTTGGTGGCCTGGCCTTGTCCGCGGCAAGTCAGGTCGGCCCGACAGCGGCAGCCGCGGATACACCGCGCTATCCCGCCGATGCGATTCTGCTGTTTGTCGCGTCGTGGTGTGCGCCCTGTCATGCCGAATTGGCGCGACTTCCCGAAATCCGTGCTGCGGCGCGGCCGCGGCGCGTGCTGGTCGTGCCGTTTGATTCGGGCGCGGCGACGCAGGCGATGCTGCGTGCCGTTGCGCCGGCCGAGCGTTGGCAGCCCGAGGGGGCTGAACGGCGGGCGATGGAGACGGCGCTTTACACCGAGACTGCGGGGTTGCCCTTCGCGCTTGTCACCGATGCACGGGGCCGCCGTTGCGCGACGCTGCGTGAAGGGCTGGATGCCGCGCGGACCCGGACGCTGATCGCGCGCTGCCCCGCGACCGAATAGGGGAAATTACGGATCGGTTTCGATATCTCCCCCGGATTTTGCCCAAATGGCACGGCGGGACGGGTGGGGTAAGGCACCGCCATGCCTTCCTCCCCTGGGGGGCGGAGCCGGGGTGCCTGCACCCCGGCTCTATAACGTCGGCCTATTTGGGGCAGACGGCGCCCGCGGGGTCGGTCGCCAGCCGCAGGTCGGCGATCGCGACGCTGAAGCCGCCGCCCGCGCTGAGGGCGAAGGGCATCGTCACGGCCGACATGTCGGCGCCATGCTCGCGGAAGCATTTGAGCGGAATCCGTGCGGTTTTCCACCCGGACTGGCTCCCGCCAAAGACCCCCGAGGCATCCACCGTTCCCTTGCCAAGCGCGATCGTCACCGGCCCCTGACCGGCATTTTCGACGCGGTAGCTGATCTGGAGCATCAGATCGGCATTCGCTTCGCGCGTCAGGTCGAGCTTCGGCCCTTCGATCCGCGCGGAGAGGGGGCCGGCGCCGGCAAAGCGGAGCGACACGGCGCCTTCCTGTGTCTGCGGACCGTCGACCGCCTGGCGCGTTACGCCGGCGTCGAGCGCGAGCGTGAACGGCTTGGGCACCTGTCCACGGGTGAAGAACAGGCTGGTGTTCGCCAGGCTGGCGTCGATCCCCGCCACCTCGCTGAGCGCGGGCACGCGGCCCGGCTTCGAATAGCTGAGCCCATAGCCCAATGCGAACAACGGGTCGTAGCCCGGCGTCCCCTTGTTGAGCGTGAACTGCGCCGCGGTCTTGGGCCAACTGAACGAAAGGCGTCCGGTGAAGTCCTTGCGGGGCTTTCCTGCCGCGTCGCCGATCAGCACGTCGGCAATGCCGCCGCCTTCGGACCCCGGGAACCACGCCGCGACGAAGGCGTCCGACGCATTGAGTTCGGGGTTCACCCAGAGCGGTCGGCCCGACAGGAACACGGCGACGGTCGGAATGCCCGCCGACTTGAGCTTGTGCAGCAGCGCCAGCGCCTGCTTGTCGCCCGGCTGAAACTCGAGCGTGCGCAGATCGCCGCGCATTTCGGCATAGGGAAGCTCCCCGAACACCACGATCGCCGCGTCGGGCCGGGTGGTGAAGCTGCCGTCGGTGCTGAGCGTCGCGGACCCGCCGCCCGCCTTCATCGCTTCGGCGATGCCGGCATAGATCGACTGGGCGTTGGGGAAGTCGGCATTGGTGTTGCCGTCGCCCTGCCAGCTCAGCGTCCACCCGCCGGCCTGCCGACCGATATCATCGGCGGCGTCGCCCGCGACAAGGATGTTGGCGCTGGCCTTGAGCGGCAGCACGCCGTCATTCTTCAGAAGCACCAGCGTCTTGGCGACCGCCTCCCGCGCAAGCGCACGATGCTCGGGAGAGCCGATCACTCCGGTGCGACTCTCGTAGGGCCGAGCCGTGTCGAACAGGCCGAGCTTTGCCTTGACGCGCAGGATGCGGCGGACCGCATCGTCGATGCGGGCCATCGGGATCTTGCCCGCGCGTGCCGCCGCAAGCGTGGTTTCGTACAGGCCCTTCCAGCTGTCGGGCGCCATCGCCATGTCGAGCCCGGCGTTGAAGGTGGCGGGACAGTCGGTGTTGGTGCAGCCGGGTACCTGACCATGGCCGTTCCAGTCGCCGACGATAAAACCGTCGAAGCCCATCCGGCCCTTCAGCACGTCGGTCAGCAGCGTCGGATTACCGTGCATCTTCTGGCCGTTCCAGCTGCTGAACGACGACATGATCGTCATCGTGCCCGCGTCGATCGCCGGAACATAGCCGGCCGAATGGATGCGGATCAGCGTGTCCTCCGGAATCCGGGCATCGCCCTGGTCGATGCCGCCGGTGGTGCCGCCGTCAGCGAGGAAATGCTTGGCGCTGGCCGCGACGTGCCCCTTCTGGATACCGCCCGCGCCGGGCTTGCCCTGCAGCCCCTCGATCATCGCGCCGGCATAGCTGCGCACCAGTGCCGGATCTTCCGAATAGCCCTCATAGGTGCGGCCCCAGCGATCGTCCTGCGGCACCGCGAGCGTGGGACCGAACGCCCAGTCGATTCCTGCCGCCGCCGTCTCGGCCGCAGTGGCGGCACCGATCCGGCGGATCAGGTCGGGATCATGGGCGGCGCCGAGCGCGCTGTTGTGCGGGAAGAGTGTCGCGCCGACGATATTGTTGTTGCCGTGGACCGCGTCGACGCCGAACATCAACGGGATCGGCGTGTGGCCGGGACGCTTTTCGAGTGCGACGGCGTTGAAGGCGCGCGAGGTCGCGATCCACGGGGCTGCGGGAGAGCGGTCCGGCGCGCCGAGCGGCGGCGAACTGCCGCCGGCAAGAATGCTGCCCAGCGGATATTTGCGCAGGTCGTCCGGGGTGATCGAGCCGATGTCGCCCTGGATCATCTGGCCAATCTTTTCCTCGAGCGTCATTCCCGCAATCAATTGTGTGACGAACGCCTCGGTCTTGGGGTCGACCAGGCCCTGGCTTCTGGCGGCCGGCCAGCGATCAGGGTGCGCCTGCGCCGCGGCGGGTACCGCCGGGCGGCTGGCGGCGGGGGCAGGCGCCGCCTGCTGCGCGCTCGCGGGCATCGATAGAATGGCCGCCTGGCCGAGCAGCAGCGTGGCATAGCGATGGAGCCGCATCGGGTTACTCTCCTCTCCTGTTCATGGGCATGATCATAACGGGAATCGCAACGAATTGATTTCGGGGGGCGAAAGCGCTCAAAGATGGTGTCGGGGTGCAAACAGGGGGCAACGAGTGGAACGCAAGGGCGAAACCTCGCGAAAGCCGCGGCGCGGGTCGCGCCGACTGAGCGGCGCACCGACCATCGCGGATGTCGCGCGAATGGCGGGCGTATCGCCGATGACGGTATCGCGGGTGATCAATGCCGATGCCAATGTTCGAGAGACGACGCGCGCGGCAGTCCATGCCGCGATCAGCGCGCTCAACTATGCGCCCAGCCGCGCAGCCCGCAGCCTGGCCGGGGCGGTCCAACTGCGCATCGGGATGCTCTACAGCAATCCGAGCGCAGCCTATCTGAGCGAATTCCTCGTCGGCGGACTCGATCAGGCCGGCCGCAGCGACCTGCAACTGGTGGTTGAGAAGTGCGCGAGCGAGGATCCCGAACTCGGTGCGGTGATGCGGCTGGTGCAGAGCGGCGTGGACGGCATCATCCTGCCTCCGCCCTTGTGCGATTCGGCACCCGTCTATGACGCGCTGCTGGCCGCCGGCATTCCCGTGGTGGTGGTCGCCACCGGCCGCGCGCCTGACCAGATGGGTTCGGTGCGCATCGACGATTTCGGTGCCGCGCGCGCGATGACCGCGCATCTGATCGGCCTGGGCCATACCCGCATCGGCTTTATCGCCGGGCATCCCAATCTGAGCGCGAGTGCCGAGCGGGCTGAGGGTTATCGCGCCGCGCTCGCCGCGGCAGGAATCGCGTTCGACCCCCAACTGGTCGCGCCGGGACTGTTCACCTATCGCTCCGGCCTCGACGCGGCGGAGCAGTTGCTCGACCGCACCGAAGCGCCCAGCGCGATCTTCGCCAGCAATGACGACATGGCGGCAGCGGCAGTCGCGGTGGCGCATCGCCGGGGCCTCGACGTTCCGGGCGACCTTACCGTGTGCGGATTCGACGACAGTGCGATCGCGACGACGATCTGGCCCGAACTGACGACGATCCACCAGCCGATCGCCGACATGGCGCGCGCGGCGGTCGAATTGCTCGTCGAGGCGATGCGCGCGCGGCGCGGGGGACGCGAAGGCGAGGCGCGCCATCTGCTGCTGCCCTATACGCTCGTGCGGCGCCAGTCCGACGCCGCACCGCGCCGGCGGCCGCCGGTGACGGCAAATGGCTGAACCCGCACGCAAGCCCTAGCCCATCGACGGGGCGAGCGTGTCGGTGCCGAGCTCGCCCGAGCCGCCGTTCGCAAAAGCCACGGTCACGCATGCATGATGTGCGTGTAAGCGCACATTGCCCGTCATTCTCTCTCTCCTCATGCGCGCTTGTGGCGCCTTTTTCGCTGCCTTTTCCGGCATTACCGGGCCATTCTGCCCCGATAGCGTTGTCAGCGCCAGCCCCTTGCGAAAATAAACCGGCGGCCGGCCGGGCAGGGGAATAGGCGCAGCGCCCGCGCGCCGGCCGCCGCCCGTCAGGGCAGCGGGGGCAGCGGGGGCTGCGGCTGGCCGTAGAGGATCGTGCCCGAAATGCTGATTTTCGTGGGGTCGTTGAAGCCGTTCGCGTCGTCGAGTTCGGCGGCGTTGCTGCTTCCCGAGGCCAGGAGCTGGGTGACGAGCATCGACCCGTTGAGGCTGCGCAGGCGCAGATACTGGCCGTTGCCGACCTGTCCGGCGATGTTGGCGAAGCTGTTGCCCGACAGGTTGACGCGGATCGTGGGGAAGGTGGGGCCGTCGACCTGATTGTCCTGGATGGTGATCGCGCGGCTGCCGACGTCGCTTATCACATTGTTCTGTATGGTCAAATTGGTCGTGCCGCCGCCGGTGGCGCCGCCGCCCAGTCCGACATTGACGGCGATTGCCGGCGCCGCCGCGATCTGGCGGATGGTATTGCCGATCACCGAATAGGTCGCGTTCACAGCGCCTTCATTGGCGATGCTGATCCCGTTGCCGAGCAGCGACCCCGAGTTGGAAACGCTCCCGTTGCCGATCGAATTGTTGCTGATCCGCCCCCAAACCGTGCGGTTGAAAGGTGCATTTCCGTTGTTGAGCGTGTTGATTGCCGTCGATCGCTGGCCAGAAATGTTGTTCGAATCCACGACGAACGCGAGCGATGACGATGCCGCATCGGAGGTGATCGACACGCCGACATTGTTGGCGGTGAAGGTGCTGCCGCCGACATTCGCGGTCATCGCGGTCCCCGCCGCATTGACGTTGAGTCCGGTGCCCGTGATCACCGCGGGCGGGGTCGCGGCGTTCCAGTTGCCGATGAAGCTCGAACCGGTGACGTTGATCGTCATCGTCGCGGTGCCGTTGCCGAGGAAGTTGAACAGGTTGCCGTGCTGGCCGGCCGCATTGCCGTTGACCGCGGCACCGTCCGACTGGAACGTCGCATTGACGACCTGGAAATCGGCAAGGGTGCCGAGCGTGTTGCTGATCTGCACCTCGTACAGGTTATTGTTGGCGATCGTGCTGTTGTAGATGCCGGTCGGCCGGGCGCCGTTGGCGGCGGTGCCGGTGACGTTGGTGAGGTTGATCCCCGATTCCTGCGTCGCCGCCTCGTTGCCGTTGCCGGTGATCGACAGGCCGTCGAGCACGAGCCCGTTCACCCCGCTGCCGCCGATACCGTTGCCGAGATTGCCGGTGATCGTCATGCCGGTCAGCCGGACGTTTTCGGTGTTGGTGAGACTGATCCCGTCGCCGGTCGCGTTGCGGATCGTCCCGCCCGACCCGGCGGTGCCGGTGCCGGTGACCTTGAGCCCGCCGAGCGCGCCGGTGTTGGCGAGCACGATGCCGTTGGCGGCGCCGTTGGCGGCGATGCTGCGGAATTCGAGCCCCGCCGCACCGATCGTCGTCGCGCTGACGGTGAGCGCCGTGCCGGTGCCGCTGGCGATGACGTTGCCCGCCCCCGCCACCGAGACCGTGCCGCCGCCGGTGGCGCTGAACCCGGCGCCGCTGGTCGTCGCGATCGTGAGACCGCCATTCTGGAACAGCACCGTCGCCCCGGCATTGCCCGCGAGCGTCACCGCCGCTTGCGCACCCGTGTTGAACAGCTTGGTCGCGCCCGAGAAACTGAAGGTGCCGCCGCTGTTGCCGGTGATCGTCAGCGGCGCGGTCGCGCCCGAAACCCCGGCATTGATCGTGCCGGCAAAGCCGATCGTGCCGCCCAGATTGTTGGCGATGCGGATGCCGAGGCCGGTGTCGACGATCGCCCCCGCAAAGGTTGCGGTGCCCGCCGTGCGCGCCGCCGCATCGACCGCGCGCGCCGTCCCGCCGCTGGTGGCGATCGTGCCGCCATAGGTGAAGTCGAGCGCGTCGCCCGAGAGCCGCACGCCCGCGTTCGAGGCGGTGATGCTGCCCGCGTCGATCGCGATCGTGCCGCGGATCGCGCCGGTGCCCGTGCGCATCGCCTGAATGCCCGCGGCGCCGGCAGCCATGCTCGCATCGGCGAGGTGCAGGTCGAACACCGCATCGGTCGCGGCGGCGTTGGTAAGGTTCAGCAACATGCCGCTGCCGGTGGCGAGCCGGTTGTTATTGCCGAGAATGCCGAGCGACCCCGGCCCCGTGACCGTCACCGCGTTGCCCGTGGTGGTGTTGATCGACAACCCGCCCGCGCCGGTATCGAAGGTGACGTTCGTGTCGGCGCTGTTGTTTTGCAGCGTGAGCGCGTCTGCTGCCCCGGTGTTGAGCAATACCGGCCCGGAGAAGCGGACCGTGCCACCCTGGCCGTCCGCGACCAGGATCGCGGTCGCCGTCGTTCCGGTGCCGCGGAGCGGACCGCCAAAGGCGATGGTGCCGCCCTTGAGCTGGCGGATGCTTATCAACTGGCCCTGATCCGCGGTGATGTCGCCGCCATAGGTGATCGTGGCGGCGCCGTCGGTGAACGAAAAGGCCGTGCCGAGATTTGCGTGCACGCTGGTCGCCGAGCCGAAATTGTAGCTGGAATCGGTCGAGGCGATCGACAGCCCGGCATCGTCCCCCTGGAGCGTGACCGCGCCGGTGAAGCTGTAGGTACCGCGGACGCTGCGATCGGCAACGCCGCCGAAGAACTTCATGCCCCGGGTCGCGAGCGCGGTGATCGCGCCCGCATAGGTGAAGACGCTCGCCTGGCTGCCTTCGACGATCACCGCATAGCCGTTGGCGCCGTTGATGCTGCTCGTCGTGTCGAAGCTGATCGCGGCGTCGCTGTCGACGATGTACAGCGCGTTGTTGGTGATGTTCGCAAGCGTCACCGCCGTCGCATTCACCGTGCCGTGCGCGTTGCGAAGCGTCAGGCCGCCCGCCCCGCCGGTGACGGACACGTTGGCAAGCGTGGTCGTCCCGTCCATCGACGCCAGGTCGATGCCCTGCGACGCGCCGTTGAGCGCGATGTTGCGCAGCACGGTGTCGGTGCCCTGGTTGATCGTCAGCGCCGAATTGCCGGTGAAGGTCAGCCGTTCGAACGTCGCGTTGCTGATGTTGTCGAAACGGGCCGTACCCGCATTGCGGAAGGTCAGGTCGCGCAAGGCAATCCCGCTTGCGATGCCGCCGCCGGTATAGCCGATCGCGTACAGGTTGCTGCCGCCGCCGTCGATCGTGAAGCCGGCCAGTTCGCTGGCGCCCCCCTGAAGCGTGACGATCGTCGACCCTGCCGGGCCGGTGAGCGTCGCGGCGCCGGTCCCCGGATCGGCGATGGTCAGCGTGTTGCTGGACAGCAGCACCGTCGACGGAACCGTCAGCGCGATCGTCACCTTGCCGTCGGCCGTGCCGAAACCATAGGCGCGCGACCCCGGACGCAGGATGAAGCTGTTGTCGCCGTTGCTGCCGGCGACGCTGATCGCATTGCCGTTGTTGACCAGCAGGAATATGTCGTTCGGCATCTGCTGTGCCTCCGCGTCGGCCAGCGTCATCGGGTTGGCGCCGTCGATGCCCGAGCCGGTGCCACCCCCGGTCGCGCCGTCCGAATCGATGAAGCGGACGCGACCGATGCCGAAGCCCAGCCCCGGGCCGCCCGCAAAGCTGACGTCGCGGAAGTCGTAGCGCCCGGTGAGCGGCGTGCCGACCAGGTTGATCGGCGTGAGCGCCGACAGCGTCGAGCCGGTCACGCTCGCGTCGCCGTCGCCATAGGTGAAGTCGAGGCTGGTCCCCGCATCGAGGACGACGCCGGTGCCCACCCCGGTGATCGACGCGCCGCCGACGTCGCCGAGCCGCAGCTTGCCGCTGCCGGTGGCGGTGGAGAGATTGATGCCCGTCGAGTTACCCGCCGCTGCGGCGTTGGTGATCGCGAAGCGGGCGGCATGAACATCGGCTGCGAGCGTCGCGCCGAGGAAGCTCAGCCCCGTCATGCCGGCGTCGGCCAGGCCGATTTCCAGCCTGTCGATCTCGGTCGTGGCGCCCAGCCGGCCGGCGACCTGCATCGCGGCGCCCGTCCCGGCCACGTTGCGCAGTCGCACCTGGCCGAGCGACAGCGTCGCGCCCGGCGCGCCGTCGACCGCGTTGAGGAGGATCGCGTTCGACGTGCCGTTGGTGTCGATCGAGTCGAAACGCACGCCGCCCGAAGCGATCGTGACGCCGTCGAGCAACAGCGCCCGGCCGCCGGTGGTGCCGAGTGCGCCGCCGGCGATCAGCAACTGGCCCCCATTGGCGTCGAGCGCCGTGCCGAGGGCGGTGTTGACCGTCAGCCCGCCGGCAAATTCGAAGCGGGTGCCGTCGCTTCCCCGCAACGCGACGCCCGCGGCGCTGCTGAGTGCGGTGTCGACCGTCACCGCGCCGATGAAGCGCACGACGAACGGGTGGGCGGGGCCGCCGGTGCCGAACAGGCTCAGCGCCGGGCTGTTGCCGCCGGTGAGCGAGACGGCGTCGCGCACCGTCAGGCTTCCGGTCGCGTCGGCGATCGACAGGCCGACGGCGCCGCGCGTGTTGGTGGCGGTGATGCGGTCGAGCGTCAGCGCCAGCGTGAGCGGCGACGACAGCGCCATCGGCGCGGCGAGGTCGGTGACGATCGTGCCGCCGTCGCCGATCAGCGTGAAGCCGTCGCGCAGCGTCCCCGACACCCCGAGCGCGGTGCCGCCCGTGCTGTTGATCGCGATTCCGCCGATGTCGAGCGTGCCCGTGACCGTGTCGAGCGCGAGCGCGTTGCCCGCGACGGCGCCGCCCGCGCTTCCCAGCACGAGGTTGCGCGCATCGACCGCATGGCCGTCCGGACCGCCGGGATTGGCGTCGAACACCGCCCGGCGGATCGAAATCCCGCCGCTCTCGCCGTCATGGCCGACGGTCAGGTTGGCGAGCGTCGAGAGCGTGATCGCCGCGGTCGCACCGCCGTCGACGGCAAGCACGGTGCCGCCGCGCGTCGACAGGTCGAGGTTGCTGAGCGCGTAGCGCGCGGTGCCGGCACCGGCGGCGAGGCTGATCGCGCCGCCCAGACCGCCGGCGATCGTGCTGTTGCGGACCACGCTGAACCCGTTGATGCCGGTGCCGAGCAGTGCTGTACCGTTGCCGGTATTGGTGATCCGCAACCCGTCGAGCAGGTTGGAGCCGCCCAGCGTCACCGTCGCGGTGCCGTTGCCGGTGAGGATCGGCGCGCCCGATCCGGCGAAGGGATTGGTGATGACGCCCGTCTGGACGTTGAAGAGCGTCACATTGGCCGGTGCCCCGCCGCCGATCGACAAGCTGTCGCGATCGCGGAAGCTGTAGAGCGACTGGCCGCCGGCGAGCTGGAGCGTGCCGGTGCCCATGTCGAAAATGTCGGTGCCGCCGGCGGGATCGTTGACGAGCACGATGTTGACGGCATTGGCGGCAAGCGCGGCGGCGAGGCTGCCCGGATCGGTGCGCGTGCCGGTGCCCGTGCCGCCGACGGCGACATAATAGGCCGGCACCGCGAGCGTCGAAGTGTCGCCCACCAGATTGACGTCGGCGAAATTGTAGAGGCCCGTCGCGCCGTTGAGACCGGTGATGACGAGCGGCGTGGCGGCGGCGATCGTCGAGCTGGCGCCGTTGGCGTCGGTGTTCGAGCCGTCGCCGAAGCGGAAGCTGCCGGTCATCGCCGCGCCGGTGAGATCGACACCGATGGCGGTGCCGTCGATCCGGCTGCCGCCGCCGATGGTGATCGTGGCGGCGCTGTGGCTGTTGGTGAGATCGATGCCGCGCGTGCCGACAGACGAGGCGGCGCTGAGGTCGAGCGTGGCGATCGCGACATTGCCGGTCGCGCCGGTCAGGTCGATCCCCGTCTTGCCCGTTGCGAGATCGCGCAGCGTGAGCGCGCCGAACGCGAAATCGCCCGCCGAGCCGTTGGTCACCGCGATGCGGGCGCCGCCGCCGAGCGTGAGCGCGCCGAACCGATAGCTGCCGTCGGCATTGTCGAAGACGAGCCCGTCGCCGCCGGTGATCGCGAGCGTCGCGCCCGTGAAGTCGACCGTGCCGCCGCCATGACCGGTGACGCGCAGCGCTGTGCCCGATGCCTGGGCGAGCGTGCCCGCGA
Organism: Sphingomonas chlorellae; assembly: GCF_056485145.1. Classification (NCBI taxonomy): domain Bacteria; kingdom Pseudomonadati; phylum Pseudomonadota; class Alphaproteobacteria; order Sphingomonadales; family Sphingomonadaceae; genus Sphingomonas; species Sphingomonas chlorellae. The sequence continues at coordinate 418,757 of NZ_JBQXXM010000002.1, forward strand.
AGGCGAGACTGGCGCTGTTGGTGTCGATCTGGATCGCCGGGGCGAGGCCGTCACCGGTGATCCGCGTGCCGGCGCCGAAGGTGAAGTTGCCCGACGAACCGTAGCCGATCATCAATCGGGCGCCGCCGTCGAGCTGGGTGATGCCGTTGAATTCATAGTCGCCATTGGCGTTCCAGAAGCTCAGGCCGACGCCGTTGGGCGAGATCAGGCTGCTGGTGCTGCCGAAACGGATCGTGCCCTGATGGCCGTCGATCGAGACCATCGGTGCGACGCCGGTCTGATGGATGCTGCCGTCATAATCGAGGTCGATCCGGCCGGTCCCGCTGATGATCCGGATCGCCGAGCCGGTGACGTCGGTGATCGACGACGCGGCGCCGAAATGGAAGCTGCCGTCGGTCGAATCGGAGAGGACCACCCCGGCACTGCCGCCGCTGGAGACCAGGCGGGTGACGTCGAGCATGCGGCGGCCGGCGCCGGTGCCGTGTGCGCTGGTGACCACTACCGCGGCGCCGGCACCGGAATGGGTGATCGCATCGAACGACAGGTCGACGCCGCCGAGCGTGATCATCAGCGCGTTGCTGTCGATCGTGTCGATGCTGCCGCCGCGCGCGGTCAGGTCGAGATCGGTCGACTGGGCGAGCATGCCCGGCCCGTCGCGGTTGAAGATGCTGATGCCGTTGAGCGCGAGCGCTCCCGCCGTGTTGTCGAGGATCAGCGCCGCGCCGTTGAGCCGTGCGGCGGCGCTGCCGATGGTGAGGGTGGCGGCGACGGCCTGATCGCCTGCCGCCAGCGGATCGGCGTCGAAGCGGACGCGCGTGAATACCGCGCCCGCGCTTTCGCCCTGGCCGCCGAGGATCGTGATGTTCGAGAGCCCCGACAGCGTGAGGCTGCCGCTTCCGCTGCCGTCGGCGACGAGTGTGGTGCCGTGGCTGGACAGCGTGAGGTTCGACAGGCTGGCCGATGCGGTGCGGGCGCCGCTGACGAGCGCCAGGGCTGCGTTGCCGCCGCCGATGCGGCTGTTGCGCAGCACGACGTTGGTGACGTTGACCGAGCCGGGAAGCGCGATGCCCGCACCGCTCCCGGCATTGGCGACCGTCAGCCCGTCGAGCACGACGTTCGAGGCGAGCAGGACCGTGGCGCTGTTGCCGGCCGTCGTGGTGAGCACGGGGGCGCCCGACCCGGCAAAGGGATTGGCGATGCTGCCGCGGGTAATGCCGAACAGCGTCAGATTGGCGGGGGCGCCGCCCGGCACGGCGAGCGAATCCGCCGCGCCGAAGCCGACGAGCTGTTGCCCCTGACGCAACACGAGCGTGCCGCCGGTGCCGGTGGCCGCATCGTTCGCGTCGAGAATGTCGGTGCCGCCCGACGGGTCGTTGATGAGGACGATGATGTCGGCACCCGATGTCGCCGCGCCCGCGAGGCTGCCCGGGTCGCTGCGGCTGCCCGTGCCATGGGCGCCCGCCTGGACCCAGTAGAGGCTGGCCGACGAGACCAGCCCGCCGGTGTCGCCGGAGAGGCGCACATCGGCGAAATCATAGCGGCCGGTCGCGCCGCTGAGCCCGGTGATCGCGATCGGCGTGACCGCGTCGATCGACGCGGCGGCGCCGTCGGCATCGGTGTTCGATCCGTCGCCGAAGCGGAAGCTGCCCGTCATCGCGGTGTTCGACAGGTCGACGCCGGTGCCGACACCGCGGATGCTGCCCCGGTCGATCCACAGCGTCGCGGCGCTGCTGTTCCCCGACAGGTCGATGCCGCGCGTGCCGACGGTGCTTGCGGCGTCGAGGTCGAGGCTGGCGAGGGTAACCGCGCCCGCAGCCGCGCGCGCGTCGATGCCGCGGCCATTGGCGGCGAGCCCTGCGATGGCGACATCGCCGAACGCAATGGCGCCGCTGTTGCCGCCGCCGATCGTGATGCCGCTTGTCTGCTGGCCCGTCAGGCTGGTGGTGCCGGTGAAGCGGACGCTGCCCGCGACATCGGTGAACGCGATCGCGGTGTCGCCGCCCGTCACCGCGACGGGGCCGATCGCGACGTCGGCACCGGCCGCGACGCTGCCGATCGTGATGCCGGTCCCGCCGGAACTGCGGATCACGCCGCCGCCGATGGTGATGCTGCCGCCGCGAAGCGTGTCGATCACCAGACCGCGCGTGCCGGGATTGGTGAGGTCGAGGCTGCCGAGCGTCAGGTCGCCGCGCTGATCGGCGATGAGGATGCCGTTGCTGTTTGCTCCGGCGAGCGTCACGTCGCCGAGCGTCACCGCCGCGCGGTTGCTGTTGATCGTCACCCCGGTGCCGGTGACGGCGCCCAGCGTGACCTTGCCGAGCGTCACCGCGCCGCTGTTGCCGTCGATCGTGACGCCGTCGCCGCCGTCGTTGCGCAGCGTGATTGCCCCCAGCGTCACCGTGCCGCGATTGCCGGCGATGGTGATGCCGCTCCCGCTGGTCCGTTCGAGGCTGACGTCGCCGGTGCGGATATTGGCCGTATTGGCGCCGATCATCACGCTGCTGCCGGCGCCGGCACCGGTGATGTTGCCCAGCGTGACATCGGCGCCGCCGACCCCGCGGATGGACACGGCGTCACCGAGCCCGCCGCCGGCAGTGATGTTGCCCAGCGCGATCCCGGCGCTGGTGACGTTGGTGAGCGCGAGCGCCGCTGCGTCGCCGGTCGCACTGATGCCGATGCCCGCCGCATCGACGGTGAGCGTGCCGCCGCCGTTGCCGCCGAGGGCAAGCGTCGTCCCGCCGCTGGCCGAAAGGTCGAGATTGCGCAGCGTGACCGAAGCGTCCTTGCCGCCGTCGGCGACGACAACCGCGCCGGTGCCGCCCGAGATGTTCGAATTGGCGATGGTGGCGCCGCGAACACCGGTGCCCGCGACGCCGATGCCGGCGCCGCCGTCGATCAGCACGCCGTCGACGCCGCTGCCGTCGGCCAGCGTGACCACGGCGCCGCCGCCCTGTGTGCTGGTCAGCAGCGCCGACCCCGAGCCGGCAAAGGGATTGGTGATTCCGGTCGGACCGATGTCGGTCACGATGAGATTGGCCGGGGCGCTCGCCCCGGTGACGGCGAAGAAATCGGAATAGAGGAAGCTGACGAGCCGCTGGTTGAGGCCGAGCGTCAGCGTGCCGCCGATCCCGGCGACGTCGAGAATGTCGCGGCCGCCGGTCGGATCGTTGAGGAGAACGATATATTGTGCGCCCGAAGCGACGGCGCCGGCGAGGCTGCCCGCATCGGTGCCGTTGCGGCCGCTGCCCTGCGCGCCGGCGAGCACATAATAGGCCGTGAAGCTGCCGCCGGTGAGGTTGGTCGTGTCGCCCACCAGCCGCACGTCGCCGAGGTCGTAACGGCCGAGCGTCGAATTGAGTCCGGCGGCAAGGATCGGGACATCGGCGGTGATCGTCGCCTGAAGCCCGTTGCCGCCGCTGCCGTCGCCGAAGCGGAAACTGCCCGAAGCGGCGGCGTTGCTGAGGTCGATGCCCGTGACCACGCCGGCGATCGTGCTCGCGCCGCCGATGACGATCGACCCCGCATTGGTGCTGCCGGCCAGGCTGATGCCGCGCGAACCGGCCGCCCCCGTTCCCGAAAGATCGAGACTCGCGAGCACGACATTGCCCTGGGTGCGGGAGAGGTCGAGCCCGGTGCCCCCGCCGAGCCCGGTGATCCGCACCGCGCCGAACCCGACCCCGCCGGGGACGTTGCCGATGCGGATGGCGTCGCCCTGCGGCGTGTTGATCGTGAGCGGCCCGTCGAAGGCGAGCGCGCCGGCAAGATTGTCGATCGCCAGCGCCGCACCCGCGCCGCCGCCGGTGATCGTCACCGGACCGATGAAGCGCGCGACCCCGCCGGCGCGTGTGCCCGTGATCGCGATGCCGCCATTGCCGCTGATCGCACCGGCAAAACGGATCGTGCCGCCCGCCTCGGCGATGGCGACGAGCGGCGTGCCGCGATTGCCCGTGATCGTCGCGCCCAGATCGAGGCCGATCGTGCCGCCGCTGTCGGCGAGACCGGCCTGGCCGATCTGGACCGCCGCGTTCCCCGCATCGGCGATGGTGCCGCGCGCGACCGTCACCTGTCCCTGCGAGCCGCCCGTGAGCAGCAGCCCCTGCGCGCCGCTGTTGGCAATCTCGACGGTGCCGATCGTCAGCGCGTTGCCGCCCGTCCCTGTGCCGCGGACCTGATCGAGCACGATACCCGCGCCCGCAGCGGCATTCGAGCGGACGGCGGTGAAGTTGAGATCGATCGCCAGTGGGTCGAGATCGAGCGCGGTACCGCCTTCGGCATCGATGCGGCCGTCGCGCGTGGTGAGCGTGAAATCGCCGGTCTTGGCGTTGGCCACCGCGAGCGCGGTGCCGCCGCGCGTCGCAATGTCGAGGGACTGGAAGCCCAGCGTCCCGGTGACGTCGGTGAGGCTGAGGCCGGTGCCGCCGACCCGGGCTGCGGTCGACCCGATCGCCATCGCACCGGCGTTCACCGGCTGGAGTCCGCCCGCGCCGCCCGAATTGAAGACGGCGCGACGGATGGCGATGCCGCCCGTTTCGCCGTTGCCGCCCAGGATCGAAAGGCCGCTGAGCTGCGCAATGCCGAGCGGCCCGGTGCCGGTGGTACCGTCGATGTCGACGACATTGCCGTTCGCGGCAGAAAGGGTGAGATTTGCCAGCGAGACGTTGAGTGCGCCGCTGCCCGCCAGCACGTCGACCGCGCCGGTGCGGCCGCTGATCGTCGCGTTGCGCAGCGCGACCGCGCTGCCGCCGCTGACCACGACCCCCGTCCCGCCGGCGCCGCGAACGGTGAGCCCATCGATCGCGATCGGACCGAGCGTATTGGTGAGCGCAAGGCCGGTGCTGCCCGTATTCTCGATCACGACCCGGTCGAGCGCGAAGCCGCCGACGCCCGTGGCGGCGACCCCGATTCCCGCGCCGCGCACGGTGATGTCGCGCAACACCGAACCCTGGCCCAGCGTCACGGCGGCACCGGCGGCGCTGGTCCCGGCGACGATGCCCTGGGTTCCGTCGAACGTGAAACCGGTGATGCTGCCGTTGACGCGGCGAACGGCGATGCTGCTGCCGCCGCCGAGGAGATATTGATCCGCGGCGAGGCTGACCCCGCCGGTGCTGATCGGTCCGCCGCTGCCCAACGCGACGACGACGCCGTTCTGGCCTGCGCGCGCGACCGCATCCTCGAGCGTCGTCGGATCGGTGCTGGTCCCCGCACGCCCCCCCGCGCCGCCGGCACCGGCCGCCGCATAATAGACGCCGCCGAACGCCTTGCCGGTGCGCGGGTCGATCGCGGCAGCACTGCTGCTCAGATCGGTATGGCGCGTGCCCACCAGGGCCACCGTGTCGCGGCGGACGCGGTCGCCCATCTGGCGTTCGAGGCCGGTGAGCGGGGTGCTGCGCGCGCGCGCGCCGCGTCCGAAGGCGATCGAGAGCCGCGCCGTGGCGCGTGCGGTGGTGCCGAAGCGGTTGTCGTCTTCGACCCGCGCGCCGATCGAGAAACGGCTGCCCGCGCCGAGCGGATCGTCGAGATCGAGGTCGAGCCCGCCCCGAACACCGCGATAACCCTTGGCCGCGGCGTCGTCGCGATAATCGAACCCGCCGGCGGAGAGCCGGACGCTGAACCGGTCGGCGAGCGGAAGGCGCGCGCCGACTTCGCCGTTCACTCCGGCGAGCGGAATTTCCTCGAGCCGGAAGCCGCTGCGGCGTTCGATCAGCCGGTTCTGCTCGACCGTCAGCACCCCCGTCGGCGCGGCGTCGGGATCCTGGAATGCGAGCGTGCGGCGGCCGGAGGTCGGAAGCCGATAGTTGAGCCGCAGGTCGAACACCGACGTGAAGCCTTCGAGCCCGAAGGTAACGGCGGCCTGGCCATGGTTGCTGCGATCCGACCGATAGAAGTCGGCACCGGCATGGACGCCGATCGCGACATCGTCGCCGATGCGGCCGCGGCCGCCGATCGTCACCGAGCCGTTGCGGTCGTTGCGTTCGTCATAGCCGATCCGGCCGGCCACGAAGAGCAGGTTCGAATCATTCTGTGCAACCGGCGCGAACAGCTCCATCCCGACGCTGCTGCGGTTCTTGCCCGTTTCCGCGTCGACTTCGGCGCGCGGAGCCCAGACCGGTTCGTTGGATTGCGCAAACGCACGCGGCGCAAGTGCCGGCATGGCAGTCGACAGGCAGGTCGAAAACAGCAGCAGGCCGCGGTGCAGTTTCTTCACAGATGATCCCCCCAAAAATCGACACACCGGCGGCGTTTGAACGGGCGGCCGCGACCGGGCACAATCCGGCCGATTTCAAGCACAAACGAACCATCGTGCACGAAATGATGCGATCCGGGCTTTCGATATCAGTGCAATTGCGCAAGAACAAGCGGGCCGAACGGTTGCGAATCCAGGATTCCGTAGCGGAAGGTGGGGAACGCCTGCGAATTATTTGCGACAGAATGCATCCCGCCGCTGGCAAAATGCACTGTCGTGCGATAGGGGCGGGGGCGTCCGCGTGACGGGACGCAAAGCGCGACGGGACGCAAAAGAAGAGGGGGCAGGCCTTGGCCGAGGCGTTTCTGGGCGAAATCCGGATGATGGCATTCAGTTTTCCGCCAAAAAACTGGGTGTTGTGCAATGGCCAGACAATGCCCATCAACCAGAATCAGGCGCTGTTTTCGTTGCTCGGCATCACCTATGGCGGCAACGGCCAGACGACGTTTGCACTACCCGACCTGCGCGGCAGGGTGCCGCTCCACTTCGGCGGCGCTGACTATGCGCTCGGTATCCGCGGCGGGACGGAGATCGTCACGGTGACGTCCGCCCAGTTGCCCGCACACAACCATGCCCTGAACGTGGCGGTGCCGACGGGAAACAGCAACAATATCGGCGGCGGCAACAAGATGCTGGCCGCCGACCCCGCCGCCATTTACGGCCCCGGCGTCGGCAACACGCCCGTGCAGTTGAACGGCGGAACGATCGATTTTGCGGGGAGCGGGCAGCCGCACGAGAACCGGCAGCCCTTTACGGTGGTCAATTTCTGCATTTGCACCGCCGGCATCTTTCCGAGCCGGAGCAACTGATCCCATGGGTACGCCTTTCGTCGGAGAAATCCGTATGTTTGCCGGTGATTATGCGCCGAATGGCTGGCATTTCTGCGACGGTAGCCAGTTGGCGATCAGCGATTACGACACGCTGTTCAGCCTGATCGGCACGACCTATGGCGGCGACGGCCAGACCAATTTTGCGGTGCCGGACCTGCGCGGGCGCGTTCCGGTGCATATGGGGCAGTTGGCCGGCGGGTCCAATTATGTGCTGGGAATGTTGGGCGGCGTTGAACAGGTGACGCTGAACTCCGGCCAGATTTCGCCGCACAACCATGCAGTGCAGGGCACGCCGGCGAACGGAACCCAGCGCAGCCCGCAGGGCAATGTGCTGGCAAGTTCGACCGTATCGCGGCCTTATGCGGTCGAGACGCCCGACACGCCGTTCGCGCCCGGGACGATCGGCATCAGCGGCCGCGCAGAGCCGCACGATAACCTTCAGCCCTATCTGTGCATCAACTTCATCATCTCGCTGTTCGGCATTTATCCGGCACAGGTCTAGGAACCGATCATGACAGATCCTTTCGTGGCGGAAATCCGGATATTCGGCTTTCCGTTCGCGCCGACCGGATGGGCGGCATGCAACGGCCAGATCCTGCCGCTCGCCCAGAACACCGCACTTTTCTCGTTGCTCGGCACCCGGTTCGGCGGCGACGGCCAGCGCAATTTCGGTCTGCCCGACCTGGTCGGTCGCGTTCCGATGCAGGCCGGAACCGGGCCCGGGCTGTCGCCGCGGGAACTCGGCGAGGCGGGCGGTGCGGCGACCGTCGCATTGACCACCGATCAGATGCCCCCGCACACGCATACGATGCGCGGTTCGGTCGAGGACGGAACCCAGGGGACGCTGACCAACAATGTCGTTCTGGGCACGTCGGTGGGTGCCAGTCTCTATCGCGACAGCGGCGGTGCGCAGATGGCGTCGGCGGCCGTGACGAGCAGCGGGGGCGGACAGCCGCACAACAACCTGCAGCCCTATCTTGCGGTGAATTTCTGCATTGCGTTGCAGGGCGTATTCCCACCAAGGTCTTCCTAGACCCGGCGCGCCCGAATGAGGAGCGAACCGATGTCACCGCCTGTCCGTGCCGCGGCCGCGCATGCCGTTTCCTATCGGCCGATGACCGCCGACGACTATGGCTTTACCGAGGCGCTTTACCGGTCGACGCGCTGGGAGGAGCTTGCGCAGACGGGGTGGAGCGACGCGGTCAAGCACGCGTTCCTGGCCCAGCAGCATGCCGCGCAGCACCAGCATTACCAGCGGCACTATTCCGGCGCGGCATGGCTGATCGTCGAACAGCGCGGCGCGGCGATCGGGCGGCTCTACCTCGACCAATGGGACGACGAGGTGCGTGTGATCGACATCTCGCTGTTGCCGGCTGCGCGGGGGCAGGGGATCGGCGGCGCGATCCTGCAGGATGTGATCGACGCGGCGGCGCGCGACGGGCGGTTCGTTTCGATTCACGTCGAAAAGAACAACCCCGCGCGCCGGCTCTATGCGCGGCTGGGATTCGTGCTGACGGAGGACAAGGGGGTTTACGACCTGATGACGTGTCGCGCCGCGTTGCGGGACTGAACCGGGCGGGGCACCGGGCGCTTAGAAAAAGATTGCCTCGTACTGCATATGCTCGTCCCTGGGACCAAGCGGCACGATGAAGATCGCGAGCTCGGCATCACCGAACCGAAAGGCATAGGTGCCCTGGGGGAGATAGGGGGTGGTCGGCCCGCGAAAGGTAAGCCGAAAGCCGCCGCCGGGGCGGGGCGAATGGGGAATCGGCTCAATGCCGGCCAGGACGAGCGGGTGTGCGGCATCGGACCCGGTTGCGACCTCGATCGTGTCGCCGACGAACGGTGCGAAGGTCGCGGGCGTTGGGAAAGGGCCGGTATCGGCAGTGCTGGTGGCATCGGTCATGTATCGCTCCCCTCGCTTCGCGGCGTGCGTTAGCAGGGTGGGCAGGACGTGCGCCAGTCGCGATCCGTGCGATACAAGGCGGAAGGCAAAGACGTGCGGCGGATGGCGCAGCAAAAAGGGGTGAAGGCGATGAGCGAGATCGACAAGCGACGCCGCGGGCTGATGGCCGCGGGGATGGTCACGGCGGCCGGGGCGGGGCTGAGCGGCTGCGGCGGGGGATCGGACGCCGGCAGCGTGGTGGTCGGCCCCGGCACGCCTGCTGCGTCGGCGCCCCCGTTGACCAAGGGCGAGGCGAGCGAATGGGAAACGCTGATCGGCAGCAGTTTCACCATCGCGGGTGAAAAGGGCCGTGTGAACGCCACGCTCGTCTCGGTCAAACGGGCGCCGGCCGACACGCATCGACCGGCCTCGCTGGCGCGCCAGCAGCCCTTTATCGCCTATTTCGAAATGGACCCCAACCTGACGCCCGTCGGAGGGCTGACCTATGCGCTGTCGCATCCGGTGCGCGGCGCGTTTGAGCTGTTTCTCGGCCAGGCGGATGTTTCGGCCGGACACGGCGTGATGACGGCAGTGCTCAACTGAACGGGGGCGGCACGATCAGCCGCCCACCAGCACCGCCAGGTCGAGAAGCGCCCGCGGGGCCGACAGGCCAGGGGTCAGGCCGATGTAGCGCGGCTCCCAGCGCGGTCCGAACTTGTTCTTGAATGCGCGAAGCCCGGAGAAACCGTAGATTCGCTCGCCATGGCCGTAGATGGCGGCCCCCAGCCGCGACCAGATGGGCGCGAGATGCCCCGACGCAAGCCCCGATAGCGGGGCGAGCCCCAGGTTGAAGCGGTCGAACCCGCGTTCGGCGGCCGTCTGGAGCAGGCGAACGAAGAGCAGGTCCATCGCGCCATAGGGCGTGTCGGGGAGGTGTCGCATCAGATCGACCGACATCTCCTCGCCATTGGGCGTCGCCCAGAGGTTGGCGAAGGCGACGATGCGCCCCTCGTGCCGCAGCACGGCGCATTCGAAATGCGAGAGATAGTCGAGGTCGAACCGGCCGAGGCTGAACCCCTTCTCCGCACCGGTCCGGCGGGCAAGCCAGGCGTCGGAGACGGTGGAAAGCTCGGCGGCATGCGCGCGCACCGCCGCGGCGGGCAGAATGTCGAACTCCAGCCCGGCCGAAGTGGCGCGCTTGACCGAATAGCGCAGCGATTTGAACTGCGGGCCGGCAAGCGTGAAGCCGTTGGCGAGATCGACGACCGCCTCGTCGCCATATTTGATCGGCTGAAGGCCCAGTTCGACCACCAGCGGCAGCATGTCGGCGCTGACCTGGAACAGGCAGACGCGACCATGCGCGGCATCGCTCAGGCGGCGCAGCTCCCATACGAGCTCGGGCCACGCTTCGGCCGGGCCGATCGGGTCGCCCATGGTGATCCAGCTCCGCCCCTGCACCCGATACATCAGGAAGGCGTCGCCCGCCTTGGAGACGAGGAAGCTCTTGTCGCCGGTATAGGCGAGCATCGCGTCGGCCCGCGGCGTGACCGCCATCGCGCGCGCGGCGACGTCGGCGGGCAGCTCGCGGCGCTCGGCGATACGGGGCGGTGCCGACATCAGTCGCCAGAAGGCCCAGCCGCCGACCAGCACCGTGGCGCCCAGCGTCGCGCGCAGGAAACGGGGGGCGTTGCCGCGCCAGGCGAAGTCCCACCACAGGTCATCCGAATAGGGAATGTGCTGATAGGCCAGCAGTCCGGCCCAGACGCTGAACGCGATCGCGATCAGCGCGGCCGCCCACCACCAGCGCACGAAGGGCGCGGCGCCGATCCCTGCCCCGCGATAGAAGGCCGGCCGACTATATTGGAGCAGCCCCGCGACGACGAGGAGCACGACCGCTTCCTCATAATCGAAACCCTTCACCAGCGACGACAGCGCTCCGGCCAGCAGCAGCGCCCGCGCCGCGATGAAGCCTGATCGCAGCCGCGCCTGAAGCGCCGGGGCGGTCAACAGCAATGCGGTACCGACCAGGCTGGCGACGAAGTGCGACGTCTCGATGAAGGGGAGCGGGACCAGCCCCCGCAGTGCGTGGAGGCGGTGCGGCACGCCGGGAATGGCACCGGAAACGAGCAGCACGATCCCGCCCAGAAAGACGAGCAGCGCGGACAGGGTCGGCGCGAGCGCGCGGCCGACGCGTTCGACGGCGGTGAGCCCGACATGGAGGCCGGCCCCGATCGGCGCACGCAGGCGATGCCCCTCCACGCCGACCAGCAGCGCCCCGGCAAGCAGCATCGGCAGGACATAATAGACAAGGCGGTAAACGATGAGCGCAGCGAACAGCGCGCCATGATCGACGGGCACGAGCGCGAGGATCGTTGCTTCGAACACGCCGATGCCGCCGGGAACATGGGTGACGTTCACGAGCAGGATGCCGAGCGCATAGGCGAGCAGGAAGCTGCCGAACAGGCCGGCCGGCGCGTCGGGGATGAGGACATAGAGAGCGGCAGCGGCCAGCCCCAGGTCGACCGTTGCGACCGCCAGTTGTGCGGTCATCACGCGTATCGACGGCAGGGGCAGGCTGACTTCGCCGAACGACAATTCACTGCGCAGCCGCAATCGAATCAGAAACAGGCTGCCGATCGCAGCCAGCAGGAACAGCCCGGCACCCCGTTGAAGGACGGGGTCGAACACCCAGCCGCCGATGGTGACCGGTGCCGCCGCTCGCAGCAGGGCGAGCGCCGTGATGAACAGAAGCCCGCCCCAGAAGGTCGCAGCGGTCAAAAGCGTGATCCGCGCGACATCGGCAAGATCGACGCCGGCGGCCGAATAGGCGCGCAGACGGGCCGATCCCCCGGTGAACAGCGTCAGTCCCAGATTATTGCTGATCGAATAGCTGGTGAACGACGCGAGCCCGATCGTCCGCCAGGGAAGCCGACGCCCGAGCGTTCGTACCGCGAGATAGTCGTACAGGACCAGCGCCGCATAGCTGGCCGCCGTGAAGGCGAGCGCGAGTCCGAGCCGCGGCCGGCCGATGTCGCGGAAGGCATGACGCAGATCGCGGACATGGACTTCCGCAAGCGTGGCGAGCACGGCTTCAAACGCCAGCGCGGCGATGACGAGGATCGCCGCCAGCATCAGCACGCGGCGGTGCCGGCCGACCCAGCCGCGCAGCGCGCGCGCCATGCCGGCCAGCCGGTTCAGCGGCGCGTCGGGTTTGTGCCCCTGCACTGGATTTCCCCCATCCGACATCGGGTCAGTTTCCGGCTTGCGGGCGCGGCGTGCCGGCCGGGCCGCGCTCCTGCTTCAGCGCCGGCAAAAGTGCAAGTTCGGCCAGCAATGTCCGCTGCATGGGCGCGGGATCGTGACCCAGATAATGGTCGCCGGCCAGCATTCGGATGCGGACATTGGGCATGGTGAGCGACGGGCAGAGCGAATCGCGTTCGGCGGTTCCCCCGATACAGACCAGCGGCAACCAGTCGAGCCGGCGCGCGTCGGCGGCATCGGCCTCGGGCTTGCCCCAATAGGCGATGCCGATCGGGTCTGCCCGGAAATAGGCGTCGCTGCCGGGCACGACCAGCACGGCGCCGGCGATGTGCTGGCGAAGGTCGGCCGGGAGATCAACCAGGCCGACGCGGACGATATCGGCACCGAAGGACTGGCCGATCACCACCAGTTGCCGCGCCCCCGTGCGCGCCAACGCCGCCCGGACCGCATCGGCGACTGCCGCGTCGATTCCGGCGCGATCGTGGTGCCGTGCGAAGCGGGTCGAGGACGCGATGGCGACGATCGGGATCCCCCGGGGAACCAGCGCGTCGATGATCGCCGGGCTCATGCCGAAGCCCAGCCCCATGTCGCCCGAAAAGAGCAGGACCGCAAAGGAAGGTCGGGCAGGCGCGGCGCCTGACGTCGGCGCCGGAGGAACATTGAACAGACGGACCGGATCGCGGCTGAAAAAGCCGGCAGCCGCGTAAAGACCCAGCGCAACGACGCCCAGCAGCATGGCCAGACCCGCGAGCCAGCGGGAAAGGCGGCGATGTCGGCGGTGCGGCTGGCGCCGCCCCCGCAGCGTAGCGGTGACAATAGGGTTCACGAGATGCCTGACTGATCGATCCTGCGCGCCGTCTCTGCGGCTTTACGACTCGTCGCACCTTTTAGGTTGGCCGCAGCGCCAGGGGAACGGGTGAGTTGTTTCCGCCGGGCGACGCCGACCAACATCCGAAATGGTTCAGGTGGCGCCTTTGCGCGCGTCGGGCGCGACGTCAAGATGGCCCACAAGATCGAGACCGCGGGCGATGAAAGGAAACCGACCCGCGATACGGCTGGCGACGCCTGCAGACTTCGAGCCCCGGGTCGGGCGCAAGGTCCGCCCGAATACAGCTCCCAGGCCGGCGGAGCTGGTGTTGGCGCAGGTGCGGCGCATGGCACCCATCATCATTGCCGAGGCGATCGCACCGGCGATCGGTGCCGATTTTCCGGCAGCCTTTCGAGTTGCTGTTCGAGGCGCCGTGGCATGTGCTGTTGCAGGACGACAGCTATTGAGTGCGATTGCGGGCGGGGCGGGCCCCATGTGATCCACCTGTCGCAGCTTCGTCCGGCCGACAAGGTGCGGCGCTATCAGGCAATCTTGGCCTGAAGTCGTGGATGCGGCGGCGGCTCGTCGCTTGCCGAAAGCGTTCGCTGGACGAAAGGACGCCGCCATATCCACGCGAGGCACGGCGGCGTCCGTAAACGGATCAGGGCTGTTCCGGCCACACGCCGACTGCGGCGATGATCGTGGTCACGGCGACGAACGGCTGCAACACCGACACCGGCTGGCTTGAGCCCGCATTGGCGATCGTCACGGCACCCGAGCCCCCGGTTACCGTGCCTGTCAGGCCCGCCAGCGGCACTGTTTGTGCGGCCGGCAGGGTGGCGTTGCCCGCCGGCACATACACTGTCGGTGTGGTTTCGGTATCAGAAAGTGTCCCGAGGTAGCTGCCCGGCGCCGGCATTGCGCTCTGGTTTTGGAAATCCAGGCCGCCGATTGCGATCAGCGTACCACTAAAGGTGGGGTTCCCGGCCGGCGTGAACGTTGCCGAGTGATTGTGAACGGGTAGTTGCGCAAGGGTGAGGGATTGCTGTTCGACGCCGCCCGTCTGGCCATCTTTGCGGGGTGTAAGACCAGGACCCGTGCCGGACCCCATCAACACGCGACCGCGTGCGTCGGGCAATGCATATTGCGTCGTTCCGTTGCCGCCGAAAGCGTTGCCCAGCAGTGCGAACAACGCCTGATTCTGACTGACCTGCATGATCGTGCCGTTGCAGCTCAGCCAGTTTACTGGCGCATAGTGGAAGCCGACCTGCATGATCTGGCCGATAAACGGGTCCATGGATGCCATCCCTTCATTTTGACTTCGCTTGTTGGTGATTCGAAAATAGCGGCCAAGATCGGCGATAGAAATCGTAAGCGAGGCCGAAGCGGTTTAGCCGGGAAAGGTGGGACGGGTAATTTTTGCTGAAAATAGATATTATAATTCAACGTCGTATCGTGTTTGCGATGGAAGGAGTGGTTTGAAGCATCCGAAATGGTGAAATCTATCAAAGGATGCGGTATAGACGAACGGGGCTTTGAAGAACCATGTCCCGAGACATTGTTACGCATGCGTTCAATGAACGTGAACCGTCGTGGGCAGACGCGTTCGTAAAGGGGGGTGCATGAAAGTAGGCGCCTGTTCGGGTATGCGTGCCGCGTTCGTACGTCGTGCTCGCCGTTTTGGTGGTGCTCTTGTTGCTGCTGCGGTGGCAACGACGCTTTTTCTTCCTGCTTCGGTACGGGCGCAAAGCCCAGGCTGCATGGCGGTCAATAGCGGGGCGATCGACTTCACCGCGCAGATTGTATCAGGCAACCCGCAGCAACCCGGCACGACGGCGAGGAACATTAACACACAATATGCGACGTCGATGATTGCGGCGGTTAGCGATTATACGGACAACATCGGGAACAATTTTGTTCCCGGCATTTTGCCCTTCACCGTCGGCGACAGGCTCGACTTTACGGCGAACGTCACGCAATATTCCGGCACATCGGGCGGCGTGCGAATTCGATTCCGAATCAACAACAGCATCATCGGCCTGCCGGCTGGAGCGAGGGTGACGCCGGACGCAGCTGCTATCGGCACCTACACCGGATATTATACGGTTGCCGCCGGCTTGCGGGGCGTCGGCATGTCGATCGATCATCCGATCTACAGCTCGACGACCAGTGTCACCGTCACTTGCACGCCCTATGTCGACTCCAGCCTGTCGCTCGGCGTTTCGATGTCGCACGTCGGGACGCCGCAGCAGGGCGGCACCGTGGATTACACGATAACGCCCAGCGCCAGCGGCGCGAATACCGGTACGGACCTGTCGCTTACGTTCAGCCTGCCGCCGGGCATGACGTATAATTCCGGCTCCGGTTCGGGGTGGAGTTGCACCTCCACCCGCTGCACCTATTCGAACACGATCAACAATGGCGGCAGCGGCAATCCCCTCACCTTGCGGCTAAACATCGCGTCCAATGCCGCCACCAGCCTGACGCCCAGCGTCACGTTGTCGGGTGGCAATGCGGCCGGTTCAGCGACCGCGAGCGACGCCACGACGATCGCTGTGGTGCAGACGCCCGCCTCGGTCACGGTTACGAGCGGGAACAGCCAGAGCACCAACACCGGCGCCGCCTTCGCGACGCCGCTCAGCGTGACGGTGAAGGACGGCTCGAACGCTGTGATCGCCAATACCCCCGTCACGTTCACCGCGCCGGGGTCGGGCGCCAGCGGCACCTTCTCGAACAGCAGCAACACGATTACGGTCAACACCGATTCGAACGGTGTGGCCGATGCCGGGACGTTCACCGCGAATGGAAGCGGCGGCAGCTACTCGGTTACCGCAACCGCCGGCAGCGCGTCGACGAACTTCAGCCTGACCAACAATCTGATCGTCGCGCCCACCGTCACGGGACTGTCGCCGACCGGCGGCCCCACCACCGGCGGGACCACGGTCGTCCTTACCGGTACCGGTTTCACCGGGGCCACCGCGGTCAATTTCGGCGGCACGGCGGCGGCCAGCTTCAACGTCGACAGCGGAACCCAGATCACCGCGACGTCACCCGCCGCCGGCGCCGGAACCGTGAACGTCACGGTCACCACACCGACCGGCACGAGCGCTACGGGGGCTGCCAACCAGTTTAGCTATGCCGTCGTACCGGCGACGCCGACGCTGTCCTCGACCCCGCCCGCGCTCACCAACAGCGCGAGCGCGGCCTTCCAGTTCAGCCTGGGCAGCGGCACGGCCGAGTGTTCGCTCGACGGCGGCCCGTTCACGAGCTGCACGAGCCCCAAGACCTATTCCGGCCTGTCCGACGGCAGCCACAGCTTCGCCGTCCGTGCAACGAACGTCGCCGGCACCAGCTCGGCCGCAACCTATAGCTGGACGGTCGACACAACAGCGCCCAACGCACCGGTGGTCGTCAGTCCGGCGGCATCTTCCGAGCGGGCGGTGACCAACCTGACCGTGAGCGGCACGGGTGAACCCAACGCGACGATCACCGTCTATCTGGACGGCACCGCCAATGGTACGGCGACCGCCGACGGCAGCGGCAACTGGACCTATACGCTGACCGGACTTTCGGCCGGGTCGCACACGGTCAAGGCGCGGGCCGCCGATGCGGCGGGGAACAGCTCGGGCGATTCGACGAGCCGGACGTTCACCGTCTACAGCCAGCTTGTCGCGACACAGGTGGAGAGCTCCTACACCGGGTCGGTCAACCTTTCGACCTTCAACAACAAGACTCCCATCGTCGGGAGCGGCGGCAAGACGCCCTATACCTATGCGCTCAGCGGCGGAACCTTGCCCTCCGGGCTCAGCTTTGCCAGTGCCACCGGCGCGATTTCCGGCACGCCGACCTCAACCCTCAACGCGACCGATTTCACCGTTACGGTCACGGATTCGATCGGCCAGACCGCGAGCAACACGTTCCGCCTGACGATCGTTTCGGACCGAACGCAGAATATCATCTTCACGTCGACGGCGCCCGGATCGGCCCGGGTCGGGGGCGGGACCTATGCGCCCAGCGCAGTCTCCAGTTCGGGCCTTACGGTCACGCTGACGATCGACGCATCAAGCAGCGCGGTTTGCGAAATGTCGGGCGCCGTAGTCCGGTTCATCGGCGTGGGCACCTGCACGGTGAACGCGAACCAGGCCGGCAACGCCAACTATGACCCGGCTGCGCAGCTGCAGCAGAGTTTCACCGTCGGCAAGGGCATCCAGGTCATCAGCTTCAGTTCGACGGCGCCGACCGCGGCGACGGTGGGGGGGGCGACCTACACGCCGGTGGCGACGGTGCTTTCGGGGCTGACGGTCGCCTTTACGGTGGATTCGTCGAGCAACGGCGTGTGCGCGATTTCGGGCGGGGTCGTCAGCTTTACCGGCGTCGGTACCTGCCGGATCAATGCCGACCAGCCGGGTGACGCCAACTATAATGCGGCTGCGCAATCGTCGCAGAGCTTCACCGTCGCACGCGGCGCGCAGACGATCAGCTTCACCTCGACGGCGCCGACTTCGGCGACGGTGGGCGGTACGACCTATACGCCCACCGCGACGGCGACTTCGGGTCTGGCGGTCGCCTTCACCGTGGATTCGGCAAGCGCCAGCGTCTGCGCGATCAGCGGCGGGGCGGTGAGCTTCACCGGCGCCGGCACCTGCACGCTCAACGCCAGCCAGGCCGGCGATACCAACTATACGGCTGCACCGCAGGTTCAGCAGAGTTTCAATGTAACGAGCGGCAGCCAGACGATCAGCTTTACGTCGGCCGCACCCGGCGCGGCGAAGGTGGGCGGCGCCCCCTATACGCCCGCCGCAACCGCAACTTCGGGCCTGACCGTGACGTTCACGATCGACCCGACAAGTTCGAGCGTCTGTACGGTTTCTGGCGGGACCGTCAGCTTTACCGGCGTCGGCACCTGCCGCGTCAATGCCGATCAGGCCGGAAACGGCAGTTACACCGCGGCGCCGCAGGTCCAGCAGAGCTTTGTCGTCGGCAAGGGCGATCAGACGATCAGCTTTGCCGCGCTCAACAACGCCTCTATCTCGTCGTCGCCGCTGACGTTGTCGGCGAGCGCCGCTTCGGGGCTGGCGGTCGCGTTCTCCAGCAACAGCACCAGCGTCTGCACCGTGGCGGGAACGACCCTGACGCTTGTGGCACAGGGGACATGCACCGTCGCGGCGGATCAGGCCGGCGACGCCGACTGGAACGCGGCGCCGACCGTGACGCGCAGCTTCACCGTGCTGCCCGCAACGCTCGCCGTCAGCAGCACGGCGGCGGGAACCACCAAGGTCGGTGTCGCCTTTGCGCAGAGTAACCCCGCGACCGGCGGCGTGCCGCCCTATCAATACAGCATTGCGGCAGGAACGTTGCCCGCGGGTACGAGTCTGAACCAGACCACGGGCGCGGTCAGCGGAACGCCGACCGCAGCGGGGGCCTTCAGCTACCGGATCGGGGTGAGCGATAGCGACAGCCCGGCGGTTACCGCGACCGGAAGCGTGATCAGCGGCACGATCGCCAAGGGCGACCAGACGCTGACGTTCACCACCACGCCCCCCGGCACGGCGGCAATCGGCGGCAGTTACAGCGTTTCCGCGACCTCGTCGGCAGGGCTGACGCCCGGTTATGCGATCAATGGCGCCAGTGCCGCTGTTTGCACGATTTCGGGGAACAGCGTCAGTTTCATCGGTGCGGGGAACTGCGTCGTCACGGCGACCCAGGCGGGAGACGCCAATTACGATCCAGCGACGACGATCAGCCAGTCGATCACCGTCGTCGCGGCGCCGATTGCCGCCAACCGTTCGGGCGTAGCCGTACCGTATAACAGCGCCGGCACGACGATCGACCTGGCTGCGAGCATCAGCGGCGGACCGCACACGAGCGTGGCAGTCGCGACGGCACCGGCGCATGGCACGACCAGCGTCGCGGGCGACGTCGTCACCTATACGCCTGCGACCGGCTATTTCGGCGCGGACAGCTTTACCTATACCGCGACGGGTCCGGGCGGCACGTCCGCACCCGCGACCGTGAGCGTGACGATCGCGACGCCGGCCGCGCCGACCGTGGCGAATGTCAGCGCCGACGTGCCCTATAACAGTGCGGGGCAGGCGATCACGCTGTTGCCGAGCGGCGTCTACACGACGCTCGCCGTCGGGACCGCACCGAGCAAGGGGACGGTGACGATCAGCGGGACGAGCGCGACCTATGTGCCGACCGCGGGCGCCTATGGCACAGACAGCTTCACCTATACCGCGACGGGCCCGGGAGGCACGTCTGCGCCCGCGACCGTCAGCGTGACGATCGC
>NZ_JBQXXM010000002.1:438173-588743 GCF_056485145.1 Sphingomonas chlorellae
GACGCCGGCCGCGCCGACCGTGGCGAATGTCAGCGCCGACGTGCCCTATAACAGTGCGGGCCAGGCGATCACGCTGCTGCCGAGCGGCGTCTACACGACGCTCGCCGTCGGGACCGCGCCGAGCAAGGGGACGGTGACGATCAGCGGGACGAGCGCGACCTATGTGCCGACCGCGGGCGCCTATGGCACAGACAGCTTCACCTATACCGCGACGGGCCCGGGCGGCACGTCCGCACCCGCGACCGTCAGCGTGACGATCGCGACGCCGGCCGCGCCGACCGTGGCGAATGTCAGCGCCGACGTGCCCTATAACAGTGCGGGCCAGGCGATCACGCTGCTGCCGAGCGGCGTCTACACGACGCTCGCCGTCGGGACCGCGCCGAGTAAGGGGACGGTGACGATCAGCGGGACGAGCGCGACCTATGTGCCGACCGCGGGTGCCTATGGCGCAGACAGCTTCACCTATACCGCGACGGGTCCGGGCGGCACGTCCGCACCCGCGACCGTCAGCGTGACGATCGCGACGCCGGCCGCGCCGACCGTGGCGAATGTCAGTGCCGACGTGCCCTATAACAGTGCGGGGCAGGCGATCACGCTGCTGCCGAGCGGCGTCTACACGACGCTTGCCGTCGGGACCGCGCCGAGCAAGGGGACGGTGACGATCAGCGGGACCAGCGCGACCTATGTGCCGACCGCGGGCGCCTATGGCACAGACAGCTTCACCTATACCGCGACGGGTCCGGGCGGCACGTCCGCGCCCGCGACCGTGAGCGTGATGATCGCGACGCCGCCGCCGCCCGCCGCTGCGCCGGTCAACGTCAACGCCGCCGGGACCACCGTCGAGGGCGGGGCCAGCGTCGGTATCGATCTCGGACGGCTTGTCTCGGGCAACTTCGACACCATCGAGGTGGTTTCGCCGCCGTCGAACGGAACGCTCACGCTGACCGGGCCGAACGGTGCGCGCGCTGCGGCGCGGCGGGCATTTGCTGCTGCGCAGCCGGAATCGGTCTCGGGCTGGACGGCGACCTATTCGCCGCGGCCCGGCTTTTCGGGCAAGGACAGCTTCCAGTTCGCCGCGGTGGGGCCGGGCGGGCGCTCGGCACCGGCGACGGTGGAGATTACCGTCACCGGGCAGGCGCCCACCGCACAGCCCAAGACCGCCAAGATCGGCGATGCCCAGACCGTCTCGGTCGACCTGACCGAAGGAGCGGTGGGCGGGCCGTTCACCGGAGCGGTGGTCGACAGCGTGACGCCCAGCGACGCGGCGACAACGCGGATCGTGCAGGGCGGAAGCGCCAACGATCCCAGCTATCGCCTCGACATCACGACCAAGGCGCATTTCGGCGGCACCGTCACCGTGCGCTACCGCCTGTCCAACGCCTTCGGCAACTCGGCACCGGCCGTGGTGACGGTCAGCGTCACGGCGCGGCCGGACCCCGCGTCGGATCCGGCCGTCCGCGCGATCTCTGACACTCAGGCCGAGACGGCACGCCGCTTCGCCAGGGCACAGGTCGCCAATTTCATGGCGCGCGCGCAGCAGCTTCATCACGGCGGCGGGGCGACCAATCCGCTCGGCATCTCGCTCAACCTGCGCGATGCCGTGGCGGTGCCGCGCACGCCGGACAATATCGGCCAGGATCCGGCACTATCGGGCGACGACCGCAATCGCGGTATCGCCGGGCGGGCGATGGGCAGGACGGGGGGGCTCACCGATCCGGCAATGCCCGGCCGTCCGATCGAAAGGGCAACCGATCGCGCAAACGCGGCGACGGCTGGTGACGGCGGGGCGGGGCGTCAGAAACAGGGCGCAGACGAAGACGACGGGCGCTCCGGCGCCCGGCCGATCGGATCGATCGCCTTGTGGAGCGGTGGATCGATCGAGATCGGGACGCTCGATCGGCGATCGGGCCGCGCCAAGATCACGCTGTCGAGCGGCGGCCTGTCGGGCGGTGCAGACCTGCGCATCGCCGAGTGGGCGACGATCGGCGTCGGCGGTGGCTATGGCAGCGACGTCAGCCGTATCGACGGCGATGCGGCACGTGTTCGCAGCGATACCAAGGTGTTCGCCGCCTATGGCAGCTTCACGCCTGTCGACGGATCGTTCGTCGACGCGATGATCGGGCACGGCAGTCTGGACTATCGGACGCGCCGCAACGTCGCGGCCACCGGCGCTGTCGCGCTGGGCAGCCGCGGCGGTGACATGACTTTCGGGGCACTGTCGGTCGGGATCGACCGGATCTCGGACGAGACGCGCTGGTCCGGCTATGGACGTTTCGAGTTCCTCGACGGTACGCTCAATGCCTATTCCGAAAGCGGTGCGGATCGCTACTCGCTGCGGTTCGATGCGCGCAATGTCCGGTCACTGACCGGGGTGCTCGGCGGGCGATTCGAGTTCACGCGCGACCTGGGCTTTGCCAAGGTCACCCCGCGCGTCGGGGCGGAGTGGCTGCACGAGTTCAGCGGCGCCGGCGTGCAGGGGCTCGACTATGCCGACTTCGCCGGCAGTTCGACCTATCGCATCCGGAGCGTCGGCTGGGAGCGTGAACAGTATCAGCTGCTGTTCGGCAGCCGGCTGAGTCTGGTCACGCGCTGGATGATCGATATGGAACTCGGTCTGCGCGGCGCGGCGGGTGAGCGGACCGGGCAACTCCGGCTGCGCGTCAGCAAGCAGTTCTGACGTCGGACGGGGCCGCCCGCGCGGCCCATGAACGATCGGGCAGGTTCGCCTGCGGTCGCTGACGGCCACATTGAACCTGCCCCGACGGCGGGCGAAGCTTGCGCTCGCGGCTGAAGCCTTGCCGTGAATGAACTTGCCGGGCGTTCGTGCATTGCCGCGCTTTGACCCGATCGGCGATCCATGGTTGAAGGCTGACATGGCAATTTCCGCATTTTCCGTTTCGCGACGCCTGTTTATCGGTGCTTCGCTGGCCTTGGGAATCGATCCCGCCCTTGCGCGTCCGCGACCGGGTGGTGCGCGATTGATCGCCGGCACTTATGCCAGCGAGGGTGGTCCTGGGCTCGCCCTGCTGCACGCGGAGCGTGACGGATGGCGGGCGGGCAATGTGCTGCGCAGTATCCGCAATGCCTCTTTCGGCGTGCGTTCGAGCAGCCTGGGTGTGCGCTATCTGCTCGACGAGCAGCCGCAAGGCGGGCTTGGGATCTATGACCGGGGGCTGCGACAATTGGCGCGCTTTTCGACGCACGGCGCCGATCCTTGTCATGCCGCGCTGAGCCCGGATGGGCGGATGCTTGCCGTGGCCAACTATACGAGCGGTAGCGTAGCGCTATGGCAACTCGATGCGCGCACCGGCCTGCCGACCGGCGAGGCCAGGCGGATCGAGCACCGTGGC
Source organism: Sphingomonas chlorellae (assembly GCF_056485145.1). NCBI lineage: Bacteria > Pseudomonadati > Pseudomonadota > Alphaproteobacteria > Sphingomonadales > Sphingomonadaceae > Sphingomonas > Sphingomonas chlorellae. Next base: position 441,524 of record NZ_JBQXXM010000002.1, read on the forward strand.
AGCGGCCCCAATCGCGAGCGCCAGGCGGGGCCGCATGCGCACTGGGTGGGATTTGCAGCCGAGGGACGACATCTTCACGCCGTCGATCTGGGTGCGGACGCGATTTTCCTGCATCATGTTACCCCCGGCACACGGAACATCGCCGAAAGTTCGATCGCCTATCAGGCCGAACCCGGCTCGGGACCGCGGCACCTCGCACGGCATCCGCGGCTGCCGATTGCCTATCTGGTGGCCGAACTGGCCAATACGGTGACCATACTCGTGGCCGAACCGGATGGCCGGTTCAACGCCAAGGCGACGGTGGCAACCTTGCCGACCGGATTCGCGGGTGAATCAGCGGCGGCGCATATTGCGCTGAACCGCACCGGCACGCGGCTTTATGTTTCCAATCGCGGACATGACAGCATCGCCGTTTTCGCGGTGGCGTTCGACGGGACGTTGACGCCGATCCAGCATGCCGCATGCGGCGGGCACTGGCCGCGGCTGTTCCTGCTGGACGAGGCGCGCGGCGAGATGCTGGTCGCCAACGAGCGGTCAGGCAACGTCGCCCGACTGCGCTTGCGCGCCGACGGCCGCCTGGCACCGGCGGAGCGTGGCGTGGCCCTGCCGGGCGTGGTGTTTCTGGCGCGCTGAACATTCCTTGCCAGGGCCGCCCTGGCCGGGCGTTCAGCGGCTTGGGCGGTCGAACGGGGTGGCCGGCGGCTCGAGCCCGCGCCAGAAATAGACCATGGCACGCACGGTCTTGCTGATCCAAGCGAGAAACGCACCGTCCTGTGCAGGGTCGCCGCGATCGACCCAGCGAACATAGGCGTCGAGCAGGAAGTTCGTCACCGATCCGGCCAGCACCGCGTTATCGCCCGGCGCCTGCCCCCGCGCCGGATCCATGATCGCAAGCTGCCGTTCGTCGACGCGCGCAATCAGCGCTGCGGTCAGCCGTTCGAGATGCACCCCGAATTCGGGGTCGTGCGCGGCGTGCCGGATCAGCAGCCGCATCGCCGCGGCATGTTCGCGCACGACCGGAAGCGTGTAGGCAAGCCGTTCGGTCCACCAATCGGCGTCCTGCTGATCGGCGAGGAGGATCGCCTCCACGACTTCCTCGAGCACCGCATGGACCAGCTTATCCTTCGATCCGAAATAGCGATAGAGGATCACCTTCGACACGCCTGCGCGCTGCGCGACATGATCCATGGTCGTGTTGCGGATGCCACGCGCGTCGAGCACTTCGGCCGCGGCCAGCAGCAGTTGCTCGCGCCGCCGCACCCGGTGTGCGTCGAGCATTTCCGCATAGCTGGCAGTCTCTTCCTGGTCGCTCACGCACTTGCCTTAACATCGTCGGGGGGGATGCCCAATGCCCCGCCGATAGCATGTTTACTCGAACGGAACACCCTGTTACGCTGAAGTTACAGCGAATCGGCCGCCAAAAGGCCGATCGTGACGGGAGAGAATGATGATGGGCATGATTGCGTGCCGCCACGCCCTGTGGGCGGGGGCAGCCGTTGCGGCATTGGCCTGTGGGATCGCCGGGCCGGCGCAGGCACAGACGACTTCAGCGGAAACCGGTCAGGACAGCACGTCGGCAGCGGCTGCACACGCCGAGCCGTCGTCGGTGACCGACGACATCATTGTCGTGGCGCGCAAACGCGCCGAGTCTATCGAGGATGTTCCGTCGTCGGTGAGCGCGTTGAGTTCGAACGACATCGAACGACTGGGTGTGCGCGATCTTGCCGATCTCACGCGTCAGGTGGCGGGTGCCATGCTGGTGGCGTCGGGGCCGGCCTATCTCAACGATATCACCCTGCGCGGTCAGGGCGGCGGCCGTCTCGGCTTTTCGGAATCGACGACGGGCATCTATCGCGACGGCGTCTATGTCGCCGGCGGCGGCTTCGGCGGTCGTGGATACGACCGTATGGACTTCTATGACATCAATCGGCTGGAGGTCTATCGCGGGCCGCAGGGGGCAATGTACGGCCGCAACGCCGTGGGGGGGGCGACCAACCTCATCACCAACCGCCCGGTGCTGGCGACGCAGGTGTCGGGCAAGATCGGCTATAATTCGGTCGACGAACTCGACGCCGAGGCGACGCTGAACCTGCCGGTTTCCAGCGCGGTGGCGCTGCGCGTCGGCGGCTATCGCGACAAGCAGAGCGGCGGCTTCTACACCGACCAGGTGACCGGCCAGACGATCGACAAGCAGCTCAACTGGGGTGTGCGCGGTACGCTGGGTGCGGGAATCGATACGGCGTCGACCGCGTATCTGACGATCGAGCATTCGCGCTCCGAAGCGCCCGGCTATACCTCGCTGGGGCGCAACAAGGTGCTTGATCCAGATCCGTTCGTCCGGACCGGGCTGAACGTCGTCGACCGGATCAATATCGACAAGACGCGCGCACTCGGCGAGTTCACGCACGATTTCGGTCCGTCGGCGCTGACCGTGCTTGCCGATTTCGAAAGTCGCGACGGCGCGCGAACCGCTGCGGATTTCGACCATTATCTCGGCATTCGCGTCCCCTTTGCCCAGCTTTATGACGCGCAGGGCGAGACGTTCGACCGCTATGGCGGCGAACTGCGCTGGGGTTCGACCGGCAAGGCGCGGTTGTCGTGGCTGGCGGGCGGCGACTTCATGACGTTCACGTCGGAAGTCTATTCGAACCGGACCGGCACGATCACCGGAACCAGCGCCACCGCCAACACGCTGCGCAAGCAATTGCGGTTGCAGCAATCGCGTCAGGAGACGACGTCCTATTCGGTCTATGGCCTGATCGGTTACGACCTGACCAGCCGCCTCAATCTTACCGCCGAGGCGCGGTTCCAGGTGGATCGGATCCATTTTACCTTCCAGCAGATCGACCTCGACCTCACCACCAACGAGGCGATCCCGCTCACCAATTTCGACCGGACCTGGCGGCGCTTCCTGCCGACGGTGTCGCTCAACTACCGGGCATCGGACCGGTTGAGCTTCTATGCCCGTGTCGCGACCGGTTATCGTGCCGGCGGTTTCAATCAGACCCCGGCACAGGGTTATTTCGATCGCGTTCCCTATAATCCCGAGGATATTGTTCAGGGTGAGCTGGGCACCAAATGGCGGGCCGCGCTCGGGCCGGTCGATTTCCGTGGCCAGTTGGCGCTTTATTACGGCGTCACGAAGAACGTGCAGCAGACCACACCGCTGACGGCGGTGAATCCCACCTTCACGCTCGAAAATGTCGGCGACAACCACATCTACGGCGCGGAACTCGAAATGAACGCGTCGACGCGGGTCGCGGGCGGGCGGTTCAGCCTCGGCTTCAACCTTTCCGGAGAGCGCGGTCGTTGGCATGACGGCGCGACGATCATCTATCAGGGCCGCGTCCTCGATCTTTCGGGTCGCTCGACCCCACGCACGCGGGACTACATCATCAACCTGACCGGCAACTATGATCACGAACTGGGCGGCGGGCTGAGTGCTGTATTCACTGCGAGCTATCAGACGGCAGCAGGCGGGTACGACAACGCCTCGCTTGAGCGGGAAAGCCAGAATTATTCGATGCTCGATCTTTCGGCCGGAATCCGGGCCGAACGCTGGTCGCTTCTCGGCTATGTCAAGAACGTTACCGACGACCTGTTCTATACCGTCGAGGTCAGCGGCAACGACTTCTACAACACGCCGCGCACCTACGGCGCGAAGTTCAGCTTCAACTGGTGATGGGGGAAGGCAAGGTGGCGACCGTGCCGCAACCCGTCCGCCCGGGCGTCGTCGATGCCCTGTTGCGGGCGACCGCGCAGCGGCTTCCCGGCGCTGCGGCGATCGGTCCGCGGGATGCGGCGATCGACTTCGCCACGCTTGACGCGCGCGTCACGCGGCTCGCCGAACGTCTGGGGATTGCGGGACGGCCTGGCGACCGTGTCGCGATCCTTGGCCGGAACTCGCGGGAGCAGGTCGAATTGCTGTTCGCCTGTTTCCGGGCGGGGCAGGTGGCGCTGCCGATCAACTGGCGACTGAGCGCGTCGGAGATCGGCTATATCGTGCGCCATGCGGGGGCGAGCAGGATCTTTGCCGATCGCCAGTTCGCCGCCGCATTGCAGGCGGCCGCGCCAGATCTTCCGGTCTGCTTTTTCGACGATCCCGGGGCTGATGGGTTCGCGGCGTGGCGCGATACGCCCGCAACCGCGCGCGCACCGGAACTGCCGACGCCGCAACCGGACGATGTGGTGCTGCAGATGTACACCAGCGGGACCACCGGCCTCCCCAAAGGCGTGATGCTGACCAACGCCAACGTGATGGCGTCGATTGCGGCGTTCAGTGAGGGGGTGATGGCGCTCGATGCCAGCGACGTGATCTATGCCCCTGCGCCGATGTTCCACATTACCGGGATCGGCCCGGTGTTGCGAAGCGCCCAATCCGGCGCACGGCTGGTCTTCGATTCCGGGTTCGATCCCGATCGTGCCGTGCGGCTGATGGCCGATGAGCGCGTAAGCTATACCACACTTGCGCCCGCCATGATCCAGGCATGCCTGGCAGCCCCTGCGATGGCGGATGCCGACCTGTCGGCACTGCGGCTGATCGTGTATGGCGGTTCACCGATCGCGCCCGCAGTGCTGATTGCAGCGCAGACGCGGATGGGCTGCGACTTCGCGCAATGCTATGGCCTGACCGAAGCGACCGGTCCGGTGACGTTGCTCGATCCCGACGATCATCGCGGCGACGAGGCGTTGCTGCTGTCGTGCGGTCGCGCCGCAGCAGGGATCGAGATCCGGATCGTCGACCCCGATGGAGCGCCGCTCGGCGCCGGGGAAACGGGCGAGATCGTGATCAGAAGCGCCGTCGTCATGCCCGGTTATGCAGCCGATGCGGACGCCACCCGCACCACCATCCGCGACGGCTGGCTCTACACCGGCGATGCCGGCTATCTCGACGCGGACGGCTATCTCTACATCCGCGACCGCGTGAAGGACATGATCGTCACGGGAGGCGAGAATGTCTATCCCGTCGAGGTCGAGAATGCGCTGCACGATCACCCCGAGATACGCGACGTCGCCGTGATCGGCATTCCCGATCCGCATTGGGGCGAGGCGGTGACGGCGCTGGTCGTGCCCGCGCCTGGCTCTGCATCGGTGGACGGCGCGGCGATCATCGCCTTTTGCCATCAGCGGATCGCAGGGTTCAAATGCCCGAAATCGGTGCGCTTCGTCGACGCGATCCCGCGCAACGCGGCGGGAAAGATCATGCGGCGCGAATTGCGGGCGCCGTTTTGGGAAGGGCAGGCGCGCGGCGTCGGCTGAACGGTCTCGCATGGATCGCACCCGGGCGATGGGGCTGGTGCGATCCGTGCGAGACCGCCAGTCTGGCGCCGCCGGGAGATGCTGGAATCGAAAGCGCGCCGCGAAGGCGCGTGCGACGGGAGAGAGGGATGATCGAACTGGAATCGGAGCGCCCGTTGGCGCTGGCACGTCGCCGCGAGTTGCTGATGGGACTGGCCGCCGCCCCCCTGTTGATGAGTGGGGCCGCGAGCGCTGCCGCACGTCGGTTCGGGACCGCCGAGGACGAGGGCGACCCGGCGATGCGTGCCGCATTCTTCTATGCCTTCACCCTGTACGAGTTCGCGCGGACCGAGCAGACATTGGCCCGATGCTTGCGACAGTCGGGCGTAATCAATCAGATCACTGCGCGCACGGCGCTTTCCGATCCCACCAAACGGGTGGTGACGGCACCCAACAATGATACCATCTATTCCTCCGCATTCCTTGATGTGTCGTCGGGGCCGGTGGAGGTCGTGGCGCCGGACGTGCCGTCCCGCTATTTCTCGATCCAGTTCATGGACGCCTTCACCGACAATTTCGCCTATGTCGGCACCCGGGCGACGGGCGGCCGTGGCGGCCGTTTCTGGGTGGTCGGGCCGCAGTGGCGCGGCAGCGCGCCGGCGGGCGTGACATTGTTCCGCTCAACGACCAACGACGTGTGGATGCTGGTACGGATCCTGGTCGATGGCCCCGACGACCTGGCGGCCGCGGTGGCGATCCAGCGCCAGTTTGCGGTCGTGGTGCCCGCCGACCGGGCGCCGCCGCGCGGCTTTGTGAACGAGGCGGTGCGTGAGGTCAGCGATCCGCGCAACTTCCTGGCCGTGGTGAACGAGATGCTGGCGCGTTCGCCTGGCGCGCAAGGGCATCTGGCGCGGGCAAAGCGGTTTGCCGCGCTGGGTATCGGTACCGAACGCGAGCCGGATGCAGCGGTGCTCGCGCGCTGGGCTGCCTATTTCCCGATCGGGCTCAAGACGCTGCGCGATGCCTTCCTCTTTCGCGACCTGGTTGTCGGCGGCTGGACGTACCAGCCGCGCGGCGTCGGCAATTTCGGTGACAATGACCGGCTTCGCGCCGCGATTGCACTGGGCGGCATCGCCGCACTGGGTGAGGAAGAAGCGATGTACTTCCACGCCAGCTTCGATCCTGCCGGCCAGCGATTGTCCGGACGCGACGCCTATCGCTGGCGGATCCCCGCGGCGGGGATTCCGGTGCGGGGATTCTGGTCGTTGACGATGTACGATGTCGAGCCGGACGGCCGCTATTTCCTCGTCGAAAACCCCATCCACCGCTATTCGATCGGCGATCGCACGCCGGGGCTGGTGCGCGGCGCCGATGGCAGCCTGGAGATCGTGATCCAGCACACCCAACCCAAGGGACCGCTCGCGGCGAACTGGTTGCCGGCACCGGACGGACCGATGCGGCTCGCCTTGCGTGCCTATTATCCCGACCGGTCGCTGATCGACCGGCGCTGGAAGGTGCCGCCGCTTGTTCGCGCCCAGCCCCTGTAACGATATGGTGAAGCCGGGAGCGCAAGGAGAACGGTGATGGCCGGATCGGGCGGAACGACCCGACGCGAAATGCTCGGCGGCGCGGTGGTGTCCGCCGCGCTGCTGGGGCCTGCAGCGCAGGCGGCGGCGACGACGCCAACGACAACTGCAACGGCCGGGGATCGGGTCGCAGCCGATCTTGACCGCTATCTTGGCTTCGGCAGCATGGCCTCGGGCGGGCCGGGCGATCGTGCGTGCGGCGAATGGATCGAGGCGGAGGTGCAAGCGGCGGGGTATCGTACCCTGCGCCAGCCCTTCGATGCGCCCTATTTCGAGGCGACGCGTGCCGAACTGGCGATGCCGGGTACCCGCACGCCGGTGCTTCCGCAGGCGATTGTCGTGCCCACCGGAGCGGCAGGGACAAGCGGACGGCTGATCCGGATCGACCCGCGCGTGCCGGTTGGCCGTGATCTCACCGGATGCATCGCCCTGATCGACCTGCCCCATGCGCGTTGGTCGAGCCTGCTCGCGCGACCGATCGCGACGACGCTGGCGGCGCTGCGGACGCGCGGCGCCGCGGCGGCGGTGCTGATTCCCAACGGGCCGACCGGCAAGGCGATCGCGTTCAACGCGCGGGCGGACGCGCCGATTTTCGATCGCCCGCTCGCGGTGCTCGCACCCGAGGCGGCAGGTCTCTGGCTGGCGGCCGCCGAGCAGGGCGTCGTCGCCACGCTGACCGTCGACGGGACTGGCGGGCGTCGGCCCGCGTTCAACGTCATCGGGCGGCTCGAGCGCGGCGCGGCATCATGGCTGGTGCTGTCGACGCCGCGTTCGGGCTGGTATGGCTGTGCGGGAGAACGCGGACCGGGCGTCGCGGCATGGCTGGCGCTCACGCGCTGGGCCGCGCGTGCCTTGACCGGCGTAAACGTGATAACGCTGTGCAATAGCGGTCACGAATATGAGTATCTGGGCGCCGAGCATGCGCTGTCGCTCGTCCCGCCGCCGACGCAGACGCGACTCTGGTTTCACCTGGGCGCCGCCGTGGCGGCGCGCGATTGGCATGAACTGGGTGGGGGCCGCCTGCTGGCGCTGCCGACCGCAGATCCCCAGCGTTACCTGATGGCGAGCGCGCCGCTGGTTGCCGCTGCGCGTATGGCATTTGCCGGCCTGCCCGGGTTGGAGGCTGCTTATCCGGCCAACGGCAATGCCGCAGGCGAATTGGCGAACATCGTGGCGGCAGGCTATTCGGCCGCCGGCATCGTCGGTGCGCACCGTTATCATCACACGGTCGAGGATGACCGGCGCTGCGTCGATCCGGCATGGGTGCGGCCGGTGATCGCGGCAGCGCAGCGTTTTCTGGCGGAATAGCGTAATCGCGTCGCGCGACTGGTCTGTGGACGGACCGGGCCGAGGTGATGACGCGCCCCCGCTGCGCGGTCGCACGGCGGGGGCGCATGTTCCGATCAGCGCTCGATCACGTCCTTGACGAACTGGTCGAGCAGCCGGACACCGTAACCGGTGGCACCCTTGTCGTAGAGCGTCCCCGCCTTGTCGGCCCAGGCGGTGCCGGCAATGTCCAGATGCGCCCAACGGACGCCGTCCTGGATGAAGCGGCCGATGAACTGCGCGGCGGTGGTCGATCCGCCTTCACGCGGACCGACATTCTTCATGTCGGCGATCGGCGAATCGATCAGCTTGTCGAACGCCGGACCCATCGGCATCCGCCACAGCTTCTCGCCCACCTTGTCGCCTGCGGCCGCGAGCGCCGTGGCCAGTCCGTCGTCGTTCGCGAACAGACCGGCATATTCGTGGCCCAGGCTGATGAGGATCGCCCCGGTCAGCGTCGCCAGATCCACGATCGTGCGGACCTTGTACGTCTGCTGGACCCACCAGATCGCGTCGCACAGCACCAGCCGGCCCTCGGCGTCGGTGTTGATCACCTCGATCGTCTGTCCCGACATTGAGGTGACGACGTCGCCGGGGCGCTGGGCGTTGCCGTCGGGCATGTTCTCGACCAGTCCGCAGACGCCGATGACGTGCGCGCGCGCCTTGCGCAGGGCGAGTGCCTTGATCGCGCCGGCGACCGCACCGGCGCCGCCCATGTCCCACTTCATCGACTCCATGCCGGCGGCAGGCTTGATCGAGATGCCGCCGGTGTCGAAGGTGACGCCCTTGCCGACAAAGGCGACCGGCTCGGCAGTGCCGCCCGTACCGTCCCATTTGAGGCAAAGCAGCCGGGGCGGGCGGGCCGAACCCTGCGCGACCCCGAGCAGGGCACCCATGCCGAGCTTGTGCATCGCGGCCTCGTCGAGCACCTCCACCTCGACGCCGAGTTCGGTGAGCGCCCGGCAGCGCTCGACGAAGCTCTCGGGGTAGAGAATGTTCGCAGGCTCCGCGACCAACTCGCGCGTGAAGGCCGCGCCCTCGGCGGCGGCACGAAGCGGCGCCCATGCTGCCTCGGCGGCAGCGATCGCCGCCTCATCGACGACGATCTCGACCGTGGTGAGCGTCGCGCGCTCCCGCTCGGGCATGCGCGTGCGATAACGGTCATGGCGCCAGCTGCGGATCACCGCCCCTTGCGCGAAGCGGGCGGCGGTTTCGCCCTGAAGCGCCGCATCAAGGCCGCGCAGGTCGATGACCAGCCCGGCTTCGCCCGACGTCAGCAGCCGCCCGACCAGCGCCGCACCGGCGGCTTCGGCTGCGTTGTCGCTGCCCGTGCCGACAATGAGCAGACGACGCAGCGTGCCGTCGAGCGTGGCAAGGACGTCGATCAGGCTGCCGGGCTTGTCTTCCAGACGTTCGGCGGCAGCTTCGACCACGGCCCGCGCCGTGTCGTCGGCGACCAGTGCGGCGAGCGGCTGTCCGGCCGCACGCGGCAGCGCGCGCGCGCGGATATCGGCCGTCGGCGTGGCGGTGAAGTGGATGGTGAGCAAGCGGGAACCTTTCCAAACTGGGCCGGCATCGTGCCTGCGCCTGGCGCAGGGGGAGGTCGGCCAGAACCGAGGATCGGGCGCGCGGCGGATCGATGCCGACACACCCCATGGCCGATCAGCATAGTCGCGCAACGGGGCGGAGGGAAAGCACCGATCGCCCGACGCGGCGTGCTGTGGTTCGCCGCGTCGGGGAAGCTAAGGGTTGCCGCAGGGCCGGTTGAGCCTCAGCGGGCCGGGGATCCGCGCCAGACAAGCGTCACCGCGGCGTGGCGCGGCAGCTGGTGCTGAAACGCTGACGCGCCCTGCGCGACGGTGAACGTCTGCGACCGATCAGCGGCATTATAGACGAGCAGGACCAGGCTGCCGTCGCGATTGGCAAAGGCGACGCTCGACAGGTCGGCGGTGCTCGTCGATTCGATCCGGACCGCCCCCGGGCGGACGAAACGGCTCAGATGTCCCAGCGCATAATATTCGGGCTCACGGACCACGGTGCCCTTTGCCGGATCGATCGTGACCACGCCGCGGCAGTTGCCGCAGCCGCCCTTGTGCGGGCCGGAATCCGGATCGAGTGCGAGATTCCACAACAGCACGCCGCGGGCCCAACCCCGCGTCGATCCGATCATCAGGTTCTTCACCACGTCGCCGAAGCCGGTATCCCAGCCGGGACGCCAGCCCCCGCCCGAACATTCGGTGAAGAAGGTTTCCTTGTCGGGATATTTTTCGTGCACGCGTGTCTGGGCGCTCACGTCTCCGCCATAGCAATGCCAGGCGATGCCGTGGACATAGCGCGCCGCCCGCGGGTCGCCGAGCACGGTTTCGGGCTGCTGCGGCTGATCCCAGTTATGGTCCCATTCAAGGATCCGGGTGTCGAGCCGTGCGGCGGCGAGCGCAGGGCCGAGATGGCCGCCGACGAAGCGGGCGCGGTCCGTGGCGGGCCAGCGCATTCCCGGATAGTCGCCGGGCGAGAAATCGGGTTCGTTCTGGATCGTCAGATAACGGATCCGTACCCCCTCGGCTGCATAGGCCTGGAGATAACGGACGAAATAGCGCGCATAGACGTCATAGGCGTCGTCGCGCAGCGTTCCGCCGATCATCGAACCGCCGGTTTTCATCCAGCCGGGCGGACTCCAGGGGCTTGCCATCACGACCAGTCCCGGGTTGATCCGCAATGCATGGCGCACGGTCGGCAGCACCGTGGTGCGATTGGGGGCGATCGAGAAATGACGCAGCTCCGGATCGCGTGCGCCCGGCGGCATGTCGTTGAAGCTGTAGTGCGTCGGCGAGAAGTCCGACGCACCGATCGTCAGCCGGGTGAAGTTGAGGCCCAGCCGGCCCCGGCCGACGCCGAACAATTCGTCGAGCAGCGCAGCGCGCCGTGCCGGCGGAAGTTGCTGGATCAGGATCGCCGACGCGTCGGTGATCGACGCCCCGAAGCCCACGATGCTCTGGAAACGGCGCGACGGGTCCACCGTGATCCGCGGGCCGGCGGCCGGGCCCCGCGTCACCGTGACGGGCGCCAGGCGCTGTTCGGTCGCCGGGTCGGTCTGCCACGCGGTGACGCTGGGCCGCGGCGCCGGCGGGCGCGCCTGGGCGACGCCGCCCAGCGCGCCCGCGGCGGCGAGCACCGCCCCGATCAGGCGGCGGGCGTTCACGGCTGCATCTCGACGGCATCGAGCGCGACGGTGCCGCTCAGCGCAGCATCGCCCGCATGGTGCCCGACGGCGACCGGATAACGTCCAGCAGCCACGCGCCAGCGCTGGGCCTTCGTGTCGAAGTCGGCGATCACGCGGGGGTCGACCGTGACCGTGACGCGGCGCGTCTCGCCCGGCGCGAGTTCAACCCGCTGGAAGCCAGCCAGGCGCACCGTCGGCCCGTCGCGGCGGCCCGCCGTCGCATAGACCTGGGGCGTATCCGCGCCCGCCACCTTGCCGGTGTTGGTGACGGTGAAGCTGACGCGGAGCTGGCGCCCGCCTTCGAGCTTGAGCGCACCATAGCGGAACTGGGTGTAGGACAGGCCATAGCCGAACGGGAAGAGCGGCTTGATTCCGCGCTTCAGATAGCTGCGATACCCGACGGCCGCGCCTTCGGCATAGGGAACGTCGGGCGACAGGTCGCGCTCGACCATGCCATAGGTGCTGCCGGCCTTCTGCGCGGCATCGGCCGCCTTCATCGCTGCGAGGCCGGGAATGGTCGGCCGGGGCGCCTGCGCCTCGCTTGCCGGGAAGGTCATCGGCAGGTGGCCCGAGGGATTGACGGCGCCGAACAGGATGTTGGCGATCGCCTCACCCCCGCGTTGGCCCGGATACCAGGCCTGCAGCACGGCGGGGACGCGCGCCAGCCAGGGCATCAGCACCGGGCCGCCGGTTTCGAGCACGACCGCAGTCCGGCGATTGGCCGCCGCGACCGCCTCGATCAGCGCATCCTGGTTGTCGGGCAGCGCCAGCGTCTCGATATCCTGCGCCTCGGTGCGCCATTGCCAGGCAAAGACGATCGCGAGGTCGGCGTCACGGGCCGCGGCGGCGGCGGCCTTGGCGTCGAGCCCGTCGAGATAGGTAACGGTCGCGCCCGGCGCCATCGCACGGATCGCGGCCAGCGGCGACGAGGCGTGCCAGGTGACGCGCGCGAACGACGCGGCGGCACCTTCCTTGAGCGGGATTTCGACCGGCGCACCACCCACCGAGCGAACCTGGCTCGACCCGCCGCCCGACAGCACGCCGACATCGGCATGGGCGCCGATCACCACGATGCGCCGCGCGGTGCGGGCGAGGGGAAGCAGGTTCCCTTCGTTCTTCAGCAGAACGCTGCCCTTTTCTGCCGCTTCCTGCGCAACGCGCGCATGGCTGTCATAATCGATCGGCTGCGCCGTCAGCGGCACCGGGTTGTTGATGAGGCCGGTGCTGACCACGCCCCACAGGATCCGACGGTTCATGTCCGCCAGCCGCTCGGCCGGGACGCTGCCCTGCGCGATCGCGTCGGCAAGCGGCTGGCCGAAATACATGGCCTTGTCGAGTTCGCGACCCGATTGCTGGTCGAGACCGGCATTTGCCGCCTTGACCGTCGAATGCACCGCCCCCCAGTCGCTCATCACCCAGCCGCGATAGCCCCAGTCGCGCTTGAGCACCTGGTTGAGCAGCCAGTCATTCTCGCACGCCCAATGGGTGTTGATCTTGTTGTACGAGCACATCACCGAGCCCGGCTGACCGCGCTCGATCGCGATCTGGAAGGCAAGCAGGTCGCTTTCGCGCAGGCTTGCCTCGTCGATCTGGGCATTCATCGTCGTACGCAGCGTTTCCTGCGGGTTGAGCGCGAAATGCTTCACAGTCGACACGATATGGTTCGATTGGACGCCGCGGATCGATTCACCGGCCAGGATGCCGGCAAGCAGCGGATCCTCACCCAGATATTCGAAAGTACGACCACCCCAGGGATCGCGCGTCAGGTTGACGCCCCCGGCGAGCAGGACGTTGAAGGTCTTGGCGCGTGCCTCGGCGCCGATCATCGCACCCGAGCGATAGGCGAGATCGGGATCGAAGCTGGCGGCAAGCGCGAGGCTGGCGGGCAGGGCGGTCGCGGTATCGCCCTTGCGCTGTTCGACCTGATTGGCGACGCCGAGGCTCGCGTCGCTTTCGCGCAGCGTCGGGATGCCCAGCCGCGGGATACCGGGAACATAGCCCGCCGAGGGGATCATGTCCGCCGGGCGATCCTTGCTCATCGGCGGGAAATAGCCGAAGACGTAGCGAAGCTGTTCCTCGCGCGTCATCTGCTGGACGAGGGCATCGGCCCGGCGGCCGGCCTCGTCAGCGACCGGGGCGGATGCGCCGGGAGCCTGCTGGGCGACGGCGGGCAGTGCGGCGGCAAGCGCCATCGCCGAAGCCGCGAAAAACGACAGCCGGATATGGTTGGACGGCATCATGATCCTCCCCATTCTTATTGATTCTTCGATATTGGAAGCGCTTCCAACGCTTCAATCATCCCCGGTGGGACGTTGAATGTCAACGCTGGACAGGCTGGGCCACCGATGCGCGCTCGACGATCGAGAAGGGCAGTTGCTCGCACGATCCCGTCGACGCGGGGGGCGCAGTGCCGGTGCGGAGCCCGGCGATGATCTGCATCGCGCGCGCGCTCATTTCCTGGATGGGCTGATGCACGGTGGTAAGCGGCGGCCAGACCAGTGCCGAAACCGGCGTGTCGTCAAAACTGGCGATCGAAAGGTCGCGGGGAACCTGGAGCCCGTCGCGATGGGCGGCGAACAGCGCGCCGACGGCGGTATCGTCGTTGGCACAGAGGATGGCCGTCGGCCGCGGACGGGTGGCGATCAGCACCGGCAGCAATTCGGTCCCCGACCGAAAGGTGAAGTTGCCGCGGCACGATACGACAGCGTCGCTTTCCAGTCCCGCTTCCTTCAACGCGCGCCATGCGCCGGCGAAACGCCGTTCGGCGGCAAGATGTGCCGCCAAGCCCCGGATGAAGCCGAAGCGGTGGTGGCCGAGCCCGATCAGGTGACGGGTCAGCGCAAAGCCTGCGGCCTCGTCGTCCATGCCGACCGCCGGGACGCTGCAACTGGCAGGCTCGCCGGGGGAGATGCACACGACGGCACGACCGTCGACCGCCAGCGTCTTGACGAGCCGGGGCCAGTCCGAGAAGGGCGGGGTCAGGATCGCGCCCGAACAGCGGCTTTCCTCGACCAGGTGGCGGATGCGCGCCTCGACGTCCGCGCCGGTCTGGACGACCGAATGGGTGACGAGTTCGAACCCCGTCTGCGCGCAGACGCGCAGCGCGCCGATCTCGAGCGCGGCGTGGTAATAGGAATTGGGTTCGTTCTCCGTGTCGCAGGAGGTGATGAGGAGCACCGTGCGGTTGGCGCCGCCCGCCAGAAAGCGCGCCTGGAGGTTGACCTGATAGCCGAGGGTCTGCACCGCCTCGAGCACACGTTCGCGCATCCGCGCGCTGACGTTGGGACCGTCGTTGAGCACGCGCGACACCGTCGCCCGCGCGACGCCCGAAAGGCGCGCGACATCGTCGATCGTTGGCCTGCGTTGCGTCAAATCCGCCTTCCCCCACCCGACCTTAGCGTCGCAAAGCGGCGGTGCGAAAGTCCTTTGACGCGTATCAATGTGTGTCAGGCCGAAGGGGCCGCGGCGGGGCAGCAATCGGCGACGAAATCGGCGTGCGCCGGCATGACGGCGACGCAACGTTCGATCACGTCGGCGATGTTGGCCAGATAGCGTTCGATTTCGGGAAGCGGCGTCACATCGACCAGCGGATCGGGCGCGCGCGGGATCACGCCCTGGCCGATCAGCACCTGAATCCAGCTTTCCTCCGCAAACAGTTCCTCGTCCTCGCGGAAGATGCGGCCGTTGGCGGCGAACAGCGCCATCTTGCGCGCCAGTGTTTCGGGGACGTCCATCGTGCGGACATGGCGCCAGAACGGCGTGTCGTCGCGTTCGGTAGCCTTGTAGTGCAGGATGATGAAGTCGCGGATCCGCTCGAACTCGAACTGGGTCTGGCGATTGAACTCGGCGATATTGGCCGGATCGAAACCGGCGTCGGGAAGCAGGCGGACCAGCCGCAGAATCCCCGACTGGATCAGGTGGAGCCCCGTGGATTCGAGCGGTTCGAGAAATCCCGCCGACAGGCCGATCGCGACGCAGTTCTTGACCCAGGCGGCGCGACGGCGGCCGGGGACGAAGCGCAGCCGCCGGGGTTCGCCGGCGATCGGCGCATCGAGATGGTCGAGCAGGATCGTCTCGGCCGTCGCGTCGTCCATGTAGCGGCTCGAATAGACATGGCCGTTGCCGGTGCGATGCTGGAGCGGGATCCGCCACTGCCACCCGGCGGGCCGGGCGCTGGACCGGGTATAGGGCGTGAAGTCCGCCGACCGCGCACTCGGCACGGCGATGGCGCGGTCGCAGGGTAGCCAGTGGCTCCAGTCCTCGTAACCCGCGCCGAGCGCCTGTTCGATCAGCAATCCGCGAAAGCCGGAGCAGTCGATGAACAGATCCGCCTCAAGCCGGCTGCCGTCGGCGAGCGTGACCGATTTCAGAAATCCGCTGTCGCCGTCGACCGCAACGTCAACGATCCGGCCCTGGCGCCGTTCGACGCCGCGCGCCTGTGCATATTCGGCCAGATATTCCGCATAAAGGCCGGCGTCGAAATGGAAAGCATAAGCGATCTGGCCGATCGGGCTTTTCGGCATGTCGGGTCGCGGCCGCATGAAGCGATTGGCAAGCGCGGCCGAACAGTTGATCGAATAACGATCAAACGGCGCGACGCGCCCTTCGGCGCGGAGACGAAGCCAATAATGATGGCAGCGGAGCCACTCCAGATCCTGCCCGATCGGGCCGAAGCCGTGGACATAGCTGCTGCCCGGGCGCAGCCAGTCGTTGAACTGAATGCCCAGCTTGAAGCTGCCCTGCGTGCGGCGGAGGAAAGCGTTCTCGTCGAGGCCCAGCAGATCGTTGAAGATCTTGATCGCCGGAATCGTCGCCTCGCCGACCCCGACGGTGCCGATTTCGTCCGATTCGACCAGCGTGATCGCGTACAGGCCCTTGAACAGCCGGGCGAACATCGCGGCTGTCATCCAGCCCGCCGAGCCCCCGCCCGCAATGAGGATGCGCTGCATCTGCTTCATGGCCTGCAGACCTAATGGAAAAGAGGATCAAAAGGCCAGGGGCGACGATCGCCGCCGCCCCCGCAGGAGGAGACTATTAGAAGCGGTAGTTGAGCCCAAGCAGGAACTGCCGCCCGTACTTTTCATAGGTTTCGAGCAGCGACCCGCCATTCTGGGTCTTGGTGCCGCCGCCATCGAGGCCGATGCGCGTGCGATAGGGCGAGTCGGTCAGGTTGTTCACCTGGAACAGCACGCCCAGTCCGTTGAGCGCGCCGCTCTGGAAGGTATAGCCGATCTGGGCGTCGACCTGCTTGTCCGCCAGAATCTCGGTAAACCCGCGCGTGGCGAACAACTGCACCACCTCGCCCTTGAAGCCCGAACGGTAACGCTGGCTGATCCGCGCCTGGAAACCGTCGCGCTCGAAATAGGCGGTGAGGTTATAGACGGTGCCCGACAGCCCCGGAATCCGCACGGCCTGCGTCGGATCGGGGTTCGACGTCGGGTTGAGGTCGGAGTCGGTGAGCGACAGGCTGCCCTGCAGCCCCAGCCCGTCGAGCGCGTGCGTCAGCGTGCCGAAGTTGAAGGCGCCGCTGAATTCGAGCCCCTTGACCGTGCCGCCCTTGCCGTTCGCCGGCAGCGTGATCTGGCCGATATTGCTGATGATCACGCCCGGCGGGATCGACGAGGCGTTGGTCGGCAGCGGAATACCGGTGAAGTCGAACGTCCCCGACTGGTTGTAGATGTAGGTCTTGATGTCCTTGTAGAAGCCCGCGATCGAAATATAGGTCGTGGGCGTCACATACCATTCATAGGCGACGTCGAGCGCGTTGGCCCGCCACGGCTTGAGCTTGGCGTTGCCGCCCGATGCCGACCACGGGTTGACGGTCGTGCCGGGGGCGCAGGGC
This sequence comes from Sphingomonas chlorellae, assembly GCF_056485145.1. Lineage (NCBI taxonomy): Bacteria > Pseudomonadati > Pseudomonadota > Alphaproteobacteria > Sphingomonadales > Sphingomonadaceae > Sphingomonas > Sphingomonas chlorellae. The sequence continues at coordinate 458,736 of NZ_JBQXXM010000002.1, forward strand.
TGGCCCGAGCAGACAAGCGCATTGAACCCGGGCGAGACGTTGGCGCGGAGATCGTCCATGCGCGGACGCGCCATCGTCTTCGACGCCGCAAAGCGCAGCCGGTGCCCGCCGCCAAGATCATAGATCAGGTTCAGGCTCGGCAGCACGTCGGTATAATCGGCACCGTCGCGCGTGGGCGTCGGCACCACCGGCTTGCCGGCCTCCAGGGCGTTGATGATCATGCCCTCGGAACGCTGGCTCTGGTTGACGACCTGAACGCCGACATTGCCGCGCAGCCGGCCCCAGTCGATGTTCGCCTTGGCGTGCCAGGTGATCACGTCCTCGCGGATCGACCAGCTCTTGTCGTAATAATTGGCATCGCGGATCGGGCTGACATTGTAATAGGTGCCGATCAGGTCGGTCGGATTGAACGACAGCACCGGACCCAGCCCGACAAAGTCGAGATTGGTCGGCTTGATGAGCATCGACGGGTCGACATAAACCTGCTGGCGGCCGTTCTTGAGGAACAGGTCATTGTCGTCGACGGTCTTGTTCTTGTCGCGGTGCGTCCAGTTGACGCCGATTTCGAACCCGCTGAAAAAGCCCTCGACCTCGTGGCTGAGGCGCAGGTCGAGCGAATAGACCTTTTCCTCGACCTTCGGGAAACGGATCGCGCCGTCATGGCCCCAGCCGCTCCACGGCGCGCGGTCGCCCAGCGTCATCTTGGCGGCATCGGCATAGTCGAGCCCCGCGGCATAGGTCGGGAAACCTTCGTCGGGGGTGCGGAACTTCATGTTGTCAAAGGTGCGCCCGACGTCGGGCGTGGCCTGGCTCACGAAGCCGATGCCGCGGCCATAGCCGGCATAGGTTTCGAGAATCTGCTCGTCGCGCTTGTTGCGCGAATAGGACAGGTCGGCGACGAAACGCGTGCGATCGTCGAGCTTGAACTCGTTGTTGAGGCCGATCGAGAACAGCTCGTCGTTGCGCTTGTTGTTGTCGTTGCGGATGATCGGCGCGACGCCGACCTGCGTGCCGCTGACGCCCAGCTTGGAGCCGCCGCGATCCTCGGTCGTGACATCGGTGAAGATGAGATTGTCCGCCCAGGGGTTCGAGAACCACTGCGCGCCGCGCGTCACTTCGTTCTGCTTGAACTTGGAATAATAGACGTCGACGGTGCCGTGATAGGCCTCGCTCGGCTGCCATTCGAGGATGCCGATGAACGCGTCGCGCTGGTTCGAGCGCGAGGTGACAAAGGCTTCCTGGCCGTTGAGCATCAGCGCGCCGTCAGCGCTGTCTGGCAAAATCACGTTGCGGTCGGGCTTGCCGTCGCCGTTGGTGTCCTGATCGGCGAAGGCTTCATAGCCATAGGCCTTGAAGTGACGGTTGCCCGACGGGGAATCGAGCCGGGCATAGCCGAGCGCGATCCCGAGCGTGCCGTTGGCGAACTGGTCGATATAGCTCGCGCTCGCGCGATAACCCCAGTTGCGGACGTCGTCGTTGAGCTTCTTGCCCTCGGTGCGCTCGCCGCGCAGGTTGAGCGCGATCGCACGCTTGCCGAAGCTGAGCGGGCGCACCGTGCGCAGGTCGGCGGTACCCGACAGGCCCATGCCCGAAATCTGCGCGTCGGGCGTCTTGTAGATGACGACGCTCGACAGCAGCTCCGACGGATACTGGTCGAACTCGACGGCGCGGTTGTCGCCCGAGCTGGCCTGCTGGCGGCCGTTGAGCAGCGTGGTGGTGAAATCGGGCGCGAGGCCGCGGATCGAGATCACCTGGGCGCGGCCGGCGACACGCTGGGCGGCGAGGCCCGGCAGGCGCGCGATCGATTCGGCGATCGACACGTCGGGCAGCTTGCCGATGTCCTCGGCCGAAACCGCCTCGACGATCGAGGTCTCGTTGCGCTTGAGGCTGATCGAATCGGCGATGCCGCGGCGGATGCCGGTGACGACGATTTCATCGCCCGCAGGGGCATCGGCCTGGGCGACGGCCTGTCCGTCGTCGGCAGGCGTCTCCTGAGCCGCCGCAGCGACGGGGAAAGCAAGCGCGGAAGATGCGAGATAGAGCGAAAACAGCGTCGTAAAACGACGCGCGGACGCGGTGCGGATCATTGTCTCTCCCCTGCCCGGCGCTGGAGCCGGTGTTCTGTTGCGACGCCAATTGGAAGCGCTTCCAATGTCGCTACGCAGAAACAATGCGACACGCAACGGTTTTTAGTCAGACGCACGCGGGCGGGGATGACGTCGCGCAAAATCGAGGATGACGAGGTAACAGAGCGCAGGCAGCGCGAGCGCGGCGACAAGCCCGAAGCGATCTGCGGCGAACCCGGTCAGCGGCGGTATGACCGCACCGCCGACCACTGCCATGCACAGCAGCGTCGCGCCGGGCGTTGCCTGTTCGGGACGTGCCGGCAGCGCAAGCACATAGATTGTCGGGTACATGATCGAATTGGCAAGGCCGACCGCAATCAGCGCCGCGGCGGCGGCGATGCCGTGTCCTGCGACTGCCGCGCCGGTCAGCAAGACCGCCAGCGCAGTCGCCGCTGCGAGCAGCCGGCCAGGCGCGATCCGTCGCAGCAGCGCGGCACCCGCGAAACGCCCCAGCATCGCTGCCCCCCAGTAGAGTGCGACCAGCCGCGCCGCCGGAACGGGCGCAAGAGCAAGCGCATGCGGCAGCATCAGGAAATCGGTGAGCAGCGCGCCGATCGCTACCTCTGCGCCGACATAGGCAAAGATCGCCACCGCACCGTGGCGTAGCCGGGTGTCACGCAGCGCGGCGATCCAATCGGCACGGCGGGCGCGCGAGCCGGCGGGGGCAAGGCCGCGCAAGAGATCCCGATCGCGGAAAAAGGCAAGGGCCAGCCCGGCGAGTACGAGCCCGGCGAGCCCGAACGGAACCACCAGTGCCGGCAGTCCGGCCCCGCCGATCCGATCCGCGGCGCCCGCCGCGAGCACGAACGGCGCGCCGACCAGCGGTCCGGCGACGGTGCCGATCGCGTTGAAACCCTGAAGCAGGTTCAGGCGGAAGGCGGCACGCGCCGGATCGCCCACCAGCGTGACGGCGGTATTGCTCGCGATCTGCAGAAAGCTGCTTCCCGCGGACAGGACGAGCAGCGCGGCGAGCACGCCGGCAAAGCTGCGAAAGGCAAACCCCGCGACGATGAGGCCGCAGCCGACCGCCATCAAACCAAGGCCGATGGCGTGCGCGCGCATATAGCCGCGTGCCGCGACGACTGCCGCGATCGGGAGCGCGAGGAGCAGATAGCTGGAATGCGATCCCAGCTGGATGGCGGTCGCCCCGGCATAATCGAGCCCGAGCGTCAGCCGAACGCGGGGCACCAGCAGACTGATGAGCGCCGCGACGAACCCGCCGATGAAGAAGACGCCGATCGATAGCCGGAACAATCGGGCCGCGACCCGTTCGGGAGAATGCGCAACCATGACCGACCCCGGCGTGGCCGGGGCGTCCGCCCGGCGTCGTCGCGGGGCTAGCAGATCGGCACCGCGCTCGCCACTGCCGGCGGGCGTCCGGTCAACTTCCGCGGGCATTGCCGCCCCGTTTCCCCCCGGGGCAGGCAGTGCGCGGTGCCGATCCACCGCTCCGGCGGCCGGCGCATCGGGGTGGAGCGATGCGGCCGGTGCCGGAGGGGGCGGGCGGGGCAGGCCTTGGTTGCTGTACCTGTCCCGCGCCGACTTCGCTCAACGACCCGAGGAGCGAAGGGGGGGCGCCCGGGCCGTCCCGGGCGCGATCTCGATCCCGATCCTGCTATTTGCGATAGTCGAGCGCAGGCTTGCGGTCGCCCAGCAGCGGTGCATAGCGGAAATCGGGGCCGCGCCGCTGGAGCAGTTCGGCACGCGCCGCCGCCAGCGTTTCGGGCGAACCGAACAGTTCGGCGGCGGTCAGCGCGATGGTCTTGGCGGCGACCACACCGCCCTTGGCACCGATGCTGTTGCCCGAGGCGGCCACGGCCTGCCAGCTATGCGCGGGGGTGCCGGGCACCCAGGTCGCGGCACCGAGCCCGACTGTCGGCACGACCCAGCTGATGTCGGCGACATCGGTCGATCCGCCGCCGTCGCCATTCTCGATCGGACGCACCTCGGCAGCGCGTTCGAGCGGCACCCGGCTGGGCAGGCTCGCCTGGAGGCGGGTCGCCCAGGCGCGTTCGGCATCGTTCCACTGCGCGCCGCCGACCGTGCTCAGATTCTGGTGCATCACCCGTGCGAGCGTTTCGTTTGCGAGCATCGAATAGACGCCGCCCGTCGCCTCGAACTCGACGCTGGTCCCCGTCGCGATCGCCGCGCCCTCGGCCGCCTTGCGTACGCGATCCATCACCGATCGCACCACGTCCGGATTGGTGTGGCGGACATAGTAATAGCTTTCCGCGAACGCCGGAACGACGTTGGGTGCCTCGCCGCCCTGGGTGATGACATAGTGGATGCGCGTGCCGATCGGGACATGCTCGCGCAGGAAGTTGACCGCGACGTCCATCACCTCGACGCCGTCGAGGGCCGAGCGGCCCTTGTCGGGCGAGGCGGAGGCGTGCGCGGCGACGCCATGGAAGCGGAACTTGCCCGAAATGTTCGCCTGGCTCTTCCCCAGCGACACTGCGTTCGAATCGCCCGGATGCCAGTGCAGCACCGCCGACACGTCGTCGAACAGGCCGGCGCGCACCATATAGACCTTGCCCGATCCGCCCTCCTCGGCCGGCGTGCCATAGATGCGGATCTCGCCCGATACCTTGTGGGCGATCATCCAGTCGCGCACCGCGATCGCCGCGGTGACTGATGCCGCGCCGAACAGATTGTGGCCGCAGCCATGGCCGGCGGCGCGGCCCGGGATCGCCTCGCGCTCGGGCGCGGCGGTCTGGGCAAGGCCGGGAAGCGCGTCGAATTCGGCGAGGACGCCGATGACGGGCCCGCCGGTGCCCTGACGAAAGCGTGCGACGAACGCAGTCGGCATGCCGGCGACGCCCGCCTCGACGGTGAAACCGGCCTTGCGAAGCTGGGCCTGAAGCAGCGCCGAGCTGCGCGTTTCCTGGAAACCGACCTCGGCAAAGTCCCAGATCGCCTTCGCGGTTTCGGCGAGCGCGGGCGCCCGCTGGTCGACATCGGCAAGGATCGCCTGCCGTGCGGCGGGGTCGAGCGGCTCCGCCGCAGCAGGAAGAGCGGTGACGAGCGCAAGTCCGGAGACGGCGGCGGCGAGCAACGGGCGGATCATCGGCAGCTCCAATCGGGCAGGAAGGGTATCAACGGGCAGGGACGGCTTCGGCATCGGGGCGCCGCGTGTCCGCGCTGCCCAGGAAGCGCTCCCCGACGATCTGGATCGACTGGACGCTCCCCATCGTGTTCGAACGCTGAACCTTGTGCCCGCGCGCCTCGAGCAGCGGCACGAGGTCGGGCGAGAAGCCTTCCTCAAGCTCCAGCGGCGCGTCGCCGCCGCCCTGGTTGATGCGGGGCCGCTCTGCCGCCTCGGCGACGTTCAGGCGGTGATCGATCACGTTGACGAGCATCTGGACCATCGTGGCGATGATATAGCCGCCGCCCGGCGTGCCGGTCACCAGCCACGGCTTGTCCTGATCGAACACGATGATCGGGGTGATCGTCGACCCGACGCGCTTGCCGGGAACCGGCCGCGTCGCCGCTCCCGAGGGTCCGCGGCGGCCCCAGGCGAGGTTGCCGAGCGAGTTGTTGAGCAGCACGCCCGTTCCCTCGGCGACGACGTGCGCGCCGTAGGACGCCGACAGCGTATAGGTGTTGCTGACGGCATTGCCGTCGGCATCGGCGACCGAGAAGTGCGTCGTGTCCTTGCTCTCGAACGGATAGGGGTTGCCGTCGGGCACATCGTCGGCGCCGAGCGACCGGTCGGCGCGGATCAGCTTGGCGCGTTCGGCGGCGAAACCCTTGCTTGCAAGCCCCAGCGTCGGCGTGCGCCAGTCGGGGCCGCCGCCGACCAGTCGCCGATCGGCCGACACGATCTTCATCGTTTCCGACAGCAGGTGGAGGTTCGCGACGCTGCCCCAGCCTGCCTGCGCCACCGGGAAATGCTCGAGGATGTTGAGCGCCTCGGCCACGCTGACCCCCGAGGCGGTGGGCGGCATGAACGCGATGCGGTGGCCGCGATAGCTCGACCAGAGCGGCTCGCTGACGATCGCGCGATAATCGGCAAGATCCTGCGCATCGATGATGCCGCCGCCCGCCCGGATCGACGCGACGAGCCGCCCTGCGACCTCGCCCTTGTAAAAGCCGTCCGCGCCGCGCGCGGCGATCGCCTTGAGCGTCGATGCGAGGTCGAGCGCGCGGAAGCGCTCGCCGGGGGCATAGGCGGTGCCGTCGGGCTTGAAGAACATCTTCATCGCCGCGGCGTCGTGCGCCATCGTCTTGCGCTGCGCCGCGGTGGCGCCGGCCTCGTCATCGGACAGGATGACGCCCTGCTCGGCCATTGCAATCGCGGGCGCGAGCAGCGTGCCCCAGGGCAGCTTGCCGAAGCGGCGGTGCGCCTCCCACAGCCCCGCGACGGTGCCGGGGATCGCGACCCCCTTCATCGAATAGCCCTTGGCGGGATCGGGGCGGCCGTTGGCGTCGAGCAGCAGGTCCGGCGTGGTGTGGCGCGATGCCTGGCCATAATAGTCGATGGCGATGTCCTGCGCCGGCTTGCCGTCGCGCGCGGCGATGTGGACGAGCATGTAGCCGCCGCCGCCGATATTGCCCGCGCGCGGCAGCGTCACCGCCAGGGCAAAGCCCGTGGCGACCGCCGCGTCGACGGCGTTGCCGCCCTGGCGGAGGATCGCGGCACCGACTTCCGACGCCAGCCGGTTCTGGCTGACGACCATGCCGCCGCGGCCGACCCGCGGCTTGTGGATCGAGTCATAGGCGACGATGTCGCCGCCGCTCGGCGTGCGGCGCTGGCCTTCCTCCTCCTGCGCGAAGGCGGGCTGGGCGAGCGCGAGCAGCGCAAGTGCGATCACGGCGCCGCGCATCAGAACGCCACCCGCAGATTGGCGTACCAGTAGCGCGAATAGGGGTTGTAGAGCGAACCCAGGAAGCCGTTCGAGCTGAGCGGGGGCTTTTCGTTGGTCAGGTTGCGCACGCCGAAGCGCAGGCGGTAATCGCCCTGGCCCTGCGTCTTGAACCCGATCTGGGCATAGAGATTGTAGGTCGTCTGGCTATCGATCAGCCACGGCGCGCCCGCCGAGTCGATCAGCCCGGTATCGTCGACGTCGCTCGTATAGGCGGTGAAGGCGCCCAGTTCGAAGAGGCCGTAGGTCCAGGTGACGGTGCCGCTTGCCTTCCAGCGCGGCTTGCCGTTCTGGCGGATCAGGCTGCCGGCGTCGGCGATGCTGGTGCCCGGATTGATCGTTCCCGCCGCGCGCGCGTCGATCAGCGTCTGGATCGGCTTCGACGGCTGGAGGTAGAACTTGTCGAGATAGGCGGCGTTGGCGCTCACGCGGAAACGGCCGAGCCCGAAGTCGGGAAGGCGCCACGACAAGCTGAGGTCGATGCCAGCGGCTTCCTGCGGCAGCAGGTTCACATACTGGTCCTTGACGTAGAGCACGCGGCCCGCCGGCGCGAGCCCGGTGCCCGTGAACAGCGCCTCGTCGTCGGCGGTCGGCGCCGCGCGAATGACGTTGGGATCGCTCGATCCCTGCACGCGCAGCAGATAGTCGTTGATGAGCGCGTTGCCTTCGCCGAACAGGCCGACGATTCCCTTCTGATTGACGTGCCAATAGTCGGCGGTGAGCGTGATGCGACCGATCACGTCGTCAAAGAAATGCGGTTCGAGCACGACGCCCGCCGACCAGGTCTCCGAGGTTTCGGGCTTGAGGTCGGGGTTGCCCGAGCGCTGCGCCGAGGTGGCGAAGGACTGGCTGCAGTTCGAGAAGCTGGCGATCGCCTTGGCGCGCAACTGCGCCTCGCAGCGGACCCAGTCGGTGCGCGTGTTCGACCGGGTGACGACGCGCGCGTTGATCTGTTCGAGGTTGGGCGCCTTGAACCCCTGAGCGAACGACGCACGCAGCCGCAGACCGTCGACGACGTCCCACGCCGCGGCGATCTTGGGCTTCGCGACGCTGCCGACGTCCGAATAATGTTCGAACCGCCCCGCGAGCTGAAGGTCGAGCCGGCGGACCAGCGGCACCTCCATTTCGGGGCTGATCAGCGGCACCGCGAGTTCGGCATAGGCCGACGCGACCGTCCGCCGCCCGCTGGTGTCGGGCGAGGGGCTGGTGCCGATCAGGTCCGAACCGTTGACCGCGCCGTTGACCAGGTCGGTGAAGACGATCGTGCCGTCGACGCGCGGATCGCGGTCGTCGCGCTGGGTCTCGCGACGGATTTCGCCGCCGATCGCCAGCCCGACATCGCCGCCGGGCAGCGTGATGAGGTGCGTGGTCGAGCCCTTCAGATCGGCGAGCGCCAGCGTCGCGGTGCTGACGCGCGTCGTCTTGATGCGGATCGCGTCGATCGCGGCGGCGCTGCTGGGCGTGGTGTCGGCGCCCGACGGAAGCGCGAGATTGGCGCCGTTGAACGGGTTGTAGGCATCGGGCGTCGACAGCGCGAGCTGGCGCTGGAGCAGCGTCATGCTGATGCCGTCGGAGCGGTCGCGGACGCGCGCCTGCGAATAGAGCGCGGCGCTTTCCCAGCGCAGCCCCAGCGCCTCGAACCGCACGCCGGCGAGCAGGCGATACTGGGTATTGCGCACCTCGACCACGTTGGGGCCGACATCGGCGAAGTTATAGCTGCTGAGCGTCACGCCGAGCCCCTGGGCGGGGGCGTTGATGCCGGGAAGCCGGTTGGGGTTGGTGCGCCCATCGGCAAAGGTCACCGGGCCGAACGGGTTCCAGTAGTTCGACGCCGGGATGACGAGCGGGCCGGAGGAGAGCGTGCCGGTCGACGCCTGGATGCTCCTGGTGTCGGCGCGGTAATAGCCCGCCTCGCCGAACAGCTCGAGGCCGTCGGTCAGGTCGTAATGCCCCGTCGCGAACAGGTTGTAGCGGTCCGTTTCGGGAACGACGGTGGTGTTGAACGCGAGCGGCGCGTCGAAGCGCAGGTCGCGCAGCGCCGCCGCGCTGTTGGTGCCGCTGGCGACGCACAGCCCGCCCGCGGCATTGCCCGCGCCGCCCGCCGGGCAGCCCGCATAGCCGGTCGGCTGGACGTGGAACTGGCCCGAGGCGTTGGTGAGGCTGGTGGTGCCGCGCTTGACGACGACGTTGCCGAGCGTCTGGAACGAGCCCCAGGGCGTGATCGTGCTGCGGTTGTCGATCGAGGTCGAACCGGCGAAGCGCGTGTCCGCGAACAGCGGCGTCTTGTTGGCCGATGCGGTATAGGCCTGGTCGCCCGCGCGCTGCGGATCGCGATGGTCGTAGCTGGCATAGAGCGTGATGTTGCCGCGCGAGCCCAGATTGTGCCCGGCGAGCAGCGACAGGTTCGATTCGGCGAGGTTGGTGCTTTCGGCAAAGCCGGTCTGCGCCTGGAGCTGCACGCCCTGGTAATCGGTCTTGAGCACGGTGTTGATCACGCCCGCGACCGCGTCGGAACCATAGATGGCGGCGGCGCCGTCGCGCAGGATTTCGAGCCGCTCGATCCCGAACACCGGGATCGCGTTGGTGTTGTAGGTGAGCACCGGCACCAGATTGTCGTCGGCGCGGCTGGTGGGGTGGTTGACCACGCGGCGGCCGTTGAGCAGCACCAGCGTGTTGCCGACGCCGAGGTTGCGCAGGTTGACCGAGCCGACGTCGCCGCGCGCGGCGTTCGAGCTGTTGGGCAGGTAGCTGGCGTTGAAGCTGACGTCGCCGAGCTGCGGGATCGAGCGCAGCAGCTCGTCGCCCGAGGTGGCGCCGGTCGCTTCGACCTGGGCCGCATCGACGAGCGTGACGGGCAGCGCCGCGGTCGTCTTGGCGCCGCGGATCTGCGAGCCGACGACGACGATCTCGGACTTGGCGCCGCCTTCGCCCTGGCCCTCGAGCGCCTGTTCGACGGCTTCGGTGCTGGGCGCGATGCGTTCGTCGGCTTCGGCGGCGGGCGCCGACTGGACGAGGGCCGCGGGCTTCAGATGCGCTTCGTGGCGCGGGACGATCCGCACGCTGCGCGGGCCGGTGACGCGGAAGGTATAGTCGGTGCGCTGGAGCAGCGCGGCGAGCGCCTGTTGCGGGGTGTAGCGCCCGGCGAGCCGCGGCGCGGTCGAGCGGGCGATGGCGGGATCGGTGAAGACGAGCTGGAGCCCGGTCTGGCGCGCGACCTGGAACAGCGCCTGATCGAGCGGCCCGGCCGCGATGTTGACGTCGACCGGCGGCTGCCCCTGCGCCAGCGCGACCCCAGGTGCCGCGAGCGCGACCACGCACGCAGAGGCCAGCAAGATCCCATGCTTCATTTTCGATTACCCCCGATTACGGCGCGTCCCCCGCGCTCTGTCATCGAATTGACGCGCGAGCGGCCCCAATGCGAACCCGACCCGTTCAAAAATGACGTCGCCAACGCAAAGATTTTGTCGTTCGTTCGCATTTTCCCGCATTCGGCGTCATATTCGTGCCGTTCAGGGGAACGCGATGACGGGGGGCAACGGGTGAAGGCGATTTCGCGCAGCGCAGCGCAGACGGGGGGAGCGGCGGGGGGCGCCATCGACCCCGCCGCGTTCGAAACCTATCGCGCCGCGCTGCGCGCCTTCGTCGCGCGCCGGGTCCAGGAACCGCAGGAGATCGACGACCTGGTGCAGGAGGCGTGCGCCCGGCTGCTCGCCGCCGAACAGACGCGCGCGCTTGACGAGCCGCTCGCCTACCTGTTCCGCATCGCGGGCAACCTGATCGCCGACCGGCACCGCCGCGCGCGCCCGGTCGAGCCGCTGATCGAGGCGCACCACCCGGCCGTCGGCCCCGCGCAGGAAGAGGCGCGCCGCGCCGCCGACCTGCAACGCGCGTTCGAGCGCGCGCTCGCCGAACTGAGCCCGCGGTGCCGCCAGGTGTTCGTGCTGCGCCGGTTCGACGAACGGCGCACCGGCGAGATCGCGCGCGAACTGGGCATGAGCCCGCGCATGGTGCAGAAGCATCTGAGCCACGCCATGGCGCATCTTTACGACCGGCTGGGCCATTTGATGGAGATCGACCGATGAGCCCGCGCGACCACCGGCTGGGCCGGCGTGCGGAGGCGGTGTTCGACGCGTTCCTGAACGGCCGCTCCGAAACGCTGCATCCCGGCGACCGCGACGAGGCCGCCGCCTTCTGGGACTGGCTGGGCCAGCGCGAGCGGCCCGCCGACGACCCGTCGCTGCCCGCCCGGCTGTGGCTGCGCTGGCCGCACCTGGCCGCCGCGGCGGCGGTGGTGCTGGCGCTGGGCGCGACGCTGGGGATCGGCTGGCATCTGGGCGGCGAGCCCGGCTATGCCCGCGAGCTGCGTACCGGCCATGGCGAGCGCGGGCTGGCGCGGCTGCCCGACGGATCGGTGGTGACGCTGGCCGCCGACACGCGCGTCCGCGTCGCCTTTTCGCGCGGCGTGCGCGACCTGCGGCTGGAACAGGGACAGGCGCTGTTCGAAGTGGCGCACAACCCCAAGCGCCCGTTCATCGTCCACACCCCGCACGGCGACGTGCGCGCGGTGGGCACCGCGTTCGACGTGACGCTCGCCCGCGACGAGGCCGAGGTGACCGTGGTCGACGGCGTCGTCCGCATCGCGCTGGAGCGCGGCCCCGGCACCCCGCGCGAGCCGATCGAGACGCTGGCGCGCAAGGGCGAGCGCGTCGCCTTCGGCCTGGCGCGCGGCGGCCAGGGCACCTTTGCCTTTATCCGCCCGTCGCGCGCGGTCGACATCGAGGGCGCGACCGCGTGGACGCAGGGCAAGCTGGTCTTCCACGGCGAGCCGCTGGCGCGCGTGATCGAGACGATCAACCGCTATTCGAGCGACCGCGTCGAGCTGGCCGACCCGAAGGCGGCGAACCTGCCCGTCTATGGCGTCATCAACCAGGGCGACACCGCCGCGATCCGCGACCTGATCGCGCACCCCGACGCGGTGGTGATCGAGCATCGCCGTCCCCCCGCGCCCGGCGCGAGCCCGGCGCCGCAACCGGCCGAATAGCGCCGCCGCGCCGCGCCGCACCGCGCCACGTCGCGCCGCACCATGTCGCACCGTGTCGCGCTGTCAGGGCGCGCTCATCCGTCGGCGGGCGCGGCGGGGACGACGCCGCGCGGGCTGGTCGCCAGCCGCCGGATCAGGTCGGTCTCCGCCCGGCGATAGGGGGTGCCGTCGGCGCGGAACACCTCGTGGAACCAGATCGTCGGCTCGTCATAGGTATAGGGCTTTTTCCAGCTGTCCCAGGGCAGGCGCGTCTGTGTCCGGCCGTCGACAAAGCCCCAGTTCATCATGCCGATGTTGAGCCGCTTGCCGATCGGCAGCGTGTTGTCGAAGGTCGAGCCGTTGCCGCGCGCCATATATTCGGTGCACAGCACCGGCCGCCCATAGCCGAGCATCTGGCGCGCGCGGCGTTCGAAGGTTTCGGGCCAGCTATAGTCGTGGAAGCTGAGGATGTCGGATTCGGCGAGCTGGACCTTTTCGATCGCGTCGAGCGCGCGCGGGTCGTCCCAGCGATCGCCGGTCCACAGGCCCGCGGTGAGCGGCTGGACCGGATCGGCCGCGCGCGCCCAGGCGAACACGCGCGGCAGCAGCAGCGCGACATAGCGGTTCTTGTCGGGGGTGGGGGCATAGTTGCCGCCGCCGGGATTGTTCGGTTCGTTCCACACGTCCCAGCCGAGCACGCGCGGATCGCGCGCGAAACGGCCGACCACGTCCTTCACATAGGCCTCGAGCTTGCCATATTGCCGCGCATCCTTGAGCCGCGCCGCGCCCGGCGCCTGGACCCAGCCCGAATTGTGGACGCCGGGGATCGGCGGGTGTTGCGGGCCGGCGACGGGATCGGGATCCCAGCAACTGTCGAACAGCACGAACATCGGCCGGATATGGTGGCGCGCGGCGATGGCGAGGAACTGGTCCATCCGCGCCTTCAGCCCTTCGGCATCCTGTTCCCACAGCAGGTTGTGCAGGAAGACGCGCATCGTGTTCATCCCGATCGCCTCGGCCCAGCCGAGCTCGCGGTCGATCCGCCGGGGATCGAAGCTGTCGGCCTGCCACATCTCGAACTGGTTGATCGCGCCGGCGGGGGTGTAGTTGGCGCCGACGAGCCAGGGCTGGGCGTCGTACCAGCGATTGGCCTGGGGCTTGCTCCACGGGTCGCGCGCATCGGCGGGCGCGGGGCCGAACAGCAGGGCGGCCCCGCTGGCGGCGAGCAGCAGGCGGCGGCGGATCATCATGCGGCATTCTCCCCTGAACATGTCGTTATGGCCGACCGCCGGGAAAGCGGCGCTCCGCGTCACCCGCAGCCGGTCCCGCCGCAACGCATCGGGGCGGGTTATGGGCGCATGGGGGGGAAGGACTCGCACTTGGGATGTGGCTTTCAGAGCCCCAAGGCGGCTGTCGAACAGCGCGGACGGCCGCTTGCGCGCGCTGACGCGCACGGGCCAGCGGCTGAGAACGGAAGCGCGGAAACGGCGCCGCCGGATCAGGCCGGGCTTCGAGCCTCGTCGATCTCGCCGACACCGGTGAGCGTGAACGGACCCGTGCCGGGAAGTTCGACCCGCAACTCGAGGGTGCCCCCGGCTGCTTCCACGAACCGGCGCAGGGTGGAGAGATACAGGTCGGCCTGGCGCTCGATCTTGACAACCGCCGGCTGCGTGACGCCCAGGCTCTGGGCGATCTGTTCCTGACTGCGCCGCGCGAGCTTGCGCAGCGCCTTGAGGCCTTCGACCTCGGCCTGGAGCTGAGCGGTGCGGGCGGCAATACGGGCCTGGCTGTCAGCCGGCATGGCGGCGATCACCTCGTCAAGCGTGCGGCCCAGAACGCTGACCTTCTTTTCGGTTGCCATGGTCCTATCCTTTCAACGTCTCAAGATGCTCGGCGAACCGGGTGTCGGCTTTGGCAATCAGCGCCTTGTAAAACCGCTTCTGCGCGATGCCGGCCTTGTCGCCTGCGACCAGCAGGATGGCCTTGCGTTCGGGATCGAACGCGAATGCCACGCGCCAGATCCCATCCCCGGCATCGAACCGCAGTTCCTTCATGTTCGCATAGGCCGAGCCCGCCAGCGTATCGGCGTGCGGTCGCCCCAGAAGCGGCCCCTGCAACTGCAACAGTCCAGCACTTGCGGCCAGGGCTTCGCGCACTTCCAAGGGCATCAACGCGAACTCGGCCTCGAACGCCTGGTGGAAGACGACCGTTCATGTCATGCGGCTATATAACCATAAGGTTATTATTTGTCTAGATCGCCCTCATCACCGACGTCGAGCAGGGCGATCATGGCCGACGTGGATGGCGTGCGCGTCGCGCACCCGGACCCGGGCGGCTGGTCCGCCGATCCGGCAACCGATCCGGGGATTGCGGTTTCCGCATTGCACGAAGCGTTTTTCCGCCGGCAGCGGGCCGATGTCGTCAACGGACGCGCCGCGCGGCGCGCTCGCCCGGCGCCTGCGCGACCGTTGCGATGCGATGCATTATGCCGCATGCCGCGGCCCCGGGCTGTTCCATGCCCGATCGCGCCTTTTCCCATGCCGCCGAAGCCGCGGCGGGCCTGCGGCCGGAAGCAGCCTTCTTCATCGACCACCGGGGCGACAACATCACCGCGGCCCAAAATTGCGGCCGGACGGCGGCGTTATCGACGGGCCGCCGCACGGTGCGCGATCTGATGCAAGCCGCGCAGCGGGGCGGGGCGGCGCGATGAGCGACGTTGGTGGGGAGCGGCCTTCAGCGTTGGCTCGGAACGTCGGAGCTGGATGCTCGACGTGTCCAGATACGCCAAACGAACTGGGCGAGATTACCTACCGCCGCGATGCCTACCATCGGCCACAATGCCCAGCTCGGAATCCAGTCGAGAGCGTGGAAGTGGAGTCCCGCCCACAACAGAGCGAAAACGGCGATTGTGCTACCTCACAGATGAATCGAATTTCGTGCGTCTGCTGTCATGGCTTGCCCCGTTCGAGTGACAAGGCTGCGCGATCTTCGGAACGTCCGCAACTGGACGGCTTCAGTCATTCCGGCGTTATGAATACAGGTCGTGAGCCCCTGATCCCGAAGGGTCGAGATTGATCGAGGCTTGCGTTGCTATGGTCCCCATTGATCCCAGGCTTTGCGTTCGGCGTCGGGGTCAAAGACAATGGCGACCGAACCGGGCGGCAGGCGCATCGTGCTTTGATAGCTATTGAAAAAAGCAAGGAAAAGGGAGGCGTATGTTTCCAGCCCGACCGCCGTTTCTCCTGCCTTACGCGACGCTCCGAGTTGCCAGTTGTACCGGGGGCCGCCCGGCCCGGGCGCCTGTTCGAGCGATGCGAAGAACGATGCTTCGCGCCGACCGTTCAGAAAGAGGGTGAAGCGCTGACCGACGCGCAGGCTCTCGCGGCGCATCGCGTATTTGCCGTCGCACGCAGACCAGCCATCTTGCGATTGTTCGAAGCAGATCGACATGCGTGGCGGCATACCCGCCATTCGTAAAGGTCGGCTATCGGATCCGGAATGCTCCGGCCGCTTTCGTGGCTCGCCGAAGGCTGAACCGGCATCGGCAGGTGCCGATATGCGCCGACCGACTTTGCGTGGCGCGGGA
This sequence comes from Sphingomonas chlorellae, assembly GCF_056485145.1. Lineage (NCBI taxonomy): Bacteria > Pseudomonadati > Pseudomonadota > Alphaproteobacteria > Sphingomonadales > Sphingomonadaceae > Sphingomonas > Sphingomonas chlorellae. Next base: position 474,333 of record NZ_JBQXXM010000002.1, read on the forward strand.
TCGTCGTCGCGCTGGGCGGCAATCTCCTGCGCCGAAACGCCCCCCGGGTTTCCGAACGGACCCGGCGGCGTTGACGGTAGAGGCGCCGGCTTGCGCCTGCGTTCCGGCGCGTGATGCCCGCGCGGGCGGGGAAGAGGGGAGAGACCCCGCCCGCGCGAACCCCGTCAGAAGCTGGCCCAGCCGTCGGCATGCGCCGGCGCGCGCCGCCGCACCGGCACCGGCTCCGGCGCGGCGGGCGCGGGGCGTGGGGCGGCGGGGGTGCGGGCGGCGGCCGCGGCGCGGGGCGGATCGACCGTGAAGCGTGCCGCCTGTTCGACCAGCACGCTGATTTCGGCATTGAGGCTGCGCGCGGCGGCCGAGGTCTGTTCGACCATCGCGGCATTCTGTTGCGTGGCCTGGTCCATCACGCCGACCGCGACGGCGATCTGGGTGATCGCCGAGGACTGGGCGTCGTTGTCGTGCGCCATCTGTGCGGTGAGCGTGCGCGCATTGGCCCCGGCCGACGCGATGCCGGCAAGCGCGGTGTCGACGCGGCCGACGGCGCCGACGGCGTTGCCGATCTCTTCCTGCGTGACGGTGAGCTGGTCGCGCGCCGCCTTGGCCTCTTCCTCGGCGCGCATCGCGAGCGCCGAGACGAGGTCGGCGACGACCGCGAAGCCGCGACCGGCATCGCCGGCGCGCCCCGCCTCGACCGCCGCGTTCATCGCGAGCACGCGCGTCTGGAACGCGATCTTGTCGAGCCCCTCGATCACATTGTCGATGCCCTTGGCGCTATCGGATACGCGCGCCATCGCCTGCACCGCCTGATCGGTGCAGTTGCGGCCGTCGGTCACGGCGGTCATCGCCTGGGACGAGCCGGCGGCGGATTCGTTTGCCGCCTCGGCGGTCGCCTTGGCACGACCCTCCATCTGCGCGATCGCGGCCGAGGTCTGTTCGAGGCTGGCGGCATTCGATTCGGTGCGGCGGGCGAGATCCTCCGACGCGACGGCGATCTCCTGCGCGCCGGTGCGGATCGCCGCGGCGCCGGTGAGGACCGCGCCGATCAGATCGCGCAGCGCGCCGACGGCGGCGTTGAAGTTGGTCTTCACCGTCTGGTACGCGGCGCCGAAATCGGCGGTGATCGTGCTGGTGAGATCGCCCGCGGCGAGGCGGCGGAGATTGGCGTCGAGCGTGTCGACGACCGCCCGTTGCTCGGCCTCGGCCTGCGCCTGGGCCTCGCGTTCGCGCGCCTGCGCCTGGGCATTGTCACGGAAGACGAGCACGGTGTGCGCCATCGCGCCGAGTTCGTCGGTGCGTCCGGTCCCCGGCACCTCGACCGCGAGCCGCCCCTCGGCAAGCGCGCGCATCGCCGCCATCAGCCGGTCGATCGGACGCGTGATGCCGTAGCGCGCGACCGCCCAGCCGAGCGCGAGCGCGCCGAGGATCGCGATGGCGTTGAAGCCGAGCACGGTGCGCTGCGCGGTGATCGTGGCGGCGCTGAGTTCGGCCGCGCGCGCGGTGGTCGCGTCGATCCGCGACTGGTTGTAGGCGAGGAGATTGGCGGTCATCGCCTGGATGCCGCGATCGGCCTCGGCGAGCTGGGCCTTGGCGCCGGCATCGTCGTTGCGCAGCCCGGCGTCGGTCGCACGCGCGACATTGCCGTGGATTGCCTCGAGCGCAGCGCGGAGTTCGGCGGTCTTGGGCGCGGCATCGGGGTCGAGCGTCGCCACCTCGGCGAAATTGGCCTGCGCGCTTTCGTAGGCCTTGGCGCTTTCGGCGGCGGCGGCGCGTGCTTCGGCCGAGTTGCCGTCATAGGCGAGCGTGCGATAGCCCGCATAGATCATCATCGCGACGTAACGGTTGGCGCGGACAAGCTTGACCGTGGCAGGAAGCTTGCTGTTGGTCAGCTGCGAATAATTGGCATCGGTGGTGCTGAGCGCGCTGGTCGCCACCAGCGCGGCAGCAAGGCTGGCCAGCCCCAATAATAACAATACCGAAACGATCTTGGCCGGAATCGTAATTCGGCCGAGCAGGCTTTCCATGGTCTTGCCCTTTAAATGTTCAGACAAGCTATTTTAGAACGCTGAAATCGTCGTCGATCGAGGTAAACGTCATACCTTTGGACATTGCGGATTGGGGTGCGTTTTATTACGATAGCAGCCGCGTAACGAATATGATTTACGGCGCGTATCGTCGCTACAACGGGGATCTTGTCCGGAAAAACGCAGAACGCCCGCCGGCAGTGTGCCGGCGGGCGTTCCCGCTTGGTTACCGTTGCTGGTCGCTGTTGCCGGGCCGCGTCAGCGCGCGCGGCGCCAGGTCTGGGTGCGGCACAGGAACATGGCGAGGCAGCCCTGGACCTTGAGCGTGTCGCGATCGACGAGCGTCAGCGTGCCGCTGCGCGCGCCGTCACCGGTTTCGGGATCGTAGAGCGGGCCGCCCTTCCACCGATCCGGCCCGCCGGTGAAGCCGTCGAGCACGCGCAGCCCCATCACCTTGCGGCTGCGCAAGCCCGTGCTGGGGTTGCGCTGATCGCGCAGATCGGGGTTGGCGCGCAGCCGGGTGCCGTCGACGACGCGCCCGCACAGCGCGTTGCCGCAACGATGGATTTCGACCACGCCGCCCTCGCGCTCGGTGCGCCAGCGGCCGAGCAGCGCGGCACCGTCATCGGCGCGCGCGATGTCGGGCAGCAGCGCAACGAGCACCGCAGCGAGCAGCGCGGTGCCCGCCAGCCCCACCGCCGCCAGCGGGCGGTGGGGCGGCACGGCGCGGTGGGGACGCGCCGGCGTTCGGGTTTCGGGCGTTGCCATCAGAACTTCTTCGACAGCCGGAGGCCGAAGATCCGGGGGTCGAGCGTGAAGACGTTGGTCGTCAGGCCCGTATCGTCCGAATTGGTAAAGGTATCGGTGATCGGCGATTTGTCGAACAGGTTCTTGACGTAGAATTGCGCGGTCATCCCGAGCGCGCTGTTTTCGACCGTGAGCGCGACGTTGACATTGTCCCACCCGTGCAGCCGGTCATAGGCGGTGTTGTAGACGCGGGCATAGCTGGGCCCCTGACGATAATAGTCGCCGCGCAGCGTCGCCTTCCAGTTGCCCGAATAGACGCTGTACTGCGCGCCGATATTGACGGTGATGTGCGGCGAGTTGGGCAGCTCGTGGCCGCCCAGCGGCATCGCAAAGCCGCGGCCGCCATTGGGCGCGCCGCTGCGCGGCGCGGTGCTGCCCACCGGTGCGATGGGGCTCAGATTCGGATCATAGGCGAGCAGCGGATTGTAGAGAAAGCCGTATTTGGACGAGAAATCCTGAGTGCCGTTGGGCGGTGTCGGATCGAAATCGCCCAACCGGCCCGAACTGAGGCATAGCGCGGGCAGCGACAGCGGGAGCAGCGCTTGTCCGAGGAAGCCGCTGTTCAGCATTTTCTCCACCGCCGCGCGCGGAGCGATGCAGCTCGACGGCGCCTGAATCCATGGGCGGACGAGAACCCAGTCGGGATTGCCCTGCGTTCGGTTCATCACGTCGATCGATTCGGCGCCGTCGGCGATGCGCGTGTGCAGATAACCGACATTGGCGTCGATGCGGAAGGCGCGGCTCGGCTGCCACCAGGTTTCGAGTTCGAGCCCGTAGCTATGGGCGTCGAAATTCTCGTTGAGCGAGATCCGGTCGACGATCTGCGAGACCTGATACCCCTTATAGTCGTAATAGAAGCCGGTCAGGTTGAGGCCGGCCTTGCCGTGCGCGAAGACGTTCTTGGTGCCGATTTCAAAGGCGTTGACATATTCGGGCTTGAAGGTCTGAGCGAGCGGCAGATACGGAACGATCGAAGGATCGAAATCCACGCGCGGCGGATTGGTGCCGCCGCCCTTGTAGCCGTGAGAGAACGACCCATAGATCATCGTTTCGTCGGTAAAGCTGAGGCGCGGTTTCCAGTCGATGACGGCCCGCCCGGTAAAGCGTTTCCAGTTCAGGTTGATATCGGGCTGAGCGGGATAGCCGATCGTGACGCGGCCGCCCGTGACATCGGCCAGGCGGGTACTGCCGGCCAGCAGAAGCTGGCTGGGGTAGGGCGTCGCCGTCTTGCTGTCGTCGGTGTAGCGAATGCCGGTCGTCAGGCGAAGGTTGCTCGCGATCTTGAAATACCCTTCGCCAAACAAGGCGAAAGATTCGGTTTTGACGACATTCTTGCTGCGGAAATAATTGTGCCCCTCGCCGTTGATCGAGCCGAGCGGGTTGGGGTCGATGTAGAGGCAATCAGCGGAAGGGTCGTTCGGACTCGTTGGGTTACAGGTCACAGCCCGAGTAATAAATTGGCCCTTTTCCGGATCGTAAGATTCAACCTTATTATACACCCATTGCCCATAGAATGTAAACAAATTGTTAAAGACGTAATAGTCGTCCTGGGATTTGAATTTTAGATAGTTGGCGCCAATATTGAAATTAAACGGTCCGCTCCAGGCGGACTGGAGGCGGATTTCCTGCGTCCATTGTTCGTTTCGTGACTTGCTGAGGTCGACCGAAAGCATGCGATTGGAGGGGCCGAGCTGGGGGTCAGTGAAAATGCCGCCGGGCGTGGGTGGATTCTCGATAATATCGAGGAGCGGTTGTGCCGAGTCCGAAAATATTGGTTGCGAAACGAAACGATTATAATCTTGTGAAGAATAGTAATTATCCTTTGCGTATGCAGTTTGGGATGCAAAGGACATGTTCCCAGGCAGGTTAAAATCAAGATTGAACTGGAAAAGATCGTTCTTGGCGCGAAATACGGGGTCGTAGCTCGTGGAAATTTCGCGCAAATTGCGTGACTGGGTGATCCCGGTATAAGGACCAATATTCTTTTCCGGGTCTATTGTGAGGGCCGGGACGCTTGAGTAGTCCGTCGCGCTGGTGCCAAGAAAAGCGAAGCCATACGTAGCAAAGACGTGCGGAAAGCTGAGGGCGTTGGGGGTGCCATAGGCGTCGTCGGTGTACAGCGATGCCGATTTGCAGCCCTGGCTGAAGCGCGCCTGGTACAGCGCGGGCACCGCCGCCGAGCCGATCGTCGTCGGGCCGGGATCGGTCGTGCATAGCTGCTTGCCCGTCCGCGAGCGATTGTCGTCTTCCTCGAAATGCTGCCAGTAGGCAGTCACGCGAAAGCCGTCGACAGGTTCCCATTTCGCCGAGACGCGGGTCGACCACAGGTCGCGTCCGTTCACGCGATTGCGCGTGAAGCTGTTGTAATCGAAGCCGTCGCGCTTGGTGTAGGCGCCCGCCGCGCGAACGGCGAAATTGTCGCCGATCGGGATGTTGATCATACCCGATGCGCGCTTCGATTCGTAATTGCCGCCCTCGATTTCGGCCAGCGCCTCGAAACGATAGACGGGCGGGGCGGGGAGGATGTTGACGACGCCGCCGGTGGCGTTCCGGCCATAGAGCGTGCCCTGCGGCCCGCGCAGCACCTCGATCCGCTGAACGTCGAAAAGCTCCTGTTCGAACAGCCGGTTGCGGATAAGGGCGGTGTTGTTGAAGCTGACCGCGACGGCGGGATCGCTGCTCGCCGATATCGCCTTGGTGCCGATACCGCGGATCGAGAAGTTATACCCCGAGAAGTTCGATTTCGAGAAGTTGACGTTGGGGACCGCGCGCAGCAGTTCGCCGCCCGTTTCGATCTTCTGGCTGTTCAGCGCCGCCTGGCTGAGCGCGGTGACGGCGATCGGCACGCTGGTGATCGATTCCTCGATCTTCTGCGCGGTCACGATGATGTCGTTTTCGTTGTGCTCCGCCTGCGCCGTCTGCGCCGCGGGTGCATCCTGGGCGGCAGCGGGCGTGCCCTGAAAGGCGGCGGGCTCGAGCGCCTCCAGCCGGCCCGAGACGACGACATAGAGATCGCCGCGGCGGCGATAGGTGAGGCCCGTGCCGCGCAGGAGCGTCGCCAGCGCCGATTCGACGTTGCTGGTCGCGACATAGCGCGGCGCGCTCTTGCCCTGCGTCAGCGCGGCATCGGCCATGATCGACACGCCGCTTTGCATCGCCAGGTCGCGCAGCGCGGCGGCGAGCGGCTGGGCATCGATGCGGAAGGCGGTTTCGGCCGGCGCGGCCTGGGCCGGCGCGGCGGCGATTCCCAGTGGTGTGACTCCCAACAGCAGAAAACAACGCAACATCGACACACGATTGCGCATGATCATCCCCTCTTTACACGGGCAGTTGCTGCCTCGTTCCGGTGCCGTGATATGCCACGGTCGATAAGTCATGACGCCGCGCGCCGCCGAACGGGGGGATCGCCACAAAAATAATCACCCAAAAAAGCCGCTCGATGCGGTGTCGAACCTTCGCGTTCGCAGCACGAATGATGACGCTGCAGTGCAAAAACATCGTCGATTCTGTCGTCGGCGTGCATAATTCTGCCGTTCGGCGTCTCTTGACAACCGCTTGTCAAACCCCTCCTTTCTGCGGCGAGAGAGGATCGCGCGCCGATGCAGACGGGGGGCAGCAGCACCAAGCGGGACCGGATCGCAGGCGCCGTGCGCCCCGCCATGCCCGCGCCGTGCGAAAATTGCCCCCCGCGATCCCCCCACTTGCCCGCCCGCCGCGTCCTGTGGAGCATGGGGGGGGATGACGCCCGCACAGGCATGGCGGGCAAATGGGAGCTGGCACGGCGATGTTCGCGCAATCCGGGGTCGCGCAGACCGGGCCGCAGACAGGCCCTTACGACGCGGAGGCGGGGATGACGGGCGCATCCCGCGCCCAGCCCGAGCTGGCCGGATGGGTGAGCCGCCACGGCCCGGCGCTGCGCAACTATTTCGCCCGGCGCGTGAACGAGCACGAGGCCGACGACCTGGTGCAGGAGGTGTTCCTGCGGCTGCACGCGATGCGGCGCGACGGCCCGATCGAGAATATCGAGGGATTCATCTTCACCGTCGCGCACAACATCCTGATTTCGCGCCACCGTTACATGAAAGTCCGCCAGGCCGCGGCGCACGAGGCGCTCAACGAGGCGAACGACCCCGTCGACACGCTCTCGCCCGAGCGGATCGCGATCGGCGCGGAGGAATATGAACGCACCGTCCGCGCGATCCTGGCGCTGCCGCCGCGCGCGCGGATGGCGTTCCAGCTCCATCGGTTCGAGCGGATGACCTATCAGGACATTGCCGAGCGGATGGGGATTTCGCGCGAATCGGTGAAGGAGCTGATCCACCGCGCGCTGCTGCGGCTGGCCGAGCGGCTGGAGGCCGAGGCATGATCCGGCTGGTCCGCACGCGCCGCGGCGAAGGGCCGCGCGACCGCGCCGCGCGACGGCTGATGACGCGGCACGAGGCGGCGCTGCACGCCGGCGATGTCGAGGGGGCGGACGCCGGCTGGAGCGCAAGCGACGGCGCAACGTGGCCGGCTGCCCCGGGCGCGGCGCACGACCCGGCCGCCCCCGACGCGGCGGCGGAGGCCGCGGCGGAAGCGGCGATGGCGCGGCTGTGGGAACTGACCGACGCCGTCGCGGGCGATCCGCGGCTGCGCGCGGCGCTCGAGGCCGATCTGGCCGCGCTGCCCCCGCCGCCCCCGCCCGCTTTGCGCGAACCGCCGCGCCGGCGGCTGCCCGCGATCGCCGCCGGGCTGGCGCTGATGCTCGCGGGCGCGGGCGGCGGCGCGACCTGGTGGGCGATGCGCCACGCGCCTGCCCCGGTCGCCGAGGCGGGGCGCAGCGTCGCGACCAGCGTGGGGCAGCGCGCGCGCATGGTGCTGGCCGACAGTTCGAGCGTCGCGCTCGACACCGACAGCGCGGTCGCGGTGCGGATGGACGAGCGCGCGCGATCGGTGACGCTCCAGCGCGGGCGCGCCTTTTTCCGTGTCGCCAAGGACCCGCGCCGGCCGTTCATCGTCACCGCGGGCGACAAGCGCGTGCGCGCGGTGGGCACCGAGTTCGAGGTGCGGCTGGCGGGCGACGAGGTGATCGTCACCGTGGTCGAGGGCACGGTGGAAGTCACCGGGCGGAGCGGCGGCCCGGTGCAGATGACGCGCGCGCCGGTGCATGCCGGCAACCAGCTGGTCGCGCGCGACGACGCACGCTGGGCGACGCGCGCGATCGACCCGCGCCAGTCGACGAGCTGGCTGGCCGGGCGGCTTTCGTTCATGGGCGAGCCGCTGGGCGAGGCGGTGCGCGAGATGAACCGTTATTCGCACCAGAAGCTGGTGTTCCGGGGCGGGCAGGTGCCCGACCAGCGCATCGTCGGCGTGTTCCGATCGGGCGACACGCTGGCGCTGGCGCAGGCGATCGAGCTCAACGGTTTCGGCCGCATCGTCGCGACCGAGCCCGACCGGATCGAGGTCGAGCCGCGATAGCGCCTCAGCCCGCGCGCGCGGCCCCCGCGCGGCGATGCAGCCGGGCGTTGAGCGCGAACATGCACAGCGCCCAGCTGCTGCCGAAACACCAGCCGGCGAGCACGTCGGACGGCCAGTGGACGCCCAGATAGACGCGGCTGCACCCGATCAGCAGCACGAGCAACGTGGCGAAGCCGAGCAGATAGGCGCGCGCCCACCGGCTGGGCTGGGCCTGGGCGAGCATGACGCCGAGCGTCAGATAGACCGCGGCGGCGGTCATCGCATGGCCGCTGGGGAAGCTGGCGCTCGATACCTGGGCGAGATGCGGGACGATGTCGGGGCGCGGGCGCTGGAGCACCAGCTTGAGCAGCGCGTTGAGCGTCGAGGCGCCGATCAGCGACCCCGCGAGCAGCATCGCCTCGGCCCGGCGCCCGAAGGCGAAGAGAAAGACGAGCGCCGCCGTGCCGAACAGCCACAGCAGCGTGAAGCCGCCGAGCGCACTGATGTCGATCGCCGACTGGAGCAGCCAGGCCGGGCCGACCGGCACCGCAGGCGTTCCGGCGTTGCGCAGCCCGCGCAGGATCGCCGCGTCGAACGCGAAGGCGTCGCCGATATGCGTGATCCGGAACGCGACGAACAGCGCGATGCCGGTCAGCGACACGCCGAGCAGCGCGAGTGCCGGCCAGAGCCAGCGCGAATTGGCGGTTTCGAGCGGATTGGGCTGGGCCATGATACTCCCGGGGTTTCGCGACGCCTGGTGCCAGCGTGCCCGCCTGCGGGCAAGGGCGGAGGGCGCGTTAATGCGGAACGGCAGGAACCGCACGGTTGCGCACGTTCGTTGGGTGTCTCACGCTCTCGCCTATGCGGACGCCAATCGCATTGGCCCCGTTCTGGGGAGGCGTTGGTTTAACCGATCCGGAGCCGGTCGTCCTCTTCTCTTCCGATGCGATCAAGGTCGCACGAGACGCGGCCACAGATTGGAACAGCTGCCCCCTTCCGAAAGGGGGCAACTCTCGACCTTCCCGAAAGGCCAAACAGCCTGATGCCGTGATACTTCGTCGCTCACTGATCAGCGCAGCCGGTGTCCCTCGGCGTCCCAGACCTCGACCGGGCCGAGCGACAGCGCGCGGACCTTGTCCTCGATCCGCGCCAGGTCGCCGACGACGACCCAGGTCATCGCATCGGGGTTGAGGATTCGGGCGGTCGACGTGATCGTCGCGGGGGTGAGCCGCGCATAGGCGTCGGGCAGCGTGGTGATCCAGTCATAGGGCCGCGCGAACCGCGCGACATATTGCAGATAGCCGACCATCGCCTGGCTGGTTTCGAACCGCCCCGGCAGTCCCAGCACCTCGCCCTTGACGAGCAGTTCGAGCTCGCGCGGGGTCGCGGGCCGCGCGCCGCGGATGTCGCGCAGCTCGCGGTCGATCTCGTGCAGCGCCTCGGCGGTCTTGTCGGTCTGGACGCTGGTGGCGACGCCGAATGCCTGCGGCCCCTGCGCCTCGGCGACATAGGAATTGGCGCCGTAGGACCAGCCCTTGTCCTCGCGCAGATTCATGTTGAGCCGCGCGGTGAAGTTGCCGCCGAGGACGTCGTTCATCGCGCCGATGTCGAAATCGCGCGGGTCGGTTCCCGGCGGCAGGATCTGGCCGACGCGGATCACCGACTGGATCGCGCCCGGCTTGTCGACGAGCACGACGCGCGGCGCGCGCGCGGGCGCGACCGGATCGACATGCTTGACGCCGCGCGGCCGGGCGGGCGCCTTCCAGTCGCCGAAGCCGCGTTCGAGCGCCGCCTTGAGCGTGGCGAGATCGGTGCCGCCTGCGGCATAGATGACGGCATTGTCGGGCCGCAGCCAGCTTTCGTAAAAGGCGGTCACGTCGTCGCGCGTGATCGTGCGCAGCGCGTCCGCCCGGCCCGCCAGCGCGGCGCCATAGGCATGGTCGGCGCCGTAGAGCAGGTTGGTGAAGGTGCGATGCGCCACCTGTTCGGGCTCGGCCAGCGACTGCGCCAGCCCCGAGAGCTGAAGCGCGCGGTCGCGTTCGAGATCGGCCGCGCGGAAGGCGGGGTTGCGGATCTGGTCGGCCCAGAGCGCGATCGTTTCGGGCAGCGTGCGCGGCATCGCCGAAAGCGAGAAGTCGGTCGTGTCGACATCCGCCGAGGCATAGATGCGCGCGCCGAGCAGCGCTTGGCGCTCGGCAAGCTGCCGGGCGGTGCGCGTCGTGGTGCCTTCGTCCATCAGCCCCAGCGTGAAGCCGCCCAGCCCGGGCTTGCTCCCGCGTTCGGCGGCCTGGCCGGCATCGAACACCATCGTCATGTCGACCGTCGGCGCCCCCGGGCGTTCGGCGAACAGCACGCGGATGCCGTTGGCGAGCCGCGTTTCCTGCAGCGCCGGCAGCTTGAGCGCGGGCGAGGGGCCGAGCGGGGGAAGCCGGCTGCGATCGGCGCCGTCGGCAAGGACGCTGTGATCGTCGAACGGAAGCACGGTGAGCTTGTAGCTGGGGTGCGTCAGCCATGCGCCGGCGGCGCTGCGCACCTGGGGTGCGGTGAGCGCCTGAAAGCGTTGCTGTTCGACGGCATATTGGCCGGGATTGTCGGCGAAGAGCGTGCCGTCGGCGAGCGCCATCGCCTTGACGTAGAGCGATTCCATCGCGCGCGCATTGTCGGCATAGGCGCTGGCCTTGACGCGTGCCAGCTCGTCGGCGGTCGGCCCCTGGGCCACGAACCCGGCGAGCACGTCCTTGACCGCCGCCTCGGCCGCGGCGCGATCGACGCCGGGGCGGAGCCGCAGCTCGACCGAGAAGATGCCCGCGACGGCATAGCCGGCGTAGCTGGCCGAGGCATAGGTGGCGAGCTGACGTTCCTCGACCAGCGCGCGATAGAGGCGCGAGGTCTTGCCGCGGCCCAGCGCCTGCGCGGCGAGCTGGAGCGCGGGCGCCTCGGCGGTGCCGCGACCGGGCACCGCCCAGTTCCACGCGATCGCCGCCTGGGGCACCTTGTCCTGCATCGTCTCGCTGCGGTCGCGGTCGAGCACCGGCACCCAGGCGGTGGTGCGGCTGATCGGGGTGCCCGCGGGTACGCTGCCGAAATATTTGCGCATCAGAGTCCTGGCCTGATCGACCGTGACGTCGCCGGACAGCACGACCACGGCGTTGGTGGCGCCGTAATAATCGGCGAACCAGCGCTTCACATCGTCGAGCGCGGCGCCGTTCAGATCCTCCATCGAGCCGATCGTCGGGTGATGATAGGGATGGCCGAGCGGGAAGAGCGCCGCGGCCTCGCGCGGGTCCATCAGCGCATAGGGCGTGTTTTCGCGCGTGCGCTTCTCGTTCTGGACGACCTTGCGCTGCTCGTCGAGCTTGGCCTGGCTGATCGCGCCGGCGAGATAGCCCATGCGGTCCGATTCGAGCCACAGCACCCGTTCGAGCCCGCCGGTGGGGACGATCTCGTAATAATAGGTCTGGTCGAGCGAGGTGGCGCCGTTGACGCCGGAGACGCCGATCTCCTGAAGCGGCGGCATATATTCCTTGTCGTGATGTTCGGAGCCGTTGAACATCAGATGCTCGAACAGATGCGCGAAACCCGACTTGCCCGCGGGCTCGTTCATCGAGCCGACATGATACCAGACGGCGACGGCGACCTTGGGCGTCGCATGATCCTCATGGACGACGACGCGCAGGCCGTTGGGCAGCGTGAACTGCTGATAGGCGACCGGCGCCTGCGCGCGCGCCGGCAGCGCGGCGACGAGCGCGAGTGCCGCCGCCGCGAGGCACAGCTTGGGGGACTTCATCGGGGATTTCCTTGTGCGAAAGAAAGCGCCGGCGCCCGCATCGTGCGAACGCCGGCCGAGGTTGCGAGCGATCAGAACGTGGCGCCGGCGCCGATCTTGAACTTGCGGCCGCCGAGATAGGTGGCGCCGGTGTAATAGCCGCCGACGATCTCCTGGAGATCGGGGGTGCGGGTGCCCTTGAGCAGGTCCGACCCCTCGAGATAGATGCGGTATTTGCGCGCGCGGTCGAAATAATATTCGGCGCGCAGGTCGAGCGTCCGGACGCTCTGGTCATAGACCGACAGCCCGCGCGGCGAGAAGTTGACGAGCTTGCGCGACTGGAAACCATAGGTCAGCGTGCCGTCGAAGCCGTATTTGTTATAGGTGAGCGCCACCGTGCCGGTGTGCTTCGGCTGCTGGTTGAACGGCACGCCGGAGAATTCGTAGAGGCCGTTGCTGCCCGACGGCGCATAGGCCCAACTGTACCGCTGCCACCGGCTCGAATGGGTGAAGGTGTAGTTGGCGATGATGCCGAGCCCGCCGAGCGCGCCGGGGAGGAAGTCGAACTGGCGTTCGAAGCGGCCCTCGAGGCCCCAGAGCGTCGCGGCGTGCGGGCTGTTGATCGGCGAGGTGCCGGTGATGAAATAGTTTTCGAGATGCGCCGGGTCGAAATAGGGCGCGCCCTGGAAATAGGGGCTGTTCGGCAGCGTCACGCCGGCGAGATTGGCGGGGCCGTTTGCCTCGTTCGCCTGGAGCAGGTTTTCGATCCGCTTGTAGAAGCCGCCGAACTTGATGATGCCGATCTTGTCGTAATATTCGACGTTGAGATCGAAATTGTGCGTCGTCGCCTGCTTGAGGTTCGGGTTGCCCGAGTTGAGCTGAAGGATCGGCTTGACCCCCTGCGGCCCCGGGATGGGGATGTTGATGAAGGTGATCCGCGTCTGTTGCGACAGGTCGTTGATCCGCGGGCGCGCGACCGAGAGGAAATAGCCGCCGCGGAAGATCAGCTTGTCGCTCTGACGGAAGTTGAACAGGACGCGCGGCAGGAAATCCTCGGACTTCGCCTTTTCGGTGACGAGCTTGCTGAACGCGTTCTGGAACAGCACGTCGGTGCCGAAGCCGCCGCCATTTTCCGGCAGGATCGGGCCGATATAGTTGGGGAAGGCGAGGTTGGTCGCCGACAGGTCGGTGCGGTTGTAGCGCACGCCGCCGATCACCTCGAGCTTGCCGAACTGGAGCCGGCTCTGGACATAGGCGGCGTAATTGTCCTCGCGCGTCCGCTGCTTGTCCTGCCCCGGAACCGGCGCGAGCGGCGACAGCGCGAATTGCGGGTAGCGCGCGAGATAGTCGCCCATATGGTCGAAGAAGCCGATCACGGTGTCTTCGCTCATCGCGGTGAAATTGGCGCCGGTGACGCCGACGCGGGTGAGGTCGGTGGGCGAGAAGGGCAGGCCGAGATCGGCGATCGACGCCTTGCCCGCGAACTGGGTGCGGCGCAGGTCGTTGCGGAATTCGGCGCGTTCGAAGCGCGCGCCGACCTGGACATATTTGAGGAAACCCCAGTCCATGTCCCAGCGCAGGCTGGTTTCGGCGGTGTAGCGGTCGTTGCTGCCGCTGGTCCTGTCGATCCCGCCGGTGCCGTTTTCGATCGTGTAGAGGCGCGGGTTGTTGATCAGCGCCCAGCCCGCGTCGCTGAGCTGCGGGATCGGAATGCCGTCGCCGCTGCGCCGGCCGAACGGCGTGATGATATAGCCGAGCTTCGGATCGGTCGCCCCCGGCTGGAACAGCGCGGCGGTGGCGTCGCTGTCGGGCATGCGCAGGTCGAGCACGGTGTTGCGGCCATGCTTTTCGCCGCCATGGGCATAGCCGGCCATGTAGTTGAAGGTGAGCTTGCCCGCCGTGCTCTTGCCGGTGAAGCTGTAGGTGTCGGTGACGTTCTTGACGTCCGGATCATAGGCATAGGCCTGTTCGCGCTGGATCGCGAGATTGTCCGGATCGAGGCTGAGGTGCAGCGCCGAGACGGGATCGCCGCCCGGAACGTCCGAATATTTGCTGAGCGCCGTGAAGCTGTCGGTCATCGAATAGTTGGTGCGATTGACCTCGGCGTGCTGGAAATCGAACTTGAGGTTGGTGTGGTCGGCGATCTGCCATTCGGCCGACAGCGTCGCCGCGATCGTCGACTGCTTCACATGGTTGAAGCTGGCGGCAAGCGAGGTGACATAGGCGCCGTCGTCACCCGCCACGAAGGGAAAGCTGGTGCGCGGATCGACCGCGTCGTTGGCGGTCAGTGACGGCGTGCCGTCGGCGGCGTTGGGCAGGAAGGCGCCGAACCGGGTCACGGTGCCGTAGGAGATGTTGCGCACCGAATTGCGCCGGAACTGGACCGACGCGCTGAGGCCGAAATTGTCCTGCGCGCCGAAGCGGCCCGCGACCGTGCCCGAAACCAGGAAATCCTTGCTGAAATCCTTGCCGCTGAGCCCGCCTTCGAGCTGGAAGCTGGCATAGCGGCGCGGGCGGTTGAGCGGCGACAGCGTCTCGATCTCGATCAGACCGCCGGTGCCGGCGCTGTCCTGGCTGGGCAGCAGGCTCTTGCTGATCGTGATCTTGCTCACCGAATCCGCCAGCAGGTTGCTGAGATCGGCCGAACGCCCCATGCCGTTGCCGACGGGAAGCTGCAGCCCGTTGAGCTTGACGTTGTTCATGTCGGGATCGAGGCCGCGCACGATGACGTTGGTGCCGTCGCCGGTGACCGAATCGCGCTGGAACGAGATGCCCGGCGCCCGGCGCAGCGCGTCCGAGAAGGTGGTGCCGGTGAAGTTGCCGAGATCGTCGGCGGAGACGACGTCGGTGTTGTTTTCCGCCGCGCGCTGAAGGTTGAGCGCGTTGGCGCGGGCGCTGCGCGTCCCGTAGACGACGATCGACTGGCCGTCGTCATAGCCGCCGCCGAGCGCGAGCTCGACGCGCGCGGTGTCGTTGCCGACCGTCACCGTCTGGGTGCGCGTTTCGAAGCCGAGAAAGGCGATTTCGACGGTGTAGGTGCCGGGTGCGAGATCGGCGAAGCTGAAATCGCCGTCATCGTCGGCGGTCGTCGTCTGCCCCGTTTCGACGATCCGCACGAGCGCGCCCGCCAGCGAACGCCCGCCCTCGTCGCGCGTCAGATGGCCTGAAATCCCCCCTTTGCCGCTGCCACGCCCCTGGCCGACGGGCGGGACGACGATGAACGAGCCGCCCGCGGTGACGTTGAGCGACAGGCCCGACCCCTGAAGCAGCGCCTGATAGGCCTCGCGCGCGGCGAAGGCACCGTGGAGCGCGGGCGCCATGCGGCCGCGCAGCGACGGACCGTCGAACACGATGTTGGTCGCGGTGCGCGCCGCCACCGAGCGCAGCGCGGCTTCGAGCGGCTGGGCCGGCATGTCGAAATTGTACCGCGTCTGCGCCTGGGCAACCGGGATGGCGGACAGGCAGCAACCGGCTGCGAGGACGGCAAGCAACTTTCTGGACGGCATGGTCATTCCCCCGGGGAGCGCGACCCTCTTCGCTGTCTCCCTTACCCGCCTAGACGATGCTGCATTGCGAAACCGACATGGGTTCGACACATAAATGTCACTCGGAGCGTTTTCAGCGCATGATCCGGATAGTTTTGGCGCTTTCGTCGACGCGCAGGTGATGCAGTGCGGCGACGGCGCGGGCGAACTCGCCGGTATCGTTGGTCGCGAACACGCCCGAGATCTGAAGCCCGGCGAGCCCGGCATCGGCGACCACGAGCCGCGGGCCGCCATAACGGTTCATTTCCGCCACCGCGTCGGCGAGCGGCGTGTTGGCGAACACCGCCTGTCCGCGTCGCCAGGCGGTCGCGACCTCGACCGGCTGAACGTCGATCCGCGCCGGCCCCTGCGCCGCGGCGCGCAGCCGCTCGCCGGGGTTGAGGAAGGTGGGCGGCGCGGCGCGCGCGGCGGGATCGAGATCGGTCACCGCGACCTTGCCGTGAAGCAGCGTCACGCTGACCGAACCGCCCTGGCGGCGCACGACGAAGCTGGTCCCGACCGCGCGGATCTGACGATTGCCGGCGCGGACGAGGAAGGGGCGCGCGCTGTTGTGGGCGACCTCGAACATCGCCTCGCCGCGATCGAGCACGACCAGCCGCGTGTCGGCGCGATAGCGGACCTGAACGCTGCTGTCGGTATTGAGCGCGATGCGGCTGCCGTCCTCGAGCGTCGCGACCTTCTGTTCGCCCACCGCGGTCGAATAGGCGGCGGGGCGCGCGAGCCACAGGAGCGTCGCGGTGGCGACGAGCGCGACGAGCATCGCCGCGAGCGCGAATGCGCGCGCGTGCCCGCCGATGCGCGGGATCAGACCCGTCGGTGCGCGGCGGGCGTCGCGCGGCCGGGCGATTTCGGGAAGATCGGCCCAGATGTCGGTCGCGCGTTCGAACGCCTGCTGATGCGCCGGATCGGCGCGCAGCCATTCGCGGAACGCCGCCTCGCGTTCGGGCGTGCGCGCGTCGCCCTGAAGCCGGGCGAGCCAGGTCGCCGCCTCGGCGGCGGCGCGGGCATGGCGTTGCGTCACCACCCCTCCATCCACTGCATCAGTTGCAGCGTGGCGCGCGCGACCTGCTTTTCGACCGCGGCGACGCTCATCCCCTCGTCGGCGGCGATTTCGGCATAGGTCGCGCCGTCGAGCCGGCGGCGCAGCAGGATGCGCCGCGTCCGTTCTGGCAGCCGCGCCAGCCCGGCGCGGGCATGGGCCAGCCGCGCCCGTTGTTCGAGAACCTGCGACGGGTCGGGGCGCGCATCGGCGATGTTGAGCAGGTCGTTCGCGGGCGCAAAGGGCGCGCGCGCCTCGCGGCGGCGCCGGTCGATCGACAGGTTGATCGCCGCGGTGACGAGCAGCGCCTCGCGCGAGCGCGCCTGCTGTTCGCGTTCATAGCGTTCGATCCTCAGGAACGCCTCCTGCACCAATTCGTCCGCATCCTGTTCCGCGAATCCACGGCGAAGCACGGCGCGCTTCGCCTTTGCCAGCATGTCCGCAAGATCGGCCACGCCGCCGTTCCCCTAGTTAGACGTGCGAGACGGGAAACCCGGACAATCGCGATCGAGAAAGGAGTTGGAGCCGCCCATGCGCGACCTTTGATCGACATCGCCGCGCTTGCCAAGGGGCAAGCGCGGGCGGCCAGTGCCGGGGTTGCGCCGGGGGCGGGCGCTATTCGGCAAAGGCGACGGGATCGCCGTCGGGAGCGCGGACGATCCGCGCCGCGGGCGCCGCGCGGCTAGATCCCCGGCGCGAAATGGCCGGCGGGGCGGGTCGGGCCGGGGAGATTCTTGCTCGCGCAGTGGCGTTCGGGGCCGCCGAGGCAGATCTGGCACCCGCGGCTGGTGGCGATGCCGTTCGAAAGCTGTGCGAAGATCTGCAGCGCTTGCGGGCTGGTGAGCGCGGTGCGCAGGTCGGGAAAGTCGGACAGCGCGCCGAAGGTCGCGGTGCTGTTGAGGTCGAGGCAGCAGATGCCGAGCCGCCCGGTGGCGAAGATCGCGAGCGACGGCGTCGCGGTGAAACCGCAGCTCTGTCCCGTCACCAGCTTGCGCTCGACCGACCAGCGCGGATCATATTCGAGCAGCAGATTGGCATAGGTGCCGACCGGGCGGGCCGACATGAACGCCTGTTGCAGCCCGCCATTGACGTCGCGCCAGGTGAGGATGGGCAGGTGCGTGCTGTCGCCCTGGGTCGACTCCCGGAATGCGCCGCGCAGGTCGGCGTCGCTCGTCCGGTGGGCCTGGGCGCCGCTTTCGGGCGGCGCCGCTGCGGCGATCGTTTCGGCAATCGCCTCCCATTTGCGGACATGCGCGATCAGCCGTTCGGGCGTGTCGGGAAAGGCGTGGCGCGTGACCGGGTCGACGCGCGGATCCTCGGCGCCGTTGGAGACCATCTGATAAAGGCGCAGATGCGACGGGGCGCGTTCGGCCACCATCTGCCGCAACAGCGCGGTGACGCGGGCGACCAGCGTGTCATAGTCGCCGATCTTGTGACTGCGCGTCGCCTCGTAAGACGCCTGGCTGTCGTTGTGGAGCGAGATGGCGATGCCGGCAGGATAGTTGTTCGAAAGCTGCTTGAGCTTCTTTTCGACCAGCGTCATCCCGTGCGAGGTGAAATAGGTGGGGAAGCGCACGTCGCGTTCGCGGATATAGGCGAGGATCTCGGCAATGTTCGGGTGCAGCAGCGGCTCGCCATAGGCGTTGAGCTGCATCGAGCCCACGCTGATCGTGTCGCAGAGCTGGTCGATCAGGTTCTTGACCTGATCGAGCGGGAGCCAGGTGCGCGCATCCTCGCGGAACATGTCCGGGCAGAAGGTGCACTTCTGGTTGCAGTGGTTGGTGATTTCGAGCCAGACGATGTCGACATGCGGCTTGCCGTTGCGCATCGGGTAGCCGGTGACGGCGGGGGTCGCGTCGGCGGGGGGGAGGCAATCGCGGAGGGTGGCGGCGGCGGTCCGGGCTTCGGCGGGGTCGAGGAAAGGTAGCGCTCCCGCGGCCATCCGCGCATCGAGCAGGTCGGCCGCCGCGGCGGTGACGCCGGCCGCCGCCGCGAGCGCCCAGCGCAGACGGTCGGCGCGCAGTCGGGCCGTGTCGCCGCAGGCGGCGTGCATCGCGGCGACAAGGGCGAGTTCGGGCGCGAGCAGACGCTTGTCGGCATCGCCCAGCGGCAGCGCGAGCGCGGCGCCGATCAGCGCATCGGTCGCCAGGACGTCGCCCGCGGCGAGCGCGAAGCGGATGCGGGCACGGTGCGCGGCGAGGTCGAGCGGCGCCGCGTCGATCCGCGCCTCGGCCGCGGCGGCATCGGGAAACGCAAGCGCCGCCTCGTCCAGATAGGCGTCGGGCGCGGGCGTGCAGCCGGCCCAGCGGCAGCGCGCCACCCATGCCGCGTGCCGCACGCCGGGGCCGATCAGATATTCGCGGACCTGCGCGACCAGCGCCGCGGCCTGTTCATGCGCGCCCGCCGCCGAGAGCAGACCGATCAGCGTGATCGAGCCCGTCTCGTTGACCGCGCGAATGTCGCGCGCACGGTCGCCGAAAATCCCGGCGAGCGTCTGATCGAACATCCGCGCCGCAAGCGCGGCGGGCAGCGCGGCAAGCGCCGCATAGGCCGCCGCCGAGCGCGTATCGGCCCGGAACGCCTCGATCACCAGCGCGACGCAACGTTCGAGCACGGCGTCCAGCCCGGCGATCCCGTCGGCCGCATCGTCGGCAAACGGCGCCAGCGCCGCGCCGATGCCGGCCAGCCCGGCGCCGTCGAGCAGCCGGTGCGCGCGTTCCACGGTGTCCCCGAAGCCGACGGCAGACGGGGCGGGCAGGATCGTCGATTCGAACAAGGCGTCGCTCCGGCATGGTTAACGGACGGGCACGGGCATCGGCGGCCATGCGATCAGCCGAGCAGGCTCATCATAGGACGGCGCAGGCGCGGGCGACCGCCGACGGCGCGATAATTCGTCCGGATCGGGCGCATTGCCGGCGGCCGGGCGGCCGGCCGCGCGGGCGGACCGCGCGGCGTTGCGCTGCGCCTATTCCGCCGTGCCGCCGGGCGTTTCGTCGCGGCGGAGCGTGAGGACTTCGACGCCGGTTTCGGTGACCGCGACGGTGTGTTCGAACTGGGCCGAGAGGCGGCCGTCGCACGTCACGACGGTCCAGCCGTCGTCGCGCGTGGCGACGCGGCGCGTCCCCTGGTTGAGCATCGGTTCGATCGTGAACACCATTCCCGGCTGGAGGCGCAGCCCGGTGCCGGGGCGACCGAAATGGAGGACTTGGGGCGCCTCGTGCATTTCGCGGCCGATGCCGTGGCCGCAAAAGTCGCGCACGACCGAATAGCCGTGGCGACGGGCACAGCGTTCGATCGCATGGCCGATGTCGCCCAGATAGCCGCCCGGGCGAACCGCGCCGATGCCGTGCCACATCGCCGCACGCGTCGTTTCGACCAGCCGGCGCGCGGCCGGCGCCACGTCGCCGACCAGATAGGTCTTGCTCGAATCGGCGATGAAGCCGTTCTTTTCGAGCGTAATGTCGAGATTGACGATGTCGCCGTCGCGGATCTGTTCGTCGTCGCTCGGCACGCCGTGGCAGACGACGTCGTTCACCGAGCTGTTGAGCACATATTTGAAGCCATATTGCCCCTTGCTCGCGGGGCGCGCGGCGAGATCGTGCGTGATGAAGCGCTCGACACGATCGTTGATCGCCATCGTCGTCATGCCGGCAAGGTCGAGGCCGTCGAGCATCTCGAACACCGAAGCGAGCAGCCGCCCCGAAATGCGCATCAGCGCCAGTTCGTCGGGCGACTTGATCAGCGCCGAAGCCGGGGTGCGCATGTCAGGCCGCCACGCGATCGGCAGCGGCAGGCTCGATAGCGGCAGGCTCGACGGCAGCGGGATCGAGCGCACGGAGCTGCACCGCGGCGAGCTGCATCCGCACGATGTCGTTGAACGACAGCGTGGGATTCGCCTCTGCCAGCATGCCGATCTTCATCCAGAACTCGGCCTGGGCGTTGATCGAACGGCACATCACCGCACTGGCGCGCCGCGCCTCCTCATGCAGCGAATCCTCGATCTTGACGATACCCATGCGCAATCCCGACCACCAAAAGATATATGGTTCGTATATGAACCATATTGCAATCGGTCAATCGGGCAATCGGCGCCGCGATCGCGACGTCAGCGCGGTTCGATCCCGAGCAGCTCGATCCGGAACAGGAGCGTCGCGCCGCCGGGGATCGGGCCCTTGCCCTCCGGCCCGTAGGCGAGGTCGGCGGGGGTGGCGATTTCGATCGTGTCGCCGACGCCCATCAGCGGCACCGCCATCTGCCACGCGGGGATGAGCGCGGCGAGCGGGAAGGTGGCGGGGGCGCCGCGCTTGAACGAGCTGTCGAATTCGGTGCCGTCGACGAGCGTGCCGGCATAATGGAGCGTCACCACGTCGCTGACGCTTGGGTGCGCGCCCTTGCCGTCGCCCTTGATCCGCCGCCAGCGCAGCCCCGAGGGCAGCGCCTGCCACCCCTGGGCCGAGCCGCGTTCGGCGAGCGCGAGCATCTGGCGGTTGTGCCACGCCGCATCCTGCGTCCGGTCGGTCTGCGCGGTCACGCGGACGGCGACGAAGCCCGAGGCGGCACAGACGAGCGCGGCGAGCGCCAGTTTGAAGCGGCGAGACATGGCGGTGCGGTTCTTCCCTGTAGTCATCGACCGCGCAGACACCCCAAAACGCGCCGCCGCGCAAGAGCCGCCGTGGCGCGTCAGCGCGCGCCGAGCGTGCGGCGGATCGCCGCGAGCGCGAGCGGACGCATCAGCGCATAGCCCGCGGCGTTGGGATGCACGCCGTCGCCCGCGAGCCCCGGCCGCATCGCCCCCTGCGCATCGGCAAGCGCGGCGTGATAGTCGACAAAGGCGAAGCCGTTGGCGGCGGCATAGCCGCGCAGCCAGCGGTTGAATTCGATGATCTGCGGCGCCGGTTTCTTGTCGGGGCTCCACGGAAAGGCGCCCGCAGGCAGGATCGAGCCGAGGATCACGCGGATGCCGTGCGCGCGCGCCAGTTCGGCCATCGAGCGGATATTGCCCTGGACCACCGCCATCGTCGAGGCGCCGGTATTGCCGGCAATGTCGTTGGCGCCGGCAAGGATGTGGACCGCGCGCGGATGCAGCTCGATCACGTCCTCGCGGAAGCGCACGAGCATCTGCGGCGTCGTCTGGCCGCTGATCCCGCGATCGACCACGCCGCCGGTGAACAGCGACGGATCGGCGGCGATCCAGCCGTCGGTGATCGAATCGCCCATGAACACCACGTCGACGCGCGTGCGCGCGGCGCGCAACGCCGCATTCTGCGCGCGATAGCGGCAATGCTGGCCGAAATCGCGCGTGAGCATGTGGAGATTGGCGATCCGCCACGCATCCCCGTCGGCGGGCGCGGGATGCACGGGGCAGGGATCGTCGACGATCCCCGACGGATCGGCGGCATAGGGGTCGCCGTCGACGCGCGTCTGGGCCGCAGCGGGGGCGGCGAGGCCGAGCGCGAGGCCGGCAAAGGCCAGGGCGGCGGTTGCGACGGGGCGGGAAACGGGCATCGGCGATCCTTTGATTCGGGTTGCGTGCCGGCGCCTTACGCGGCCGCGGCGGCGGAGAAAACGGCGTGGCGGACGCCCCAGGCGTGGAAGAGACCCGGCCATTGCGACGCGGGCATGGCGGGCGACAGCCGCGTGCCGAAGCCGTGGCCGCCCTCGTCGAACAGGTGGAGCGCGGCGGGACGGTGCGCGGCGAGCATCGCCTGATAGAGCAGGATGCTGTTGGCGACGGGGACGGTTGCGTCGTCGCCGGCATGGACGAGCAGCACGGGCGGCGTGTCCGCACCGACGCGGCGTTCGACCGACGCGGCCTGTTCGCGCGCGGCGTCGGGCGCGGCGCCGAGCAGGTTGTTGCGCGAACTGCCGTGCGTGTAGCCGGGCGCCATGCTGACCACCGGATAGACGAGCCCGGCGAGATCGGGCCGGGCCGACAGCGCGTCGGCGGCGTCGACGGGGGCATAGCAGCGTTCGTCGAACCGCGTCGCGAGCGACCCCGCAAGATGCCCGCCCGCCGAGAAGCCGAGCACCGCGATCCGGCGCGGATCGACGCCGAAATCCGCGGCGCGCGCGCGGATCAGCCGCATCGCGCGCTGGGCATCCTGAAGCGGCACGAGATGGCGGTTTTCCCAGCCCTCGCCCGGCAGGCGATAGAGCAGGATGAAGGCGGTGATCCCGCGCGCGTTGAGCCAGTTCGCCTGTTCGACGCCTTCATTGTCGTAGGAGTTGAAGCCATAGCCGCCGCCGGGGACGAGCAGCACCGCCGCCCCGTTGGGGCGCGGCGCGCGGCGGACGACGAGCGCCGGGCGGTCGATGCCGCGAATCCAGCGGTCGGGGCGCGCCGGATCCTTCGACTGGTCCTCGACCCGGCGCCGGATGACGGTGCCGCGCGCGCCCGGAATCGCGCCGGGCCAGAGCGGGACGAGCGGATCGGCGAGCGCCGCCTGATCGGTATGGACAGCGGTGTCGGCAGCGGCCGGGGCGGGGGCCGCCGCGAGCGTGGCGAGCAGCCCGGCGCCGCCCGCGCGGAGCACGCCGCGGCGCGTTTCGACCTGGTCCATCCGCCCCCTCCCATTTCCTACGAATCGGCGATTTTGGTAACGCTAAACCATCGGAAAAGCGCCCTCAATGGCAGGACGGATCGTGCATTTTCGCGCAATTCGGTGTCAATCGGCGTCGTGATCGTGCTTTTCGACGCCGATCCAGATCACATGCGCGTCGATCTGAAGACGCAGAAGCGCACGGTCCGATTCCACCCGTGCGGCGATTTCCGCCCGGCGCGCCTCGGTCGCCTGACGCCGCGCATAGAGCAGTTCGGCAAGGTCGATCTGGCCGAGCGCATGGCCGCGCGCGATGCGGGCGACGGCGGCGTCGGCGCTGGTCACCGCCGCCTCGGCCCGGCGCCACGCGGCGATGCGGTTGCGCGCGTTGGCGAGATCGGTGTCGGCGACCGCGTTGACCCCGCGCTGGACGACGGCGAGTTCGAGCCGCGCGGCATTGGCCTCGGCGCTCGCGCGTTCGGCGGCGGCGCGGCGATGGCCCCCGCCGATCGGGATCGAGGCGACGAGCCCGGCGCCGCGCTCCATCCCGCCGCGTTCGCTGAACAGCCGCACGCCGAACGACGGATCGGCGAGGCGATCGGCGGCGGTGCGCCGCGCGACCACGCCCAGCCGCTGGGCCTCGCGGTCGGCGGCGCGGATTTCGTGGCTGCGGATCACCACCTGGTCGCGCAGCGCCGCCAGATCCTGTGCGGGGAGCGCAGGGACCGGCAATTCGGGCGGTTCGGCGGGCAGCGGCAGATCGGGAAAGTTGGCGGCGATCGCGGCGCGCGCCGCTTCGCGCGCGGCAAGCGACGCCTCGGCCTGCGCGCGCGCGCCGTCGAGCGCGGCCATCGCCTGATCGACGTCGAGCGGCGCGGCGTCGCGCAGCGCGACGCGGCGGCGGATCGCGGCGAGCGCCTGGTCGAGCGCGGCCACCGCCTCGGCATCGCTGCGATAGAGGCTGCCGGCGGCGAGCCATTCGTGCCACAGGTCGGAAAGGCGCAGCGCGACCTGGTGGCGGGCATCCTCCATCTGGTTTTCGGCGACCTCGACCCCGAGCGCGCCCGCGCGCGCATCGAGCGCGGCCTTGCCCGGCAGGCGGAAGGCGCGCGTGACGGTGGCGTCGAATTCGTTGAAATCGCCCTCGCGATCGACGGTGCGGCGGACATAGCTGCCCGTCACGGTGACTTCGTGCGTGCCGCGCGCGAGCATCGTCGCGCCCGCGCGCGCCGCCTCGACCCGTGCGAGCGCGGCGGCGACGGCGGGATGATTGTCGAGCGCGGCGATCACCGCCGGTTCGGGCGGCAGGTCGGCGCGCTGGGCGTGGAGCGGCGCGGTGCCGGCGAGAAGCAGCGCGGCGGCGGCGGCGAGCCGGGCGATGCGCGGCGCCAGGGCGCCGGGGCGGGCGATGCGCGGCGCGAGCGCGAGCGCGCGGGGGGCGGCGCTCATGCGATCCGCCCCGACGCCGCGACGGGAAGCGCGTGCCAGCGCACCGGCTGCGCACATTCGGCGGCGCCGACCGCGCGCACCGCATCGTCGAGCCGGTCCGCCGGCACGATCAGTTCGATCAGCGCGCGGCGGAGCAGGCCCGACACCTGTTCCACCGTCGTCGCATCGTCATAGTCCCAACCGCGCACGGTCCGTTCCCCGATCTGAATGGGCGCGCGGACGACGGTGCGGAGGGCATCGACCACCGCATCGGTATCGCGCCGCGCGCATTGGAAGCTGAGCAACAGGTCAGCCATTGGCGGCCTCCTCCTCGCGGCTTTCGCCGAAGCGTTCGAACAGGATCGGCAGCAGCACCAGCGTGAGCAGCGTCGAGGTGACGAGCCCGCCGATCACGACGATCGCGAGCGGGCGCTGGATTTCCGAGCCCGGCCCGGTCGCGAACAGCAGCGGCACCAGCCCGAAGGCGGTGATGCTGGCCGTCATCAGCACCGGGCGCAGCCGGCGTTCGGCGCCGATCCGCACCGTTTCGGCCATGCTGTGCCCCTGGGCGCGGAGCTGGCGGAAATAGGCGATGAGGACGAGCCCGTTGAGCACCGCGATGCCGAGCAGCGCGATGAAGCCGACCGAGGCGGGCACCGACAGATATTCGCCCGACGCCCAGAGCGACACCAGCCCGCCGACCATCGCGAAGGGGATGTTGACGAGGATCAGCGCCGCCGCGCGCAGCGACCGCAGCGTCGCGAGCAGGACGAGGAAGATCAGCGCGAGCGCGATCGGCACCACCAGCATCAGCCGCGCCGAGGCGCGTTGCTGGTTTTCGAACTGGCCGCCCCAGACGATGCGATAGCCCGCGGGCAGCCGCACCCTGGCCGCGACCGCGGCGCGCGCCTCGTCGACATAGCCGACCAGGTCGCGCCCGGTGACGAACGCCTGGACGAGCGCGAAGCGCGAGCCGTTTTCGTGGTCGAGCTTTACCGGCCCCTCGGTCCGCGCGATCCGCGCCATGTCGCTGACGCGCGCGAGCGTGCCGTCGGGGGTGCGCAGTTGCAGGTCGGCGAAGCGCGCAGGATCGGTGCGCAGCGCCGGATCGCCGCGGATGACGATCGGCACGCGTTTCTGCCCTTCGGCGACGACGCCCGCGCGGACGCCCTCGACCTGCGCGCGCAGCGTGTCCTGGAGCGTGTCGACGGGCATGCCGAAGCGGCCCGCGGCGGCGCGGTCGATGTCGAGCTGGAGATAGTCGACATTGTCGTTGGCGACGGTGAGCACCTCGGACGCGCCGCGCACCTCGGCGAGCGTGCGCTGGACCTGCCCCGCCAGATCGGCGAGCGTCGCGAGGTCCGGCCCGAAGATCTTGACCGCAAGGTCGCCGCGCGCGCCGGTGAGCATTTCGGAGACGCGCATCTCGATCGGCTGGGTGAAGCTGGGCTGGATGCCCGGCAACCCGTCGAGCGCGCGGCGCAGTTCCTCGATGATGTCGGCCTTGGTCCCGCGCCATTCGCTGCGCGGGCGCAGGCGGATGAAGGTGTCGGTCTCGTTCGGCCCCATCGGGTCGAGCCCGATCTCGTCCGAGCCGACGCGGGCGATGACGTCGGCCACCTCGGGCACCTTCATCATCGCGCGCTGCGCCGCCTGGTCGAGCGCGATCGACTGTTCGAGATTGATCGAGGGCAGCTTGGTGAGCTGAACGATCACCGAGCCCTCGTCCATCGTCGGCATGAACGCCTTGCCCACCGCGCCATAGGCGGCGCCGGCGATGACGAGCCCGAGCCCCGACAGCGCATAGACGATGCGGCGGTGCGCGAAGGCGGCGTCGAGCAGCCGGCGATAGCGCGGCGAGAGCATGCGCATGATCCACGGATCGCCGTGATGGCCGCGCCCCAGCCCGAACGAGGCGAGCACGGGCACGAGCGTGAGCGCGATGAGCAGCGACCCCGCCAGCGCGAACACGATGGTGAGCGCGACCGGACCGAACAGCTTGCCCTCGAGCCCCTGGAGCGCGAGCAGCGGCAGGAACACGAGCGCGATGATCGCGATGCCCGCCGAGACGGGGACGATCACCTCGCTCGCCGCCTGAAAGACGAGGTTGAGCCGCGGCCGGTCGGCCTCGCCCGGATGGCTGAGCCGTTCGACGATGTTTTCGACGACGACGACCGCGCCGTCGACGAGCATCCCGATCGCGATGGCGAGCCCGCCCAGGCTCATCAGATTGGCCGACAGCCCGGCGGCGCGCATGAACAGGAAGGTGATGAGCGCCGCCATCGGCAGCGTCGCCGCGACGATCGCCGCCGCGCGCCAGTCGCCGAGGAAGAGGATGAGCAGCACGACGACGAGCACCGTCGCCTCGAGCAGCGCCTCCTCGACCGTGCCGACGGCGTGGCCGATCAGGTCCGAGCGATCGTAGAAGGCGTCGATATGCGTGCCCGCGGGCAGCGTCTTTTGCAGCTCGGCAAGGCGCGCCCGGACGCCGTCGACGACCTGGCGCGCATCGGCACCGCGCAGCGCGATCACCAGCCCCTCGACCGCCTCCTCGCGCCCGTTGCGGCTGACCGCGCCGTAGCGCGTGAGGCTGCCCGTGGTGACGGCGGCGACATCGCCGAGCCGGACGATGCGGCCGTCGCGGCTGGCGACGACGAGCGCCTGGAGATCGGCGACCGACTGGATCGCGCCGACCGCGCGGACGATCAGCGCCTCCTCGCCCGCGGTGAGGCGGCCCGCGCCGTCGTTGCGGTTGCCGCTTTCGATCGCGGTGCGCAGGTCGGCGACGCTGAGATGCGCGGCGGCGAGCGCGAGCGGATCGGGGCGCACCTCGAACGTGCGGACCATGCCGCCGAGCGCGTTGACGTCGGCGACGCCGGGGACGGTGCGCAGCGCGGGGCGGATCGTCCAGTCGAGCAGTTCGCGCTTTGCCTGGAGCGACAGCGGCCCCTCGATCGTGAACATGTAGACGTCGGACAGCGGCGTCGAGATGGGCGCGAGCCCGCCCGTCACGCTGGCGGGCAGATCGCCCATCACCCCCGCGAGCCGTTCGGCGACCTGCTGGCGCGCCCAGTAGATGTCGGTGCCCTCGGCAAAGTCGATCGTGATGTCGGCGATCGCATATTTGGCCGAGGAGCGCAGCACCGCCTGCGACGGGATGCCGAGCATCTCCATTTCGATCGGGGTGATGACGCGCGTCTCGACCTCTTCGGGGGTCATCCCCGGCGCCTTGAGGATCAGCTTGACCTGCGCGGGCGCGATGTTGGGATAGGCATCGACCGGAAGCTGGGAAAAGGCCCAGCCGCCGAGCCCGGCGACGACGAGCGCGAGCGCCATGACGAGCAGGCGATAGGACAGCGAGGCGGCAACGAGCGCGCGGAGCATGAAGCGGGTTCCTCTCCGGCGATCAGCGGGCGAGCGCGAGCGCCTTGAGCGCGCTCGTGCCGTGGATGACGACGCGCTCGCCGGGGCGGACCCCGCCGAGCAGCACGACGCGCCCGTCGGCGGTGCCGCCCGGCGTCACGCGGCGGATCGCATAGCCGCCGGGTGCGGTGACGAACACGACGTCGCGCCCGTCGACCGAGGCGAGCGCCGAGGCCGGGAGCGTGACCGCCCCCGCCGGGGCGGGGCCGTGGACCGAAAGGCTGGTCGCGCGCCCCGCGACGACGCCGGGCGCGGCGGGAATCTCTGCCTTGAGGCTCGCCGAGCGCGTCGCGGGGTCGATCGTGGTGCCGACCGCGACGATCCGGCCCGACAGCGGCGCAGGCGCGGCGCCCGCATCGGCGCCGCCGGGCGCGGGGGCGGCGACGCCGTCGAGGCTGGCGCGCATCCCCGTGCGGACGGTGCCGACAAGGCGTTCGGGAAGCTGGCCGACGACCTCGTACCGGTCGGCGGCGTCGATGACGAAGGGCGCGGTGGTGCCGTCGACGGGGTTGCCCGCCTGGATCGCCGCGCTGGTCACGCGGCCCGCGATCGGCGCGCGCAGCGTGTAGGTGCCGTTGCCGCCATCGGCATTGGCCATGCGCAGCAGCCGCGCCTTTTCGCCCGCATCGACGCGCGCCTCGGTCGCGGCGGCGCCCGCCTCGTCGGCGCGGGCGCCCGCGATGATCCCCTCGCGGCTGAGCTGCGCGAGCCGCGCGGCATTGGCGCGGGCATAGCCGAGCCGGGCCTGTGCCCGCGCGAGATCGGCGCCGAGCGTGAGCACGTCGCGGCTGGCGATCACCGCGAGCGGCTGACCCCGGCGCACCGCGTCGCCTTCGACCACCAGCGTGCGCATGACGACGCCGGGAAAGGTCGCCGCGACCGCGACGCGCGCATTGGCGGGCGGCTGGATCGTCGCGGGGATGCTGGCGATCGGCACGTCCTGGGCGGCGGCGGCGGGCGCATCGGCGATGCCGAGCGCGGCGGCGTGGCGCGCATCGACGCGGAGCAGGTCGCCCTTTGGCGCGGCGGCGGTTTCGTGCGCGGCGGGCGTGTCGGACCGGGCGGGCGCGGCGGGCTGGCGCTGGGTGAACCACCAGAGGCCCGACAGCGCGAGCGCGATCGCGGCGACACCGGCGTAAAGAGCGGGTCGTTTCGGCATGACACCGCGCCTAGGCGGCGAAGCTGACGAATCCCTGACGGATCAGTCGGGAAAGCGCAGCAGCAGCGCGCGCGCGTCGGGATCGGTTTCGAGCGCGCCGCCATGCGCCGCCATGATGCGGTCGACGATCGCGAGGCCGAGCCCGGCGCCGTCGCGGCTGGCATGATCGGCGCGGCGATGGCGGCGGACGAGATCGGCGAGCCGGTCGGCCGAGAGGCCGGGGCCGGCGTCGCACACCGCGAGCAGGGGGCCGGGGCCGACGCGCACCTGGACGGTGCCGCCCGGCGGGGTGACGCGCACCGCGTTTTCGACCAGGTTGCGCAGCGCCGCCGCGATCGCCTCGCGCCGGCCGTGCGCGACCGCGGGCGCGGCGCGGTCGGCATCGAGATCGAGCGCGATCGTGCGGCCCGCGCCGATCACGCCGGGCGCCATCGCGGCGACCAGATCGGTCGCGAGCGCGGCCAGCGGCACCGGCTCGGGCGCAAGCTGCGCGGCGGCGGCGGCATCGACCTGGGCGAGCAGCATGAGCTGGTCGATCAGCCGCTGCATCGCGGCGACGTCGCCCTTGAGCCGCGCGGCATGCGGGCCGTCGAGCCGGTCGAGTTCGAGCGAGAGCAGCGCGAGCGGGGTGCGCAGCTCGTGCGCGACATCGGCGGCGAACGCCTCCTGCCGCAGCGCGGCGTCGTCGAGCCGGCCGAGCAGGTCGTTGACCGCCTGGGTGAAGGGCAGCGCCTCGGTCGGCATCGACGATTCGTCGATGCGGAAGCCGCGTTCGTGGCCGCGCGTCGCCTCGATCCGGCGCGCCGCCGCCTCGAGCGGGACGAACGCCTGCTGGATGACGCGCAGCCCGACGATGCTGACCGGCACCATCAGCACGACCATCGGCAGCCCGACATGCTCGATCACCTCCTTGAGCGCGCGCAGCGCGGCGCGGTCGGCGGGAAGATCGACGAACGACTGCCAGTAGAAGAAGCCGACCGCGCCGAGCAGCAGCACGCTGCCGACCAGGCCGATCAGCCCCAGCCCGCGCCGGAGCCGGTGCGTCACCGAGCGCCGGTGCGTCACGGCTCGACCATGCGCAGCATGTAGCCGACGCCGCGGATCGTGTGCAGGCTGCCGCCCGCGCCCGCCTCGTCGAGCTTGCGGCGCAGGCGCGACACGGTCGCCTCGACCGCGTTGGGGGTGACGGGCTCGCTGAAATTGTAGATCGCGTCCTCGATCAGGTCGCGATGGACGACGCTGCCCGCGCGACGCATGAGCAGTTCGAGCAGGTCGGTCTCGCGCCGCGACAGGTCGAGCGGGCGTCCGGCGGCGGTCGCGGCGCGCGCGGCGGTGTCGAAGCGCAGCGTCCCCGCCTGAAGCTCGGTCGGCGCGCGCGGGCCGGGGCGACGGAGCAGCGCGCGGAGGCGCGCGGCCAGCTCGTCGATCGCGACCGGCTTGACGACATAGTCGTCGGCGCCGGCATCGAGCCCGATCACGCGATCCTCGAGCGCGCCGCGCGCGGTCTGGATGATCGCGGGCGGTGCGCTGCGGTCGCGGCGGCGCGCGGCGAGCCAGTCGATCCCGTCGCCGTCGGGCAGGCCGAGATCGAGCACGATCGCATCGAAGGCGGCGCCCGCCATCGCATCGTCGGCATCGGCAAGGCTGGCGGCGACGTCGCACGCGAAGCCGCGGCGGTGCAGCCCCTCGGCAACGAGCGCCGCGAGCCGGGCATTATCCTCGACGACGAGCACGCGCATGGCGGACGGGCGACCTTTCGAACGGCGGAGCGCGCCGGGGCGGCGCGTCGGGGGGCTATAGCGGCAAAGCGGCGGCGGGCGAAGCGGGTTGGATCAAGGCCGGGCGAGATGCGCCTCGAACGCGGCGATGAAGCGGCGCGTCCGCGCGGGCACGAGCCGCGCGCCGGGGTGCACCGCCCAGACGTCGAGCGGCTCGACCGCAGCGTCGGCGAGCATGATCTCGACCAGCCGGCCCGCGGCGAGATCGTCGCGCACGCTCCATGCCGAGAGCAGCGCGATGCCGCCGCCGTGCAGGCACGCCTCGCGCAGCGCCTCGGGCGAGCTGGCCGAGAAACGGCCCGGCACGCGGCGGCGCAGCGGCTTGCCCGCAGGCGTGACGAACGACCAGCCGGGGCTGCCGGTGACGGTGAGGCAGGCATGGCCGGCAAGGTCGGCGAGGCGCGCCGGGGCGGGATGCGCGGCGAGATAGGCGGGCGCGGCATAGAGCCCGCGCGGATTGGCGGCGAGGCGGCGCGCGATCAGCCCGCTGTCGCGCAGATGCGCGATGCGCAGCGCAAGGTCGATCCCCTGGCCGACCAGATCGACGATGCCGTCGGTGAGCAGCAGGTCGACCTGAACCTCGGGATTGTCGGCGAGGAAGCGGGGAATGAAGGGCGACACGACGCGCAGCCCGAACGGCACCGAGGCGGTGATCCGCAACAGCCCCGCCGCGCCGGCGCCCGACGGGCGGATCGCGGCGCGCGCCTCGGCCTCGTCGTCGAGCATCGCCTGGGCATGGGGCAGGAACGCCTCGCCCTCCGGCGTCAGCGACAGCGCGCGCGTGGTGCGATGGAGCAGCCGCGTGGCCAGCTCGCCCTCGAGCGCGGCCAGCGCGCGCGATGCCGCCATCGGCGCGATCCCGAGCCGCCGCGCGGCCCCGGCCAGCGTGCGGGCGCGCACCGCCTCGACGAACACGGCGACATCGGCGAGATTCATTATATCACCACGCGATATACAGGACGAACACAACGGCTAGCTAATAACCGCAGCACATTCAATCTATCTGGAGGGTCCGCAATCGCAGGAGATTTTGCATGTCGAACCCGTCCGTCGCCGATCCGTTGTTCACCCCGCTGACGCTGGGCGCGATCGCGCTCGACCATCGCGTCGTCATGGCGCCGCTGACGCGGATGCGCGCGCGCCAGCCCGGCAATGTGCCGCACGCGCTCAACGCGCTCTATTACGAGCAGCGGGCGAGCGCGGGCGGGCTGATCGTCACCGAGGCGACCGACATCAGCGAACAGGCGCACGGCTATCCCGGCGTTCCCGGCATCTACAGCGCGGCGCAGGTCGCGGGGTGGCGGCTGGTGACCGACGCGGTCCACGCCCGCGGCGGGCGCATCGTGCTGCAGATCTGGCACACCGGCCGCGTGTCGCACCCGACGATGCAGCCCGGCGGCGCGACGCCGGTGGCACCGTCGGCGGTGGTGCCCGCCGGGCAGCAGCACATGGACGCGACCGGCGCGCCGGTGACGCTGGTGGTGCCGCGCGCGCTGGAAGCCGGGGAGATCGCGGGCATCGTCGCCGATTTCGCCGCCGCAGTGCGCAACGCGCGCGAGGCCGGGTTCGACGGCGTCGAGATCCACGGCGCCAACGGCTATCTGATCGACCAGTTCCTGCAGGATTCGAGCAACCGGCGCAGCGACGCCTATGG
Organism: Sphingomonas chlorellae; assembly: GCF_056485145.1. NCBI lineage: Bacteria > Pseudomonadati > Pseudomonadota > Alphaproteobacteria > Sphingomonadales > Sphingomonadaceae > Sphingomonas > Sphingomonas chlorellae. Next base: position 506,928 of record NZ_JBQXXM010000002.1, read on the forward strand.
CGGGCCGGTCGCCAACCGCGCGCGGTTCCTGCTGGAAGTCGTCGATGCGGCGGCGGCCGCCTGGGCGCCGGAGCGCATCGGCGTGCGGCTGTCGCCCTGGGGCCGCCACAACGGCATGGGCGACAGCGATCCCGCGACGCTGTACGCGCATGTCGGCGCCGAACTGGCGCGGCGCGGGCTGGCCTATCTGCACGTCGTCGAGCCGCGCGCCGACCAGACGAGCGACGTCAACGCGATCGACCCCGATGCGCCCGATGCCGGTGCGCTGCTGAAGCGCGCCTTTGGCGGGCCGGTGATTTCGGCCGGCGGCTATGTCGGCGACACGGCGCGCGCGGCGCTGCGCGAGGGGCGCGCCGACGCGATCGCCTTTGGCCGGCTGTTCATCGCCAATCCCGACCTGCCGCGCCGGCTGGCCGAGGCGTTGCCGATGAACCGTTACGACCGCACGAGCTTTTATGGCGGAACGGCCCGGGGCTATACCGACTATCCCTTCTACACCGCCGCAGCGCCGGCACCGGCGACGACAGGAGCGACCGCATGACGATGACCGCGCAACCGACGGCCGCCCGCGCCGTCCCCCGGAGCGAGCCCGCGACGATCGGCGCCGGGCTGACCTTTGCGATGGCGGCGGCGGCGGGGATCGCGGTGGCCAACATCTATTACAACCAGCCGATGCTGGGCGTGATGACGCGCGACCTGCCGGGACGGGCGGCGGGGCTGATCCCCACCGCGACGCAGCTCGGCTATGCCGCCGGGCTGTTCCTGCTGGTGCCGCTGGGCGACCTGGTCGAGCGGCGGCGGCTGATCGCGATCCAGTTCGGCGTGCTCGCGCTGGCGCTGGTCGCGGCGGCGCTGGCGCCCGACGCCGCGTCGATGCTGGTCGCCTCGCTGTTGCTGGGCGTCGCGGCGACGGTGGCGCAGCAGATCGTGCCGCTGGCGGCGCATCTGGCATCGCCCGCGCGGCGCGGCGCGACCGTCGGCACGGTGATGGCCGGGCTGTTGTGCGGCATCCTGCTCAGCCGGACGCTGGCCGGGCTGGTCGCGACGCATGCCGGGTGGCGCGCGATGTTCTGGCTGGGCGTGCCGATGGCGCTGGGCGCGGGCGCGCTGATGCGCGCGCGGCTGCCGCAGAGCCGGCCCGAGGGCACGCTGCGCTATGGCGCGCTGATCGCGTCGCTGCGTCACCTGTGGGCCGAGTTTGCCGAGTTGCGGACCGCCGCCTGGACGCAGGCGCTGCTGTTCGGTGCGTTTTCGGCCTTCTGGACGATCCTGGCGCTGCACCTGCAGGCGCGTTTCGGACTGGGCGCCGACGTGGCGGGGCTGTTCGGCGTGGTCGGCGCGGTGGGGATCCTGGCGGCGCCGGTCGCGGGCCGGCTGGCCGACCGGCGCGGGCCGCACGGCGTGATCGCGCTGGGCGCGGGCCTGACGCTGGCGGCATGGGCGGTGTTCGCGCTGTGGGACCGCGTGGCGGGGCTCGCCGCGGGCGTGATCCTGCTCGATTTCGCGGTGCAGGGGGCGCTCGTTTCGAACCAGCACATCGTCTATGCGCTGCGCCCCGAGGCGCGCGCGCGGCTCAACACGCTGTTCATGGGCGCGATGTTCCTGGGCGGCGCGGGCGGATCGGCGGCGGCGACCGCGGCCTGGGCGCTGGGCGGATGGCACATGGTGGCGGGGCTGGGCATGGCGCTGTCGCTCGCCGCGGTGGCGATCCAGGCGGGCAGCCGCATCGCCGGGCGACGCTAGATCCGCCGCGCGTGCGTTGTTCCGGCGGCGGCCGCGGCGGGGGGCTTGACTCTGACATGATGTCAGACCCCAGATGTCCGGGCGCTGAAGGAGTTTCGAGATGACCGACGACGCGCGCCTGCCCCATTCGCCCGATGCAGCGCCGCCCCCCGCCGATGGGGGCGGCCATTCGGCGTGCCACGGCGCAGCGACCGCAGCGACCCCGGCGCAGGCGGTACCGGCGGCACCGGCGGCATGTTGTCACGGCCACGGCGCCGGTCACGGCCACGGCCACGACCACGGCCATGCCCATCGCCCGCCGGTGGCGGCGGTACCGGGGGCCGAATGGACGTGCCCGATGCACCCCGAGATCCGCCGCGCGGGGCCGGGAAGCTGCCCGATCTGCGGCATGGCGCTGGAGCCCGAGGCGCCCGCGATCGACGACGCCCCCAATCCCGAACTGGTCGACTTCACGCGGCGGACATGGATCGCGGCGGCGTTCAGCGTGCCGTTGCTGGTGCTGGCGATGGCGCCCGACTGGCTGGGGGTCATGCCCGTGCCGACGGCGTGGAGCGCCTGGGTCCAGCTCGCGCTTGCGCTGCCCGTCGTCGGATGGGCGGGGGCGCCGTTCTTCGCGCGCGGATGGGCGTCGATCCGCAGCGGTCACCTCAACATGTTCACGCTGGTGTCGATCGGCGTCGGCGCGGCCTTTGCCTATAGCCTGACGGCGACGCTGGCGCCGGGATGGTTCCCGCCCGCGCCGGGGATGAACGGGGCGGCGATGAACGGGCCGGGGATGAACGGGCCGGGGATGAACGGGATGGTGCCCGTCTATTACGAGGCGGCGGCGGTGGTGGTGACGCTGGTGCTGCTGGGCCAGGTGCTCGAACTGCGCGCGCGCGCCGCGACGGGCCGCGCGATCCGCGCGCTGATGAAGCTGGCGCCGCAGACCGCGACGCGGATCGGCGCCGACGGCGGCGAGGCCGAGGTGCCGCTGGCCGAGGTGCATCGCGGCGACCGGCTGCGCGTGCGCCCCGGCGCCGCCGTGCCGGTCGACGGCGTGGTGATCGACGGCCGCTCGGCGATCGACGAGGCGATGCTGACCGGCGAGCCCGCGCCGGTCGCCAAGGCCGCCGGCGCGACGGTGCGCGCGGGCACCGTCAACGGCACCGGCAGCCTGGTGATCGAGGCACAGGCGGTGGGCGCCGACACGGTGCTGGCGCGGATCGTGCGGATGGTCGCCGACGCCCAGCGCAGCCGCGCGCCGATCCAGGCGGTTGCCGACCGGGTCGCGGGATGGTTCGTGCCGCTGGTGGTGGCGGTGGCGGCGGCGACCTTTGTCGTGTGGAGCCTGATCGGGCCGGAGCCGCGGCTGGGCCATGCGCTGCTCAACGCGGTTGCGGTGCTGATCATCGCCTGTCCGTGCGCGCTGGGGCTGGCGACGCCGATGTCGATCATGGTCGGCACCGGGCGGGGCGCGCAGGCGGGCGTGCTCGTCAAGCAGGCCGAGGCGCTGCAGGCGCTGGAGCGCGTCGACACGCTGGTGATCGACAAGACGGGCACGCTGACCGAGGGGCGGCCGCGACTGGTCGCGGCGATCCCGGCGGCGGGGTTCGACGCCGACGCGCTGGTCGCGCTGGCGGCCGCGGTCGAGCGCGGGTCCGAGCATCCGCTGGCGCGCGCGGTGGTGGCCGAGGCCGAGGCGCGCGGGCTGCGCATCGCGGCGGCGCGCGACTTTGCCTCGACCACCGGCCAGGGCGTGCGCGCGACGGTGGACGGGCGTGCGGTGGCGCTGGGCAACGCCGCGATGATGGCGGGGCTGGGCGTCGCGACCGGGGAGCAGCCGCCGGCGGCGGGGGGGAACGATCCCGAGGCGGCGGCGGGGACGGTGATCCATGTCGCGGTCGACGGGCACGCGGCGGGGCGGCTGGTGATCGCCGACCCGATCAAGCGCGAGGCATCGGCGGCGGTCGCCGCGCTGAAGGCCGAGGGGCTGCGCATCGTGATGCTGACCGGCGACGCCGCGCCGGCGGCGAACGCGGTGGCGCGGGCGATCGGCGGCATCGACGCGGTGCATGCCGGACTGTTGCCCGAGGACAAGGCCGCGATCGTCGCCGAGTTGAAGGCGGGCGGCGCGCGCGTGGCGATGGCGGGCGACGGGATCAACGACGCGCCCGCGCTCGCCGCCGCCGATGTCGGCATCGCGATGGGGACGGGCACCGACGTCGCGATCGAGAGCGCGGGGCTGACGCTGACGCGCGGCGAGCTGGACGGGATCGTGCGCGCGCGGCGGCTGGCGCGCGCGACGATGCGCAACATCCGGCAGAATCTGTGGTTCTCGTTCGCGTTCAACGGCATCGGCGTGCCGGTGGCGGCGGGCGTGCTCTATCCGCTGACCGGGCTGTTGCTGTCGCCGATGATCGCGGGCGCGGCGATGGCGCTGTCGTCGTTCGCGGTGGTGACCAACGCGCTGCGGCTGAACGCGGTGCGGCTCGACGGCGGGGAGGCGGGCGCATGAACATCGGCGAGGCGGCGACCGCGAGCGGCGTGTCGCAGCGGATGATCCGCCATTACGAGAAGATCGGGCTGATCCCGGCGCCCGCGCGGCGCGAGAGCGGCTATCGCGACTATTCGACCGCCGATGTCGAGCGGCTGCGCTTCGTCGCGCACGCCCGTGACCTGGGTTTTCCGGTCGAGGAGATCCGCGCGCTGCTGGGGCTGTGGCAGGACCGGGCGCGATCGAGTGCCGACGTCAAGGCGCTGGCGACCGCGCGCGCCCAGGAACTGGGCCGCAAGGCGCGCGCGCTGGAGGCGATGCGCGCGACGCTGCTCGACCTCGCCGACCGCTGCCACGGCGACGCGCGCCCCGACTGCCCGATCCTGGCGCGGCTGGCCGGCGAGGCGGGGGCGGCGTGAGGGGTAGCCATCGCTTTCGGGCGTGAGGGCCGGGGCGGTTCCTGGCCGACGCGTCCGGCAGCCGCGCGGCGGCGTCATTTCGCTGCCTTGGCGCGCTGCTCCGATCGGGAGAATTCGGCGACGACTTCCGCGAACGCGCCGGTGCTCACCTCGGCCAGCGGATCTTCCTCGCCGGTGAACGGGATATCGTCGTCCTCGATCGCGGCGGGGGCGGCGTTGCCGGGCGGCATGGGTTGTTGCGGCGGGTTGCCGTCGCTGGACGGGGGCATGCGATTCTCCTCGGGCTGTTTCGGGCGCGCGGGCGCGCGGCGATCCACCGTACAGGGGCCAACGGTCGCGCATGACGTTTGATCCCGTCCCGGCGGGCCCATAGCGGACGCCGCCGGGTCAAGGGTCTGCGCGACGGCTATTCGTAGCGCAGCGCGCGGGCGGGTTCGGCGCGGGCGACGCGCCACGACTGGCCGATCACCGTGGCGACGGCGATGAGCGCGGCGAGGCCGGAGGCGAGCAGGAAATAGAGCGGCGACAGCGCGATCCGGTCGTCGAAGCCCGCGAGCCAGCGCTGCATCGCCGCCCAGGCGAGCGGCCAGGCGATGAGGTTGGCGATCAGCACCGGGCGCAGGAACCGCGCGACGAGCAGGCGGAGCACGTCGGCCGTGGAGGCGCCGAGCGCCTTGCGGATGCCGATCTCCTTGATCCGGCGGGTCGTGTCGAACGAGGCGAGGCCGTAGAGGCCGAGGCAGCCGATCAGCACCGCCAGCCCGGCGCCGAGCGTGAACAGCCGGGCGCGCTGGGAGTCGGCCTTGTAGTAGCGCTCGTACAGGCTCGTCTCGGCGCTGACGGCATCGAACGGCACGGTGGGGGCGGCGCGTTTCCACGTCGCCTCGATCGCGGCGAGCGTGGGGCGCGGATCGTCGCCGGCGTAGCGCGCGATCGCGCTCATCGGCCAGCTCGCCTGATCGGCCCACAGATAGAGCGTCGGGCGGCGCGGCTCGCGCGGCGATTCGAAACGCATGTCGGCGATCACGCCGATCACGCGCGCGGGGCCCATCCCCTCGATCATGTGACCGACCGCGGCGGCGGGGCTGGCATAGCCGAGCTTGCGCGCCGCGCTGGCGTTGAGCACGACGTTGGCCACCCGGTCGTCGCCCGAGCGGCCGGGGGCATAGCGCCAGTCGCTGTTGTCCTCGCCGCGGCTGCGGTCGAACAGCCGCCCGGCGAGCAGGCGCGCGCCGACGGTTTCGAAATAGCCCTCGCCGGTGTCGACGATCGAGATCATCGACTTGCGCGTCGGATCCTCGTTGCGGTGGAGACTGTCGGTGTTGGTGGTGGCCTGAAGCCCCGGCGCGTTGAGGCCGATCGCCGCGCGCGTGACGCCCGGCGTGCGGCGCAGCGCGTCGAGCAACTGCGCGCGCTGTGCCGGGGTGATCGCGCTGTCCGCCGTCGAGCGCACGACGATCAGCCCCGCACGGCGAAAGCCGATATCGGCGCTGGCGACGTGCGCGGTCTGGACGAGCATCACGACCGTGGCGATCGCGAAGGCGATGGCGATGGCGAACTGGCCGACCACGAGGCCGCTGCGCAGCCGCGATCCCGCGCGACCGCCGCCGGGCGTGCGCGACGAGGCAAGGACCGCCGCCGGGCGAAATCCCGAAAGGAGCAGCGCCGGATAAAGCCCCGCCAGCGCCCCGACGACAAGCACGAGCCCGACCAGCGGCAGCAGGATGCCGTCCCAGCCGAGATAGTCGATGGTGAGCGACGTGCCGCCGAGCGTGTTGACCACGGGCAGCGCGAGTTCGGCGAGCGCGAGCCCGATCAGCCCGGCAAGCGCGACGGTGGCGATCGCTTCGGTGAGGAACTGCCCCGTCAGCGCCCGGCGCGAGCCGCCGAGCACCTTGCGCACCGCGACTTCGCGGGCACGCAGCCCCGCCCGCGCGGTCGACAGGTTCACATAGTTGACGATCGCGATCAGCAGCGTGAGCAGCCCGACCAGCCCCAGCGTCGTCACGATCGCGCGGTCGGCCGGATCGGCGAGGTGCAGCGCGGACAGGGGGCGCACGAACTGGCGATACTGGTCCTTGGGGATGTTGCCGGTGCGGAAGGCGTGGCGATCGAGAAAAGCGGCCAGCCGCCGGTCGAAATCGCGCGCGGCGGCCGCATCGGGCAGGCGGACCACGGTGAACACCGCGGTGCTTCCCCAATGGTCGAAGAAACTGTCGGCGAACCGCGTGCGGACCATCGGCAGATAGACGTCCGACTTGAAGGTGACGTTCTGCGGCGGATCGCGCAGCACCGCGCCGACGCGATACTGATATTGCGTCGTGCCGATCACCAGCGTGAGCGTGCGCCCCACCGCGGCGAGCGTGCCGAAATATTTGCGCGCGGCGGTTTCGGTGACGATCAGCCCGTCGGGCCGGCGCAACGTCCGTTCGGGATCGCCGGCGAGGACGGGGAAGGGGAACAGGTCGAAAAAGCCGGGATCGACGATCATCACCTTCTCGCCGGTGACGTTGCCGCCCTGGAGCACCGTCACGCCCGACGGATTGATGCGCGTCGCCGCGAGGTCGGGGAAGTCGGCGCGCAGCAGGTCGAGTTCGCCGCCCATCGTATTGGGGTTGGGATCGCTCGGGTCGCCGGGGCGCAGATATTGCTCGTGGATCAGGTAGAGCTTGTCCCAGCCCGGCAGCACGCGGTCATAGCCGGTTTCGAACCTTACGTAGAGGAACAGCAGCAGGAACACCGCGATGCCGAGCGCGAGCCCGCCGATGTTGAGCGCGGCGAAGAGGCGGTGGCGGGTGAGCGAGCGGTAGAAGCTGGTCAGCGCGGAGGTCATGGCGTCACTCCCGGGTCGCGGGTCTGGGACAGGTGGCGGAGCAGGGCGACGGCGAGGAGCAGCAGCACCAGCACCGTCAGCGCGCGGTCGAGCTTCATGCCGCCCGCCGGACCGCGGACAGGATGCGCCCGTCGAGCATGTGCACGGTGCGCTTGGCGATATCGGCATGGGCGGGCGAGTGGGTGACCATCACGATCGTCGCGCCGTCGGCGTTCAGCCGGGTGAGGATGTCCATCACCTGCGCGCCGTTTTCGGTGTCGAGGTTGCCGGTGGGTTCGTCCGCCAGGATCAGCCTGGGCTCGCCGACGATCGCGCGGGCGATGGCGGCGCGCTGCTGCTGGCCGCCCGAAAGCTGGTGCGGATGGTGGTTGCGGCGATGCGCGATGCCGACGCGGTCCATCGCGGCATCGACACGCTCGCGCTTCTCGCGCGCGGGCATCGACCGATAGGCGAGCGCCAGCGCGACGTTTTCGGCGATGGTGAGCTCGTCGATCAGGTTGAAGCTCTGGAACACGAAGCCCAGCCGGTCGCGGCGCAGCCGGGCGAGCTGTGCTTCGGGCGCCTTCGCGATGTCCTCCCCCTCGAACAGATAGGCGCCGCTGGTCGGCCGGTCGATCGTGCCGAGGATGTTGAGCAGCGTCGACTTGCCGCAGCCCGACGGCCCCATGATCGCGAGGAATTCGCCCGGCTCGACGGTCAGGTCGATTTCGGCAAGCGCGGTCGTTTCGACCTCGTCGGACCGGTAGGCGCGGTGGATGGCGGTGAGCTGGATCATGGCGGGTTCCTATCGGATGAGCAGGGTCTGGTAGGGGGCGTAGGTGGAAAGCGGCGAGGTGATGATGCGGTCGCCGGGCGCGAGGCCGCCGGTCACTTCGACCTGGTCGGGATTGCGGCGGCCGGTGGTGATCGCCCGGCGCACGGCACGCGAATCGCTGGTGAGGACGAAGGCGGTGGTGCCGCCGGCATCGAGCCAGCCGCCCGACGGCGCGACGACCGCGGGGCGATCGGCGCCGAGCGTGAGGCGCACGTCGAGCGTCTGGCCGCGGTTGAGCCCCGCCGGCGGCGCCGTCCTGAAGCCGAGTTCGACGCGGAAGCGGCCGTCGGTGACCTGCGGCAGCACCTTGAGCACGGTGAGCGGCAGGCTGTGCCCGTCGAGATCGGCGACGGCGGCAAGCCCGGTGCGGACGCGGCCGAGATAGAATTGATCGACGTCGGCAGTGAGTTTCCACGCATGTTCGGAATCGACCTGGCCGACCGCGTCGCCGGGCTTGACCATCTGTCCCGGTTGCAGCGTGAAGGCGGTGAGCCGCCCTGCCACCGGCGCGCGAACGACGAGCGCGGCAAGGCCCGCCCGCGTCATCGCAAGGCTTTCGCGCAGCTCGCCCGCGGTCGCGTCGACCCCCGACGCCTGTTCGGCGAGCATCCTGCGCGCCTCCTGCGCGGCGCGGGTGAGCGCGGCGAGGCGCGCGCGCTGATAGACGACCTCGTCGCGCACCGGCGCGAGCGCGGCGGCGGTGACGATCGTCTTGTCGAACAGGATCTGCTTCTGACGCAGCAGCGCCTCGGCCTTGGCGAGATCGTTGCGTGCGGCGGCGATGTCGCGTTCGGTCTGTTCGCGGCTCTGCTGGATCGACAGGCGCTGGCCGCTGATCGAACTGAGCTGTCCCGCGATGTTGGCCGATCGGCTGGCGACATCGAGCGCGAGCGAGGGGTTGGCCAGCCGCGCGAGCGGCGCCCCGGCGGCGACCGACTGGCCGTCGCTGGCGAGCAGCGCCTCGACCTGGCCGCCGCTGACCGCGGTGACGTACACGGTCTGAAGCGGCGCGACCTGCGCCCGCAGCGGGACATAATCGGCGAAGGCGGCGCGCGTGACCGGCGCGATGCGGATCGTCGTCGCATCGACCGCGAGCGATTGCGAACCCGGCATGAACCACCAGCCGATCGCCGCCGCGACGACGACGGCGAGGCCGATCGCCGCGCGGATCGCGGCCCGGCGACGGCGGGCATGCGGGCGCTCGATCCGCCGGTCCATCGCGGCGCCGCTGGTCGGGAGAGAGGAGGCTTCCATGTCCGCCAGCGTACAGGAGGCGAGCGAACAGGGCGAAGCCGCTGCAAATAAAGGATTATCGAGAAAGTGCTGGCGTGCCGGGCGGACAGTCGCCAAGCTAGTGTCCGATTTCGAACACTAGCCTGAGGCCGTCAACATCGTGTCCGCCGAATCGCCCGCCATCCTGGTCATCGACGATGATCCCGACATCGTCCGCGCGGCGACGCTGCTGCTCGAACGGCAGGGCATGCGCGTGACCGGCGCCGCCGACCCCGACGCGGCATGGGTGCGGCTGGCCGAGGCCCCGGCCGACGTCATCCTGCTCGACCTCAACTTCGCGCGCGGGCGGACGAGCGGCGAGGAAGGCTTCCGGATGCTCGACCGGCTGATCGCCGCCGACCGCAACGCCGTGGTGGTGGTCGTGACCGGGCATAGCGGCATCGCGGTCGCGGTGCAGGCGATGCGCGGCGGGGCGAGCGACTTTGTGATCAAGCCGTGGAGCAACGAGCGGCTGCTCGCCACGGTCGAGCGCGCGGTCGCGCTGCGCCGGGCGAAACTGGCCGCGGCGCCGGCGGCGGCGGGGGAAGAGGCATTGCTGCTGCTGGGCGAGGCGCCGGCGATCGAGGCGGCGCGCGGGATCGTCGCCCGTGTCGGCCCGACCGATGCGGCGGTGCTGATTACCGGCCCGGCGGGGAGCGGCAAGACGCTGGTGGCGCAGATGCTCCACCGAGCCTCCCCGCGCGCCGAGCGCCCGCTGGTGACGCTCGACGCCGCGGTGGCCGACCTTGCGACCGTCGCCGCGCGGACCGAGGCCGCCGAGGGGGCCACGCTGCTGATCGAGGCGGTCGACCAGTTGGCGCCCGCATTGCAGCCCGAGCTGGCGCGGCGGCTGGGAAGCGTGCGCGTGCTGGCGACGAGCCGCCGCGACCGGGCGGGAACGCGGGCGGCGCTGAACGACGACCTGCGCTTTCGGCTGAACACGGTGGAGATCGCGCTGCCGGCGCTGGCGGGGCGGGGCGACGACGCATTGCTGCTCGCCCGCCATTTCCTGGCGCTGTTCGCGGGCCGATATGGCCAGCCGCTGCGCCCGCTGACCGACGAGGCGGCGCGGGCGGTCGCGGCCGATTCGTGGCCCGACGGGGTGCATGGGCTGCGCCTTGCGATCGAGCGCGCGGTGCTGCTGGGCGGCGGCGAGGCGATCGACGTCGCCGCGCTGGGGCTTGCGCTTGCCGACGAGCCGGGTGAGCCGCGCGCGATCCGTGCCGACCTGAACCTCAACCGCAGCGAGGCGGCGCTGGTCGCGGCGGCGCTGAAACGGCACGCGTTCAATGTCAGCCGCGCGGCGGCCGAGCTGGGGCTGACGCGCGCGGCGCTCTATCGGCGGATGGCGAAATATGGGCTCTAGGGGATGGCGCGCGCTGCTGCGCGGGCTGTTGCTGCTCGCCGCGGGCGGGCTGTTCGCGCTGGCATGGGCCGCGGGGCTCTATGCCAACGCCCTGGTCGCGGTGCTGGCCGCGCTGTGGGGCGTGACGACGGGCATCGTCGAGGCGCGGCGGCCGCAACCCGGGCCGGCGACCCCGCCCGCGCCCGCACCCGACACCGCGCACCGCGAGCGGCGGCTGACCGCGCTGCTCGACCTGTCGCCCGCGCCGATCGTGACGCTCGACGCCGCGCAGCAGCTCCACGCGATCAATCGCGCGGCGCGGCGGCTGTTCGGTGCGGCCGACCTGATCCCGGCGCCGCCCGCCGCGCTGGTGGCGGCGATCGCCGCCGAAGCGCCCGGCGCCGCGGGCACCGTGGCGATCGACGGGCGGCATTATGCGCTGACGACGAGCGACCTTGTCCTGGGCGGCGCGCCGAGCCGGCTGGCGGCGCTGATCGACATCGATGCCGAGCTGAAGGCGGCGGAGGCCGCCACGCTGCGCGACCTGGTGCAGGTGTTGAGCCACGAGATCGTCAATGCGCTGACGCCGATCGCCTCGCTGAGCCGCACCGCGGCGGACATGCTGGCCGACGACGCGCCGGCGCTGCCCGCGATCCGCGACGCGGTGGGAACGGTGGCGCGCCGCGCGGCGGGGTTGCAGCGGTTCGGCGAGGCCTATCGCTCGCTGGCGCGGCTGCCCGCGCCGCAGTTCGCGCCGGTCGACCTGCGCGAGCTTGTCGCGGACCTGGCGCGGCTGTTCGCGACGCGCTGGCCCGCGCTGCCGCTGACCTGCGACGCTGCGGTGCCGGTGCGGTTGCAGGGGGATGCGGACCAGCTGAGCGCGGCGATCTGGGCGTTGTTGCAGAATGCCGCCGAAGCCGTGGCCGGACGCGACGACGGTCAGGTCGGGCTGACGCTGGAGCGCGACGAGGCGACGGCGCGGCTGTGCGTGTGGGACAACGGCCCCGGCGTGCGCGGCGCCGATGCCGAGGCGATCTTTCGCCCGTTCTTCACCACCAAAGCGCAGGGGAGCGGCGTCGGGCTCGCGCTGGCCCGGCAGATCCTGCGCGCGCACGGCGGCGAGCTGAGGCTGACCGGGGGCGACGGCGGCGCGCGGTTCGAAGCCGTCCTGCGGTACCAGCGCCTTTAGCGAAGGTCAGATGCGCAGCCGTGGCGCCGGCGCGGCCTGCGACGGCGCCAGCGCAGCAGGCCGGTGACGAACAGCGCGATCGGCGCCAGTCCCGCCGCCAGCGCGAGCAGCCGCCCGGCCAGCCCGAACGCCTCGCCGCCATGGAGCGGATGCAGCCAGTTGAGCAGCACGTCGCCGCCGCTCTCGTCCAGCCCGTCGCGCACGGCGACGATCCGGCCGCTATAGGGATCGAGCCATACATTGGTGCGCGGGAAGCGCCGGCTTGGCTCGCCGGGGCGGGCGAGGTTGATGCGGATCGGCGCGGTCGGCCCGTCGGGCGTTTCGATCCAGGCCAGCACCGCGTCCGGGAAACGCTCCTCGGCGCGCCGCACCAGCACGTCGACCGGCAGCGGCGTGCCGGCGGGCGTCACGGTCATGGCAGGCGCGGTGAACAGCGGCGACATCCGGCGGAGCAGGGGCCGCACCTGATCCGGCAGGTCGAGCAGCACGCCGGTGCCGGTGACGACGAGCAGCAGCACCAGCGCGCCCACGCCCGTCAGCTTGTGCCAGTCGTAGAGCCGCCGCACCGGCGCAGCGCGGCGCTTGAAGTGCAGGCCGCGCCGCCAGCCGCCCGGTCGCGGCCACCACGCCCAGAGCCCGCTTGCGATCAGGGCCAGCATCGCGATCCCGAAGATGCCCATCGCTACGCCGCCGGGCTTGTCGAGCAGCAGCCGGTAATGGAGGTCGTAGATCCAGGTGAACGCCGTGTCGCCCCAGAAGCCGGTGCGGATCGTCGTCATCCGCACCGGGTCCACCCAGACGAGCAGCGGCGCGAAGTCGCGGCCCGCGGTCTCGCGCGGTTTGTAGTAGCGTACCGGGATCGCGCCGCCCTGCGGCGTCACTTCGATCCGCCACGCGCCGGTGCGGGCGGGATGCTCGCGATGGAGCGTGTCGACCACCGCCTGCCACGCGGCAGGCCGCGTCCCCGCCGGCACCGCGCGCAGCGCCGGCGACAGCGCGGCGTCGATCTCCGGATAGAAGACGAGCAGGCTACCGGTCAGCCCGGCAAAGGCGAACAGCGCGCCGATCGTCAGGCCGAGCCAGAGATGGACCCGCCGCACCAGCACCCGCAGCGAAGGGCGCGCCGCCGCCATCAGAAGCGGAAGCGCATCGCGCCGTAAAGCGCGCGCGGATCGGCCGGGCCATGCAGCCGCTGGGAGCCGTCGAACCAGACATATTCGTAGCGGTCGTTGGCGAGGTTCTTGAGCTGCGCCGACACCTCGACGTGCGCGTCGATCTGGTAGGCGACCTCGGCGTTGAGCACGACATAGTCGCCGAACCGCCCCTGATTGTTGGCGGCGTTGAGCTGGTAGCTCGACTGGCCGTTGCCGGTCAGCGACAGGCGCAGCTTGTCCGTCGGCGTCACGTCGATACCGCCCGAGAAGACATGGCGGGGGACGTGGTCGATATCGTTGCCCGCCTGCGACGGCGTCGCCGGATCGGGGATGACGATGCGCGCGGTCTGGTAGGAGTAGCTGCCCCACAGGTCGACGCCGCGCATCGGCTTCAGATCGAGCTGAAGGTCGATGCCGCGCCGCCGCGTCTTGCCGAGATTGTCGAAATCGCCCGAGGGATCGTTGAGGCGTCGCTTGAGCTCGCCGCTCGCGGTCTGCTGCCAAAGCGCCACGCGCGCCTCCAGCCAGCGGCCGCGCGCCAGCTTGATGCCCGCCTCATAGCCTTCGTTGATCGAAGGCGCGAGGTCGGCGGTGCGCGGCGGCACCAGATAGGCGCCCGAGCCGACCCCGATCTGGAAGCTGCGGCCATAATTGCCGTACAGCGTCACGCCGCCGCCGGGGGTGATCGCGATGCTCATCTTGGGCTGGCTGATCGTGCCATAGTCGTTGATCGGGGCGGTCGCGCCGTTCAGCCGGTTGGTGAAGTTGCCCGCCACCCGGTCGACACGCCAGGCGGGGGTGAGCTTCAGCCACGCGGTCGGTTCGATCACCGCCTGCAGATAGCCGCCATAGACGGTGAGGTCGAACTTCTGGTCGCGGGTCTGGCTGGTCAACGTCCGGCGATTGGCCAGCCAGCGCAACGACTTGTTGTCCTGCACCTGCACGTCGCCGCCGGCTTCCAGCATCAGCCGGTAGAGGAAATCGACCTGTGGATGGTAATGGAGCGCCAGCGTGCCGCCATATTGCCACTCGTCGGCGAGCCGCCGCTGCTGCGCGACATTGGCCGAATATCGCACATAGCGGTCGTCGCGCAGGCTGTTGGCATAGCCGGTGGCGTTCAGCGCCAGCGTGTCGGTGAGGCCGCTGTCGAGATGCAGGCTGTACTGGCCGATCCGCCGCGTGCCGCCATCGGTTTCCGAGATCGGATAGGCGATGCGGCGGCGGGTATAGGCATCGGCATCGGTGAGATAGCCGGGCTCCTGCGCGGTCGCGTCCGAATAGCGCACGATCGCGCCCAGCCGCGTGCCGCCGAAGTCATAGAACCATTTGCCGGCGAGGTTGAGGCGTTCGAGATCGGCATGGGCGCGGTAGCCGTTGGTCGAGCGATAGCTGACCATATAGTTCTGGCTGAAGCGGCCGCGCTCCAGTCCGGCCGAGAGCTGCCCGTCCATCGTCCCGAACGATCCGCCGAGCAGCCGCGCGTCGAGATAGCTGCCGCCGATCCGGGTGAGGATATTGGCGCTGCCGGCAATCGCGTTGAGGCCCCAGCGCGGATCGGAGGTGCCGCGCACCAGCTCGATTCCGGCGATGTCGAGCGGCGCGATCATGTCGATCGCGGTCATCGCCCCGGCATTGTCGTTGCTCGGCACGCCGTCGACGAGCAGCTTGACCGCGTTGATCTCGCCCTCACCGTTGAAGCCGCGGATCGAGAAGCGGCCGGAAGTGGTGCCCTGGTTGAAATCGGTCAGCACCACGCCGGGCAGCCGGGCGAACAGCTCCCAGGCATTGTCGACGGACTGGCGCTGGGCAACGTCGCCGCCGAGCATGTCGACCGAGGTGAGGACGTTCTCGGTCGAGCGCGCCATGCTGGGCGCGGTGACGACGATCTCGCCGATGGTGAAGCGGGTATCGCTGTCCGTCGCAGCGGGCGACGTGGTCTGGGCAAGGGCGGGGCCGGCGAACGCGAGGCACGCGCCGGTGAGCAGGATGGTCTTCAAGGTTGTGTTTCCCATTATTTGTGGCTCGTGCGGGTGTCAGGTCGCGATCGCGCGCCTGAGCTTTTCCAGCGCGGTGTCTTGCTGTTCCTGGTGATCGATGGTGGCGACGAACCGGCCTTCGCGGTCCATCAGGTAGATCGAGGCGGTGTGATCGATGGTGTAGTCGCCGCCCGGGAGCGGCACCTTTCGGTAATAGACGTGAAACGCCTTCACGATCTGCGCGATCTGGGCATCGGTGCCGGTCAGCCCGATGATCGGCGTGCCGAACAGCGCGAGATAGTTGCCGATGTCCTGGCGCTTGTCGTGGCCGGGATCGACCGAGACGAAGACGATGTCGAACTTCATGCCGTCGGTGCCGAGTTGCTTGCGCAGCTGCGCCATGCGGTTGAGCGAGGTCGGGCAGACGTCCGGGCAGCGGGTGAAGCCGAAGAAGATCGCATAGGCCTTGCCGCGCAGCGACTGGTCGGTGACCGTCCTGCCGTTCTGATCGGTCATGGCGAACGCACCGCCGAAGAGCGCGGCCGTCGTGGCGGACGGGGCTTTGCGGTGCGTCACCCGATAGGCGACCCCGCCCGCCGCCGCGAGCAAGACCAGGATGGCAATCGTCCAGCCGATCCAGCCCCGGCCGATGCTGCCTTCCGATGCGGTATCGGTGTCGGGATCGGGATCGGGATCAATGCCGGTCATGCGCCGCCTTTCCGGTGAAGCTCACCGGCTCGACCTTGAGCGCCACGGTGATCGAGCCCGCCCGTTCGAAGCGCAGCGTCAGCGGCACCATCGCACCGAGCGCGAGCGGCGCCTTCAGGCCGATCAGCATGATGTGGTAGCCGCCGGGCGCGAGCGTGAGCGTGCCGCCCGCCGGGATCGGCAGCCCGCCGACGACCGGGCGCATGCGCATCACGCCGCCGTCCATCGCCATGGTGTGGAGCTCGACCTTGCCCGCGGCGGGCGAGGCGACGCCGATCAGCCGGTCGGCTGTGCGGCCCTTGTTGGTCACGACCAGGAAGCCGCCGCCGTTGCTTTGGCCGGGGGCGGTCTGGCGGGTCCAGGGATGGGCGATTTCCAGGCTGCCGAGCGTGAAATCATGGGCCGGCGCCGGGGCGGCGGCAATCGCGCAGGCCAGGCCGGCAAGAATGGGTTTCATGATGTGTCTTCCTTCCATGAAGGGGGTGCTGACGGGCTGCGTCAGGAAAAGCTGCGGCCCGCAGGCAATGCGGACGGGAGGCGGGGGGTGACGGCGCGGCGCAGACCGAGCCAGCGTCCGACGTCGCGTTCCGATCGGCTGCCGGTTTCGAGCCGCGGCCGGAACGCGGGCAGTACGATCGGTGCGTCGGGCACGATCGCCGCGCCGATGCGCAACAGCGTGCAGGCCGCGATCAGCAGCCAGGCCGAGCGGCGGAGCCTGCGCAGCCAGGCGATGAAACGCGGCAGGGCAGGCGTGGCCGTCGCAACAGGGCGAACGCGCTTGCGACGGGCCGATGCCCGCGCCGGAACAGGATGGAGCATGGATGGCAGTCCTCGACGCCTGCCGGCATCGCGCGGGGGCGATGCCTCGATCAGGCTTTGCTACGAGGCATGACGGCAGACGATGCGGACCGAGCCAAGGCGCAGCCCCTCTTTCAGCCGGTCACGCGGCGTCGTCGATCAGCGTGCCGGTGGACCGCGCAGCGGCGGGCGCAAATAGGGGGGCGCCGCCATGGCCGGCAGCGCCAGGGCGCGGATGCCCATCGCGAGCACAAACAGGATCGCGAGCGCCAGCAGGGCCGGATCGGCCGCTGCCAGCGACGGTGCGGAGAGGCCGGAGAAGGCGCAGGGCTGCTCGTGCTTGTCGTGGTTGCTGTCGTGATCGGTCTTGTTCTGCCCGAATCCGGAAACAGCCATGGCCATCGGCCCCGTGCCCGAGCATAGCCGCACGACCATTCGGCCGTCCGCCACCATCGGCATGAAGCCGGCGGGGATCAGCAGCTTCATCACCAACGCCAGCGCAAGGACCACTCCTGCGACGACACGATGACGGGCAACAAGGCGGCGTAGGCGCTGCACACTGCGCGTCTTAGCCCCGGCGTTCGGGCTTGTCATGTGCCAACAAGGTTGGCCGAGGCGTGCCGCAACGATGCGGCCGTGCGTCGCAGGGACGACGGCGGTGGGGAAGCGCGCCCATCCTTTGCGAAGCGCTGGCCGCGACGCCCTTTCGCACGGGGCGATAGCGAGGCCCCGGTGCTGCAATTCGCATCACCTCCGGCCGCTAGCGGGGGCGAGCGCCGGCGGCGCAGCAATCGGGGCGACGTTTCGGAAACGCGGATCGCCGGACGCCGGCGGGCCGGTGCCGGATGATCCGAGCCGGTACCGGCCGCATTTTCAATCGCCCAGCCACTCGGCGGTGATCCTGCCCCGGTGCCCTTCCGGCGCCAGCGCGGCGCGGAGGGCTTCGAGCAGCGGCGGCAGCGCCTGTGTGAAGGCGTAGGGCGGATTGACGATGAACAGCCCGGCGCCGTTATAGAGCTCGGGCTGATCGGCATCATAGAGCCAATGCTCGACCGAAAGGAATTTCGGGATGCCGAGGTTGCGCAGCTTTCGCTTCCACTGCTGATGCGTCGCGCGGTCTTTGAGCGGATACCAGATCACCGTCACGCCATGCGCCCATTTGCGGTGCGCGGCGGCAAGGGTTGCGGTGATGCGGGCGCGTTCATCGGTCTGCTCGTAGGGCGGGTCGACCACCACCACGCCGCGCGGCGTTCGGGTGGGCAGCATCGCCAGCCAAAGCTCATAGGCGTCACGCTCGTGCACGGCGGCAGGCGATCCGCGCATCGCGCCGCGCAGGGCCTGCGCGTCTTCGGGATGCTTTTCGTTGAGGATCAGCAGGTCCTGCGGGCGGAGGAGCTGCGCGAGGAACTGCGGCGAGCCGGGGTAGCGCTGCGGCTCTGCCCCGACATTCACGGCCCGCACGGCGGCGCGATAGTCGTCGAGCAACGGGTTCGTGTCGGCAAAGGCCCGCAACACGCCCTGTGCGGCCTCGCCGGTGCGCTGGGCCTGTTCGCCGCCCAGATCATAGAGCCCGCAGCCGGCATGGGTGTCGATCAGCGTCAACGCCCCCGGCTTCTGCTGGAGCGCGCGGACAAGCGCGATCAGCAGGCTGTGCTTGACGACATCGGCGCTGTTGCCGGCATGGAAGGAATGTCGATAGTTCATTGAAACCCAGAAACTGCCTGCCCTTGTACACGCTCCTTGCGCGATGGAGCCGGTCGCGAGACGATGGGAGCAACCCGGCGCGCCTGTACGCGGTCGAGCCCCCCAGCGCGAGGCTTCAAATCAGCTTTCGCGGCCGGCAGCAACCGGCGGCAGTCACGGCGACGCGCCGCAGTCGCCCGCCAGACGGCGCCACAGGCGTGTGTGCCACTGGTACCATCGGCTTTAGACGCATGTATGCGCAACGGCAGGAAGCGCCCAGTTGCGGACGTTGGAATCTAATGCAAGCTTAAGCCTGTGAAGGCACGTCTCCTCCTCGCTTTGCTCTTGGTCGGTGCAGCGCCCGTCGACCGTCCTCGCACCTACCTGCTTTCGATCGGGAGCATTCCGCTCAAGGGCACCGAAAGCATCGAAGCGTTTTCCATCAAGACCTGGGGAGTTCAATTTCGGGCTGTATGTAGAATTCCCCCCGGTTGGAGGATCAAAGCGGGCAGCAGCGCTACTCCGAACGGTCAACTTGAAGGAGAAGGGAGCCAAGGCGCGACATGGTTCAATCATGGCAGCCCGAAGGAGCTTCGATCATTCGTGCTGGTCACACTCACCGCACCAGTTCAGCGTATGGGCAGAGGATCACCTGACAACGGCGTTCCTGCGACTTTTCAGGGAACCGCAACGATCAGCACGGATGACGGCGACGTACAGCGCTCGCTGACCTATAGGAATATCACTCTTACGCCGGCGCACGCCTGCCCCAGCAGATAGCGTCCGCTCTCTACCAACTCCGGACATTCGCGCGCACGGTCAATACCGGGCGTAGCCTTCACCCCTGCCTCCGGCGCAGGCCCTCCGCAAACTCCCCCGGCGCGATCCCGGCGACGGACCAGTCGCCGATCGACCAGCGGACCAGCCGCAGCGTGGGCAGGCCCACCGCCGCGGTCATGCGGCGGACTTGCCGGTTGCGCCCTTCACGGATGGTGATTTTCAGCCAGCTATCGGGGATCGACTTGCGCTGGCGGATCGGCGGGTCGCGCTCCCACAGGTCCGGCGCGTCGATCCGCGCGACCTCCGCCGGCAGGGTCATGCCGTCCTTGAGCAGCACGCCGCGCCGGAGCGGCTCGAGTTCCGCGTCCTGCGGATCGCCCTCGACCTGCACCAGATAGGTCTTGGGCATCTTGAAGCGCGGATCGGCAATGCGCGCCTGCAGTCGCCCGTCGTCGCAGAGCAGCAGCAGGCCCTCGCTGTCGCGATCGAGCCGCCCGGCGGGGTAGACGCCCTTTACCGCAATGAAATCCGACAGGGTCGACCGCACCGTCGGCGAGCCGCGGTCGGTGAATTGCGACAGGACCCCGAAGGGTTTGTTGAACAGGAGCAGCCGGGGCATGCCGCGCGCATAGCGTTTGGCTGCGGCGATGTCTCCCGGCGCGTGCCGTCGCCGGAGAGGCTATGCGCGCCGGGGCTGCCCGGAAGCGGCCGGCTGCCGGTGGGGGCGCGCGGTCATCCGGCGCATGATCGTGTCAGTTCATCTGGCCGCGCAGGAAGGCGATCAGTTTCGGATCGCTGTCGGTGCGTTCGAGGATCGGCAGGATGACGCGCCATCCGTTGTCGCTGTTGGTCAGGATGACGATCCCGTCGCCCGTAGCGCGATTGATGGCGGCGAAGGTGAAAGAACCGGCGTCCTTGCCGGTGTGGAGCATCGTCGTCCCGTCAGCGAAGCCCAGGAGCTGCCAGCCCAGACCGAAGCCGATCCAGGGCGGGCAGGTGCTCGCCCTGGCGCCGGCGCATGTCCCGGGTCCGAGATCCGCCTGTAGCCGGCTGCGCTCTGCGGCGACCGAAGCGGTCATCCCTTCGTCCGTTCGGACCCTGATGAGGAACCGCGCGTAATCGCGCGCCGTCGCATGGGCCAGATCGGCGGCATTGTAGCGCGTCACCGGTTCGACAGGCAGCGGCTTGCCCGCGTCGTCATGGGGCACGGCGATCGGGATCGTGGCGCCTTGCCCGGACACGTAACCCGATGCGCGCATCGCCGCCGGGGCGAACAGCCAGCGCGCAGCGAGCGCCTCGAACGGCTGTCCGGTGCGACGCTCGGCGTAACGCGCGGCATATTGATAGCCTTCGCCGGAATAGCCTGTGGTCGTGCCCGGATCATGCTCGAAGGCCAGCCCCTTCGCATCACGCCAGTTGGGCAACCCGGTACGGTGACTGAGCGCCATGCGGACCGTCAGCTTCATCCGCCGGGGATCGTTGGCCAGGTCAGGGTCGCGCCAATAGCGATCCATCGGTTCATCGAGCGAAAGCCTGCCTGCCGAGACCAGCCGCAAGACGATTTCCGCCGTCAGCGGCTTGGTCAGCGAGGCGAGATTATAGGGCGTGGCGACGGTCGCCGCGCGGCCCGGGCCAGCCATGCCCCAAGCGCCCGTCGCGACGATCCGCCCGTTGCGGATCAGGGCGACCGACGCACTTTCGACCCGCTGATCGCGCAAGACGGCGGTCATGTCCGGGAGCGACGCACGCGGCCGCGCCGCCGCCGCCGCCGAGGTGCAGGCGAGCAGGGCGATCATCGCGCCGGCGACCGTTCGTTTGAGCGAGCGGGTGACTGTATTGTCCATGTACGACAGTTAGCCGGATCGGCGCCCGGCAGCAATCCGGGGCGCCCGAAACCGTCGCGCAGGTCGCGGTTCAGGCGTCGAGCGTCGCCCGGATCGCACGCGCGAGATCGGCCTCGGTGAACGGCTTGCGCAGCAGCGGGGCGTCGCCTTCGCCCTCGATCAGATGTTCGGGGGCATAGCCGGTCGTGAAGAGCAGCCGCGTTTCGGGCCAGTCGCGGCGGACGAGCCGCGCGAGCGTCGGGCCGTCCATTTCGGGCATGACGATGTCCGAAAAGACCAGCCGGACGCCCGGACAGCGCGCGAGCGTGCCCAGCGCCTCGGCACCGCCGCCGGCGTGGAGCGCAGTGTAGCCGAGGTCGCGCAGCATCTGGACGGTGGTGGTGCGGACCTGGGCGTCGTCCTCGACCACCAGCACCACATCCTCGGGCCGGCCGGTGGGCACTGCGCCGCGCGGCACGTCGGTGATCGCGACCTCGTCGCCCTGATAGGCGGGAAGCAGGATGCGGATCGTCGTGCCCGCGCCCGGCGCGGTGGCGATCGCCACATCGCCGCCCGACTGGCGCACATAGCCGAGCACCTGGCTGAGCCCCAGTCCGGTGCCGCGCCCGACGCCCTTGGTGGTGAAGAACGGATCGAAGGCATGCGCCAGCACGGCGGCATCCATCCCCTCGCCGGTGTCGGTGACGGTGATTTCGACCCAGCCATGCGGCGCAGGCGCAAGATCGAGCCCGGCGGGCGGCGTTTCGACGTGCGCCGTGGCGATGGTGAGCGTGCCCCCCGCCGCCATCGCGTCGCGACCGTTGACGGCGAGGTTGACGATCGCGCTTTCGAGCTGCGCCGCGTCGGCGCGGATGCGGAGCGGCTCGGGAGCGAACAGCGTGCGCAGGCGCACCTGCTCGCCGAGCGTGCGCGCGAGGAGGTCGGTCATCTCGCGCACCAGCCGGTTGGGATCGAGCACGCGCGGCACCAGCGCCTGCTGGCGCGAAAAGGCGAGCAGGCGCTGCGTCAGCTCGGCAGCGCGGGTGGCGCCGCCCGCCGCCTGTTCGATCAGCCGCGCGACGGCTGCCGGATCGTCGACGCGGCGGCGCGCAAGGTCGAGGCTGCCGATGATGACCGCGAGCATATTGTTGAAATCATGCGCGATCCCGCCGGTCATGCGACCGAGCGATTCGATCCGCTGCATATGGTTGAGCTGGGTTTCGGCGCGTTCGCGCGCCTCCGCTTCGGTGCGGAGCTGGTCGTTCGCCAGCGCGAGTTCGGCGGTGCGTTCGCGCACCTGATGCTCGATGCGGTCGGCGGCGCGTGCCTGTTGCCAGCCGAGCGCGGCGGCGAGCAGGCTGACGACCAGGCCGCCGATCCCGACCCAGAGCGCCGATTGCAGCGGCGAGCGGCCGTCGAAGCCGGGCGGCGCCGCGACCACGAGATGCAGCGTGCGGCCGCCGGCGAGCAGCCGCCGCGTCGTTTGCAGCGTGTCGGCGGGCGTGACGGCGGCGCTCTGGTAGAGGAGGCTCGCCGCGCTGGGCGGTCCGTCATACACGGCGATCCTGACGTCGCGGGTGATGCCGTCGCGGAAGGTCGCGTTGAACAGGTCGTCGGCGCGCAACGGGCTGTAGACCCAGCCGTAGAAGCCCCGGCGGGCCGGGCGATCCCGGAACAGCGGCGTATAGAGGAGGAAACCGGCCTGTTTGGCGGGGTCGATCTCCTGCACGAGCCGGACGCGGCCGGTCATCGCGGTGAAGCCGGTTTCGCGGGCGCGCAGCATCGCGGCCCGGCGCGTCGCTTCCGACGTCATGTCGAACCCCAGCGCCGCGCGGTTCCGGCGGTTGAGCGGTTCGAGGTAGAGGATCGTCGAATAGCGCGTGCGCGGGTCGGCAGGCCACAGGCGGAAATCCGGCCCCTGTTCGGCGCGCCCGCGCGCGAGCACCGCGGCGCCGGGACCGTCGCCCGCGCTGACCGGCGCATAGCCGAGGCCGAGCACCCCGGGATAGTTGGCATCGAGGTTGAGCCGGTCGACATAGGCACGGAACGCGTCGCGATCGACATTCCCATCGGCCTCGAACAGCCCGGCGAGCCCGCGCAGCAGCGTCGCCTGCGTGGCGAGCTTTGCCTCGATATCCTGTTGGGCAGAGGCGGCGATGCTGTGGAACCGCGCGACCGTGCGCGCCTGTTCGGTCCGCGCGATCTGCACGGCGGCGAGCACCGAGGCGAACGCACCGAGCAGAAGCAGGATCAGCGGGAGCGCGGCGTGGCGAAGTCGATGCATGAACGGCCTTTGTGGCTGGGACGGCAAAGGGCAACGCGGCGGCGACTGATCCGGAGCCGTGATCGCACGAAAATCAGATGCGCGTTACTCCGGGAGGACCGCAAATGCCCGCCGTCGACGCGGTTCGGGACTCGCGGACGTTCGCGGAAGTGCGCCCGTCGCGGCGGATGTCGATCCGGTCCATTCCTTACCCGGCGCGTAACGATAAATTCGCCCGCGGCGCCAAGGCCCTCGGCCGGCCTCCTATAAGGAGCGGGTAACAAGGTCGCGTTTGGGGTTGCAGATGAGGATGGATGCGGGGCGTGCCGGCGGATTTGGCCGGGACGGATCGAGCCCCGTCCCGGCGCCGGAGTCGTTGTCGCTTCCGGCTTTTCCGCCACATATGGCGCACGAGCCGAGCGGCCCGGGCGACGCCTTTGCCGCGATCACCGATTGCACGGCGCGCCTGTTGGGCGGCGACACGGCGCTGGTCTGGATCGACGCGCCGCACCGCGACTGGTTCACGGCCCAATGCGGGCCGCTCCCCAGGGCGGCGGCGGGGGCGCTTGCGCTGTGCGCGCGGGCCTTTGGTGCAGGGCCGGCGCTGATCGTTCCCGACGCGGCCGAGGATGCGCGGCTGAAGGCCGACCCGATGGTGGCGACGCCCGACGGCGTGCGGTTCCTGGCGAGCGTTCCGCTGACCAGCCGCCGCGCCGATGCCGACCAGGTGATCGGCACGCTGTGCGTCATCGGGCAGGAACCGCGCCTGCCGAGCACGTCCGAGCTCAAGATGTTCCGTCAGCTCGGCCATCTGGTCGAGACGCTGATCGACGCGCGGCGGACGGCAGCCGAGCACCGCGTCGCGGCGGAGACCGCCGAGCGGCGGCTGCGCGAGCGCGAACGCGGGCTGGGCACGTTCGAACAGGCCGAACGGCTGGCGAGCGTGGGATCGTGGCGGCTCGACCTGGGCAGCGCCGAACTCGCCTGGTCGCCGCACAGCTATACGCTGTTCGGACTCGATCCGGCCAAGGGGCCGCCTGCGCTGGAGGAACTGTTCGGATTCTATCCGGTGCAGGACCGCGACCTGATCATGCAGGCGATCGACCGCGCGATCGCGACCGGCGCGGGTTACGATGTCGAGACCGATATCGTCACGGGCACGGGCGAGCGGCGGCGCGTCCGCAATGTGGGCGAGGTCGAGTGTCGCGACGGCGAGGCGGTGGCGCTGATCGGCATCTGCCAGGACGTGACGTCGCGCTATGACTTCGAAAAGGCGCTCGAACGATCGGCGCGTTATGACGAGCTGACGCAGCTGCCCAACCGCAGCGCGCTCGACGCCTATCTGCACGAGCATGTCGAGCGCAATCGCATGGCCGACCGCGCGCTGGCGGTGCTGTTGATCGACCTCGACAACTTCAAGACCGCGAACGACACCTATGGCCATGCCGCGGGCGACGAGGTGCTGAAGGCGATCGGCGCCAAGCTTGCCGCGCAGGCCGAGGCGCTGGGCTTCGCCGCGCGACTGGGCGGCGACGAGTTCGTGCTGGCGATCACCGATGCCGAGGCGCTGGCGGCGATCCGCCCGCTGCTCCATCGCCTGCTGGGCGAACTGGTGGTCGCGGTGCCGGGGCCGAAGGGCGTGATCCGCGTCGCCGCGACGATCGGGTGCTGCGTGCTGACCGACGGCATCCATTCGAAGAGCGAACTGCTCAAGCGCGCCGACCTCGCGCTTTACAGCGCCAAGGCGCTGGGCAAGGGGCGCGCGATCGTTTCGGGCGACCTGCGGCCGATTTCCGCCGACGACGATACCGTCGATCCGACCCAGCGGCACGAGGTGCCGCACGACTGAGGCGGCGCGGTCAGGCGGGGAGCGCGAGCGCGCGCAGCGTTCCCATGCCCGTCGTCACCCAGCCCCGGGTGGTCCCGGTCGCGGAGGCTGCGGTGATGGCCGCCCCGGGCGCGGCGGCGCCGGTTTCGATCCCGGTCGGCTCGATCCGCGAGGCGATGCCGAGGCATTTGGCGTGCGCCTCCTTGGCCACCCAGCAGGCGAGCCAGGCGTGCGGCGGGGCGTCGGCGAGCCTGCGGGCTTCGGCGGGGGTCAGCGCATCGGGTGGCGGCGGATCGGCGTCGAGCGGCTCGAGATCGACCCCCACCGGCTGACGAGCCAGCCCGATCAGGCAATGCGGCCAGCGCCCGGCGACGCTGACGTGCCAGCCGTGCAGCGCCCCGCCGCCGGTGTGGGGCGCGTCGAGATGGAGCGCACCGAGCGCATCGCGCCGGATGTCGATCGCGGCCGGATGGACCCCGGTGACGCGCGCGACGAGCAGCCGGGTGAGCCGGCGCCGCATCCCGCGCATCGCCGAATCGGGGCGGTCCGCAAGATCGCGGAGATCGGCAGCGGTGAGCGGCGCCTGCCCCGCCGCCGCCTCGACCGACGGGTCGTCGAGCCGCACCTGCCACGCAATCGCGTCCGCCGGAGGGACGGGCGCGGGCGCGAGCGGCCCGTCGATCCAGACGGGCCGCGTCACTCGGCGCGCGCCGGACGGGCGGGGAGCCCCTCCCACGACGTGCCGGGCGGCAGCGCCTCGCCCTTCATCACCACCGAAAGGTCGCCGAGCTGCGCGTCCTCGCCGATTTCGGCATCGTAGAGGACGATCGCGTAGGAGCCGATCGTCGCACGGTCGCCGACGCGGACGCCGCTGACCTTCATCACGCGATCCTCGAACAGGTGTGTCTGGAGCCCCGCGAAATCGTTGAGCGCCGCGTCGTCGCCGATCTCGACCAGGTCGGGTTCGGTGAAGTCGGTGGTGTCGATGTAGCAGCGCCGGCCGATCCGGCAGCCGAGCAGCCGGAGATAGGCGGCCAGCCATGGCGTGCCGCGCAGCGGCTCGAGCAGGTTGGGCACGGCCAGATTCTCGTAGGTCGCCGTCACCAGTTCGGTTCGCCACACGAACGGGCTCCACAGCGGCTGGGTGGTGGGCTTGTAGCGCCCCATCACCAGCCACTTGAGCAGCACGACCGACAGCCCGCAGGCGAGCGCGAAGCCGATATAGAGGAAGGGGAAGGTGACGAGGATCCAGTAGCCGCCGTTGCGCAAATCGTCGAGCTCGCCGACTGCCGAGAGCAGCAGGCTGAAGAAGGCGATGAACAGCGTGAGCGAGAGCGTGACGCGCACCGCCTCGATCGCCAGGCGCGTCGCCACCAGCCGGCGGCCGGGATTGAAGCGCGCGCCCTCGTCGAACAGTGCGACCGTCTGGCGGACGGGGAGCGAGATGGGGGGCGAGCCGAACCAGGTGCCGTCGGGTGCCGCGGCACCGTCGTCGGCGGGCGGTTTGGACAGCACGCCGATCAGCACGCCGTCGCCGATCGTCGCGCCGGTGGGCAGCAGCGCCGAATTGCCGATGAACGAACGCCGGCCGATCCGGGTATGCGCCAGCCGGATCGCGCCCGGCTCCATCCGCGCCGCGCCGAACAGCACGGCGTCGGCGATGAAGCTTTCGGGGCCGATGTCGACGAGATCGGGCACGATCGCCGCCGCGGTCGAGATCTCCGCCCGGCGGCCGACGCGCACGCCGAGCGCCCGATACCAGGGGATGACGTAAAGCGTGGCATAGATCGGGTGGAGCAGCCGCAGCGCGAGGTCGTTCACCTGCTGCACGAACCAGAAGCGGACGTAGAACCAGCTGTGGATCGAATAGCGCCCCGGCCGGACGGAGCCGAGGATCAGCCGCTTGGCCGCCACGGTGAGCGTGCACATCAGCAGGATGTAGGTGAGCGCGAGCAGCGGCGAGATCAGCAGATAGCTGTAGCTTTCGGTGTTCCAGTCGATCTCGATCATCGCGATCAGACCGGGCGCGATGGGCAGGATCGCGACGAGCGGCAGGATTGCCGCGGCGACGGCGAGGCCGAAGCCGGTCAGCAGCCGGCGCACCGGGCCGGCAGCGTCGTCGCGACGGCGCTCCAGCCCGCTTTCGACGCGCTGGGCGGGCGACCCGCTCCACGCCTCGCCCGCCGGGATCGCGGTGCCGACGGGGATCGCCGAGAGATCCTCGAGCATCGCGCCTTCGCCGATCGTGCAGTCGCGCCCGACCACCGCCATCGAACCGAGAAAGGCGCCGTCGCCGACACGGATCGCGCCGAGCCGAAGCAGCCCGCGTTCGACCGAGCTGGTGGCGAACATCGCATAGTCGCTGATGACGGCATCGTCGCCGATCTGGACCAGATCGGGCGTGTCGATCGCGCAGCGGCCCAGGAACGCGCGCTTGCCGATCCGCGCACCGAGCAGCCGGTAATAGGCGCGCAGCATCGGCGTCCCGGCGAGATAGGGCGTCGCGATGACTTCGGAGAAGCGTCGGACGAACCACCAGCGGAAATAATAGAGACCCCAGAGCGGATAGTCGCCCGCGCGGAAGCGACCGATCACCACCCATTTGACCAGGATCGAGGCGAACATCGCGAGCGGCGGGATGGCGATGAAGCTGAGCCCGCTGAACGCCAGCGCCGTGACGCGGTTCATGTCGTCGCCCGACAGGTGCGTATAGGCGACATAGGGGAAGAACCATTGCAGACCCGCGATTGAATAGATCGGGATCAGCGCGATCGTCTGCGCGATCCAGCACAGCCAGCGCTGTGCCGCGGGCACGCGATGAAAGCTGCGATCCTCGACCATCGGCGCGGCGGCGACCCGGTCGTGCAGCCGGGCGGCCAGCGCGCGGATGCTGGGCGTGGCATAGACGTCCTGGATCGACACGCCCGCGAGCCCGGGTGTCTTGCGCATCGCCGAGACGAGCCGTGCCGCCTTGAGCGAGTGACCGCCCAGATCCTCGAACAGATCGTCGAGCACCGACACCTTTTGCGGGGCGAAGGCTTCCGACCAGATCGCATGGAGCTGTTCTTCGAGCGGGGTCGCGGGCGGCACGGTCTCGCGCGCTTCGGCCGGCGTGGCGGCGGGCCGCTGCAACGCCTTGCGGTCGACCTTGCCCGAGGCCGGGAGCGTCGGCAGTGCGTCGAGCAGCTGATAGGCCGCAGGTCGCATGTAATTGGGCAGGCGTTCGCGGACGCGCGCCCGCGCGGCGTCAAGATCGACCGTGGCGCCGCTGCGCGCGACGACGAAGGCCGCGAGGAACTCGGCGCCGTCGTCGTCGCGGAACAGGTGGACGACGGCCTGGGCGACCGCCGGGTCGTCGGCGATCACCGCCTCGATCTCGCCCAGTTCGACGCGGAAGCCGCGGATCTTCACCTGCGTGTCGATGCGGCCGATATAGTCGATGTCGCCGACCGCATCGAGCCGGACGAGATCGCCCGAGCGGTAGACGAGCACCGGTTCGCCGTCCGGCCCCGCAAAGGGCGTCATCACGAACTTTTCGGCCGTGAGATCGGGGCGGTTGAGATAGCCGGCACCGACGCCGGGACCGCCGATCACCAGCTCGCCTTCGGCCCCGGCGGGGACGGGCCAGAGCTGCTCGTCGACGATCCACGCGGTATAGCCGGGCAGCGGGCGGCCGATCGTGACGCGACGGCCCGGCTGAAGCTCGGTCCAGGTCGCGGTGACGGTGGTTTCGGTGGGGCCGTAGGTGTTGAGCAGCCGCAGCCCCGGCCGGAACCAGCGGTTGACCAGATCGGGCGGGCACGCCTCGCCGCCCAGGTTGAGCAGGCGCAGGCTGGGCATTTCGGTTTCGACCAGCGACAGCAGCGACGGGACGACGTGCCAGATGGTCACGCCCTCGGCCGCGAGCACGGGGGCCATGTCCGGCCCGGCCTTGGCCAGCGCCTCGTTGGCGACGAGCAGCTCGGCGCCGACGAAAAATGCGCTCCACATCGTTTCGACCGACATGTCGAAGGCGAGGCTGAACCCGCCGAACACGCGATCGTCGCCGTCGAGCGCCAGGATCGCGCTTTCCGACCGGACGAGATGACAGGCGTTGCGGTGGGTGATCGCCACGCCCTTGGGACGGCCGGTCGTTCCCGAGGTGTAGATGATATAGGCAAGATCGTCGGGCGCCGCGCCGCTTTCGTCGCGCCCGATCGGCAGCGGTTCGCGCGCGGCGAGATCGCCGAGCTTGCGGTCGAGCACGAGCGTGCGGACGGGCATGGCGTCGGCGCGTTCGCTTTCGGTGACGATCAGGACGGCACCGCTGTCCTGCGCGATATAGTCGATCCGGTCCTGCGGATAGGTCCAGTCGACCGGGACATAGCAGGCGCCGGCCCAGAGCGTGCCGAGGATCGCCATATACTGATCGAGCCCGCGCGGCAGGCAGAGCACGACCTTGTCGCCGCGCTTGACCCCCATCGCGCGGAGCTGGCGGGCGAACCGCAGCGCGCGCTCGCGCAGTTCGGCATAGCTGAGCGCGGTGCGTCGGCTGTGTTCGGGATCGTCGCCGATCAGCCGGATCGCGCAGCGCGGGCCGAACGCGGCCGCCGCGGTGTCGAAGATTTCGTGCAGCAACTCGTCGCGGGCATAGGGGGCGTCGTCGCGCAGCGCCGGCGTCGGCGCAATCGGCGCGAAGGCGGTGGGGGCGGGAACATCGTCGGCGCGCGGTGCGCCCGGCGCGGGCTGGGTGGACATGCGATCGTCTCTTGTCGTCGGTTCATGAACGGGGCGTGTCCCGGCGGGCCTGATCGTTCAACGCGTGAACGATGGAAGCGTTGGCATTGCGCCGAGATTGGTCGAGTCCGCCCCTTCTTTACTTGCTCGCATCATGCGGCACTTCGTGGCGCCTATCGCCTTTGTTTCGGATCGTGGCAACCGTCGGTGTAGTCCAAGCGCGCCCGATCGGCGCCTCCGGATGTGCCCGGAAATGCGGCGCGTCGGCGCGAAGCGGTTGAAAGGGAGGCGCTTTCCCAACATAGGCGGCGGGATGGTTGTGAAGGTTCGATCCCCGCGCGTGTCGACAGGGCTGTGCCGTTTGCGGGTGCAGGCGGCGGTGGCTGCGCTAGGGGTGGCGATCGCGGGGACGGTTCCCGCGCGGGCGCAAGGCGATGCCGCCGCAGTGCTGGCCGAGCGCCGCGCGGCGGTGGCGCGGGCACCGGACGATCTTGGCGCGCGCGCGGCACTGGCCCGCGCGCTCCTCGCTGCCGGTGATCGCGCCGGAGCCGAGGCCGAACTCGACGCGATCGAGGCACGCGATCCGGCCAATGCAGAGGCCGCGGCGATCCGGCTTGACCTGGCGCCGATCGCGCCGGTGATGGGTGAGGCCGGCGACGCGACCGATCCGGCGACGCGGCCGCGGCGCCGGCTGACGCTGAGCCCCGAGGCCGAATTGGCGCGGGTTACGGGGCGCGCAGACCGGTCCGCCGCGACCTGGTCGACCCTGAAGCTGGGCGTCAACTGGCGCGCGGGCGAGGCGACGACGGTCTCGGGCGAGGTCGATCGCGAGGACCGGGACGTTTCGACCGATACGCGGCTGGCATTGCGGCTCGATCGACGGCTGTCGCCGTGGCTGCGCGGCTATGTCGCCGCATCGGCGACGCCCGATGCGGATTTTCGCGAGCGCTGGCGGGTCGCGACCGGCGGTGAAGCGGACCTGATCGGTCCGCTCACGCTGCGGATCGACCTGCGCCGGGCCGATTTCGCCGCGGCGAATGGCGACGTCCAGACCAGCGCGATCGTGCCGGGAATCGCCGTGTCGTCGCAGCCGCTGCGGAGCAGCTTCCACCTGGCGATGACCAACCTGTGGGACGAGCGCGGCCGCCATCGTACCGGCTGGTCTGGCGGCGTCGAGACGCAGTTGCGACCCGAATTGCGGCTGAGCGCCACCCTTGCGAGCGTGCCCGAGACCGAGGCGGGGATCACGCGGACGACGCGTTCGGCGAACCTGACGGCGGCCTGGACGATCGAGCCGGGCATGACCTTGCGGTTCGGCCTGACGACACTTCGACGTGTCGACACCTATACGCGGCGGGGCGCGACGCTGGGGCTCGACCTGCGCTTCTGAGGCGCGGCTAGGGCCGGCGCGGGGTGCGGTGGTCGAGGTCGAAGCGGTCGCCGTCGCTGAGCACGTGCAGGCGGACATCGTGCATCGACAGCGTTCGTTCGGGGCTTGCCTCCGCGATGTTCGAATGGGTGACGCCCGACCCGTCGACGATGTAGACCGCCCCCGACCCGACCACGCGGAACTGCGAGCCCTCGAGCACGATCGCGCTGTCCTCGTCGATGCCGATGCCGAGCACGCGCGGATTCTGCGCGACCGCGCCGAGCAGCCGGCCGATCCGGCCCCGTTCGGCGAAGTGCTGGTCGATGATGACATCGCGAACCAGGCCGAGCCCCGGCGCCATGTGAAGGTCGCCGATCCGGTGCGATTCCTGGCTCGAGCCCTTGACCAGCATCGTCTCGCTCATCACCGATGCCCCCGCCGACGTGCCCGCGATCAGGCCCCCGCGACGGTGGATCTCGCGCACCATCTTTTCGACGGGCGTGTCGCCGATCTGGCTGGAGATGCGCAGCTGGTCGCCGCCGGTGAAGAAGATGCCGACCGCGTCCTCGAAGATCTCGAACGCGTGCTGTTCGAGCGTCTCGCCGCGTTCGTGGACATAGAGTTCGACAAGGTTGTGGACGCCGAGTGCGCCGAATGCCTGTTGATAGGCTTCGAAATAGCCGTCCGGCTGATGGCTGGCGACGGTGGCGATCACCAGCCGCCCCTCGCCGACGCGGCTGGCGATTTCCTTGAGGATGCGCTTGTCGCCGTCCTTGTCCTCGTGGCCGCCGATGATGATGAGCGGGCCGCCGCCTTCGGTCATTCGTGGTGCTCCGTGCTTGCGGGGATGCGCGCGCTGTCCCCCGCGAACCAAACCCGGCGCGCGCGCCCGCGATCCATCGGCGTGACGCGGCACCGGCTCAGGCGGACGCGGCCAGGCCGGGCGACGTCGTCGCGGCCGGTTCGACCCGGGCGGGGTCGGGGCGGAAGGCGAGGATCTGGTGCCAGACCTGTTCGACCGAGGTGGGCATGAGCACGATCAGGTCGCCGGGCGCGCCCATGCGCAGCGTCGCCGCCACGGCCTCGGTCTCGTCGACGATGCGATGGATGCGGTGGGGCTCGACCTCCGCGCGCATGGCGCCTTGCGACATCAACCCGTTGATCTCACCCGCGGGGCGCCCGCGTCCGTCGGGGGATTCGCGGAACATGATTTCGTCGAACAGGCCGCCGGCAAGCTCGCCCATTTCGAGAATGTCGCAGTCGCGGCGGTCGCCGGGAATGCTGACCATTCCGATCACGCGGCGGTAACGCGGCCGCATGTGCGCGATGACCTCGCCCAGCGCGATCAGCCCGGCGGGATTGTGCGCGTAATCGAGGATGATGCGCATGCCGTGCGCGTCGTGAACGTTGAGCCGTCCGGGCGTGTCCTCGAACGCGTTGCTGAACCCGTGCAGCGCGGCACGGATCGTCGCGAGCGAGACGCCGTACGCCGCGGTCATCGCGATCGCCGCGAGCGCGTTGGCGATGTTGAAGCCGGCGATGCCGCCGAGCGTCGCCGGCACCTCGGCCGCGGGCATCACCTCGACCCGTTCGCCGTCGCGGTGGAGGACGATCGTGCCGCCATAGCTGCCCGCCTCGCGCACCACCGCCATGCCGCCCGCCGCGACGTGCCGGCGGACCAGATCCGACATCAGCGGGCCGCCGTTGAGCGAGAACCAGACCGGCCGTCCGCCCGCGTGACGGGCGATGCGAACGCACATCGGATCGTCGGCGTTGAGGATCGAATGGCCCCGGCGCGCGACGCTTTCGACGACGACGCCCTTCACGTCGGCCAGCGCCTCGACCGTGTCGATCCCCTTGAGCCCGAGATGGTCGGCCGTCACGTTGAGCACCGCGCCGACATCGGCCTCGTCGAAGCCTAGGCCTTCGCGAAGAATGCCGCCGCGCGCGGTTTCGAGCACCGCGACGTCGACATGCGGATTGCGCAGCACGGCGCGCGCACTCCTGGGGCCGCTCGCGTCCGATTCGACCATCAACTGCCCGTCGACATAGATGCCGCTGGTCGTCGTCATGCCGACATGGTGCCCCGCCGCGCCGAGGATGCGCGCCACCATGCGTGCGGTGGTCGACTTGCCGTTGGTGCCCGTGACGGCGAAGATCGGGATCCGCCCGCGACCGCGCGGGAAGAGCATGTCGATTACCGGCCCCGCGACGTCGCGCGGCGTGCCGCTCGACGGTTCGAGGTGCATGCGGAAGCCGGGCGCCGCGTTGACCTCGACGATCCCCCCGCCGGTTTCCCGCACCGGCCGGCTGATGTCCGGCGACAGAAAGTCGATTCCGCAAAGGTCCAGCCCGACGACTGCGGCAGCCTGTTCGGCGACGGCAACGTTGTAGGGATGAATGACGTCGGTGCGATCGACGGCGGTGCCGCCGGTCGAAAGATTGGCGGTGTCGCGCAGCCTGACCACCTCTCCCGCCGCGGGAATCGTGGCAAGCGTTCGGCCCGATTTCGCGAGCAGTGCCGTCATCGCGGCATCGGCGACGATCCGGGTGAGCACCTTTTCATGCCCTTCGCCGCGGCGGGGATCCGCGTTGAGGAAGTCGATCAACTGGGCGATGCTGTGGAAACCGTCGCCGATCACCTGCGCGGGCACGCGTTCGGCAACCGCGACGACGCGCCCGCCGACGACGAGGATGCGATGATCGTTGCCCGGCACCTGTCGTTCCACGATCACCCGCCCGCTGTGTCGGACCGCAAGCGCGAAGGCGGCGCGCACCCCCGCCTCGTCGGCGAGATCGGTCGTGACGCCGCGGCCATGATTGCCGTCGAGCGGCTTGACCACCACCGGCCAGCCGAGGCGAAGCGCCTCGCGCACGGCATCGTCGACCCGGCGGACGACGCTTCCCTGCGGCACG
Organism: Sphingomonas chlorellae; assembly: GCF_056485145.1. Classification (NCBI taxonomy): domain Bacteria; kingdom Pseudomonadati; phylum Pseudomonadota; class Alphaproteobacteria; order Sphingomonadales; family Sphingomonadaceae; genus Sphingomonas; species Sphingomonas chlorellae. Next base: position 541,033 of record NZ_JBQXXM010000002.1, read on the forward strand.
GGCAAGCCCGCTTCGCCGAGCAGCCGCTTGGTCAGGCTCTTGTCGCCTGCGATGTCGACCGCGATCTGGCTGGTGTTGCCGGTGATGCTGGCGCGCATCCGCCGCTGGGCGCTGCCATGGCCGAATTGGACCAGGCTGTGCTCGTCGAGGCGCATCACGGGAATGCCGCGACGGCGTGCCGCATCGACCAGCGCCTGCGTGGTCGGGCCGAACGAATTCGCCCGCAGCGTCGCGCGCAACTCGGCGGCGATCGCGCCAACGTCGAGCGGGTCGGCGACGCGGGTCGGGGGCAAGAGCGCAAGCCCGCGGACGTGGCCCAGCCCTTCGGGCAACAGCGCGGCGACGAGGCGGATCGCATGGGCGCCGGCCGCGAGGCCCATCGCCTCGTCCTGATAGGCGAACAGGATATTGTAGACGCCCGGGCGACCGCGGACCGAGCGCGTCTTGCCCCGCGTGACGGGGGCGCCCGCGATCGATTGCAACTCGAGTGCGACGTGCTCGATGACATGGCCGAGCCAGGTGCCCTCATTCACGCGGCGCATGAACCCGCCGGGCTGCTGGTAGCTGCAGCCGTGGCCGGCGAGCCCGGGAAGCAATGCGCGCAACCGTCCGCCGAATTGCGGCAGGCGGCTGGTCGGCCAGTCTTCGAGCGCGCCCAGATCGAGCTGGATGCGCACCATCGGGCGCGCGCTGAACAGATGGGGGCCGCGATAGACGCTGCGCTCGAGCACGCGCATTGCCGATGCGTCGCCATCGCCCAGGCGGATGAACGCCGCCTGCTCCGTCTGCGCTGTCATGACTTGCCTCTACGATCCCGGCGCCGAGGACCGGCGCGCGGCGACATCAACGGGCGGCGCAGGCGTCCGTTCCCGCCATCCCTCCGGTAACCTGTTGAAGATTTGAGATGTTTCGGAACGAATGCGCGTCGTGTGAGGGCGACGCCATCGCGCGGAACAAGCTGGAACAAGAATGTCACAATTGGCGCCTAACCGGATTGGTTAAGTGCTGCGTGACCGGGGTCACCGCCCGGGGCGCCTTGCTGCTGCCGCGCGGCAGGATTTTCATGGAGGGACGTTGATGGTTTTGCAGGTCGATCGCCGCCGCCTGGTGCTGACGGGGAGTCTGGGGTTCGGCGCGCTGATGCTGCCGGGCGGAAGCGCCATTGCCGCCGAGGTGATCGGTGCCACCGGCTTTACCCACAGCGTCGCAAGCGGCGAGCCGGGCCCCGACTCGATGCTGCTATGGACGCGCTATGTGCCCGCGGTGAGCGATGCGATCGTGCGGCTTGACGTCGAGGTGGCGGCCGATCGCGATTTCGCCAAGGTGATCGCGGGCGGCAGCGTGCGGACCGGCGGCTATCGCGACTGGACCGCCAAGATCACCGTCGACGGGCTGCGCCCGGGCACGGTTTACTGGTATCGTTTCGTCGCGCCAGACGGCACGCGCTCGCCGGTCGGGCGGACCAAGACGCTGCCCGCCGATGATGCCGCGCGGTTCGGGCTGGGCGTGTTCTCGTGCTCGAACCTGCCCTATGGCTGGTTCAACGCCTATGGACATGCCGCGGCGCGCGACGACCTCGACCTCTGGCTGCACGTCGGCGATTATCTGTACGAATATGGCGCCGACCATGGTCCGGCCGACCTTGCGGCGGCGCGCGTCGTCGTCCCCGATCACGAGATGCTCGCGATCAGCGACTATCGGCTGCGCTATGCCTGCTATCGGGCCGATCCCGATCTGCAGCGGCTGCACCAGATGGCGCCGATGGTGGCGCTGTGGGACGACCATGAAAGCGCGAACGACAGCTGGGAGGGCGGGGCGCAGAACCACCAGCCCGCGACCGAGGGCGACTGGAACCTGCGCCGTGCGGCGGCGATGCAGGTCTATCGCGAATGGATGCCCGTTTCGGACGAGCCGTGGAAGGCCTATCCGCTGGGCCGGCTGGCGACGCTGTACCGTACCGAATCGCGGCTGCTCGCGCGGACGCGCCAGGCGGACATCGGCGCAGCCTATCGGGCCGGCGATCCCGACGCGGCGCTGCGCACCTTTCGCGATGATGTGTGGCAGGATCCGTCGGCGACGATGCTCGGCACGACGCAGGAAAGCTGGCTGGCACACGCGTTGCGTACCAACGCGCGCAATACCGCGTGGCAGCTCATCGGGATGGGCACCATCCTGGGCCGCACGATGATGCCGGCGGATGCGCCGGGCTGGCTGCGCCCCGATGCGAGTGAGAAGACGCAGCGCAGCTTCCGCAACGACGTGCGCGCTGCGAAGGCGGGGCTGCCGATGTGGATGGACCGCTGGGACGGCTATCCCGCGGCGCGCGCGCGGCTGCTCCACGCCGCACAGCAGGCCGATGCCGATCTCGTCATGCTGTCGGGCGACAGTCACAACGCCTGGGCATACGCATTGACGCAGGACGGCCGCGCGGCCGGCGTCGAGTTCGCGGGGCACAGCGTCACGTCGAACGGGATGGAGGGCAATTTCGCTGCGGATCCCCGGACGGTCGCGCGCGGGTTCGTCGCCGCCAATCCCGAACTCAAATGGGCCGACACCAGCCGCCGCGGTTATATGATGATCGAGGTCACGCCGCAGCGCGTGACCGGCGAATGGCTGTTCATGGAGACGGTGAAGGCGCGCACGACGCGTGTTGCCGATACGCATCGCATGTCGGTGGATCGCGGACGCCGCGTGTTCAACGCGGCTTGAGCGTCGCGCGCGCCTAGCCCTGAACGGCGAAGCGCGCGACGGCGATGCCGATCACGGTCAGCAGGCCGAGCGATACGAACACGGCTGCCGTCACCCGCCCGCCGGCGCGGGTGACGGTACGCAGGTCGACGCCGAGGCCCAGTGCCGCCATCGCGACGACGGTGAGCAGGCTTGCCGCAGCGGCCAGCCATGGCAGCAGCGCGGCGGGAACCAGCCCTGCGCTGCGCAGCCCCATCAGCATCAGGAAGCCGACCAGGAACCAGGGTACGAGCCGGGCAATGCCGGGACGACGACGTACCGCGGCGGGCGACGCATCCGCCGGTGCCGCCGTGCGCGCCAGAACAATACAGACCGGACCGAGCATCAGCACGCGGACGAGTTTGACGAGCGTGCCCATCTGCACCGCCGAAGGGCCGAAGGGGGCGGCGGCGGCGAGCACCTGGGGCACCGCATAGACGGTAAGCCCGGCGAGGGCGCCATAACGCAGCGGGTCAAGGTGCAGCACGGCGCCGAGCAGCGGCAGCCCGAGCACGACGCCGACGCCGAGGACTGCGGTGAAACCGATCGCCGGTGCAACCTCGTCGCCATGCGCGCCGATCACGGGCGCGACCGCGGCGATCGCCGAATTGCCGCAGATCGCATTGCCGCAGGCCACGAGCAGCGCCAGCCGCGGGGGCAAGCCCAGCATCCGGCCGACCAGCAGGCTGGCGCCGATCGCGGTCGCGACCGTCATCGCGATGGCGACGAACAACACCGGACCTGCGGCCGCGATCGTTGCCGCGCTGACCGACGCGCCGAGCAGCACCACCGCGATTTCGAGGAGCAGCTTCGCGCTATGCTCGATCCCCGGCGTCCAGCGCGGGCCGGGCGCCCAGCAACTGCGGACCCCGGCGCCGATCAGGATGGCGAGCACCAGCGCCTCGACCCAATTGCGGCCGAGCAAGGCCCGTTCGCCGCGTTCGAGCAGCATCGCCGCGCCGGCCAGCGCCATGCACAGGACGATTCCGGGAATGGGTGAGCGGCGAGGGGGAAGCGGGAAGGCGGGGGATGGCATCGCAACACTCCTTGGGCAGAGCAGAGCGATGCGCGCGGGGATTCAATCATTCCAACGGATTATAAGTCTATAAATAATCGCAATACGTGATGAATCTCCGGTCTGTTGATGTCGCCGTTCCGGCATCAAGAAGCTGATTCAGAACATTATCTTGTAAGAGCCGGATGGCGGCGGGCGGATGGTCGGTCACCCATTCCTGACGATTGGCGGCTTTGGATGCCGACGGATACGATCGAAACGATCGTACTGGCAGATCAGATCACCCAGTCGCCGTGGCGATCATAATCCTCGATCAGCATCAGCAGAGCTTCGGCGGCCTTGCTGCGGTGTCGTTCGGGGTGACGAAGCGCATAGAAAGGGCGTTCGGGCAGGTCGAGAGGGAGTGCGAAGAGCGCGCGCATTGCCAGCGCGGGCGCCACGACCAGCCGTGACAACACCGCCGCACCGGCCCCGGCGCGTACCGCCGACAACACGGCTTCGTTCGAGGGAAGGGTAAGCGCGATCGGGAGCGTGCGCGGATCGATACCGCGCGCGGCGAGCGCCTCCTCGAACCGCGCGCGCGTTCCCGATCCGGGTTCGCGCATGATCCACGGGGTTCGGGCGAGCCAGTCATTGTCCACCGTCGCCACCGGAGCGGCGGCGACGAGTTGAAGTCGATCGGTGCCGACGACGCGGTGGACCAGTTCGGGCGCCTCGAGATTGCCTTCGATGAACCCCAGATCGGCCTCGCCCGCGGCGACGCGCCGCGCCGCGCCCTCGCTGTTGGCGATGCCGACGCAGAGTTCGATGCCGGGATAGCGCGTATGGAAACGCGCCAGTCTTTCGGGCAGCCAATAGCCGGCGATCGTCTGGCTGGCGACGAGCCGCAGCGTCCCGCGCTTCAACCCGCCATGCTCTGCGAGCGCGCGTTCTGCATCGGCGGCGCGCGCGAGGACGGCGCGCGCCTCGTCGAGCAACAGCCGTCCGGCATCGGTGAGGACGATGCCGCGACCGACGCGATCGAACAGCCGCACGCCATGCTGCGCCTCGAGCGCGGCGATTGCAGCGCTGGCGGCCGATTGGGTGATGTTGAGCACCTGAGCGGCGCGGGTCACATGCTCGCGTTCGGCGACCGCGATGAAGATCCGCAACTGGTCGAGCGTGATGGCCGGGTTCCTTTCGCCTTTTGCCCATGATCGGGCGTGGGCGAGTCCCCTGCAACCGTGAAATGGCGCGCAGCCGCAGCGTAGGGGGATTCAGCGGCTGCGCGCCGGCTCAGCTTCCGGTGAGTGCCGCCAGAAGCTGCGCCTGAACCTGCATGTCGGCGGCGGCAGCCGTCTTTGCGCCTTCGGCCGCGCCCGCCTCGCGCTCGGCGTCGAGCAACGCAAGCATCGGCTTGGCCCCGGTCTGAACCTCGAGCCGGGTGCCGCGCAGCGCCGCCGCCGCGGCTTCTGCCCGCGCACTTGCCGCATCATAGGTGGCGCGGGCGCTGACCAATGCCGCGTGGGCGGCGATGGTGCGCCGCTCGATCTCGGCACGTTCGGCGCGCAGCCGGGCTTCGCGTTCGGCCATTTCGGCCTGGGCGCCGCGGACGCGCGCGCCGGTGCGGCCGCCGTCGAACAGCGTCCAGCGCGCGCGGATGCCGACGCTGGCGGTATCGGCTTTGTACCCGGGGAAGAACTGGTCGCGCACGCTGCCTGCCTCGGCATAGGCGCCGACAACCGGCATCCGCGCTGCCCGGGCGCCGTCCAGCCCGGCGCGTGCGGCCGCCAGCAGGCGCTCGGCCGCGCGGACGCGGGGATTGTGCGCGATCGCCAGGGCGACCGCAGCCTGGGGCGTCATTGCGGGCTGTGCCGGCACCGGCAGGCCGGCGTCGGGCGTCACCTCCATGCCCGACAGGGCGCGGAGCATCGCGCGGGCTTCGGTTTCGGCGCCTTCGGCGGCGGACAGTCCGGCACGCGCCTCGGCCAGGCGCGCCTCGGCCTGCGCGACCTCGGTGCTCGTGCCGTCGCCCGCGCGGAAGCGGAGCCGGGTATCACGAAGTGCCGCCTCGAGCGTCGCGATCATGCGCGCCTGCGTCGTCGCCTGCTGATGCGCGGCGATTGCACCGGCATAGGCGCGGACGACCTGGACGCGCAGTTCCAGCGCCATCGCCTCCGCACCTGCGCGCGCGGCGTCGATGCCGGCCCGCGCCTCGGCTTCGGCGGCGCCGATGCGGCCGCCGGTGAACAGCGGCAATTCGGTGCCGAACTGGATCGAGCGGGGCGTGACATTGTCCGCCGCCAATCCGAAAAAGCCTTGCGGGTCGATACGCCCGGTGGCGACCTGACCCTGAACGGTCGCGCTGGGCATTCGCTCGGCGCGGGCCGCATCGAGACGGGCGTTCGCGCCGGCTTCACGCGCGCGGGCAGCGGCCAGTTCGGGCGACTGTTCGAGCGTGGCGGCGATCACCGCCTCCAGCGACTGGGCGTGGCCCGGCGTCGCGATCATCGCCGAAGCACCCGCAGCCAGCAGCAGGGCGAACCGCGCCGGGGCGGCCCGGGAGCGGAGCCGCCGGTTCACCGGAACACCGTCCCCGGTCGCACGCCCAACGCCCTGAACACGATCGCCGCCGGGCAGAAGCCGGTAAATGCGGCCTGGAGCATATTGGCACCGGCGAACAGCGTCAGGGCGATCCACCACGGATGCACGGTCAGCGACAGGATCGCGCTGAGCAGAACGATGCAGCCGGCAAAGGCCAGTACGGCACGATCGAGATTCATGATCCGGTCTCCTTCAAAACACGGCGCGTCGGCCATGCCGATATAAATCAGCATTGACGAATATAAGTCAAGACGTATATTAGCGTTATGCCATAGGAGGAATGCGATGTTTGGTTTCGGTAAGAGGCGGGTGGTGCGCACGGTCGATGCCGCGACGCTGAAGACGATGCTCGATCAGGATGCGGCGCTTGTCGTCGACGTGCGCGAGCCGGGCGAATTCGCCGACGGGCATATTGCCGGGGCGATCAACCTCCCCTTGTCGTCGTTCGATCCGGCGGCGCTTCCGGATGCCGGGGACAAGACGCTGGTGCTCAACTGTGCCGGCGGCAAGCGGTCTGCCATGGCGCTCGAACGGTGCGCGGTCGCGCAAGCCGCGGTGGACACGCATCTGGCAGGCGGCATCGGCGCATGGAAGGCCGCCGGCCTGCCGGTCGTGCGGGGGGCCTGACGATGCGAGGGGGCGTGCTGCTGGTCGCGATGGTCGCTGCGACGCCGCTGGCGGGTTGTGGCGGCGAAACCAAGGCACCGGCCGGTGCGTCCGCGCGCTATGCGGGGCCGACGATCACCGTCGCCCCGGTGCCGGCGCCCGACTGGCGTGCGGTGAGCGCGAGCGTCACCAGCGTGCAGCAGGCGCAGGTGATGGCGCGGATCCCCGGTGTCCTCGTCTCCATCTCGGTCAAGGAGGGGGATCGCGTCGCCAAGGGACAGGTGATCGGCCGCATCGTCGACAGTCAGCTCGGCCCCCAGAGCGGTGCCTATGCCGCCCAGGCCGCCGCCGCAGAAGCGCAAGCCGCCAATGCGCAAGCCGAATTGTCGCGCACCCGCTTCCTGTATGAAAACGGTGTCTATGCCCGCGCCAGGCTCGACCAGGCGCAGGCCGGCGCCCGCGCGGCCGAGGCCCAGATCCGCGCCGCACGCGCGCAACAGGCGGCCGTCAATGCCGTTGCCGGCCAGGGCGCCGTCGTCGCGCCTTCGAGCGGGCGTGTCCTGCTTGCACCCATCCCGGCCGGATCGGCGGTTGCGCCCGGCATGGCGATTGCGACGATCACCGCCGGAGCGGTGGTGCTTCGGCTCGAACTGCCCGAAAGCCTGGCGGCGACGGTCCAGCCGGGCGCGGGGGTGCTTGCCCGGATCGATGAAAAGGCGGCTCCGGTCCGCGGGACCGTCACCAAGGTCTACCCGGCCGTCAATGGCGGGCAGGTCGCTGCCGACGTCACGGTCGCGGGGATCGACGATCGGCTGATCGGCCGCCGGATCGCTGCGCAGGTTGAGGCCGGGCGCCGCATGGCGCTGATCGTTCCACGCCGCGCGGTGACGACGCGGTTCGGCGTGGACAGCGTAACGCTGGTCAACAAGGACGGTTCGACCGCGACGGTGCCCGTCCAGACGGCGCCCGTCGCTGACGCCGCGCAGGTCGAGATCCTGTCGGGTGTCGCGGCCGGCGACCGGCTGGCGATCGGGGGCAGCCGATGACGCTGGGCATTTCGGGTCGGCTGGCGCGCGGGTTCATCGCCTCGCCGCTCACCCCGCTGGCACTGCTCGCCGCAATCCTCGTCGGGCTGATCGCGACGATGACGATCGCGCGCGAGGAGGAGCCGCAGATCAGCGTTCCGATGGTCGACATCCGCGTCGCCGCGCCGGGCCTGACGGCCTCCGATGCCGTGGAACTGGTCGGCAAGCCGCTGGAAACGATCGTCAAGTCGGTCGACGGCGTCGAGCATGTCTATACGCAGGCCGAGGCCAACGGCGTGATGGTGACGGCGCGCTTCCTGGTCGGATCGCGGCCCGAGGACGCGGCCACGCGGATCGACGAGAAGATCAAGGCCAATATCGATCGCATCCCGGTCGGCATCCCGGCGCCGCAGGTGACGGTGCGCGGCATCAACGACGTGCCCGTCGTGGTGCTGACGCTGACCCCCAGGCCGGGAGCGCCGGGGCAGTGGAACGACCAGGCGCTCTATCAGCTTGCCGGCCGGTTGCGTTCGGAGATCGCCAAGGTCGACAATGTCGGCCTGACCTTTCTGGTCGGCGGGCAGCGCGAGGCGATCCGCATCGCGCCCGACCCGGCGCGTCTCGCAGCGATGCAGGTGCCGCTGCAAAGCGTGGTCGAGGCGGCTTCTCAGGCCAATCGCGCGTTTCCGACCGGGATGGTCCGCGAAAGCGGCCAGGCCGCGCAACTGGTCGCCGGGCGCACATTGGCGAGCGCGGATGAAGTCGGCGCGCTGGTGGTCCGGTCGGTCCGCGGCGCGCCGGTGTTGCTGCGCGACGTCGCCAAGGTCACGCAGGCCCCCACCGAGGATCAGGCCCGCGCCTGGCGATGGTCGCGCGAGGCATCGGGTTGGGCGAGCACACCTGCGGTGAGCCTGGCGATCGCCAAGCGGGCGGGCGCCAACGCCGTCACCGTGTCGCAGTCGGTGGTCGACCGGGTCGCGGCGCTGCAAGGCACGCTGATCCCCGATACCGTCAGCGTTGCGGTGACGCGCAATTATGGCGAGACCGCGAACCACAAGGCGAACGAGCTGCTGTTTCATCTTGCGCTCGCCACGGTTTCGATCGTGCTGTTGATCGGCCTTGCGATCGGCTGGCGCGAGGCAGGCGTGACGGCGATCGTGATCCCCACCACGATCCTGCTGACGATGTTCGCGTCGAAGCTGATGGGGTTCACGATCAACCGCGTCAGCCTGTTCGCGCTGATCTTTTCGATCGGTATCCTGGTCGACGACGCGATCGTGATGATCGAGAATATCGCGCGGCACTGGGCCATGGGCGACGGGCGCAGCCGCGTCGATGCCGCGGTGGATGCCGTGGCCGAAGTGGGCAACCCCACCATCGTCGCGACGCTGACCGTCGTCGCCGCGCTGTTGCCGATGCTGTTCGTGTCGGGGCTGATGGGGCCGTATATGGCGCCCATCCCGATCAACGCGTCCGCGGCGATGGTGTTTTCGTTCTTCGTCGCGGTGATCATCGCGCCGTGGCTGATGGTGCGCTTTGCGCGCCGGACGCTGGCGGCGGGCGCGCATCACGACGCGCATGGCGGCAAGCTGGGGGCGCTCTACGGACAGGTCGCGGCGCGCGTGATCCGCAGCCGGGCGAGCGCGCGCAATTTCCTGATCGCGGTCGGCGTCGCGACGCTGCTCGCCTGTTCGATGTTCTATTTCAAGGCGGTGACGGTGAAGCTGCTTCCCTTCGACAACAAGTCGGAGATCCAGCTTGTCGTCGATCTGCCCGAAGGCACCAGCCTGGAGACGACTTCGCGCACGCTCGAACAGGCGGCCGCCATCGCGCGCGGCGTGCCGGAGGTGGTGGCGATGGAGGCTTATGCCGGCACATCGGCGCCGTTCAACTTCAACGGCTTGGTCCGCCACTATTTTCTGCGCGCCAAGCCGTGGCAAGGCGATCTGATGCTGACCCTGGCGCCCAAGGAGGAGCGCGCGCGCGCCAGCCACGCGGTTGCCGTGGCGTTGCGTGATCGCCTGAAGGCGCTGCCGATGCCGGCGGGCGGTTCGATCAAGGTTGTCGAGACCCCGCCGGGGCCGCCGGTGCTCGCGACGCTGCTCGCCGAAATCTATGGCCCTGACGAGGCATCGCGACGCGCGACGGCGGCAGAAGTCGAGAAGCTGTTCAGGACGGTGCCGTTCATCGTCGACGTCGACAACAGCTTCGGCCAGCCGGCGCCCGAATTGCGGCTGGTGCCGCAGCGCGATCGGCTCGACCATTATGGCGTGTCGGAGCGACAGGTGTTCGATTCGGTCGCCGCGCTGATGGGCGACAATGTCGTGGGCTATGCGCCGCAAGGCGACGGGCGCGACCCCTTGCCGATCCAGATCGGGCTCGACCAGTCGCAGCGCAACTGGAGCCAGGCGCTCGCCGCGACCCCCGTCGCCGTCGCGCAGGCCCCGGGCGGGCCGCAGTTGCTGCCACTCGGCGAGCTCGTCGAGGCACGGATGGAAAAGGCCGAGCCGACCCTGTTCCGGCGCGACGGGCGCGGCGCCGCCATGGTGACGGCCGAGCTTGCCGGCCGCTACGAGGCGCCGATCTATGGGATGCTCGCGGTCAATGACGCGATCGCGCGGCATGACTGGGCGGCCAAGGGACTGCAAAAGCCCGAGATTCGCCTGAACGGCCAGCCCGAGGACGAACGCCACCCGTCGCTGTTGTGGGACGGCGAATGGGAAATCACCTGGGTGACGTTCCGCGACATGGGGGCCGCCTTTGGCGTCGCGCTGCTCGCGATCTATGTGCTGGTCGTTGCGCAGTTCGGCAACTTCAAGTTGCCGCTGGTGATCCTGACGCCCATCCCGCTGACGCTGGTGGGGATCGTCGCCGGACACATGCTGTTCGGTGCGCCGTTCACGGCGACATCGATGATCGGCTTTATCGCGCTGGCGGGGATCATCGTGCGCAATTCGATCCTGCTCGTCGATTTCATCCGACATGCCCGCAGCCCCGACAAGTCGTTGCGCGATACGCTGATCGAGGCCGGCATGATCCGCTTCAAACCGATCGTGCTGACCGCGGCGGCGGCGATGATCGGCGCGGCGGTGATCCTGACCGACCCGATCTTTCAGGGGCTTGCGATTTCGCTCCTGTTCGGCTTGGCCTCGTCGACGCTGCTGACCGTCCTCGTGATCCCCGCCATCTATGTGGTGCTTCGCGACGATGGCCGGCCGATGCGCGTTGGGGGGGATGTGGGGCAGTGACGATGGTGCGGACGGGGTGCGGGAACGAATGACGAGGGTGTCGCAGTGAAGATGGAGCTCGGCCTCGACCAGATGCGGGACCAGGCCGAAGGGCTGTCGCGCAACCTGCGTGCGATGGCCAATCCGGCGCGGTTGATGATGCTGTGCCGGCTTTCGGCGGGTGAGGCATCGGTCGGTGAATTGATCGAGGTGACCGGGCTGTCGCAATCGGCCGTGTCGCAGCATCTGGCGGTGCTGCGCGAGGCGGGGGCCGTGGCGGCGCGCGCCGAACAGCAGTCGCGCCTCTATTCGATCGCCGATCCCCAGGTGCAGCGCATCTTTGACGCCCTGTGCAGCGTGTGCCGGCCGGACGCCGAGGAGGCCGGGAAATGAACGATCCCCGCGCGCAATGGGAGGCGCGTTTCGGCGCGACGGCCGATTATGTGTTCGGCACCGCACCCAACCACTTCCTTGCCGAGCAGGCGTGGCGGCTGCCCCCCGGCGCGCGCGTGCTTGCGGTGGCCGATGGGGAGGGACGAAACGGGGTGTGGCTGGCCGAACAGGGGCACGCCGTAACGGCCGTCGATATCGCGCCAGCGGGGCTTGCCAAGGCGGCCCGGCTGGCGGCGGGGCGCGGCGTCTCGCTCGACCTGATCGAGGCCGATTTGGCCCGGTGGGAGTGGCCCGAGAGCGCCTATGACGCCGTGATCGGCATCTTCATCCAGTTCGCCGGCCCCGCGCTGCGCGACGGGATCTTCGCCGGAATGAAGCGCGCGACGCGTCCGGGGGGCCTGATCCTGATCCAGGGCTATCGGCCCGAACAGCTCGACTATGGCACCGGCGGCCCGCGGGCGGTCGAGAATCTCTATACCGAACCGATGCTCCGCGCGGCCTTTGCCGGCTGGACGATCGAACATTTCGCGTCGCATGACAGCGTGATTTCGGAGGGCGCCGGCCACCACGGCATGTCGGCGCTGATCGACCTGGTGGTTCGTCGGCCGCTCGGCTGAGCGGACGCAAGGCTGCGATCTTTATGCCTTCTTTACGCGGGGCGATACGCCTTCGCGTGGAAGCTTAACGCCCATCGCCGCCATATCCCCGGTACGGGCCTGGGCCCGGCCAAACGGGGATGATGCCCATGACTTCGGTTCCTGACGATCCGCCGTTCGGCGTCCGCGGCGCGATCGCGCTGCGAGCGCTCGGCGCGGTGCTGGTATCGGCGGCGCTTGCGCTGGGCGGCGTGCTTCACCGGCTTTCGGGGGGCGTGCCGACGCATTTCGCCGTCCGTTTCGCGCTGGCAGCGCTCATCTTCCTGGGCTGGGCCATCGGCAGTGCGCTGCTCCTCGAAGGGCGCGGGCTGTTCGTCCGACTGGCGGTGCCCGGACGCTTCTGAACCCTCGCCGCCGCCCCCTGCGTGGGTGCGAACCCGCGCCAACCCGGAAATCATCATGATACCACAAGATCTTGCCTGGCTGGGCGGGATGCTGGGGCTTTTCTGCCTCACGCTCGCGCTCGTCGTCCTTTGCCAACGGAGCTGAGCCATGTCGCCTGCACTGCTGCTGGCCGGCGCGACCGCGCTCGGCCTGCTCGTCTATCTGGTCGCGGCGTTGCTGCGGCCCGAACGATTCTGAACAAGAGAAAGGGAAGCGGCAATGACGCTTCAGGGATGGGCGCTGATCGCGCTCTTCGTCGCGCTGTGCGTCGCGATCGCGTGGCCGATGGGGCAATGGCTGTTCGCGCTGTATGAAGGGCGGCGGACGCCGCTTCATCGGCTTCTGGGGCCCGTCGAGCGCGGGATCTATCGGCTGGGCGGGATCGACCCCGCGGCAGAACAGGGGTGGCGGCGCTATGCGCTCCATCTGCTGCTGTTCAACGTCGCGCTGCTCGTCTTCACCTATGCCGTGCTGCGGCTCCAGCAATGGCTGCCGCTCAATCCGCGGCACCTGCCCGGCATGTCGCCCGATCTGGCGCTCAATACCGCGATCAGCTTTACCACGAACACCAACTGGCAAGCCTATGCGGGCGAGGCGACGCTGTCGAACCTCAGCCAGATGCTCGGCCTCGTCATCCACAACTTCCTGAGCGCGGCGACCGGCATCGCCATCGCCTTCGCGCTTTTCCGCGGCTTCGCGCGGCGGCAGGCGCAGGGCGTCGGCAATTTCTGGGCCGATGTGACGCGCGTGACGCTGTACCTGCTGCTGCCGCTCAGCCTCGTCTATGCGCTGTTCCTGGTCGCGAGCGGCGTGCCGCAGACCCTTGTCGCCAGCATCGATGCGACGACGATCGAGGGCGCGCGCCAGACGATCGCGCTGGGGCCGGTGGCCAGCCAGGAAGCGATCAAGATGCTCGGCACCAACGGCGGCGGGTTCTTCAACGCCAATTCGGCGCATCCGTTCGAAAATCCCAATGCAATCAGTAACCTGATCCAGATGCTGTCGATCTTTGCGATCGGCATCGGGCTGACCTGGTGCTTCGGCAGGGCGGTGGGCAACACCCGGCAGGGCTGGGCGATCCTGGCGGCGATGATGATCCTGTTCGTCGCGGGGGTGGGCGTCGTTTACTGGCAGGAGGCCAATGGCGTCCCCATGGCCCATGCGCTGGGCGTCGCCGGCGGCAATATGGAGGGCAAGGAGGTCCGTTTCGGGCTGGCCGCCTCCGCGCTGTTCTCGGTCGTCACCACGGCGGCATCGTGCGGCGCGGTCAACGCGATGCACGACAGCTTCACCGCGCTGGGCGGGCTGGTGCCGCTGTTCAACATGCAGCTGGGCGAGATCGTCGTCGGCGGCGTCGGGGCCGGAATCTACGGATTTCTGCTGTTTGCGCTGCTTGCGGTGTTCGTCGCCGGGCTGATGGTGGGGCGGACGCCCGAATATGTCGGCAAGAAGATCGAGGCGCGCGAGGTCAAGCTGGCGGTGCTCGCGATCGCGGTGCTGCCGCTGAGCATCCTGGGGCTGAGCGCGCTGGCGGCGGTGCTGCCGGCCGGGCTGGCAGGGCCGCTCAACAAGGGGCCGCACGGCTTTTCCGAGATCCTCTATGCGTTGAGTTCGGCGACCGGAAACAACGGTTCGGCCTTTGCCGGCATCAGCGCAAACACGCCGTTTTACAATGGTTTGCTGGGCCTCGCGATGTGGATCGGCCGCTTCTTCGTGATCGTCCCCGTGCTCGCCGTCGCGGGCAGCCTGGCCGCCAAGCGGCACACGCCGGAGACCGCGGGATCGTTCCCGACGACGGGTCCGCTGTGGGTGGGATTGCTGCTGGGGGTGATCCTGATCCTGGGCGGACTGACCTTTCTGCCTGCGCTCGCGCTGGGGCCGGTGGCGGACCATCTCGCCATGCTCCGCGGCCAGCTTTTCTGAGGATTTTGCCATGGCTGTTCCGACCAGCATCTTTACGGCCGAACTGATCGGCCCCGCGGCGCGCGACGCCGTAACCAAGCTCAATCCAACAAAAATCATCCGCAATCCGGTGCTTTTCACGACAGAAATCGTGGCGTTGCTGCTCACAATCCTGTTGTTCGTCGGCGAAAAGGGCCTGTTCGCGGGATTTCAAATCCAGCTCGTGATTTGGCTGTGGCTGACCGTCCTGTTCGGCACGTTCGCCGAGGCGCTGGCCGAGGGGCGCGGCCGCGCCCAGGCGGCATCGCTGCGCGCCGCCAAGTCCGAACTGACCGCGCGGCGCGTCACCGATCCCACCGGCGCATACGAGCAGGTGCCCGCCGCCGCGCTGCGCCGCGACGATGTCGTGATCGTCGAGACGGGCGAGCTGATCCCGGCCGACGGCGAGGTGATCGAGGGCGTCGCGTCGGTCAACGAGGCCGCGATCACCGGCGAGAGCGCGCCGGTGATCCGCGAGGCGGGCGGCGACCGTTCGGCGGTCACCGCGGGCACGCGCGTCATCTCCGACTGGATCCGCGTGCGTGTGACGCAGGAGCCGGGGCAGGGATTCCTCGACCGCATGATCGCGCTGGTCGAGGGCGCCGAGCGCCAGAAGACGCCGAACGAGATCGCGCTGACCATCCTGCTCGTCGGGCTGACGATCATCTTCCTGATCGCCGTGGCGACGATCCCCGGCTTTGCCCATTATGCGGGCGGCAGCATTCCGGCGACGGTGCTCGCCGCGCTGCTCATCACGCTGATCCCGACGACGATCGCCGCGCTGCTTTCGGCGATCGGCATCGCGGGAATGGACCGTCTGGTGCGGTTCAACGTGCTCGCCAAGTCGGGGCGCGCGGTCGAGGCGGCGGGCGATGTCGACGTGCTGCTGCTCGACAAGACCGGCACGATCACCATCGGCGACCGCCAGGCGAGCGCGTTCCGCCCGCTGACCGGCGTGCGGATCGACGAACTCGCCGCGGCGGCGAGCCTGGCGAGCCTGGCCGACGAGACGCCCGAGGGGCGGTCGATCGTCGTGCTGGCGCGCGAGGCGTTCAACGTCACGCGCCGCGAGCTGCCCGACGATGCCGAGGTGATCGCGTTCACCGCGCAGACGCGGCTTTCGGGCATACGCACCGGCGGCGCGCTGATCCAGAAGGGCGCGGTCGACGCGGTGCTGCGCGCCAATCCGCACGCCGCGGACACCCCCGCCGCGCGCGAGCTGCGCACGCTGACCGAAGCGATCGCCCGCGCCGGCCAGACGCCGCTCGCGGTCGCGCAGGACGGCCGGCTGCTGGGGCTGATCGCGCTCAAGGACGTCATCAAGGCCGGGGTGCGCGAACGGTTCGCCGAGCTGCGCCGCATGGGCATCCGCACCGTGATGATTACCGGCGACAACCCGCTGACCGCCGCGGCGATCGCCGCCGAGGCCGGGGTCGACGATTTCCTGGCCGAGGCGACGCCCGAGGACAAGCTGGCGCTGATCCGGCGCGAACAGGCGGGCGGACGGCTGGTCGCGATGTGCGGCGACGGCACCAACGACGCCCCCGCGCTCGCCCAGGCCGATGTCGGCGTCGCGATGAACACGGGCACCCAGGCGGCGCGCGAGGCGGGCAACATGGTCGACCTCGACAGCGATCCGACCAAGCTGATCGAGATCGTCGGGCTGGGCAAGCAGTTGCTGATGACGCGCGGCGCGCTGACCACCTTTTCGGTCGCCAACGACGTCGCCAAATATTTCGCGATCATCCCGGCGATGTTCGTCGCGCTCTATCCCGATCTGGGCGTGCTCAACGTCATGGGGCTGGCGAGCCCGCAATCGGCGATCCTGTCGGCGATCATCTTCAACGCGCTCATCATCCCGTGCCTGGTGCCGCTCGCGCTGCGCGGCGTGCGCTATCGCCCGATGGCGGCCGGGCCGCTGCTGGCGCGCAACCTCGCGATCTATGGCCTGGGCGGCCTGATCGCGCCCTTTATCGGCATCAAGGCGATCGACGTCGCCCTGACCGCGCTTCACCTC
Source organism: Sphingomonas chlorellae (assembly GCF_056485145.1). NCBI lineage: Bacteria > Pseudomonadati > Pseudomonadota > Alphaproteobacteria > Sphingomonadales > Sphingomonadaceae > Sphingomonas > Sphingomonas chlorellae. The sequence goes on from NZ_JBQXXM010000002.1 coordinate 557,607, forward strand.
GCCTGAGGAGCCAGACATGTTCAAGGAACTCGCCGCCGGCGTGCGCCCCGCGCTCGTCCTCACGCTCGTCTTCGCCGCGCTGCTGGGGCTCGGCTATCCCGCGCTCGTCACCGCCGTCGCGCAGGCAGCCTTCCCCGCAGCCGCCAACGGCAGCCTGATCCGCGACGCCGACGGGCGCGTGATCGGATCGGCGCGGATCGGCCAGAACTTCACCGGCGCCGGCTATTTCCACCCGCGCCCGTCGGCGGCGGGCAGCGGATACGACCCGATGGCGTCGGGCGGCAGCAACCTGGGCCCCACCAGCCGCGCGCTGGCCGAGCGGATGCGCGCCGACCTGGCCCGGCTTCGCGCCGAAAATCCTGCGGTTTCACCAGCCGATCGGGTTCCAGCCGATCTGGTGACGGCCTCCGCCTCGGGACTCGATCCCGATCTGAGCCCCGAGGCGGCCTTTTATCAGGTGCCGCGCGTCGCGGCGGCGCGGCGGATCGACCCGGCGGCGCTGCGCGCGCTGGTCGACCGGTCGATCACGCCGCCGTTCGCCGGGGTGATCGGCGAGCCGCACGTCAACGTGCTGGCGCTCAACCGCGCTCTCGACAGGCTGGCCCCGGCGAGCGCAAGTAAGGTGCGGTGAGCCCCGACCACGACCCGCGTCCCGACCCCGAGGCCCTGCTGCGCGAAGCCGCGCAGGAGGGCCGCGGCCGTTTGAAGGTGTTCCTGGGCGCCGCCCCGGGCGTCGGCAAGACCTATGCCATGCTGGGCGCCGCCGCGGCCGCGCGCGCGGCGGGCACCGACGTCGTGATCGGCGTGGTCGAGACGCACGGCCGCGCCGACACCGCCGCGCGCGTCGCCGGGTTCGAGACGGTCGCGCGCCGCCGCCTGACGCATCAGGGGCGCACGATCGAGGAAATGGACCTCGACGCGCTGCTCGCGCGGCGGCCGCAACTGGCGCTGGTCGACGAGCTGGCGCACAGCAACGCCCCCGGCAGCCGCCACGAGAAACGCTATCAGGACGTCGAGGAGCTGCTGGCGGCGGGAATCGACGTGTGGTCGACCGTCAACGTCCAGCATCTCGAAAGCCTGAACGACGTGGTCGCGTCGTTCACGCAGGTCCGCGTGCGCGAGACGTTGCCCGACCGGGTGATCGAGAATGCCGAGATCCAGGTCGTCGACCTGCCCCCCGATGCGCTGATCGAGCGGCTGCGCGCGGGCAAGGTCTATGTTCCCGCCGAGGCGTCGCGCGCGCTCGACAATTTCTTTTCGCGCACCAACCTGACGGCGCTGCGCGAGCTGGCGCTGCGGCGCGCGGCGCAGGCGATCGACGCGCAATTGCTCGACGACCTGCGCGCGCGCGCCGCGGCGGGCACCTGGGCCGCGGGCGAGCGGATCGTCGTCGCGGTGGGCGCGCAGCCGTGCACCGGCGCGCTGGTGCGCGCGGGCAAGCGGCTGGCCGACGCGCTGCGCGGGCCGTGGACGGTGGTGCATGTCGAGACGCCGCACGCGCCGCGTCCGGGCAGCCCGGCGGCCGCAAGACTGGCGGCGACGATGCAGCTCGCCAGCCAGCTCGGCGCCCAGCTCGCGACGATCCCGGCGGACAGCGAGGTGGCGGGGCTGGCCCGGTTTGCGGGCGAGGCGCGCGCGACGCAGCTCGTCATCGGCACCGCGGCGCGACGGCGATGGTGGCGCGTCGGCGCGTCGCGCACGACCGCCGACCGGCTGATGCGCGCGCTGCCCGGCGTCGGGCTGCACCTGTTGCCGCTGGGCGGGACCGGCGGCGAGCCGGCGGCGACGGCCGCGACCGATGCCGGGGCGGGGGCTGCGCCGGCACCGCCGCGCGGCCGGGGCTGGGGGAGCGCGCCGGGCTATGGCGTCGCCGCGCTGCTGATCGCGCTCGTCACGCTGCTGGGCGTGTCGCTGCTCTCGACCGGCGGCGTCGCCGATGTCGGGCTGCTCTACCTGATCCCCGTGCTCGTCGCGGCGACGCGCTATGGCCTGCGCACGGGGCTTGCGGCGGGGATCGCCTCGTCGCTGGCCTATAACTTCTTTTTCCTGCCGCCGCTTTATACCTTCACGATCCGCGATCCGGCCAATCTGGTGACGCTGTGCGTGCTGCTGGGCGTGGCGCTGGTGGGCAGCCAGCTCGCCGCGCGCGTGCGCGACCAGGCGCTGCTCGCCCAGGCGAGCGCGGCGCAGAGCCGGGCGCTGGCGGGCTTTGCCCGGCTGCTGACGCGCGCGAGCGAGGCCGAGGAGATCGCCGCGCTGCTGTGCAGCGAGGTCGCGCGGCTGTTCGGCGTGCAGACGGTGGTGCTGTTACCCGAAGGCGCGCGGCTGGCGGTGGCCGCCGCGCTGCCCGCCGCGCCCGAGCTGGGCGCGATCGAACAGGCCGCGGCGCGATGGGCGATCGACCATCACCGCCCCGCCGGGCGCGGATCGGACACGCTGACCGCGGCCGAATGGCGGTTCGAACCGCTGGGCGCGGGCGCGCGCACGGCGGGCGTGTTCGGGCTGGCGCGCGCCGATGCGGGCGAGCCGGTGCGTTCGGACCAGCTCCCGCTGTTGCTGAGCCTGATCGACCAGGCCGCGCTGGCGCTCGAACGGGTGGGCGTCGAGGCCGAACGCGCGACGGTGCGCAGCCTGCGCGAGCGCGACCGGCTGCGCTCGACGCTGCTTTCGTCGGTGAGCCACGACCTGCGCACGCCGTTGACGACGATCATCGGCACGCTGGCCGAGATCACGCCTGCCGATGCGGCGCAGGCGACACAGCTTGCCACCGCGCGCGGCGAGGCCGAACGGCTGCGCCGGTTCGTCGCCAACCTGCTCGACATGGCGCGGATCGAGGCGGGCGGACTGCGGCTGCGGATCGAGCCGGTCGACCTGGCCGAAGCCGTTGCGGCGGCGGTGGCGGCGCTTGCCCGGCCGCTGGCGCCGCACCGCGTCGAGATCGCGGTGGCGCCCGACCTGCCGCTCGCCGCGGTCGACCCGCAGCTTTTCCACCAGTGCCTCATCAACCTGCTGGACAATGCCGCCAAGTTCGCCGACCCGGGCGGCGTGATCCGCATCGCCGCGCGCGGCGAGGGCAGCGGGCTGGCGATCGACGTGATCGACACGGGGCCGGGGCTGCCCGACGGCGCGGCGGGATTGTTCGAGAGGTTTGCGCGGGTGGAAGGATCGGATCGCAAGGGCGGCACCGGGCTGGGGCTGGCGATCGTGCGCGGCTTTGCCGAGGCGATGGGGCTGGGCGTTTCGGCCGCCAATCGCGGCGATGCGCGCGGCGCGTGCTTCACGATCCACCTTCCCGCCGAGCGGCTGCGGGCGGCGGACGCGGTGGAGGACGGGGCGGGCGACGGGGCGCGCGACGGGGCGGGGGCATGAGCGGCGGCGCGCGCATCCTGATCGTCGACGACGAGCCCGCGATCCGGCGGCTGCTTGCGGCCGCGCTGGGGCGCAGCGGCTATCGCGTGACCGAGGCGGCGGATGCGCGGCAGGCGCTGGCCGCGCTGGCGATCGACCGGCCCGAGCTGGTGCTGCTCGACCTGGGGCTGCCCGACCGCGACGGGATCGAGCTGGTGCCGCTGCTGGGCGCGGGCGGCGCGGTGGTGCTCGTCGTCTCGGCGCGCGACGCGACCGAGGAGAAGGTGGCGGCGCTCGACCTGGGGGCCGACGATTTCGTCACCAAGCCGTTCGATACCGAAGAGGTGCTGGCGCGCATCCGCACCGCGCTGCGCCGCCGCCGCGCCGCCGACACGGGCGCCACGGTGGTGACCGCGGGCGAGGTGACGATCGACCTCGCCGCGCGCGCGGTGCGCCGCGACGGCGTGGCGGTGCACCTGACGCCCAAGGAATATGACCTGCTCGCGACGCTGGCGCGCCATGCCGGGCGGGTGGTGACGCATGTGCAGCTGTTGCGCACGATCTGGGGACCGGCGCACGAGCGCGACGTCGAATATCTGCGCGTCGCGGCGCGCGGCGTGCGGCGCAAGCTGGGCGACGATGCCGCGCGGCTGATCCGCAACGAGCCGGGGGTCGGCTATCGGCTGGTGACCGACCCCGCGGCGCGCGGCGGCGCGTAACGCCGTCAGGCCGGCTCGAAGCGCCACCACTGGTGATCCGCCTGCGGGTCCGGATCGCGCTGTTCGACCCGGTCGCCCGCGGCGACGAGCGCGCGGCCCGATGCGGCGGACACGATGCGGAACCGCTCGCGGTCCTGTGGATGCGGGGTCAGCCGCCAGCGCTGATTGTCGCCGCCGTGGCGATCCCAGATCTGGAGCCCGGCCCGATCGTCGGCGAGGCCGCGATCGAGGTCGAGGACGCGGCCGCTGAACACCGCGATGAAGACATAGGCGCCGTCGCCGTCATAGGCGACCGACCAGCGCTGATTGTCGCCGCCATGGCCGGCATAGAGCACAGCCGCGGTGCCGTTCGCGTCGTGCCCGCCCGCGACGTCGAGCACGTTCGTCGTGCCGGCGGGAACGAGGCGGACGGGCTGGCGGAGCGCGCGGTGCGTCCATTCGAGCGCGAGCACGCGGACGCCGGTGGTGCCCGACGGCCCGCCGCCCTGGCGGTAGTGCGCGCCGGCGACGACATAGTCGCTGTTCGGCCCGAGCGTCGCCCGTGCCGCGCGCCAGTTGAGCCGGTTGCCGAAGCGCTGCGTCCGGCGGCCGTCGGAAAAGCCGAAGGCGATGTCGGTGAGCAGCCATTGCGCGAAGCCCATCGTGACTTCGACGATCGCGGCATCGTCGCCGAGCGTTTCGTGATGTTCGACACCGCCTTTGGGGTTGCCGACCGCGTGGCCGTCGCCGTGCCGGTAGCGAAACTGGAGCAGGTCGATGCTGTTATATTCGCGGATGCGGATCGACTTGATGCGGCCGAAGCTGTCGTGAAGGTCGGTCTCGACGATCTTCGCGCCGTCCGCCGCCGCGCCGCCGTCGCCCATCGTCGCGACCGAGAAGGGGCCGACGGTGAGCCGCACCAGCGCCGGGTCGATCGCCTCCGGATCGTCGCGATAGGCGGGCACATAGCGGTGGAGCAGGAAGGCGGGCAGGAACATCGCGGTCGCGCGCAGCACCGCGGCGGACCATAGCCGGTCGCGCGTCGCCTCGCACACGCGCTGCCGGTTGAGGCCCGGCTGGCCGAAGCTGATCGTCTCGCCGGTCACCCCGTCCTCGACCGACACCTTGTCGATGATCCGGATCCGGTCGTGGCGCCACGCGATCCAGTCGGGGATCCGGCGGCGGAAATGGTCGCGATAGAGGCGATATTGCGCGAGCAGCTCGGCGTTCCACGCGGCGTCGTTGTCCTCTTCGTAGAGTTCCTTGCCGTGCGCGACGCGTTCGAGGAGCAGGGTGAGATGCAGATGCGCCGCGATGGCGGCGAGCGGGAGAAGGTGGATCGCGTCGGTCGACTGGGTCAGCTTTTCGCCCAGCGTCTCGGCCTCGACCAGCAGCGCCGACAACAGGCCGCGCCGCTCGTGGTTTCGGGCGTCGCGATAGAGGCGAAGCCCGTCCTTGATGCCGTTGATGTCGCCCTGGCGTTCGGCGCGTTCCTTGTCGAGCAGGCGGGTGTCGACCATGTCGCTCACCTGCTGGCGCATCGACGACCACAGATCCTGCTTGGCGATCGGCCATAGGAGTTCGATCGCCGCGGTGATGAGCCCGCCGACATAGGGCACATTGCCCGATATCGCCTGGACCGCGCCCTTGATGCGCTGGCTCCATTCATCGGGTGCGGAATCGAGCAAGGCCAGATCCCGGGTGCGTTCCTGAAGGTCGCTGCTGTTCATGACGTGCCCCCTCTCCATGGCCGACATCGCGGCGCGGTAGCGGGGCGATCCTGCGCCGATTCGGGCGCGGACGCCCCGTCCATAGTTTGCATGATCGGCGGCGGCGGGGCGGCGGGCGGGCCGATGCGGATTTCGTTAACCTGCTGTCGATAGGGCAAAAATGCGTGTCCGGCCCGGTTGCGGGTCGGCAGGAGGGGAGATGTGACCGTGCCGCAGCCCTTTGCCGTCCGGCTGTTTGCCCTGCTCTTTTGCTGTGCGGTCGTGCTGGCGGCGGCGCTGGCCGTGCACAGCACGCGCGGAATGACCTTTGGCTTCGCGCTGGCCCCCGACGCCGCAGCGACGCTGGTCCGGCGGATCTTCGCGATCCGGATGGCGGGGATCGGGCTGGCGGTGCTGCTGATGCTCGGCGTGGTGCTGGCGGGATCGCGCGCGGCGCGGGGGATGCTGCTCGCGCGCTGGTTGCTGGGCATGCTGACGAGCACTGCCTTTCTGAGCGGCACCGGCATGGTGGGCCTTGCCCCCGAACAGGGCATGATGCCGGTCGCCGCCTCGCTCCTCCAGCTCGGGATCGAGGCGGTCGCGATCCTGCTGCTTTACGGCGAGGATGCCGCAGGCTGGTTCGCGCCGGCGCCGCTGCGCCCGCGCGGCTGAGCGGCGCGCCGCTCCACCTTGGCGCGGGCAAAGCAAAATTATCTCCCCTTGGCGGACGCAGGGGCTAGCATGGCCCCCACGACCGTTGACAAGGAGCCATGACGATGACCGACCGCACGCTGCACCCCGAAACGCTTGCGCTGCACGCGGGCTGGCGGGCGGATCCGGCGACGGGGGCGGTGGTGCCGCCGATCTATCAGACGACCTCGTACCAGTTCCGCGACACCGACCACGCCGCCAACCTGTTCGCGCTGCGCGAGCTGGGCAACATCTATACGCGGCTGGGCAACCCGACCACCGACGTGCTGGAACAGCGCATCGCCGCGCTGGAGGGCGGCGCGGCGGCGCTGGCGGTCGCTTCGGGGCAGGCCGCGTCGGCCTATGCCGTCCAGAACCTGGCGCGCGCGGGCGACAATATCGTCAGCGGCACCGACCTGTACGGCGGTACCTGGAACCTGTTCGCCAACACGCTGAAGGACCAGGGGATCGAGGTGCGCTTCGTCGATCCCGCCGATCCGGAAGCATTCGTGCGCGCGAGCGACGAACGCACGCGGGCCTGGTATGTCGAGACGCTGCCCAACCCCAAGCTGATCGTCGCGCCGATCGCCGAGGTCGCCGCGCTCGGCCGGCCGCTGGGCATTCCGCTGATCGTCGACAACACCGCCGCGCCGCTGATCGCGCGCCCGTTCGACCATGGCGCCGCGATCGTCGTCTATTCGACGACCAAATATATCGGCGGGCACGGCACCTCGATCGGCGGCGTGATCGTCGACGGCGGCAATTTCGACTGGGAGGCGTTCCCCGATCGCCAGCCGCTGCTCAACACGCCCGATCCCAGCTATCACGGCGCGGTCTGGAGCCAGGCGGCCAAGCCGCTGGGGCCGATCGCCTATATCCTGCGCGCGCGCACCGTGCTGTTGCGCGACCTGGGCGCCGCGCTGTCTCCCTATAATGCCTTCCAGATCCTGCAGGGGCTCGAGACGCTGCCGCTCCGGATGCCGCGCCATTGCGAGAATGCGGCCAAGGTCGTCGCGTTTCTCGACGCGCGGCCGGACGTCACGCGCGTCATCCACCCCTCGGTCCAGACGGGTATCCAGGCCGAGCGTGCGGCACGCTATCTGCCGCAAGGGCAGGGCGGCCTTGTCGGTTTCGAACTGGCGGGCGGCGGCGCGGCGGGGCGCGCGTTCATCAACGCGCTGAAGCTGTTCTACCACGTCGCCAATATCGGCGACGCGCGCAGCCTGGCGATCCATCCCGCCTCGACGACGCATTCGCAGCTTTCCGCCGAGGAACAGCGCGCGACCGGCGTTTCGGACGGCTATGTCCGCCTGTCGATCGGGCTGGAGCATATCGACGACATCCTGGCGGACCTGAGCCAGGCGCTCGATCAGGCGGCGGCGGGATAGGCGGCGCGAAACCGGGCAGCCGTGTCGGCAGGCGGGCAACTTGCCATCATTGGCGCGACGACGCGCGCGTCAATGATGGCAAGAACGGTGCGCGACTGCCGTTTAATCGCCGCTGAGCGTTTGGACTGCCGCGCCCGCGATTGCGATCAGCAGCGCGGCATCCGTGGTCGCGGGGTCGATCGAGAACGAGCTCTGCATCGGTCCTGCGCCCACGAGCGGCTGGGCGTCGAGCCCCAGCGCGACACCGCTTGCGGCGCTCGCCAGCGTTTCGCAGCGCAGCCAACCGTTCGCGCGCGGCGCTAGCGTCATCAGAACGCGCCGCTTCGGGACGATACTGTAGAGCCGCAGATCGGGCCTATCGGTTGCGCCGATCGTGATGCCGGGCAGATCGGCGGCCGCCAGCGCGTCGAGCAACATATCCCCCGCCGGCGAGAGCAGCGTGCGCAGCCGCGCCATTTCCTCCCCGCCGTCGTCCTCGTCGTCGCTCGCAGCGATATCGGCGCGGGGGGCCGGAGCCGCAGCCGCGGACTGGGCAGCCGGGGACATCGCCGCGATATGGGCGAGCGTCGCCGCTTCGACCATTGCTGGATCGACGGCGGGTCCTTCTTCCCCCGGGGCAACGGGGCTGTTGCAGATCGGTGCGAAGGTGGAGATCAGCGCAGTCTCGGCCGGGCGCAGCCAATGGCTCTTGATCCATGCCTTTGCATCTTTCGCCGCTGCGGTCGGCAGGCTAGCTGCCCAGTCGCGCGGAAGGGGGCAATAGACGAACGAGAGCGCGTCGAGCATCGCGGTCTCGTTCCCGGGGCCCAGCAGATCCCAATGGCGGGCAGCGAAGCGCGCCTTCCGAAATGTGGTGCTCGCGCTTCCGGGCGCCACCAATGCGTGCTGCCGCGAATCGAGTGTCGACAAGTCTTCAGGTAGACAGGCGGCGATGTCTTCGCGAACCGGCCCCTGCAGGCTCATGATGTCGCGCAGGTGGCTGGGGCGGAACTCGCACTTCGGCGAACGCAACGTGTGATGCGTCGCGTGCTTGAACCAGCGTTCGAGTACCGAACCGCCGAAAGGTACCGCAGCATGCCCGGCATAAAGCCCGATGTAGAAGAGCGCACCGTCCAAAAACACGCCGTAGAGCCCGGGGCCCTTGAGCGCCTCTGGCTCGCGTTTCCATTCGGCCCGGATGGCCGCATGCAGGTTCATCCACCGCGGCTTGCCTTCGGGCGCCCCCACGTCGCGCAGCGTCAACAGGTCGCGGGCATGATAGATCGGCATTGATTTTCCCCCACTTCATGCATCGTCGCAAACGAGGCGGCTCTGGCCTGCAAGGACGTGCAACGGCCATCCGGGCAATTCCCCGTCGGCGCAGGGGGATGGCAACTTGGGAATGGATGCGGGAAACCGCTGATGATTCTGTAAACAGCGACCAGGGAAATCCTTGTTGCCCCGCGGCAGGCCGCCTCGGCCCGGTGGCGCCTTCGGCGGCGCGATGCGCAGACCGATTAGGGGGGGGGGCTCCGCGCTATTCGTCCAAACAACCCGGCTGCGCCAGCGCGGCGCCGGCTTCCTGAGCGGCGCAGGCAAGCTGGGACATGACGCTGCCGGCGACACGCGACGCCTCTTCGCCCAGAGATTCGTGCAACCGCGATCGGGCGCGCTCCCACGCGGCGATCGACGCGTCCATCAGCCGGCGGCCGTCATCGGTGAGCGCCAGGCGCTTGCCGGCGCGGCCGCGTCCGCCCTGGCTGTCCACGAGCCCTCGCGCCTCGAGGCTCTTGACGCTGCGGCTGAGCGTGGTGGCGTCGACCCCGGCGCGCGTCGCGAGTTCGGCGAGCGTCGGCGCGTCGCTGCCGCCGATCCCGACCAGCAGGCTGAACTGTTCGGCGGTGATCCCCAGCGGGCGAAAGCACGCATTGTAGTAGCGGGTGAGCGCCCGCGCGGCGACCCGGGCCTGGAAGGCGGGGCATTCGGTTTCAACGCGACGATAGAGATCAGAAGCCCCGGTCATTTGCAGCCCTCGACAAACTCCGACGGAGTTGATAATCATGCATATACATTATTAAAAGGAGCCGCGCCATGCCGGCCTATGTACACGTCAATCTGCGTATAAAGGACCCCGCCAGGCAAGCCGCGCTGGCGCCGCGTTTCCAGTCGGCGCTGGCGGCGGCAGGGGGCCGCATCCTCCATTTCGGGCCGGTGGCCGAGACGCTGGAAGGGGACGTGGCGCCGTTGCCCATCGCCGGCATCTTCGAATTTCCGACGCTGGCGGATGCGCTCGCATTCTATCAATCGCCCGAATACGCGCCGATCAAGGCCGAACGCCACGCGGCGCAGGAGGCGCGAATGTTCGTCGTCGACGCCGGGTGACGCGGCGCGGCGCGGAAGGTCGGGCGCTGGAATGCGCATCGACCCGTGTCCGGACGTGGTGACGGCATCCGCGGCGTTCGTCGGCAGGAATGGATTCCCGGCGGCGGCCTTGCGCCGGCAGGGCGCGTGAGCAGCCCGCCGGTGGTTTCAGCGCGGCTGCGGACGGGCGCTCGTCCGCGACTGTGCATCAACGTCGACAGGTCTGCATGTCGACAGGTCGGCGGACGGCGCGATGGCGGGCCACCTGTCGTCGCGCCGCCCGGCCGCGGATTTCAGCCGAGAAAGTCGAGGAGCAGGTTGGTAAAGGCCTCGGCCTGATCGACATTCGAGATGTGCGCCGCGCCGGCGATCACGCGTGCCCGCCCGTCGCCGGCGCGTTCGGCCATCGACTGGCTGAGCGCCGGCGCCGACATCCGATCCTCGCTGCCCGCGATGAACAGCGACGGCATCGCGAGCGCGCCCAGTTGTTCCGAGCGATCGAAATCGGTGATCCCGCGGGCGACGTGCGCGAGCGAGCGGCCGTCCGCGCTCGCGGCGATGCCGTGCCAGACCTGATAGGTGCGCACGCCCTCGGCCGTCGCGCGAAAATGCGGGGCGACGAGCATCGGCCAATTCTGTTCGAGCCGCGTCACGGGGCCATGCGGCTGTTCGAAGATCGTCGCCCAGCTTTCGGCCATCGCCTTGAACGCCGGGCTGGTCGTGCGGTCGAAGCTGTTGGCGATCACCAGCCGGCCGAAGCGGTCGGGCTGGCGCAGCGCCATCTCGATCGCGACCATGCCGCCGAGCGAGAGCCCGACAAGGTCGAGCCGGTCGACGGCCAGATGGTCGAGCAGCGCGATGCTGTCCGCGGCGATGTCGGCGACGCCGAACGGGGCGGAAAGCCGGCCCGATGCGCCGTGCCCGGCATGATCGGGGACGATCACGCGATAGCCGGCGGCGACGAGCGCGGGCACTTGCGGCGCCCAGGCGCGGCCCGAGTTGCTGATGCCGTGGAGCAGCAGCACCGGCCGCCCCTCGCCAAGGCTGAAATAGTAGTTGGTGCGGCCGTGCACGGTGGAAAAGGACATGGCGTAGCTCCTTGTGGATCAGGATCGGGAAAGCCGGTCGCCGGGCCGCAGCCCGGGGGCGATCAGGGCGAGCAGCAGGCACAGCGCCGCCATCAGCCACCAGGCCGGGGCCAGGTTCGACAGCGACTGGCGGATCACGCCCGCGACAAAGGGAAGGACCGCCGCGAGCAGATAGCCGCCGCCCTGGACGAAGCCGACGATCCGGGCCGCCTCGGCAGGGTCGGCGCCATGATCCATCGCGACGATCAGCCCGAGCGGGAACAGGGCGCCGATGCCGAGCCCCATCATCGCCGCGGCCGGCCAGGCGAGCGGGAGCGGCGCGAGGCAGAGACAGAGCAGCCCGGCGAGCAGCGCGCCGATCGCGGCGAAGATCATCGGCCGCCGGTCGCGCCAGCGCCCGACGCCGAGCGAGACGAGGCTGCCCGCGACAACCTCGGCAACCGTCACCGCGGCGAGCAGCGCCCCCGCCGCGGGCGCGGTCCAGCCGAGACCGGTATAATAGGGCGGCAGCCAGGCGAGGACGAGCGTATAGGCACTGGTCCCCAGCCCGAAAAAGGCGAGTAGCTGCCAGGCGCGGGCGCGGCGCCAGAGCGTGTCGCGCGGCGGCATCGCAGCGGGCGGCATCGCGCCCGCGTCGCGCGTGGCGCCCCACCACAGCGCAACCGCGGCGAGCGCCATCAGCGACCAGATGCCGGTCGCCGCGGGCCAGCCATGGCCGGCCGCGAAGCGCGGCGCGGCAAAGCTGGCGATCGCGGCACCGCCCATGATCGCGGTCGAGTAAAAGCCCATCATCGCCGCGGTCCCCGCCCCGGCCCGATGGCGGATCACCGCGGGAACGAGCGCCTGCACCACGGCGATTCCGAGCCCGCTGAGCAACGCGGTGAGCAGCAGCGTCGCGACGCCGGGCCATTGCCAGCGCGCCAGCGAGGCAAGCGCGATCGCGGCGAGGCCCAGCCCGACTCCCAGCCGATCGCCGAGCAGCGCGCGCAGCCGGGCGGTGCCGAGGAGGCAGAGCCCCATCAGCAGCACCGGCAGGCTGGTCAACAGGCTGGCGGCCGTGTCGCTCAGGCCGGTGTCGTGCTGAATCGGATCGAGCAGCGGCCCGATCACGGCGAGGGTGGGGCGCAGGTTGAGGCCGAGGAGCAGGATCGCCGCCGCGAACGACAGCCGACCCGGGGAGCGGGGCATGCGATACTCCGGAACTGGGCGCCATTGCGACGGCGCCGGGATCTGATATAGCTCTACGTAGAGATAAAATGTCTCTACGTCAAGATAGTTGGGGATTGGGGAATGGACCGGGCGCAACGAGCTGCCGAACAATGGGCGCGCGAGCGGCCCGATCTGGACACCGGACCGATGCTGATGCTCGGCCGGCTCGCCGAGGCGGCGCTGCTGACCGCGCGCGAGCGGATCCACCCGTTGTTCGCCGAACACGGCCTGCAGCCAGGCGAATTCGACGTGCTGGCAACGTTGCGCCGCAGCGGCGATCCCTATGCGCTGACCCCGACCGAGCTTTACGAGACGGCGATGATCTCGTCCGGCAGCATGACGCACCGGATCGACCGGCTGGAAAAGGCCGGGCTGGTCGAACGTCGTCCCAACCCGGCCGATCGGCGGGGGACGCTGGTGGCGCTGACCGCGGCGGGGCTGTCGCTGATCGACGGGCTGGTCGACCGGCACGTCGCCAACCAGCAGCGGATCGTCGCCGGGCTGACGGCGAGCGAACGCGCGCAGCTCGCCGCGCTGCTCGGCAAGCTGCTCGCGACGCAGGGGGAGGCGGCGGGCGACCGATGAATACGCGCCGCCGACGTGCCTGCTGATCGAGCGGCGCAGTCATGTGCCCGGCGGCTCGATGCCTGAGCGGCAGCCCCTCAATCGAAGCTGAAGTCGATGGCGAACAGGCCGGGGCCGAGCGCCGCGGGCGGGGCGGGCATCGGTGCGGCGCGGGCGACGGTGCGGAGCGCCAGCCGGTCGAGCAACGCGGTGCCGCTGCTGCGGTCGATCACCACGCCGCTGACCTGACCCGTCGCATCGACGGCGAAGCGGACGCGTGCGACGCCCGGAAGGTTGAGCCCGCGCGGGCGGCGGGCGGCGATGTGCTGCCAGAGCTGACGGGCATAGCGCGCGCGGAGGGCTGCGGCCTCGTCGCCGCGCGCCGGGGCCGTGGGCGGTTCGGCGGCGGCGGCGGCGGGTGCCGGTGCCGGGCGTGCCGCTGGGGCCGGCGGGGGCGGTGCAGCGACGGCGCCGGTCGGCGCTGCCGCCGCGACCGGAATAGCGGCTGCAGGCGCGACGGCGGCTGTCGCGACGACCGGCGACGGGGCGATGCCGGCGGCGGGGCTGGGCCGGGCGATCCTTTGCGCCGCTACGGCATGGCGCGCGGGGGCAGGCGCTGCGGGCGCCGGTGCCGGCAGCGCGAAGAGCCGGAGCGGCCGGGGCGGTGCGGGCGGCGGCGCGGCGGCGGCGTGCGCGAGCAGCCCCGCCGCGACGAGCGCGCTGACGAGCGCGCCCGCCCCGCCGCCGCCGATCCAGCGCCGGTGCGGCGGCGGGCGATAGCGGCCCCCGCCGGACCCGGCCCCGGGCGCCGACGACGCGGCGCGCACGCGGCCGCCCGGCGCCGATGCCGCCGGACTGGCCGACGGCATGGCGACGACGGACGCCCCCGCAGGGGCGCCGGGCTCAGAAGCGCTTGCTGAGCGATACATTGACGCTGCGTCCGCGCCCCGGCACCGGGCGCAGCACGCCCGTTGCCTTGCGATCGCCCAGCGACACGCCGCCGAGCGGGAGCGCATAGGCCTTGTCGAACAGGTTCGTCACATCGAGACCCAGCCGGAAACCGGCGAGCTGATAGCCCGCGCCGATATTGGCGAGGACATAGCCGTCGGTGCGCGGCTCGTTACGCGTCGGATCGACGCGATCCTTGTCCGCCACGCCCTCGACCTCGACCCGCGCGTCGATCCCGTTCCCGCCGGCATAGCGCAGCGCGACCTTCGCGTTGAACGGCATCTGATGGTAGAGCGGATCGTGGTCGGCAAGGTTCTGGCCGCGCGCCCAGCTGAGGCCGGTTTCGAGCCGGAGCGCGTCGGTGCCGGTCTTGACCAGATCGACCGAGCCGGACAGGTCGACGCCATAGAAATGCGCCTCGCGATTGGCGAACTGGAGCTGGACGAACCCGCTGGGGCGACCGTTCTGCATGAAATCGGCGAGCTTCACCGCGTCGATATAGTCGGCGACATGGGTGAAATAGGGGGCGATCCGCAGCGTCCAGCCGCGTTTGCCCGGGCCGGTGAGGACCATCGCCGCACTGACCGTATCGGCGCGTTCGGGCTTGAGATCGAGATTGCCGACATAGCCGTTGCCGTCCCCGAACCAGCCGATCATCTTGCTGGCCATCGCGCCGCGACCCCAGCTGTAGCGTTCGTAGAGGTTGGGCGAGCGGACCTTGTGCGCATAGCCGAGTTCGAGCGTCAGCCCCGCTGCGGCGCGATAGCTGGCGATCGCCGATCCGCTCCAGTTGCTGTCGTGGCGGCTGCGGTCGCGCGCATTGAACGCCTGGGCGGCGGCGACATCGGCCATCTGCATCATGCCGGTGCCATAGGGCGCGACGACACCGGTGTTCATCCACACCTGATCGTTGCGCACGCCGATCGTCGTGGTGACGGCGTCGCTCCACACCGCCTCCCACTCGGCAAAGCTGCCCAGCCGGTCGCGATGCGCGGCGTTGATGTTCACGAAGGTGTTCGGCCCCATCATCATGCTGCCCGCGACCGGCGGCCACCATTCGTTGAGCCATTGATGGTGGAGTTCGCTGCCGACGCGCAGCGTGTCGCGCGACGAGAGCGGCACCGACACGGCAAGGCGATAGCCCGCCGTGTGCCCTTCGCCCAGCATCGGCATTCCGCCCGTCGCGGTGCCGCCCTTGTCGGCGAGGAAGTTCATCTCGTGATCGGTGTCGCGATACTGGACGGTCAGGTCGACCTCGCCCCAGCCGAACACGCCCTGATAGCGGCCGTTGAGGAACCACGACCGATTGTCGGTCATGTCCATATACTGGTTGGGAAAGCCTTCGCGCGCCGCGCGCTGGATCCCGCCGCGCAGCGTGAACAGGCCGAGGCCGGTCTGCGCGGCCAGCGTCAGCGCATGATCGGTCTTTTCATATTCGCTCGACCGCACGACGCCGTCGTTGCCGCCGCCGCGATAATTGTCGGCACGGGCATAGCTGCCGTCATAGCCGAGGCTGAGCCTGGCGGTCGCCACGGTCACATTCGCCGCGGCCCCGGCCGCGTCGTCGTTCGAGCGGTAATAGGCCGAAACCCGCCCCTTCACGAGCGTCGCGCCCTGGCCTGCAAAGGCGGGTTCGCTGGTCGTCACGGCGATCGCGCCGCCGATCGTGTCGCCGCCCATCCGCACCGGCGTCACCCCCGTCAGCACCGAAAGCCGCGCCACCGATTGCGGATCGGTATAGGACAGCGGCGGGTTCATGCTGTTCGGGCAGACCTCGTCGATCTTCACGCCGTCGACGAGGATCGCGATGCGCGTGCTGTCGAGCCCGCGGATCACCGGCAGGCTGGAAACGCCGCCGCCCGCGGCGGCGTCGACGCCGGGGATTTCGGCCAGCAGCGCGGCGGTGTCGCCGCCGGTCGCGCGGCGCGTGGCGAGATCGGCGCGGACGAGCGATTGCGCCCCCGCATCCGATTCGACCGCGACAGGCGGAAGCAGCGTCGCCGGCTGTTCCTGCGCCCGGGCCGTTGCGGGAAGCGCGGCAGCGAGCAGTGCGGTGCCGCCGAGCAGCAGCGGGCGAAGCGCGGCCGAACGGCGGCGCGCGTTGAAAGTCATCATCAATCCAGGGTCCATCTTGCTGGGCGCCGCGCCCAAAGCGTTCGCGCAGCGCCGGTCTGTGCGCGCGGGCAGGCGGCGCCCCGCAACGGCGAGGCGGCCCGATCCCGCGGGGTCGATCAGGTCAGACGACGGTCAGCGATGGCGGTGCGCGGCTGGGCGGCGGCGGCGCGGGCAGGCCCAGCCCGGGCTGGACGCGCGCGGCGCGGCGCGGCGCCGGAACCGCGCGCGGATAGATGACGGCCGGCGCCGGTTGCGGCAACAGCTCGGGAAGCTGTTGCGGCGCCTGGTGCGCGGCGAAGGGGCAGTTTTCGCGCGGATCGCGCGTGCCGGGATCGGGGCGGTGGCCCTGCCCGTCATCGGGCAGCACCATCGCGATCTGGCGCACGCCCGCGCCGTCGCCGTGACAGATCGCCACGACGATCGAGTTGTCGGCCGCGCGGGCGGGCATGAAGCCGGGCGGGATCGCCGCGGACAGGGCAATCGCGAGCAGCGCAAGCACGCGCAGCACCCATGCGATTCCCCCGGTGCGGACTTTGCCCAGTTCCATCGCGCCGCGCTAGGCGCGGCCGTGCGGCACGGCAATACGCAACGCTACGAAGGGTTAGGCCTGATGCGGCCGGGCAGCGGCGGGGTGGCGCGTGCACGCGATCGTGCCGCCCAGCACGAGCGCGGCGGCGAGCGCGAGCGGCGGGGCGAGGCCGTGGTGCGTCACCAGCCACGCGCCCGCGAGCGCGCCGAGGAAGATCGTTCCCAGCGCGGCCAGCCGCCGCGCCTGGTTGGGCGCTGCCCCGCCCGCGAACCGCGAATCGGCGGCGATGCCGGTGAGCGTCAGCGTGAGCACGGTGGTGGTGAGATCGGGCACCTTCAGCTGTCGGATCGTCGCGTTGCGAAAGCCCATCGCCACCGCGGTGAGCGCGATGATCGCGAGCGTGTCGCCCCCGCCCGCGAACGCCGCGCTGCCGCTGCGCGCCGCCACGAGCGCGGCGGCGGCGAGCAGGGCCGCCTCGATCGCCGCCGCGATCCTCAGCCAGTGGCGCAAGGGATTGCCGCCGAGCCGCTGGCCCGTTCGCCCGGCGACGAGCGCGCCGAGGAAAAAGGCGCCGAGCGCGACCAGATAGGGAGTTACCGAAAATCCCGGCGTTCCCGCCGCGGCGAAGCCGAGGAACACGATGTTGCCGGTCATGTTCGCGGTGAACACCTTGCCGAGCCCGAGCACGCTGACCGCGTCGACGAGCCCGGTCGTGACCGAAAGGAGCAGCAACAGGCCGGGGAGCGGCGATGCGGATGCCGGGGGTGGGGACGTGGACATGGCGGCCTCCTGATGATGCTAGAAGCGGAAACTGGTTTCGGCACCGGTCATCCAGATCGGACGGCGCGTGCCGGTGTCGCGCAGAAAGCCCCCGGGCACGAACCGCGAGAGGGAGGCGGACAGCGCGAGTTCGGGCGTCGCGGCCCAGGATATCGCGCCTTCGATCTGCTTGCCGATGAAACGGGCGCGGCTGGTCCCGGGCGCGCGGAGCAGGTTGCCGGGGATGTCGTACACCCCGTCGGCGGCGGCGTAGCGCCAAAAGGCGTTGGCGGCGATGCTGGCGGAGACGCCGCCGCCCAGCGTGCCCGCGATGCGCGGGTTGAGGTTGATCAGGTTGTACGGCCCGACCGGCGAGAGTTCGCCGAAATACTTGCCCTTGGGAAACAGCGCGTTGAACGTGCCCAGACGCCTGTCGCGGGCATCGCCGTCGCCGCTGATGATGTTGAAGCGCAGCACCGCATCGGGGGCGAAGGGCAGGTTCGGGAGCGTGCGGCCGAGTTCGGTGCCGAGCGTCCAGGCGGCGATCGGCCCGTCGGCGAAGCGGCCGAACTGGGCGACGCCCTCGACATTCCAGTGCCAGTCGTCGCGGGTGCCATAGACGCGCGCGCCGAGGCTGTGGCGCAACTCGCGGCCGGTGCGGGCGCCGAAATGCGCGGTGCGGTTGCGATAGCCGAGATAATAGAGGTCGATCCCCGGCAGCACGGCATAGGCGCCCCACAGCGTCTTCGTCGGCGAGGTGCGATCGTCGAAGGTGCCGCCGCGCGGTGCCACCGGGGCGACGGCGAGCAGGCTGATCTTGGCCCGGCCGACCGCCACGATCCCGCGCACGCCGTCAAAGGCCAGCGGCACATTGGGGCCGTAGCGCGTGCCGATCAGCCGCTCGGTGCCCAGCGACAGCATCTGGCGCCCGCCGCGCAGGGTGACCGCGCCGAGATCGAGTTCGGCAAAGCCCTGGAGCAGGTCGGTGCGGGTCTGATCGACCGGGCCCGCGGCGGGGCGGACACCAGCGGCATAGGCGAGGATCGGCTGGGCGAAGGCGCGCAGCGGTCCGACATGGAGATCGGCATAGGGCAGCACGCGGGTCCAGAGATACGCGTCGTCCGGAGAGGCGGCGTTGCCGAGGGCGTTGTTCGTAAAGGATTCGCTGCGCAGCCGGACTTCGACGCCGGCGGAGAGCCATGCGTCGCCGCCGAGCGGGATGTATTTGAACGGCCCGGTCCAGTGGTGGGCGCGCTTCGCGGCGTCGGCGAGATCGGACCAGTTCTCGTCATAGCGGGTGATGCTGAGCGTCGGCGCCTGCCAGGCTTCGCGGGCGGGGGTGGGGGAGGTCTGTCCTGCTCCCGTAGCCGTCGGCATGACCCGGGCGGGCATGGCCGCGGGTGGCGTGGCGGGAGCAGCCTGAATCGGGAGCGCACCCACTGCCACTGCCGCGGCGAGGCTAACCACGCCGCTTCGCCTGCTCCGCCACCAGCGCCGCCAGGACGAAGCCGCCGATCAGGCCGAGATGCTCGAAGAACGCGTTGGTTGCGCCGAACCGCTCGGGGCCCGGCGGCATCGTCCAGAAGGTGTTGGCGGTGAAGGCGGCGAGTAGCGTGAACACCCCCAGCATCCCCGCCCCCAGCCAGATCCACCGGCCGGTGAGGATCAGCACCGGCCCGACCAGTTCCACCGCGATGGTCAGCGCCGCCCAGAAGGCAGGCGGGTGCATGCCGAAATGCGCCTGCTCCGCCACCGCGCCCGGCCAGTCGGTGAGCTTGACCAGCCCGCCGAGCAGGTACGCGCCGACCAGCAGCAGCCGGGCGAGAAACCAGGTCGGCCGCCAGTCGAGAATGGCGTCGACGAAGCGCGGATCGGGCGTATCCATGGTCACTTGCCCGCGGGGCTGTGGATCTCGGCGATATAGCCGCCGGGGAAGCGCACGATCGCCGCACGGCCGCCGGCTGCGGCATAAGGCTGCACCAGCGTTTCCACGCCGGCGGCCTTGGCCTTGGCGAGCGTCGCGTCGAGATCGGGCACGGCATAGCCGGTCATGTCGCGGCCATAGGGCCAGGGCAGCAGGCCGTCGGTGACGAACACCACCATCTTGCCATAGCCGCTGGTGATCGAGATGCGGCGGATCGTCTTGCCGGGCTCACCGACCTCGGCGCCGGGTGCGGTGCGGTCATCGGCGGTGACCTTGCCGTGCGCATAGCCAACCCAGCTCTTCACGAAGCGATCGGCGACGTCTTGCGTCAGGTAGATGCGGTTCTCGGGCACCGTCTCCAGCGGCGTGTAGCTCGGCTTGGTGGTGTGCCAGTAGATCTGCATGTTCACCCCGCCTGGCCACTGGATCAGCGAATCGCGGCCGATCGGATCGGGGAAGGTGACCAGCCGTCGGACGGCGCCGTGCTGCACGGCGGCCTTCACCGCGGCGTCGATGTCGGTCACCAGATAGCCGGTGCGCTCGTCGCCGAACGGGAACGGGATCGGCGTCTTGAACCCGAACACCGAGACGGTGCCGGCGGGGGTCAGCACCAGCTGCGACTTGGTGAGGCTGGTGGTGGGCGTCACCTGGAACACGCCCTGCTTGCTGGTCGTGCCGCCGAAGGTCGCCTGGAAGCTGGTGACGAAGCTGTCGAACTGGTCTTCCGGCACATAGACGTGCGTGGTGTCGTATTGCGGGCCGACCGAATAGTCGGCGCTCTGCTGGGCGAGCGCCGGCGTGGCGACGACGAGGGCGGAGGCGAGGAGGAAGAGGCGCATGGCGAAACTCCTGAGGGAATGAAAAGGGCGGGGTGCTGCCCACCACATTCCTCCCCCAGCTTGCTGGGGGAGGGGGACCATGTGCGCGAGCACATGGTGGAGGGGTCGCCGCGGCACGCGGCGGTGATCGCTGGCGTGGATGGCAGACCGCGCCTGACGGCGCGGCCCCTCCACCACGCCGCTGCGCGGCGCGGTCCCCCTCCCCTGCATTCGCAGGGGAGGATTGATGCACACCAGCATCACACCGCCCAGCAGCCGCAGCCGAGCGCACCCCAGAAGCTCTGGACATCGGCGGCGGGCACCTGCGCACCCAGCGCGGCGGCATGGTCGTGGCCGTGGACCGAGCAGCTGCTGTGGCAGGCGCAGGCCGAGGCAAGCTGCGCGCGCGTCTCGGGCGACTGGTGATAGCCGCCGAAGGTCGCGACCGGCGACCAGTCGGGCATCGGCCGGGGCAGCGCGGGCGCGAGCGGGGCATAGTCGCCCTCGCCATGCACCACCTGCCCGCCGAGCAGCGTCAGCACCGAGCGGATATGGACGATCTGGTCCTCGGGCACCGAGAAATAGTCGGCCGAGAGTACCGCCAGGTCGGCGAGCTGGCCGGCCTTGATCTGGCCCTTCTTGCCCACCTCGTTCGAGAACCAGGTATTCTCGTGCGTCCACATCGCCAGCGCCTTTTCGCGGCTGACGCGGTTGGCGCCCGGATAGAGCTTGAGCCCGCCGACGGTGCGGCCGGTCACCAGCCAGCTGAGCGACACCCAGGGATTGTAGCTCGCCACGCGCGTCGCATCGGTGCCCGCGCCCACCGGCAGACCGGCGGCGAGCATCTTGGCGATCGGCGGGGTACGCTCGGCCGCCTTGGCGCCGTAGCGCTCGACGAAATATTCGCCCTGATAGGCCATGCGGTGCTGCACGGCGATGCCGCCGCCCAGTGCCGCGATGCGATCGATGTTGCGGTCGCTGATCGTCTCGGCATGGTCGAAGAACCAGTGGATGCCGGTGAGCGGAATGTCGCGGTGGACCTTCTCGTACACGTCGAGCGCGCGGCCGATCGTCTCGTCATAGGTCGCGTGGAGGCGCCACGGCCAGCGATGCTCGGCGAGCAGGCGGATCACCGGCTCGAGATCGCCTTCCATGTTCGGCGGCATGTCCGGCCGGGCGACGCGGAAATCCTCGAAATCGGCGGCGGAATAGACCAGCATCTCGCCCGCGCCATTGTGGCGATAGCTGTCGTCGCCCTGCCCCGGCGTCACCTGCTTCACCCAGCCGGCGAAATCGGCCAGTTCCTCCTTGGGCTTCTGGGTGAACAAATTGTAGCTGATCCGCACGGTCAGCTGGCCGTCGGCATGCAGCTTCTCGATGATCGCATAATCATCGGGATAGTTCTGGAAGCCGCCGCCCGCGTCGATCACGCCGGTGACGCCCAGGCCGTTCACTTCGCGCATGAAGTGGCGGGTGGAATTGAGCTGATACTCCTCCGGCAGCTTGGGGCCCTTGGCCAGCGTCGCATAGAGGATCGTCGCGTTGGGCCGGGCGAGCAGCAGGCCGGTGGGATTGCCCGCGGCATCGCGGACGATCTCGCCACCCGGCGGGTTCGGCGTGTCCCTGGTATAGCCCACCACCCGCAGCGCGGCGGCATTGAGCAGCGCCCGATCGTAAAGGTGGAGGATGAAGACGGGCGTGTCGGGCGCGACGGCATTGAGCTCGTCGATCGTCGGCAGCCGCTTCTCGGCGAACTGGTGCTCGGTGAAGCCGCCGACCACGCGCACCCATTGCGGCGCCGGCGTGTTGTCGACCTGGCGCTTGAGCATCGCCATTGCGTCCGCGAGCGTCGGCACGCCGTCCCAGCGCAGCTCCATGTTATAGTTCAGGCCGCCACGGATGATGTGCATGTGGCTGTCGATCAGCCCCGGGATGACCCGGCGACGATGCGCGTCGATCACCTGCGCTTGCGGGCCGGCGGCGGCGCGGACCTCGGCCTCGCTGCCCACCGCAAGGAACTTGCCGTCGCGGATCGCGATCGCTTCGGCCACCGGGTTTTCCCGGTCGAGCGTCGTCACCCGGGCGTTGACGAGGATCAGGTCGGTGGCGGGCATGCGGGCGTTCCTTGCGAAGAGCGGGGTGGGCAGCAGCGCGCCGGCGGCGGTGGCGCCGGCGGCGGCGAGGGTCTGGCGGCGGGTTAGGCTCATGCCCGGTCGTCGGGCTTCTTGGCCGGATGCCCGAGGACCTGCTCGGCGCAATCGGTGCGGAGGTATGCGACGACGTCGTGACCGGCGAAGAGCCGCTTCGCCAGCGGCACCGCCTGCTCACCGACAAGGATGCCGAGCAGGCCGATCAAGGCGATCATGGGCGGCGCCGGCGACTTCACGCCGAGGAGGCTGTAGATGACGCCGACCAGCAGACCGACGGCGAGCGAGATCAGATAGGGCTTCATCTGCAGATCCTCCCCGGCGCGTTCGATCAGCCGCGCACGAAGGCGAGCAGGTCGGGGTTGATCACGTCGGCATTGACGGTGAGCATGCCGTGCGAGAAGCCCGGGTAGATCTTCAGCGTCGGGTTCGGCAGCAGCTTGGCCTGAAGCTCGGCACCCTGATGGTAGGGCACGACCTGGTCGTCGTCGCCCGCGAGCACCAAAGTCGGCACCGTCATCGCCTTGAGGTCTTCGGTCTGGTCGGTTTCGGAGAAGGCCTTGATGCCGTCATAATGGGCCTTGGCGCTGCCCATCATGCCCTGACGCCACCAATTGTCGATCACGCCCGGATAGACCTTCGCGCCCTCGCGGTTGAAGCCGTAGAAGGGGCCGGCGGCGACATCGCGGAAGAACTGCGCGCGGTTGTCCGCGGTGCCCTTGCGGAAGCCGTCGAACACTTCGAGGGGGAGGCCGTTCGGATAGGCCTCGGTCTTCGCCATGATCGGCGGCACCGCCGCGACCAGCACCGCCTTGGCGACGCGCCCCTGCGGGATGCCGTGCTGCGCGACATAGCGGGCGACTTCGCCGCCGCCGGTCGAGTGGCCGATATGCACGGCGTTGCGCAGGTCGAGATGCTCGGCGACGGCAGCGGCGTCGGCGGCATAGTGATCCATGTCGTGCCCGTCGCTCACCTGCTCCGAACGGCCATGGCCGCGGCGGTCATGCGCGACGACGCGGAAGCCGTTCGCCAGGAAGAACAGCATCTGGGCGTCCCAGTCGTCCGACGAGAGCGGCCAGCCATGGTGGAACATGATCGGCTGGGCGTCCCTGGGGCCCCAGTCCTTGAAGAAGATCGAAACGCCGTCCTTGGTCGTGATCGTGCTCATCTGAAAGCTCCTCGGGTGGAAGGAAGGGTGGGGTGGCCCGGCCGCGTTTCGGGGGGAGGCAGGGGCGGGACGCGGCCGGGCCGGAGGATCAGTGGCCGCCCTCGGAAGCGCCGAACATCGTCTTGGCGTAGGTGACGCCGAGGCCGTAGGCGCCCGCCCACTGCTTCGCGATGCCGGTGGTGGAGTCGTAGGTCTCGGCCCGCGCCCAGTCGCGCTGCAGCTCGAGCAGATACTGGAGTGCGGTCATCGGCACCGCGCCGAGCTGGATCATCCGCTCGACCGCGCGCTCATGCGCCTCGGTCGAGATGTCGCCGCACGCGTCGGTGATGACATAGGCCTCGAAGCCCTGGTCGATCGCCGAGGCGACGGGGCCGACGATGCAGACGCTGGTCCACAGGCCCGCGAACACGAGGCGCGGCTTGGCGATGCGGTTCACTTCCGCGATCACCGCGGCGTCTTCCCAGGTGTTCATCGAGGTGCGGTCGAGCAGCTTCTGGCCGGGAAACGCGTCGGTCACTTCGCTGAACATCGGGCCGGAGAAGCTCTTTTCCGCGACCGTCGTCAGGATCGTCGGCACGTCGAACGCGCTGGCGGCGCGGGCGACCAGCCCGGCATTGTTGCGCAGGATCGTCGCGTCGATCGACTTGGTCGCAAAGGCCATCTGCGACTGGAAATCGATCAGGATCAGGGCGTGGTCCTGGGGCGAAATCAGCGATTTGCCGGGCGTGGCGGTGGCGGTGATCGTCATGGTGGCAGCTCCTTGGTGGCCGGTGTCCGGCAGCGATGGGGACAGACTAGTCCGTTCGCGTTTTCCGGGAATGCGGATAAAGTCTTGCGCGCCGTTCTGAATTTTCGAAAAGCCGGGCGGCCGACGCGGCCTTGCCGACGGGCATTGTCGTACCCGGCGGCGCGCCGCCGCGTCTTGGACGGGAATGATGCGAAGCGCGGCGGATCGACACGAAGCGCCGCGGTTCCGGACGGCGCGGCGGGGCGGCGCATGCCCCGCCGCGGCATCAAAGCTCGATCAGCCCGCGCTTGGCCGCCAGCGTGACGGCGTGGGTGCGATCGTTGACGCCCAGCTTGGCGAACAGCGTCTTCATATAGCCCTTCACCGTTTCGTCGGACAAAGCGAGACGCGCCGCGATCTGCTTGTTCGAATTGCCCCAGGCGGCGAGCGTCAGCACCTCGACCTCGCGATCGGTGAGCGCGTCGTCGAGAACGTGGAGCGCGATCGCGGTGGCGACCGACGCGTCGAGATGCTTGCCGCCATGGTGGACCGAGCGGATCGCGTCGAGGAGCTGGTTGCGCAGGCTCGCCTTGAGCAGATAGCCCGTCGCGCCCGCGCGCAACGCCTTGATCGCGCGGGCGTCGCCCGAATAGGTGGTGAGGACGAGGATGCGCGCATCGGGGGCCGCCGCCTTGATCGCGGCGATCGCGTCGACGCCCGACATGTCGGCCATCTGAAGGTCCATCAGCACCACGTCGGGGCGCAGCCGGGCATGTTCGGCGATCGCTTCGCGGCCGCCGTCCGCCTCGCCGACGATCGTCATGTCGGCCTGGGTCTCGATCACGGCGCGCACGCCCTCGCGCAGCAGGACATGGTCGTCGACGACGAGGATGCGGATCGGCGAACGCGCGACGCGTGCCGTGGCAAGGCCGCTGGAAACGGTGCTGGGCATGGCGCGCGCAAATCCCCTCTTTGGCGGCTGGGCGGCAGTGTAGCGCAGGATGCGGCGCGACGCACCCCGGCATGGCGCGCCGCGGCGGCGGCTAGGCGCGGCGGCGGAGCGCCTGGGCGAGCGCGGCGGCGGTGGCGGCGGCGTGGCCGTTGCGGATGTCGAACGTCCAGCCGAGCGCGCGGCCGGGGGGCAGGCCGCCCTGGGCATCGAGCGCGGCGAGCGCGCCGTCCATCATCGCGGCGGCCGCCGGGCCGACCTGATCGGCGGGAAGGTCGAGGTCGGACCAGCCGAGCAGGCAGGCGACGCTTTCGGCGCGCACGCGCAGCGCCGCCGCCATCGCCAGCCCCGCCAGCGCGCCCAGCATCGCCGCATCGCCCGCGCCCGCCGGCCCCAGCCCGAGCAGCAACAGGAGCGGCGCGAGGATGGGCGGCGGCGGCCGGGTGAGCATGAGCGTTTCCCCCGGGAAACCCGTGAAAATCCCGCCCGCCTGCAGCCGCGACAGCGTGCCGTGGAGCGCGCGGTCGAGCGCCGCCGCACCGCCGCGCGGGGGCGCGGAACCGGGCGGAAAATCGGGCATGGCGACGACGAGCAGGTCGACCGCGGCGGTGGCGACATCGAGCTGGGCGACGTGAAAATCGACCCCGCGCCGATGGCCGATCGGGCGGGGGGCGGACATGGCCATGGCGGCTCCGGATGGCGCGAGAGGGGCACCCTGTATGCGCCCAATGGCGTGCAGATCGTGTCGTTGGCGCGCGCTTTTTGGCAAATCGCGGCAAAATCGGCGGCGGAACCCGCAGTTCGGCGCACGAAACGCGCCGTTCGGGGAAACACGATGGCGGGGCGCCGATTCCCGGATCGAACCGCGGTCGGCGCGGGAGGGGGGCGCTCGCTTTTGAGCAGGTCGACCTCCCCATTATGGACTTCACCGGCGGTATGGTCGGGGGAGCGGCGGTCGCGGCAGGCGGATCGATACTGGCCGGCGGTTATGCCGGTTTGACCGCGTTCGGCATCAACATTACCTTCGATGGTCTCTCTTCGGGCGTGACGGGCTCGGGGATACGCGGCGCAGCGGGCGGACAGAACACGATCGCGACCTTCGCGACGGATGTCGCCTATGGCGCGGGAGGTCCGGGGATTCTGCGCGCGGCATTTGCCGCGGGCGGATTGGCCCTGTCCCGCATTGGCGCCGGCGGTGCCAATGCCGCAGAGAGTGTTGGTCCCGGCGCGTGGCGCACGGTCAATGAGGCGATGTCTGGCCGGGCCGCAGCATATCAGTCGCAGATCACCGGACGCGCGGGCCAAAGCTACCTTGTGGATGGGGTCAAATTCGACGGGTTTGAAGCGGGCGCTCTTCTCGATGCGAAGGGTCCGGGCTATGCTACCTTCGTAAAGAATGGCGAGTTCAGGAGCTTCTTCCGAGGACAGGATAGCTTGCTTGATCAGGCGCAACGCCAAGTTGCGGCAGCGAGGGGTGCGCCTATTACGTGGCACGTTGCAGAGCCCTCGGCTGCTGACGCGATGCGAACTCTACTGAGCACCAACAGAGTGAAAGGAATTACAGTTGTTCACACGCCGGTCGCTCCATGAGAGAACTGAATCATGATGAAGTTTTTGCTCGGAGCATATTGGGATGAACGTCCTGATAGCTTGGAAAAATGCACTGAAGATGCGGGGCGATTTTTTGCGGGCCTTGCCGAGATCGATCCGCTTTTGGCGCATTGGTATGAGCGGGGGCGATCACGCAAAGATGCTTTGGAGAGGAAGGTCGACACCTCTGACACCCAGAAACTTCAGGACCTTCTCCTGAAGGGCAGGAATCGGCGCGATGTCGGGCGTGAGGTCATCGACGAACTTGGTTTTAAGCTGAGCCTCTGGAATGGAGCCAATGATGAGGAGGCCGAGGCGTCCGTAAGCGTGCATTGTGGCGCCTATAGCGAGCGCGTCGGCAACAACGTCCTCATCGATCTTCCCTATCAATCCGAGGGCGTGAAATGGGTCGAGAATGCTAGCTCGCTCCTGACGCTGGTTGCCGAAATCTGGCGACCAAAATGGGCTGGGATCATGTCGAAAAAAGCCATGCGCGAACGGGATTTTGACGGCGATCAACCGTTCGTGGACTGGATGGTGTATGTGCCTCGTCCGGTTGAATCGGTAGCGCCGCCTAGCCGTGTTGAAGCGCTAAATGGCTTGGGGTCGATCGTCGTTGTGCAGCCTGACCCGCCAGTTGGAAATGGCGGCGAGGAGTCGTCTCGCATCCGGCAGGTTGAGCGACTTTTAGCCGCTTAGGGGGCGGAAGGTGAAAGCCAGATAAAGGCAGTGCCTCCCAGGCACTGCTAAGTTGCTGTCTGCACATCGTTATTTAGAGAGACAGGCGGCGCGGCGAGCGAGACTCCAGTGCCGTTTTCGGTGCCGGATCGGCGCTAAGCGCTTGAATCTCTTCCCCCTTTAGCTGCTCGTCGTTGGAGACATGGGCGTGCGGGAGGAGTTGCTGGTCGTATGGCGAGATAAAAGAGGCGCCGGCTGTTGGGTCGTATGTAGCTGATTTTACAGCGTGAATTAAGCCAGCCAGTGCGCGGTGCGGCTGGCACTTCTGCGATATTATCCAATGAAAACAATCGCCGAGGGGCTGGCAGGCGTAATGTAGCGCGCTGCCGGCGTTGTCAGGTGGCCGCGCGTGCCGCGCAGCCAGGTCGCTGCCGCTCCCGCTGCGCCTTCGGCCCAGCCAATGCGGATCGATACTGGCCGGCGGCTATGCCGGTTTAACCGCGTTCGGCATCGACATTACCCTTGACGGTCTCTCTTCGGGCGAGACGACTACAATCATGTGCGGCCGCATAGCGGTATAGGCGGGCTGACGCCCGCCGATGCCGCCAAGCGCGTTGTGCAAACCCACCCGCAAGGGCATCCTGGCAGCCCCGGACTCTACTTATGAGTGGAGGAGAAAAGGGGAGCACGTCACCAGGCGTCTTTGAGATTGGTGTCACCAAAGACGGCGTTATCGACCACCGCTTTTTTAGGCCGGACAAAAAATGACCGAACTTTCTCTCGTGATTGACGGAATGCTCTCTGGAACCGGTATCAGAGATGCCGCCAATGGCGGCTATCTGGAGCCGAACGAGATAGGCTTATCGGAAGCGTTGGGGCGCAGAATAGGCCTATGGCAATCGGCCTATGAGGATGCGCACTTCCATCAATACGAAGATAAAGATAAAAATGAAGCGCTCGATCGCGAGGGCTTAGAAATAGCGCGCGCAGTCCGTGCTGAAATTCCCCAGGCAGAAGTGGGATATTTCTCAAGCGCCAATCTGTCCGAAATAAACCTATAGCGGCGATTAATCGCCGCAGACAGTGGAGTCCTTCCCAGCGGCATTGGCGGCACCGGTGCGGCATACAACAAGGCGACGGGTCAGGGGCTCTATGTTCTTCGCGATGAGCTGGGGAATGTTCGATATATCGGCCGTGGCGACGCGCCCGCTCGCATCTCCACGCACGCAGATTCGATCGACAAGCGCGAATTGATCGGCGAGGTTTTGTACACGAATAATCTGACCAAGGCTCAAGCGAAGGGGCTTGAGCAGCGCCTTATCGGTGAGTTTGGGGGAGCGCAGTCGCACGTGCCGAACACGCCGTTATTGAACAAGATCAATTCGTATAGCTCGGCAAATCCCAATGCCCCGCTATACCGCGACGCGGTTACAGATGCCCTTTGGCAGGACGCTTTGAAGAAAGTCGGACGATGAGCAAAAATATCGAGGGAAGCCTGGTCGCAATACCAACGGAAGTTGGAGTGGGTGTTGCGAAGGTCATCTTTCTGTCAGAATATTTTGCGGATACGATATGCCTGAAGCTCTACAAAAAGCTTCTGCCGGACGCCGCGTCAATCGGGCCGAATGACTTTTCTGGGCCGTTCGATTTATATTACACAAGCCTAGACGGCTTCAAAAAGAAGCGCTGGACGATCGTTGCGAATGAGCCGGTATCCGATGATGAGAAGGCATTGACCCGCAGAACGTCCGGGGGCGAAATCTGGGTAGAAGATACGCATCTGGGGACCGCGACAGATGCTGATCTAGCCGCACTTCCGAAGATGCTGACTCACGGATTTAAGCTGATCGAGAAGTATGTGGGGCGCTATCCAGTTACGGTATCAGGGTGATCGCAACGGAATTTAAGAAGGCGAGATAAAAGAGGCGCCGGCTGTTGGGTCGTATGTAGCTGATTTTACAGCGTGAATTAAGCCAGCCAGTGCGCGGTGCGGCTGGCACTTCTGCGATATTATCCAATGAAAACAATCGCCGAGGGGCTGGCAGGCGTAATGTAGCGCGCTGCCGGCGTTGTCAGGTGGCCGCGCGTGCCGCGCAGCCAGGTCGCTGCCGCTCCCGCTGCGCCTTCGGCCCAGCCAATGCGGATCGATACTGGCCGGCGGCTATGCCGGTTTAACCGCGTTCGGCATCGACATTACCCTTGACGGTCTCTCTTCGGGCGAGACGACTACAATCATGTGCGGCCGCATAGCGGTATAGGCGGGCTGACGCCCGCCGATGCCGCCAAGCGCGTTGTGCAAACCCACCCGCAAGGGCATCCTGGCAGCCCCGGACTCTACTTATGAGTGGAGGAGAAAAGGGGAGCACGTCAAGTCTTGTCCTCTCTATGGTATCGGCAGAATCACTAGGGCGCAGGGGATCAGATGAGCTTCATGGACAGGAAGGGCAAATGGCTATGGTTGGCGACAGCACCGTTGGTCCCCGCATCTTTATGGGCGTGCGGCGTGACTGAACATCGCTTCAAGGGATTCACGGCTGGAGAGTATTTTGCCGATACCCGGCTAGTGGCATTGGCCAAGGCCGGATGCGAGGGAGACGCGGGGGGAGTTAAGCGGCTCGCTGGCGAGGGTGTCGATGTCAACGGCGCCGGCAAGAACAAGATGACGCCATTGATCTGGGCGATCCACTGCCGGAACATCGCCGGCGTGAAGGCGCTGCTCGAAGCTGGTGCCAATCCCAATCAGAAAGACAATATCGGGCTGACCCCGTTCCTGATCGCGATCGAATATGACGATCAGGCAATGCTCGGCACGCTGATCGATCACAAGGCCAATCTCTATGAGATAGGTCCCGGAGATGACTCGGCTATCGGGGTAGCGTTCGATTACGGCTTCCACGAAAATAAGTGGAAAAACTATTATCTTCTGCTCGATCGCGGGGTCGATATCAATCATGTATATGGCCGCGAGTTGCCTAATCTGCGTGGAACTACGATCGCCCTTCACGCAGTCAGGCTGGGCCGCTTCGACAAGGCAATCGAGCTGCTCGAGCGCGGCTACAACCGCGATCTTGGCGAACTCGCCGTCGCGATGCATATCCACCAAACGGCCCGTGACTTGCCGGCTTGGGACTACAAGCAGAAGCTGATCGCGATGCTGAAGGAACGCGGCGTTCCCTATGACAAGCTCTCGCGGGAATTCGATGCCGGCGACCGAACACCGCATTTCGAACAATACTGACCTTTCCGGTAGGGTGATAATGCCGGCCAAGCGGGTGCCGCATAGCCGCCTGTTGGGTCGTATGTAGCTGATTTTACAGTGTGAATTAAGCCGGCCAGTGCGCGGGGTGGCGACGGGGATCCAGGACAGCTTCAGCTGGGAAGGGGTTGCGCTGTCGGCGATCGGCGGCGGGGTGGGGGCGGGGCTTGGCCAGATCGGCGGAGCGGTCGGCAAGGTCCTCAACGCCAACGGGTTCGTCAGCGGCGCGGTGCGGGGCGTGGTGGGGAGCGCGATCACGCAAGGGATCGGGGTGGTGACGGGGCTGCAATCGAAGTTCGACTGGGTCGGGGTTGCGGCCGCGGGCGTGGCGGGGGGGGTGTCGAGCGAGATCGGGCTGAAGGGCTTTGGCGGGGCGGTGGTGCGCAACGCCGCCGCCGGCCTGGCGGGCGCCGCCACGCGCAGCCTGCTCGACGGCACCGACTTCGGCGACAACATCCTCGCCGCACTGCCCGACGTCATCGGCGGTACCATCGG
>NZ_JBQXXM010000003.1:0-549034 GCF_056485145.1 Sphingomonas chlorellae
GGCCCCCACCAAGACCCCAATCCCACTCCTCCCCGGCCCCGCCGGGGAGGGGGACCGCCGGCCGCAAGGCCGGTGGTGGAGGGGCCGCCGCGCGAGCGGCGGAACGGCCCCCACCAAGACCCCAATCCCAATCCTCCCCGGCCCCGCCGGGGAGGGGGACCGCCGGCCGCAAGGCCGGTGGTGGAGGGGCCGCCGCACCAGCGGCGGAACAGCCCCACCAAGACCCCAATCCCACTCCTCCCCGGCCCCGCCGGGGAGGGGGACCGCCGGCCGTGAGGCCGGTGGTGGAGGGGCCGCCGCGCGAGCGGCGGAACACCCCCGCCAAGCCCCAACCCACTCCTCCCCGGCCCCGCCGGGGAGGGGGACCGCCGGCCGCAGGCCGGTGGTGGAGGGGCCGCCGCGCCAGCGGCGGAACAGCCCCCAAAAAACCACGAAGACCCGCCCGCCGGACCAGCCGCCGCCTTACCGCCCCGCACCCCCGTGCAGCGCCGCGAGCAGTTGCGGATAGGCCGCATCCGCCACCGCGGTCTCGAACTGGCATCCGATCCGTCCGCCCAGCGCCCAGCGGACCTCCGCCGCCACGCTGCCCAGCCCGGGCAGCGCGATCGTCACCCGCTCGCCCTCGGCGACCGGCGTGTCGCATCGCGCCATCAGCCCGTGCGGCGACAGGTTGACGATCCGCGCCTCCGCCGCCTGTCCGTCCGCCCGCACGATGCGCGTGCGGTGATCCACCGCATCGCGCGGGTCCACGCGGGAGTCGACGGCTGCCCCTTTTCCCCAAAGCAGTGCCACATGTCCCTCGCTCAAGCCTGATGCGTTACATTTAGGACGCGCACCGGGCAGGGGGCGGCAACTATCGCAAGAAAGCTGCTTAACGCCCCATAAGCAAAGGGATTTACACGGGTGTCAGCTCTCGGGGGTCAGCAGCCCGTGGTGCTTGCGCCCGGCCGAGACGCGCACCGGCGCGGCCACCGTGACCACCAGCGTCTCGTCCTCGACCTTCTCGCCGTCGACGCGCGCGCCGCCGCCCTTGATCAGGCGGCGTGCCTCGCCCTTCGAGGCGCACAGCCCCAGCCCGACGAGCGCGTCGACGATGCCGATCGTGCCCCCGGCGACGTTCATGCTCGGCAGGGCCGCGCCCGCGGCGCCTTCCTCGAACGTGCGGCGGGCGGTCTCGGCGGCTTCCTCGGCGGCGGCACGGCCGCGGCACAGCGCGGTCGCCTCGTTCGCGAGGATCTTCTTCGCCTCGTTGATCTCCGAACCCGCCAGCGCCTCCAGCCGCGCGATCTCGTCGAGCGGCAGGTCGGTGAACAGCCGCAGCCGCACGCCGACGTCACGATCGTCGGTGTTGCGCCAGAACTGCCAGTAATCGAAATGCGAAAGCTGGTCGGGGTTCAGCCA
Organism: Sphingomonas chlorellae; assembly: GCF_056485145.1. NCBI lineage: Bacteria > Pseudomonadati > Pseudomonadota > Alphaproteobacteria > Sphingomonadales > Sphingomonadaceae > Sphingomonas > Sphingomonas chlorellae. The sequence goes on from NZ_JBQXXM010000003.1 coordinate 1,402, forward strand.
CACCGCGCCGCCCACCGTCTTGCCCATCTTGGTGCCGTCGGCGTTGGTCAGCAGCGGCGTCGTCAGGCCATAGACCTGCGTGCCGTCGACGCGGCGCGCCAGCTCGATGCCGTTGACGATGTTGCCCCACTGGTCCGATCCGCCCATCTGCAGCCGGCAGCCCTGGCTGCGCGACAGCTCCAGAAAGTCATAGGCCTGGAGGATCATGTAGTTGAATTCGAGGAAGCTCAGCGACTGTTCGCGGTCGAGCCGCAGCTTCACCGAATCGAAGCTCAGCATCCGGTTGACCGAGAAATGCTGGCCGATGTCGCGCAGGAACGGGATATATTCCAGCTCGTCGAGCCATTCGGCGTTGTCGAGCATCACCGCGTCGGTGGGGCCGTCGCCAAAGGTCAGGAAATTCTCGAACACGCGGCGGATCGACGCGATGTTCTGGGCGATCGTCTCCTCGCCCAGCAGCTTGCGCGCCTCGTCCTTGAAGCTGGGGTCGCCCACCTTGCCGGTGCCGCCGCCCATCAGCACGATCGGCTTGTGGCCGGCGCGCTGGAGCTGGCGCAGCATCATGATCGACACCAGATGCCCGACGTGCAGCGACGGCGCGGTCGGGTCGAACCCGATATAGCCGGGCACCACCTGCGACGCGGCGATCGCGTCGAGCCCGGCGGGATCGGTGATCTGGTGGATATAGCCGCGCTGGGCGAGCAGGCGGAGCAGGTCGGACTTGTATTCGGTCATGGTGCCGCGGCCATAGCCAATGCCGCGGCGCCAGTCATCCCTTTGGCGTCATCATCCCGTCATCGCCCGCCGCGCATCACCGCCACCGTGCCCGCGACGATCAGCGCGTCCTCGGCAAAGCCCGTCCGCCGCCGGCCATGGTCGCGGATCGCGCGCATCCGCGCGGCAAAGCTCAGATAGGCCGATGCCGTCGCCACGCCCGCCGCGAGCAGGGCGCCCGCCGCGCGCCGGCCGCGCGGGGCGAGTGCGGCCCCGGCGATCCCCGCGCTCGCCAGCCGCGCCGCGATCCCGCGCGGGTCGATCCGGTCGGGCGCGCTCGCCAGCTTGTCTCCCGCCATCTCGGCGATCGCCAGCGCGGTCGTGCCCGCGGCGATCAGCGGGTGGCCGAGCAGCCGCACCGCGCGGTCGCGTTCGGGCAATTCGGATCGCGCGGCGGCGATGCTGGCGGCGGCGAGCGGCGTGATCGAACGCGATCCGGCCACCAGGCCGATCAGGGCGGAACGGAGCATCGGAACTGCCTTTCGTTGCGAACGGGTTCGCCCGCCAACGCACCGCGCCCGCCAAACGCTCCCGCGCCCGCCGCTTCCCATCGCCGCGCGCCCGGCCTAGGTTCCGGCGCATCGCAACCAGCACGGCCGCCATGTCGAACCCTCCGCACCGCCGTTTCGCGCCCGCCGACCGGCTCGTCGCGCATCCCGCGCACCCGCCGCGCCGCGTCGCCGGGGTCGAATGTCGCCTCGCCCGCGCGGGCGGGCTGCTCGAACTGCGCTACCGCATCGCCGCGCCCGTCGCGGCGCTGCGCCTCGCGCCGCCTGCCGCGCCCGATCGCACCGACGGGCTGTGGCAGACGACCTGCCTCGAGCTGTTCGCCGCCGCCGACGACGGCACGTCGGGCTATGCCGAGTTCAACTTCGCCCCCTCGGGCCAGTGGGCCGCCTATCGCTTCGCCGCGCCGCGCACCGGCATGGCGCCGCTCGCGCTGGCGCAGGCCCCGGCGATCGGGCTGGCCGGGGATGCCGATGCCGTCATCCTGTCGGTCCGCCTCGCGGGGCTCGCGCCGGGCGCGCTCCGCCTCGGCATCACCGCGGTGATCGAGGAGGCCGACGGCACCCGGTCCTACTGGGCGCTCGCGCATCGCGGCGATCGCCCCGATTTCCACGATCCCGATTGCTTTGTGCGCCAACTGCCGCCAGCAGACTGATGGTCATGCTTTTCGGAATCGATCGCCTCCTCGCCGAGCCCGACCTGCGCAAGCCGCTCGACGGCCGCCGCGTCGCGCTGCTCGCGCATCCCGCCTCGCTCACGCGCGACCTCACCCATTCGCTCGACGCGCTCGTCGCGGCGGGGGTCAACGTCACCGCGCTGTTCGGTCCGCAGCACGGCGTGCGCGGCGATCTTCAGGACAACATGATGGAATCGCCGGATTTCACCGATCCGGTCTATCATGTCCCCGTGTTCAGCCTGTACGGCGAGGTGCGGCGCCCCACCGATGCCTCGATGGACAGTTTCGACGTCATGCTCGTCGATCTCCAGGACGTCGGCTGCCGCATCTACACCTTCGTCACGACGCTGCTCTACGTGCTCGAGGCCGCGGCCAGGCACGGCAAGTCGGTGTGGGTGCTCGATCGTCCCAACCCCGCCGGCCGCCCCGTCGAGGGGCTGACGCTGCGGTCGGGCTGGGAAAGCTTCGTCGGCGCGGGGCCGATGCCGATGCGCCACGGCATGACGCTCGGCGAGCTCGGGCTGTGGTTCGTCGACCAGTTCGGGCTCGATGTCGACTATCGCGTCGTCGAGATGGCGGGCTGGGCGTCCGATGCCGCGCCGGGCTTCGGCTGGCCGCCCGAACGGCCGTGGATCAACCCCAGCCCCAACGCCGCCAACGTCAACATGGCGCGCGCCTATGCGGGCACGGTGATGCTCGAAGGCACGACGCTGTCCGAAGGGCGCGGCACCACGCGCCCGCTCGAACTGTTCGGCGCCCCCGATCTCGATGCGCGCGCGGTGATCGCCCAGATGCGCGCGCTCGCGCCGCACTGGCTGGCGGGCTGCACGCTGCGCGACATGTGGTTCCAGCCCACCTTCCACAAGCATGTCGGCCGGCTCTGCGCGGGCGTGTTCATCCATGCCGAGGGGCCGGATTACGATCACGCGGCCTTCCGCCCCTGGCGGCTCCAGGCGGCGGGGTTCAAGGCGATCCGCCGCCTCGCGCCCGATTATCCGCTGTGGCGCGACTTCCCCTACGAATATGTGTTCGACCGGCTGGCGATCGACGTCATCAACGGCGGGCCGGGGCTGCGCGAATGGGTCGACGACGCGGCGGCGACCGCGGCCGATCTCGATGCGCTCGCGGGCGCCGACGAGGCGGCGTGGCGCGAACGCCGCGCGCCCTTCCTGCGCTATTGATCCGCATGGCCGGGCGGCGGGGCATTGACGTGAACCGCGCGCCGGGCTCACCCATGGGCTTTCGGGCCGCAATTCCTGCAAGGTGGTGCAACGAACGACGATGCTGGCGGGGCTGATTTTCGCAATCGAGGAGGCAAGCGACCGGCCGGGGTCGCTCGTCGCGACGCTGCCGTTCGGCGCGACGAGCCTGCTCGAACATCAGGTGCGGCTGCTCGACGCCGCGGGGGCCGAACGGGTGCTGATCGCGGTCGGGCGGATGACGCCCGCGCTGCTCGCCGCGGTCAACCGCGCGGCGCAGCGCGACATCGCGGTCGACATGGTCCGCTCGGCCGAGGAGGCGGCCGAACGGCTGCCCGACGGCGCGCGCATCGTCGTGATGGCCGACGGCATGGTGACCAGCGAGCCCGTCGTCGCGCGGCTCGCCGCCGAGGGCGCGCAGGCGCTGCTCGTGACCGAGGATGCGCAGTCGCCCGCCGCGATCGAGCGGCTCGACATGCGCTGGTGCTGGGCCGGGCTCGCGCGGATCACGCTGCCCCAGCTCGCCGAGATCGCGCACATGCCCGAGGATTATGATTTCCAGTCGGCGCTGCTGCGCGTCGCCGCGCAATCGGGTGCCGAACTCGTTCCGCTCACCCCCGGCTGGGCGCGCGCGGGCCATGCCGTCGAACGCACCGCAGAGGCGCTGGCCTCGCGCAGCACCGGCGTCATCGCCGCGATCACCGATCGCCGCCACGACTGGGCCGATCGCTGGCTGTTCACCCCCGTCGCGCGGCGGCTGCTGCCCGAACTCGTGTCGCGCACGCTGCCCGGCTGGGGCGTGTCGGCGGCGGCCGGGCTGGTCGGGGCGGGGGCGGTCGGCGCGATCGTCGCGGGCTATGCCGGGGCGGGCGCGCTGGTCGCGCTGCTCGCGGTGCTGCTGCTCACGCTCGGCGCGGGGCTTGCCGCGCTGCGCGGCGAGGAACAGCGCGCCGCCGCGCACGAATGGGCACAGCTCGGGCTTGCCGCTGCGGTCGCGCTCGCGCTCGCCCATGCCGGCTGGCGCGGGGGGCAGGGGGTGGCGCCGCTCGTCCTCGCGCTCGTCGCGATCGGCGCGCAATGGCTCGTCGAGCGCATCCCCGCCTCGCCGCGCGCCTGGTGGAGCAGCGCGGGGGCACAGCTCGTCCTGCTCGCGCCGTTCGCGCTCGTCGGCCATGCCGCGCTGGGGCTTGCGCTCGTCGCGCTCTATGGCTTCGTCACGCTCGGCGCCGCGGTTGAGGGGCTGCGCGAAAAGGCTTAGGCTCGTCTTAACATTGTTTGCTTAGTCCGGGGTCCATGTCTGGCACCGAGGTCGACTTGCGCGGGGGCGATGCCGCCGGCGTCAACGAGCTGCTTGCCCGTGCGGCGGCTTCGCCCTCGGCTGCGCGCGACGATCTGACGATCGCGATCGACGATTTCTTCCTGCCCGATCATGCCCGGCTCGACGAACGCACGCGCGCCGCGCTCGCCGCGCTGCTTCATGCGCTGGTCGAAACCTTCGAGGGCGAATTGCGCGGCCGCGCCGCCCGGCTGCTCAACGCGCGCGGCGAAGGCACGCTGTCCGACGCGCTGCTCGATCCGGGCGATTCGGTGCTGCCGCGGCTCGCGCGCGCCGGGCTGCTGCGCGACCGCGAGCTGATGGGCGAACTCATCGCGCGCGTCCGTCAGGATGCGCTGGCGGGCGCGCTGCCGATGGCCGCGCCCGAAGAGCCCGATCGCCCCAGCCTCATCAACCGTTATGTCCAGCATCCCGATCGCGTGCTCGCCGCCGCGGCGATGGCGGTGCTGGTCGCCGAAAACCGCCGCCGCACCGGGCTCGAATCGGGGCCGCTCCAGCACAGCGACCTGCCCGCCGAACTCCATCACCGGCTGCTGTGGTGGGTCGCCGCCGCGCTGCGCGAACGCGTCGCGTCGATCGCCGCCGACGGGCTCGGCAAGCTCGACCGCGCGCTGTCCGATGCCGCGCTGCGCAGCCTTACCGCCTATGACGAGGGCGAACGGCTCGAGGCCGCGGCGCTCCGCTTCGCCGCCGCGATCGACCCCCAGCCGCTCGAAGTGCCGCAGATGCTCGTCGAGGTGCTCGGCGACCGTCAGCTCGTGCTGTTCATCGCGCTCGTCGCCCATGCGGTCGGTGTCGACTATGCGATCGTGCGCGACATGGTGCTCGATCCCGCGGGCGACCGGCTGTGGGTCGCGTTGCGCGCGATCGACGTGCCGCGTCAGGCGATTGCCCAGATCGGCTTCGCGCTGGGCGAGGCCGATCCGCGCCGCGATCTCGAAGGGTTCGCCGACAGGATCGGCACCATCGCCGCGGTCGAACCCGGCGCCGCGCGCGACGCGCTCGCGGCGTTGCGGCTCGATCCCGCCTATCGCGCCGCGCTCGCCGCGCTCGAACGCGCGGGGATGCCATGAACGCGCACGATCCGCGCCTTCCGGTCGCAGTCGCGCGGCTCGATCGTCATGCGCGGCTGCTCGACGGCGAGCCGCGGCTGCTCGAACTCAACGAACGCGCGGGGGGCAGCGTCGGCGCGCCCTTCGCGGTGCCCCAGATCGTCGCGCTCGCGCGGCTGGCGCTGCGGCTCGGCGTGGCGGTGTCGCGCAGCGTGATCGCCGCCGACGGCGACGACGATCTCGAACTCTGGGTCCGCGCCGAACCGGGGGCAGAGGGCGTCCGGCTCGAAGTCAGCGGCTGGCGCGCGCGCACCGCGTGGCGCGCCCCCGAAGGCGAGCAGGACCGCGACGGCGACTTTTTCCGCTCGGCCGCCGACTGGGTGTGGGAAACCGATGCGGCGCTGCGCATCACCTATCTCTCGGTCGAGGCGGGGACGCGCTACGGCTTCGACGCGATGGCGATGCTCGGCCAGCCGCTCACCCGGCTGTTCAGCCTCGAACAGGACGATGCCGGCAACCTGCCGATCCTCAGCGCGGTCGCCGCGCTCGCGCGTTTCGACGGCCAGCGTGCCGAACTGCGCGGCACCGGCCGCATGGTCCGGCTCGAAGCGACGCCGCGCACCGATCCGTCGGGCCGGTTCGCGGGCTTTGTCGGCGCGACGCACATGCTCGAACCCGCGGGCGGCGCCGCCGATCGTGTCGATCTGCCCGTACCCGCCGCCAGCGAGCCCTTCGGCGGCTTTCCCGACTCGTTCAGCCAGCGGCTCGACCGTGCGTTGCGCGGGCCGCTCAGCCGCATCATCGCCAATGCCGACAGCATCGGTGCGCAGACCGAGGGGCCGTTGCGCGCCGACTATGCCGAATATGCGACCGACATCGCCAATGCCGGGCGCCATCTGCTCGGTCTTGTCGAGGATCTGGTCGACCTCCAGGCGATCGAGCGTCCCGATTTCACGATCGACCCCGAACCCGTCGACCTTGCCGATGTCGCGCGCCGCGCGGCGGGGCTGCTCGCGGTGCGCGCCGCCCAGTCGAACGTGCGGATCGACCGTCCCGCGGCCGAGGAAAGCCTGCCCGCCACGGGCGAGTTCCGCCGCGCGCTCCAGGTGCTCGTCAACCTGATCGGCAATGCCGTGCGCTATTCGCCGCCGGGCGGGATGGTGTGGATCCGGCTCGAGCGCGAGGGCGATGTCGCCTGCGTGATCGTCGCCGATCAGGGCAAGGGCATCGCGCCCGAGGATCAGGAACGCATCTTCGAAAAGTTCGGCCGCGTCGATCCCAGCGAACCCGGCGGCAGCGGGCTCGGCCTCTATATCGCGCGGCGACTCGCGCGGGCGATGGGGGGCGACCTGCTCGTCGACAGCGCGCCGGGAATGGGCGCGCGCTTCGTCTTCACGCTGCCCTGGCGCGACTGACCGGCGGGGCGGCGGCTCAGCGCCGCGCGATCGTCCCGATTTCCGCCAGCAACCGGTCGCGCGCGACCGGCCCGCCATAGCCGCTGCCGATCGCCGCGCCCGCGATCATCCGGGCAAAGGCCAGCCGTCGCCCGTCCTTTTCGGCCCAGCCGACGAACCAGCCGAGCGGCGTGTCGCGTCGCGGCGTGCGGCGCGCGTCCTGCAGCCATCCCGATCCGGTCTTGCCGTGGACGCTCCAGCCGCCGGGGGCGTCGAACCGCGGCGTGATCGCCTCGACCGCCGCGTGCGCCTTTTCCCCGACGAGCCGGTGCGCGAGCATCGCCCGGACAAAGCCGAGCTGCTCGTCGGGCGAGATCTGCAACGAACTGCTCAGCCAGGCGCGCGTCAGCCCGTCGCCGCGCCCCGGCGTGCCGCGCAGGTCGCGGTTGCCATAGCCGAACGCGTCGACATAACGCTGGAACCGCGCCATCCCCAGCCGCTGCGTCAGCGCCTGCGAATACCACACCACCGACTCGGCCAGCCACCGCGTCGGGTCGGTGGTCGTCCGGTCGGTGTCGCGCGCGTCGGGAAAGCGCGCGGCATCATAGGGCCATGCCGGATGGTGCGCGTCGGTCAGCAGCCCGGCGTCGAACCCCATCAGTGCCAGCGGCAGCTTGAAGGTCGAACAGGGGGCAAAGCGCGTCGCGGCGGCACCCGTCCGCGCGATGATCCGTCCGCTCGCCGCATCGGCGACGACGCACGCCTCGATCGTGCGCGGGCGGGCGGCGGCGGGGCGCGCGATCAGCGTCGCGGGGGCGCCCAGCGCGATCAGGCGGAGCGTCTGGCGGCGGTCGAACATGCGCGATTTCCTACCATGTCATCGCGTGCCTGCGAATGGCGCGATTCGTCGCCCCTTTTGCGCCCGAACGACGGGGAAGGGCGCCGAACGGCCGTGAAAGCGGGGGCGATTGCGCCGATCCGCCGGGCATTGGGGCGCCCAAACGGCAAGGGGCGCCGCCGGTCCTCCCGGCGACGCCCCCTGGATCGAACGCGATCGGGCGATCAGCGCTGGCTCAGCGGCACGTAATCGCGCTGCGTCGGGCCGGTGTAGAGCTGACGCGGACGACCGATCTTCTGGGCGGGGTCCGAGATCATCTCGTTCCACTGCGCGACCCAGCCCACGGTGCGGGCAAGAGCAAACAGCGCGGTGAACATCGTCGTCGGGAAGCCGATCGCCGACAGGATGACGCCCGAATAGAAGTCGACGTTCGGGAACAGCTTCTTCTCGACGAAGTAATCGTCCTTCAGCGCCATTTCCTCGAGCTGCAGGGCGACTTCGAACACGGGGTCCGAAACCTTCAGCGCGTCGAAAACTTCACGGACGGTCTTCTGCATCACCGTCGCGCGCGGGTCGTAGTTCTTGTAGACGCGGTGGCCAAAGCCCATCAGGCGGAACGGATCGTTCTTGTCCTTGGCGCGTGCGATGAACTCGGGGATGCGCTCCGGACGGCCGATTTCGCGCAGCATGTTGAGCGCGGCCTCGTTCGCGCCGCCATGCGCCGGGCCCCACAGGCAGGCGATGCCCGCCGCGATGCACGCAAACGGATTGGCGCCCGACGAACCGGCAAGACGAACGGTCGAAGTCGACGCATTCTGCTCGTGATCGGCATGAAGAATGAAGATGCGGTCGAGCGCGCGCTCGACAACCGGGTTCACTTCATATTCCTCGGCCGGAACGCCAAAGGTCATGCGCAGGAAGTTGCCGGTATAGCTCAGGTCGTTCTTCGGATAGAGGAACGGCTGACCCACCGAATACTTGTACGCCATCGCCGCGATCGTCGGCATCTTTGCGATCAGTCGGTGGCTGGCGACCATCCGCTGGTGCGGATCGGTGATGTCGGTCGAGTCGTGATAGAAGGCCGAAAGCGCGCCGACGACGCCGCACATCACCGCCATCGGGTGCGCGTCGCGGCGGAAACCGCGATAGAAGGTCGCGAGCTGCTCGTGCAGCATCGTGTGGCGGCTGATCGTGTGGGTGAACTTCTTCAGCTCGTCCTGGCTCGGCAGCTCGCCGTTGAGCAGCAGGTACGAAACTTCCATGAAGCTCGAATGCTCGGCCAGCTGCCCGATCGGATAGCCGCGGTGGAGCAGCACGCCCTCGTCACCATCGATATAGGTCAGGCCCGACTCGCACGAAGCGGTCGAGGTGAAGCCGGGGTCGTAGGTGAACATGCCCGTCTGGGCGTAGAGCTTGCGGATGTCGACGACGCTGGGGCCGACGCTGCCGGTCAGGACCGGATAGTCGCCGTCCTTGCCCGCTACCTGCAATTTTGCGGTGTCGCTCATACTCATTGTCCCTATCTTGCCCGGGTTCAGTCGGGCTTGGTCATCTGGTCAGCGATGCGGGCCAGGCTCTCGTCCCGTCCCAGCAGCGCAAGGACGTCGAAGATACCGGGCGAAGTGCGCCGTCCGGTTAACGCCGCCCGCAAAGGTTGCGCTGCGGCCCCGAGCTTGACACCCGCATCCTCGGCAACGGTGCGTACCGCTGCTTCAATCGCCTCCGTATCCCAGCTTACGAGCGCGTCAAGCGCCGTATGAACACGGGTCAGGAGCGTGCGTGCCTCCGGCCCTAGCAGAGCCTGGGCATCTTCGTCCAATCCCAGTGGGCGAGTGCGAAACAGAAACATCGCGCCCTCGGCGAGTTCCACGAGATTCGCGGCACGCGGCTTCAATACACCCATGCTGCGGCGCAGAAGATCGCGCTGCGAGTCGTCGAGCGTGACCGGCAGCCGCGGCGCGATCAGCGCCGCGAGCCGCGCGTCGTCGGCCTCGCGGATGTAATGACCGTTCAGGTTCTCCAGCTTCTTCAAATCGAACCGCGATGGTGATTTTCCGACGCCCGACAGCTCGAACCATTCGATCGCCTGCTCGCGGCTGATGATCTCGTGGTCGCCATAGCCCCAGCCGAGTCGCAGCAGATAGTTCGACAGCGCTTCGGGCAGGATCCCCAGCGAATCGCGATACGCATCGACGCCCAGCGCGCCGTGCCGCTTCGACAGCTTGGCGCCGTCCGCACCGTGGATCAGCGGGATGTGCGCATAGACGGGCTCGGGCCAGCCCATCGCACGGATCAGCGCGAGCTGGCGGAAGGCGTTGTTCAGATGGTCGTCGCCGCGGATGACGTGCGTCACGCCCATGTCGTGATCGTCGACGACGACCGCGAGCATATAGGTCGGCGTCCCGTCCGAACGCAGCAGCACGAAATCGTCGAGTTCGGCGTTGTTGACCGTCACCGGCCCCTGGACCTCGTCGACGATCGTCACGGCGCCCTCGCGCGGCGCCTTCAGCCGGATCACGAACGGCGCGCCGGCGGGCGCCTCGGACGGATCGCGGTCGCGCCAGCGGCCGTCATAGCGCAGCGGCAGCTTCTTCGCCTTCTGCTCCTCGCGCATCGCCTCGAGCTCCTCGGGCGTCGCGAAGCACTTGTAGGCGTGCCCGCGCGCGAGCAGTTCGTGCGCGACTTCGGCATGGCGAGCGGCGCGCGCGAACTGATAGACGGGCTCGCCGTCCCATTCGAGGCCCAGCCACTTCATCCCGTCCAGGATGGCGTCGATCGCCGGCTGCGTCGATCGGACGCGGTCGGTATCCTCGATGCGCAGCACGAAGCTGCCGCCATGATGGCGTGCGTAAAGCAGGTTGAACAACGCGGTGCGCGCACCGCCGATGTGGAGGAAACCCGTCGGCGAAGGTGCGAAACGGGTGACGACGCGCCGGGCGCCGCTTTCAGATGTTGCGCTCAACCGCGCATGCTCCCAGACTGGTTATTCGATGGCCAGATCAGCCGCCGAGGCCCCTAGCACGGGGTTCCCGTCCCTACAAATGGGGAGGGTCCGCGACGTTTGCCAGCGGGCGGCGGCGCGCGTCGAGCATTGGCTCGACGGCGAGCGCGACCAGATCGTTCTGTGGATACCCGTCGTGCTCGGCGCGGGCGTGCTCGCCTGGTTCGTCCTGCCCGATTCTGCGCGGTGGTGCGGATTTCTCGCGGCGATGGCGGCGCTAGCGCTGGCGGCGGCACTCCTTCCGCGCGGGGGACGCCTGTCGCGGCTGGTCGGAGTCGGCGCGCTGCTCGCCGCCGCCGGATGCCTGCTCGCCTGGACGCGCGCCGAATGGGTCGCCGCCCCGGTGCTCGCCCGCCCCGCGATCGTGCGGTTCGAGGCGCGGGTCGAACGCGTCGAGTCGCTCGTCGCCCGCGATCTCGTCCGCCTGACGCTCGCGCCGGTCGGGCGGGGCGACCTGCCGCCGCGCGTGCGCGTCAATGTCGCGGCTGCCGATATGGGGGCGGGCATCGTCGCGGGGAGCCGTATCGCCCTGCGCGCGCGGCTGATGCCGCCGCCGGGGCCGGCGGTGCCCGGTGCCTATGACTTTGCGCGCGCGGCCTGGTTCGACGGACTGGGGGCGGTCGGGCGGGCGCTCGATCCGCCGGTGCTCGTCGTCGCGTCCCCCGCGCAGGGGCCGGGGTTGCGCGCCGCGCTCACCGCGCACATTCTCGACCGGCTGCCCGGCAGCGCCGGGGGGATCGCCGCGGCGCTGGCGACCGGCGATGAAGGGGCGATCGCCGCCGAAGATGCCGAGGCGATGCGCCGTTCGGGGCTCGCGCATCTGCTTTCGGTGAGCGGCCTTCATGTCAGCGCGGTCACCGCCGCGGCGATGACGATCGCGCTCCGCCTGCTCGTGCTCGTGCCCGGCCTTGCGCTGCGCGTCCGCCTGCCGCTGGTCGCGGCGCTTGCCGGTGCCGCCGCCGCGATCGGCTATACCTGGCTCACCGGCGCGCAGGTGCCCACGCTGCGGTCGTGCGTCGCGGCGTTGCTCGTGTTGCTGGCGCTTGTGCTGGGGCGTGAGGCGATGACGCTGCGCCTGGTTGCGGCCGGCGCGGTGGTGGTGCTGCTCGTCGCACCCGCCTCGCTGGTCGGCGCCAGCTTCCAGCTCAGCTTTGCGGCCGTCGCCGCGATCGTCGCGCTCCACGAATCGCCCCGCATCGAACGCTGGTTCGCCGCACGCGACGAGGGGCGGCTTGCCGGCTGGGGGCGTGCGCTCGCCGGGCTGCTCGTCACCGGCATCGTCGTCGAACTGGCGCTGACGCCGATCGCGCTGTTCCATTTCCATCGCAGCGGGCTCTACGGATCGGTCGCCAACCTTGTCGCGATCCCGCTGACCACCTTCGTCATCATGCCCGTCGAGGCGCTGGCGCTGCTCCTCGATCTGGCCGGGCTGGGGGCGCCGCTTTGGTGGGTGGCGGGCAGGGCGCTTGGCCTGCTGCTCGGGCTCGCGCATCTCGTCGCCGCAGCGCCCGGCGCCAACGCCAGCCTTCCCGCCATGCCGGGCGGGGCATTCGCGCTGATCGTCGCGGGCGGGTTGTGGCTCGCGCTGTGGCGGACACGATTGCGCCTGCTGGGCGCGGCGCCGATCCTTGCCGGAGCGCTCTGGGCCGTCGCCACGCCGCCGCCCGACCTCATCGTCACCGGCGACGGCCGCCACGTCGCCCTGCGTGCCGCCGATGGTTCGGTGCGGCTGCTGCGGGAGCGTGCGGGCGATTATGTCCGCACGATGCTCGGCGAAAGCGCGGGCAGCCCACCGCCCTTCGACGCACTCGATGCGTTCGATCCGTTGCCGGAGGCGCGGTGCAGCCCCGATCTGTGCGTCGTCGATATCGTTCGTCCGGACGGGCGCTGGCGCGTGGTCGCGACGCGAAGCCCCTATCCGATCGCGCGGGAGCAGCTGCTGCCGCTCTGCGCCGCGGCGGACCTCGTCGTCAGCGACCGCGCCCTGCCGCGCGGATGCGTGCCGCGCTGGCTTCGGCTCGATCGCCCGCTGCTGGCGCGGACGGGCGGGGTGGCGATCCGCTTTCCGGCACGCCTTGCCACCGTCCGCACCGGCGCCGGGCATCCGTGGGAACGCCCGCTGCGTGTGCTTCCGGCCGAAGTCGCGCCCCAGGCCCGCGCACACCGGCGGCCGGGGGCGCCCCAGCCTCAGTAGCGGCGGAGCAGCCCGGCCAGCCGGCCCTGAACGCGCACCTGATCGGGGCGATAGCGCTGCGCGTCATAGGCACGGTTCGCCGGGTCGAGCCGGATCATCGCGCCCTCGTGACGGAAATATTTGAGCGTCGCCTCGCTGTCGTCGATCAGCGCCACCACGATCTCGCCGTCGCGCGCGACTTCGGTACGACGGATCAGCGCATAATCGCCGTCGAGAATCCCCGCTTCGACCATCGAGTCACCCGATACCTCGAGTGCATAATGATCGCCCGCGCCCAGCAGCGCCGCGGGAACCGGCAGCATCGACGAGCCTTCGAGCGCCTCGATCGGCGTACCCGCCGCGATCCGCCCGTGCAGCGGGATCTCGATGACGTCGTTGGCGGCGCGCGGCGGCTCGGGTGCGGCGGGCGCAGGCGCAGGAGACGCCGCGGCGGCGCGGGCGCTGCCATGGCCCTTCCGTGCCTCGGGACGCTCGGGCATCCGCAGCACTTCCAGCGCGCGGGCGCGGTTGGGCAGGCGCCGGATGAACTGCCGCTCTTCCAGCGCGCTGATCAGCCGGTGCACCCCCGACTTCGACTTGAGGTCGAGCGCATCCTTCATCTCCTCGAACGAGGGCGAAACCCCGGTCTCGGCCAGTCGATCGGCAATGAAGCAGATGAGCTCGTGCTGCTTGCGCGTGAGCATCCAGGTCCTCCGTCCAGAACAGACGAGGAACGTTTACGCAATGTTCCCGTGCGCTGTCAAGCGATGCCGCGTGTTCGCGCGTCGTCTCGGGTCAGTCGTGGCTCAGATGCCCCCGCGCCAGCCCCATCGCGCGTTCGGGAAGCGGCAGGCGGAACGCGCAGAGCAGCCGGTCGGGGGCTGCGTCGATCACATTGGCGGGGCCGCCGCCGATGCCCGGCAACGACACCCACAGGTTCGTGCCCGGCGCACAGCCGGCGCGCGTCTCGAGCTCGACCAGGTTGCGCGTCAGCGATCGTGCGCGCGCGTTCCACCACTGCACGCCGCGCCGCAGCCGGACGGGCAGGTCGATGCGGATCGCGCGCAGGTCGGGCATGATCGCCCCTGCCTCGGCGCCGTCGACCGGCGCGGCCGGCTGGCTGTGCTTCGGCAGCGCGCGGAGCCACGGCATCAGCGTCTGCCAGCCGATCTCGTCGTCGAGCGCCAGCCCGGCATGGCGGCCGTTCACCCACCGCACCGTGCCGCTCAGCGGCGTCAGCGCGTCGAGCAGCAGTTGCACATTGTCGGCCTCGGCCAGCGGGCGGCTCGTCTCGATGCCCACGCCGCGCTGCGAGATGTTGCGCACCAGCACGAAATCGGTGTCGTCGCCGCACCGGAGCGTCGCCTTGTGCCAGATCGCGACGCGCGGCATCCGCCGGCGGTCGGCGGGAAGCGCGGCAAGCGTCCGCGCGAGCACGCCCACCACGTCGATCGGCTCGGCATAACGGAACAGCGCGCGCGCGTTGTCGCCGGGTTCGATCCGTCCGGCGATGCGTTCGCCGGTCGCCAGCCGCAGCGTCGCCTCGGGCGCGGCGGCCAGCGCCTCGGCGGCGGGCAGGCTCAGCGTCGCGGCGTGCGCGCCCAGACACAGCACCGCACAGCCATGCTCGTCCTCGGCCAGTTCGATCGCCGCCGATTCGAAATCGCACGCCGCCGGATCGGGGAGGTCGGTCGAGGAATGGATGTCGGGCAGCAGCGAAAACAGCGTTGCCGATCCCAGTAACTGGTACATTCTTGGTCTAATCCCAGCGCCCGTGCCGGACTCTGGACCGCGTTGCTGAAGGCGCGGTTAAGACGGATGGTTGTGGATTCCCTACCGCACCGCGCAGGCGCCTCAGCCGATCAGCGCCCGCGTGGCCGCCGCGACGTCGGGCTGGCGCATCAATGCCTCGCCGATCAGGAAGCAACGCACGTCATGCGCCGCCATCGCGTCGAGGTCGGCACGCGATGTCAGCCCGCTCTCGGCGACAAAGGTGCATCCCGCCGGCGCGAGCCGAACCAGTTCATAGGTGCGACGAAGATCGACGCTGAAGTCCTTGAGATTGCGGTTGTTCACCCCGATCAGGCGCGACTTGAGCCGCAATGCCCGCTCGAGCTCGGCTGCATCGTGCACTTCGATCAGCGCGTCCATGCCCGCCTCGATCGCCGCGGCCTCGATCTCCGCCATCTGCCCGTCGTCGAGCGCGGCGACGATGATCAGGATCGCGTCGGCCCCCATCGCGCGCGCCTCGCCCACCTGCCAGGGATCGACCATGAAGTCCTTGCGCAGCACCGGCAGCGGGCAGGCCGCGCGGGCGGCGATCAGATAGTCCTCATGTCCCTGGAAATAATCATGGTCGGTCAGCACCGACAGGCACGCCGCACCGCCCTCGGCATAGGCGCGGGCATGCGCGGGCGGATCGAAATCGGCGCGGATCAGCCCCTTGGACGGGCTCGCCTTCTTGATCTCGGCGATCAGCCCGAACCCGCCCGCCGCCACCCTGGCGTCGAGCGCGGCCTTGAACCCGCGCGGCGCGGTGGGGGCGGGGTATTCGCGCGGCGCGCGCCGGCGTTCGGCGACCTCGCGGCGCTTGGTCTCCAGAATGGTGTCGAGCATCGTCGTCATACGAAATCGATCCAGCAGTCGAGCAGCCGGTTGGCAAGGCCCTTGTCGATCGCCTCGGCGGCGCGCGCGGCGCCGTCGGTCAGCGTGTCGGCCGCGCCGCCGATCATCAGCGCGGCGGCGGCGTTGAGCAGCACCGCGTCGCGATACGCGCCATGCTCGCCCTGCAACAGCCGGCGCAGCGCGAGTGCGTTGTACGCGGGGTCGCCGCCGCGGATCGCGGCGAGCGGATGGCGCGGCAATCCGGCATCCTCGGGAACGATCCGGCCGGGCAGCGTCGCGGTGCCGACATTGACCGCGATGCTCACCCCCTCGGTCGAAAGCTCGTCGAGCCCTTCCTCGCCCGAAATCACCGCCGCGCATTCGGTGCCGAGCTGCGCGAGCGCCTCGGCATAGATCGGCGCATAGTCGGGTCGCGCGATCCCGATCAGCTGGCGCGTGACGTGCGCCGGGTTGGCGAGCGGCCCCATCAGGTTGAAGATCGTGCGGCGTGCGATCTTGCGGCGGATCGGCCCCAGCCGCGCCAGTGCCGGATGGTGGTGCTGGGCGAACAGAAAGGCGATGCCCAGCCGGTTCAGGCTCTCCTCGGCGCGCGCCGCCGCGCGGTCGAGGTCGAGGCCCAGCGCCTCCAGCGTGTCCGCCGCACCCGCCTTGGACGATGCGGCGCGGTTGCCGTGCTTCGCCACCGGGACGCCGCACGCCGCGACGACCAGGCTCACCGCGGTCGAGACGTTGAGCGTGTGGTGCCCGTCGCCGCCGGTGCCGCACACGTCGATCGCCCCGGCGGGCGCGGTGATCGGGATCAGCCGCTCGCGCATCGCGCGCGCCGCCTCGGCGATTTCGATGCTCGTCTCGCCGCGCTCGGACAGCGCGATCAGAAAGGCGATGATCGCCGCCTCGTCGACCTTGCCGTCGAGCATGTCGGCAAAGGCCTGCGCCGCGGTTTCGCGCGCGAGCGGGCTGGCGGGATCGGGAAGGAACGAATAGGTGGTCACCGCGCCTCTATTCCGTTCCGCCGCCGACAAGTCGAGCCCTTCCGTGCCGGCGCGGCGATCGGGGGCGGGAGGGCGATGCGTTTTGACGATGCCGGCGCGGTCCGGCCTGGATGCGGGAGATGGTGGGAATGGCAGGCGGCTGGCGCCCGATGCGCGTTGAGGATCTGGATGCGGTCGCCGCGATCTCGGATTCGGTCCACGGCGCCTATACCGAGGCGCCGCCGGTCTATGCCGAACGCCTCCGCCTCTATCCGGCGGGCTGCCATGTCCATCTCGGCACCGCCGCGGGCGATGCGGACCGGGTGACGGGCTATCTCGTCACGCATCCCTGGGTGCGCAACCATCCGCCGGCGCTCGGCGCGATGCTCGGCGCGCTGCCGCAGGACGCGGACACCTATTATCTCCACGACATCGCGCTGTTGCCTGCCGCGCGCGGCACCGGGGCGGGGGCGGCCGCAGTGGCGCTCGTGTGCGATCTCGCCCGCGCCGCCGGGTTCGGCGACATCACGCTCACCGCGATCAACGGCGCCGACCGGTTCTGGGCGGCGCAGGGCTTTGCCTATGTCGCTCCGGCCGAGACGCCCGCGGCGCTTGCCGGCTATGGCGATGCCGCGCGCTGGATGCGCCGCACGCTCTGAGCCCGCGCCGGGGCCGCCGGGCTGAGGCCGCATCGGCACCGCGGGGACGGGGTGCGCGGCGTCGGTGTCAGGCGGCGGCCGGCACGCCCTTGGCGGCGATTCCCGCGATTCGCAGGAAATTGGCCAGCATCGCGTGGCCGTGCTCGGTGGCGATGCTCTCGGGGTGGAACTGCACGCCATGGATCGGCAGCGTGCGGTGGCGCAGTCCCATCACCGATCCGTCGCCGGCGGTCGCGTTGACCACCAGCGTGTCGGGAACGTCGGTGACGATCAGCGAGTGGTAGCGCGTGGCGGTGAAGGGCGAGGGGATGCCTTCGAACAGCCCCGTGCCGTCGTGCGTGACCGGGCTGGTCTTGCCGTGCATCAGCCCGCCGCGCACGACCTTGCCGCCGAAATGCTGGCCGATCGACTGATGGCCCAAGCACACGCCCAGCAACGGCTTGCCCGCTTCGGCACAGGCGCCGACTAGGTCGAGGCTGATGCCCGCCTCGTTCGGCGTGCACGGGCCGGGGGAGATCAGGAACGCCTGCGCGCCGCTCGCGATCGCCTCCCGCGGCGAAAGCGCGTCGTTGCGCACCACCCGCACCTCGGCGCCCAGTTCCATCAGGTAATGGACGAGGTTCCAGGTGAAGCTGTCGTAATTGTCGATGACCAGGATCATGTCCTGCGCGTTAGGCCCTTTGGCGCGCGACGACAATCCGCCCGCAACGCCGCTGCCACGCGCGCGCCGCAATCGGCTGCAAAGCCTTTCGCTTCGCGCTACGGGGCTTTGCGAAGGGCGAACAGGGGCCTCGCCACCTTAAGGAGACCGAATGCTTGCCAGCCTGCTGATCGCCGCCGCCTTTGCCGCCGGCCCCGCACCGCTTCAGACCACGCCTGCCGCGACCGGCCAGGAAGCGCCGCCGCGCCGGGTGCGCTCGATCCTGCTTTACGGGGACGAGGCCTGCCCCAAGCCCGCCGCGCCCGACGAGATCGTCGTGTGCGCGAACGCCGGCGAATCGCCCTATCGCATTCCCAAGCGCTTCCGCGAACAGCCCGATCAGAGCCCGAAGGGCACCGCCTGGACGCGCCGCATGGAAACGGTCGAGGAAATCGGCGCCGCCAGCGCGGGGCTGCCGGGATCGTGCTCACCGGTGGGCGTCGCTGCGCAGACCGGCTGCACGCGCAAGATGATCCAGCAATGGGCGCAGGAGCGGCTCGACCGCGAGGCGAAGGAAGCGCGCGAGATGCGCCGCACCGACGTTCCCTGATCGCGCGACGCTTTCGGAAGCGGTGCCGGGCGGGGCGGGGGATCGCCCCCGCCCGTGCCGTCGCCGCAGCCGTCCCTAAGGCCGAAGTCCCGTCGGCCGGCTAAGATCCCGCGGCTCCGGTCCTACTGGCCGAAATCGGCCTCGGCGGCCTGCGCCACGGCCTCGCGTGCGGCGGCGAACAATGCGCCCGCCTTTGCCTCGCACTCGCGCTGCTCATAGGTGGGGTCGCTGTCGGCGACGATGCCCGCGCCCGACTGGACGTGCATCACGCCGTCCTTCACCAGCGCGGTGCGCAGCACGATGCAGCTGTCCATCGACCCGTCGGGGGAGAAATAGCCGACGCCGCCGGCATAGGGGCCGCGCGTCTCGGGCTCGAGCTCGGCGATGATCTGGCACGCGCGCACCTTGGGGGCGCCGCTCACCGTGCCGGCGGGAAAGCCCGCGAACAGCGCGTCGAGCGCGTCGGCGCCGGGGCGAAGCTGTCCCACCACGTTCGACACGATGTGCATCACATGGCTGTAGAACTCGACGGCATAGCTGTCGGTCACGCGCACGCTGCCCGCGGCGGCGGCGCGGCCGACATCGTTGCGGCCCAGATCGAGCAGCATCAGGTGCTCGGCACGCTCCTTGGGATCGGCGAGCAGGCTCTGGCGATTGGCATCGTCCTCGGCGGCGGTGCGGCCGCGCGGGCGCGTTCCCGCGATCGGGCGGATCGTGATCTCGCCGTCGCGCGCGCGCACCAGGATCTCCGGGCTCGATCCGGTCAGCGCAAAGCCCGGCAGGTCGAGGTGATAGAGGAAGGGCGAGGGGTTCACGCGCCGCAGCGCGCGATAAAGCTCGAACGGCGGCAGCGTGAACGGCGTGGTGAAGCGCTGCGCCAGCACCACCTGAAAGATGTCGCCCGCGGCGATATAGTCCTTGGCGCGCGCCACCATCGCGGCATAGCGGCCGGGTTCGAGCACCGGCGTCTGCGCCACCGGCACCGGCTCGGCGCGTACCGGCGCGGGCAGCGTCGCATGCGCCAGCCTGGCGCTCGCCGCCTCGATCCGCGCCGCCGCGGCCTCGATCAGCGCCTCGCCGTCGCGGCCGCCCTCGGGCCATACCGGCGCGACGAAGAACAGCGTGTCGGCCAGCCGGTCGAACACCAGCAGCACCGTCGGGCGCACGAACATCATGTCGGGCACGCCGACCGGGTTCTCGGCCGGACGCGGCAGCGTCTCGACCAGCCCGATCGTCTCATAGCTGAAATAGCCGACGAGGCACGCCAGCGCGCGCGGCAGGCTTTCGGGCACCTCGGCGCGGCAATCGGCGACGAGCGCGCGCAGCGCCTCCAGCGCCGGCGCCTCGCACGCGACGAACGCGTCGCGGTCGGTCAGCCAGCGGCGGTTGACCGCGGCCTCGGCGCCCGTCGCGCGGAACACCAGGTCGGGCGCCAGCCCGATCAGGCTGTATCGCCCGCGCACCGATCCGCCCTCGACCGATTCGAGCAGGAAGTCGCCGCGTCCCGGCTCGATCAGCTTCAGCGCGGCGGCGACCGGCGTTTCGGTGTCCGCCACCCGCCGGTGCCACAGCAAGGCCGGGCGGCCGGCGGCGAGCGCCGCGCGCGCCGCCTCGATCCCCTCGACCATGCTCAGTTGCCCGCACCCGTGCGCGACAGCTCGGTCCGGAGCGCCGCGATCGCCTTTTCGTTGCGCTTCACCTTCACGACGTTGCGCATCGACGCGACGAACTGGCGGGCATATTCGCCGCCCACCTGCGGGCCGATCATGCTGCGCGTGCGGCTGATCGTCGCCTGGTCGCCCTGGGCGCTGTGCTGCTCGATCGCGTCGAGGAACACGACATAATAGCCCTCGCGGTTCTCGCCCTCGACCAGCTTCGCCTTCTTCGGCGCCATCGTGAACGCCAACTGGATCGAACGCGCCATCTGGCGGCCCATGATGTCGGCGCGCTTGAAGTCGAACGGCTTGGGCGGCGGCGCCTTGGTGACGCCCGCCTGCGTCAGCGCCTGCTGCATCGGCACGCCCTTCTGGAGCGCTGCGACCACCTGCGACGCGACCGCGCGCGCCTTCTGGAGCTGCTTTTCGATCGCATAGTCGCGCAGCACCTGGTCGTGGATCTGCGCCAGCGGACGCGGTGCGGCGGGCACGATCTGGTCGACCGTCACCACGGCAAAGCTGCCGTCCTGGCCGGTCGCCACCACCTGCGGCTCGTCGCCCTGCTGCTCGAAGGCAAAGGCCGAACGCAGCACCGGCGCCAGCGCGGCGTCGGGCTTCGACGCGGGATCGTCGGGGTTGATGCCCGCGGCGGTCAGCGCCGGGGTCTTCACCGCGGTCAGCTTGGCGTCGCGCAGCGCCTCGTCAAAGGTCTTGCCGTCGCCGATCGCATCCTCGATCGACTGGCGCGCATCGGCCAGCTTCTGCGCCAGCTTGCGCTTGGCGATCGCGTCGGCCAGCTCGCCGCGCACCTGGTCGAGCGTCTTGGCCGGCACCTTCTCGATCTTCTCGACCTTCAGCACCGCCCAGCCGAGCGCGGAACGAACCGGGCCGATCACGCCGCCCTGCGCCGCGCCGAACGCCGTCTTGGCGATGTCGGCGCTCGTCTGGCGGGCCAGCGCGTCCTGCGTCACCCCGTCGAAATTGGTCGGCTGGAGCCCCGCCGCCTTGGCGACGTCGGCGATCGCCTTGCCGCCCTTCACCTCGCCCGCGACGCGGTTCGCGGTCGCCTGGTCGAGCAGGACGATCTGGCGCAGCGTGCGCTTCTCGGTCGCGGCATAGCGGTTGCCCGCCTTGGCATAGGCGTCGGCGATCTCGGCGTCGGTCGCGGCGGCCGCGGCCTTGAACGCGTCGGGATTGACCATCGCATAGCGGACGACGCGGCGCTGCGGCACCAGGTAACGGTTGCGCTGCGTCGCGTACCAGGCGGCGAGCGCCTTGTCGTCGGGCTTGGGGCCGGGGTCCATCGCCAGCGTCGGGATCAGCCCGACCACGCCCGTGCGCCGCTCGAGCTGGAGCGAGGCATAGGGGAGCAGCACGCCGTCGGGCAGGTCGCCCGACATCGTCACGCGGTTGACCAGCCAGTTCTGGTAACGCTCCTTGGTCGCGTCGGCATAGAGCTGGCTCATCGTGATCCGCTGTTCCGAAAGGAAACGCTGGAACGCCGTCTTGTCGAACTTGCCGTCGAACCCGGTAAAGGCCGGCGCGCTCGCGATGTCGCCGTCGATCAGCTTCTTGCTTACCGACATGCCCGATTCGCGTGCGAATTCGCCGACCACCGCATTGTCGATGATCTGGTTGACCGCCATTTCATAGCCGCCCTGCGCCAGGAACTGTTCCATGGTCACGTTCTGGCCCGATCGCTGGGCTTCGCGCAGGAAACGCTGGACGCGGTCGCGCACCTCCAGGTCGGTGATGCGCGTGTTGCCCACCGTGGCGATCACGTTGCCGCCGGGGCCGCTGTTGCCGCGCACGCCGGTGATATCGCTGGCCGCGAACGCGATCGCGATCAGCGCCAGAAAGGCGAACACCAGGGCCAGTCCCCAGCGTGACTTGGTGAAGCTCCGGAAAAAATTCAGCATGAAGCGCCGTTCGTTCGAGGAAATTGCCCCGTGCTTTAGGGCCGGGACGCGCCCCCTTCAAGCCGATGCGCGGCCGCAATGCTTGTGCGCCGCGTCAGGCTTGCTATCGCCGGCCGCACAATCGGGAGGAACGCATGCGTCGTAAATGGGTGGTCGGTAACTGGAAAATGCACGGGCTCAAGGCCCAGCTCGGCGAGGTTTCGGCGATCGCCGGCGCCGCGGCGGCGCATCCCGGCGTCGATGTCGCGCTGTGCGTGCCCTTCACGCTGATCGAGGCGGCGGCGACGGCCGCGGGGGCGATGCCGGTGGGTGCGCAGGACGTCCACGCCGCGGCCAGCGGCGCGCATACCGGCTGCATCGCCGCGCCGATGCTCGTCGAGGCGGGCGCGCGGCTGACGATCGTCGGCCATTCCGAACGCCGCGCCGACCAGGGCGAAACCGATGCGATGGTGAAGGCCAAGGCCCAGGCCGCGCACGCGGCCGGGCTCGCGGTGATCCTCTGCATCGGCGAAACGCTCGAACAGCGCGACGCCGGACGTGCCGAGGCGGTCGTCACCGCCCAGGTCGCGGCGGGGCTGCCCGACGACGCCGACGGCGCTTGGCTCGCGCTTGCCTATGAACCCGTCTGGGCGATCGGCACCGGCCGCACGCCCACCGCGGCCGACGTTGCGGCGATGCACGGCGCGATCCGGGCACAGTTGCGCGCGCTGGTCGGCGATCGCTCAGACGCGATCCGCATCCTCTATGGCGGGTCGGTCAACGGCGCCAACGCGGCCGAACTGCTCGCCTGCGCCGATGTCGACGGCGGGCTCGTCGGCGGTGCCAGCCTCACTGCGGAAAAATTCGTGCCGATCATCGCGGCTGCGGCGGCGATCGCCGGCTGACCGGTGCCCCGCCGGACGCGTTTGCGCGGCCGGCGGGGGCAGGGGCGCGGCTCAGCGCGCGTAACGGTCCTTCAGCACCTTCCAGGCGGCGCGCAGGCTCACCGCCTCGCCGCCCTTGGGACGGCCCGGCTTGGCCGATCCGTTCCAGCAATAGATGTCGAAATGCGCCCATTGCGCCTTTTCGGGAACGAAGGTCTTGAGGAACAGCGCCGCGGTCAGCGCGCCGCCGAACGGGCCCTCGGCCGCATTGACCATGTCGGCCACGTCCGACTTGAGCATGTCGCGATACGGCTCCCACAGCGGCAGCCGCCACAACGGGTCGCCCTCGGTCTCGGCGGCGCCGATCAGCTCGGCGGCCAGCGTGTCGTCGTTGGCGAACATCGCCTGCAGCTCGGGGCCCAGCGCCACGCGCGCCGCGCCGGTCAGCGTCGCGAAATCGAACACCAGCTCGGGTTCCTTCTCGCCCGCGCGCGTCAGCGCGTCGCCCAGTACCAGCCGGCCTTCGGCGTCGGTGTTGCTGTTCTCGACGGTCACGCCCTTGCGCGAACGCATCACGTCGCCGGGACGCGTCGCCTCGCCCGAAATCGCGTTCTCGACGGCGGGGACCAGCATGTGCAGCCGCACCGGCAGCCGCGCCTGCATCACCAGTTCGGCCAGCGCCAGCGCGTGCGCCGCGCCGCCCATGTCCTTCTTCATCAGCCGCATGCCGCTCGCGGGCTTGATGTCCAGCCCGCCGCTGTCGAAGCACACGCCCTTGCCGACGATCGCGACGCGCGGATGGTCGGGGTTGCCCCATTCGATCTCGATCAGCCGCGGCTCGCGCCCCTGGCCCGCGGCCTTGCCGACGGCCCAGATCATGCCATAGCCGTCCTCGATCTCGCGGCCCTTGGTGACGGTCACGCTCGCGCCATGGGTCTTGCCCAGTTCGATGGCGATCGCCTCGATCTCGGCCGGTCCCATGTCGTTGGCGCCGGTGTTGATGCGGTCGCGTACCTTGGCGGTCGCGGCGGCCAGGCGCACCGCCTCTTCCATCCGCGCCGGATCGCCGGTCAGCAGCACGCGCGGCCCCTGCGCGCGCGGATCGTTGCGGCGATAACGGTCGAACCGGTACTGCGCGACCAGCCAGCCGAAGATCGCCTTGCCGGGCTCGATCCCGGCAACGCGGTACGTCCCCTCGGGCAAGGTCTCGGCCAGCCGGGCGAGGCACCAGGGCGAAAGCCGGTCGACATCGGCGACCACGCTCACCACCGACCAGTCGTCGGGCTGGTCGCCGGGCAGGATCGCCGAGGCATAGCCGGTGGGGGCCAGCTTCTGCGCCTGCGCGGCGGCGCGGTGGCGCGGCGGCTGGGCGGTCAGCCAGGCGTCAAAGCCCTTGGCATCGACAAGGTGAATGGTCCGCGCGGACTGGCCGCGGTCGGGCTGAACGAGCGTGCTGGGATCAAACATGCCGCTGATCTAGGTCGTCGGGCCGCCCCCGCCTAGATCAATTTCGGTCGCGGCTGTCCCGCACGGCGCCGACGATCGCATCAAAAATCGCGTCGTTTCGCGGTGTTGCGGCGCTCGGCGGGCGGTCGAAACTTTTCGGCGCCGACGCGCCGGCGCGCACCGGCTGCCTCACCGCGTTGCTGCAGACGTGCGGCAAACGTGCAGCAAATGCGCGGCAAATTTGCCGCGATCGCGGGAACCGTCGCGGTGCGCGGCTGGTTGGCGCGGCACCGGCAGCATGAAGGACGAAGGCGAGGTGGCGGCGCCACCCCTTCGACTCGTCCGCATGTCTGGCCGCCCCCTTGTCGGCGCGTGTCGCACGCGCCCGCCAGTGCGGAGAGTGCCTGTGTCCCGAGTCGTCCGAACGCGTCCTTCCGATCCCGCCGCCGCCGCCGATCTTCGCTTCACCCAACGCCGCTGGGGCAGTTGGGCGGCGATCGCCGTCGGGATCGTGATCGCGCTGATCGGGCTGGTGCTTGTCGGCGGGGGCGGGTGGCTCGCGCTGCTCGGCGGCGCGCCTTACTATCTGCTCACAGGGATCGCGATGCTCGCCTCGGGCGTGCTGCTCGTGCGCGGGCGCAGCCTCGGCGGCTGGCTCTATGTCGCGGTGGTGCTCGCGACGATCGCCTGGGCGTGGTGGGAAGTCGGCGCCAATGCCTGGGCACAGGTGCCGCGCGTCGTTGCGCCGGTGGTGCTGCTCGTGTTCGTGATCCTCGCGATGGCGACGCTGACGCGCCGGCGCGGACGGTGGCGCAATGCGGGCATCGGCGTGCTCGCTGCCGTCGTGCTGCTCGGCGCCGATCTCGGCCTTGCCGCGGCCCGTGCGCCGGTCGCGCCGCCGCTCCCGCTCCCCGCGGCGGGCAGCGCGGGGATGGCCGATCCGTCGGGGCTCCAGACCGGTGCCGACTGGCCCGTCTATGGCGGCACCGGCAGCGCGCGGCGCTATTCGCCGCTCACCCAGATCAATGCCGACAATGTCGGCCGGCTCGAACGCGCCTGGGTGTTCCACACCGGCGACCTGCCGTCGTCGCCGCGCATCCGCGGCACCTACGGCGCCGAAACGACGCCGCTCAAGGTCGGCGATGCGCTCTATCTCTGCACGCCCAAGAACATCCTGATCGCGCTCGATGCGGGCAGCGGCCGCGAACGCTGGCGCTACGATCCCAAGGTGCCCGACACCGCGATCCCCTATACCGCGGCCTGTCGCGGCGTCGTCTATTACCAGGTGCCGGGGCAGGCGCCCGATGCGCCGTGCGCGACGCGCGTGATCGAGGGGACGCTCGATGCGCGGCTGATCGCGGTCGATGCGCGCAACGGTCGCCCCTGTGCCGGTTTCGGCAACAATGGTCAGGTCGATGCCAAGCTCGGCATGGGCAATGTCCCGGCCGGCTTCGTGTCGATCAACTCGCCGCCGACGCTCGTGCGCGGCGTGCTCGTCGTCGGGCACCAGGTGCTCGACGGCCAGGATCGCTGGGCGCCTTCGGGCGTGATCCAGGGGTTCGACGTCGTCACCGGCCGGCTGCGCTGGGCGTGGGACATGATGCACCCGCAATGGAACGGCTATCCGCCTGCCGGGCAGATCTGGGCGCGCGGCACGCCCAACATGTGGACCACCGCGTCGGGCGACGAGGCGCTCGGGCTCGTCTATCTGCCGATGGGCAACGCCGCCGCCGACTATTATTCCAGCCTGCGGCGGCCGGAGGAGAATTTCTACGCGACCTCGCTCGTCGCGCTCGACGTCACCACGGGCAAGCCGCGCTGGCGGTTCCAGGCGGTGCGCAACGACGTGTGGGACTATGATTTCGGCGCGCAGGCGACGCTGATCGACTATCGCGGCACGCCCGCGCTGCTGCTGCCGTCGAAACAGGGCGATCTTTACATCCTCGATCGCCGCACCGGCCGCCCGCTCACGCCCGTCGGGCTGATCCGCGCGCCCGGCGGCGGGGTCGAGCCGACGCAGCGCGCGCCGGTTCAGCCGGTGTCGCTCTGGCACAGCCTGCGCAAGCCCGACCTGACCGAGCGCGACATGTGGGGGATGTCGCCGATCGACCAGATGGTGTGCCGCATCCAGTTCCGTCGCGCCGGTTATCAGGGCTTCTTCACCCCGCCGGAGGCCGCCCGTCGCACGATCGAATATCCGGGCTATAACGGCGGCACCGACTGGGGCGGCGTCGCGGTCGATCCGCAGCGCGGCGTGATCGTCGCCAACTACAACGACATGCCCAACTATGTCCGGCTCGTCCCGCGTGCCGAGGCCGACCGCCGCGGCTGGGCGCCGCGCGATCAGGCGCGCGGCCAGATCGGCGGCGCCGAAGGGGCGGGCGATCCCCAAGCGAACACCCCCTATGCGGTCGACGTCAATGCCGGCTGGCGGCTGCCCTTCACCGGCATGCTGTGCAAGCAGCCGCCCTATGGCGGCATCCGCGCGATCGACCTCGCCACCGGCCGCACGCTCTGGGATCGCCCCTTCGGCGAGGCGCGCACCAACGGCCCGTTCGGCATCCCGTCGATGCTCCCCGTGACGATCGGCACGCCCAACAACGGCGGCGCGGTCGTCACCGCCAGCGGCATCGTCTTCATCGCCGCCGCGACCGACAACCTGATCCGCGCGATCGACCTGCGCACCGGCCGCACGCTCTGGAAGGACGTGCTCCCCGCCGGCGGCCAGGCGACGCCGATGACCTATTCGATCGGCGGCAAGCAGTATCTGGTCATCATGGCGGGCGGCCACCACTTCATGGAGACGCCCGTGGGCGACGCGCTCGTCGCCTATGCGCTGCCCTGATCGCCGCCGGGCGCCAGCAGCGTCGCACAATGGTCGCGCACCGCCGCCGCCACCTGGTCGAGCGGCGGTGTCGCGTCGATCCGCGCCCAGCCGCCCTCGTCCGGCGCGGGCGTGCCGATCCATCCCGACTGCGCGCGCGCCACCGCCGCGTCGGCGTCGGAAGCGTCGCCGCGCCGCTGCGCCACCCGCGCCAGCCGCACGCCTTCCTCGGCCTCGAGCCACAGCCCGGTAAAGCGCACGCCCGCCTTCGCCGCTGCCGCTTCGGCCTGCCGCCGCTCCTCGTCGCGCCCCAGCACCGCGTCCCACACCACGCACCGCCCGGTGCGCAGATGCTCGACCGCCAGCGTCTCCATCGCGGCATAGGTCGCCGCATTGCGCTCGGGCGTATAGCCGTCGGCGCCCAGCCGCGTCTCGGGCGCCACGCCCGCCAGCCGCTTGCGCACCACGTCGCTTCGCAGCAGCCGCGCGCCCGGTGCGATCCCCAGCATCCCCGCGACCCGCTTCGCCGCCGCCGACTTGCCCGACCCGGACAGCCCGCCGATCGCCACCAGCCCGGCCGGCGCCGGCGCCAGCAACGCCGCCGCCAGCGCCAGATGGTTGCGCGCGCTCGCCGCCGCCGCGGCATCGCCCTCGGCCGCCCGCGCCGCCGCGACATGCGCGCGCACCGTCGCCCGCACCGAAAGGAACAGCGGCAGCAGCACGCATCCCTGCTCGTCGCCCGACCGGTCGACATAGCGGTTGAACACCAGGTTCGCCTCGGTGCGCAGCCCGCGCTGCCACAGGTCCATCAACAGGAAGGCAAGGTCATAGAGCGTGTCGGTCGTCGCCAGCGCGTCGTCGAACTCCAGGCAGTCGAACGCCGTCGGCTCGCCGTCGATCAGCGCGATATTGGCAAGGTGCAGGTCGCCATGGACGTGCCGCACCAGCCCCGCGCGCGCCCGCGAATCGATCCGCGCCGACTCGGCGGCACAGGCGCGCCGCTGCGCCGCGATCAGCGCGTCGATCGCTTCGCCGCCCAGCAGCACGCGGTGCGGCGCCAGGCTGCGCGCATTGCCGTCGATCACCTCGGCAAAGCCGTGCGACCAGCGCGCGACCCGCGCGGCGGGCGCCGCCATGTGAAAGTCGTGGATGCGGTCCGCCAGCCGGTCGAGCAGCGGCCAGGGCAGCGGCCCCGCCGCCGCGCGCGTCGCCAGCAGCGCGTCGTCGGGAAAGCGGCGCATCTCGAGCACCCAGTCCACCGGCGCCCCCGCGCCGTCGATCGCCAGCCGCCCGTCCGCCTCGCGCGTGATCGCATGGACGCCGCGATACAGCGCGGGCGCCGTCCGCCGGTTGAGCCGGTCCTCGCGCTCCAGCGCCTCGCGCCGCAATTCGGGCGTCGAAAAATCGAGATAGGGAAAGCGCACCGCGCGCTTCAGCTTCCACACGCGGTCGCCGCGCAGGAACAGGTGCGCCGCGTGCGTGTCGATCCTGCGGCACGCCGACGCGCCCGCATCGCTTTCAGGGGCGGTATCGCGTTCAACGCCCGCACCCCCTTCAACGCCCGCACCCCCTTCCAGGAACGCCACCACCGCCGCCTGCGCGGCGGCGCCGGCCGCGTCCGGGCCGGTTTCAGGCAAAGAGGTCGCGCTCGTCATCGGCCTCGAGCGCGTCGGGCACCGGCAGGTCGTGCGTCGCCGGCTTGGCATGGTGCAGCCCGTGCGGGCGCGGCCATTCGCGGATCGCATTGCCCCACCACGCCGTCGCGACGCGCACGGGCAACAGCGCCATCTCGGTCAGGTCGGTGATCTCGCTCGCGGCGGGAGGGATCGGCTCGTGCGTTTTGGCGGACATCCTCGGTACCCCTCCTGTCATCGGCTCAGACGGCGTTGGGTCTCACGGCATCGGCGGATCTCACGGCATCGGCCGGGGCTGCACGCCGTTGTGCAGCCGCCCTCCGTGTCGGCACTATCCGGAACTATCCGCAGTCTGCGCCGCGTCGGCGTCGCGATCAAGCGCCGCCATCGCCCGCGAGCGCCGAAGCGAGCGGTTCCAGCCATGGGGAGAAGCGCCGCCACGAATCGATCGCGTCGCGATACAGCGGCCGGCGCACCTGTTCCGAACTCGCGGTGCGCACCGGCCGGTCCGACTCGAAAAAGCGCAGGCAGCGCGGCTCGGGCGGCAGGCCGACAAAGTCGAGCAGCCGGGCAAGCTCGGCCTCGGGCGCGGCGATCAGCGCCTCATAGCCGATCGTCAGCACCCGGCCCGGAAACAGCGCGTCGATCCGCGCCATCAGCCGTGCATAGTCGCGGAAATAGCGGCCCAGGCTCACAAGGTCATAGCTATAGGCCTGCCCCTCGGCAAAGCACTGGCGATAGAGCGAGACGCAGCACGCCATCGCCTCGCGCCGCACATCGACGATCCGCGCTTGCGGCATGGTGCGGAGGATCAGCGGGATGTGCAGGAAATTGCCGGGAAACTTATCGGTAAACCACGGCCGCTCGCTGCGCCGCACCGCGCGCGCCCGCCGGCGATAATCGGCACCCAGCGCCGCCGCGCGCGCCGCGTCGATCGTCGCCGCGGCGGCGGGATAGGGGGCTTGCCGCGCCAGCGCCCGCGCCACCTGGCTCAGATAGGGCAGCTCGGCGGTCGCCTCGACCGCGGGGTGGCACCCCAGCATCTGTTCGATCAGCGTCGATCCCGATCGCGGCATCCCGACGATGAAGATCGGCTGCGGCGCGTCCGCCCCGCCGCCCGCGCCTGCCGCGCCCGTTTCCGCCCCGGTTTCCGCCCCCGTTTTCGCACCCGTTTCCGCCAGCGCCTCGGCCGCGGCGATCGTCGCGTCGACGAAATCGCTGTGGCGCGCGGCGTCCCAGGGTTCGGTGGCGCGGCGCAACGCATTGGCGGCGCGATAGGCGGCGAATGCCCCCGCATCGTCGCCTTCCTCCTCGCGCGCCTTGGCGAGCGCAAAGCCCAGATGGACGCGGCTCGGCATCGGCAGGTCGTCGCGCGCCGCCAGCGTCGCCAGCCGCGCGCGATCGGCGGCGCTGAACCGCCACGTCTTGAGGTTGGCCAGGCTCCACCAGGCCTCGCCGTCGGCCGGGTCGCGCGCGATCGCGGCGCGATAGCTGTCGACGGCCGCCGCCTGCCGGCCCAGGATGCGCTCGGCATGGCCGCGCAACAGGTAATGCGCGGCACGGTCGGGCTCGCGTTCGATCGCCCGTTCGATCGCGGCGATCGCGGCGGGCTCGTCGCCCAGCCGCATCGCGATCGCGGCGGCGAGCGCGGCGACCGCGGGTGCATCGCCGCATTGCGTCGCCAGTGCCGCGCTCGACGCGGCCGCCTCGGCATCGCGCCCGGCGCGGTGCAGCGCCAGCGCGTGGCGATAGCGCAGCGGGGCGCTGTCCGGCGCGATCGTCAGCGCCGTTGCGCTCAGCGCCGCCGCCGCTTCGGCCCGGCCGCGCGCGGTGCCGATGTCGGTCGCCAGCGCGATCCAGCCGGCGTCGCTTGCGTCGAAACCTACCTGTGCGGCCAGCGCCGCCGCCGCGTCGGGCGCGCCCGCCATCAGCGCGTCGATCGCGTCGCCCAGCATCGGGTCGCCCAGTCCCAGCGCGACGGCGCGCGCCCGCGCTGCGGCCGCGGCGGCGCCGTCGCCGGTCAGCAGCGCCAGCTCGGCAAGCGCGTGCCACGCGATCAGCGCGGCGGGATTGGCGGTACAGGCGCGCGCCATCGCGGCGCGGGCGGCGGCCGGCCGTCCCTGCGCCGCCAGCGCCTGTGCATATTCATAGTCGGCGCCCCAGCCGCCGCGGCCGGTGTCGATCAGCGGCGCGATGGCGGCCGCGGCGCCCGCCGCGTCGCCCGTCCGGCGCCGCGCCGCGCCCAGCATCAGCCGCAGCGCCGCCGATTGCGGGTGGTGCGTCAGCGCCGCGTCGGCGATTGCCGCAGCCTGCGCCGGATCGCGCGCCAGCACGCCGCGCGCGCGGGCCAGTGCGGCGGGAGCGGTCTCGGGGACGGGCGGGGCGGGCCGGGCCATGATGTTGCGGGGGGCAGGGGGCGCGGGGCAGCGGGCGCGGTTCAGGCCGCGTCGACGGCAAAGGCGTGGCCGCGCGTCGGGCGCAGATGGATCGTCTCGCCCGGCGCCACGGCGACGCTGCGGTCGAACTCGCATTCGACCGGGCGCGCCTCGCCCGCGATCTCGGCCTCGACGCGGACCTGGCCGCCGCGCGGGCGCACCGCGCGCACCGTCGCGGCGATGGCGCCGGGGGCGTCCGCCGTCACCAGCGCGACGTCGTGCGGCCGGAAATAATAGCGTGCGGCGCCCTCCAGCCCGGGGGCGGCGACACCGTCGATCGGCGTCGTCCCGCGGCGGATCGCGCCCTGTTCGACCGTCACCGGCAACTGGTTCGATTCGCCGACGAAATCAAAGACGAAGGCGTTGGCCGGGTCTTCATAGACGGTGCGCGGCGGCGCCACCTGCTCGATCCGCCCGTTGCTCATCACCACCACCCGGTCGGCCAGTTCCAGCGCCTCTTCCTGGTCGTGCGTGACGAAGATCGAGGTCAGCCCCATGCGGTCGTGCAGTGCGCGCAGCCAGGTGCGCAGCTCCTTGCGCACCTTGGCGTCGAGTGCGCCGAACGGCTCGTCGAGCAGCAGCAGCCGCGGCTCGACCGCCAGCGCGCGGGCCAGCGCGACGCGCTGGCGCTGCCCGCCCGAAAGCTGCGCGGGAAAGCGGCGGCCCAGCCCGTCGAGCTGGACCAGCCGCAACAGGTCGTCGACGCGCTTCGCGATCTCGGCGCGCGGCGGGCGCGTGCGGCGTGGCCGCACCGACAGGCCGAACGCGACATTGTCGGCGACGCTCATGTGCTTGAACAGCGCATAATGCTGAAAGACGAAGCCGACGCGGCGTTCGGCGACGCTCAGCGCGGTGATGTCGCGGTCCTCGAACGCGACGGTGCCCGTGTCGGGGAATTCCAGCCCGGCGATGATCCTGAGCAGCGTCGTCTTGCCCGAACCCGACGGGCCGAGCAGCGCCAGGAACTCGCCCGGCCGCGCCGTCAGCGTGATGTCGCGGATCGCCGGATAATCGCCGAACCTTTTGCTGACGCCCTCCAGCGCGATACTCAATGCCCGTTCCTCCCATGGACGCCATAGCGCCATTCGAGGACGCTTTTGAGCAACAGCGTGACGAGCGCGAGCATCGCCAGCAACGATGCCACCGCGAATGCGGCGACGAAATTATATTCGTTGTACAGGATCTCGACCTGCAACGGCATGGTGTTGGTCTTGCCGCGGATATGGCCCGACACCACCGAAACCGCGCCGAACTCGCCCATCGCGCGGGCGTTGCACAGCAGCACGCCGTACAGCAGCCCCCAGCGGATGTTGGGCAGCGTGACGTGCCAGAAGGTCTGCCAGCCGCTCGCGCCCAGCGACAGCGCGGCTTCCTCCTCGGCATTGCCCTGTTCGGCCATCAGCGGGATCAGCTCGCGCGCGATGAAGGGCAGCGTGATGAACACCGTCGCCAGCACGATGCCGGGGACGGCAAAGATGATCTCGACATCGTGCGCCGCCAGCCACGGGCCGAACCAGCCCTGCGCGCCGAACAGCAGCACGAAGATCAGGCCCGACACCACCGGCGACACCGAAAAGGGCAGGTCGATCAGCGTGATGAGCAGGCTCTTGCCCGGAAAGCGGAACTTGGCGATCGCCCAGGCGGCGGCGAGGCCGAAGACGAGGTTGAGCGGCACGGCGATCGCGGCGACGAGCAATGTCAGCCGGATCGCCGACCAGCTGTCGGGGTCGTCGAGCGCGTGCAGGAAACCGGCGATCCCTTCCGAACCCGCCTGCACGAACACGACGAGCAGCGGCAGCACGACGAACAGCGCGAGATACAGGATTCCGGTCGTCGCCAGCGCGCCGCGGCGCCAGGGGGCGGGGCCGTGGATCATGCCGCGCTCCACCGGCGCGTCCAGGCCTGGATCAGGTTGATCTGCAACAGGATCGCGAACGAGGCGAGCAGCATCACCACCGCGATCGCGGTCGCGCCGGCATAGTCATATTGCTCGAGCTGGGTGACGATCAGCAGCGGCGCGATCTCCGAGACATAGGGCATGTTGCCCGCGATGAAGATCACCGATCCATATTCGCCGACGCCGCGAGCAAAGGCGAGCGCGAAGCCGGTGAGCAGTGCGGGGGTGATCGCGGGCAGGATGACGCGGCGGAACGTCTGGAACGGCGTCGCGCCCAGCGATGCGGCCGCCTCCTCGATGTCGCGGCCCAGGTCGGCGAGCACCGGCTCGACCGACCGCACGACGAAGGGCAGCCCGACGAAGATCAGCGCGATCGTCACGCCCGCGGGGGTATAGGCGACGCGGATGCCCGCGGCGGTCAGCGCGCCGCCGATCCAGCCGGTCGGGGCATAGAGCGCGGTCAGCGCGATGCCGGCGACCGCGGTGGGCAGCGCAAAGGGCAGGTCGACCAGCGCGTCGACGATCCGCTTGCCGGGAAACTCGTACCGGACGAGCATCCAGGCGATCGCCAGCCCGAACACCGCGTTGACCGCGGCGGCGAGCAGCGACGCGCCGAAGCTCAGCCGATAGGCGGCGATCGCGCGCGCCGACAGCCCGACCTCGGCAAAGCCGTGCCAGCCGAGCCCGGCGGCGCGCAGGAACACCGCGCTCAGCGGGATCAGCACGATGACCGCCAGCCAGGCGAGCGTGATCCCCAGCGTCAGTCCGAAGCCGGGCAGGATCGTGTTGCGCCGCCGCCGTCGCTGCCGCCGCTGCCGCCCGTTGCTCGGCGCGCGGCGCGGCGCGGTCCGGGAATCGGTGGGTGGATTCGATGTTCTCACGATCAGCGCCGAATCGCGGTATAAATGCGGTCGAACATACCCCCGTCGGCAAAGAAACGGGCCTGTGCGGCCTGCCAACCGCCGAAATCGCCGTCGATTGAGGCGAGTTTCAGGCTCGGAAAGTCCTTGGCATGGGCGCGGGCGACCTCGGGATCGCGCGGGCGATAATGGTTGCGGGCGATGATCTCCTGGCCCTCGCGGGTATAGAGGAATCGCAGGTAAGCCTCTGCGATCGCTGCGGTTCCGTGCTTCTGGGCATTGCCCGAAACCACCGCCACCGGCGGCTCGGCCAGCACCGATATCGACGGCACGACGATCTCGAACCGCCCCTTGCCCAGCGCCCGCTGCGCCAACAGCGCCTCATTCTCCCAGGCCAATAAAACGTCGCCAATTCCGCGCTCTACGAAGGTCGTCGTCGCCCCGCGCGCACCCGAATCGAGCACCGGAACATTGGCGTAGAGCCGCTTCACATAGTCCTCGGCCACCGCCTCGGACCGCCCCAGTGTCCGCCCATAGGCCCATGCCGCAAGGAAGTTCCACCGCGCGCCGCCGCTGGTCTTGGGATTGGGCGTAATGACCTTCACGCCCGGTCGGACCAGATCGCCCCAGTCACGAATTCCCTTGGGATTTCCTTTGCGTACCAGGAAAACGATTGTCGACGTATAGGGCGCGCTGTTGTCCGGCAGCGCCTTCTGCCAGTCGCGCGAAAGCTTGTTCGTGCGTTCGGCGATCGCATCGATGTCATAGGCGAGCGCCAGCGTCACCACATCCGCCTCGAGCCCGTCGATCACCGCCCGCGACTGTTTGCCCGACCCGCCATGGCTCAGATTGATGCGGATGTCCTCGCCGCGTTCGGCCTTCCACTTCTTGACGAATGCCGCATCGACGTCGCGGTAAAGCTCGCGCGTGGGGTCATACGAGACGTTGAGCAATTGCTTGCCCGTCGGCTGGCTTCCGCCTGAACAGCTCGCCAACGCCAGGCCGAGACCCAGCAACAGCCCCAGGCGCGTCATCATGCCGCGGCGGGTCGCGAAGGGCATTTTGGTGACGCGCGGCATGTCCGTTCCCCTTGTCTCGCCCTGCCATCGCAGCGGCATTGCGGCGCGGTCGGTGCGATCCGCCGCGTCGGTTCCTACATATTTCCATGAACGCGATAGGCAATGAAGGGACTCGCGCAATCGCTAAAGCGCGTCTTTAGCCGTGTTCATCGTAGCGCTAGGCGGCATCGGCCATAGCGGCGCGTTTGGGTGACAAAGGGAATGGGCATGAGGGGCGGAATCGAGCGACGCGAATTGTTACGTTGCGGGCTTGCCGCCGGCGCGGGGTTGTGGGCGTCACAGGCGCTCCCCGTCTGGGCGCGCCCGGTTTCGCACGGGATCGGACATGATGACGCGGCGGCCCAGGGGCTTGCGACGCTTTCGGGGGATCACATCCACCTGCGTATCGCGCCGCAGACGCTGACGGTCGACGGGGTGGCGACGCACGCGATCGGGATCAACGGCGGCGTCCCGGCGCCGCTGCTGCGCCTACGCGAAGGACAGACCGTCACGCTGATGGTCGAAAACACGCTGGCCGAGCAGAGTTCGATCCATTGGCACGGGCTGTTGCTGCCGTTCCAGATGGACGGTGTTCCCGGCGTATCCTTTCCGGGCATCGCACCCGGTGAGACCTTCACCTACCGTTTCCCGGTCCGCCAGTCGGGAACCTACTGGTATCACAGCCACTCGGGCTTTCAGGAGCAGATGGGGCTTTACGGGCCGATCGTGATCGACCCGGCCGCGCCTGCCGCCGACGACCAGGTCGCCCGCGACCATGTGGTCCTGTTGTCCGATCACAGCGCGACGCACCCGCACACGCTGTTCCGCAAGCTCAAGCAGCAGGCAGGCTACTTCAACAGGCAGCAGCAGACGCTGGCGGGCTTGCTGGCCGGAAAGGACCAGCCGCTTTCGGAGCGCCTGCAGTGGTCGCGCATGCGGATGGACCCGACCGACATTTCCGACGTCACCGGTGCGGCCTTCCGCTATCTGGTCAACGGCTACGGGCCGGCACGCCCCTGGACGGCACTGTTCGATCCGGGAGAGCGGGTACGGCTGCGGTTTATCAACGCCGGCGGCATGACGATCTTCAACGTGCATATTCCCGGACTGGCGATGCGTGTGGTGGCCGCGGACGGGCAGCCCGTCATGCCCGTGACGATCGACGCCTTTCAGATCGCGCCGGGTGAAACCTATGACGTCATCCTTTCGCCGGACGGCGGGGACCGTGCCTACGCAATCGTGGCAGAAGCGATCGACCGTTCGGGGCGGGCGCTCGCGATGCTGGCGCCGCGGGCAGGGATGACGGCGCCCGTGCCGCCGATGGGAAGGCGCCCGCTTGCCACGATGCGCGACATGGGAATGGACATGGGCGGTGGCGGCCACGCGCACGAAGGCGGCGCGACGGCCGACACGCCGGATATGCCGGACATGCCCGATATGCCGGGAATGAATCACCAGCCCTCGGCTGCAGGCCACGGAGGGGGGCACAGCATCCGGATGCGCGATCCGGCGAATGCTCCCGGAGTCGCCATGGGACCGGGTGTCCAGTCGATCGCACCGATGCCGGCCGATCGCACCGGCGAACCCGGACAGGGGCTGGCGACGCTCGGCAAGCGCGTGCTTGTCTATCGCGATTTGATGGCGTCGACGGTCAATCCGGATACGCGCGCGGCGGATCGCGAGATCCAGTTTCACCTGACCGGCAACATGGAACGTTACATGTGGTCCTTCGACGGCAAGACGCTGGCCGAAGCGGGCGCGCCGGTGCCGATGCGCAGCGGCGAACGCGTTCGCGTCACGCTCATCAACGACACGATGATGAACCACCCGATCCACCTTCACGGCCATTTCTTTGAACTGGTGACCGGCCATGGCGATCATTCGCCACGCAAGCATACGGTCAATGTCGCCCCGGGCGGGCGCGTGCAGTTCGACGTGACCGCCGAACCGGGCGACTGGGCATTTCATTGCCATATGTTCTTTCACATGCATGCGGGAATGATGCGCGTGATTCAGGTACGTCCTGCGACGGAGAATGCCGCATGAAGCCGCTCCGGACGCTTTTGCCGCTCAGCGCGCTCGTTCTGGCGAGCCACGCACAGGCGCAGTCGCATGACCATCCGACGATGCCATCCGTTCCGGAGACGACTCCGCAATCGGCGCCTGCCGTCCCGGCGCACCAGCATCACGTTACGCCGGACGTCGCGGTATCCGGCCATGACGCCCATGACGCCCATGCGGATCATGGCGCCCCCGTTGAGTCGCACGACCATGCTTCTCCGCCTCCGGCGGAAGCGGGAGCGTCCATGGCGAACCACGACCATATGCGAATGGATGCCGGCATGCCGCAAGGGACCGATCAGGCTCCCGGCCACGCCGTGCCGCCCCCGGTTGCCTCGGACCGCGCGGCGGATCGCTATTGGGATGCCGCCGCAATGGCGCGCGCCGAGCGCGCGTTGCTCGAATCGCATGGGGGCATGCGGTTCAGCCAGACCATCGTCGAGGTGGCTGAAGTCAGCCTTCGGCGCGGGGGCGAGAATTACCGGTGGAACGGCAGCTTCTGGTTCGGCGGCGACCGCAATCGGCTCGTCCTGAAGAGCGAGGGAGAGGGGCGTTTCGGCGACCGGATCGGCGATGCCGAGGTTCAGGCGCTCTATAGTCGCGCGCTCGACGCCTATTGGAACCTGCAGGCGGGATTGCGGCAGGATGTCGGTGCCGGCCCCGGGCGCACCCACGCCGCGTTCGGGATCGAGGGGCTCGCGCCCTACTGGACGCATATCGACGCTGCGGCCTTCGTGTCCGAAAAGGGAGATCTGACCGGCCGCATCGAGACAAGTTGGGACCAGCGCATCACCCAGAGGCTGGTGCTCCAGCCACGCGCCGAAGTGGCGCTTTCGGCGCAGGATGTCCCCTCCGCCCGTGTGGGCGCCGGCCTGTCATCTGCCGAACTGGGGGTTCGCCTGCGCTATGAGTTCCGGCGCGAGTTTGCGCCCTATGCGGGGCTGGTATGGGAGCGCCGTGTCGGCCGTACTGCCGACTTTGCGCGTGCCGCAGGCGAGGATGTCGGCGGCCTTCGGGTGGCGTTGGGGGTACGCGCCTGGTTTTGACGTGAAAAGCGGGCGCGGTGCGGCCATTGCCCGCCGCACCCCGGGCTTACCGGCCTGGGGGAAAAGTCGTTGCCGCGGAGGTTGCAATGAAAGGCCGTGGTGGACGCACTAGGGCTCGAACCTAGGACCCGCTGATTAAGAGTCAGCTGCTCTACCAACTGAGCTATGCGTCCATGCCAGACGGCTGCGGAAGATGTTGCGCGCCGCACTTTCGAAGGCGAAAATGGCGGCGGATGGTGGACGCACTAGGGCTCGAACCTAGGACCCGCTGATTAAGAGTCAGCTGCTCTACCAACTGAGCTATGCGTCCATTCCGGCAACGTTTGGCGCCTTTGGTGCGGCGCCACCGCGATGGAGGCGCGCGTTTAGCAGACCCTCCGCCCAGCGCAACCCCGAAAATGCAAAAATGTCACCATTTCTGGACCTGGGCCTGGCGGCTTTGACGATCGATCGACATCAGAATGCCGAAACAGATCATGATCGTCATCAGCGCGGTGCCGCCAAAGCTGATCATCGGCAACGGCACACCGACCACCGGGGCCAAGCCCATCACCATCGCCATGTTGATCGAGACATACAGGAAGAGCGTTCCCGAAAGCCCTGCGGCGGTAAGGCGTCCGAACCGGCTCTTGGCGCGCAGCGCGACCGAGATGCCCCAGCCGATCAACAGCCCAAAACCGATGATGAGGCCGATTCCGCCGATCAGCCCCCATTCTTCCATCATCGTCGCCAGCGCGAAGTCGGTATGGCCTTCGGGGAGATAGTCGAGATGGCTTTGCGTGCCGTTCAGAAAGCCCTTGCCGAACACACCCCCGGAACCGATCGCGATCTTGGACTGGCTGATATGATAGCCGGTGCCGAGCGGATCGCTTTCGGGATCGAGGAAGATCAGCACGCGATTGCGCTGATATTCGTGCAGCACATATTTGAAGGCGATGGGGGCCGATACCGCAAGCGCCAGCGCGCCGCCGATGAACAGCCGTAACGGCACGCCGGCGAGGAAAACGACCATAACCCCGCAACCGCTGATCATCAGCGCAGTGCCGAGATCAGGTTGGAGCATCACCAGCCCTGCGGGGAGTCCGATCAGGATGGCGGCGGGCCAGATCGCCCCGAATTTGCGGATCTCGCTGACGGGCATGATCTCGTAAAAGCGGGCGAGCGTTAGGACGATGATCGGCTTCATCAGCTCGGATGGCTGGAGCCGGATGATGCCCAGGTCGAGCCAGCGCTGGCTGCCGCCGGCCACCGCGCCCAGTGCCTCGACGCCCAGCAGCATCACCACGCAGATCGCGTACATCGGGAACGCGCCGAGCGCCCAGAAACTCTCCGGCACGCGCGACAGTCCGATTGCCATCGCCATGAACAGGATCAGCTTGGTGCCCTGGTTCCAGGCCCATGGGTTCACATTGCCGTTCGCCGCCGAATAGAGGACGAGCAGGCCGAAGCCGCCGATCGCCAGCACGAGCAGGATCACCCGCCATGGCAGTTGGGCCAGCGGCTGGGGAACGATGCCGGGGCCGCGCTTGCTCATTCCTCAACCTCCACGCTGCCCCGTTCGGCCGCGCTGGCATCGACGGTGTTGTTCGTCGTCGCGTCCGCAGCCTCCTCGGCGACGGTGCTTGCGGCTTCGGCCGCGTCTTCGGGCGCCGGGGGCGGGGGCGCGGCATGCGTCTTGCGGAACGCGTCGGCCTGTGCCGCCATGCGGGTGCGGTAATCGCCGCCCCAGGTCGGTTCGACATCGG
Source organism: Sphingomonas chlorellae (assembly GCF_056485145.1). Taxonomy (NCBI): domain Bacteria; kingdom Pseudomonadati; phylum Pseudomonadota; class Alphaproteobacteria; order Sphingomonadales; family Sphingomonadaceae; genus Sphingomonas; species Sphingomonas chlorellae. The sequence continues at coordinate 41,300 of NZ_JBQXXM010000003.1, forward strand.
CGAGCGATGCAAGCGCCCGGTCCCGGTCGAACAGATAGGTCATGATGTCGCGCCCGATCATCGGCGTGTCGAGGTTGCGGATCACGTGACCGTTATGTTCGAGGACGATTCCAGCAGCATAGCGCGGATTGTCCGACGGCGCGAAGCAGACGAACAGCGCATGGTCGCGCAGCTTGAACGGCAGCGCGGCGTTGTTGAGCACGCCAGACCGGCGTTCCGCCATCGTGATGCGACGCACCTGGGCGGTGCCCGTCTTCGCGGCGAGCGCGACGCCGGGAACCATCAGTCGCCCGGCGCCGCCGGTTCCGCCGCCGTTGACGACGCCCCACATCGCGTCGCGAATGATGGCGAGCTGTTCGTCGGAAACGCCAAGGCTGGGCGCAACCACGCGGGGCGCGTCGGCGATCAGCCGCGGAACCAACTGCCGCCCCGACGCCAGCCGGCTCGCCATCACGGCGAGCTGGAGCGGGTTGGCCAACACATAGCCCTGGCCGATCGAGGCATTGAGCGAGTCGGCGACAGTCCAGGAATGCTTGTACTTGCGCAGTTTCCATGCGCTGTCGGGAACCGTGCCATAGCGTTGCGTCGTGAAGGGCAGGTCGAACTTCTGGCCCAGCCCGACCTCGCGGGCGACCGGCGCGATCGCATCATAGCCGACGCGACGAACCATCTCGTAGAAATAGATGTCGCAGCTCTGCATGATCGCGTTCTTGAGGTCGAGCGGACCATGGCCGTGACGTTTGTGACAGTGGAACACGCCGTTCCCGACGCGCAGGGCGCCGGTGCAGTTGATGCGCATGTGCGGGTCGACGCCCGCCTTCATCAGCGCCAGCCCATTCATCGGCTTGACGGTGGAGCCGGGGGGGTAAAGCCCCTGGAGCACCTTGTTCATCAAGGGGACGTGATCGTCCTCTGACAGCATCTTCCATTCGCTCTGGCTGATGCCGTCGGAAAAGCTGTTGGGGTCGTAGGCGGGCATCGACACCATCGCGAGGATGTCGCCGCTGAGACAGTCGATGACCACCGCAGAGCCCGAATTGGTGCCGAGCCGGCGCGCGACATATTCCTGAAGCCCCGAGTCGATCGTCAGCCGGACATTGTTGCCCGGCTTATCGGCGCGGGTCGCCAGTTCGCGGACGAGCTTGCCGTGCGCGGTCACTTCGACCCGCTTGGCGCCGGGGGTGCCGCGCAGTTGCGGCTCCAGAACCTTTTCCAGCCCGTCTTTGCCCAGCTTGAACCCCGGAGTGACGAGCAGCGGATCCTTTTCCTTGCGATATTGCTCGGCCGACGCCGTGCCGACATAGCCGACCAGATGTGCGACGGCTGCGCCCAGCGGATAGTTGCGCGCATAGCCTTGCGTGGGCGCGACGCCGGGCAGTTCCGGGATGCGCACGCTGACTGCGGCGAATTGCTCCCAGGTGAGGTTTTCCTTCACCTGAACGGGCTGGAAACCCGCCGCGCGCTTCAGGTCGGTCTGGATCCGCGCCATTTCCTCCTCGGTGAGCGCGAGGAGCTTCTGCAACGCTGCCAATACGCGGTCGCGATCCTCCAGGCGGTCGGGGATCAGGTCGACGCGGAAATCGGTGCGGTTGTTGGCGATCGGCGCGCCCTTGCGGTCGAGAATCCAGCCGCGGCGGGGCGGGATCATCGTCATGTTGACGCGATTGCTTTCCGCCATCATCCGATAGCGCTCGTTTTCGAACACCGACAGCCACGTCATGCGGCCCGCAAGCACCAGCCCGACCGCGACTTCTCCCGCGCCGAGCAGCAGCGCCCGACGAGTGAAGCTATAGGCCTGGCTTGCCTCGGTGATCTTGTTCACAAATTCAGTTCTTCTTCACGTCGCTGTCGAACCACGCGCAGAGCCGGTAGATCAGCGGGAAAAGCGCTGCCGACGCCAGGATCTGCAGCACCAGCGCCGTGTCGACATGTGCACTCATCGGCACGGCAATCAAGCGTCCAATTGCCAGGCAGAAGGTGATCGCGCCGGCGGCGATCAACCAGTCCTGCCAGAAATCGCGCCACACCAGCCGCGTGTCCAGAACGTCTATCACCAGGATACAGCTGGTCCAGAGGACCATTGCCGATCCCATCGGTTGCCCGCTGACCAGATCGTCGAACAGGCCGAGCGGTACCGATGCCCAGACTCGCATCGAATCGCCGCGCGTCATTCGCCAGCCCAGCAGCAACAGCAGGCCGAACGGCGGCAGCACCGGAAAGCTCGTCACGATCGGCAGCAGGGTCATCAACGATCCGAGCATCACCGAAAGCGGGGCTAGCCAGCGGGCGCGGGGCGGGCGATCCGAATGGCCGAGTGGGACCAGTTCCATCGCGCTCAGTGTTTTGGTTTTGCCGCGGGCGGCGGCGGAGGTGGGAGGGGAGGAAGGAACAGCCGCTGCACCAGCGCAAAATCGAGCGTGTCGGGGCTGGCCGCGGGCGTGGCCAGCGCCATGTCACGGCCCGCGCTCGCCACATGCGCGACAGGAATATTGGGCGGGAAGACCCCGCCGGTCCCCGAGGTGACGAACGTGTCGCCGGGCTGGAACGTCATCGGCCCGGCACCCGCCGCGCGCACTTCCAGCATCCCGTCGCCGCGCCCGGAAACGAGCGCAGGGAAGCCATCGCGCGTCCGACGCGCAGGGACGATGCTCTCGCTGTCCACGATCAGCAGCACGCGTGCGGTATTCGGCGTTGCTTCGACGACCTGGCCGATCAGGCCGCCGGCTTCACGGACGGGCTGGCCGGGATGGACGCCCTGCCAGCTACCGGCGTTGAGCGTCGCGAACCGCCGCGTGCTGCCCGAGGTACTGTTGACGATCCGAGCGACCGCGACGACATCGGTCGCCGCCTCCCGCACCTGAAGCAGCGCGCGCAGCCGCTGGTTTTCGTGAACAAGTGCGCGCGCCTGTGCCAGTTCCTGCGCCTCGCGTGCGATCTGTGCACGCAGGCGGCCATTCTCGCCATGGACGTTGAAATAGCTGCCGATCGCGCCCGGAACGCTGGCGACGCCGCCCCATATCCAGGAGATGCCGGAGGAAACCGGCGTCGTCACCTCCGCCACCACGCCTCGCATCACGGCAAAGGCGGGTGGGTTGAAGTTGGAGGCGATCAGGAACACGCCGCCGACGAGAATCCCGCCGACGGCGCCGACATAGCCGATGAACCGTCCGTACTGCGCCCGCCGCGAGTATCCCGGGCGCCGATTTGCTTGCGGCGCCATAGCTCCGCAGTCTCCCGATCAGACAGCCAGAAGCACGCCGCGGAACACCGGATCCTCCAGCGCGCGACCGGTGCCGAGTGCAACGCAGGTAAGCGGGTTTTCGGCCACGGTGACCGGCAGGCCCGTCTCGTCGCGGATCACCTCGTCGATGCCCTGAAGCAGCGCGCCGCCGCCGGTAAGCACGATTCCCTGGTCGACAATGTCGGCCGCGAGTTCGGGGGCGGTGTTTTCGAGCGCGATTCGCACGCCTTCGACGATCGTGCCCACGGGCTCGCTCAGCGCCTCGGCGATCTGGCCCTGGTTGATCTGGATTTCCTTGGGTACGCCGTTGACCAGGTCACGGCCCTTGATGTGGATCGTCGCGCCGATCCCGTCGACCGGCGGCTTGGCAACGCCCACTTCCTGCTTGATCCGTTCGGCGGTGGCTTCGCCGATCAGCAGGTTGTGGTTGCGGCGGACATAGGAAACGATCGCCTCGTCCATCTTGTCACCGCCGACGCGCACGCTGGTCGAATAGGCGAGGCCGCGCAGCGAGAGCACCGCGACTTCGGTCGTCCCGCCGCCGATATCGACCACCATCGAGCCGATCGGTTCGGTAACGGGCATGTCGGCGCCGATCGCCGCTGCCATCGGTTCTTCGATCAGCCATACCTGGCTGGCACCCGCGTTCGATGCTGCATCGCGGATCGCACGGCGTTCGACCGAGGTCGAACCCGACGGTACGCAGATCACGATCTGGGGCCACCGCATGAAGCGGCGCTGGCCGTGCACCTTCTGGATGAAGTGCTTGATCATCTGCTCGGCGACATCGATGTCGGCGATCACGCCGTCGCGCAGCGGGCGAATCGCCTCGATCGTGCCCGGCGTCTTGCCCATCATCAGCTTGGCGTCGTCGCCGACGGCCTTGACCTTCCGCACGCCGTTGAGCGTTTCCACCGCCACCACCGACGGTTCGTTCAGAACCACGCCGCGTCCACGCAAATAGACGACCGTGTTTGCCGTACCCAGGTCGATCGCCATGTCCTGCGACATGAATTTGAAGAAACGCGAGAAAGCCATCTAATATCCGTCCTGCCGCGCGCCCGCCGGCGGCTGTTCGCACCGAGATTGCCCGCGTCCTGCCGCGGCTGGATCGGAATCGAAATCCGGCCAAATGCCATCGGATCAGGGTCGCGGGATGCCGCCCGTTGGGCTAGACGGGAGACCATGTCAATACGCCGTCTGCCCGAGCATCTTGTCAATCGCATTGCAGCGGGCGAAGTGGTCGAAAGACCTGCCAGCGCGCTGAAGGAACTGGTCGAAAACGCGATCGACGCCGGCGCCGGTCGGATCATGGTCCGGCTGGCGGGCGGCGGGATCGACCTGATCGAGGTGATCGATGACGGGTGCGGTATGGCGCCCGACGAAATGGCGCTTGCGCTGGAGCGACATGCGACGTCCAAACTGCCCGACGACGCGATCGAGGCGGTCGCCACGCTGGGGTTTCGGGGGGAGGCGTTGCCGTCGATCGCCAGTGTCGCGCGGCTGACGCTTGAGAGCCGCGTGCGCGGCCGCGACGGATGGGCATTGCTCGTCGACAATGGTGTGCAGGAAAGCGCAGGGCCGGCCGCACTGCCGCCCGGCACGCGCGTGCGCGTCGAGGCGCTGTTCGCCCGCGTCCCCGCCCGGCGCAAGTTCCTGCGATCGACGCGCGCCGAATATGCCGCATGCCTCGACGTCGTGAAGCGGCTGGCGATGGCGCGGCCGGAAATCGGCTTCACGGTCGAGCACGAGGGGCGACGGGCCTTGTCGGTACAGGCGGGAGAAACGCGCCCGCAGCGGGTGGCCGCGCTTACCGACCGGGCGCTTGCCGACAACAGCGTCGGCATCGACTTCGAGCGTGAAGGGCATGTGCTGGGCGGCGTTGCCGGCCTGCCGACGTTCAATCGCGGGGTGGCCGACCATCAATATCTGTTCGTCAACGGCCGCCCGGTAAAGGATCGGCTGCTCGCCGGGGCGGTGCGGGGCGCCTATGCCGAGATGCTGGCACGCGATCGGCATCCGGTGGTCGCCCTGTTCCTCGATGTTCCGCCCGATGCGGTCGACGTGAATGTCCACCCCGCGAAGACCGAGGTGCGATTTCGCGACCCCGCACTCGCACGGGGTCTCATCGTCAGCGGCCTTCGTCGCGCGCTCGACGCGGCAGGCCATCGCAGCGTTCAGCGCCCGGCCGATGCCGCGCTCGCGATGTGGCGGCCGGGCGACATGCTGCCCGAGCAAGCGCTTGAACGATCGGATGACGTCGCGGCGGCGTCTTCGTTTCGCGACCGTGCGATGGATTTCGGGTACGGTGCGAGCGTGCCCCCGTCCGACGGCGGGCAAGCCGTGATGTTCGCCCGGCATAGCGGTTTGCCGCGCGGCGATTTTGCCGGAGGTTTCGTGGCCGCACCGCAGGCGCGGGCCGAAGCGGCGCATGCCGAGGTTCCTGCCGGTCCTGAATTCCCGCTGGGTGTCGCGCGCGGACAGGTCGCCCGCACCTATATCGTCGCAGAGGCAGAGGACGGGCTGGTGATCGTCGATCAGCACGCTGCGCACGAACGCCTTGTTCTCGAACGGATGCGCCGCGCAATGCAGGGCGGTCGCGTTGCCGCCCAGGCGTTGCTGTTGCCGGAGGTTGTCGAGCTCGACGAACCCGGCTGCGATCGGCTGGAAGCGCGGGCTGGCGAACTCGCAGATTTCGGACTGGAACTCGAACGTTTCGGACCGCGTGCGATGCTGGTTCGGGCCACGCCCGCGATGCTCGGCAAGGGCGACGTTCACGCGCTGGTGATCGACTTGGCGGACGAACTCGCGAGTTTCGATGAGGCGCTGAGCCTGCGCGAACGGCTCGACCATGTTGCCGCGACCATGGCGTGCCACGGCTCCGTACGCGCCGGGCGCGTGCTGTCGGTGGCGGAAATGAACGCGCTGCTTCGCGAGATGGAGGCAACCCCGCATTCGGGACAATGCAACCACGGCCGCCCCACCTGGGTGAAGCTGGCGCACGGCGACATCGAAAAGCTGTTCGGACGTAAATAGTTGCGCCGGTCACGACCGGCGGTTGCGCTGGCTGCGCCGGCGAATCTCGGTTAGCCTCTTCGGGTTCCATAGGGGGAGTGAACCGATGAAGTGCATCCCGATCCTGTCCTGGGCGGCAGCATCGTTACTGATGGCGCAGCCGGTGACGGCGTCCGTGCTGCAATCGGCGGCTCCGGCCGCCGCGCCGACTGCGGCGCCGGTTCCGGAGGCCGACCGCAAGATCTGTCGGTCGATGACGCCGACCGGGTCGATCATGGCCAAGCGCATCTGCATGACCAAGCGGCAATGGGTGGAGTTTCGCGATGCCACGACGCGCGCTGCGGAGAGCATGCGCGACCACCAGCATGGTTATGACCCCCGTCTGGGGAATTGAGGGCGTCCGGGCGCGCCGGTTGTCGACGGCGCGCCAATGAAAAGGGCCGCTCCGACGGATCGGAGCGGCCCCTTCATTCCGGTTGCCCGGCCGTGGATCAGCCCTGGGCTTCCTCGGTCGGCTCGGCGGCGATTTCGCCCGGCTCGAGGTTCGGATCGCGATCCTCGGTGAAGCCGGCTTCCTCGCGCTCGAACATCGCAGCCATGACGTCGACGCCCTGCGCCTGCATCTCGGCCTCTTCGGGCGAGCGCGCAACGTTGACCTTGACCGTCACCGACACCTCGGGGTGCAGCGCGACGCGGACTTCGTACACGCCGATCGCCTTGATCGGGCGGTCGAGCACGATCTGCGACTTGGTGACCTTGTGGCCATCGGCAACCAGCGCCTCGACCAGGTCGCGCACGGCGACCGAGCCATAGAGCTGGCCGGTGTTCGACGCCTGACGGATCAGGGTCACCGAAACGCCCTCGAGCGTGCCGGCTTCCTTCTGCGCGTCGACGCGGCGGGCGGCGTTTTCAGCCTCGATCCGCTCACGGTTGGCTTCGAAGACCTTGCGGTTGGCTTCATTGGCGCGAAGCGCCTTCTTGCGCGGAAGCAGGTAGTTGCGGGCGAAGCCGTCCTTTACCTTGACCACATCGCCGATGTGGCCGAGCTTCTCGATGCGCTCCAGCAGAATGACGTCCATCGGGTCCGCTCCTTACTTCACGATGTAGGGCAGCAGGCCCAGGTGACGGGCGCGCTTGATGGCCTGAGCCAGCTCGCGCTGCTTCTTCGCGCTCACCGAAGTGATGCGCGACGGGACGATCTTGCCACGCTCCGAAACGAAGCCCTGCAGCAGGCGGACGTCCTTGTAATCGATCTTCGGCGCATCCTTGGCCGAGAAGGGGCAGCTCTTGCGGCGGCGGAAAAAGGGTCGTGCCATGATACTTTCTCCTTAGCCCTCGAAGCTCTGCTCTTCGCCGCGCTCGCGACGGCCGCGACGCTCGCGATCGCCCTTGCGCATCATCACCGACGGGCCCTGCTCATGCGCGTCGACCTTGACGGTCATGTAGCGGATGACGTCTTCGTTGATCTGCGTCTGGCGTTCCAGCTCGGCAACCACGCCGGCCGGCGCGTCGATTTCGAGCATGACATAGTGCGCCTTGCGGTTCTTCGCGATGCGATAGGCAAGGCTGCGAAGACCCCAGGTCTCGGTCTTGACGACCTTACCGGCATTGTCTTCGACGATCTTGGTGGCGGCTTCCGCCAGTGCGTCCACTTGCGCCTGCGCCAGATCCTGGCGCGCAAGGAACACATGCTCGTAAAGCGGCATGGGCTTCTTTCATGTTGGCCGATCGCTGGCGCCGCCCCATGCGGACACCCCTCCGGCTGTCGTCTCACTAAGCTAAAGCACGCGCGGAAAAGCAGCGCCCTCCGCTCGTGGAGCGGCGCCCTTAGCGGTCGTGGCCGTAAAAGGCAAGGGAAATGCCGGTCGTCGGCCGCGATCCGGCCTTGCGCGCAAGGGGGGCAACGCACTAACCCGCGCGGTCACGATAAGACAAACAAGCAGGAGTAGCCAATGCGCGCCTTCATCTTCCCGGGGCAGGGCAGCCAGGCCGTGGGCATGGGCAAGGCGCTGGCCGAAGCCAGCGTTCACGCCCGCGAGGTGTTTCAGGAGGTCGACGACGCGCTCGGCCAGCACCTCTTTCGCCTGATGAGCGAAGGGCCCGAGGACGAACTGACGCTCACCGCCAATGCCCAGCCGGCGATCATGGCCAACGCCATCGCGGTGCTCCGCGTGCTCGAACGCGAAGGCGGCATCCGCCTGGCCGACAAGGGCGATTTCGTGGCGGGGCACAGCCTGGGTGAATATAGTGCGTTGTGCGCAGCCGGAGCGATCGACCTGCCGACGACCGCGCGCCTGCTGCGCCGGCGCGGCGAGGCGATGCAGGCAGCGGTGCCGGTGGGCGAGGGCGCGATGGCTGCGCTGCTGGGCGCCGATGTCGAAAAGGCTGCGGCGATCGCGGCGGCGGCAGCCGAGGGGCAGGTCTGCACCGTCGCCAACGACAACGACCCGACTCAGGTCGTTATTTCGGGGCATCGCGCCGCCGTCGAACGCGCGCTGCCGCTCGCCAAGGAAATGGGCGCCAAGCGCGCGGTGCTGCTGCCGGTTTCGGCGCCGTTCCACTGTCCGCTGATGCAGCCTGCTGCCGACGCGATGGCCGAGGCGTTGGCGACCGTGGCGGTCCAGTCGCCGCTCGTGCCGCTCTATGCCAATGTCACCGCAGCGCCGGTCGTCGATCCCCAGGTGATCCGCTCCCTGCTGGTCGAGCAGGTCACCGGCATGGTCCGCTGGCGCGAATCGGTGGCGGCGATGGTCGAGGCCGGCGTCGATCAGTTCGCCGAACTCGGGGGGAAGGTGCTGGCGGGCATGGTCAAGCGGATCGCGCCCGATGCGCCGACGCACAGCCTGATCGGCATGGCCGATATCGAGGCTTTCGCCAAAACGCTCTAATCGCGGCGCGCTGCGTCGTTTTGCAGATACAAGGAAAACAGCACCATGTTCGATCTTAGCGGGATGACCGCACTCGTCACCGGCGCGTCCGGCGGTATCGGTTCGGCGATCGCTCGCGCGCTGGCGGCGCAGGGCGCGCGCCTGGCGCTTTCGGGCTCGAATGTCGAAAAGCTCGAGGCCTTTCGCGCCGAACTGGGGGGCGATCATGTCGCATTGCCGTGCAACCTTGCCGATGCGGCGGCGGTCGACGCGCTGGTGCCGCAGGCGGTGGAAGCGCTCGGCAAGCTCGACATCCTCGTCAACAATGCGGGCGTGACGCGCGACAATCTGGCGATGCGGATGAAGGACGAGGAGTGGGAACAGGTCATCAAGGTGAATCTTGAGGCCGCGTTCCGCCTGATCCGTTCGGCCGCCAAGCCGATGATGAAGGCGCGGTTCGGCCGGGTCGTGTCGATCACGTCGGTCGTGGGCGTGACGGGCAATCCGGGGCAGGCCAACTATGCCGCGTCGAAGGCGGGCCTGATCGGCATGTCGAAGGCGCTGGCGCAGGAACTGGCGAGCCGCAACATCACCGTCAATTGCGTCGCGCCCGGGTTCATCCGCTCGGCGATGACCGACGCGCTTCCCGATGCGCAGAAAGAAGCGTTGCTCGGCCGCATTCCGGCGGGCAAGCTGGGCGAGGGCGACGATATCGCCGCCGCCGTCGTCTATCTGGCGAGCCGCGAGGCATCCTATGTCACCGGCCAGACGCTGCATGTGAACGGCGGGATGGCGATGATCTGACGCGGTTGCGAAGCTGTTGGGGGAGGGTGTCTTGACGATGCGAAACGGGGTGCGACCCGCCGGCGCGGCGGCGGCGCTGCTGCTGCTCGGTTGCGCGGCGGCGCCCGCAAGGGCGGCCGATCTCGGCACGCTCGACTGTGTCGTCACGACGCTCGATCCTGCGGTTCGCAAGGAGATCGAGACCGATACCGCGCGCAACCTGGCCGAAAGCGGCCACAGGCCCAGCTATGCCGCGACGGTCGGGTCGGGCATCGGCACCGCGGCGGCCGAGTGCGCACGCACGCATGGCTGGTCGCCGACGGCGGTGCGGGCGGCAAGCATCTTCGCGCTCGCCAAGCTGGGGCTGCCGATCGCGCAGCGGGTGGTGAGCGAGCGGGGATTCGATCCCGCCGTGCTCGAAGATGCCTTTCAGGCGCTTCCAGACGATGTGCGCAGCCGTCCGCTGACCGCAACCGAGACGCAGGCGCTGGTGCGCTCGGTCGTGACCGACGAGGCGCAGCAGACGCGCGAGAATGCAGAATTGCTTGCGGAGTTCTTCGCCTTTCTGAATAGCGTCCAATATGCGAGCATCGCCTTCGCCAACGCCTGACCGGCGGCGGGGCGTGTGCAGCGGCGGGCCGGTGCCGCTGCTTCGCGTCAGCGAACCTCTTGCAACGTTCCCGGCAGCATTCTAGGTGCGGTTCAAGCAATCTGAGCCCCAATCAAAGGACAACAGGGTTTATGGCCAACCAGGAAGAAATCACCGCGCGCGTCACGGCGCTCGTCGTCGATCACCTCGGCGTGGACGCGGCTGAGGTGAAGCCCGAGGCGAGCTTCATCGACGATCTCGGCGCCGACAGCCTCGATATCGTCGAGCTGGTGATGGCGTTCGAGGAAGAATTCGGTGTGGAGATCCCCGACGACGCGGCTGAGAAGATCAGCACCGTTGCCGATGCGGTGAGCTACATCAGCGAGCACAAGAAGGACTGATTGGTCCGTGGCGTTCCACGCCTGCGGGCGGGGTCCTGCCCTTCAGCGGCTTTCCGGCCCCGACCAACGGGGACGGGAAGCCGTTTCGCGTTCCGCCACCCGCCTTGCGCCCGCCCGGGCGCACCCGGCGGGCCGGTTCGCGGATTGAACGTTGTTTGACGGAGAAATTGCCATGCGCCGCGTAGTCGTCACCGGCCTTGGGCTCGTCACCCCGCTTGGTGCGGATGTGGAGACGAGCTGGAAGAACATCATTGCGGCGCGTTCGGGCGCCGGCACGATCACCCGCTTCGATGCGACGGATTTCCAGAGCAACTATGCGTGCGAGGTGAAGCCGGCGGACCACGAATATGGTTTCGATCCGTCGCGGCGCGTCGACCACAAGGTGCAGCGCCAAGTCGATCCGTTCATCGTCTATGGCATCGACGCCGCGGGCCAGGCGATCGAGGATGCCGGGCTGCTCGACATGCCCGAGGAGCTGCGCCTGCGCGCCGGTTGCTCGATCGGTTCGGGCATCGGCGGCCTGCCGGGCATCGAGAGCGAGTCGCTGGTGCTTGCCGCCAAGGGGCCGAAGCGTGTCTCGCCGCACTTCGTCCACGGGCGCCTGATCAACCTGATCTCGGGCCAGGTCTCGATCAAGTACGGTCTGATGGGGCCGAATCATGCGGTCGTCACCGCCTGTTCGACCGGCGCGCACTCGATCGGCGATGCCGCGCGGATGATCGCGATGGACGACGCCGACATCATGCTCGCGGGCGGCGCCGAGGGCGCGATCTGCCCGATCGGCATCGCGGGGTTCGGCCAGGCGCGTGCGCTGTCGACCGGCTTCCGCGACGACCCCACCAAGGCAAGCCGCCCCTATGACCGGGACCGCGACGGCTTCGTGATGGGCGAGGGTGCGGGCGTGGTCGTGCTCGAGGAATATGAGCATGCCAAGCGCCGCGGCGCCAAGATCTATGCCGAGGTGATCGGCTATGGCCTGTCGGGCGACGCCTATCACGTCACCGCGCCGCATCCCGAGGGTTCGGGCGCGTTCCGGTCGATGCAGATGGCGATGAAGAAGTCGGGCCTCGCGCTTGAGGACATCGACTATATCAACGCGCACGGCACCTCGACCCCGCTGGGCGACGAGCTGGAACTGGGCGCGGTGCGCCGGCTGTTCGGCGACGCGATCGGCGGGCTGTCGATGAGCTCGACCAAGTCGGCGATCGGCCACCTGCTGGGCGGCGCGGGTGCGGTGGAGAGCATCTTCTGCATCCTCGCGCTGCGCGACCAGGTGGTGCCGCCGACGCTGAACCTCGACAACCCTAGCGAGAATTGCGCGGGCGTCGACCTGGTCCCGCACGTCGCCAAGCAGCGCAAGGTCAAGGCCGTGCTCAACAACAGCTTCGGCTTTGGCGGCACCAATGCCAGCCTGGTGATGAAGGCGATCTGACATCGTGTCACCCCAGCCTCCGCGGCGGCGAACAAGCGGCTGCGCACTGATCGCAGCGTTGCTCGCGCTGCTCGCGATCGGCCTCGGCGTCCTCCACATGTGGGGCGGCGCCGGGCCGGCGGCGGCGAATGTCAGCGTGGAGATCCCCGAAGGGGCCGCGCTGGCACGCGCCGCGGATGCCCTCGAAAAGGCGGGGGCGATCGGATCGGCCCGCCGCTTCGTGGTGCTCGCCCGCATCTTCGGCGGTTCGACGCCGATCCAGGCGGGCGAATACCGCATCCCCGCGCATCTGAGCCAGGCCGACATCCTGAAGATGATGCAGGGCGGCCGCACCGTGCAGCGCTTTGTCCGGGTGCCCGAGGGCACGCCGTCGATCCTCGTCCACGAGGCGCTGATGAAGGCGCCCGAACTGACCGGCAGCGTCGAGGTCCCCGCCGAGGGATCGGTGCTGCCCGACAGCTATGCCTATAACCGCGGCGACACGCGCCAGAGCGTGCTCGACCGGATGCAGAAGGCGATGACCGCCTATCTCGCCAAGGCCTGGGCGGCGCGGCGCCCCGGCATCGCGGTCAAGACGCCGCAGGAAGCGGTCACGCTCGCCTCGATCGTCGAGAAGGAGACGGGCAAGGCCGAGGAACGCCGGATGGTCGCCGCGGTCTATGCCAACCGGCTGAAGCAGAACATGCGCCTGCAGGCCGATCCGACGGTGATCTATCCGATCACGCACGGCAAGCCGCTGGGCCGCCGCATCCTCCAGTCCGAACTCCACGCGCGCAACGCCTATAACACCTATGCGATGGCCGGGCTGCCCGCCGGGCCGATCGCCAATCCGGGCCGCGCGTCGATCGACGCGGTGCTCGACCCCGCGGCGTCGAACGCGCTCTATTTCGTCGCCGACGGCACCGGCGGCCATGTGTTCGCCGAGACGCTGGAACAGCACAACGCGAACGTGCAGAAATGGTACGCCATCCGCCGCAGCCGCGGCGAGATGTAGGCAAGGCCCCGGCGGCCGCGTCGCCCGGCGCGGCCGCAAAGGTTCCAAAGGTTCCGCAAAAGCGACATCAACGCGCCCCCGACGGATCGTCGCGGCGGAAGCGCGTCATCGGCTCGCCATAGCAGGCGGCGAAGAGCAGGCGATTGTCGTACCGCCGCCGATGGCCGACGACCTTGCCGCGCCGCATCACGGGGACGACCACGCCCTCGCGCCCGCGCCGCACCGCCTCGTCATAGGATCGCAGCCGCCCTTCCTGCACCGCCGCGTCCCAGGCGCGCGCGAACGCCGCCGCATCGGGCCGCTTGCGCAGGCGATTGGCGGTCTGAGGCGTCATCCCCACCGCGCGCGCCGCCGCCCCGACGCCGCCATGCTGCGCCAGCTCGGCAATGAAGCGCCGCTGGCGCTCAGGCGACCACCCGTCGCTGCGCGCGCCGGTGGCGACAGGCGTGAAGGCGAAGGGATCGTCCGATTCGGGTTCCATCCACCAGTTTATGCCTGAAGGGCAGGGTTGTAGGAAAGTGTTTGTTTTTGGTTTGTTCCGGGTGGGGTGCTTTAGTTTCTTGGGCTTGCCGCCTTTCGACCAGCTCAGGACATTCCACGGCGTTAAATTTGGCATCGGCTTTTGCTGAAACCCGCCATTTGGGTCCGCAAACCGGTCGGTCGGCTTTGCGCCCTAATTCCGGCCATTTCAAACGGAGCGCGCCGACCTCGAAACCGGCCGCCCCACCATTACCTCATGGTGCAGTGCGAGCGCACCGACGTCGCTTTGGCCAAATGACGAAGTGCGCGAGATTGACGACTCCACAGGCTAAGCCTCAGTCCCTCGGGTTACGGTCTTCGTCGTCACGCGCGTCCCAGTGTCCATCGTCCTCATCCTCAAAGGGATCGAAGATATCGAACGCGTCCTCCGGTCCGTCGTCAATGTCGGAAACGTATCGCTCGCCAGCGAGTAGTTCCCTCAGGATTTGCAGCCGCTCCAGCATTTCATCAAACGTGATGATCCGCACGTCCTTGAACGAATTTCTGATCAATTCGAACGAGCGGATCGTCGCCTCCTCGCTCGGCATCGTTCCAGCCACAACTACGCACTCAATGGCCGACACGTCGAGGTTGTTGATCTTGCTGTTATAGAGGGTGTGCGCAATGTTCGTTGTGAGCTTGACACGCTGGTCGAGCACCTGAGTAACCGCCCCCATCAACTCTTTGGACGGGCCGAAAACCCCTCCTCTATATTCGGTGTGTGTCAACAGAGCCGTCTTCGGCCGCTTGATTTCCACTAAGGCTGCATTGTGAGATAGAGCGTTCTTGGCGAGGAAGTCGGCTATTTTAGTGCCGCTGCCCGAAAGCGTCTGCCCACCCACTGACGCGCTAGCCTGCAAGAGCACGATAGGCTGGCCGAACAGCATGGACAGGATGAAGGGATTTAACTCAAGCAGCGTCTGCCAGACGCCCTCTGCGCTGTTGCGTCCAATATGGCTCTTCACGGCATCAATGAGCTTGTCGAGGCCGACAATCTCGATGTCCTTCTGTAGCTGCACAAACTCTCGAGGATCGCGCTTTGCGAGGGCGTCGGCGTTGCCCGCAATCGCATTGAGGACGCTGACCCGATCCCTGCCCCGCAGCTTTACCACCGCGCTCTGAGTGCCTCCCAGCAACTTGTAGACTGTGCCTGGGCGGTAAGGTCTCTCTTTGTAGCGATGAACATCCGGCATCGCTTTGTGGATCGAGTTGTTGTGCGCCATCATTTCGCGTTCGATCAGGCTATCGGCCTGATGGTGGCGCGCGATGCGGTTCATTCCATTGCGGAGGGTCGTGTATTCCTCCGTGCCCATGTAGAAAGTTGCCCCGTCGATGCGGGTCGTCTCCTTCTCCGAAATGACGAGACGGCGAACACCCTTGAGTTCCTGTATTGAATTCACCAGCGGCTTCATCTCCTTGACGAAGCCGAGGCCGAATGACGGGTCCTTGATGAAGCCGTTGGGGATGGCCTTCATAAGCTCAACCACGCCGAAGTGCTCTTCGGGTAAGTCTGGCTCCTGAGGCAGGTCGATCTGTATCTCCTCCAGCTGCTTGTATTTTTGCTGGTAGAGCCGGTCAGAGAAGTAGATCAGCTGTGGGTAGATGCTGAGCGTCCCTGCCTCATAATCAAGCCGCAATGCCGTCCTGGGCACAGGTTCTTCGTCCTCGAAGTACTCACGAGCTACACTCCGCACGAGCGCGTCCGAGGCTTTGATCTTCACATCCACGATCTTATCGCTTCGTGTGACGATGAAGCGCGCCTCGCCAAAGCCAGTCTTTGGCGTGATGTCGCCAAGGAGCTCGTTGAAGTCGTCGGGTTCTGCGCCGGGCAGCATGTCCAAGTCAGTCATATCGCTGACTTACCTAAGCTGGCGTAGATTTAGAACTAGGTCGGGCTGAGTAGGAGAAACAGCGCTGTATCGCAATTGGGCACGCCGACGATGATGTGCTGTCCGCTTCTCGTAAAAACCTGGCGGCCCAGTCGCAGCCGCTCTTATCCGCCACTGACCCCCGGTACCGATCGCGCTCGACACCGCGCACGCCAAGCCGTTTGTGCCCGCTGTCCGTCACCATCGGCCCGGACTTTGCCGAACCGCAGGCGAGCAGGCGCGCATTCCTGCCCACCTCGGCGAGCGGCGGTCCGCCCGCCGGGGTCGGTGCGTCAGTTGGCCAGCGCGGCGGCGGCGCGGGCTTTTTGTTCGACTTCGGGCATCGTGCCGGTGGCGATCCAGCTGCCGCCGACGCACAGCACCGGATCGAAGCCGAGCCAGGCGGGCGCGCTGTCGAGCGTGATGCCGCCGGTGGGGCAGAAGCGCGCCTGATAGAAGGGGGCGGCGAGCGCCTTGAGCGCCTTGAGCCCGCCCGAGGTCTCGGCGGGGAAGAACTTGAAATGGCTGAGGCCGAGATCGAGCCCGCGCATGATGTCGGCGGCGCTGGCGATGCCGGGGAGGAAGGGCACGCCGCTTTCGATCACCGGGCGCGCCAGCCGCTCGGTGAGCCCCGGCGAGACGATGAATTCGGCGCCGGCATCGACCACCTGGGCGAACTGGTCGGGATTGATGACGGTGCCCGCGCCGACGATCGCGCCGTCGACCTGCTTCATCTCGCGGATCGCGTCGAGCGCGGCGGGGGTGCGCATCGTCACCTCGAGCACGCGCAGCCCGCCGCGGACGAGCGCCTCGGCCAGCGGGCGGGCGGTGGCGGCGTCGTCGATCACCAGCACCGGGATCACCGGGCTGGTGCGCATGATGGCTTCGATGTCGTGCGTGCTCATCGGGCATGCTCCTGGGCAAAGGCGGCGGCGGCGCCGAACAGGCCGGGCTGGGGATGGGTGATCAGCTTGACCGGGATCGTGGCCATCAGCCCGCGGAACCGGCCCTTGGCGACGAAACGCTCGCCGAAGCCCGACTGGAGCAGATGGTTCTTGAGCCGCAGCCCGAGCCCGCCCGCGATGACGACGCCGGTGGGGCCGTGCGACAGCGCAAGGTCGCCCGCGACGGCGCCGAGGCTGAGGCAGAAGCGATCGAGCGCGGCGACGGCGAGGCTGTCGCGCCCGTCGAAGGCGAGCTGCCAGATCTCCTTGTCGTCGAGGCGCTGGAAGGGCTTGCCCTCAAGCTCGGCGAGCGTTTCGTAGATCGAGACGATCGCCGGGCCGGCGGCGACGCGTTCCTTCGACACGCGCGTATAGGTCTTGCGCAGCCGCTGGACGAGCGCGTCCTCGATCGGGTCGAGCGGGGCGAAATCGGAATGGCCGCCCTCGGTCGCGATGACGTGATAGCCGCCGTCGTGGCGGAACACCTGGGCGACGCCGAGCCCGGTGCCCGGGCCGCAGACGGTGAGCGAGCCGGACGCGGGCAGCGGCGTTTCGGGGCCGCACAGATGCTGGAAGTTCGAATCGTCGAACTGGGCGACGGCGTGGCCGATCGCCTCGAAATCGTTGACGACGGTCCAGATCTCGGCGCCCAGCCGGTCGGGGATCAGCGCGGGGCGGATGATCCAGGGGTTGTTGGTGAGCTTGATGATCTCTCCGCCCACCGGCGAGGCGACCGCGATCGCCGCCGCGCGCGGGGCGGGCCGATCGAGCGTGGCGGCAAAGGCCTGCCAGGCGAGCTGAAGGCTGGGATGCTCCGCCACCTTCTGGGTCACCGGGGGGCTCATCGAGACGACGCGACCCTCGGCGACCTCGGCAACGGCGAAGCGGGCGTGGGTGCCCCCGATATCGACCGCGACGACTTCCATTGTTCCTCCCCGATTTTTCGGACGCGTTCCACTGTCAACGTTGGCAGTGCCGCACGCCTTTCGGCCTTTCAAGCCCGTTTTGTAAAGCGTCGATCAAGCGGCGGGTCAGAGCCCCGCCGCCGACAGCATCGCGCTTGCCCCCCGTTCCGCCTCGTCCGCGCCGGTGCGCAGCATCGCGAACAGCTCGCGGCCGGTGCCGATCGCCGCGGGCGGGGCGGCAACGGGCCGGCGCGCCGCCCACTCCTGTGGATCGACCACGGCTTCGAGGATGCCGCGTTCGGCATCGAGCCGCACGCGGTCGCCGTCGCGCAGCAGCGCGATGGGGCCGTTGCCGATCGCTTCGGGCGAGAGGTGGATCGCGCAGGGCACCTTGCCGCTGGCGCCCGACATCCGCCCGTCGGTGACGAGCGCGACGCGGAAGCCGCGGTTCTGGAGCACGCCGAGCGGGGGCGTGAGCTTGTGCAGCTCGGGCATGCCGTTGGCGCGCGGGCCCTGGAAGCGGACGACGACGACGACGTCGCGATCGAGCTCGCCCGCGCGGAACGCCGCCTGCACCTCCGACTGGTCGTGGAAGACGCGCGCGGGGGCGTCGATGACCCAGCGGTCGCGCTCGACCGCGCTGACCTTGATGCAGGCGCGGCCGAGATTGCCCTTGAGGATGCGGAAGCCGCCCTCGGGCGAGAAGGGCGCGTCGGCGGTGCGGACGATCGCGGGGTCGCCGCTGGTCGCGGGAAGATCGCGCCAGGCGAGCGCCTCGTCCTCGATCACCGGCTTGCGGCCATAGGCGGCCATGCCGCCTTCGGCGACGGTGAGCGTGTCGGCGTGCATCAGCCCGGCGGCCAGCAGCTCGCGGATGACGAATGAGGGGCCGCCGGCATCCTCGAACTGGTTCACGTCGGCCGAGCCGTTGGGATAGACGCGCGCGAGCAGCGGCACGACGCGCGAGAGCCGGTCGAAATCGTCCCAGTCGATCATGATCCCGGCAGCGCGGGCAAAGGCGGGGATGTGGATGAGGTGGTTGGTCGATCCGCCCGTCGCGAGCAGCACGATCGCGGCGTTCACGATCGCCTTTTCGTCGACGACATGGCCGATCGGGCGATAATCGTCGCCGTTCCAGCCGATCGCCGCGAGGCGATGCACGGCGGCGCGGGTGAGTTGCTGGCGCAGCCCGGTCTGGGGGTTGGCGAAGGCGGCGCCGGGGATGTGGAGGCCCATCGCCTCCATCATCATCTGGTTCGAGTTGGCGGTGCCGTAGAAGGTGCAGGTGCCCTTGCCGTGATAGGCGGCGATCTCGGCCTCGAGCAGTTCCTCGCGGCTCGCCTTGCCCTCGGCGAAGCGTTCGCGGACGGCGGCCTTGTCCTTGTTGGCGAGGCCCGAGCGCATCGGGCCGCCGGGCACCATCACCATCGGCAGATGGCCGAAGCGCAGCGCGCCCATCAGCAGGCCGGGGACGATCTTGTCGCAGATGCCGAGCAGCGCCGCGCCCTCGAACACGCGGTGGCTGAGCGCGATCGCGGTCGACAGCGCGATCGTGTCGCGGCTGAACAGCGACAGCTCCATGCCCTCATAGCCCTGGGTCACGCCGTCGCACATCGCGGGCACGCCGCCCGCGACCTGCGCCGTGGCGCCCGCCTCGAGCGCCCAGACCTTCATCTGCTCCGGGTAGCGATAATAGGTCGCGTGCGCCGAGAGCATGTCGTTATAGGCGGTGACGATGCCGATGTTCATCGCGCGACCGTCCTTCATCCGGTCGCGCTGTTCGTCGGTGCCGGCATAGGCGTGCGCGAGGTTCGCGCAGCCGAGCTTGGGACGGTCATTGCCCGATTCGCGCGCCTGGCGGATCAGGTCGAGATAGGCGGTGCGTCCCGCCCGCGACCGTTCGATGATCCGGTCGGTGACGGCGGCGATTTCGGCGTGCAGCGTGGCCATCAGGCGCTCCAGTGGATGTCGACCGGCAGCTCGACGTCGGCAAGCACGCGGCCGATGGGGTAGGGCGAGGCGGCACCCGCCTCGATTGCGGTTTCCAGCACGTCGCGCTTGGCCTGGCCCGACACGGCGATCATCAGCGCGCGCGCCGAGGCGATGGCGGCGCGGCTGAGCGTGACGCGCGCCACCGGCGCTTCGGGCGGCAGCGGATCGGGCATGACGCCGAGCGCGCGGCGCTCCTTGGGGCCGTTGAGCGCCTCGTCATAATCGGGGCCGGGGAAGATCGAGGCGCAATGCCCGTCGGCCCCGACGCCGAGCAGGCACAGGTCGAGCGGCCAGTGGACGTCCTGGAGCCGCGCGTCGGCGGCACGGCCGGCGGCCTTGTAATCCTCGGCCTTGTCGCTGATCAGCGGCAGCACGCGCGCGCCCCGGGGAATGAAGATCTTGCCGATCGCGGTGACGTTCGACAGCGGATCGCCCAGCGGCACCAGCCGGTCGTCGCCGGGGATGATCGTCACGCGCTTCCAGTCGAGCTTGGCCGCGGCGAGTTTTTCATAGATCGGCAGCGGCGTCTTGCCGCCGGCAAGCGCGACGACCGCGCCGCCGCGCGCGTCGATCGCGCTTTCGATGATGAACTGGATGTCACCGGCGACCGCGTCGGCCATTTCGGCGGCGTCGTCATAGTCCCACCATTCGATTTCGGTCATTCTTGTTCTCCTGCGCGTGGGGTCCGGTGGGTGGACTTCGGATATGGGATCACGCGCCTATTCGTTCCACGTCACCCCGTCGCGCTCGGTCAGCGCGACCGAGGCCGAGGGGCCCCAGCTTCCCGAAGCATAGGGCTTTGGCTTGAGGTCGGAAACCTGCCATCCGTGACGGATGCCGTCGATCCAGGCCCATTGCGCCTCCACCTCGTCGCGGCGGACGAACAGCGTGGGATCGCCCTCGATCAGATCGAGGAGCAGGCGTTCATAGGCGATGCGGCGGCGCGTGCCGGCGAATTCGTTCTCGAGGCTGAGGTTGAGCGGCACCTCGCGCAGGCGGATGCCGTCGCGATCGAGCCCGGGCTGCTTCGCCATGACGAGCAGCCGCACATATTCCTCGGGCTGAAGCCGGATGACGAGCGTGTTGGGGTGCAGCACGCCGCCGCGATCGGCGAAGATCGAGTGCGGCACCGGCTTGAACTGGATGACGATTTCCGAACGGCGTTCGGCCAGCCGCTTGCCGGTGCGCAGGTAGAAGGGGACGCCGTGCCAGCGCCAGTTGTCGACATGCGCCTTGATTGCCACGAAGGTCTCGGTCGACGACGGCTTTTCGAGGTCGGTCGCATAGTCGCGGACGATCGAGCCGTTGACGGCGCCGCCGCCATATTGGCCGGTGACGGTCAGGTGCGCCGCATCGCCGCCGGTGATCGGGCGCAGCGAACGCAGCACCTTGACCTTTTCGTCGCGGATCGACGTGCCGTCGAACTGGGCAGGGGCCTCCATCGCGATCAGCGCAAGGAGCTGAAGCATGTGGTTCTGGACCATGTCGCGCAGCGCGCCGGTCTCGTCATAGAAGCCGGCGCGCCCTTCGAGCCCGACGGTTTCGGAGACAGTGATCTGGACATGGTCGATGCCCTGGGCGTTCCACACCGGCTCGAACAGCGAGTTGCCGAAACGCAGCGCCAGGATGTTCTGGACGGTTTCCTTGCCGAGATAATGGTCGATGCGGAAGGTCCGCTCCTCGGGAAAGACGCTGGCGACGAGGTCGTTGATCTCGCGGCTGGTGTCGAGATCCTTGCCGAGCGGCTTTTCGAGGCTGATCCGCACATTGTCGCCGGCAAGACCCGCGGCTTCGAGGCCGCGGATCGTCGGGCCGAACAGCCAGGGCGCGGTCGACAGGAAGATCGCGAGCCCGTCGCGGATGTCGCCCACCTTTTCCTTGAGCGCGGCGAAGCCCGACACGTCCGAGGCGTCGAGCGGCTGATAATGCACGCGCTCGAGAAAGCTTTCGACAGCGCTGTCATCGCGCCGGTCGGCGGTCAGGAAGGTGTCGAGCGCCTGACGGGTGAAGCGGCGATAGCCGGCATCGTCGAGGTCCGAGCGCGCGGTGCCGATGATCGACAGCCCCTGCGGCAGCAGGCCGTCGGCATGGAGCGCATAGAGCGACGGCAGCAGCATCCGCTGCGCCAGATCGCCGGTTGCGCCGAACAGCAGGAGTTTGCCGACGGATTGCTGCATTGCGTGCCTCTTCTGATCCTGTCCCTGGTCCTTCAGGACACGAACGGCGGGCAAAGATCAAGCGTCGGCTTGGCCCGGACGCGCGGGGACCGGCCCCGCCGCGCCCGGTCGCCGGTTCAGAGAACGAGCCCCGCGCTGGGCGAAAAGCCCGCCATGACGTTGAGATTCTGGACCGCGGCACCCGCCGCGCCCTTGCCGAGATTGTCGAGCGTCGCCACCAGTCGCGCCTGACCGCGCTCGGCATTGCCGAACACGCGCAGCGACAGCCGGTCGGTGCCGGCATCGGCCTCGATCGTCACCATGGTCTCGTCGGCGGGAAGCACGCGAACAATATCGCTGTCGCGATACGCCTCGCGCAGCACATTCTCGATCGCCTCGATCGAGGGACGCCGGGTGAAGGCGAAGAGCGGCAGCGGCACTTCGATCAGCATGCCGCGATAGGTGCGCGCGACCGCCGGCATGAAGATCGGCGGATGTTCGATGCGCGCGTGCTTCTGCATCTCCGGCACATGCTTGTGCGCAAGGCCGAGGCCATAGGTGCGGAAGGCGGGATGCGCATGCCCGGGCGATTCGGGCTGTTCGAACTCGGCGATCATCGCCTTGCCGCCGCCCGAATAGCCCGACACGGCGTTGACGCTGAGCGGATAGTCGTGCGGGATCAGCCCCGCGCGGACGAGCGGCCGGACGAGCGCGAGGAAACCCGTGGGATAGCAGCCCGGATTGGCGACGCGGGCCGATTCGGCGATCGCCGCCATCTGGCCGGGCTCAAGCTCCGGGAAGCCATAGGTCCAGTCGGGCGCGACGCGATGCGCGGTCGACGCGTCGATCACGCGGGTGCGGTCGTTGCGGATCATCGCAACCGCCTCGCGCGCCGCATCGTCGGGCAGGCAGAGAATCACGAAATCGGCATCGTTGAGCGCGGCCTCGCGGCGCGCGGGATCCTTGCGCTCGGCATCGTCGAGCTGGATCAGCGCGATTTCCTGGCGGCCGGCCAGCCGCTCGCGGATCTCGAGCCCGGTGGTTCCGGCCGCCCCATCGATGAAGACGCGCGTCGTCATGCTGCTGCATTCTCCTCGGGCAGGGCCACGGCGGTCGCGTCGACATAGCCGACCAGACGCAGTTCGGGCGCGCTGCCCCAGACATGCGCGCCGGCGACCTCGAGCACCTCGAACACCGTCCCGGCGGCGAGCGTCGCCAGCAGCGGCGAATCGGCGCTGATGCCGCTGCGCAACGCTGCGGCGCGCACGAGCGGGCAGGGCATCGGCGCGGCATAATGTGGCGCGAACACCCGGTCCGCCAGGCGCACATCGGCCAGATCGCCGCGAACGGCGTCGGCCCGCGCGTCAAAGACGGGGGATTTTCCCTTTAGTGAGAAACGTTTACGCGTTGGCCCTGCGGACGACCGGTTCGTTGTCGTGGTCGCCCGCAAGGAATTGCCCGAACTCTGCAAGAAAATCTGCCCCTTCAGCGGTCCGTGCGACGAAGATGTTCCGCTTGTCGGTATCGTCGCGTTGGCGACGCAGATAGCCGAGCGTGCCCAGGCGATTCAAGGCGCGGGTGACTACGGGTTTCGAAACGTTGAGCGCGCGCGCGAGCCCGCGGACCGTGTGCGGCCCCGGTTCGAGATAGATGAGCAGAAGCATCGCCATCTGACGATTGGTGAGATCCGGCTCCCCCGAGCGCACATAGTCGATCAGGGTGGTCTTCCAGGAAGATAGCGCCTGGTCTTGAAGTGCGTTCACAGCGTTTACCCGGTCTGCAAATTGGCCCCCGGCCATGACGGGGGCTTCCCAGCAGCGGTAACGCGTCTTGGCGCGACTGGTTTCAGTGCGTGGCCGAAATGTTTCATCTTCGTGTAAAAAAGTATCGCAACGGCGGGCCGATCGCCGCATTTTGCGACGAAAATCGTCCGTTCGCCGGCAACGAGGCGTCGCCGCCGCGCAAAAATGCGCCCGAAGCCGCCGTTCGGGGCAACGCGATGGCGACCCGCCGCGGCGCGCGCCGAAGCGCAAGGTTGATCCCCGCGCCCGGCTCCCCTATGTCGCCGCTTTCTCAACAGGTCGGGTCCTGATGTACACCTTTCTGCTCGTCGTCCACGCCATCATCGCGGCGCTTCTCGTGACCGTGATCCTCGTGCAGCGCTCGGAGGGCGGCGGCCTGACCACCGGCGGCAGCCCCTCGGGGCTGATGTCGGCGCGGGGCGCAGCCGATTTCCTGACTCGGTCGACCGCGATCCTGGCGACGGCGTTCATCGTGATGAGCATCGTGCTCGCCGTGATCGCCGCGACGCGCCACAACGTCTCGATCGACACCTCGCTGCGCCGTGCGCCTGCGCCCGCAAGCGCGCCCGCCGCGGCCCCGACGGCGCCGGCTCCGGCCGCGCCCGCCGCACCGGCGCCCGCCAACGGCCAGGTTCCGCTGGCCCAGTAACCGGCCGGCCCCGCGCCCCTGCGGCGCGGGCCTGACCACCCCCATGGCTCCCCGGCCGCGGCGCCGGGGGAGCCGTTTCGCTGTCCGGCATCCGCCGGACTTGACCAAAAAATAGTGCGCCGGCCCGGATTCGGGCGCTTGTCGGCGCGCGCACATTCACGTTAGGCGTTTCCTCCCATGGCGCGGTATATCTTCATCACCGGCGGCGTGGTCTCCTCGCTTGGCAAAGGTCTGATGGCGGCAAGCCTTGCGGCGTTGCTCCAGGCCCGTGGCTATCGAGTCCGCATCCGCAAATTCGATCCCTATCTCAACGTCGATCCGGGCACGATGTCGCCCCACCAGCATGGTGAGGTGTACGTCACCGACGACGGGGCCGAGACCGACCTGGACCTGGGGCATTACGAACGCTTCACCGGCGTCGCCTCGCGCCAGTCGGACAACGTCACGTCGGGCCGGATCTACAAGACGATCATCGAGCGCGAGCGGCGCGGCGACTATCTGGGCGCGACGGTGCAGGTGATCCCGCACGTCACCGACGCGATCAAGGCGTTCGCCCAGGCCGAGACCGAGGACCTGGATTTCGTGCTGTGCGAGATCGGCGGCACGGTGGGCGACATCGAATCGCTGCCGTTCATCGAGGCGATTCGCCAGCTCCGCAACGACCTGGGCCGCGGCCAGACGGTGAGCATCCACGTCACGCTGGTGCCGTTCATCGCAGCGGCGGGCGAGCTGAAGACCAAGCCGACGCAGCACAGCGTGCGCGAGCTCGCCGCGCTGGGCGTCCAGCCCGACGTGCTCGTCTGCCGGTGCGAGCGCGACCTGCCCGCGGGCGAGCGCGCCAAGATCGCGCAGTTCTGCAACGTCCCCGCGAGCGCGGTGATCCCCGCGCTCGACGCGAGCAGCATCTATGCCGTGCCGCTGCAATATCACCATGAGGGCCTCGACGTCGAAGTGCTCAAGGCGTTCGGCATCGACGCGGGCGGCCCGCCGCCGCTCGAGCGGTGGGAAAACATCGTCGCACGGCTCCAGAACCCCGAGGGCGAGGTCACGATCGGCGTCGTCGGCAAATATATGGGCGTCCCCGACGCGTATAAATCGCTGACCGAGGCGCTGGTCCATGGCGGCATCGCCAACCGCGTGAAGGTCAACATCCGCTGGCTCGACGCCGAATTGTTCGAGAAGGACGAGGCCGACATCACCGCGACGCTGGAGCCGATGCACGGCATCCTCGTCCCCGGCGGCTTCGGCGAGCGCGGCAGCGAGGGCAAGATCGCGGGCGTCCGCTTTGCGCGCGAACGCAACGTGCCGTTCTTCGGCATCTGCCTGGGCATGCAGATGGCGTGCATCGAAGGCGCGCGCGCGCAGGGCATCGCCAAGGCGTCGACCACCGAATTCGGCCCGACCGAAGAGCCGGTGGTGGGCATGATCACCGAATGGATGACCGCCGACGGGCTGGAAAAGCGCGAGGCCGGCGGCGACCTGGGCGGCACGATGCGGCTGGGCGCCTATCCCGCGCGGCTGGCGGGCAACAGCGTCGTCGCGTCGATCTATGGCGGCACCGAGATCAGCGAACGCCATCGCCACCGTTACGAGGTCAACACCGCGTACAAGCCGGTGCTCGAAAAGGGCGGGCTGGTGTTTTCGGGCATGTCGCCCGACGGTACGCTGCCCGAGATCGTCGAGCGCCCCGACCATCCGTGGTTCATCGGCGTGCAGTTCCATCCCGAGCTGAAGTCGAAGCCGTTCGATCCGCACCCGCTGTTCGCGAGCTTCATCGCCGCGGCGGTGAAGCATTCGCGGCTGGTGTGAGCGCCGGGCGGGGAGGGCATCGCGCCGGCCCCGCCGAACGATCACCGCAAGACGGGCAGGGGGGGCGGGCGACCGCCCCCTTTTTCGTGGCGCCGCCGCGCCGACGACGGCGGGCCGGGGGGCGGGCCGGGGTCGGGGCGATGCCGTGCCGGGGCCGGGCCGGCGCCGTGCCGCGGCGGAACGGAGTTCTCCTCTTGTTCCGCGAGAACAAATGGAATACATAGCCATTCGCGCGGTTGAACGAGCGGCGCAAACGCTTTAGCGACGGGGACTTCAGATGGCAGCATCCCTCAAGGTGATCGAAGGCAACATGGCGATTTCTTCCGACAAGCAGAAGGCACTCGACGCCGCGCTCGCACAGATCGACCGCGCGTTCGGCAAGGGCAGCGCCATGAAGCTGGGCAGCCGCCAGACGATGGAGATCGAGGCGATCTCGACGGGGTCGCTGGGGCTCGACATCGCGCTGGGCATCGGCGGGCTGCCGCGCGGGCGCATCGTCGAGATCTATGGCCCCGAAAGCTCGGGCAAGACGACGCTGGCGCTCCACGCGATCGCCGAGGCGCAGAAGAACGGCGGCGTCGCCGCGTTCGTCGACGCCGAGCACGCGCTCGATCCGGTCTATGCCAAGAAGCTGGGCGTCGACATCGACGAGCTGATCGTCAGCCAGCCCGACACGGGCGAGCAGGCGCTGGAGATCACCGACACGCTGGTGCGATCGAACGCGATCGACGTGCTGGTCGTCGACTCGGTCGCCGCGCTGGTGCCGCGCGCCGAGATCGAGGGCGAGATGGGCGACAGCCATGTCGGCCTGCAGGCGCGGCTGATGAGCCAGGCGCTGCGCAAGCTGACCGGATCGATCAGCCGGTCGCGCTGCCTGGTGATCTTCATCAACCAGGTGCGCATGAAGATCGGCGTGATGTACGGCAACCCGGAGACGACGACGGGCGGCAACGCGCTCAAATTCTATGCGTCGGTCCGGCTCGACATCCGCCGCACCGGGCAGATCAAGGACCGCGACGAGATCATCGGCAACAGCACGCGCGTCAAGGTGGTGAAGAACAAGGTCGCGCCGCCGTTCAAGCAGGTCGAGTTCGACATCATGTACGGCGAGGGCGTGTCGAAGATCGGCGAGATCCTCGACCTGGGCGTCAAGGCCGGGCTGGTCGAGAAGTCGGGCGCGTGGTTCAGCTATGACAGCGTCCGCATCGGCCAGGGACGCGAGAACGCCAAGAACTTCCTGCGCGAGAACACCGAATTGTGCGCGCGGCTGGAGGCGGCGATCCGCGGCCGGACCGAACAGGTGGCCGAGGGGCTGATGGCGGGGCCGGAACCCGACGACGATCTTTGAGGCGGGAACCCCCGGCCTTGCGGTGAAGAACCGGCCCGGAGCGCAGGCTTCGGGCCGTTTTTTGTTGGGACGCGTGCGGCCGGCGGGGCGGTGCGGCCGGGCCGGGGGGCGAGGGCCGGTACCCCGCGGCCGGGGAGAATGCGGGGGCAGGGACGTTTTGCTTCGGGCGGGAAGCCTTTAGGATCGGGGCGCGGGGCAGGTGCGACCAGGGGGGGCGCCGCCTCGCACGCAGGAGGCCGATGATGACGACACCCGCCGATCCCGACGACGGCGACGCCACGCAGGCGCAGGTCGAGGGTTTCATCGACCGTTTCGCACCCGAAATCGCCGACCGCGTTCGCACCGCGCGCGCGGTGCTGCGCGTGCGGTTCCCCGGCGCGACCGAGCTGGTCTATGACAATTACAACGCGCTCGCGATCGGCTATGGCGCGGGCGAGCGGGCGTCCGAGGCGATGTTCAGCCTTGCCGTCTATCCGCGCAACGTCCTGCTCTATTTCCGTTTCGGTACGACGCTGCCCGACCCTGCGGGGTTGCTGCGCGGCGAGGGGCGCCAGGGGCGCTATGTCTGCCTGAAGGACGTCGCGCTGCTCGATGCGCCGGCGGTGATCGCGCTGCTCGACGCCGCGCTCGCGGCTGCCGGGCGCCCGATGCCGGCGGCGGGCGGGCGCACGATCGTCAAGTCGATCGCCGCGCGACAGCGCCCGCGCCGGCCGGGCGCGGCGCAGCGCTGATCCGGGCGGAGGACCGGGGCGGGGACCGACCCGTCGCGGCGCGCATGCGCGGCGCGGGGCGTTCGGCCGCGCTGGCGGAGGTTCGATGCCGGGGTTCCGCCGCTTACGCGGCGGCCCCTCCACCACCGGCCTGACGGCCGGCGGTCCCCCTCCCCGGGGCGGGGAGGATTTTTTTGGGCGAGGCGGTGGGGGCGGCTTTGGTGGGGTCGCGGCTTGCCAGTCGGGGGGCGGGGCGGCACCTTGGGGGCGCGCGGGCGGAACGGCGTCGGCGCGTGGAGGGGAGGATCGGCGATGCTGACGGTGCATCATCTGGAGAATTCGCGGTCGCAGCGCGTGCTGTGGCTGCTCGAGGAACTGGGCGTGGCGTACAAGGTGCGGCGCTATGCCCGCGATCCGCGCACGATGCTGGCGCCGGCGGCGCTGCGCGCGGTGCATCCGCTGGGCAAGTCGCCGGTGATCGAGGATGACGGCACCGTCGTCGCCGAGACGGGGGCGATCGTCGAATATCTGGTCGAGAAGGCCGGCGGGCGGCTGGGGGCGCCCGCGGATCGCGAGGGGGCGCTGCGCTATCGCCATTTCCTCCATTATGCCGAGGGATCGCTGATGCCGCCGCTGCTGGTGATGCTGGTGCTGGGGCGCGTGCCGCTGATGGGCAAGCTGGCGCTGCGCCGGTTCCGGCCGATGGCCGCGGTGCATTTCGACTATGTCGAGCGCGAGCTGGCGACGCGGCCTTGGTTCGCGGGCGACGATTTCACCGCCGCCGACGTGATGATGAGCTTTCCGATCGAGGCGGCGGCGGCGCGCGCCGGGGCGCTGGACGGCCGCCCGCATCTGGCGGCGTTCGTCGAGAAGGTGCAGGCGCGCCCGGCCTATGCCGCGGCGCTGGCGGCGGGCGGCCCCTATGCCTATGCCCGCTGACGCGAGCGGGCGCCCCGGCCGGACGGTTCCGGCCGGGGCGCCGCGGCGTCAGTCGTGCGACTTGCCGTAGTCGCGGAAGCTGTCGGCATCGTCCGCCGCGTGCGCCGCGGGGAAGCGGATGTCCTCGTCGGGGTTTTCGGGGCGGTCGAGCTGCCCCTCCCAGCGCGCGACGACGGTGGCGGCGACCGCATTGCCGATGACGTTGGTGGCGGTGCGCCCCATGTCGAGGAAATGATCGACCGCGAGGATGAGCAGCACCCCCGCCTCGGGGATGTTGAAGTGCGACAGCGTGCCGGTGATGACCACCAGGCTGGCGCGCGGGACGCCGGCGATGCCCTTGCTGGTGATCATCAGCATCAGCAGCATCGTGATCATCGTCCCCCAGTCGAGATGGATGCCATAGGCCTGCGCGATGAAGATCGACGCGAAGGTCATGTACATCATCGACCCGTCGAGGTTGAACGAATAGCCGAGCGGCAGCACGAAGCTGGCGATGCGCGGCGGCACGCCGAACCGGTCGAGCGCGTCGAGCGTGCGCGGATAGGCCGCTTCGGACGAGGCGGTCGAGAAGCCGAGCAGGATCGGATCGCGCAGATAGCGGATCAGCAGCCGCGTGCGCGGCCCGACGATGACGAAGCACGCCGCGAGCAGCACCGACCACAGCACCGCAAGCCCGATATAGAAGCTGCCCATGAACAGCGCGAGATCGCCGACGACCGACAGCCCCTTGGTCGCGAGCGTGCGCGCGACGGCGCAGAACACCGCGACCGGCGCGAACAGCATCACATAGCCGGTGACGGTGAGCATCACCTGGACCAGCGCCTCCATCCCGCGCAGCAGCGGCGCGGCCTTTTCGCCCACCGCCGCCATGCCGACGCCGAAGAAGAGCGAGAAGATGACGAGCTGGAGAATGTCGTTGTTCGCCATCGCGTCGATGGCCGAGGTGGGCACGATGTGCGTGAAGAACTTGGCCGCGTCGAACGCCGAACGGTCGACCCCGCTCGAGGCGGTGGCCGGCGGCAGCGGCAGGTGAAGCCCCACGCCGGGATGGAGCAGGTTGACGAGCACGAGCCCGAGGAACAGCGAGACGAAGCTGGCGCCGAGGAACCAGCCGAACGCCTTGATCCCCACGCGCCCGATCGCGCCGGTGCCGCCCATGTGCGCGATGCCGACGACCAGCGTCGACACCACGAGCGGCGCGAGGATCATCTTGATGAGATGAAGGAACATCTGGGTGGGCACGTCGAACCAATAGGCCGCCCCCGCCAGCCATTGGGTGCCCGGCCCCCCATTGTCGTCCCAGGTGGCATGGAGCCCCCAGCCGAGCAGCCCGCCGGCGACGAGCGCACCCAAGATCAACCACGTCAGTCTTTTGCCCACGAATGACCCCTGTATCGTTTGCGGCGCAGGGAAGGGGATTGTGGCGGCCGGGTCAAGCGCCGTATCGCCGGGTTGTCGCCAACGCATCGAAAAGGGGAATGCCGATGCCCGCCTGCTCCCGCCGCCAATTGCTTGCCGCCGCCGCGGCGTTTCCGCTGATCGGGGCCGCCGGCGGCGTGCTGCGCGCCGCCGAGCCCGACCTGGCCGGATTGAAGGACATGACCGCCGGCGCGGTGCCGATCGGCGTCGACGAGCGGCTGGCGCGAATCGCGCGCGCGCAGGCGCTGATGAAGGCGAACGGCATCGGCGCGGTGCTGATCGAGCCGGGGGCGAGCCTGGTCTATTTCACCGGTGTGCGCTGGGGGCGCAGCGAGCGGCTGACCGCCGCGGTGCTCCCGGTCGAGGGTGAGCCGTGCATCGTCACGCCCTTCTTCGAGGAGGCGCGGACGCGCGAGACGCTGGCGATCCCGGCCGAGGTGCGCGTGTGGCAGGAGGACGAGGACCCGCTGAAGACCGTCGCCGGGCTGCTGCGCGACCGCAAGCTGGCCGGGATGCCCGTGGGGATCGAGGAGACGGTGCGCTATTTCGCGGTCGACGGGCTGCAGAAGGCGGGGCTGCGCGTCACCTCGGCCAACCCGGTCGTGCGCGGATGCCGGATGATCAAGAGCCCCGCCGAGATCGCGCTGATGCAACTGGCGACCGACATCACGATCGCGGCGTATCGCTGGGTGCATCCGCGCGTCGAGAAGGGAATGTCGCAGCGCGACGTCTCCGCGCTGATGGACGCGGCGACGCGCAAGCTGGGCGGCAGCCCCGAATTCAGCATGGTGCTGGTGGGCGAGGGCGCCGCCTATCCGCACGGGACCAAGGTGCCCGCGCCGGTCGCCGAAGGGCGGATCGTGCTGATGGATTGCGGGTGCAACGTCCAGGGCTATCAGTCCGACGTGTCGCGCACCTTCGTCTATGGCAGCGCGAGCGCCGAGCAGCGGCGCGTGTGGGACGCAGTGGCCAAGGGACAGCAGATCGCCTTTGCCGCCGCGCGGCCGGGGGCGGCGGCCGGAAGCGTCGACGATGCGGTGCGCCGCTATTACGCGTCGCTGGGCTTCGGCCCCGACTACAAGCTGCCCGGACTGTCGCACCGCACCGGCCACGGCATCGGCCTGGACGGGCACGAGCCGGTCAACCTGGTGCGCGGCGAGACGACGCGGCTGGCGCCGGGCATGTGTTTCTCGAACGAGCCGGGCATCTATATTCCGGGCAGCTTCGGCGTGCGGCTGGAGGATTGTTTCCACATGACCGAGTCGGGGCCGAAATGGTTCTCGACCCCGCCCGTCTCGATCGAGCAGCCGATGGGCTGAGGCCGGGCCGCGACCGGGCGCGACCGCGGCGGGCCGCCGGCGTCCGGTCGTGATCCGTCCGGTCGCATCGGCGCGTTGCCGCGCCCTTGGGGTACGCCAGCGCAGCATCGAAGTGCCGCCAACCGATACGATGGCGGAACGATCGCGCGCGGTGGTGTGTTTCGCTTGAGCGAAACGCGCCATGCCCTTAAGTCGGCGCTCATGACGTCGACCAATGATATTCGCCGCTCGTTTCTCGACTATTTCGAGGGCCAGGGGCATGCCCGCGTCCCCAGCGCGCCGCTGGTGCCGCACAACGATCCCACGCTGATGTTCACGAACGCCGGCATGGTCCCGTTCAAGAACGTTTTCACCGGGCTCGAGTCGCGGCCGTACACCACCGCGACGAGCAGCCAGAAGTGCGTGCGCGCGGGCGGCAAGCACAACGACCTCGACAATGTGGGCTATACCGCCCGCCACCACACCTTTTTCGAGATGCTCGGCAATTTCTCGTTCGGCGACTATTTCAAGGATCGCGCGATCGAGCTGGCGTGGAACCTGATCACGCGCGAATGGGGCATCGCCAAGGACCGGCTGACGGTCACCGTCTATCACAATGACGACCAGGCGTTCGACCTGTGGAAGAAGATCGCCGGGCTGCCCGACGAGCGGATCATCCGCATCGCCACCAAGGACAATTTCTGGGTGATGGGATCGGACGGGCCGTGCGGGCCGTGCTCCGAGATCTTCTATGACCATGGCGACCATATCTTCGGCGGCCCGCCGGGATCGCCCGACGAGGACGGCGACCGTTTCGTCGAGATCTGGAACCTGGTGTTCATGCAGTTCGTCCAGGCGAACGACCAGATCGTCGGCGACCTGCCGCGTCCGTCGATCGACACGGGCATGGGGCTGGAGCGCGTGGCGGCGGTGCTCCAGGGCGTCACCGACAATTACGACACCGACACGTTCAAGGCGCTGATCGAGCAGTCGGGCGCGCTGACCGGCGCGTCGACGACGGGCGAGAACCAGGCGAGCCACCGCGTCATCGCCGACCATCTGCGTTCGTCGGGATTCCTGGTCGCCGACGGCGTGCTGCCGGCGAACGAGGGCCGCGGCTATGTCCTCCGCCGCATCATGCGCCGCGCGATGCGTCACGCGCACCTGCTGGGCGCCAAGGACCCGCTGATGCACCGCATGGTGCCCGCGCTGGTCGCCGAGATGGGCGCCGCCTATCCCGAGCTCGTCCGCGCGCAGCCGCTGATCGAGGCGACGCTGTTGCAGGAAGAGACGCGGTTCCGCCAGACGCTGGCGAACGGGCTCAAGCTGCTCGACGAGGCGACGCAGGGGATGCAGGCGGGCGACACGCTGCCCGGCGAAACCGCGTTCAAGCTCTATGACACCTATGGCTTCCCCTATGACCTGACCGAGGATGCGCTGCGCGCGCATTCGATCGCGGTCGACCGGGCGGGCTTCGATGCGGCGATGGCCGAACAGAAGCGCGCCGCGCGCGCCGCGTGGAAGGGATCGGGCGACAAGGCCAGCGAAGAGGTGTGGTTCGACATCGCCGACGAGCTGGGGAGCACCGAGTTCACCGGCTATGCCGGGACCGAGGGCGAGGGCCAGGTGGTGGCGATCGTCAAGGACGGCGCCCGCGTCGAGCGCGCGGCGCCCGGCGACAGCGTCGTGATCCTGACCAACCAGACGCCCTTTTATGCCGAGAGCGGCGGCCAGATGGGCGATGCGGGCACGATCACCAACGACAAGGGGCTGCGCGCGATCATCGACGACACGTCGAAGCCGCTCGGCCGGCTGCACGCGCACCAGGCGCGCGTCGAGGCGGGCGAGATCGCCGTCGGCGACACGGTGAAGCTGAGCGTCGACGCGGTGCGGCGCGACCAGATCCGCGCCAACCATTCGGCGACGCACCTGCTCCACGCCGCGCTGCGCAAGCGGCTGGGCACGCATGTGACGCAGAAGGGCAGCCTGGTGGCGCCCGAGCGGCTGCGTTTCGACTTTTCGCACCCGGCGGCGCTTTCGGCCGACGACATCGCCGCGATCGAGGCCGATGTGAACGCGCAGATCCGCCACAACGAGGCGGTGTCGACGCGGCTGATGACCCCCGACGACGCGATCGCCGCGGGCGCGATGGCGCTGTTCGGCGAGAAATATGGCGACGAGGTCCGCGTGCTGACGATGGGCCGCGGCGATGATGCGGCCTATTCGGTCGAGCTGTGCGGCGGCACGCACGTCAATGCGACGGGCGACATCGCGATCTTCAAGATCGTCGGCGAAAGCGCGGTCTCTTCGGGCGTGCGCCGGATCGAGGCGCTGACCGGCGAGGCGGCGCGCCAGTGGCTCAACGCGCGCGACGAGCGGCTGCGCGAGGCGGCGGCGGCGCTGAAGGCGACCCCCGACGAGGTGCCCGCGCGCGTCGCGGCGCTGGTCGAGGAACGCCGCCGGCTCGAACGCGAGCTGGCCGAGGCGAAGAAGGCGCTGGCGCTGGGCGGCGGTGCGGGCGCGGCGCCGGCGGGGCCGGAACAGGTCGCCGGGATCGACTTTGTCGGCCAGGTGATCGACGGGCTGGAGCCCAAGGCGCTGCGCGGCGCGGTCGACGAGGCCAAAGGGCGGATCGCGTCGGGCGTCGCGGCGTTGGTGGCGGTGAACGAGGGCCGTGCGTCGGTCGCGGTCGGCGTGACCGACGACCTGAAGGGATCGCTGAGCGCGGTCGATCTGGTCAAGGTCGCGGTGGCGGTGCTCGGCGGGCAGGGCGGCGGCGGCCGGCCCGACATGGCGCAGGGCGGCGGCCCCGACGGCGACAAGGGCGCCGAGGCGCTGGCGGCGGTGCGCGCGGCGATCGCGGCGGCACGAGCGAGCGCCTGACGCTTTGATCCCGCGCAAGGCCCGGGCGGTTTTCCGTGCCTAGGCGCGGAAAATGGCTCCGATGCGGAGTGAGGCAAAAGGGGTAGTGGAATGACCAAGGCTCGACTGATTTCGGTGATGGTGGCCGCGCTTGCGGTTTCGGCCTGCGGCTCGCAGTCGAGCGCGCCGGCACCCGAGCAGACCGCAGCGGCGCCCGAGGCCGCGGGCAATATCGAGATTCCCGCGATCGACAACGCCGCGACGCCGGGCAACGCGACCGTCGCCGACGCCAGCGCGGCCGCCGGCCCCGCCGCACCGGCCGCGTTCACGCCGTGCAAGACCTGTCACACCGCCAACAAGGACGGCAAGCCGGGCGTCGGCCCGAACCTGTGGGGCGTTGCGGGCGGCAAGGCCGCGCAGAAGGCGGGCTTTGCCTATTCGGA
This sequence comes from Sphingomonas chlorellae, assembly GCF_056485145.1. Lineage (NCBI taxonomy): Bacteria > Pseudomonadati > Pseudomonadota > Alphaproteobacteria > Sphingomonadales > Sphingomonadaceae > Sphingomonas > Sphingomonas chlorellae. Next base: position 76,285 of record NZ_JBQXXM010000003.1, read on the forward strand.
CAAGCTGAAGGCCGCGGGCCTGACCTGGGACGACGCGACGCTCGACAAGTGGATCAGCGGCCCGATGAAGCTGGTTCCCGGCACCAAGATGACCTTTGCGGGCGAGGCCGATGCGGCCAAGCGCCAGGAGATCATCACCTATCTGAAGTCGCTGCACTGATCGTGCCGCCCGTCGCGCGCGTGCCGTTCGCGGCCGCGCCGGCGGGTTGACCGGACCTCGGTTCTGCCCCCGCCCGGCATTGCGTCGGGCGGGGGCATTTTCGTTGGGGCCGCGCCGGGGCGTCCCGTTGGGCGGTTGCCGAACGACGGCTCAGGCCGCGTCGTCGGCGGGCGCGGGGGGAGCGGCGTCCTGCTTGAGCCGGCGGATGCGCGGATCGCGTTCGAGCCCCGCCTGCTCGCGGATCGCGCGGCGCATCTCGTCGCGCTTTTCATGGACCGACGCGATCACCGGGCCGACCGCGACGCCCAGATCGACGAGCACCGCCTCCGAAAGCTGGAGCGAGCTTTCGAGCGTTTCGGGCACCGCCTCGGTCGCGCCGGCGCGATAGAGTTCGGCGGCGTGGCGCGCGTCGCGCGCGCGGGCGATGATCGGCAGGTCGGGCACCCAGGCGCGCACGCGCTTGGTGAGGCGGACGGTGAGCACCGGATCGTCCATCGTCAGCACCAGGGCGGTGGCGTGGCCGAGCCGGAGCTGATCGACCATCTCGCTGCGCGTCACGTCGCCGAACATGACGTTGAACCCCGCCTTGCGCGCAGCATTGACCGCGTCGATATCGGCATCGACCGCCAGATAGGGGCGGCCGTGGCGCGCGAGCATGTCGGCGACGGTGCGCCCGACGCGGCCGAAGCCGATCACCACCGCATTGCCCGTCGCGGCATCGAGCGCGGGCGGCGGCACCTCGCCCGGCGCGCGCCGCTCGATCAGCCGCGCGGCGAGCTGCCCCGCCTTGGCGAGCAGCGGCGTGGCGGTGAGGCCGAGCGCGGTCACGGTGGTCCAGAAGGCTGCGGTGTTCGGGCTGATGAGCCCGGCCGCGGCGGCGACGCCGAGGACGATCAGCGTCGTTTCGGACGGGCTGGCCATCAGCACGCCGGTCTCCGCCGCGGTGCCGAGCCGCACGCCCGCGATCTTGAGCAGGCCGCTGGTCACCAGCACCTTCACCACCATCACGAGCAGCGTCGCGAGCAGCAGCGGCCCCCAGCTCGCGAGGATGAAGCCGAGGTCGAGCCGCATGCCGACGGTGATGAGGAACACGCCGAGCGCGAGGCCCTTGAACGGCGCGGTGATCGCCTCGACCTCGCCGTGATATTCGGTCTCGGCGATCAGCAGCCCCGCGACGAGCGCGCCGACGATCGGCGACAGCCCGGCGGCGGTGGTGGCGAGGCTGGCGGTGATGACGACGAGCAGGCTGGCGGCCAGGAACAGCTCGGGGCTCTTGGTCCGCGCGGCCTGGGCGAACATGCGCGGCAGCAGCAGCCGCCCGCCGAGGAACAGCACCGCGACCGTCAGCGTGCCGATGCCCAGCGTGGTGAACAGCCCGGCGACGCCCGCATCGCCCGCCGCCGGCGCCAGCGCGCCGAGCAGGAAGATGATCGGCACGAGCGCCAGATCCTCGAACAGCAGCATCGCGAAGGCGGCGCGGCCGACCGCGCTGGTCGTCCCCGCGATCGGCAGCACGATCGCGGTCGACGACAGCGCGAGCGCCAGCCCGAGCCCGATCGCCCCGCCGGTGCTGAGCCCGGTGAGATAGAGCAGCGCCGCGAGCACGAAGCCGGACAACAGCAGTTCGGCCGCGCCGACGCCGAACACCAGCGTGCGCATCGACCAGAGCCGCCGGAACGACAGTTCGAGCCCGATCGAGAAGAGCAGCAGGATGATGCCGAATTCGGCAAAGGGCTCGATCGCGTGCGCGTCGGAGATGGTGAAATAATAGAGCCAGGGATAGCTGCTGACGAGCGTCCCGAGCCCGGCCGGGCCGACGAGCGCGCCGACGAGGATGAACCCGATCACCGGGCTGATGCGGAAACGCGCGAAGGCGGGGATGACCAGTCCCGCCGCGCCGAGGATGACCAGCGCGTCGCTGAAGCCACTATTCTGAAGATTGAGCGCCATATCCGTTTCTTAGACGGCGGATGGCGGCGCTGTCATGCCTTAAGCCGCCGGGCCGGCCGGGCGCCGCCGCGCGGCGGGGCGGACAAGCAAAGGGCCACCCCGGCGGGTGCCGGGATGGCCCTGAAAAGCTGCGTGGCCGCGACGGCTCAGCGTCGCGGCGCGGGGCGGGGCGTCAGGCCCACTTGCCCATCGCTTCCTCGAGGTTGACGCGAATCGCCTCGAAGAACTGCTCGGTGGTCATCCAGGGCTGTTCCGGCCCGATCAGGATGGCGAGGTCCTTGGTCATCTTGCCGCTCTCGACGGTCTGGATGCAGACCTTTTCCAGCGTTTCGGCAAAGCGCGTCACCTCGGGGGTGTTGTCGAACTTGCCGCGATACTTGAGGCCGCCGGTCCAGGCAAAGATCGACGCGATCGGGTTGGTCGAGGTGGCCTTGCCCTGCTGGTGCTGGCGATAGTGGCGGGTGACGGTGCCGTGCGCCGCTTCGGCCTCGATCGTCTTGCCGTCGGGGGTCATCAGCACCGAGGTCATCAGGCCGAGCGAGCCGAAGCCCTGCGCGACCTGGTCCGACTGGACGTCGCCGTCATAGTTCTTGCAGGCCCAGACGAACTCGCCGTGCCACTTGAGCGCCGAGGCGACCATGTCGTCGATCAGGCGGTGCTGATACTCGATACCCGCATCCTTGAAGGTCGACGCGAACTCGGTCTCGTAGATCTCCTGGAAGATGTCCTTGAAGCGGCCGTCATAGGCCTTGAGGATCGTGTTCTTGGTCGACAGGTACAGCGGCCAGCCGCGGCCGAGCGCATAGTTCATCGACGCGCGCGCGAAATCGCGGATCGATTCGTCGAGATTGTACATGCCCATCGCGACGCCGGCGGCGGGGAAGTTGAACACCTCCTCCTCGATCGTCTCGCCGTTCTCGCCTTCCCACTTCATCGTCAGCTTGCCCTTGCCGGGCACCTTGAAGTCGGTGGCCTTGTACTGGTCGCCGAACGCGTGACGGCCGACGACGATCGGCTTGGTCCAGCCGGGGATCAGGCGCGGCACGTTCGAGATCACGATCGGCTCGCGGAAGATCACGCCGCCCAGGATGTTGCGGATCGTGCCGTTGGGCGACTTCCACATCTTCTTGAGGTCGAATTCCTCGACGCGCGCCTCGTCCGGCGTGATCGTCGCGCACTTCACGCCGACGCCATATTCCTTGATCGCGTTGGCCGAATCGATCGTGATCTGATCGTTGGTCTCGTCGCGCTTCTGGATCGACAGGTCGTAATATTTGAGATTGACGTCGAGATAGGGGAGGATCAGGCGCTCGCGGATCCATTCCCAGATGATCCGCGTCATTTCGTCGCCGTCGAGCTCCACGACCGGCGTTGCAACCTTGATCTTCGCCATAAGCTTCTTTCCTGTGAGGGAGTGGATTGCCGCCCGTCTAGGAGCAAGCCCGGCCGGGATCAACCTCCGGGCCGATGCGGGCGCCCGCGCGCGCCGCACGGGCGGGGCGCCGGGCGGGCGGCGCCGCCGGCCGGCTCAGTCCTTCCACGCCCAGTAGAGCTGCGCCGGGGGGATGTTCCACCACTCCATCGCATGATCGATCCGGTGCCAGTGCGGCGTCAGCCGGTGCTTCACCGTCGGCGAATATTGATAGACGAGGAAGGCGCCGCCGGGGCGCAGCACGCGGTGCGTCGCCGCGGCGATCGCCTCACCCACGCCGGGCGGCAGCGTCGAGAAGGGCAGGCCCGAGGCGATATAGTCGGCATGGTCGAAGCCATGGTCGCGGACGATGCGCTCGACATCGGCGGCCGAGCCCTGGACCGGGATCAGCCGCGGATCGGCGATCGTCTGCTTGAGATAGCGGATGAAGTCGGGATTGGTGTCGATCGCGATCAGCCGCGCATCGGGCGCAAGGCGACGCAGGATCGGCACGGTGAAGGTGCCCACGCCCGGGCCATATTCGACGAACAGCCGGCAACCGGCCCAGTCGACCGGGCCGAGCATCCGCCGAATCAGGCGGTCGGAAGAGGGCGCGATCGCCCCCACCATCACCGGCTCCTTCAGAAATCCCTTGAGGAACATCCGCCAGGGCGACGGAAGTCCGGCAGCGCGGCGGCGTGCACGGCGTTCGGCAGCGGTCGATACGGACATGCAATTCCTTGATCTGCAATGGACGGACCCGATGGGTGCGCAATTCCGAACGAACATTCAAGCGTCGTGGTTGCGCCGCGGTTGCGCCGTGGTCGGCCGCGGGCGGCGCCGGACGGGCCGCGCGGGGAACCGCTATTGTCGCGCGACCATCGCGGCGGCGCGCGCGCGCGAACCAATTCTTGCGACGGACACGATTCGTGTCGTCTCGTGTCGCCGCCGCCAGTTGCGCGGCGGGCTCTAGGCATTGTCCGTCGGCGCGGCTAAACCCGGGGCATGGGTTCGCTCGATAAGCCGCCGGTCGGCACCAACACCGTCAAGTGGCGCTTTCCGGATGTTCATCCGGAAGGGCGCAAATATGCGCTGATCGCCGCCGCGATCACGCTGCTTTCCTTTTTCGTCTGGAAGTTCCTCACCTGGCCCTTCGTTTTTCTGACGATGGGCGTCGCGGCGTTTTTCCGCGATCCGGTGCGCGTGACGCCGCAGGAGGACGGCATCCTCGTCTCGCCCGCCGACGGGCTGGTGACGATGATCGAGCGCGTGCCGGTGCCGCCCGAACTGCGCGGTCCCAACGCGCTGGGCGACAACCCGCTGGTGCGCATCTCGGTGTTCATGAGCGTGTTCGACGTCCACATCAACCGCACGCCGATCACCGGCACGGTGCGGCAGGTCATCTATATCGCGGGCAAGTTCCTCAACGCCGATTTCGACAAGGCGAGCGAGGAAAATGAGCGCCAGCACATCCTGGTCGAGGACCGGATGGGGCTGCGCATCGGCTTTACCCAGATCGCCGGGCTGGTCGCGCGCCGCATCGTCGCGTTCGTCAAGCCTGGCGACATGGTGGTGGCGGGGCAGCGGATCGGCCTGATCCGCTTCGGCAGCCGCGTCGACATCTTCCTGCCGCCCGAATATGCGCCGACCGTGGCGCTGGGCCAGCGCGCGATCGCGGGCGAGACGGTGCTGGCGCGTCGCGGCGCGGTGGCGGCGAGCGGCATCGCCCAATGAGGCCGCCGCTTCGCGAGCGCGGCGTGCCGCTGCGCACGTTGCTGCCCAACACCGTCACCGCGCTCGCGCTGTGTTCGGGGCTGACCGCGATCCGTTTCGGGATGCTCGGCAACTGGGAGGCGGCGGTGCTGATGGTGCTCGCCGCCGCGGTGCTCGACGGCATCGACGGCCGCATCGCGCGGCTGGTGCATGGCGAGAGCCGCTTCGGTGCGGAGCTCGACAGCCTGTCCGACGCGATCTCGTTCGGCGTCGCGCCGGCGATGATCCTCTATCTGTGGGCGCTCCAGCCGCTCGGCCGTTTCGGCTGGCTCGTCGCGCTGCTGCTCGCGCTGTTCTGCGCGCTGCGGCTCGCGCGGTTCAACGCCAATATCGACCGCGCCGAACAGCCGCACAAATCGGCGGGCTTCCTCACCGGCGTGCCCGCGCCCGCCGGGGCGGTGCTCGCGCTGGCGCCGCTGTTCCTGTGGCTGTGGACCGGGCACGAGGTGCTGCGCACGCCGATCGCGATCGCGCTGTGGACGGCCTTTGTCGCGGTGCTGATGATTTCGAGCGTCGCGACCTTTGCCCCCAGCATCCGCCTGCGCCACGAAGTGCGCTTCCAGGCGGTGGCGGTGCTGATGGGACTCGTCGCCGCGCTCGTCTCGGCGCCGTGGCCGACGCTGGCGGTGCTCGCCGGCCTCTACCTCGTCTCGATCCCGTTCAGCATCCGCCGCTATCAGCGGATCAGGCTGCTGCGCGCCGGGGGCCAGGCGCCGTCGGCCGCACCCGCGCCGCCCGCACCGTAAGGCGCGGCGCGCGCGGCGGCAGCGCCGGCAGCGTCGACATCGGGCGGAACAGCTCGGCGAAGCGATGGCGCTGGGCGGCGACGCTTGAAACCAGCGTCCACAGGGCCGCCGCAAACGCGGCACCGAACAGCAGTGCAATGGCGAGACCAGTCATTCCAGCGCCTCCTTCACGACCCGTGCGGTCGCCCTGTCGCCGGGCGTCCTGCATCGGGCGGTTCCAACGGTGCGCGGTCGCCTTCTGTTCCGTCGTCCGCGCTATGGACCCCATATGTTCCAACAATGTTCCGGCGTCAAGCCCCGCGTTCCGGCTTGCCATGGCCGGCATTGTGGAGTAAGCGCGCGGCCTCAACCCGCATGGGAGGCATCATAGCCCGGTGTCCGGAACGGTTTCCGGATGTCCGCCTCCCAGAGGTTCAACCGGAAGGAGATATCCCTATGGCGGCACCCGTCGTCACCATGCAGCAGCTGCTCGAATCGGGCGCGCATTTCGGCCACCAGACGCACCGCTGGAACCCGAAGATGAAGCCTTACATCTTCGGCGACCGCAACGGCGTCCACATCATCGACCTGTCGCAGACCGTTCCGCTGTTCGCGCGCGCGCTCGAGTTCATCAGCGCCACCGTCGCCGCGGGCGGCAAGGTGCTGTTCGTCGGCACCAAGCGCCAGGCGCAGGAGCCGATCGCCGACGGCGCGCGTCGTGCGGGCCAGCACTATGTCAACCACCGCTGGCTGGGCGGCATGCTCACCAACTGGAAGACCATCTCGGGCTCGATCAAGCGCCTCAAGACGCTTGAAGAGCAGCTTTCGGGCGACACGCGCGGCCTGACCAAGAAGGAAGTGCTGCAGCTCACCCGTGAGCGCGACAAGCTCGAGCTGTCGCTCGGCGGCATCCGCGACATGGGCGGCATTCCCGACGTGATGTTCGTGATCGACGCCAACAAGGAAGAGCTGGCGATCAAGGAAGCCAACACGCTGGGCATCCCCGTCGTCGCGATCCTCGACTCGAACGTGTCGCCCGACGGCATCGCGTTCCCGGTTCCGGCGAACGACGACGCGAGCCGCGCGATCCGCCTGTACTGCGAGGCGGTGTCGATCGCCGCGACGCGCGGCGGCCACGAAGCGCTGCTGAACGCGGGCTATGACATCGGCGCCGCCGAGGCTCCGCCGGTCGAGGAAGCGATCGAGGCCGAGCGCCAGATCGACGCCTGACCGGTGCGTCCGCGCGCAAGCGCGTCATTGCATTGTAATCCGGGCGGGGCAGGGCGCGAAGCACTGCCTCGCCCGATCCTTTAATCAGAGGAATTTTGAACATGGCCGAGATCACTGCAGCCGCCGTCAAGGAACTGCGCGAGAAGAGCGGCGCCGGTATGATGGACTGCAAGAAGGCGCTTGCGGAAAACAACGGTGACATGGAAGCTGCGGTCGACTGGCTGCGCACCAAGGGCCTCGCCACCGCCGCCAAGAAGTCGAGCCGCACCGCGGCCGAGGGTCTGGTCGGCGTCGCCGTCGCGGGCACCAAGGGCGTTGCGGTCGAGGTCAACTCGCAGACCGACTTCGTCGCCAAGAACGAGATCTTCCAGAACTTCGTGCGCGGCGTGACGGCGCTGGCGCTCGAGCAGGGCGCCGACATCGACGCGCTGAAGGCGGCGAAGATGGCGCAGGGCGGCACCGTCGAGGAAGTGCTGACCGCGAACATCGCGACGATCGGCGAGAACCAGGTGCTGCGTCGCGCGAAGGCGGTGCAGGTGAGCCAGGGTGCGGTCGTCTCCTACGTCCACAATGCCGCGGCTCCCGGCCTGGGCAAGATCGGCGTGCTCGTCGCGCTGGAATCGGACGCGGGCGTCGACGTGCTCGAGCCGCTGGGCAAGCAGATCGCGATGCACGTCGCGGCGGCTTTCCCGCTCGCGCTCGACGAGAACGCGCTCGACCCCGAAGTGATCGAGCGCGAGCGCGCGATCGCCGCCGAAAAGGCGTCGGAGAGCGGCAAGCCCGCCGAGATCGTCGCCAAGATGGTCGAGGGCGCGGTGAAGAAGTTCGCCAAGGAAAACGCGCTGCTCAGCCAGCCGATCGTCATGGACGGCAAGACCCCCGTCGCCGACGTGGTGGCCAAGGCCGCCAAGGACGCCGGCACGACGATCGTGCTCAAGGACTATGTCCGCTTCCAGCTCGGCGAAGGCATCGAGAAGGAAGAGAGCGACTTCGCGGCCGAGGTCGCGGCGACGGCCGGCCTGACCAAGTAAGGTCGTCCTTCGATCGAACGCGCGGGCGCGGGCACCCACGGGTGGCCGCGCCCGTCGTCGTTTCGGGCGTCGCCGCAGCGCGCGACCGGCGCGCGCGCGCCGATGCTTTCCCGGCGCTTGCGGCCATCGGCGCTTGTCGCGGCGGGTCCGCGCCTCTAAGGTCCGCGCCGCTTCTTTCCCCCCGATTCAAGGCTTCCATGACCGTTTCCCGCTTCAATCGCATCCTGCTCAAGCTCTCGGGCGAGGTCCTGATGGGCCAGGGCCAGTTCGGTATCGACCCCGCGACGTGCGACCGCGTCGCCGCGGAGGTGAAGGAGGCGGTGGAGGCCGGTCTCGAAATCTGCATGGTGGTCGGCGGCGGCAACATCTTCCGCGGGCTGGCGGGCGCGGCGCAGGGCTTCGACCGCGCGAGCGCCGACTATATGGGCATGCTCGCGACGGTGATGAACGCGCTGGCGATGCAGAACGCGCTCGAAAAGGTGGGCATCCAGACGCGCGTCCAGTCGGCGATCCCGATGGCGAGCGTGTGCGAGCCCTATATCCGCCGCCGCGCCGAGCGGCACATGGAAAAGGGCCGCGTGGTGATCTTTGCCGCGGGCACGGGCCTGCCGTTTTTCACCACCGACACCACTGCGGCGCTGCGCGCGGCCGAGATGAACTGCGACGCGCTGTTCAAGGGCACCAGCGTCGACGGCGTCTATGATGCCGATCCGAAGAAGGTCGCCGGCGCGACCCGGTACGACACGCTCAGCTATGACCGCGTGCTCGCCGACAATCTGAAGGTGATGGACGCATCGGCCGTGGCGCTGTGCCGCGACAATCATATCCCGATCGTGGTGTTCAACATCCGCGACGAGGGCAATCTTTCGGCCGTGCTGCGCGGCGAGGGAACGTCCACGATCGTCCAGGACCAAGCTCAAACCGCATAAGAGGAGAGCCATTCATGGCTGCTTACGACAAGGCCGACCTCGAGCGCCGCATGGCGGGCGCGGTCGAGGCGCTGAAGCACGATCTCGCCGGGCTTCGCACCGGCCGCGCATCGACGACGCTGCTCGATCCCGTGACCGTCGAGGTCTATGGCGCGCAGATGCCGATCAACCAGGTGGCGACCGTGTCGGCGCCCGAGCCGCGCATGCTTTCGGTGCAGGTGTGGGACAAGACCAATGTCGGGCCGGTCGACAAGGCGATCCGTTCGGCGGGCCTGGGCCTCAACCCGATCGTCGACGGCCAGACGCTGCGCCTGCCGATCCCCGACCTGACCGAAGAGCGCCGCAAGGAGCTCGCCAAGCTGGCCAACCAATATGCGGAAAAGGCCCGCATCGCCGCGCGCAACGTGCGCCGCGACGGCATGGACAGCCTCAAGACCGACGAGAAGAAGGGCGTGTTCGGCGAGGACGAGCGCAAGCGCCACGAAACCGAGGTCCAGAAGCTGACCGACGCGACGATCGCCGATATCGACGCGGCGGCGGCGGCGAAGGAAAAGGAAATCCTGGGCAAGTGATGCGCCGGGATTCCGCGGCAACGACGCCCGGCATCGGGCGGGCAGGGCGCCATGGCCGCTAGGCCGGCGCCCGGCGCGCCGCCGGGGCCGGTGCCGCGCCACGTCGCCATCATCATGGACGGCAACGGCCGCTGGGCCAAGGCGCGCTTCCTGCCGCGGATCGCCGGGCATCGCCAGGGTGTCGAGGCGGTGCGCCGCGTCGCGCGTGCGGCGCGCACGCTCGGCATCGAGGTGCTGACGCTCTATGCCTTCTCGTCGGAGAACTGGCGCCGGCCCGAGGACGAGGTGCGCGACCTCATGGGGCTGTTGCGCCATTTCCTTGCCAACGAGCTCGACGAGCTGGCGCGCGAAGGCGTGCGGCTGCGCGTGATCGGCGCGTGGCGCAACCTTTCGCCCGATCTGGTCGCGATGATCGACGGCGCGATCGCCGGGACCGCCGACAATCCGGGGCCGACGCTGGTGATCGCGCTCAACTATGGCGCGCAGGCCGAGATCCTGGCGGCGGCGCGGACGCTGGCGACGCGCGCCCAGTCGGGGCTGCTCGATCCCGCCGCGATCGACGAGACGATGTTCGAGGCGAACCTGACGACCGCGGGGTTGCCGCCGCTCGACCTGATGATCCGCACCTCGGGCGAACAGCGGCTGTCGAATTTCCTGTTGTGGCAGGCGGCCTATGCCGAGCTGCTGTTCGTCGACACGCTGTGGCCCGATTTCGACGAAAAGGCGCTCGCCGCGGCGATCGAGCAGTTCGGGCGCCGCGAGCGCCGGTTCGGCGGGTTGTGAGCCGGCCGCGTTCCGAACTCGCGACGCGCGCCATCGTCGGCGTCGCACTCGTCGCCGTCGCGCTGGCGGTGATCGTCGCGGGCGGCGCGTGGTTCTGGGGCGCGCTCGCGCTTGTCGGCGTGCTGATGGTCGACGAATGGGCGCGGCTGGTCGGCGTGTCCGGCCCGGCGGTGCGCGCGGGTCAGGCGCTGCTCGTGCTGCCCTTCCTCGCGCTGGCGCCGTTCATTCATTTCGGGCTGCCGATCACGCTCGAGCTGCTGGCGATCGCGGCGATCTGCGCCGGGCTCAACGCGCGCTCGGCGGCGTTCGGCGCGGGGCTGCTCTATGCCGGGCTGCCCGTCGCGGCGCTGTGCGTGCTGCGCGCGCCGCCGTTCGGGCTGGTGCCGACGCTGTGGGCGATGGCGCTCGTCTGGGTGTGCGACACCGGCGCCTATTTCGGCGGGCGCGCGATCGGCGGGCCGAAGCTGGCGCCGCGGGTCAGCCCCAACAAGACCTGGGCGGGCTTTCTGTCGGGCAGCATCGCCGCGGGCGCGTTCGGGCTGATCCTCCACGCGACCGCCGGACTGTCGCTGGGGCTTGCCCTGGCGTCGCTTCCGCTTGCCATGTTGTCGCAAGGGGGCGATCTGTTCGAAAGCCATCTCAAGCGGCGGGCGGGCGTGAAGGATTCGGGCGCGCTGCTGCCGGGGCATGGCGGGTTGCTCGACCGGCTCGACGGGCTGGTGCCGGTGGCCCCGGCGGCGGCATTGTGCGCGATCGTCGATTTCTGGTTTCAATCGGGACAGTTCGCTTGGCAGTAAAACGGGTTACCATCCTGGGCGCGACGGGGTCGATCGGCACCTCGACGCTCGACCTGATCGAGCGCGATCCCGACGCCTTCGACGTGGTCGCGCTCACCGCGCATCGCGACGTCGCCAAGCTGGCCGATGCCGCGCGGCGCGTGCGCGCGCAGGTGGCGGTGATCGCCGATCCCGCGTGCCACGGCGCGCTGCGCGCGGCGCTGGCGGGCAGCGGCGTGACCGCGCTGGCCGGGGCCGACGCGGTGTGCGACGCCGCGCGGATGGGCGCCGACTGGACGATGGCCGCGATCGTCGGCACCGCCGGGCTCAAGCCGGTGATGGCCGCGGTCGAGCGCGGCGGCACGATCGCGCTCGCCAACAAGGAAGCGCTGGTTTCGGCGGGAACGATCATGACCGCGGCGGTCGCGCAGCACGGCGCGACGCTGCTTCCGGTCGATTCGGAACACAATGCGGTGTTCCAGTGCCTCGACGCGTCGGCGCCGCGCGCGGTGCGGCGGATCATCCTCACCGCCAGCGGCGGGCCGTTCCGCGAGACTCCGGCCGAGGCGATGCGGACGATCACCCCGGCCCAGGCGGTCGCGCATCCCAACTGGTCGATGGGCGCCAAGATCTCGGTCGATTCGGCGACGATGATGAACAAGGGGCTCGAACTGATCGAGGCCTATCACCTGTTCCCGGTCGCCGCCGAACAGCTCGACGTGCTCGTCCATCCGCAGTCGGTGGTGCATTCGATGGTCGAATATGTCGACGGGTCGGTGCTGGCCCAGCTCGGCACGCCCGACATGCGCACGCCGATCGCCTATGCGCTCGCCTGGCCCGAACGGATGGCGACGCCGTGCGCGCCGCTCGACCTGGCAAAGGTCGGCCGGCTCGATTTCCAGGCGCCCGATCCGGTGCGCTTTCCCGCGCTGCGGCTGGCGCGCGAGGCGCTGGTCGCGGGCGGCGCGCGCCCGGCGGTGCTCAACGCCGCGAACGAGGTGGCGGTGGCCGCTTTCCTCGGCGGACGCATCGGCTTTCTTGAAATTGCCGCAATCGTTGCCGATACCCTGGCCAGCTTCGATCCCGAGGCACCGCAATCGCTCGATGCCGTGCTGGCGATCGACGCGGAGGCGCGGGTCCGGGCCGAAGCGCGCGTGAAGGACTGCCTCGCTTGATCGAATCTCCCGGTTTGCTTCTGACGGTCCTTGCCTTTGCGCTGGTGATCGGCCCGCTCGTCTTCGTGCACGAGCTTGGCCATTACCTCGCCGGACGGCTGTTCGGCGTGAAGGCCGAGGCCTTCTCGATCGGGTTCGGGCGCGAGATCGCGGGCTTTACCGACCGGCGCGGCACGCGGTGGAAGTTCGGCTGGCTGCCGCTGGGCGGCTATGTCCGCTTCGCGGGCGACATGAACCCCGCCAGCCAGCCCGAGCCGGGCTGGATCGCGCTGCCGCCCGCCGAACGCGCGCAGACCTTTCAGGCCAAGCCGCTGTGGCAGCGCGCGATCGTCGTCGCGGCGGGGCCGGTCACCAATTTCCTGGTCGCGATCGTCATCCTCGGCGGTTTCGCTGCGGCCTTTGGCGAGGTGCGCACGCCCAGCACGGTCGGCGCGGTGATGCCCGGCACGGCGGCGGCGAGCGCGGGGCTGCGTCCCGGCGACCGCATCGTCGCGATGGGCGACCGCACGGTCGACGATTTCGGCGACATGGCGCAGTTCACCGCGATCCGTCCGGGCGAGGTGGTGACGATCCGCTTCGAACGCGACGGGCAGCCCCTGGCCGCAACGGTGACGATCGGCAGCCGCAGCCTCAAGGACCGATTCGGCAACGTCACGCATCGCGGCGTGCTGGGGATCGCGCCGGGCGCGCCGACGGTGGTGCCGGTGCCGCTGTGGCAGGCGCCCTGGGTCGGCGTGCGCCGCACGGGCGAGATCGTCGAGATGATGGTCGACGGGCTCGGCCAGATGATCCTTGGCCGCGTCCCGGTGAGCGAGCTTGGCGGGCCATTGAAGATCGCGCAGATTTCGGGCCAGATGCTGTCGATGGGGGTGTTCGACTTTGTCGGGCTGATCGCGCTGCTTTCGATTAATCTGGGATTCATCAACTTGTTGCCAGTCCCTGTGCTCGACGGCGGGCACCTGCTCTTCTACGCCATCGAGGCGGTGCGGCGGCGCCCCGCCGATCCGCAGATGGTGGAGTGGGCGTTCCGCGGGGGACTGATCGTCATTCTTGCGCTGATGCTGTTCGTGACCTTCAACGATCTGAGCGGCCTGGGCGTGTGGAAGAATATCGCCGGCTTGATCGGGTGACGGGGTTCAGGCAGGGGCGGTTGCGAAGTCCGCGTGGGCAAGCGGCATTACTCGAGTTCCACTGGGGTTGGATGTGACGACGAAGAATAGCAATTTGAGTGCCCGCGCGGTGGCGACGCTGTTGGTTGGGACGATGCTGACCAGCGCGCCGGCGCTTGCCCAGTCGCGTGGCGGGCGTCCCGCACCGGGACGCGCCGCGCCGCCGGCCGCCCCGGCGGCGGTGGCGACGCCCGCACCCGTCCAGGCGGTGACCGATCCGGCCGCGCGCACGATCAAGTCGCTGCGCGTCGAGGGATCGCAGCGGCTCGAGCCGGAGACGGTGCTGTCCTACACCCGTCTGCGCGTCGGCGACCGCTACACCAACGAGACGGTCGACCAGGCGATCAAGGACCTGCTCGCCTCCGAACTGCTCGCCGACGTGCAGATCGAGGGCGTCGAGACCGGCGACCTGGTGATCCGCATCCGCGAGAACCCGATCATCAACCGCGTCCTCTACGAGGGCAACAAGCGGCTGAAGCAGGACAAGATCGGCAAGGAAGTGAAGCTGGCCCCGCGCCAGATCTTCACCCGCACCGCGGTCCGCGCCGACGTTGCGCGCATCATCGAGCTCTATCGCCGCCAGGGCCGCTTCGCCGCGCGCGTCGAGCCCAAGATGGTCACGCTCGACCAGAACCGCGTCGACGTGATTTTCGAGATCGACGAAGGCCCCAAGTCCAAGGTCCGCCAGATCAACATCATCGGCAACGAGGTGTTTTCGGACAAGAAGCTGCGCGGCGAGATGGCGACCAAGGTGTCGGGCTTCGCGCATCTGCTCAGCTCGAACACGAGCTACGACCAGGACCGGCTGGCCTATGACCAGCAGAAGCTGCGCCAGTTCTACCTCACCAACGGCTATGCCGATTTCCGCGTGATCTCGGCGGTGGCCGAGCTGACGCCCGACAAGCGCGACTTCATCATCACCTATGTGATCGAGGAAGGCCCCCGCTACAAGTTCGGGCCGGTCACGGTCGACAGCGCGATCCGCGACTTCGACGACAAGAAGCTCGCCGCCGCGCTGCCGATCAAGCAGGGCGACTGGTACAACGCCAAGGCGGTCGAGGACACGGTCGAGCAGCTCAGCGAGACCGCCGGCGCGTTCGGCTATGCCTTTGCCGATGTCCGTCCCGAGTTCCAGCGCGACCACGACACGCTGACGATGGGGCTCAACTTCCACATCGGCGAGGCGAACCGCACCTATATCGAGCGGATCGACATCACCGGCAACCGCACCACGCACGACAAGGTGATTCGCCGCGAATTCCGCGTGGCCGAGGGTGACGCCTTCAACACCTTCATGGTCAAGCGTTCGCAGGACCGCATCAACAGCCTGGGCTATTTCCAGGACAAGTTCGAGATCGAGCGCAAGGAAGGCTCGTCGCCCGACCGCATCGTGCTCGCCGCGAACGTCGAGGAAAAGCCCAGCGGCGAGCTCACGCTGTCGGCCGGCTTCTCCAGCCTCGAGCGCTTCATCCTCTCGGCCTCGGTGCGCCAGAACAACTTCCGCGGCATGGGCCAGACGGCGTCGATCGCCGCCGACTATTCCTATTATTCGAAGTCGGTGTCGCTCGGCTTTACCGAGCCGTATCTGTTCGACACCAACATCGCGCTCGGCGCGTCGGTGTTCCGTCAGGACTATAACTCGTTCAGCTATATCGGCACCAACCGCAACACCACCTATTCGCAGGTGTCGACCGGTTTCCAGGTCGTCGCCGGCCTGCCGCTGACCGAGTTCTGGACGCTGTCGACGCGCTACACGCTGCGCAAGGACGAGGTCTCGCTCGACAAGAACAACTTCTACACCGACGGCGTCTGCGATCCGCTCAAGGCGGGCCGCTATTATTGCGACGCGGTCGGCAACCGGCTGACCTCGCTCGTCGGCGCGTCGCTGATCTATGACAGCCTCAACAGCCGCCTGCGCCCGACGCGCGGCCAGCGCGCCAGCCTGGGCGTCGAGATCGCGGGGCTGGGCGGCGACGTCCGCTATATCCGCGGCCGCTTCGAGGGCGCGAAGTTCTGGAACATCGGCAAGGGCTTCATCTTCTCGCTGTCGGCCGAGGGCGGCTATATCCAGTCGCTCGAAAGCACCAAGAACGGCATCGAGACGATCCGCATCAACGATCGCTTCCTGCTCGGCGAACCGCAGTTCCGCGGCTTCGACATCCGCGGCGTCGGCCCGCGCGTGAAGCGCTTCTACTATACCGGCGACGTGGCGTCGGGCACGCAGTTGCTCAACACCGCCAAGGACAATGTCGTCGACGATCCGCTGGGCGGCAAGGCCTATTACCTGACCAAGGCCGAGCTCGAGATCCCGCTGGGCGCGGGCGCGCGCGAGATGGGGCTGCGGCCGTCGGTCTATGTCCAGGCGGGTTCGCTGTTCAACATCAAGCGGCCGGCGCTGAACACCTATTTCGACCAGGCCAAGGACGCGAGCGGCAAGCTGCTGTACAACAAGGACGGCTCGCCGTCGCTGCTGCCCAAGGTCACCGAGCTGTTCGACAGCGCCGGCAAGCCGATCTACATCGTCCCGGCGACCGATCCGACCAATGGCGGGCTGACCACCTATTGCAGCGTCGGCTATTCGTCGAGCGCGACCGCGGCCTGCTCGGGCACGTCGATCAACACGCGCGCGGTGAACACCACCTCGCCGTTCTACGAACAGTTCCTGGGCGACTCGCCGAGCCCGCGCCTTTCGGTCGGTTTCGGCGTCAACTGGACTTCCCCCTTTGGCCCGCTGCGTATCGACGTGGCCAAGACCATCCTCCACCAGAAGGGTGACGACACCAAGCTCGTGACTTTCAACGTAGGGACCCAATTCTGATGACTTCGAAGAAGCTGATCCTCGCCGCGCTCGCCGCGGCTCCCGTGGCGATTGCCTTCGCCGCGCCGGCGCAGGCGCAGGTCGCCGGCATCGCCTCGGCCAACCCGACCGACGTCGTCGCCCAGACCAAGGCCTATGGTGCGGCCAACCAGCAGATCCAGACGACGTACAAGACGACGTTCGACCAGATCCGCGCGCGCCGCGACGCGCTCCAGAAGGAAGTCGAGCCGATGCTGGCGCAGCTCGACACCAACAAGGACAAGAAGCTCGACGACGCCGAGATCAAGGCGGCGCAGGATTCGAAGAACCCCGTGCTCGACCGTCTGCGCACCGCCCAGACCAAGGCCGACGAGGAAATCAACAACCTGACCAAGCCGGTCGCCCGCGCCGAGCTGTTCGCGGTCGAATCGATCCTGCGTCAGTACGAGGCGGCGCAGCTCCGCGTCGTCAACGCCAAGAAGATCTCGGTGGTGCTCAGCCCCGAGGTGTTCATGTACGCGCCTGACTCGGTCGACATCAGCAGCGCGATCGCGCAGGAAATCGACAAGGTCGCGCCGACCGTCGCGATCGCCGCGCCCGCCGACTGGCAGCCCGCGCGCCAGACGATCGCGATCCAGCAGCAGCTCGTCCAGCTCAACCAGCTTCGCGCCTATCAGGCCGCGATGCAGCAGCAGCAGGGTGCCGCCGCGGCGCCGGCCGCTGGCAAGCCCGCCGCAGGCAAGCAGGCCGAGCCGCGGTGAGCGAGGCTGCGGTGACGGGAACCGACATCGGCCCGCTCGAAATCGGGCGGGTGATGGCGGCGTTGCCGCACCGTTATCCGATGCTGCTGGTCGACCGGGTGGAACAGCTCGTGCTCGACCAGCGCATCGTCGCGGTGAAGGCGGTGACGATCAACGAGGCCTTTTTCCAGGGCCATTTCCCGGGCCGTCCGATCATGCCGGGCGTGCTGATCGTCGAGGCGCTGGCGCAGGCCGCGGGCGTGCTCGCGGTCGAATCGCTCGGCCTCGCGGGCTCGGGCAAGCTCGTCTATTTCATGAGCATCGACGGGGTGAAGTTCCGCAAGCCGGTCGAACCCGGCGTGCTGCTCAAGCTCGAGGTCGAGTTCGTGCAGAAGCGCGCGCGCGTCTGCAAGTTCGCCGGCAAGGCGATGCTCGACGGTGAAGTCGCGACCGAATGCGAATTCACCGCGATGATCGCGGACCCGCCCAAGGCCTGACCGGGCCGTGGGCGCGCGCGCCGCGCCCGTTTTGGTTGCATGGCGCGCGTGTCTCTGCTAGGCGCGCGCGTCCGCTGCTGGTCGGTAACCAGCGGCTCCTTTCAAGGATTTTGGTCGTGAAGAAAGACACCCATCCCGATTATCACATGATCAAGGTGCAGATGACCGACGGCACCGTGTTCGAAACCCGCTCCACCTGGGGCAAGGAAGGCGACACGATGCAGCTCGACATCGACCCGCTGGCGCACCCGGCCTGGACCGGCGGTTCGCAGCGTCTGCTCGATCAGGGCGGCCAGGTCGCGCGCTTCAACAAGCGCTTCGGCGGGCTCTCGCTCACCAAGAAGTAATCGGGTGGGGCCGCGTTCTCGCGGCCCGATCACGCGTTGCGTGACCAGCCCCGGTTTCCCGCCGCCGCCCCCGGGCTGCGCGGCATGGGAGGCCGGGGCTGTTCGCGTCTGGGGTCGTTCGCGTCCGGGCTCGTTCGGGTGGGCCGCGCGCGGGGCGGGGCGCCATGCCCTCGGTTGCGGCGGCGGCTTGCCCCTCCGGGCGAACGCTTAAGTGCCGCCCCGAAATAGCCGGCACGCCGGCCGGGGCTTAGAGAAGGGCATGCGTCCGCATGGGCGCGTGCCGGGCGGAACACCATCCCCTCTAGTTCCGCCCGGCGCCATTTCTGGTCGCGCCGCTGCGGGCCGCTGCGCCCGCCTAGGGCCGCCGATCCCCCTCCCGTCATCGTGCCTCACCATCGCGCCTCATCGCGGTGCCTCATCGCGGGGCCGCGTCGTGCCGCCCGGTCGTTACGCCCGTCGCCCGCTTTCGCTCGACTGCCCGCGCGCGCCGCGATATGCGCAGGGGTGACGCGAACAGGGCAGTGGCCTGACCAGTGATGCACCAGCTTTCCTCCACGCCGAACGCGACTTCGAACGCGACGAACGCGACCCCGCCGGGCGATGCGGCGCTCTCGATCCTCGTCGTCGAGGACGATGCCCGGCTTTCGGAACTGCTCGTCGGCCAGCTTGCGGCACGCGGGCATCGCGTCGCTGCGGCGGGCGACGTTCCCGCCGCGACACGCGCGGTCGCCAACGCGCCCTATGACCTGATCCTGCTCGACCGGATGCTGCCCTCGGGCGACGGTGTCGACGCGCTGCGCTGGCTGCGCGAGGAAGGCGTGGCGACGCCGGTGATCGTGCTGTCGGCGCTGGGGCGCACGGGCGAACGGATCGAGGGGCTCGACGCGGGCGCCGACGATTACATGGTCAAGCCGTTCGATTCGGACGAGCTCGAGGCGCGGATGCGCGCGGTGTTGCGGCGTCGCGGCGTCGCGCCCGCCGACGACAGCGCGACGATCGCGGCGGGCGACGTGACGGTCAGCCTCGTCCAACACCGCGCGACGCGGGCGGGCCGGTCGGTCGAACTGCACAAGACCGAACTCAGGCTGCTCACCGAACTGGTTCGCAATGCGGGCACGGTGATGACGCGCGCGATGCTGCTCGAACGCGTCTGGGGCTATGATTTCGTGCCGACCACCAACATCGTCGATGCTTATATCCGGCGGTTGCGGTTGCGGCTCGAGGTGCCGGGGCTGCCCGATCCGATCGTCACGATCCGCGGCGTCGGCTATATGATCCGCGCCTGACCCTTGCGCCGATTCCGCACCATCCGCGCGGTCGCCTTCGCCTTTGCCGGGGCGATCTCGGTGGCGGTGCTGGTCACGGGCGCGGGCGTGTATTTCGCGCTGGTGGGCGCGGTCGATCGCCAGGTCGACCGGCGCCTGCGGGCCGAGGCGAACGAACTGCTCGCCGATGCGCCGAACCGCGCGACGCTGATCGAACGGATCGGGCGCGAACAGCAGGCGCGCGACAGCGGCGATATCGGTTTCGAGCTGCGCGACGCGCGCGGGGTCCGGCGGGCGGGCAACATGCTGCTCGCTGCGCCGCTGCCGCGCGGGCTGTCGGGCGTCGATGCGCGCGCCGGGATCGTCGGGCTCAGCCGCGGGCGCGCGCTCGTGCTCGGGCTGCCGGCGGGCGACACGCTGACGCTGGTGATCGAAAGCGAGCCGATCGACCATCACGACCATCGCCGCGTGACGATCCTTGCGATCGGCTTCGGGACGGTGCTGCTGCTCGTGCTGCTCGGCACGCTGGTGCTCACGCGCGCGATCCGGCGGCGGATCGAGGCGGTGCGGCTGGCGGCGGAGGCGATCGTCGAGGGCGATCTGCGCGCGCGCGTGCCCGTCGAGGCGCCCGACAGCGCGTTTGGGCGCCAGGCGGTGACGTTCAACCGGATGCTCGACCGGATCGAGGCGCTGATGGACAGCCTGCGCGGGTTGTCGAACGACATCGCGCACGACCTGCGCACGCCGATTGCGCGGCTCCACGGGCGGCTGGTCGCGATCGCGCAGCAGCCCCAGGCGGCGCCGCTGGCCGATGCGCTCGCCGATGCGGTCGCGCAGGCCGAGGAGATCCTGGCGCTGTTCGCGGCGATCCTGCGCATCGCCGAGGTCGAGGGCGGCAGCGCGCGCGGCGGCTTCGCCCCGATCGACCTGGCGGGCTGGGCGCGCGAGGCGGGCGAGGCGCTGGCTGTGATGGTCGAGGACAGCGGCCGCGCCTTCACGGTCGCGGTGCCCGATGCGCCGGTGTGGATCGACGGCGATGTCCGGCTGCTCAGCCAGTTGCTCGTCAACCTCGTCGAGAATGCGGTGCACCACACGCCGCCGGGGACGCGCATCGCCGTCACCGTCTCGGCGCGGCCGGGCGAGGCCGTGCTGGCGGTGATCGACAACGGCCCCGGCATTGCCGCGGCGGCGCGCGCGCAGGCGCTGCGTCGCTTCGGCCGGCTCGACGCCAGCCGCAGTCGTCCGGGGCATGGGCTGGGGCTGTCGCTCGTCCAGGCGATCGCGGCGCTGCATCGCGGGACGCTCGCGCTCGACGATGCGGGGCCAGGATTGGCGGTGCGCCTTTCGCTTCCCCGCAACGGCTGAAATTCGCGCGCGAACGGCACGATCGGCGCGCGAACGACGAAAAAGGGGCCGGAAATGCGGCTTCCGGCCCCTTTCGTCACGTCATTGGCGGGGCACTGCCCCCGCGATCAGAACTTGATGCTCAGCTCGCCGCCAAAGGTGCGCGGGGCGTTGAAGTTGCCATAATCGCCCAGCACGTTGTTGATATTGCCCGTGGTCACGCTGCTGCTCGGCGCGCCGGGCAGGCTGTTCGACGGGTCGCGGCGATAGACATACTGCTCGTCGAACAGGTTGCGCGCCCACACGCTCAGCGACATCGTCCGACCCTCGGCAACCGGGATTTCTGCCAATGAAATCCGGCCGTTAAAGATCAGCGACGCATCGTTCTTGGTGGCGAACTGGTCGAACGCCTGCGTCGCCTGCGCATAGTTTCCGTCGAAGTGGAAGCGCAGCTTGGCACCGCCCACCGGCGTCTCGTAATCGATCGACCCGCTGGCGGCGTTGCGCGGCGTGAAGACGATGTAGAAGTTCTGGTAGACGTTGCTCGTCGCCCCGCCTGCCGTCGCGCTGATCAGCACCGGCGGGATCTTGGTGTAGGTATAGGCATAGGACGCGTTGAGCGTCAGCCCGGTGACCGGCCGCAGCGTCAGTTCGGCCTCGATCCCGCGGATCTTGGTCGTTCCCGGCGCATTGATCGTCACCAGGTTGTTGAAATTGCTGCCGTTGAACGGCTGGATCGAGCTGATGTCGACCTGGCTGTCCTGGCGGTCCATGATGTAGCCGGCGATGTTGAAGCGACCGCGATGGTCCCAGAAGTCGCTCTTCAGGCCGATTTCGTACGACTTGACGTCTTCGGGGTTGAACGCCTGGTAGTTGGCGGTACGCGAGCTGGCGCCGCCGGCGCGATAGCCGGTCGCATATTTGGCATAGACGTGGACCGCGTCGCTCACGTCATAGGCGAGCGTGACCATCGGGTCGAAACGATCCCAGCTCTTGTCGAGCGGCTTGTAACCCGCATTGGTCGCGGCGGTGGTGTTCACGTCGTAGTTCACGTTGCGCGAGAAGTGCAGCACGCCGCGCTTCTTGTCATGCGTGTAGCGGCCGCCGACGGTGAGGTGCAGCGCATCGGTGGCGTTCCACGTCACCTGGCCATAGGCGGCATAGCTCTTCGACCACACTTCCGATGCACGGTCGATCGAGCGGCAGTTGCGCAACGAGCCGAAGCCGCCCGAGCCGGTGCAGGGGTCGAGCACGACGAAGTTGGCGCCGGTGACCTGGCCCGACCCGTTCACGATCGCGACCGCACCGTTCGAGTTCGGCGTGGCGGCATCGTCGCTGACATGTTCGTTGAAGTAATAGAGACCGGCGACGTAATCGATGCGGTCGATCGTGCCGACTGCCTGGAACTCCTGGCTGAACTGGTGCTGGTAGAGGTCGGCGAGGCTGTAGCGGCTGAACGCGCACGGCGCCGTCGCGGTGCACGATGCGGTCAGGTTGACGACCGGCACGCGGTGCGCGCCGCCCGAATTGTCCCACTGGGTCGCAGTGACGCCGCGCCATGCGGTGATCGAGCGGATTTCGAGCGACGGGCCGAAGTTCCACTTGAAG
Organism: Sphingomonas chlorellae; assembly: GCF_056485145.1. NCBI lineage: Bacteria > Pseudomonadati > Pseudomonadota > Alphaproteobacteria > Sphingomonadales > Sphingomonadaceae > Sphingomonas > Sphingomonas chlorellae. The sequence continues at coordinate 98,567 of NZ_JBQXXM010000003.1, forward strand.
CTGTTGGTGAAGCCGTGCGTCTTGTCGACGCTGGGCTGCTGCGGCACGCCGATGTCGGCGGTCTTCATCCGGCTGGTGCCGTTGACGACCACGCCCGGCATCAGCGGCTTCACCGTGCCGGTGAGGTTGGTGTAGCCGGTGCCCGGCAGATAACAGCCCGGGACCGCGGCCTGGGTGCCGGCAACGCAGCCATTCGGGTTATAGTTCAGCAGCTGGCTGTAGAACGGCGTGTTGGCGTCATAGCCGTTGTCATAGCTGAAATCGTTGGTGATGCCGTCGACCGGCTGCCAGCGCACCGCGGCGCGGACGCCGTGGCGATCGAAATAGTTCCAGCCGGTCTGGCCCGCGAGCGGGTTCTTGGTGGTGGCATCCTGATGCTGAAGCACGCCGTCAAGTTTGACCGCGAAGTTCTTGTATTCAGGCAGGTCGAGGTGCAGCTCGGCATTGTAGCCGCCATAGTTGGAGATGCCTGCGGTCGCGCGACCGCCGAACACGCCGCTCGGCGCCTTGGTGACGATGCTCAGCGCGCCGCCCTCGGTGTTGCGGCCGAACAGCGTGCCCTGCGGGCCCTTGAGCACCTCGACGCGCTCGACGTCGAACAGCGCGGCGTTGAGGCCGTGCTGGCGGCCGAGATAGACGCCGTCGACATAGATGCCGACGCCCTGCTCGCGCGCGGGCTGGTTGGCGTCGAGCGGAACGATGCCGCGGATGCCGACGGTCAGCGCCGACTGGCGGGCCTCGAACGTCGCGACGCGCAGGCTGGGCACCGCGCCGTCGGCGAGGTCGTAAAGGCTCTGGACATGGCGGTCCTTGAGCGCGGCCTCGCTCAGCACGTTGATCGAGATCGGCGTCTGCTGCAGGTTGGTCTCGCGCTTCTGCGCGGTCACGACGATTTCGCCGAGGCCGTCCTGGTTGGTGTCCTGCGCGGCGACTTCGGGCGTGGGCGCGGCCTTGGTATCGTCGGCCATGGCGGGCGTTGCAGTCGCCGCAACAAGCAGCGCGCTGCTGACGAGCAGCGACAGACGGATCCGCGTGATGTTCTGCATTTGGTGGTTTCCCCGACTCAGGCTGATTCCTGAAGCTGGGGCGCCGCTACGAATGCCGCTTGGCATTTCGATTACAGTCGCTGCAACTGTCCAAGAACATCTGTTTCATGTTCGGTTCATGTTGCCGCGATTGTGGGATGCAACACGCTAAATTCCGGGCAAAACGCGGCGTGTTGCCAAAAAGATACAGGTGGCCCGTAAAGCGCATCTGGTGTCGATCTTGCGCGAAAGCGAAAGTCGATTGCCGCACCTGGCGATACGGGGGAGGCGTTATTGTTGATATAGCACGGGAATTGTGTGCCGTACTGCGCGATCGGTGATTTATTGGATCGACGCGAGGCATGGCAACGCCGTTCGGCGGCCGTGTGGCGGAGAGGGTGGGATTCGAACCCACGGTGAGCGTGAACCCACGGCGGTTTTCAAGACCGCTGCCTTAAACCACTCGGCCACCTCTCCGCGTGCGGCACCCGCTATCGCGAGACGCGACGACTTGCCAGAAAATCTTGCTCAATCCGGCAAAGCGGGGTTCAGCCGCACGGCGGGCTGTGGCACTAGGTCCATATGTGGGGACGGCGTTTTTCGTGGCGGAAATGGTGGTTCGGCGTGGCGGCGGCGACCGTGATGGCCGGGGTGTCGGCACCCGCGCATGCGCAGGACGAGGCGGGTTTCCAGGCCTATCTGCCGACGCTCGCGCGCCAGGCGCTCGACGCGGGCGTTCGTCGCGCGACGGTCGATTCGGTGATCGCGACGCTCACCTATAATCCGCGCGTCGTCGCGCTTGACCGGCAACAGCCCGAAAGCCGGCCCAACGCGCCCGTGCCACCGTTCGAACCCTATCGCCGCGCGCATGTCGACGCGGCGCGCATTCGCGACGGGCGCATCGCCTATCAGCGCGCGCGGGGACGGCTGGCGGCGATCGAGCGCCAGACCGGCGTGCCCGAATCGGTGATGGTCGCGATCTGGGGGCACGAGACGCATTATGGCCGCGTGATGGGCGGGTTCGACCTGCCGCGCGCGCTGGCCAGCCTGGCCTATGAGGGGCGGCGGCGCGCGTTGTTCACCGACGAGTTCATCGCCACGCTCAAGATGATCGACCGCGGCGTCCCGCGCGAAAAGCTGGTCGGAAGCTGGGCAGGGGCGTTCGGCGGGCCGCAGTTCCTGCCCTCGGTCTATCTGCGCCTCGCGCGCGACGGCGACGGCGACGGACGGGCCGATATCTGGACGAGCGACGCCGACACGCTCGCCTCGATCGGCGCCTATTTTGCCGATGCGGGATGGCGGCCGGGCCAGCCCTGGGGCTTTGCCGTCCGTGTGCCCGACGGTTTCGACCGCGCCGGGATGACGACGCGGCTCGTCTCGCCGCGCTGCCCGCGCGTGCATGCGCGTCACAGCCAGTGGCGGACGATCGCCGAATGGCGTGCGCTGGGGCTGGCGCCGCTCACGCGCGCCTGGCCCGACGACAGCGTGATGGCGACGCTGATCGAGCCGGACGGGCCGGGGCGTACGGCCTATCTGCTCACGGGCAATTACCGCGTGATCCTCGATTACAATTGCTCCAATTTCTATGCGCTTTCGGTGGGGCTGCTGGCCGATGAAGTCGAACTTCCTTCTTGAGCGGATCGCCGCGGCGGCCGGGGTGATCGCGCTGCTGGTGCCGGGGACGGCATTGGCGGACGGGGCGGGACAGGACCGACCGGGCGCCGGCTATCCCGCGCCCGACGCCCGGCCCGACATTCGCGACGCCGATCCCGCCGCCCGTGCGCCCGGTCCGCGCGGTTCGTCGCAGCGCGTGCCCGGCGAGCAGCGCTATGACGAGGTGGGGATCGCGGGCGTTCGTGCGGTCGACCCGGGCGACGGCGCCGATTCGGCCGTGGTCGCGGTGCATCGCAGCCTGCCGGCGGATACTGCGGTCGAGGTGACCGCGCTCGACAACGGCCGCACGATCCTGGTGCTCGTCACCGGCGCGATGGAGCCCGGCGCGGACCATCCGATCGATCTGTCGGCATCGGCGGCGCGTCAGTTGGGGCACGCCGGGGCCGGGCGGTTTCCGGTGCGGGTCCGCACCGTGGTCGCGACGCCGCAGGAACTCGCGGCGCTCCATGCCGGGCGTGCGGCGCCCGCGCGCATGGACGCGCCCGAACTGCTGCTCAAGGCGCTTCGGCGCCAGCTCGCGACCGGCAGCGCCAGCCCGGTGCCGGCTGCCGAGCCCGTTGCCGTGCCCCCGTCATCGCCGATCCCGCCTGTTCGGGCGGCCGCGCGTCCGGCCGCAGCGGCGCCCAGCCCGGCGGCGAGGCCGTTGCCGAAGCCTGCGCCCAAGCCGGCCCCTCTGCCCGCATCGCTCCCAAAGCCCGCGTCCCGGCCGGCTCCCGCCGCCCCGAAGCCCGCGGTACCCGCCGGGCGCTGGCTCGTGCAGGTGGCCGCGCTTTCGAACGCGGGCAATGCACAAGCGCTTGCGCATCGGCTGCACGGCTTCGTAAAGCAGGGCGGTGGGCTGCATCGCGTGCAGCTCGGCCCCTTTGCCACGCAGCATGAGGCCGATGCCGCACGCGCCAAAGCCGTCCGCGCGGGTTATGCCGACGCGCGCGTTCTTGCCGTCAACTGACTTGTCCCCGGGAGTTCGGGAAAACCCATGAAGAAGCTGTTCGCCGCGTCCACCCTGGCGCTTGCCCTTGCGTTCCCCACCCGTGCGGCCAACCCGCCGTTCGAAACCCCCGCGCCGGTGGCCTATATGGAGGACCTGTCGTCGGGCGCGGTGCTCTATGCCAAGGATGCCGACCGGCGGATGCCGCCCGCGTCGATGGCAAAGATGATGACGGTCTATGTCGCGTTCGAGCTCATCAAGAAGGGTGAGCTCAAGCTCGATCGCCAGATCGAGGTGCGGCCCGAAACGTGGCGCAAATGGCATTCGCAGGGTTCGACGATGTTCCTCGCGGTGGGCGAGAAGCCGACCGTCGCCGACCTGCTGAAGGGGATCGTCACCTTGTCGGGCAACGATGCCTGCGTCGTGCTCGCCGAGGGCGTCGCCGGGACCGAGGAAGCCTATGTCAACCTGATGAACGAGCAGGCGCGCAAGCTGGGGCTGACCAACAGCCATTTCGGCACGGCGAATGGCTGGCCCGACGGCGGTCGCACCTATGTCACCGCGCGCGACCTGGCGCATCTCGCCGCGGCGACGATCCGCGACTTCCCCGATCTCTACAAGCAGTTCTATTCGCTTCCCAGCTTCACCTGGGGGCGCACGCTGGGGGCGGGCGACGCGATCAGCCAGGCCAATCGCGACCCGCTGCTCGGCCGCGTCCAGGGGGCCGACGGGCTCAAGACCGGGCACACCGACGAGGCGGGCTATGGCTTCACCGGCTCGGCCGAACAGAATGGCCGCCGTCTGGTGATGGTGGTTGCCGGGCTCGACACCTATGGCGGTCGTGCCGAGGAATCGGTGCGTTTCATGGAATGGGGCTTCCGCGCGTGGAAGGCCAAGCCGATCGCGGCCCAGGGCAAGCGCATCGGTGAGGTCGAGGTGCAGGGCGGCGACCGTTCGGCGATCGGCGTCATCGCACCGCGTGCGCTCAATGCGACGGTGCCGGCGGGCACCGATCCCAAGATGCAGGGACGGCTCGTCTATACCGGGCCGGTCAAGGCGCCGATCAAGGCGGGCGACCATATCGCCGACCTGATCGTCGATAGCCCCGGCATGCCGCAGCAGGTGCTGCCGCTCGTCGCCGAGGCGGATGTGGGCCAGGCCGGGTTCTTCCGCCGCGTGTGGCTGGGCTTCTGGTCGCTGTTCGGCGCTTGACGCGACAGCGCGCGGATCGGCGCGAGGGAGGACGGGGCGCGGCATGGCGCTGATCGGCAACGAGGCCGCGCACCACGCGCTCGCCGCCGCGATGGCCAGCGGCGCGCTCCACCATGCCTGGTTGTTCGCCGGGCCGCAGGGTGTGGGCAAGGCGAGCTTTGCCCGCATCGCGGCGCGGCGGATGCTGGCCGAGGCGACCGAGCCCGGCATCCTCACGCCCGGCTGGGACGTGCCCGCCGGGTCGCGAACCGCGCGATTGTTCGATACCGGCGCGCATCCCGATTTCCGCGCGCTGGTGCGGCTTCCCAAGGATCCCGACAAGCCCGACGAGGCGCTGGCGCGGTCGATCACCATCGCACAGGTGCGCAGCCTGCAGCCGCTGTTCGCGACCAAGCCGGCATTGTCGTCGCGGCGCGTAGTGCTGATCGATTCGATCGACGACCTTGAACGCAGCGGCGCGAACGCGCTGCTCAAGAATCTTGAGGAACCGCCCGCGGGCACGATCTTCCTGCTGGTCAGCCACGCGCCCGGACGGCTGCTGCCGACGATCCGGTCGCGCTGTCGGCTGTTGCGGTTCGAGCCGCTCGACGATGCGGCGGTGACACGGGTTCTGCACGACACGCTGGGCGAGCTTCCGGCGGCGGAACTGGCGGCGCTGGTGCGGGCGGGCGGCGGATCGCCGGGGCGTGCGCTCGGCTTTGCCGGGCTCGACATGGCCGCGATCGAGGACGATCTGGCGGCGCTGGCGACGACCGGCGACCCCGACAACCGCATCCGTGCGCGGCTCGCCCGGGCGCTCGGCACCAAGGCCGCGCAGCCGCGCTACGAGGCGTTCCTCGAACGGGCGCCCAGCTTCATCGCGGCGCACGCGCGCGAGCGCGGCGGCGAGGCGCTGCGCGTCGCACTCGACGCCCAGGCGGCGGCGCGCACGCTTGCCGGATCGGCGCTCGGCCTGTCGTTGGACGCCGGGGCGACGGTGTTCGAAATGGGCGGACTCGTGACCCGGCTGGCCCCGCCGCGTGGTTGATCCGGCCGGCGGCGCCGCTCAGTTGAGCGGGCCGCGCGGGCCGTGCGACGGCTTTGTTGACGCGAACACGGCGCGTGCCGCCGCGGCGGCATCGCGCATCACGATCGTGATGCGGTCGCCGGCGCCGATCACCTCGTCGGGGGCGGGGCGGGGGATCGTCTGTCCCGACGCACGGTCGATCTGGACGATGAACAGCGTGCCGCCCGACTGGCGTTCGGCCTCGGCGACGCTCCTGCCGCACAGCTCCGAATCGGGTGCGGCAGTGACCTGCTCGAGCTCGAGCCCGATGCGTTCGAGTTCGCGTCGCACCGTCGCCACCTCGGCTTCGGCCGACAGCATCTCGCTGTTCGGGTAAAGGATCATCCGCGCGATCGCCTCCGCGCCGATATGCGTGGGGAAGATCACCCGGTCGGCGCCGGCGTGGAGCAGCTTGCGCTCGGTGGTCGATGCCTCGCCGCGCGCGATGATCTCCAGCCGGTCGTTAAGGTTGCGGGCGCTCAGCGTGATGAACACGTTGGCGGCGTCGTCGGGCAGCACGGTCGCGAGCGCGCGGGCGCGCTGGATCCCGGCCGTGACCAGCACCTCTTCCTCGGTCGCGTCGCCAGCGAGCGTCAGATAGCCTGCCGCCTCGGCCTCGCCGCGTTTTTCGGCGCCGCGCTCCACGATCAGGAACGGCATTCCCGCGCGCGTCAGCTCCTGCGCCAGCATCGTGCCGATCCGGCCATAGCCACAGATCACCACATGGCCGGTGAGCTTCGCGATCTTGTCCTGCATCCGGTTCGCCCCGAATAATTGTCGGATCTGGAAAACGGTGAACACCTGCACCAGCGCGCTGGTGAGCAGGATCATGCCCGTGCATCCCAGCGCCATCGTCCCGATGGTCACCAGATGGAGATAGGGCGTGTCGATCGGCCGGACCTCGCCATAGCCGACCGTATAGATGGTGAGCAGCACCATATAGGCCGAATCGAGCAGGCTCCATCCGGCCGCCATATAGCCCAGCGTCGCGAGCACCACGACGCAGAGCACGAAGACGAGAATGGTCGCCAGGTTCCTGAGCGGTGACCCGAGTACCGCCTCGGCATCGTCCAGCATCGTGCGCATCGCGCGCTTGTGCCGGGCGAAGCGGCGCCTGTCCACAGCGTTGCACTGCGGAAACAACCCGATGGCGGAACGGCGCGAAGCGGGAAGTGCGGCGGATCGCCGTCGCGGCGCTTTGGGGCGGCACCTCATGCGCGCCGGGGCATGCTTCATGCCGGATTGCGCCAGCGCGTGCCGCGGCCGTTCCACGGCCGATTTCGCCAAGGCGCCGATCTGCGGGTCGCGAATGTCGGCCTGCGACCGGCCCTGAAGCGGCGAAGCAGTCCTCCGGACGGGCTCGCGCTTGCGGGTTTCGCGTCGCGCCGCTAAAGGGCCGCCCTCAGCTCTTTCTCAGCGACAGGTCTCGACCATGAAGATCAGCGGCGTGGACATCCGTCCCGGCAACATCATCGAGTATGAAGGCGGCATCTGGCGCGCCGTCAAGATCCAGCACACCCAGCCCGGCAAGGGCGGTGCCTATATGCAGGTCGAGCTCAAGAACCTGCGCGACGGCCGCAAGAACAACGTTCGCTTCCGCTCGGCCGAGACGGTCGAGCGCGTCCGGCTCGACACCAAGGATTTCCAGTTCCTGTACCCCGAAGGCGACATGCTCGTTTTCATGGACAAGGAAACCTATGACCAGACCACGCTGCCGCGCGACCTGCTCGGCGACGCCGCAGCCTTCCTTCAGGACGGCATGGACGTGGTGATGGAATTGTACGACGAAGAGCCGATCAGCGTGCAGCTGCCCGACACGATCGAGGCGACGATTGTCGAGGCCGACGCGGTGGTGAAGGGCCAGACGGCCTCGTCCTCGTACAAGCCGGCCGTGCTCGACAACGGCGTGCGCATCATGGTGCCGCCGCACATCGCGTCGGGCACGCGCATCGTCGTCGACGTGTACGAGCAGACCTACGTCCGCCGCGCCGACTGACCGGATCGCGCTCCCGCCCTGTGCGGGAGACCTGAAGGGGAGGGCGTGGCCGAGGGTCCATGCGCCTCCCCTGGTTTTTTCGGACCCTCTTCAACAGCCCCTCGCGCAAGCCGGGGGAGGAGACGCATCGTGGTTGCTCATTCCGGCCTCCTGACCGTCATGGAACGCGCGGCGCGCAAGGCCGCCCCGCGCCTTCGTCGCGACTTCAACGAGGTCCAGCACCTCCAGGTGAGCCGCAAGGGCCCCGCCGACTTCGTGTCGATGGCCGACAAGCGCGCCGAGGAAACGCTTGTCGAGGAACTGCGCAAGGCGCGACCCGACTGGGGCTTTCTGCTCGAGGAAGGCGGTGAGATCGCGGGCGATCCCGACAAGCCGCGCTGGATAATCGACCCGCTCGACGGCACGACCAACTTCCTCCACGGGCTCCCGCACTTCGCGATCTCGATCGCGGTCGAGGATCCGCGCGGGCCGCAGGGCAAGCCCGAGATCACGCACGGCCTGATCTATCAGCCGCTCACCGACGAGAGCTTCTGGGCCGAAAAGGGCCGCGGCGCGTGGTTGCAGGACCAGCGCCTGCGCGTGTCGGCGCGGCGCGAGCTGTCCGAGGCGCTGATCGCGACGGGAATCCCCTTTCTGGGGCATGGCGATTTCGTCGAGTGGAGCCGGATCTTCGGTGCGGTTGCGCCCGAAGTCGCAGGCATCCGGCGGCTGGGTTCGGCGGCGCTCGACCTGGCATGGGTCGCGGCGGGCCGGTTCGATGGCTATTGGGAATCGGCGCTCCAGCCGTGGGACGTCGCGGCGGGGCTGTTGCTCGTCAAGGAGGCCGGCGGCTTCGTCACCGACTTCCGCGGGCAGGACATGGCGCGCGAACGCAACCAGTATCTGGCGGCGAACGACGCGATCCACTCCCGCTTGCACAAGCTTGTCGCGGGCGCACTGCGCAACCGCTGACGCATTCGGGGCGGCGATGTCCGCCCCGGCAGCTTCCGATGCTATAGTGAACTATGGCAAGCGCACGGCCCGGCCCCGAAGGCCGGTGCCGGGCGTTTGTCGTGCAGGCTCTGGCGACCCTAGCGGAAGGCGGCGATTTCCCGGTTTTATTGAGAGTGATTCTCAGGGCTTTCCGGGCCTTGCCGCACAACCGTCACGGTCCTAGAAGCCCCCTCAGATTCCGCATTCGCGAGAAGGCGCCTTGGTCGATCTATCTCAATATCTGCCGATCCTGCTTTTCCTCGGGGTCGCACTGGTGCTCTCAAGCGCCTTTGTCTTCCTGCCGATCCTCGTTTCGCGAGGGACCGGCACGAACAAGCCCACGCCCGAAAAGCTCACCGAATATGAGTGTGGCTTCCCGGCATTCGAGGATTCGCGCAGCCAGTTCGACGTGCGTTTCTACCTCGTCGCCATCCTCTTCATCGTCTTCGACCTCGAAGCCGCGTTCCTGTACCCGTGGGCGGTGTCGGTGTTCAAAATGAGCACTGCCGCCCAGGCGTGGACCGCGTGGGTCTCGATGATGATCTTTATCGCCGAGCTTGCGCTCGGTCTCGTCTACGCATGGAAGAAGGGAGCGCTGGAATGGGAGTAGAACTCACCGCGCCGCCTCCGGGGACGCAGCCCAATCAGGCGTTCTTCGACGACATCAATGCCGAACTGGGTGACAAGGGCTTCCTTGTCACCTCGACCGAGGAACTGTTCCAGTGGGCCCGCACGGGCTCGCTGTGGTGGATGACCTTTGGTCTGGCTTGCTGTGCCGTGGAAATGATCCACGTCAACATGCCGCGTTACGACCTCGAACGCTTCGGTGCTGCGCCGCGCGCCAGCCCGCGTCAGTCGGACGTGATGATCGTCGCCGGCACGCTTTGCAACAAGATGGCGCCTGCGCTTCGTCGGGTCTATGACCAGATGTCGGAGCCGAAATACGTCATCTCGATGGGCTCGTGCGCCAATGGCGGCGGCTATTACCACTATAGCTACAGCGTGGTGCGCGGCTGTGACCGGATCGTGCCCGTGGACATCTATGTCCCCGGTTGCCCGCCGACGGCCGAGGCGCTGCTCTATGGCGTGATGCAGCTTCAGCGGAAGATCCGCCGGATCGGGACCCTGGAACGGTGAAGGCACCTGCACCCAAATATGCCGCCAATGACGGCGTGATCGAAGCGGCTGCGGCTGCGCTGGGCGACATGCTCGTCGAGTCGAAGGACGCCGTGGGCGAAGTTTCGCTCACCGTCGTCCGCGAGCGGCTGGTCGACGCGATGATCGCGCTGCGCGACACGCCGGGGCTCGAATATCAGATGCTGGTCGAGATCGCGGGCGTCGACTATCCGCAGCGCCCCGAGCGCTTCGACGTCTGCTATCACCTGCTGTCGCTGACGCGGAACCACCGCATCCGCGTCCGGGTGACCACCGACGAGGAAAAGCCGGTGCCGTCGGTGACTGGGATCTGGCCGGTCGCAGGCTGGCTCGAGCGCGAAACCTACGACATGTACGGCGTGCTGTTCGACGGCAACACCGATCTGCGCCGTATCCTCACCGACTATGGTTTCCAGGGCCATCCGCTGCGCAAGGACTTCCCGATGACGGGCTATGTCGAGATGCGCTATTCGGAAGAGGCCAAGCGCGTGGTCTACGAGCCTGTCGACCTGCCGCAGGATTTCCGCAGCTTCGATTTCATGAGCCCGTGGGAAGGTGCGAAGTACGTCCTCCCCGGCGACGAAAAGGCGGCACCCGGTGCCGGCCCGGCCGAGACGCCGCAGGCCAAGCCCGTGACGCCGCCCGCCGGCAGCCCGCCCGCCGTGCCGCAGGAAAAGGGCGCGCCGACCCCGGTCAGCGCGGCCGAGGTCCAGAAGGCCGGCGACAAGGCCGATGCCGATGTCGCGCCGCAGGCAAAGAACACCAAAACCGTGGAAGGCACCGCCGACACCGGCGCCGGCCAGCCGCATCCGGGCAACCAGCCGCAGGAAAAGCCGGCCGATCCGGGCGTGGTCCCCACCAAGGGTGAGGGGCAGAACCAGTGAGCGACACTGTCGAACAGATGATGGCGCACGACGCGGTGAAGGATCCCGCGACCGGTGATGTCGCCATCGCCAACTACACGATCAACTTCGGCCCGCAGCATCCGGCGGCGCACGGCGTGCTTCGCCTCGTCCTCGAACTCGACGGCGAGATCATCGAGCGCGTCGATCCGCATATCGGCCTGCTCCATCGCGGCACCGAAAAGCTGATCGAGTACAAGACCTATACCCAGGCGCTGCCTTATTTCGATCGCTTCGACTATTGCTCGCCGCTGTGCATGGAGCACAGCTTCGTGCTGGCGGTCGAGAAGCTGCTCGACCTCGAGGTGCCGCTGCGCGGCCAGTATCTGCGGACCTTCTTCGCCGAGCTGACCCGCATCAGCAACCACATGCTGAACCTGGGCTCGCACATCATGGACGTCGGCGCGATGACGCCGAACCTGTGGCTGTTCGAGATCCGCGAGGACTGCCTCAACTTCTTCGAACGCGCTTCGGGCGCGCGCATGCACTCCAACTATTTCCGCGTCGGCGGCGTGCGGCAGGACGTGCCGCTCAAGCTGCTTACCGACATTGCGGACTGGCTGGACACGCGCCTGCCGCGGCTGTTCGAGGACGCGATCAGCCTCGTCGCCGAAAACCGCATCTTCAAGCAGCGCAACGTCGACATCGCGACGGTCAGCCGCGATGACGCGATCCGCTGGGGCTTTTCGGGTCCGATGATTCGCGCCGCAGGCATCCCCTGGGATCTTCGCAAGTCGCAGCCCTATGACGCGTATGACAAGGTCGATTTCGACGTGCCCGTCGGCACGCGCGGCGACTGCTATGACCGGTTCATGGTGCGCGTCGAGGAAGTCCGCCAGTCGGCGCGGATCATGAAGCAGTGCCTCCAGCAGATGCCCGAAGGCCCGGTAAAGAGTCAGGACCACAAGGTCGTGGCACCGACCCGCGGCCAGATGAAGCGGTCGATGGAAGCGCTGATCCATCACTTCAAGCATTTCACCGAGGGCTATCACGTCCCGGCGGGCGAAGTGTATGTCGGCACCGAAAGCCCCAAGGGCGAATTCGGCGTCTACCTGGTCGCCGACGGCACCAACAAGCCGTACCGGTGCAAGGTGCGGCCGACGGCCTTCAGCCACCTTCAGGCGATGGACTTCATGTCCAAGGGGCACATGCTCGCCGACGTCACCGCCGTGCTCGGCGCGATGGACATCGTGTTCGGGGAGTGCGACCGGTGATTGCCGCGACGCTGCCCGTGAACCTTCATCTTGCGGCCCCCGTGCGCAACGGCGCGCGGGCGGACCGCGCTGGGATCCGCATCCATGGCTGACGCACCCAATATTCCCGACGAAGCCGAAGTCCGCGCGCGCTGGGGCAATTTCGCCTGGACGGCGGAAAATGCCGAGAAGGCGCGCGAGATCATGGCGCGCTATCCGGCCGGCCGGCAGCAGTCGTGCACGATTCCGTTCCTCGACCTTGCCCAGCGCCAGGTCGGGGCAGAGACGAACACGCAGGGCTGGCTTCCCGTTCCGGTGATCGAGTTCATCGCGCGTGAGCTCGAACTGCCCTATATCCGCGTGTACGAGGTCGCGACCTTCTACACGATGTTCAATCTGGCGCCTGTCGGCCGCTATCACGTCCAGGTGTGCGGCACGACGCCGTGCATGCTGCGCGGCAGCGACGACGTGCTGGCGGCCTGTGCCGCGCGCGGGATGAAGAAGGGGCATACCACCCCCGACGGCCTGTTCACGCTCACCGAGGTCGAGTGCATGGGCAATTGCGCCAATGCACCGATGGTCCAGATCAACGACGATAATTTCGAAGATCTGGACTATGACAAGACGCTCGCCGTGCTCGACGCGCTGGCGCGGGGCGAGACCCCGAAGGCCGGACCGCAGAACGGGCGGCACACGAGCGAGCCCGAGGGCGGGCCGACGACGCTCAAGGCGATGGTCGACGAAAACCACGACTATCGCGGGGATTGGGCATGAGCGACAACACTCAGAAGCTGATCGTCACGATCCTTGCCGTGATCGGCGGGTTCGTGGTGCTCGGCTGGGTGTTCAAGCTCGCTTTCAAGCTGATCGGGCTCGGCATTCTCGTCGGCCTGATCGTCATTGTGTATCTGCTTTTGCAGAAGATGGTGGGGAAGGGGCGCTAGGGTGCTCGAAGACAAGGACCGCATCTTCACCAATGTCTACGGCTTTCAGCCGTGGAACCTGTCGTCCGCCATCCAGCGCGGCGACTGGGACAATACCAAGGCGCTGCTGGCGCTGGGGCAGGACACGATCATCGATCGGATCAAGGCCTCGGGGCTGCGCGGCCGCGGGGGCGCGGGCTTCCCGACGGGCATGAAGTGGAGCTTCATGCCGAAGGAGCCGACGCCCAACCGTCCCAATTTCCTGGTGATCAATGCCGACGAATCCGAACCGGGTTCGTGCAAGGACCGCGAGATCGTCCGTCACGATCCGCACAAGCTGATCGAGGGCGCGCTGATCGCGGGCTTCGCGATGCGTGCGCGGGCGGCCTATATCTACATTCGCGGCGAATATATCCGCGAGGCGCAGACGCTGTTCGCAGCCGTCGCCGAGGCGTACGACGCCGGGCTGCTCGGCAAGAACGCCGCGGGCTCGGGCTATGATTTCGACGTGTTCGTCCATCGCGGCGCCGGCGCCTATGTGTGCGGCGAAGAAACGGCGATGCTCGAAAGCCTCGAGGGCAAGAAGGGCCAGCCGCGGCTCAAGCCGCCGTTCCCGGCGGGCGCGGGCCTTTACGGCTGCCCGACCACGGTCAACAACGTCGAGTCGATCGCGGTCGTCCCCACCATCCTGCGGCGCGGTCCCGAATGGTTCTCGTCGTTCGGACGCGACAACAACAAGGGCACCAAGCTCTTCCAGATCTCGGGCCATGTGAACCGCCCGTGCGTCGTCGAAGAGGCGATGGGCATCCCCTTCCGCGAGCTGATCGAGAAGCATTGCGGCGGCATTCGCGGCGGCTGGGACAATCTGCTCGCGGTGATCCCGGGCGGCTCGTCGGTGCCGCTGGTTCCGGCGGCGCAGATCATGGACGCGCCGATGGACTTTGACGGGCTCAAGGCCGTCGGTTCGGGTCTGGGCACGGCCGCGGTCATCGTCATGGACAAGTCGACCGACATCGTCCGCGCGATCAGCCGCATCAGCTACTTCTACAAGCATGAGAGCTGCGGCCAGTGCACGCCGTGCCGCGAAGGCACCGGCTGGATGTGGCGCGTGATGGAGCGGCTGCGCACCGGCGACGCCGACATCAGCGAGATCGACATGCTCCAGCAGGTGACGAAGCAGGTCGAGGGCCACACGATCTGTGCACTCGGTGACGCCGCCGCCTGGCCGATCCAGGGCCTGATCCGCCATTTCCGCCCCGAGATCGAGCGCCGCATCAACGCGCGCAAGTCGGGCGGCATCGAAACCATGCAAGAGGCGGCAGAGTAATGCCCAAGCTCAAGGTTGACGGAATCGAAGTCGAGGTGCCGCAGGGCGCCACCGTGCTGCAGGCCTGCGAGGCCGCGGGCAAGGAGATTCCGCGTTTCTGCTATCATGAACGGCTGAGCATCGCCGGCAACTGCCGCATGTGCCTGGTCGAGGTGAAGCCCGGACCGCCCAAGCCCCAGGCTTCGTGCGCGCTTCCGGCTGCCGAGGGGCAGGAGGTCCGCACCGACAGCGCGATGGTCAAGGCCGCGCGCGAAGGCGTGATGGAGTTCCTGCTCATCAACCACCCGCTCGACTGCCCGATCTGCGATCAGGGCGGCGAGTGCGACCTGCAGGACCAGTCGGTTGCCTATGGCCGCGGCAACAGCCGCTTCGGCGAGAACAAGCGCGCGGTCACCGAAAAATATATGGGCCCCATCATCAAGACGGTGATGACCCGCTGCATCCAGTGCACCCGCTGCGTCCGCTTCGGCGAGGAAGTCGCCGGGGTCGAGCAGATCGGCGCGATCTATCGCGGCGAGAACATGCAGATCACGACCTATCTCGAGCACGCGTTCAAGAGCGAGCTGTCGGGTAACGCCGTCGATCTGTGCCCGGTGGGCGCGCTGACGCACCGTCCGGTCGCGTTCGAATACCGCCCCTGGGAGCTCAAGCGGAACCTGTCGATCGACGTGATGGATGCCGTCGGCACCAACATCCGCGTCGATACGCGCGGGCGCCAGGTGATGCGCGTCCTGCCGCGGATCAACGAGGACGTGAACGAGGAATGGGCGCACGACAAGACGCGCTACCATGTCGACGGCCTCGTCCGCCGTCGCCTCGATCGTCCGTTCATCCGTCGCGACGGCAAGCTCGTCGAAGCCAGCTGGGAAGAGGCGTTCGAAGCGATCGCCACCGTGGCGCGCGCGGCGGGATCGAGCGTTGCGGCGATCGCCGGCGACCTGCTCGACTGCGAGACGATGTTCGCGGCCAAGTCGCTCGTCAACGCGCTCGGCTCGACGCTGCTCGAGGGGCGGCAGACCGGGATGGACTATGACGTGTCCAACCTCGGCGCGGTGGCGTTCAACCCGACGATCGCGGGCGTCGAACAGGCCGATGCGATCCTGCTCGTGGGCACCAACCTCCGCTGGGAGGCGCCGCTCATCAACACGCGCATCCGCAAGGCGATCAAGCGCGGCGCCAAGGTGTTCGCGCTCGGGCCGGAGGTCGATCTGACCTACAAGGTCGAATGGCTCGGCAACGATCTCGCCACGCTCGGCCGCCTGCCGGAAAGCGTCGTTCAGGCATTTGATGCGGCGAAGAAGCCGGTCGTCATCGTCGGCCCCGGCGCGCTCGCCAACGGCTTCGGCGCGGCGCTTGCGCTCGTCGAGCCGATGAAGCTCGTGCGCACGCTCGACGACGGCATGTCGTGGAACGGCTTCGGCGTCATCCACACCGCCGCGGCGCGGATGGGCGGGCTGATGCTCGGTTTCGCGCAGAAGGGCGGCATCGCCGACATCGTCGCGGCGGCGCCCAAGCTCGCCTTCTTCCTCGGCGCCGACGAGGTCGATTTCGGCAAGTTCGCGGGCAGCTTCAAGGTGTTCATCGGTCATCACGGTGACAAGGGTGCACACCACGCCGACGTGATCCTGCCGGGTGCGGCCTATACCGAAAAGCCCGGCACCTATGTGAACGTCGAGGGCCGCGTCCAGCGCGCCGATCGCGGCGTGTTCCCGCCGGGCGATGCCCGTGAGGACTGGTCGATCCTGCGTGCCCTTTCGGACAAGCTTGGCCACACGCTGCCGTTCGACAGCTTCGACGAACTGCGCGCGGCGATGGCCGTCGCGGTTCCCGCGCTGGCCGAGGAAGGGCTGGTGCGCTTCGACTGGGCGCCGCCGTCGCTCGCCGCGACGGCCAGCGGGCCGATCGCCTATCCGATCGCCGACTTCTATCTCACCAACGCCATCTGCCGGGCGTCGCCGACGATGCAGCGCTGCTCGGCCGAACTGCTCCATGGCGAAGCCTTTGCGGAGGCCGCAGAATGACCTCGTGGTTCACCTATCTCGGTCTGCCGTTCGGCTGGGCCTGGTTCGTCGCCACGCTGATCGACATCCTGGTCATCGCGCTGCCGCTGATGCTGGCGGTCGCCATGATCATCTATGCCGATCGCAAGATCTGGGCGGCGATGGCGCTGCGCCGTGGCCCGAACGTCGTCGGCCCGCTGGGCCTGCTCCAGTCGTTCGCCGACGGTCTGAAGGTTTTCCTTCAGGAAACGATCATCCCGTCGGGGGCGAACAAGGGGCTGTTCCTGCTCGCGCCGATCATCACCTTCACGGTCGCGCTGATCGTGTGGGCGGTGGTGCCGTTCCAGGTCGGTGTCGCGCTCGCCAACATCAATGTCGGCCTGCTCTATGTGCTCGCGGCGTCGTCGCTCGGCGTCTACGGCATCATCCTCGCCGGCTGGTCGTCCAACTCGAAATACCCGTTCTACTCGGCGATCCGCGCCGCGGCGCAGATGGTCAGCTATGAAGTCTCGATCGGCTTCGTGCTCATCTCGGTCGTGATGTGGGCGGGCACGTTCAACATGGGCGGCATCGTCGAGGCACAGAAGGGCTATTACGGCCTCCTCAACGGCAATTTCGCCAACCCGCTGCTGTTCCCGATGGCGATCGTGTTCTTCATCTCGTCGCTCGCCGAGACGCAGCGCGCGCCGTTCGACCTGACCGAGGCGGAGTCGGAGCTCGTCGCGGGCTACCAGACCGAATATTCGTCGATGGCGTTCGCGCTCTACTGGCTTGGCGAATATGCCAACGTCATCCTGATGTGCGCGCTCAACGCGACGCTGTTCTGGGGTGGGTATCTGCCGCCACTGGATATTCCGGCGTTCTATTATGTGCCGGGCATCATCTGGCTGCTCGCGAAGATGGCGTTCTTCTTCTTCTGCTTCAGCTGGGTGAAGGCAACCGTCCCGCGCTATCGCTATGACCAGCTGATGCGGCTGGGCTGGAAGATTTTCCTCCCGCTGTCGCTGTTCTTCGTCTTCCTCGTTTCCGGGTTCCTCATGTTCACCCGTATCGGAGTGCCCGCATGAGCGTCGCACAGATCATCCGCTCCTATACGCTGTGGGAGTTCGTCAAGGCGCACGCGCTGACCTTGAAGTACTTCTTCAAGCCGAAGGCGACCATCAACTATCCCTACGAAAAGAACCCGCTTTCGCCGCGGTTCCGTGGGGAGCACGCGCTGCGCCGCTATCCGAATGGCGAGGAACGCTGCATCGCGTGCAAGCTGTGCGAGGCCGTCTGCCCGGCGCTGGCGATCACGATCGAGGCCGAACCGCGTGAGGACGGCAGCCGCCGGACGACGCGCTACGACATCGACATGACCAAGTGCATCTATTGCGGGCTGTGCCAGGAAGCGTGCCCCGTCGATGCCATCGTCGAGGGACCGAATTTCGAGTTTTCCACCGAAACGCGCGAGGAGCTGATCTACCAGAAGGAGAAGCTGCTCGAGAACGGGGACCGCTGGGAACGGGCGATCGCGGCGAACCTTGCCGCGGACGCGCCGTACCGGTAATCGCCGCCACGACTCTTGGGGCCGTCATGATCCACATCAAATCCGTCGAGGCTGCGTGATACAGCTCCTAGCCTTTTATCTGTTCGCCGCGGTGGTGGTGCTTTCGGGCACGTTCACCATCCTGGCGCGCAATCCGGTCCACAGCGTGCTGTGGCTCATCCTCGCCTTCTTCAACGCGGCAGGGCTGATGCTGCTCGCGGGCGCCGAGTTCATCGCGATGCTTCTCGTCATCGTCTATGTCGGCGCGGTCGCGGTGCTCTTCCTGTTCGTGGTGATGATGCTCGATATCGACTTCGCCCAGCTGCGGGCCGGCGTGATGCGCTATGCCGCGGTCGGCGTGCTGCTCGCGGTCGCGCTCGCTGCGGAGATCATCTTCGCGGTCAGCGCATGGCGCGCGGGCGGCCTGTCGCTCGGCCGGCGCGCTGCGCCGGTCGATCCGGGCGTTCCCAATATCGAGGCGATCGGCAACCTGCTCTACACGCGCTACCTCTATCTCTTCGAGGGCGCGGGGCTGGTGCTGCTCGTCGCCATGATCGGCGCGATCGTGCTCACCTATCGTCACCGCAGCGACGTGCGGCCGCAGAATGTCGGCCGCCAGGTTCGCCGGCGTGCGGCGGATGCGACGCGCCTCGTCAACCAGCCCGTGGGCAAGGGGGTCGAGCTGTGATCGGACTCGAACATTATCTGGTCGTCTCGGCCATCCTGTTCACGCTGGGGGTGCTCGGCATCTTCATGAACCGGAAGAACCTGATCGTCATCCTGATGGCGATCGAGCTCATCCTGCTCAGCGTGAACCTGAACCTCGTCGCGTTCTCGTCCTTCCTGGGTGACCTGGTGGGGCAGGTGTTCGCGATGTTCGTGCTGACCGTCGCTGCCGGCGAGGCTGCGATCGGCCTGGCCATTCTCGTCATCTACTTCCGCGGTCGTGGCACGATCTCGGTTGAAGACGTTAATCGGATGAAGGGCTGATGGCGCCGCTACACCTCATCGTTTTCCTGCCGCTCGTCGCGGCGATCGTCGCCGGCCTTTCGAACAAGGCGTTCGGCAAGACGTTCCCGAAGGTCGTCACCACGGCCTCGCTGTTCGTCGCCTGCGCGTTTTCCTGGTCGATCTTCCTGCCCTATCTCAACGGCACCGCGCAGCCGGTCGTCGTGCCCGTGCTCGACTGGCTCAATTCGGGTCCGTTCCAGGCACAATGGGCATTGCGCGTCGACGCGCTCACTGCGGTGATGCTCGTCGTCGTCACCAGCGTCTCGGCGCTCGTTCACCTCTATAGCTGGGGCTATATGAGCGACGAGCCCGACCAGCCGCGCTTCTTCGCCTATCTGTCGCTGTTCACCTTCGCGATGCTGATGCTCGTGACGGCCGACAATCTGGTGCAGATGTTCTTCGGCTGGGAAGGCGTCGGTCTCGCCTCGTACCTGCTGATCGGCTTCTGGTTCCGCAAGCCCAGCGCCAATGCCGCCGCGATCAAGGCGTTCGTCGTCAACCGCGTCGGCGACTTCGGCTTCATGCTCGGCATCTTCGGCACCTTCCTGGTGTTCGGCACCGTCTCGATCCCGGCGATCCTGGCGGCCGCGCCGAACATGGCGGGGTCGACGATAGGCTTCCTGTGGTTCCGCGCCGACACGATGACCGTGCTCTGCCTGCTGCTGTTCGTCGGCGCGATGGGCAAGTCGGCGCAGCTCGGCCTGCACACCTGGCTTCCCGACGCGATGGAAGGCCCGACCCCCGTGTCGGCGCTGATCCACGCCGCGACGATGGTGACCGCGGGCGTGTTCATGGTGTGCCGCCTGTCGCCGATGTTCGAGATGAGCCACACCGCGCTCACCGTCATCACGGTGATCGGCGCCGCGACCTGCTTCTTCGCCGCGACCGTCGGCCTGGTGCAGACCGATATCAAGCGCGTGATCGCCTATTCGACCTGTTCGCAGCTCGGCTACATGTTCTTCGCGGCCGGCGTCGGCGCCTATGGCGCGGCGATGTTCCACCTGTTCACGCACGCCTTCTTCAAGGCGCTGCTGTTCCTGGGTGCCGGCTCGGTGATCCATGCGATGCACCACGAACAGGACATGCGCTTCTACGGCGGGCTGCGGAACAAGATCCCGGTCACCTTCTGGACGATGATGGCGGGTACGCTCGCGATCACCGGCGTCGGCGTTCCCGCGCTGTTCGGCAATCCGGTGGCGTTCGGCTTTGCCGGCTTCCACTCGAAGGACGCGATCATCGAGGCGAGCTATGCCGCGGGTGCCACCGGCGCCTTCTGGGTCGGCGTGTTCGTCGCGCTGCTCACCAGCTTCTATTCGTGGCGCCTGGTGTTCCTCACCTTCTACGGCAAGCCGCGCTGGGCGGGCTCGGAGCATATCCAGCATGCGGTGCACGACGCGCACGGTCACGGCCATGACGATCATGCCCACGCGCACGCTGCGCATGGCCATGACGATCACCACGCGCACGATCACGGCGACGGCACGGCGGGCTATCACCCGCACGAAAGCCCGCTGGTCATGCTGATCCCGCTGCTCGTGCTCACGATCGGCGCGGTCGCGGCCGGCTTCGTCTTCCACGGCGCGTTCATCGAACCGACCGCGGGCGAAACCTATTGGAAGGGCGTCATCGCCTTCAACGAGCACCTGATGCACGCGATGCATGAAGTGCCGGTGTGGGTGAAGCTGTCGGCCACGGTGGCGATGCTCACCGGCCTCGGTTCGGCGATCATCGCCTATATCGTGGCGCCCGATCTGCCCGCCAAGGTCTCCTCGGCGCTGCGTCCGCTCTACCTCTTCCTGCTCAACAAGTGGTACTTCGACGAGCTCTACAACTTCCTCTTCGTGCGTCCGTCCATGGCGATCGGTCGCATCCTGTGGAAGGCGGGCGACGAGAAGACCATCGACCGTTTCGGCCCCAACGGTGCCGCCTATGTGACCAAGCTGGGCAGCATCGCCGCCGTGCGGCTCCAATCGGGATACCTCTATACCTATGCCTTCATCATGCTGATCGGGCTCACCGCCGCGCTCACCTGGATCATTGCGGGGTGATGGGGAAATGACTGGCTTCCCGATACTTTCGCTGATGCTCGCCATCCCCGCGGTCGCCGCGGTGCTGGCGCTGTTCGCCGGCGAACGCGCCGCGCGCTGGATCGCGCTCGTCGCCACCTTCGTCGATCTCGCGCTGGGGATCGTGCTCTGGGCCAATTTCCAGATGGGCCCCGACGCGCCGCAGTGGCAGTTCGTCGAGAGCCGGCTGCTCTTCGGGCAGCCGGGCGGGGTGGGCTTCTCCTGGGCGCTCGGCATCGACGGTTTCGCGCTGCTGCTGATCCTGCTCTCGGTCTTCCTGATGCCGATCTGCATCGGGGCGAGCTGGGAGTCGGTGAAGACGCGCGTGCCCGAATATATGGCCGCATTCCTCGCGACCGAGGTGCTGATGATCGGCACCTTCGCCGCGCAGGACCTGTTCCTGTTCTACATCTTCTTCGAAGGTGGCCTGATCCCGATGTTCCTCATCATCGGCATCTGGGGCGGCGCGAACCGGATCTACGCGAGCTACAAGTTCTTCCTGTACACGCTCGTCGGCTCGCTCGTGATGCTGATCGCGATGATCTACATGGTGACCAGCACCGGCACCTCGTCGATCCCGACGCTGATGGCGCACGACTTCCCGGTCCAGGTCCAGACGCTGCTCTGGCTCGCCTTCTTCGCCTCGTTCGCGGTCAAGATGCCGATGTGGCCGTTCCACACCTGGCTTCCCGACGCGCACGTTCAGGCGCCGACGGCGGGCTCGGTGATCCTGGCGGGCGTGCTGCTCAAGCTCGGCGGCTATGGCTTCCTGCGCTTCTCGCTGCCGATGTTCCCGGAAGCGTCGGCGCAGCTGATGACCTGGGTTTTCGCGCTGTCGTGCATCGCGGTCGTCTACACCAGCCTCGTCGCGCTCGTTCAGTCGGACATGAAGAAGCTGATCGCCTATTCGTCGGTCGCGCACATGGCGATCGTCACGATCGGGCTGTTCACCTTCAACCGTCAGGGTATCGAAGGCGCGATGATGGTGATGCTGGGCCACGGCCTTGTGTCGGGCGCGCTCTTCCTGTGCGTCGGCGTCATCTATGACCGGCTGCACACGCGTGAGATCGATCGTTATGGCGGCCTCGCGGTCAACATGCCGCGCTACGCCGTGCTGTTCCTGTTCTTCACCATGGCCTCGATCGGCCTGCCGGGCACCAGCAACTTCGTGGGCGAGTTCCTCGGCCTCGCCGGCGCCTATCAGGTGTCGACCTGGACGGCGTTCTTCGCGACCACCGGCATCATCCTTGGCGCGGCCTATATGCTGTACCTGTTCCGTCGCGTGGTCTGGGGCGACCTGACCAAGCCCGACGTCAAGGCGATGCCCGACCTGTCGGCGCGCGAAATCGCGCTGCTCGTCCCGCTCGCTGCGGTCGTGCTGTGGATGGGCGTCTATCCCGAAAGCTTCCTGAAGCCGATGCGCGGCGACGTCGCGCGGCTGCTGGCCCGCGTCGAACGCGCGGCGCCGGCGGGTGACTCGCAGCCGACGCCGGGGCATCCGGCACCGGCGGCGCATGACGGTGCGGGCGAACATGGCCCCGCCGCGGGTGAGGCTTCGGCGCACGAGGGGGCGCACTAATGGACTATTCGACGCAATTGCTGATGGTGCTGCCCGAGCTGGTGCTCGCGGTCGGCGCGATCGTCCTGATGCTCGTGGCCGCCTTTGGCGGTCAGGGCTCGACCCGTGCGGTGAGCATCACCGCGGTCGCGGTGCTGGTCGGCGCGGGCATCTCGCTCGCCGGGCCGGCGGCGACGGGCGGCGAGGCATTCGGCGGGCTCTATCGCGCCGACATGTTCGCTGCCTTCGCCAAGGCGGTGATCTTCGCCTCGGCGGCGATCTCGATCCTGATCGCGCCCGGCTTCTTCGCGCGCACCTCGGGCGATGATCTGCGCCCCGAATATCCGGTGCTGATGCTGCTGTCTGCGGCGGGCATGGGCATGATGGTGTCGGCGGGCGATCTGCTGACGCTCTATGTCGGGCTCGAGCTGCAGAGCCTCTCGGCCTATATCCTGGCGAGCTTCATGCGCCGCGACGCGCGTTCGGCCGAAGCCGGGCTCAAATATTTCGTGCTGGGTTCGCTCGCCTCGGGCATCCTGCTCTACGGCATCAGCCTCGCCTACGGCTTTTCGGGGACGACGCTGTTCGCGGGCGTCGCCGATGCCTATGCGCAGTCGGGCGGGCATCAGCTCGGGCTGACCTTCGCGCTGGTGTTCGTGTTCGCCGGCCTGGCGTTCAAGATCAGCGCGGTGCCGTTCCACATGTGGACGCCCGATGTCTATGAAGGCTCGCCGACGCCGGTCACCGCCTTCTTCGCCTCGGCGCCGAAGGTTGCCGGTATCGTGCTCGTCATGCGCGTCGCGATGGAGGCGATGGGCCCGGCGATCCACGACTGGCGCCCGATCGTGATCTTCGCCTCGCTCGCCTCGATCATCCTCGGTGCGGTGGGCGCGATCGGCCAGACGAACATCAAGCGGCTGCTCGCCTATTCGTCGATCAACAATGTCGGCTTCGCGCTGATCGGCCTGGCCGCCGGCAACGAGGCGGGCATTTCGGGCGTGCTCAGCTACATGGTGATCTATGTGGTGACGACGCTCGGCGCGTTCCTTGTCGTGCTTCAGATGCGCGATGCCGAGGGGCGCCAGATCGAAACGATCGAAAGCCTGTCGGGCATGTCGCGCACGCGTCCCGGCCTGGCCGCGGCGCTCGCGATCTTCATGCTCAGCCTGGCGGGTATCCCGCCGCTGATGGGCTTCTTTGCCAAGCTGGCGGTGTTCGTCGCCGCGGTGCAGGCGGGGCTGATGGTCTTTGCCGTCGTCGGTGCGGTCGCCTCGGCGATCGGCGCCTATTATTACCTGCGCATCGTCAAGACGATGTACTTCGATGATCCCGCACCGGCCTTTGCCGGTCGCGCCGGGGTGGTCGAAGGCGGGCTGATCGCGCTTTCGGCCGCGGCGATGTCGCCGCTCGGCTGGGCGCTGCTGCTCCCGCTCGGTGCCTGGACCGCGCTTGCCGCAAAGGCGCTGTTCTGACGATCACGCTGCGAACCGTCGCCCAGACGGGTTCGACCAACGCGGACATGGCCGACCTCGCCCGCCTCGGCGCGGGCGAGGGGCTGTGGCTCCGGGCCGAACGCCAGGACGCCGGGCGCGGCCGCCAGGGGCGCGCCTGGCAATCGCCGCCGGGCAATCTCTATGCCTCGACGCTCGTTCGCCTGCGGCCGAGCGATCCCACGCCCGCCACGCTCGCGCTCGTCGCCGCGGTGGCGCTGCACGAGGCGGTCGGCGTCTTCGGCGTCACAGCCCAGGTCAAATGGCCCAACGACCTGCTGATCGACGGTGCCAAGCTGTCGGGCATCCTGCTCGAACGGATCGGCGATGCGGTCATCCTCGGCTTCGGCGTCAATCTTGCCCATCATCCCGACTTGCCCGACCGGCGCAGCACCAGCCTCGCCGCGCACGGCAGCGCGCCCGATCCGGACGGTTTCGCCCAGGTGCTGGGCGAGGCATTCGAACGCTGGGTCGCGCGCTGGCGCGGCGAGGGGCTGGCGGTGGTGCGCGATCGCTGGCTTGCCGCGGCGCACCCGCGCGGTACCGCGCTCACCGCGCGGCTTGCCGACGGCCAGTCGCATGACGGGCTGTTCGACGGGCTCACCGGCGACGGCGCGCTCATCCTGCGCTTGGCCGACGGCACGCCGCATGTCATTCACGCAGGCGATGTTTTCCTGATCTGAGCTTCCTGGAGGAGAGGGCCCGATGCTGCTCGCCATCGATGCCGGCAATACCAATATCGTCTTTGCGCTCGTCGACGACGACCAGATCCGCGCGCGCTGGCGCAGCGCCACCGATCCGCGCCGCACGGCCGACGAATATGCGGTGTGGCTCGCCCAGTTGCTTCAGCTCGAAGGGTTTTCGCGCAGCGACGTCACCGGCGTCATCATCGGCACCGTGGTCCCGCGCGCGCTCCACAATCTTCAGGTGCTCAGCGAGAAATATTTCGGCGTCGAGGCGCTCGTCGCGGGGCAGGGGGCGGCCGACTGGGGCTTCCCGCTCGACGTCGACGAGCCCGGTACGGTGGGCGCCGATCGCGCGCTCAACGCGATTGCGGGCCATGCGCGGCATCCGGGCGACCTCATCATCATCGACTTCGGCACCGCGACCACGTTCGACATCGTCGATTACCGCGGCGCCTACAAGGGCGGGATCATCGCGCCGGGGATCAACCTGTCGCTCGACGCGCTCGTCACCGCGGCGGCAAAGCTTCCCCGCATCGCCATTTCGGCGCCCGAAAGCACCAGCGTGATCGGTCGCAACACCGTCGATGCGATGCATATCGGCATCTACTGGGGCTATGTCGCGATGATCGAAGGGCTCGTCGCGCGGCTCAAGCACGAGGTCGGTCGCCCGCTCAAGGTGATCGCAACCGGCGGGCTCGCGATCCTGTTCGAACGCCACACCGACGCCTTCGACGCGATCGAGCCCGATCTGACGATCCAGGGGCTGGCGATGTTGTGGGAGCGGGTGCACAAGGGTTGATGCGGCGACGCATGCCGGGGGGCGTCGGGGGCGATATTGGAATTTGAAAGCGCGGCCGTCAGGCACGCGCGTGGAAGGCAAAGGATCGAAGTGACTCCCGGAAACGAACTTCTCTTCGTCGCGCTCGGCGGTTCGGGCGAGATCGGCATGAACGTCAATCTCTATGGAGCCCAGGGCAAATGGCTGATGGTCGATTGCGGCATCACCTTCGGCGATGCGAGCTATCCCGGCGTCGACGTGATCCTGCCCGACCTTCAGTTCATCGAGGACCGGCTCGACAGCCTGCTCGGCATCGTGCTCACGCACGGGCATGAGGATCATATCGGCGCGCTGCCCTATCTCGCCGCCGATCTGGGCGTGCCGCTTTACGCGACGCCGTTCACCGCGGGGCTGATCCGCGGCAAGCTCGAGGAAGAGGGGATCGAGGATCGCGTCGAACTCAACGTGGTCGACGATCTCGATCCGTTCGCGATCGGTCCCTTCCGCGTCCGCTATGTGCCGCTCGCGCATTCGATTCCCGAGGGCAATGCGCTGCTGATCGAAACGCCGCACGGGCGCGTCTTTCACACCGGCGACTGGAAGCTCGATAACGCGCCGTCGCTCGGCGGCGCCTCGACTGCCGAGGAACTCTCCGCGATCGGCGACAAGGGCGTGCTCGCGCTCGTCTGCGATTCGACCAACGTCTTCAATCCCAAGGCGTCGGGGTCCGAGGCGGCGGTGCGCGACGGGCTCGATCGGGTGATCGGCGAGGCGACGGGTCGCGTCCTCGTCACCACCTTCGCGTCGAACGCCGCGCGGCTCCAGACGCTGGGCGAGGTCGCGCGCGACACCGGCCGCGAGCTGTGCGTCGCGGGCCGTTCGCTCGAACGCATCATCCGCGTCGCGCGCCAGACCGGCTATCTGCGCGATTTCCCCGAAACGATCGATTTCGACACCGCGATGACGCTGCCGCCGTCGCGCGTGCTGATGGTCGCGACGGGCGGGCAGGGCGAACCGCGCGCCGCCTTGTCGCGTATCGCCGAGGGCAGCCACCCGCTCAAGCTGAGCGAGGGCGACCGCGTCGTATTCTCGTCGCGCCAGATCCCCGGCAACGAGGTGGCGATCGGCCGCATCATGAACGCGCTCGCCGCACGCGGGATCGAGATCGTCACCGATCGCCAGGCGTTCGTCCACGTGTCGGGCCACCCCGGCCGCCCCGAACTCGCCGAGATGTACCGCTGGATCCGCCCGGAGATCATCCTGCCGGTGCATGGTGAGGTCCGCCACATGCGCGAGCAGGCGCGCTTTGCGCTCGAACAGGGCGTGCCCCAGGCGATCCGTCAGGTGAACGGCGACATCTGGCGGCTCGCGCCCGGCAAGCCCGAACTGGTCGGCCATGCACCGGTCGGGCGGCTCGTCCTCGACGGCGACGTCATCCTGCCTGCCGACGGCGCGACGATTACCGAGCGCCGCCGGCTGTCGCTCTATGGTCATCTCTCGGTCGCGGTGGCGATCCGCGGCGGCCGCCTCCTCGGCGCCCCGCAGGTGCGCGTCCAGGGCGTGCCGGTCGAGGAGGATCGCGACGCCTTTATCGAGGAGGCCGCCGAAGCCGCCGCCGACGCGGTGGCCAAGGACAGCCGCGACCTCGAATCGCTGCGCGAGGCGCTGCGGCTTGCCGTGCGCCGCGTGGCGACGCGCTATACCGGCAAGAAGCCGGTGGTCGACGTGATGATCGTGGAGGTCTGAGATGCGCTGGCAGTCGGCGCTTGCGATCTATGTGCTGTTCTGGGCCTTTTCGGTCTTCCTCGTGCTGCCCTTCGGGGTCCGCACGGCGGAGGAGGCGGGGGTCGATCTCGTCCCGGGCCAGGCCGACAGCGCACCCGCGCATTTCGACCTGCGCCGGCTGCTCGTCCGCACGACGATCGTGGCGACACTGCTCTTCGCGGCCTTCTTCCTCAACTATGTCTATGGCTGGGTCACCGCCGACATGCTCGACTGGGCGCGCCGCTAGGCGGCCCCGGCGGGCGCGTCAGGCGCGCAGCCGCTCGATCGCCTGGGCAAGCGCGACATAGAGCTTGCCCACGTCCGACGACAACAGCGTCACGCCCAGCGGCGACCCGTCGCGCAGCGCCAGCACCTGGCGCAACATCGCCTCGAAATCATGGATATAGCGGTTGACGTTCTCACGGAACGTCGGGTCGCTGTCGTACAGGCGCACGATCTCGCGCGTTTCGCCGGGCTCGAGCAGCCGCACCGCGCGCCGCGTGAACACGCCGCGATCGCCCTTCAGATACGCCGCCCAGGCGCTGTCGCTCACATCGGCGGCAAAGGCGCGCGTGATGTCGATCGCCGCCGAATTGAGCGAGTCCACCAGCGCGCTGTTGCGCCGCGCGAAATTCTCGCTGTCGGCGGTCTCGATCGCGTCGCGCGCCTGCTCGACCTGCTGCTCGATCGCCCCCGTCGCGCGCGTCAGCGCCGCCAGCTGTGCCGCCAGCCGTTCGGAGGCGCGCGTCGCCGCCGCAACGGCATCGTCGGTCGCCTCGGTCAGCGCCGCGATCTGCCGCCGCACCGATCCGTCGATCGCCCGGCGCAGCGCCGCGTCGCTCGCCGCCTCGAGCGCGCGTTCGGCATGCGGCACGATGTCGTCGAGCGCCTCGCGCGCATGTTCGGCCGCGGCGACCGAGGTGTCGCGTACGCGCACCAGCGCGTCGGCCAGTTGCGGCGCCGCGCTCTCGCCAAAGCTGCGCACCGCCGCGATCGTCGCCTCGACGCTGTCGGACAGCGTCGCCGCGCGCTCGGTCCCCGTCGCCAGCGTGTCGAGCAGCGCCGCCTGCGTCCGCGCCAGCGTCTCGCGCTGCTGGGCCACCACATCGGCGATCGCCTCGATCGCGTCGTGCGTGCTTTCGGCGGCGGTCACGAGCGCGAGCAGCTCGGGCTTGGCGCCCGCCACCGCCTGCCGGCTCGCCGCGATCCGCTGGTCGAGCCGCGCGAGCGCCTCGGGCAACGTCTCGTCGATCTCGCGCGCCGCGGCGTCGAGCGCCAGCAGCAGGTCGTCGGCCGTGGCGATCACCTTGCGCGCCAGCGCCTCGCCGCTTCCCATCGCGTCGCCCATGCCCTCGAACGCGCTGGTGAGCGCGCTCACCGCCGCGGCAAGCGACTGGGTCCGCTCGACACCGCCGTCATGGAAGCGCGTCATCGCCGCATCGGCCTCGCCCAGCCGCTCGTGCAGCGTGTCGAACAGCGTTGCGCTGCGCAGATGCTCGTCGCCCAGCCGCGCGCCGATCCGGTCGATCGCGCCCTCCACCGCGGCGATCCGCTCGGCGAGCGCGTCGATGCTGTCGCGTCCGGCGCGGTCGATCGCGGCCTGGTTGGCGCTCAGCATCGCCAGCATCGCCTCGCCTTGCGCGGCGATCCCTGCGCGCGCGCCGTCGACCGCCTGCGTCGTGCGGTCGAGCACCGAATCGACCGCGGCGGACATCTGTCCGGTCACGCCCTCCAGCCGCGCGCTCGCGCTCTCGCTCGTCGCTTCCATCCGCGCGATATGCGCCGCCAGCCGTTCGGCGGCGCCGCTCGCGACGTCGTTGGCCTCGCGCCCGCGTTCGGCGAGCGCGGTGAGCTGCGTGTCGAGCGCGGCGGCATGCTGGCTTGCGAGCAGCCCCGCGGCGTCGACGCGTTCGGCCAGCCCGCGCATCTCGTCATGCGCGCGCGGCAGCGAGGCGAGCACCAGTTCGACGCGGCGCTCGGCCTCGCCCAGCGATTCGGCCAGCGTATTGGTGGTCGCCTCGATCGCGCGCACCTGCGCGCCGAGCCCGGCGCTGGCGCCGTCGACCTGGTCGACCGCCCGGTCGCCGATCCGTCCGAAGGCGGCGGTCTGTTCGGCAAGCTCGACACGGTTGCGCTCGATCCGCATCGCCAGCCGGGCAATGCTGTGCTCCAGCGCGGCGGCCTCGGCGCGCATCGCGCGCGCGACATCGGCAAAGCGGCGCGCCTCGCGGCGGCTCGTCCGCATGCCGATCAGCCACAGCACGCCGATCAGCGCGGGCGGCATGCACAGCGCGGCGACGAACTGGGTGAGCGTCAGCGCGTCGATCGCGCCCAGTTGCGGCGCGGCAAGCGCCAGCATCGTCGCGACCCATCCGATCCCCGCGATCACCGTCACGCCGGCGAGCAACCAGCCGAGGACGTGACGCGCCGAAATGCCCGGCGTCGCGTCCCAATCGGGGGCATCGGCCTCGTCGTCATGGTCCGCAGCGTGCGCGGCGTCGCTGTCGGGCGCGCCGATGGCAGGCGCGGGCGCCCCCTCGATCGCGTCCGAAAGGATCAGTTCGTCGGCGTCGGTGCCGGGCTGGTGCGCCGTTGCGGCCGGAGTTCCCCCAGTCATCGGCGACGTTTACCACAAGCGCGGGGCGCCCGGCCAGCGTTGGAAACGATCGGTTAAGCCTGTCGCGCTATCGCCGTCATCATGGCCTATGATCCCGGTGCGATCGATGCGACTCTGGCGGCGGCGGTGGGCGACGAGCCCGCGCTGATCGCCGATCTGCGCGCGGCGTTTCTCGAAAGCGTGCGCCGCAGCCTCTCGGCGCTCAAGCTTGCCGACAGCCCCGATGCCTGGAGCAGCGCGGCGCTGCGGCTCAAGGGGCTCGCCGCCAGCTTCGGCGCAGTGCGGCTGATGGCGCTCGCGGCGGAAGCGGCCGAGGGGCAGGCGCACGACGCGGCGGTGTTGCGTCGCCTCCACCGGGCGATCGAGCGGCTGTAACCGCGCCGCGCCCGCGCCCGCGCCTGAGTCAGCGCTTGCGGCTCAGCTCGCGCATCGCCCCGTCGAGCCCTTCGAGCGTCAGCGGATACATGCGGTCGCGCATGATCTCGCGGACCAGCCCGATCGAGTGGGTGTGCCCCCAATATTCGCGCGGCACCGGGTTGATCCACACGGCGGCGGGATAGGTGTTGGTCAGCCGCTGGAGCCACAGCGCGCCGGCATCCTCGTTGAAATGCTCGACCGATCCGCCCGGATGGGTGATCTCGTAAGGGCTCATCGACGCGTCGCCGACGAACACCAGCTTATAGTCGTGGCCATATTTGTGCATCACCTCCCAGGTGGGGGTGCGCTCGGTGCGGCGGCGGCTGTTGTCCTTCCACACGCCCTCATAGACGCAGTTGTGGAAATAAAAGAATTCCAGGTTCTTGAACTCGGCGGTCGCGGCCGAAAACAGCTCCTCGCACAGCGTGATGAACGGGTCCATCGACCCGCCGACGTCAAGAAAGAGCAGCAGCTTGACGGCATTGTGCCGCTCGGGCCGCATCCGCACGTCCAGCCAGCCGCGGCGCGCGGTGCCGTCGATCGTCGCGTCGATGTCCAGCTCGTCGGCCGCGCCCTCGCGCGCAAAGCGGCGCAGCCGGCGCAGCGCGACCTTGATGTTGCGCGTGCCCAGTTCGCGGCTGTTGTCCAGGTTGCGAAAGGCGCGTTCCTCCCACACCTTGATCGCGCGCCCGTGCCGGCTTTCGCCGCCGATCCGCACGCCCTCGGGATTGTACCCCGAATTGCCGAAGGGCGAGGTGCCGCGCGTGCCGATCCAGCGATTGCCGCCCTCGTGGCGCTCGTGCTGCTCGGCGAGCCGCTCGCGCAGCGCGTCCATGATCGCGTCCCACGATCCGAGCGATTCGATCTTCGCCATCTCCTCGGGGGTCAGGTAGCGCTCGGCGACGGCGCGCAGCCATTCCTCGGGGATCGCCGCGCCTTCGGCCGCCGGGGCGGCAAGCGCGCCGCGAAAGACATGGGCGAACACCTGGTCGAACCGATCGAGCAGCCCCTCGTCCTTCACATAGGTCGCGCGGGCGAGGAAATAGAAGGCGTCGGGCGTTGGCTCGATCACCTGCGCATCGAGCGCTTCGAGCAGGATCAGATGCTCCTTCAGGCTGGCTTGGATGCCGGCGGCGCGCAGCGCGTCGAGAAAGGCGAGGAACATCGCGCCATCTTAGGGCGCGCGTGCGTACAGCGTCCAGTGGGTGCCCGACATGCCGCGCGCCTCGCCATGCGCGATCGCGGCATAGTTGCGGCCACAGCGTTCGTGCGCGCCCGGCGGCGCGGCGGCGTCGAAACGGTCGGCGAACAGGAATGCCGCGTCGGCGCACGGGTCGAGCGTCAGGTTCAGCGGATAATGCGCCTGCGCCGCCGCGACGAGCAGCACCGCGCGTGCGGGCTCGCGGTCGAGCATCGCGGTCGTTCCCTGCGGCGCGCGCGCCTGCATCGCGGCGATCGCCGCGGCCGGGTCACCGCGCCGGTTGACGATCAGCGTGGCGTCGCCCGCGATCATCCCGGCGACGATCAGCGCCAGCGTCGCGGTCGCCGTTCCGCGCGGCATCCCGCCGCGGCGCCATGCCGCCGCGATCAGCGTGCCGGTCAGCATCAGCAGCGACAGGCTGACGATCAGGTAATAGCGCGCGTGCCCCGGATTGGCCGGATGGAGGATCAGCACCGCGGCGGGCAGGCCGATCAGCGCGGCGAGGTGAAACGCCGTTCGCGGCAGGCGCATCGCCGCCGCGATGCCGAACAACAGCGGCGGGAGCACGATCAGCGCGTCGGCGAATCCCGCCGTGTCGAGCCATTGCAGCCCCAGCCCGAAACCGACCGCGCCCGACATGCCGTGGACGAAGGCCGCGATCCGGAACGGCTCGACGGCGCCGAAGTGAAAGCCGCCGCCATGCCATGCGCCGATCGCCACGATCGTCAGCACGCCCGCCAGCGCGGCGGCGGCGGGGAACATCAGCCGGGCGGTGCGCGCGAAGGCGGCGCGCGGGCCGTGCCGCCGCGCCGTCGCGATCCACACCCAGCCGGTCAGCGCGGCAAAGCCGAACAGCATCGTCAGTTGCGACAGCGCGCCGATCAGGAAGCACAGCCCGAGCGTCAGGGCAGGGGGCTCGCGCCGCGGGTCGCGCAGCCAGCGGTCGGTCCGCTCGATCGCGACGAGCAGCGCGAGCAGCATCGGCGCATAGCCGCGCGCCTCGGACCCCATGGTGACGAGCGCGGGCGACAGCGCGAACAGCAGCGCGGTGACGATCGCCGCGGCGCGGCTCGTGCGCCCCGCGATCGCCGCGGCGACGGGGATCGCGATCGTGCCCGCGACGATCGCCGGCGCGCGCATCAGCAGCGACGGCGCATCGACGCCGACCGCAAGCAGCCACAGCGAGTTGAGGTGATGGTTGTTGTCGTGGTTGATCGACAGGAACACGCCCAGCGGCGTCCGCACCTCGGCCGCCTGGACCACCGACCATGCCTCGTCGAGCCACAGTCCGCCGCGCGCGGCGGCGATCCGCAGCGCCAGCCCGGCAAGCGTGATGAGTGCCAGCGGCAGCCGCGCGTCACGCGTTCCGGATCGTCGCTCCATGGCGTGGTGATGCGTCACGCTGCGGGCCGCGGCAAGCGCAACCGCCAGTGTAACCGCAACCGCTGCGCCCGCGGGCTTCAGCGGGCATAGGCGTCGATCAGCGATGCGACATAATCGGGGTGGCGTCCGGTCAGCTCGCGGGCGGGGCGGGCGCGGGGGACGCGCGCCGACGCCGTCGGGTCGGGCGCGCCATAGATGAAGCCGTTGACCGGGTATCTCGACGATCCCAGCCCCTCGCTGTCGCGGAACCAGACCTTGACGATGCTCCAATCGCCGCGTTCGGACACGTCGAACAGCGTCACGTCCTGCTCGGCATGGCCGCGCGCGCCGTTGAGCCGCGACCAGTTGGCGTGCGTGACCATCACCACGCGCGGTTCGACGATGCGGCTGACGACGGCGACATGGCCCAGCGGCAGGCGGGCGGTGCGGGCAAAGACGATCACCGCGCCCACCTTGGGCCGGTTGCCGCGGGCATAGCGGCCGCGTGCCTGGTTCCACCAGGTCCAGGCGTCGCCATAGATCTGGATGCCCGATGCCGCACGGGCAAAGGGCACGCACTCGCCGACATATTCCAGCAGCGATTCGCGGCCGACGGCCGGCGTGGCCGGAACCGCCAGGGCGAACGCCGCGATCCAACACAAGCTACGCATACTCGGGCACCGTTACAGCGCCCCCCTGTACCTGGAGGTATCCGGAACGGGTTAACGAAGCATTAACGTTGATTGAATCGACCGGCGAACGGCGGTTTTCGCCGGGATATTGCGGCGAAACGCCAATTTCGTCCTGCCATTGGGGCTCAATTCTTGGTGCGACGGGCCATGAAGGCGAGCCGTTCGAACAGCATCACGTCCTGTTCGTTCTTCAAAAGCGCCCCGTGCAGCGGCGGAATCGCCTTGGTCGGGTCGCGCGACTGAAGTACTTCCAGCGGCATTTCCTCGTGCAGCAACAGCTTCAGCCAGTCGAGAAGCTCGCTGGTCGAAGGTTTCTTTTTCAATCCCGGCACTTCGCGAATATCGTAGAAGATATCGAGCGCACGGCTGACGAGGATCTTCTGGATATCCGGGAAATGGACGTCGATGATCGCCTGCATCGTCTCGCGATCGGGGAAGCGGATATAGTGAAAGAAACACCGTCGCAGAAACGCGTCGGGAAGTTCCTTTTCGTTGTTCGACGTGATGACGACGATCGGGCGGCGCTCGGCGCGGATCGTCTCGCCGGTCTCGTAAACGTGAAACTCCATCCGGTCGAGTTCCTGCAACAGGTCGTTGGGAAACTCGATATCCGCCTTGTCGATTTCGTCGATCAACAATACCGGCAGTTCGGGTGCGGTGAATGCTTCCCACAATTTGCCGCGGCGGATGTAATTGCCGATATCATGGACGCGCGGGTCGCCCAGTTGCCCGTCGCGCAGCCGCGCAACTGCATCATATTCATAAAGACCCTGCTGCGCCTTGGTCGTCGACTTGACGTTCCACTCGATCAACGGCGCCCCGACCGCCCGCGCGATCTCGTGCGCCAGCACGGTCTTCCCCGTCCCCGGCTCCCCCTTCACCAGCAACGGCCGCCGCAGCATCACAGCAGCATTGACCGCGACCTTCAGGTCGTCGGTCGCGACATAGCTCTCGGTTCCTTCAAAGCGCATTTGCCAAGCGTGCGGCAGGACGCGCTGGCTTGCAAGAGGCTGTTTCAGCCCCGCAAACGCGCGCTCGCGCGGGCTTCGAGCAGATCCCACAGCCCCCGATGCTGGGCGAGCAATTGTTGCGCACCGAACAGCATGGCCCGTTCGACCGCAGGCCGCTCGGCCATTGCGTCTACCACGGTCAGCGTTTCTTCGGGCGGCGGCAGCGCGGTTTCGGGCGCATTGACGCCGAACCGCTCGGCGGCGAGATCGAGAACCGCGCGCAGCATCGCCCAATCGATTGCGAGCGCCAGTGCGGCGCCCGTCGCGCACCCGACGCGATCCGACTGCGCGAGCATGTTGAGCGCATGGCGTTGCCCCAGCGCTGCCGTCTCCGCCTCGGCATGGCCGGGCGTGCTGGGCATGGGGCCCGCGCCTGCGACCAGGCGTACCAGAAACGCGCGTTCGGCAGCAAAGCCGGCCGCCGCGGCTTCGATCCATTCGATTTCGGCCGGATGGCGCGCCTGGCCAAGCGCATGATCGATTACGCCCGGATGATGGCCATGCAGCAGACAGAGGAAGTGAACCGCATCTGCCAGGTCGCGCATCGGCCCCGACACCGCGCGCAGGCGCTGCATATGGGGATGACGCGCGCTTGCGTCGGATTCAACGAGCGCGCCGAGCACACCCCAACTGCCACCGAGACGGGCGATCTGTGCGGTATCGTATAGCATAGGCTCCCAACGCAGCATCGCCCCAGAAGCGGGCCGCATTCGCCTTTCTGCCAAAGGGGTTATACCGAAGCGCGTAGAGACGTGGTTGACGCCGCGTTCACCATCTGCGCCGGCCGGGTCGGGCTGGGCAGGGCTCCGGAAACGAAAACGCCCCGGAACCCATGCGGGTCCGGGGCGCGTCGATGCCGGGTCAGCAGCGACAGGCCACGCATTCGCGCAGCCTTGGCCGCATCACTGGTCGAGGAAGCTGCGCATCTTGCGGCTGCGGCTCGGATGCTTGAGCTTGCGGAGCGCCTTGGCCTCGATCTGGCGGATACGCTCGCGTGTCACCGAGAATTGCTGGCCGACTTCTTCCAGCGTGTGATCGGTGTTCATGCCGATGCCGAAGCGCATGCGCAGCACGCGCTCCTCGCGCGGGGTAAGGCTCGCCAGAACGCGGGTGACCGTTTCCTTGAGGTTCGCCTGGATCGCCGCGTCGACTGGGATGATCGCGTTCTTGTCCTCGATGAAGTCGCCGAGATGGCTGTCTTCCTCGTCGCCGATCGGCGTTTCGAGCGAGATCGGCTCCTTGGCGATCTTCATCACCTTGCGCACCTTCTCGAGCGGCATGCTCAGGCGCTCCGCCATCTCCTCGGGCGTGGGCTCGCGGCCCTGCTCGTGGAGGAACTGGCGGCTGGTGCGGACCAGCTTGTTGATCGTCTCGATCATGTGCACCGGGATGCGGATGGTGCGCGCCTGATCGGCGATCGAGCGGGTGATCGCCTGACGGATCCACCAGGTCGCATAGGTGCTGAACTTGTAGCCGCGGCGATATTCGAACTTATCCACCGCCTTCATCAGGCCGATATTGCCCTCCTGGATGAGATCCAGGAACTGCAGGCCGCGATTGGTGTACTTCTTGGCGATCGAGATCACGAGGCGGAGATTGGCCTCGACCATCTCCTTCTTCGCGATACGCGCCTCGCGCTCGCCCTTCTGCACCATGTTGACGATGCGGCGGAATTCGCTGAGCGACATGCCCGTCTGCTGGGCGATTTCAGCCATCTCGCCGCGGATGCGGTCAACCGCGACGGCTTCGGTCTCGGCGAAGTTCTTCCACTTCTTGTCGAGCCCGCCAACGGCCTGCAGCCAGTTTTCGTCAAGCTCGTGGTCGACATAGCGGGTAAGGAAGTCCTTGCGGCTCACCTTGTGCCGTTCGGCGAGGCGCAGCATCTGCCCGCCCAGCGCCGTCAGGCGCCGGTTGAAGCTGTAGAGCTGGTCGACGAGATATTCGATCTTCTGCTGGTGGAACTGGACGCTTTCGACTTCCGCGGTCAGGTCCTCGCGCAACTTGTGGTACTTGCGCTCGTCGGTCGCCGGGAGTTCGCCGCCCGCCGCCATCGCTTCGAGGCGCTGCTGCTGGACCTTGGCGAACTTCTTGTAGATCGCGGTGATGTTCGCGAACTTCTCGAGCGCCTGCGGCTTGAGCTGTTCTTCCATCTGCGCAAGCGACAGCGTGTTGTCGTCTTCTTCCTCTTCTGCGGGACGGCGCGCGCGGTGCTCGGTCATCGAGTCCTCGTCGTCCTCGCCGGGCTCTTCCTCGATGTCCTCTTCTTCCTTGTACGACGGACCGGCGGTCTTTTCGCTGATCTCGCCGTCACCGGCGTCGCCTTCGCCGTCCTCGGCCATCGCCTCGGCGCCAGGATCCTTCGAGAGCATCGCGTCGAGATCGAGGATCTCGCGAAGCTGCATCGTGCCCTCGTTGAGCGCGGTAGACCAGCCGATGATCGCGTTGAACGTGATGGGCGACTCGCACAGGCCCAGGATCATCGTGTCCCGGCCCGCCTCGATGCGCTTGGCAATCGCGATCTCGCCTTCGCGGCTCAGCAGCTCGACGGCCCCCATCTCGCGCAGATACATGCGCACGGGGTCGTCGGTACGGTCGACCGTTTCCTTCTTCTTGGTTTCGAAGGCGGGCGCGGAATCGTCGATCGAGTCGTTCGAATCGGTCTCGTCGGCCGAATCGTCCTCCGCCTCGGCGTCCTCGCCGGCGTCTTCGTTCTCGACAACGTTCACGCCCATGTCGTTAAGCGCGGACATGATGTCCTCGATCTGCTCCGAGGACATCTGGTCCTGCGGCAGCATTTCGTTGAGCTGGTCAACCGTGATGTAGCCGCGCTTTTTCGCGCGTGCGATCAGCTTCTTGATCGAACCTTCGTTCAGGTCGATCAGCGGTGCATCGCCAGCCTCAAGGTTGTCGTCACCGCCACCGTTCGCCTTCGCCATCAAATGCCCTCGAAAATACCGATGGCGGCTATTTTACACCGCCCTATTCATCGAAATCGCCTTCGTCCGCAAGTCTCAGATTTGCAAGACGCTGTTGAAGCTCCTGCCGCTGGCGGCCCAGGGCCACCTGACGGGTAAAGGCTTCCTCGGAACCATCGCGTGCAAGAGCGGCCGTCGCTGCCGCCAGTGCCGCATCGACGGCCGGCTGTGCCACCATAACCGCAATGGCTTCGCCCAGGTCGGCGCGTGCCCGTTCCTCGTCATCGGGTTTCCGACGCACGAAGGAAAAGGGCAGCGTGTCGGCCCGCAACAACTCGTTTGCTACCTGATCGAATCCAGACCGCGCCAATATGGTGACGAGTTTGTCGCTATCAAGCTGCCTTTCCTCAAGTGCGGCATCAATGACCGCCTCGAACAATTTTCCGAGTGCGCCAGAGGCATCGCGCATCGTGCCCAGCACCTCGACATGCCGCGCGATCTCAGCGGGATGGCGCAACAGCCCGGCCAGGACGGCGCGGGCCAGGACGGGGTCGAGCCCGCCGGCGCCAAGGCTGCGGGCGACGGGTGAGGGGGGCGCTTCGGGTGGTTGCCAGCCGCGCGACGGGCGCCCCGCGCGTCCTGCCGGGCGGGGGGCATAGCTGCGCCCCGGCGCGCTTCCGTGCCGATCGCCGCGTGCGAACAGCGCGTCAAAACGACGACGGAATTCGGCCTGATATTCGCTGCGCACGTCGGGATCGGCGATGCTGCCGGCCTGTTCCCCGAGCCGTCGCTTGAACCCCGCCCGGGCTTCGGGCGTGCCGATCGGCTCGGCGGCAAGCTCGCTCGCCCAGAGGCGGTCGACCAGCGGTTCGGTGCGCGCGAGCAACGCCTCGAAGGCGCCCGGCCCCTGTTGCCGGATCAGGTCGTCCGGATCGAGGCCGTCGGGCAGCGTGACGAATGCAAGGCTGCGCCCGGGCTGGAGCAGCGGCAGCGCCCGATGGGCGGCCCGGAGCGCGGCCTTCTGTCCCGCGGCGTCGCCATCGAAGCAGAGCAGGGGCACCTCGGACATCCGCCAAAGTCGGTCGAGCTGGTGCTCGGTCATCGCGGTTCCAAGCGGCGCGACGGCGGTTTCGAACCCGGCCTGGGCGAGCGCGATCACGTCCATATAGCCTTCGACGGCGATCACGCGCCCCGACCGTCGGGCGGCCGCCTGGGCGCGATCGAGGTTGAACAGCGTCCGCCCCTTGTCGAACAAGGGCGTCTCGGGAGAATTGAGATATTTGGGTTCGCCGTCGCCGATGATGCGGCCGCCGAACGCGATCACGCGACCGCGTGCATCGCGGATCGGGATCATCAATCGGCCGCGGAACCGATCATAGGGTTCCTTGTCGTCGACCGCGATCAGCAGACCTGCCTCGACCAGCATCGCATCACCGAAGCTGGCGAGTGCTTGGCGAAGGCGACCGCGCGAGTCGGGGGCGAACCCCATCCCGAAGCTGCGGGCGACGTCCGCCTTGATCCCACGCCGTTCGAGCAATGCCCGTGCGGGTGCACCGTCGATGCCGTGCAGGCACTCGGAAAACCAGCGTGCGGCGGCCTCCATGACGTCGTGCAGCCCGCGGGCGCGTTCGGCCTGCTGCGCCGAACGCCGATCGGGTTCGGGCATGTCGAGGCCTGCAGCCTGCGCCAGTTCCTTGACGGCGTCGATGAACGGCAGCCCGCGCTGATCGGTCATCCAGCGGATCGCATCGCCATGCGCGCCACAGCCGAAGCAGTGATAGAAGCCCTTGTCGTCGTTGACGTAGAAGCTGGGCGTCTTTTCGTTGTGGAACGGGCAACAGGCGCGAAATTCGCGGCCCGCACGCTGCAGCTTCACCGTCTTGGCGATCAGCGCCGAAAGCAGCGTGCGCGAGCGGAGCTCGTCGAGGAACTGGGGCGAAAGGCTCATCCGCGTCGTATCTGTCGCTCGCCGGCGGCGGAGCGGCCCGCCCGGGGATTCCCCCAAGGCGCGCCGCACCGTCGCATCAGGCGAGCGCTGCCTTTACCAGCGCACTGGCCTTGCTCATGTCGAGCTGCGCGGCATGGCGTGCCTTAAGCTCGGCCATCACCCGGCCCATGTCCTTCATGCCGGTGGCGCCCAGTTCGGCCTTGATCGCCTCGATCGCGGCGCGGGTATCGTCTTCGCTGAGCTGTGCGGGCAGGAAGCGTTCGATTACGACGACCTCGGCCGCCTCCTGGTCGGCCAGTTCCTGCCGGCCGCCCTTCACATACATCTCGATCGATTCGCGGCGCTGCTTGACCATCTTTTGCAGCACCTCGACGACCAGCGCGTCGTCGTCGGCGGGAGCGCCGCCGGTCCGCGCCTCGATGTCGCGGTTCTTGATGGCGCTCTGAATGAGGCGGATGGTCGCCGTGCCCTGCTTGTCACCTACCTTCATGGCGGTGACGAGCGCGGCCTTGATGTCGTCGCGAATCATGATCTCTCTCGATGTGGTAAAGCGCGAAGCTTGGGAGGGGAGCCAGCCTAGCGCGGCTCACCCGATTTTAACAGATTGACGCACGCCCCCCCGGCGTCTAGCGGACGGGCCTTAGCAACATTGCCAGCCCAAACTATGGAGTGCCCGCCCACAATGGCCGACGCCAAACCCTTTCCCGTGCCCGCAGGTGCGACTGCCGCTCTGGTTCTGGCCTCGGGCGAGGTGTTATGGGGCCGTGGTTTCGGCGCCGAAGGGCAGGCGGTCGGCGAGGTGTGTTTCCACACCGCGATGACCGGTTATCAGGAGATCATGACCGACCCGAGCTTCGCCGGTCAGATCATCAATTTCACCTTCCCGCATATCGGCAATGTCGGCGCCAACGCCGAGGATATCGAGGCCGACGATCCGCATGCGCTCGGCATGATCGTGCGCCAGGACGTCACCGAACCGTCGAACTTCCGTGCAGTCGAACGGCTCGACGCCTGGATGCGCGAACACGGCCGCATCGGCATCGCGGGCGTCGATACGCGCGCGCTGACGCGGCGCATCCGCGTCGGCGGCGCGCCGAACGGCGTGATTGCGCATTCGCGCGACGGGCGGTTCGACATTCCGGCGCTGATCCGCATGGCGCAGGAATGGCCGGGGCTGGAGGGGATGGACCTTGCCATCACCGTGTCGTGCGAGACGCATTTCGGCTGGGAAGGCGGCGTCTGGCGGCTCGGCGCCGGTTATGACGATACGCGGCCGGGCGACAAGCGCCCGCACGTCGTGGCGATCGACTATGGTTCGAAGCGCAACATCTTCCGCAACCTCGTCCATGCCGGCGCGGACGTGACCGTGCTGCCCGCAACCGCGACGTTCGAGCAGATCATGTCGTTCAACCCCGACGGCTTCTTCCTGTCGAACGGCCCCGGCGATCCGGCCGCGACCGGCAAATATGCCGTACCGGTGATCCGGAAGCTGCTCGAGACCGGCAAGCCGCTGTTCGGCATCTGCCTCGGCCACCAGCTGCTCGCGCTCGCGGTGGGCGCGCGGACCACCAAGATGTTCCAGGGCCATCGCGGCGCCAACCATCCGGTCAAGCGGCTGGAAGACGGGGCGGTCGAGATCACCAGCATGAACCACGGCTTCGCCGTCGAGCGCGAGAGCCTGCCGGCCAATGCGCGCGAGACGCATGTGTCGCTGTTCGACGGCTCTAACGCCGGCATCGAGCTCACCGACCGCCCGGCGTTCAGCGTGCAATACCACCCCGAAGCCAGCCCGGGCCCGCAGGACAGCCTCTATCTGTTCGAGCGGTTCGTGGGG
This sequence comes from Sphingomonas chlorellae, assembly GCF_056485145.1. NCBI lineage: Bacteria > Pseudomonadati > Pseudomonadota > Alphaproteobacteria > Sphingomonadales > Sphingomonadaceae > Sphingomonas > Sphingomonas chlorellae. The sequence continues at coordinate 139,796 of NZ_JBQXXM010000003.1, forward strand.
ATGATGGTGAGCGCTGTATGATAGTCGTTGGACAGATCCTGGCCGCTGCATTGGCCATTTCGGTGGGTCAGGAGCGACCTTCGACTGCTTTCATCCCGCAGTCGGACTGGAGCTATGCCTGCTTACCGGGACACCTCGATGCTAAGGGTGAACCTCTTTGTAGTGCGCGCCACGTTCCGCTTACGGTTGAGCGAACGAATGTTGGGATGAAAATCTCTTATGTTGCGCAATGCGGCTTGAGGAATCGACCCGACCCGTACGCGGGACGATATATATATCGGACCCTGGTCGCAGAAGTCGCGCTGCGATCGCCCGATGACGCCGATTACTTGAAGGGCCTGTTTCTCCAACAGCTGGCTGCAATTCAGAAGAGTGCAAAAAAGCATTGCAACGATGATGGCCGAGTTAGTTTAGACATGGGCCAGATACCAGACATGATTGAAACAGTGTTTCTTAGAAAGCGGCTCCCCTTCTAATGCCCAAACGCACCGACATCTCCTCCATCCTCGTCATCGGCGCGGGGCCGATCGTCATCGGTCAGGCGTGCGAGTTCGATTATTCGGGCACGCAGGCGATCAAGGCCCTGAAGGAAGAGGGCTATCGCATCGTCCTGGTCAATTCGAACCCGGCGACGATCATGACCGATCCCGAGCTGGCCGACGCGACCTATATCGAGCCGATCACGCCTGCGGTCGTCGCCAAGATCATCGAGAAGGAGCGGCCCGACGCCGTCCTGCCGACGATGGGCGGCCAGACCGCGCTCAACACCGCGCTGGCGCTGTTCGAGGACGGCACGCTCGACAAGTTTGGCGTCAAGATGATCGGTGCCGATGCGGAGGCGATCGACAAGGCCGAGGATCGCCAGAAGTTCAAGGCGGCGATGGACAAGATCGGGCTCGAAAGCGCGCGTTCGGCGATCGCGCACAGCGAGGCCGAGGCGCTGGCCGGGCTCGACATTGTCGGATTGCCCGCGATCATCCGGCCCAGCTTCACGCTGGGCGGCACGGGCGGCGGTGTTGCCTACAACAAGGAAGAGTTTCTCGAGATCGTCCGCAAGGGGCTCGACGCTTCTCCGACCACCGAGGTGCTGATCGAGGAATCGCTGCTCGGCTGGAAGGAATATGAGATGGAGGTCGTCCGGGATCGGAACGACAATGCCATCATCGTCTGCTCGATCGAGAATATCGACCCGATGGGGGTCCATACGGGCGACTCGATCACGGTCGCGCCGGCGCTGACGCTGACCGACAAGGAATACCAGATCATGCGCAATGCATCGATCGCGGTCCTGCGGGAAATCGGCGTCGAAACAGGTGGTTCGAACGTTCAGTTCGCAGTCAATCCGAAGGATGGCCGGCTGGTCGTCATCGAGATGAACCCGCGCGTGAGCCGTTCGTCGGCGCTCGCGTCGAAGGCGACGGGCTTCCCCATCGCCAAGGTCGCGGCGAAGCTGGCGGTGGGCTATACGCTCGATGAGATCGAAAACGACATCACCAAGGCGACCCCGGCGAGTTTCGAGCCGACGATCGACTACATCGTCACCAAGATTCCGCGGTTCGCCTTCGAGAAGTTCAAGGGCGCCGAGCCGGTGCTGTCGACCGCGATGAAATCGGTCGGCGAGGTGATGGCGATCGGCCGCTCGATCCACGAGAGCCTGCAAAAGGCGCTGCGCGGGCTCGAGACGGGCCTGTCGGGCTTCAACGACGTCGATCATCTGGTCGGTGCGCCGCGTGATGCGATCGAGGCGGCGCTGACCCGCGCCACGCCCGACCGCTTGCTCGTTGCCGCGCAGGCGCTGCGCGAGGGCTTCACCGTCGCCGAAGTGCATGCGCTCGCCAAATATGATCCCTGGTTCCTCGAACGCATCCGCGAGATCGTCGAGGCCGAGCGCGAGGTGATCGCGAACGGGTTGCCGCATGATGCGGCGGGGATGCGCAGACTGAAGACCATGGGCTTTTCGGACAAGCGGCTTGCCTATCTGGCGCTGAAGTCGGCCAACCTCCCCAAGGGGACCGAGCGCGGCATCGCCCGTGGCGCGGGGCTGGTGCGCGACGCCGTCGTTGCGATGACGGGCGGCATCACCGAGCAGGAAGTGCGCAAGTTGCGCCACCGGCTGGGCGTGCGGCCGGTATTCAAGCGGATCGACACCTGCGCGGCCGAATTCGAGGCGCGGACGCCTTACATGTACTCGACCTACGAGGCGCCGAGCTTCGGCGAGCCCGAGAACGAGGCGATGCCGTCCGAACGGCGCAAGATCGTGATCCTGGGCGGCGGCCCCAACCGGATCGGTCAGGGGATCGAGTTCGACTATTGTTGCTGCCACGCGTGCTTCGCGCTGGAAGATGCGGGCTATGAGACGATCATGGTCAACTGCAATCCGGAGACGGTGAGCACCGACTATGACACCTCGGACCGGCTCTATTTCGAGCCGCTGACCGCCGAGGATGTTCTCGAAATCCTCGAGGTCGAAAAGTCCCGGGGCGAGCTGGCTGGCGTGATCGTCCAGTTCGGCGGGCAGACCCCGCTCAACCTCGCCAAGGCGCTGGAGGATGCGGGGATCCCGATCCTAGGCACCAGCCCGGACGCGATCGACCTGGCCGAGGACCGCGAGCGCTTCGCCGATCTCGTCGCCAAGCTGGGCCTCAAGCAGCCGATGAACGGCATCGCCCGCAGCCGCGACGAGGCGGTGCGCGTCGCCGAGCGGATCGGCTATCCGGTGCTGATGCGGCCGAGCTATGTGCTGGGCGGCCGGGCGATGGAGATCGTCGACACCACGCAGCAGCTGGACGACTATATCCAGACTGCGGTTCAGGTTTCGGGTGATTCACCCGTGCTGATCGACCAGTATCTGCGCGATGCGATCGAGGTGGATGTGGATGCGATCGCCGACGGCACCGATGTTGTCGTCGCGGGTGTGCTCCAGCATATCGAAGAGGCCGGCGTCCATTCGGGTGACAGCGCGTGTTCGATCCCGCCCTATAGCCTGTCGGACGCGATCGTCGCCGAGATCGAGCGCCAGGCCGATGCCCTGGCCCGAGCGCTCAAGGTCAAGGGGCTGATGAACATCCAGTTCGCGGTCAAGGACGGCGAAGTCTATCTGATCGAGGTCAATCCGCGCGCGAGCCGCACGGTTCCGTTCGTCGCCAAGGCGATCGGCACCCCCATCGCCAAGATCGCGGCGCGGGTGATGGCGGGCGAAAAGCTCGCGGCGCTTCCGAAGATCGACCGCAACATCGGCCATATCGCCGTGAAGGAAGCGGTGTTCCCGTGGGGACGCTTCCCCGGCGTCGATCCCGTCCTCTCACCGGAAATGAAGTCCACCGGCGAAGTGATGGGAATCGATCGGGATTTTGCGACGGCCTTTGCCAAGTCCCAGCTTGGAGCCGGCACGATCCTGCCCAAGTCGGGCACGGTATTCGTGAGCGTGAAGGACAGCGACAAGCCGGTCATCCTGCCCGGCGTGCGTATCCTCACCGATCTGGGCTTCCGCATCGTCGCGACCGGCGGCACCGCCAGCTATCTGGAGGCTGAGGGCGTTGCGGTGGAGCGCGTGAACAAGGTGGCGCAGGGGCGCCCGCACATCGTCGACCGCATTCAGGACGGCGACATCGCGCTTGTTTTCAACACGACCGAAGGCTGGCAGTCGCTGAAGGATTCCGCGAGTATCCGTCGCTCCTCGCTCGCGCAGAAGGTGCCGTATTTCACTACGGCGTCTGCCAGCGTCGCTGCGGCGCATGCGATTGCGGCCCTTTCGGGGCACCCGCTTGATGTTTGCCCGTTGCAGTCCTACTATTCGCGTTCGCACAATTGATCCCAAACGCCCGGTTTTCATGTGTGCGGGGTCCCGCCGTCCGGCGGGATGTCCGGCGATGAAGCGTTTTACGAAGGACGGCTGAGAGTATGGCGACGGTCGAGAAGATGCCGATGCTGGCGGAAGGCTATGAGAAGCTCAGCGAGGAGCTGAAGCGGCTCAAAGCCGAACGACCGCAGATCGTGGATGCGATCGAGGAAGCGCGCGCGCATGGCGACCTTTCGGAAAACGCCGAATATCATGCCGCCAAGGAGCGTCAGGGCCAGGTCGAAGCCTCGATCGCCGATATCGAGGACAAGCTGAGCCGCGCGCAGATCATCGATCCCAAGGAGCTTTCGGGCGACAAGATCGTGTTCGGCGCGACGGTGACGCTGCTCGACGAGGACGACAAGCCGGTGAAGTACCAGATTGTCGGCCAGACCGAAGCGGATGCGAGCAAGGGCCGCATCTCGTACAACTCGCCGCTGGGGCGTGCGCTGATCGGGCGCAAGGTCGACGAGGAGATCGAGGTTTCGGTCCCCGCGGGCGACCGTTACTATCTGGTCTCGCGGATCGAGTTCATCTGAGGCAGCGCCCCATGCGGCGGCCCGTGGGAACGCTCGCCATCGTCCTGTTGACGGTGGCGGTTTCCATCCTCGTCTATTACGGGCTCGACCCCCTGGAATGGTCGCAGCGCGCGGGCTTCATTCCCGCGCGTGCGAGCGGCGTGGGCACCGATTTTGCCGCGGTTCCGGTGTGGCTGACGCCGCTGACGTGTACGTTGATGCATGGCGGCATGCTTCACCTGGTCAGCAACATGCTGATCCTGGCCTTTGTCGGGCGGATGACCGAGCCGGTCGTGGGCGCCGTGGGGATCGTGATCCTCTATATCGCCGGTGCCTATGCCGCTGCGTTCGCGCAATGGTTGCCTGACCCGCATTCGGTAACGCCGATGATCGGCGCGAGCGGCGCCGCGTCGGCGATCCTGGGCGCCTATGCGCTGATTTTCGGCCGGGCGCGCGCGCGGGCGATCGGGCCGGTGCCGGCGACTGTCGTGCATGTGCTCTGGCTGGCGGCGGCGTGGGTGGTGCTCAACCTGATGCTCGCCTTTGCGATGCAGGCCAGCGGCTATGGCGTGGCCGCGGCCGCGCATATCGGCGGTTTTCTGGCCGGAATCGCGCTCGCGCGGCCCTTGGCGCGGCGGCATCTTCGGCAGCTGGCCTGAGGCGGCCGGGAGAAGGGCGGGGGCGCGGGACGGCCCCCGGTCGCAGCGGCGATCAGCCCTTGGGGTCGAGTTCGGGCTCGAGCAGACGGTGCAGATGGACGACGACGTAACGCATTTCGGCGTCGTCGACGGTGCGCTGGGCAGCGGCGCGCCACGCCTTTTCGGCGGCCTCGTAATCGGCGTAAATGCCGACGATATCCAGCTTTTCCGGATTGACGAAGTCGAGCGTCTGCGGGTCGGCCACGCGGCCGCCGAAGACGAGATGAAGCTTGCTCAAAGAGACCTCCTGGGGAGTGCGATAACGCGGTCCCCTTAACGGCGACCGACGCCCCGGCTCAAGACCGATTGGTTGCAATATATCGCTGTTCGCGTGCAACCGGTGTCGCCACGGCGCAAAATTACCGCAACTAAGGGCCGTCCGAAGGTCAAAACGGCCCGTTCGGAGGTGCGCCGAGTCCATGCGCCTTTTCTCGACCGCGCGCATGGTCCCGGCGCGGAAAACGATCAGTCGGCGCGGGCCGCGTTCTTGGCCGCGTCGACGACATTGCCGATGAGCGAGGTCACGCGCGACTTGGTCGCGTCGCGGTCGGGGAGCAGCGCGTCGAGCTCCTGCCGGCCCGCTTCCTTGGCCGCCTGTGCCGCCGCGGTCGCGCGCTCGGCGAGCTTGCGCCCGACGGGTTCGAGCAACTCGCGCTCCTTGGCGAGCCGCGGGATCAGCGCACCGAGCAGCGCGCCGACCGCGACGCCCGCGGCGAGCAGCGCGACCGGGTTGGAGCCCAGCTCGTCGATCGTCGTGCGGACCTTGTCACCCATGGTCTCGGCGGCGGGTCCGGTGTTGGTTTCGCTGGTCATTTCGAGGATCCTTTCATCCAAGTCGCATCGCTGTCCAAACCCGCCGCACCGGACGGGGTTTCGTCGGGATCGGCTTCGTTCCCCCGGCTGCGGCGGCCGAACCAGCCGCGCGCGGCGAACAGCCCGATCGCGGCGGCGACGCCGGCAATCGCGAGCGGACGGCGCCGCGCGGCCCGGGCGCCGCGCAGCGCCGCCGCAGTCGCGCGTTCGGTAACGCCGTCGAGCGCATCCTGCGCAAGCCGCGCCGGGGCAAGCCGTGCCTGGGTCGCCGTCGCCGAGGCGATCAGCCGGGCGCGCGCGGCGTCGGCGCGTGCCCGCGCCGCGGCGACCGGATCGGAGGCGCCCGCGCTCATGGCCGCCGCGTCGCCCGGCCGAAGCGCCGAACGCCGGCCCAGCCGAACAGCGCCGCGACGCCCAGCGTCGCCACCACGACGATCAGCGTCGCCCAGCCAGCGCCGATCAGCGCGGCGAGCGCAAGCACCAGCCCCACGACGAGCGCGATCGCCGCCGCGATCACGAGCACCGCCGCGATCGAGACGAAGAGAAGCGCGCGTCGCGCCAGCGCCAGCCGATCGGCGACGACCGCGCCGGCATAGTCGAGTTCGGCACGAACATAGGCCCGCGCATCGTCGACCAGCCGCGCGATCACCACGCCGATCGCGGCGTCGTCAGGTTCGGGTTGTTCCACCCCCACAGCCCCCGATCAGATCGTCGGGTTCGGTCCCGCGGTGCCACCCGTTCCGGTGGCATCGTTCGACGACGCCGTGTTCGAAGCCGCCCCGCCCGCCGCATCGGATGTGCCGGCGGCCGGGGCCGCCGTGGTGGCCGGTTCCGCCGCAGGGGCGTCGCCGTCTGTCGTGCCCGCAGTGCCGCGCGCCGAATCGACGCCCGACTTCACCAGCCGCGCGAGCACGAAGCCGAGCGCGGCGGCGGTGCCGACGGCAACCGCCGGGCTCTTGCGGATCAGCGCGTTGGCGTCGGCGAGCAGGTCGTCGACCTCCTTGCTGCGGAGCGAATCGGCGAAGCCCGAAATGCCCTCGGCCGCGCTGCGCGCATAGCGGCCATATTCGGCCCCCAGCTTGGCATCGACATCGTCGGCCGCGCCGGCCATCAGCCGCGCGAATTCGTCGAGCGCGCTCGTTGCCTTGGCCTTGCCCTCGTCGGCGAAGCTGCGCGCCTGATCGGCGGCCTGCTGGCCGAGCTTGCTCGCCTCCTCGCGCAGCGTGTCGGTCGCGCTGCGCTTGGACTGGGCCTGCGCCTGCGGCTCTTCGTCGCCGTTGAGCGGGATAGCGGGCGTTGCCGCGCCGGAAATCGTTTCGTCAGCCATGCCGAAGCCCTTTCTGTTGCTCGATCCAGACAACCACAGGCACTTGTGGCGGTTCCATCCTTCGCGTTGCCGTGCCGCGCACAAGCCGTTAGAGGCTCGCGGCGAAACACCGACAATCCGACACCCTACGTAGGGAGACCGTTCCGTGACCGCAATCATCGACATTCATGGCCGCCAGATCCTCGACAGCCGCGGCAATCCGACTGTGGAAGTCGACGTGCTGCTCGAAGACGGCAGCTTCGGCCGCGCCGCGGTGCCCTCGGGCGCGTCGACCGGCGCGCACGAGGCCGTCGAGAAGCGCGACGGCGACAAGAGCCGCTGGCTCGGCAAGGGCGTCGACGACGCGATCGACGCGGTCAATGACGAGATCGCCGAGGCCGTGCTGGGCCTCGACGCCGAGGACCAGGCCGACCTCGACCGGGTGATGATCGAACTCGACGGCACCGCCAACAAGGGCCGGCTGGGCGCCAACGCGATCCTGGGCGTCAGCCTGGCGGTGGCGAAGGCGGCGGCGGAGGCGCGCGGCCTGCCGCTCTATCGCTATGTCGGCGGGGTGAGCGCGCATGTCCTGCCGGTGCCGATGATGAACATCATCAACGGCGGCGAACATGCCGACAATCCGATCGATTTCCAGGAATTCATGATCATGCCGGTCGGCGCGCCGAACATCGTCGAGGCGGTGCGGTGCGGTGCCGAGATCTTCCACACGCTGAAGAAGAAGCTGCACGACAAGGGGCTGGCGACGGGCGTGGGCGACGAGGGCGGCTTTGCCCCCAACATCGCCTCGACCACCGATGCGCTCGACTTCCTGATGCAGTCGATCGAGGCGGCGGGCTATACCCCCGGCGAGGACGTGATGCTGGCGCTCGACTGCGCCGCGACCGAGTTCTTCCGTGACGGCGCCTATCACATCTCGGGCGAGGGCAAGGTGCTGTCGCCGACGGGCATGGCCGAATATCTGGCCGACCTGGCGGCGCGTTACCCGATCCTGTCGATCGAGGACGGCATGGCCGAGGACGATTTCGAGGGCTGGAAGGCGCTGACCGACGCGATCGGCGACAAGGTCCAACTGGTCGGCGACGACCTGTTCGTCACCAACCCGAAGCGGCTGGCGATGGGGATCGAACAGGGGCTGGCGAACTCGCTGCTCGTCAAGGTCAACCAGATCGGCACGCTGACCGAGACGCTGGAGGCGGTAAGCCTGGCGCAGCGTTCGTCGTACACCGCGGTGATGTCGCATCGTTCGGGCGAGACCGAGGACGCCACGATCGCCGACCTGGCGGTGGCGACCAATTGCGGGCAGATCAAGACGGGCAGCCTGGCGCGTTCGGACCGGCTCGCCAAGTACAACCAGCTGATCCGCATCGAGGAAGAGCTGGGCGACGCCGCCGTCTATGCCGGCACGTCGATCCTGCGGAACTGAAAATCCGGGAAAATCGCACCTTGATTAACGACTGGTCATACGCGACACAGGGGATCATGGTGCGACGGTCCCCCATCCAGACGTTGTTGCGCCGCGCGGGGCTTCCCGCTGCGGCGCTCATCGCGATCGCCTTTTTCGGCTATAATGCCGTGATGGGGCCGACGGGCATCTTCGCGACCAAGGCGCTGAAGATCGAGCTGCAGCAGAAGCAGGCCGAATATGCCGCGCTCGACAAGCGGCGCGCCGAATTGCGCAACCGCGTCAACCTGCTCGACCGCCGGCACGGCGCCGACCCCGACCTGGTCGACGAACTGGTGCGCCGCCAGCTCAACGTGGCGCGCCCCGACGAGGTGATCGTCCCGCTCGACCGCAAGTGACGGTTCGTCCATGATGGCGGTGCGCCGCTTTCGGGACGCATGCGGACGGTCAACGTTGACATAATCAAAAGGACAGGCATGGGAGGAAAGGCGCGGTCAGGCAGAAGGGCGAGGGGCGAACAGCCCGGTTCCCGATGCGTTGACGTTGCGTCCCCCGCGGGATCGCGCATATAGGCGAATGACCTGACCTCCCCCAGGCAAGAGGATATATCGTGGCCAAAACACCGGCACGCAAAACCCCCGTCGAACCCCCGGTACCCAATCGCGAGCGGCCGAGCGAGCCGCAGCGGTACACGGCCTCGAAGGACGAGCTGCTCGCCTTTTATCGCCAGATGCTGCTGATCCGCCGTTTCGAGGAAAAGGCCGGCCAGCTCTATGGCCTGGGCTTCATCGGCGGCTTCTGTCACCTTTACATCGGCCAGGAGGCGGTTGCCGTCGGGCTGCAGTCGGCGCTGGACGGCGAGAAGGACTCGGTGATCACCGGCTATCGCGACCATGGCCACATGCTCGCCTATGGCATCGATCCCAAGGTCATCATGGCCGAGCTGACGGGACGCCAGGCCGGCATCTCGAAGGGCAAGGGCGGGTCGATGCACATGTTTTCGACCGAGAAGAAGTTTTACGGCGGCCACGGGATCGTCGGCGCGCAGGTCTCGCTCGGCACCGGGCTTGCCTTTGCGCACAAGTATAACGGGGACGGCGGCGTCGCCATGGCCTATTTCGGCGACGGCGCCGCGAACCAGGGCCAGGTGTACGAATCGTTCAACATGGCCGAGCTGTGGAAGCTCCCGATCATCTATGTGATCGAGAACAACCAGTATGCCATGGGCACCAGCGTCAACCGTTCGTCGGCGGAGGACCAGCTCTATCGCCGCGGCGAGAGCTTCCGCATCCCCGGCATCCAGGTCGACGGCATGGACGTGCTTGCGTGCCGCGGCGCGGCCGAGGAGGCACTCGCCTGGGTGCGCGCGGGCAAGGGACCGATCATCCTCGAGATGAAGACCTATCGCTATCGCGGCCACTCGATGTCGGACCCGGCCAAGTATCGCTCGCGCGAGGAAGTGCAGGCGGTGCGCGAGAAGTCGGACCCGATCGAGGCCGCCAAGCGCGAGCTGGCGGCGATGGGCGTCGACGAGGACGCGCTGAAGCCGATCGACCAGGAGATTCGCAAGATCGTCAACGAGGCCGCCGATTTCGCCGAACAGACGCCGGAGCCCGATCCGGCCGAACTGTATACCGACGTGCTGGTGGAGTCCTATTGATATGGCGATCGAACTGAAGATGCCGGCGCTGTCGCCGACGATGGAAGAAGGCACGCTCGCCAAGTGGCTCGTCAAGGAAGGCGACGTGGTGAAGTCGGGCGACATTCTCGCCGAGATCGAGACCGACAAGGCGACGATGGAATTCGAAGCGGTTGACGAAGGCACGGTCGCGCAGATCCTGGTGCCCGCGGGCACCGACAATGTGAAGGTCGGCACCGTGATCGCGATGATCGCGGGCGAGGGCGAGGACGCCGCCAAGCCCGCGACCGCCGCCGCCGCCGAGGCGCCCGCCGCTGCGGCCAAGGCGGCCGAATCGGATGCGCCCGCGCCGCGCAAGGCCGACAGCGGCACGACGCAGCTTGCCAGCAACAAGGCCGCGACCGTTTCCGATCCCGCCATCCCGGCGGGAACGCCGATGGTCAAGGTGACGGTGCGCGAGGCGCTGCGCGACGCGATGGCCGAGGAAATGCGGGCCGACGCGCGCGTGTTCGTGATGGGCGAGGAAGTCGCCGAATATCAGGGCGCGTACAAGGTGACGCAGGGGCTGCTCGAGGAATTCGGGCCGCAGCGCGTGATCGACACGCCGATCACCGAATATGGCTTTGCCGGCGTCGGCACGGGCGCGGCGATGGGCGGGCTGAAGCCGATCGTCGAGTTCATGACGTTCAACTTCGCCATGCAGGCGATCGACCACATCATCAATTCGGCGGCCAAGACCAACTATATGTCGGGCGGCCAGATGCGGTGCCCGATCGTGTTCCGCGGCCCGAACGGCGCGGCGAGCCGCGTGGGAGCGCAGCACAGCCAGAATTACGGCCCGTGGTATGCGAGCGTGCCGGGGCTGATCGTGATCGCGCCCTATGACGCGGCCGATGCCAAGGGGCTGTTGAAGGCGGCCATCCGTTCGGAAGATCCGGTCGTGTTCCTCGAGAACGAGCTGATGTACGGCCGGACATTCGAGATCCCGCAGCTCGACGACTATGTCCTGCCGATCGGCAAGGCGCGCGTGATCCGCGAGGGCCGCGACGTGACGCTGGTGTCCTATTCGATCGGTGTCGGCGTCGCGCTGGAAGCGGCGGAGACGCTGGCCGCCGAGGGGATCGAGGCCGAGGTGATCGACCTGCGCACGCTGCGTCCGCTCGACCGCGAGACGGTGCTCCAGAGCCTGAAGAAAACCAACCGGATGGTGGTTGTCGAGGAAGGCTGGCCGACCTGTTCGATCGCGTCGGAGATCTGCGCGATCGCGATGGAGGACGGCTTTGACGACCTCGACGCGCCGGTGCTGCGCGTCACCGACGAGGACGTGCCGCTTCCCTATGCCGCCAACCTTGAAAAGCTGGCGCTGATCACCGCCGACAAGGTGGTCGCGGCAGTCAAGAAGGTGACGTACCGCTAAACGCGGTCGCCACCGTCGCCGAGCCATGCCGGCCCGTCGTCCGCTCCCTTGCCGGGGGCAGGCGGCGGGCCGGTTCGCTGTTGGAGGCAATCAGCTCGTGTAGCGGTCGCAGGTCGAGCGGGTGGCCGCGGGCGAGGGGTTGTAGATCTGGGCGAAGTCGCGATTGTCGCGGACCACGAACGACGCGATGAAGTGCAGCTTGCGCGTGTTCGCGATCCAGCCGTTGCCGACGAGCGGCGTGTATTGATAGTTGATCTCGACGAACATCACGCCAGAGTTGGTGGGGGCGTTCACCATGGCGCCGCTGTCGCCCATGCCGCTGGGCGCGGGCGTTCCCGCGTCGGCTGCGTTGGTGGTGGTGCCGTCGCTGGGGTCGGTGGTCCCGTAGCTCGAATCCCAGCCGGCGCCGCGCTGAAGCCCGAGGCAGCGCTGCCAGTGGATCTTCTGCGTGCCCCCGCTGTTTTCGAGGCTGGAGAGCGTGATCCGGCCGTTGGTGGTGAGCCCGATCGAATTGCCCTGGAAGCGCGCCGCCTGGAGCACGTCGTTGAGGTCCGCCTCGCGCAGCTGGACGGTGCCCTGGCCGCTCATCAGCCCGACGCGCGAGGCATTGTCGGCGAGGTTGAGCGCGATCTGGCTGAGCTTCTGGTTCACCAGCGAATAGCGCGTGAGCTCAAGGCCGTAGAGCCCGGCCATCAGCAGCACGGGCAGGCCGAGCGCGAACTCGATGAATGCCGCGCCGCGCCGGTCGTGCAACAGGCGTGCGCACCTCAGTTGCATAGATTCTGCACCGTCGGGATCGCCTGGGTGGCATAGGGCTGGTTCTTGAGCAGCGTCTGCGCCGACAGGCTGATCGTCGGCGACCAGCCGATCAGCGCGGCGAGCGGGAAGAGCCGCTTGTAGCTGACGCTGACCGAATAGAGCGTGATGTCGCTGGCGCCGCCCTGACCGGTGAGGCCGGGATCGGCGTCCCACATCTTGTTGCCGTTGACGTCGTCATAGCATTCGCCGGGGTCGCGCACGCCGTTGTTGTTGGCGTCGGTGAAGCGTTCCGGGGCGACGGTGCCGAAGCTGGTATAGCTTTTGCGGGTGGTCGTGACCTGGGCGTTGGCGATGACGGCACGGATCTGGGCGGCGACCTTGCCATCGATCGTGGACGGGCTGGCGCTTTCGATCCCGGAGTCGCGGCCGGCCTTCTGTACCGCGCCTTCCAGCACGGCCTGGGCATAGGCCTGATAGGCCATGTCCATCAGCCCCATGACCGCCATGAGCAACGCGGGAGTGATGAGCGCGAACTCGACCGCGGTGACGCCGCGGCGGTCGGGCGCGAGCCGGCGCAACCGCCGGCCGAGGGGGCGCGCGCCGGTCATTTCGACAGCCGCAGCATCGCGACGCGCTTCGCGATCGTCTGGAACGCGGCGTTGAGCGCGGTGTCGCTCGACGCCTGGAAGGCATTGCCGCTGCTCGACGCGCATTGCTGAAGCGGCGTGGTGAGCGACTGGCCGAAGGCGACGACCCAGACGGTGATGCCGCGACGCTTCGCCGCCTCGCATTCGGCGAGGAAGCGCGCATTGTGGCGATCGGTCTGGGAGTTGAAGTCGCCGCCGGTGACGCGCTTGTCGTACCGTTCGAAGGCGTACATGCCGTAGATATCGATACTGGGCGCCATCTCGCCGTCGGTCATGAACACGATGTGGCGCAGCGGCTGGTTGCGGCCGGGCCAGGGCGCGGTGTCGCTGGCAAACGGGCCGGTGGGGTTGATCAGGCGCGTGCCCCAGATCATGCCGGTGTCATGATAGGTGCCGCCCTGGGGCCGGAATTCCGGGGCGTTCAGATAGTTGCTGAGGTCCGTGCGCGACATCGCGGTCAGGCGCTGGGCCGACTTGCCGCAGCTCACCCAGCCGCCCTGCAGATAGCTGCCGCCGCCGATATTGTTGTAGTCGGTGCCGGTATCGACCGACGGGTTGTAGCCGTTGCGATCGTAGATGATGTCCGGCCACATCGGCCGCCACCGCGTCGCGTCGCTGGTGACGAGCAGGTCGGGATCGAGATCGGGCGGGAGCGCGGCCTGGCTGAAGCTCGTCAGCGCTTGCGTATCGCGCTCCTCGATGCAGCCCTGCCACTTGCTCGTCGCGCCGGTGACCTTGCTGGGATCGGGAACCGTTGCGCCGGTGACATATTGGGTGACGTCGACGGGAAGGCGGGCATAGCGCCACAGCGGACCGACCGTGGCCGTGGTGACGGTGCAGGTGCCGCCGCCCCAGCCGCTGCTCCAGCTGACGGTAGAGCTCGTCGCGGTGCCGTCGCTGCGATACCCGGTGGCCGGATCGCGGCTCGCCTTGGCGTTGCAGGCGGGCTGGGAGGTGTAATAATAGGTCGAGGTACTGATGTAATTCCTGACCGAATCCCCGATGACCTGGCGCGTCTGGTAATATTGCTGGCCGGTCAGCAGATAGCCGGCCGGAAGCTGATAGCCGACATTCACCGTCGACGTGTACGGAACCAGCCCGTAGCGGATCTTGGTCGTCGGGTCGGCGGCGGCGGCGAGCGTGTCGTAGAAGTTGAGCACGGCGGTGCGCAGCGCCTTGATCCGTGCGTTCGACTTTTCCTGAACATAATAGCCGGTAGTGCCGTCGGTCCGGGTGTAGGACTGGGTCGGCTGGCCGCTATAGCTGGTGTCGGTGGCGGCATAGGCCATCGAGCCGGTGGTATCGAGAACGAACATCACGTCGACGTCGGACACGTCGAACCGCGCCTCGCACGTCACGGTGAGCGTGGTGTCGCCGAAACCCATCATCTGGGTGAGCGTCATCGGCACGACCGCGGTGGCGGTGCCGCCGACCTGATTGTCGCTCGTCTTGACCGGCGTGAAGCTGATGTTCTTTGCGCCGAACAGCCCGGCCTTGAAATTGTTGTTGAAGAAGGCGCTCGCCTGCGTGCTCGCATTCGTGTCGAGCGTGGTGCCGGCGGTCGTCGTCATGAACTTGCGGCCCGCCAGCACGCCCGCGTCGCACGCCTGCTGAAGGCGCGACTTCACCATGTAGAGGCGCGAGGTATCGACCGCCGAGCCGACGAACAGCATCAGCGGGATCATCGCGACGGCAATGATCGTGAGCGCGTTGCCGCGCCGGTCGCGGCGAAGCCGTGCCAGGAAACCGGAACCGGAGCCGTCGCGGCGGGCGAGCGTCAAGTCGTCCGTCACCCGTGCCGGCAGGGGGATCGTCGATGCAAAACCCAACAGGAGCCACTCTCACCGAACAGCCCTCTTTGAAGGGCCGGTCCGTCGGCCTACAGGGGAGAGGTGAATTCTTCCCTACCGCCCCATTCCGAGCCCCATCCCGAGCCCCATCCCGAGCGCGCGCTGGCGCTCACCTATGCCGCCCCGTCGGCGCGTGCCGGCCTGGCCGCGCTGTTCGCGCTCGACGATGCACTGGCGCAGTTGCTGCGGACGACGCGCGAGCCCGCGGTGGGGCAGTTGCGGCTGGCGTGGTGGCGCGAGTCGCTTGAGAAGCTCGACCATGCGCCCGCGCCGGCCGAGCCGGTGCTGCGTGCGATCGAGGCCGAGGTGCTGCCGCGCGGCATTCGCGGCGCCCAGATCGTCCCGATCGTCCATGGCTGGGAAGTTCTGGTCGAGGAAAGCACGCTCGAGGCGGCGGCGCTGGCACGGTTCGGCGCAGGGCGCGGGACGCTGTTCGAACTGGGCGGCGTGATGCTGGGCGCCCGCGCCGCCGATCCGCTGGCCGATGCCGGTGCGGGATGGGCGCTCGGAGATCTTGCCCGCCACCTCGGCGAGCCGGGCGAGGCGGCAATC
The DNA here is from genome assembly GCF_056485145.1 of Sphingomonas chlorellae. Lineage (NCBI taxonomy): Bacteria > Pseudomonadati > Pseudomonadota > Alphaproteobacteria > Sphingomonadales > Sphingomonadaceae > Sphingomonas > Sphingomonas chlorellae. Next base: position 155,256 of record NZ_JBQXXM010000003.1, read on the forward strand.
GCACGCGATCTTGCGGCCGAGCGGCTGACGCGCGCGACGCGCAGGCGGTGGAGCGGCCGCACGCGCGCGCTGGGGGCGATGGCGCATCTGGCGCGCATGGACCTGGCGATCGCCGCCGATGCGCCCATTCCGACGGGGGCGCCGGGCCGCGTCGGCCGTATGCTGTGGCACCGGCTGACGGGGCGTTGAGCCGCTTCTAACCGGCCGGAAATTCTGATAATTTGCGCGCATCAGGGGCAATCCGGGGGGATTGGCGATGTGGCGCTATGCAGTGGGGGCAGTGGTTGCGCTGCTCCTGGGGACGGCCGCGGTCTTGCTGTTCGGCGGACAGGCGCGCGAGCGGGCCGTGCTGCCCGCGGCGCCGAAACCCGGCGCGGGGCAGGCGACACCGACACCGCCGCTTCCGGACGTCGCCCCGAGCGCGCCCGAGCGTAGCCGCGAACAGAAGCGGTTCGACCGATATGACAAGGACCGTAACGGCGCGATCGCACGCGCCGAATATCTGGAGCCGCGTCGCAAGGCCTTCGCCAAGCTCGACCGCGACGGCGACGGCAAGCTGAGCTTCGAGGAGTGGGCGGTGAAGACCACCACGCGTTTCGACCAGGCCGACAAGGACCGATCGGGGACGCTTACCCGCGAAGAGTTCGCCACCACCGCGCCCAAGCGCAAGCCCGCGCATCCGCGCTGTGCCTGCCCGAAACCCGCGCCGGCCGAGGCCGAGGGCGGCGGCAGCGACGACTGATCCCTGCTGCGCGCTGCCCAGCGCCGCCGCCGGTCAGGCGGCGGGGAGCGGTGCGACCTGTCCCAGCCAGTCCGCAAAGGCCGTGCGCGCGCGTTCGGTGTAGAGCAGCTTGCGATCGGCCTTCCTGGTCCGCCCCGGGATCGGCGGGAACAGCCCGAAATTGACGTTCATCGGCTGATAGGTCTCTGCTTCGGCATCGCCGGTGATGTGCGCGAGCAGCGCGCCGAGCGCGGTTTCGCGTGGCGGCGGGGGCAGCGTGCGTCCGGCAAGTTCGGCGGCGGCGAAGCGGCCGGCGAGCATTCCGATCGCCGCGCTTTCGACATAACCCTCGCACCCCGTCACCTGGCCGGCAAAGCGGATATTCGGGCGCTGGCGCAGGCGCAGGCTGCGATCGAGCAGTTCGGGCGACTTGATGAAGGTGTTGCGATGGAGGCCGCCGAGCCGCGCGAACTCGGCATTTTCGAGGCCGGGGATCGTGCGAAAGATGCGGACCTGTTCGGCATATTTGAGCTTGGTCTGGAAGCCGACCATGTTCCAGAGCGTGCCCGACGCATTGTCCTGGCGTAGCTGGACCACCGCATAGGGCCAGCGGCCGGTGCGCGGATCGTCAAGCCCCACGCCCTTCATCGGGCCGTAGCGGAGCGTATCGACGCCGCGTTCGGCCATCACCTCGATCGGCATGCAGCCGTCGAAATAGGGGACGTTCTCCCACTCGCGGAACTCGGTCTTTTCCGCGGCGAGCAGGGCAGCGTGGAAGGCGAGATACTCGTCCTTCGTCATCGGGCAGTTGATATAGTCGCGGCCCGGCCCGGCGGCGGTGGTGTCGATCGCGGTCGGCGGGACGTCGTCGGCCTCTGCGCCGTCAGCCGCGCGGACCTCTGCCCCCTTGTTCCAGCGCGACTGGAACCATGCCTTGTCCAGGTCGATCGAGTCGAAATGGACGATCGGCGCGATCGCATCGAAAAAGGCGAGATGGTCCGCACCGGTCGCCGCACCGATCGCCTCTGCCAGCGCGGGCGCGGTGAGCGGGCCGGTGGCGACGATCGTCGGGCCCTCTGCCGGAAGCGCGTCGATCCGTTCGCGCACGATCGTGATGTTGGGATGCGCGGCGAGCGCCTGCGTCACTCCCGCCGAAAAGCCGTCGCGATCGACGGCGAGCGCCGACCCGGCGGGCAGGCGGTGCGCATCGCCCTGGGCGAAGATGAGCGAGCCGAGGCGGCGCATCTCCTGATGGAGCAGCCCGACCGCGTTGCGTTCGGCATCATCCGAGCGGAAGCTGTTCGAGCAGACCAGCTCGGCAAGGTGGTCGGTCTGGTGCGCCGGGGTCATTTCGCCCGAACCGCGCATTTCGGACAGGCGCACTTTCCAGCCCGCCTGCGCGAGCTGCCAAGCCGCTTCGGATCCGGCGAGGCCGCCGCCGATGATATGGATATCGTACTTCACCCGAGCGCGAATAGCGATTTGGCCGCCGCGGCAAAAGAGCCTCGCCGATGGTCGGTGGGGCGGGGCGGAAAAGGTCGGGGCAGCCGAAGCTGCCCCGTAGTTCGGGGAGGGCCGACGCGAAGAGGGGCAACGCATCGGCCCGCGCGCTGTGCAGCCGGGATATTACAGGCATATTTCCATGACAGCGTTTTCCGCCGCCCCAGTGAAGGGCCGGGGGCGCCGTTGCCATGCGGCGGGTCAGTCCTGGCGCGGCGCGCGGGGACGGATCAGCCCCTCCTGCGCGACGCTGGCGACCAACTGTCCCTCGCGCGTGTAGATCCGGCCGCGGTTGAAGCCACGCGAATGGCCGCTCCACGGGCTGTCGGTGGTGTAGAGGAGCCATTGGTCGGCGCGGAACGGCTCATGGAACCAGATCGCGTGATCAAGGCTGGCGGTCTGGACCTGCCCGCGTGCCCAACTGGCACCGTGCGGCAACAGGCTGGTGCCGAGCAGCGTCATGTCGCTGGCATAGGCGAGCATCGCGCGATGGAGCGCGAGATCGTCGCCCGGCGGCGCAACCACGCGGAACCAGCTGTGCTGGACCGGCTCGCCCGGTTCGGTGGCCAGCCAGCTGTGGCGGCTGGCGGGGCGGATCTCGATCGGGCGACCGCGGGCGATCAGGCGCCGCAGCGCCGGCAATGCGCTGTCGGGCATCATCGCGATCAGTTCGCGCTCGCTCGGCAGCGCCTCGGGCTCGGGGACGCCTTCGGGCATCGGGATCTGGTGCGCATAGCCGGGTTCGGGGCGCTGGAACGAGGCGGTGAGGTTGAGGATCGGCTGGCCGCGCTGCATCGCGACGACGCGACGATTGGCGAAGCTGCGCCCGTCAAAGTCGCGCTCGACGCGATAGAGGATCGGCAGGTTCTCGTCGCCGGGACGCATGAAATAGGCGTGCAGCGAATGGGCAACCTGTTCGGCCGCCACCGATCGCTGCGCCGCCTGAAGCGCCTGGGCGATCACCTGACCGCCGAACACCCGCCCTTCGCCGCCGGGCTGGCGCGGGCCGCGGAACAGGTCGATGTCGAGCATCTCGACATCGAGCAGCTGGACGAGCCCGGCGACCAGCGCCTCGGGCGTGCGTTCGTCGGTCATCGTGGCGTGCGCGCTCCCCTCAATAACCCGACGCTTCGGCGAGCGCGTTGGCGTGGAAATTGGCGTCGCCGAACAGTTCGGCGAGCACGCGGGTGCGCTTCATGTAGAAGCCGACGTCATAGGCGTCGGTCATGCCGATGCCGCCGTGCATCTGGATCGATTCCTGGACCGAGAGCGTGGTTGCCCAGCCGGTCATCGCCTTCGCGACCGCCACGGCCTCGTCGGCACCGTCGCCGGAATCGAGCAGTTGCTGCGCCTTGAGCACCGCCGCGCGCGCGACCTCCATCTCGCTGTAGAGATGCGCGGCGCGGTGCTGGAGCGCCTGGAAGCTGCCGATCGGCAGGCCGAACTGTTTGCGCTGCTTGAGATAGTCGATGGTCATCGCCATCGCGCCGCCGCCGACGCCGAGCATTTCGGCCGCAGCCCCGGCGCGACCCGCCGCGAGCATCCGCCGCAGCAGTACGCCGCCGGCGTCGACTTCGCCGACGACGCTGTCGGCATCGACCGCCACGCCGTCGAAAGTGATGTCCGATGCAAGGCTCGAATCGGCGAGGCGCTGCGGGTCGATGGCGAGGCCCGCCGCCTTGGGATCGACCGCGAACAGCGTGAGCCCGGCGTCGCCGCTGCCCTCGCCCGTCCGCGCAGCGACGAGCAGCAGATCGGCGACATGCGCGTGATGGACGAAGCGCTTGGTGCCGGTGAGGCGGAAGCCGTTGCCCGCACGCTCGGCGCGCATCGCGATCTGGCCGGTGAACTTCGCCCCCTCGTCGATCGCAAGCGCGGCGACGGTTTCGCCCGCGAGAATGCCGGGGAACCAGCGGTCGGCATGCGCGGTGCCGCCGAGCCCCGAGACCGCCGCGACTGCGGTGGTGAGGAAAGGCGAGGGGGAGAGATTGCGCCCGATCTCCTCGAGCACGATCCCCGCCTCGACATGGCCGAGGCCCAGGCCGCCCTGGGCCTCGGGAATCAGGATGCCGGTGAAGCCGAGCTCGGCGAAGGATTTCCAGAGATCGCGCGAAAAGCCGGTACGGTCATCGGCGTCGCGGAGCGCGCGCAGGTGCGAAACGGGCGCGTTGGCGGCAACGAAGTCGCGCGCGGTTTCGAGCAGCAGCGACTGGTCGTCGGAGAGAAAGAGCGGCATGGCAATTCCTTTCGGTCACCCGCGTCGCGGCAGCGCGCGCGGCGGGCGGAAACAAGGGGAAGGGCGGGGCACGACGGCCCCGTCAGGCGCCCGGAAGCTCGAGGATCCGCTTGGCGATGATGTTGAGCTGGATCTCGCTCGTCCCCCCCTCGATCGAGTTGGCCTTGGTACGCAGCCAGGCACGCGCGGCGCGGCCGTGGTGCGAGCGTTCGCTGTCCCATTCGAGTGCGTCGGCACCGCCGGCGGCCATGACGAGTTCGTGGCGCGCCTTGTTGAGCTCGGTCCCGTAATATTTCATCATCGACGGCTGCGCCGGATGCGCGCGGCCCGCCTTGAGCTCGTCGAGGAAGCGTTCGGACATCGCGGCAAAGGCGCGCATGCGGACGTCGAAGGTGGCGATCTGCGCACGCAGCAGCGGATCGGCGAGGCGACCCTGCGCATCAAGGCCGATCGTGGCGATCGCGCCCTCGATCAGCGGATTGCCGCCGGTACCGCCCAGGCCCATGCCCGAGATCATCTCGCGCTCATGGCCGAGCAGATATTTGGCGACGTCCCAACCCTTGTTCTCGTCGTGCACGCGCTGCGACTTGGGCACCTTCACATTGTCGAAGAAGGTCTCGCAGAAGGGCGAATAGCCCGAGATGAGCAGGATCGGTCGGGTCGAGACACCGGGCGACGCCATGTCGAAAAGGACGAAGCTGATCCCGCCCTGCTTCGATTCCTTGCTGGTGCGCACGAGGCAGAAGATCCAGTCCGCCTTGTCGGCGTAGCTGGTCCACACCTTCTGGCCGTTGACGACATAGTGATCGCCTGCGTCCTCGGCCCAGGCCTGAAGCCCGGCCAGGTCCGAGCCGGCATTGGGTTCGGAATAGCCCTGGCACCAGCGGATCTCGCCGCGGGCGATCTTCGGCAGATGTTCGAGCTTCTGTTCCTCGGTGCCGTATTTGAGCAGCGCCGGCCCGAGCATCGAGATGCCGAAGCTGTTGAGCGGGTTTCGGCAATGAAGGCGGGCCATTTCCTCGCGAAGGATCTTGGTCTCCGCGGGCGAGAGGCCGCCGCCGCCATATTGCGTCGGCCAGTCGGGCACCGTCCAGCCGCGCGCCGCCATGCGGTCGAGCCACAGCTTCTGGTCGGGGTGGGCATAATCGGGGTTGCGCCCGCCCCAGGTGATATCCTTTTCCGAGCGCACCGGCTCGCGCATCGCGGGCGGGCAGTTTTCCTCCAGCCAGGCACGGGTTTCCGCGCGGAACTGGTCGAGTTGTTCGGTCATCATCCTCTCCCGATCGCTCCTGGCGAACGGAGGGGCGCGATCGGAGCGCGCGTTCCGCGTCGTCCGCCGATCACCGCCTGTGCGGCCCCCTCCCAGTGCCTGGAGGATTTTGCATGGTTCGCGCCGGCTGGGCCTTTGCCTCTTGTCGGACGACGCGATGATGGACTGCCCCCTTCCCACGACGGAAGGGGGCATGCCCGGTCACTTGTTGAAGCGTTCGCCCTTTTCCGCCTTTTCACGGAGCAGCGGCGCGACGTCGAAGCCGTATTTTTCAAGACCTTCGACGATCTTCTTGAGCCCTTCGCCATCGGCCCAGAACATGGGGCCGCCGCGGTAGGGAGGCCAGCCATAGCCATAGACCCAGACGACATCGATGTCGCTCGCGCGCTGTGCCATGCCCTCGGCAAGGATGAGCGCGCCCTCGTTGACCATCGTGTAGAGCGTGCGGACGACGATCTCCTCCTCGGTCACCTCGTGCTGCGGCACGCCGAGCTTGCCGCGCCATTCCTCGATGATCTCGGCCACGCGCGCGCTGTTCGACGGCGTCCGCTTCTCGTCATAGTCGTAGAAGCCTGCGCCCTTCTTCTGCCCCCAGCGGCCTTCGGCGGCGAGCGCGTCGCGGATATTCTCGATGCGCGTGGGATCGCGGTGCCAGCCGATGTCGACGCCGGCGAGGTCGGCCATCTGGAACGGCCCCATCGGCATGCCGAAAGCGACATGAACCTTGTCGATCTGTTCCGGCGTCGCACCTTCGAGCAGGAGCTGGTTTGCCTCGACCTGGCGCGGCATCAGCATGCGGTTGCCGATGAAGCCGTAGCAGACGCCCGCGATCACGGCGACCTTCTTGATCTTCTTCGACAGCGCCATCGCGGTCGCCAGCACGTCGTCGGCGGTCTTGGCGCCGCGAACGATCTCGAGCAGCTTCATCACGTTCGCCGGCGAGAAGAAGTGCAGCCCCAGCACGTCCTGCGGACGGCTGGTGACGGCCGCGATCTCGTCGATGTTGAGATAGCTGGTGTTCGAGGCGAGGATCGCACCCGGCTTGGCGATCTTGTCGAGCCGGCCGAACACGTCCTTCTTCACGTCCATGCTCTCATAGACGGCTTCGATGATGAGGTCGCATTCGGCAAGGTCGTCGAAGTTGAGCGTGGGCTTGAGCAGCCCCATCGCCTTTTCGACCTGTTCGGTCGTCAGCCGGCCCTTGGCCGCGGTGGCTTCGTAATTCTTGCGCATCGTCGCGGTGCCGCGGTCGAGCGCCTCCTGCGCCATTTCCACGATCGTTACCGGGATGCCGGCCGACAGGAAATTCATGCTGATGCCGCCGCCCATCGTGCCGGCACCGATCACGCCGACGCGACGGATGTCACGCAGCGCGATGTCGTCGGCGATGCCGTCGATCTTCGAAGCCTTGCGTTCGGCGAAGAAGATATGGCGCAGCGCTGCCGACTGCTTGCCCATGATGAGCTTCATGAAGCCCATGCGTTCGGCCTGGACGCCCTCGGCATAGGGCTTGGCGATCGTCTGTTCGACGACGCTGATGATTTCGGCCGGCGCGTCGAGCCCGCGGAAACGCTTGGCGTTGGCGGCGCGGAAGCCGTCGAACACGCCCGCATCGGCGACGACGGTCTTTTCCGAGGTGCGCGGCAGCGGACGGGCAGCGGCGACTTCGTTGGCGAAGGCGACGGCGTCGGCAAGCAGGCTGTCCTCGCCCGCCAGACGATCGATCAGCCCCGCGTCCTTTGCCTTGGCGGCGGGGATCGGGTCGCCCTTGGTCATCATGTCGAGCGCGGCTTCGACACCGATCACCCGCGGCAGCCGCTGCGTGCCGCCCGCGCCGGGAAGGATGCCCAGCTTGACTTCGGGCAGGCCGAACTTCGCCGACGGAACGGCGATGCGATAGTGCGCCGCGAGCGCCACCTCACAGCCGCCGCCGAGCGCGGTGCCGTGGACGGCCGCGATCACCGGCTTGTCGAGCGCCTCGATCTGATCGACGAGCACCGGCAGCGAGGGTTCCTGCATCGGCTTGCCGAACTCGGTGATGTCGGCGCCGGCGAAAAAGGTCTTGCCGGCACAGGTGATGACGACGGCCTTGATGCTGTCGTCGTTCTTCGCCTGTTCGATGCCAGCCTGAAGCCCCTGACGCACCGCCGCGCCGAGCGCATTCACCGGCGGGTTGTCGGAGGTGAGGATCAGGACATCGCCCTGACGACTGGTGGTAATCACGGACATTATCGAACTCCCTCGTTCGTCTTTCCGGCATGCGCCGGGATGGTGTGAGATATGGTTTGAGATGGTGTGACCCGCAGCAGCGGGGTGGGCGCCGGGCTCATTGCGTCAGTGCCGCGTAGATCAGCGTCTTGAGCTCGCGCCGGATCGGATAGAGCATCGACGGCGAGAACTGCGTCATGAACACCATGCTGATGCGTTCGACCGGGTCGACGAAGAAGGCGGTCGAGAACATGCCGCCCCAGTAGAACTCGCCGGGCGAGCCGGGGATCATCGTCTTGGCCACGTCCATGTTGATCGCGAAGCCGAGGCCGAAACCGGTGCCGGCATTGGTCGCCTCGCTGAACAGCGCACGCGACAGGCTGGTCAGGTCGCGGCCGCCCGGAAGGTGGTTGATCGTCATCAGCTCGATCGTCTTGGGCGACACGAGCCGTGTGCCGTCGAGCGCGCCGCGATTGAGCAGCATGGTGTTGAAGCGGTGATAGTCGAGCGCCGTCGAAACGAGCCCGCCGCCGCCCGAGAGCAGCCGCGGGAAACGCGACCAGGCCGAAGCCTCCCCGCGATCGTACATCACCCGACCCTCGCCCGGCTTCATCGTCCAGCAGTCGGCCAGGCGGTGCACCTTGTCCTCGGGTACCTGGAAGAAGGTGTCGTCCATCGCCAGCGGGGCGAAGATGCGCTCGGCGAAGAAGCGGTCGAGCCGCTGCCCCGAAAGCCGTTCGACCACCGCGCCGAGCACGTCGGTCGACACCGAATAGTTCCATTCCTCGCCAGGCGAGAATTCGAGCGGCAGCTTGCCGAGCGCCGCGACGAACTCGTCGAGCGTCAGGTTGCCGTGCCAGCTTTCGATCCGGCCTTCGCGATAGGCGGCGTCGACATTGGTGCGGTTCTGGAAGCCATAGGTCAGCCCCGAGGTGTGCCGCAGCAGGTCGATCATCCGCATCGGCTGCGCCGTGGGCCGCGTGGCGAACGGAACGCCGGCGCCCCCGCCGGCATAGACGCCGAGGCCCTTGAACTCGGGCAGGACGTGATGAACCGGCGTGTCGAGCGCGACCAGCCCTTCCTCGACCAGCATCATGAAGGCGATGCTGGTGATCGGCTTGGTCATCGACGCGATGCGGAACAACGTCGTCTCGTCGACCGGAGCCCCGCCCTCGCGTGCGGCGCCCTGATGCGAGAAATGCACGACCGCGCCGTCGCGTGCGATCAGCAGCTGGGCGTGGGGAAGGCGCCCCGAGTCGAGGTAGCGTTGCTTGACGAACGCGTCGATGCGGGCAAGCCGCGCGGCATCGAATCCGTAGCGTTCGGGCGGTGCGATCGTCATGCGGCGGGCATACCTCTCTTTCGAATCCTTCTCCGCCGGGCTTGGCCGACTTGGCCCCATTCTATTGCCTTGAGCGCGCTTTTAATCAACAGTAACGTTCGAGTCCGGAGAGAGCGAAAACGCCAAACCCGACTTTCGGAAACGAAAAGCCATGCAGCTTAGGAGAGACAGGTGCAGCTTGAACCGATCGTGCCGATCGATCCCGATTGGCCGAGGATGTCGCTCGACCAGGTAAGGTCGATCCTCACCGCGCCCGGCGCGCGTTTCGAAATGGAGACGGTCGAGATCCGCGGCGTCCCCACACGGGTCTGGAAGAACGCGCCGCCGAGCCTGCGTGTGCTCGCCCAGCTGGCGCGGGGGTGGGGAGAGCGGACCTTCACCGTCTATGAAGGCGAGCGGGTCAGCTATGAAGCGACCTATCGGGCGACCGTGGCGCTGGCGCACCGGCTGCTGGCGGCGGGGATCGGCAAGGGCGACCGGGTGGCGCTCGCGATGCGCAATCTGCCCGAATGGCCGGTCGTCTTCTTTGCCGCAGTGAGCATCGGTGCGATCATCGTGCCGCTGAACGCATGGTGGACCGGCGCCGAGCTGGAATATGGGCTGCGCGACTCGGGCGCCAAATTGCTGGTCGTCGACGGCGAACGGCACGAGCGGCTCCGCCATTGCTATGATCGCATGCCCGCGCTGGAACAGGTCGTGGTGGCCCGTGCGCTGGGTCCGGTGGATGCGGGCGCGGTGACGCTCGACAGCTGGGTTGGGGATAGCGGCGCATGGGCGACGCTGCCCGACCAGCTTTTCCCCGATTGCGACATCGCCCCCGACGACGATGCCGCGATCTTTTACACCAGCGGCACGACCGGACATCCGAAGGGGGCGATCGGCTCGCACCGCAACTTCATCACCAACATCTTCACCAGCGCCTATGTCTCGGCGCGCACGGTGCTTCGTCGCGGCGAGATGCCGCCCGAAATGCCCGAGCCGAAGGTGATGCTGCTCGTCATCCCGCTGTTCCACGTCACGGCGTGCAGCGCGGTGATGATGGGGTCGATCGCGACGGGTTCGTCGCTGGTGATGATGCGCAAGTGGGACGTCGAGGGCGCGATGGCGCTGATCGAGCGCGAGAAGGTGCAGTTGACCGGCGGCGTTCCGACGATCGCCTGGCAGCTGATCGAGCATCCGGCGCGCAGCCGCTATGACCTGTCGAGCCTCGACACGATCGCCTATGGCGGCGCCCCGTCGGCGCCCGAACTGGTACGGCGGATCCACGAAGAGTTCGGCGCGCTGCCCGGCAATGGCTGGGGGATGACCGAGACGACCGCGACCGTCACCAACCACCAGGGCGAGGAATATCTGACGCGCCCGACGAGCGCCGGGCCGCCCGTGCCGACGGCCGACCTGAAGATCATGAGCGTCGACGGCACCACCGAACTGCCGCTGGGCGAGGTCGGCGAACTGTGGGCGCGGGGGCCGATGGTGATGCGCGGCTATTGGAACAAGCCCGAGGCGACCGCCGAGACCTTCATCGAGGGCTGGGTGCGCACGGGCGACCTTGCGCGGCTCGACGAGGAGGGGTTCCTCTACATCGTCGACCGGGCAAAGGATATCGTGATCCGGGGTGGCGAAAACATCTATTCGTCCGAGGTCGAGGACGTGCTTTACGCCCATCCCGCCGTCACCGACTGCGCGTTGATCGGCATTCCGCACAAGACGCTGGGCGAGGAGCCGGCGGCGGTGGTGCACCTCGCGCCGGGAATGCATGCGAGCGAGGAAGAGCTGCAGGCGTGGGTGCGCGCCCGGCTGGCGGCCTTCAAGGTTCCGGTGGCGATCCGGTTCGTGAAGGAAGTGCTTCCGCGCAACGCCAACGGCAAGATCCTGAAGAAGGAACTGCACGCGCTGTTCGCCGAGGAGGTCGCGGCCTGAAATCCGCGATCGGTGCCGGGCGCCTGCGAATCGGGTGCCCGGCGCGTTTTCCGACCCGATTCGCGATCGTTTTCGCTCTTCCTGTCCAAAAGTGATTCGCGCCCCGAATCGGCGCTGATTCGGGCCCGGCGACATTGCCGTCCGCCGGGGGGCTGCCTACTATGGCGGCAAGGGGAGTATCGTGGACGAACGCACCGGACGATTTGAGGAAGACGCAGCGTCGGCCGCCGCATTGGCCGAAGCCGAGGACGCGCATGAGGCGGGCCGGCGCGACCGGTTGATGGCGGCGATGACGCTGATCCTGGGGGCAGGGCTGTTGCTTGCCTTGCCCTTTGCGTTGCAGGCAGGCGCACCGTTTTTCCTGCCGCTCACGGCGGCGCTGGTGATCGCGATCGCGCTGGTGCCGCTGCTCGAATGGCTGGAGCGTCATCGCGTGCCCGCGCCGCTGGCGGCATTCATTTGCGTGCTGCTGTTCCTGACGGGCGCCAATGCCGCGCTCGTTTCGATCGTCGTCCCGGCGTGGCAGTGGATCCAGCGGCTTCCTGAAAGCGTGCCGCAGATCCAGCACAATATCGAACCGCTGATCCGTTTCTATGCCAATCTCGAACAGTTCGTGGACAAGACGCTGCGCAATTTCGCGACGGCGCCGATCCGTCAGCCCGAGGCGATCACCGCGCCGCCGCCGCGATCGCTGATCGACCTGCTGACGACCTCGGCCCCCTCGGCGCTGATCGAAATGTTCTTCGCGATCCTGGTAATCTATTTCTTTCTCTCCGGCTGGACGCGGCTTCGCCAGCGCGCGATCACCAGCCGTGCGAGCTTTGGCGGCGCGATGGCGACCGCACGCGTCATCCAGGACGTCGTCGACGACACCTCGGCCTATCTCGGCACGATCACGCTCATCAACCTGTCACTGGGGCTGATCGTCGCGGGCGCGCTGTGGATGCTGGGCATGCCGTCGCCGCTGATGTGGGGCGGCATCGTCGCGCTGCTCAACTACATCCCCTATATCGGCCCGGTGATGGCGGCGATCCTGCTGGGCGTGGGCGGGCTGATGAGCTTTGCCGACATCGGCACGGCGATGGTTCCCGCGGCGATGATGATCGGCGCCCACCTGATCGAGGCGAACGTCGTGACGCCGTTGATCGTCGGGCACCGGCTAACGATCAGCCCGATCCTGATTCTCGTCTCGCTGTCGTTCTGGGGATGGGTGTGGGGCACGACGGGCGCGTTGCTGGCAGTGCCGCTGCTCATCATCGTCCAGACGATCGTGGATGCCGCCGGCAAGCCCGATATCGCCGGTTTCCTGTTCGAACATGGCGCGCTGGTGCGCGATCCCGCTGATCTGAAGGGACATCGTCGACAAAGTCGTGATCAATCCGGTTGACAGGCGTTCGAGGCACGGTTAGTGGGCGCCTCCTCGCTTGGAACGAGCGGGTGTAGCTCAGTTGGTTAGAGCGCCGGCCTGTCACGCCGGAGGTCGCGGGTTCGAGCCCCGTCACTCGCGCCACGCGCTGCCCCAGGAGGGTGGTGCTGGCCCTGCGGAAACCCCGATGGGGTACCGTGGAATCGTCGGTGAGGCCGTGCGGCCGGTCTGCCGCAATCTCGCTTGGCTCAAGCGGGTGTAGCTCAGTTGGTTAGAGCGCCGGCCTGTCACGCCGGAGGTCGCGGGTTCGAGCCCCGTCACTCGCGCCATTCGGCGCACCGCCGCAATGGCCCCGACCGGTTCATCACGAAAGCCGGTCGCTGCCTGACTTCACGATCACGTTGCGGCGTTTCCCGGCCCCCGCAGTTCAGCGTCGCACGACGACGTTCAGCCGCGCCAGCGACCGGTCTCCATCCAGCGCAGAAGCGGCTTGAGCGGCAGGATCCAGACGATCCCCAACACGACATAGAAAGCCAGCTGGACCAGCACGGGCAGCCGTCCGAGCGGCCCCGAAAAACTGGCGACGCCGACGATCCACACCGCGATCAGCGTGAGGATCGCGAGCATGCCCACGGGCTTGCGCCAGTTCGGCTTCAACTCTCCTTGTGACAAATCACTTCCTTTTCGGTGACGATGAAGTGCAGCGGCACGTCCCAGATGTCGGCCGGGACCGCGGGCACCTCCTGGACCGACCATGCCACGCCGATTCGCAACGCATGGTCGAATCGGGCGAAGGCCCGGTCATAATAGCCCGCGCCCTGGCCCAGCCGGTTGAGCCGCCGGTCGAAACCGACGAGCGGCGTCAGGATGATGTCGGGGACGAGTTCCGGACTGTCCGCCGGCGGCTGGCTGAGTCCGAACGGACCGGGCTCGAGTGCTCGCGCGGGATCCCATGCCAGGAAGCGCATCGGCATCGAGCGGCGGACGACATGCGGCAATGCAAGCCGGCAACCGGCATCGGCCGCCGCCGCAGCCAGCAGCGACGGGTCGGCCTCGCTCCCCATCGGGCAATAGGTCGTGACGACGAGGTCGGGCCTGAACAGGGCGCCAACCGCCTCGGGCACCAGAATCGCGCGCATATTGTCCGCAGCGAAGCGATCGCGTTCGGCGCGCAGATGGGCGCGCAGGGCCTGCTTGTCGCGTATCATCGCGACGTCCGGTGCAATGCGGACAACGGGGCGGGGTGGCGGGACCGCCATGGCCGTTTGCCTGAATATCCACCGACGCACAGCACGTCAGGTGGGAACCATGTGTGACAGACCAGGATCTGCACAGGGACAGCTCCCATGGATGAAGAGTATAGCCTCAGGGATTATTGCCAAGGCTCGTACCGGGCAGTGCCCGCCGTCGACCTATTTAGGGGCGCCGGCGCGCGGGCGCAACCGGCGGCAGCCGCTGGCGGGATCGAAGTCAGATGCCCGAATCGGCTTCGAGCATGGCGGCGACGCTTTCCAGGCGATCGGCGATCCGTTCGAGCAACGCCTCCGACACCACGCCTTCCGGTGCGGCAGGCGGATTGCGTTCGGCGCTGTCGACCATGTCGGCAAGGATCAGCGCAAGATAGACAAGCGTTCGCTCGGCGCTGGCACCACCGGCGGCGCGCAGCGCAGCGGCGGCATGCGCCTGCAACAGCGATTCGAGGTGCTGGAGATGCGGCACATCCTCATCGCGCGCGGCGATGGGATAATTGCGTCCGGCGATGTTGATGACGAGTTCGGCCATCAGTTTGCCTCCCCGGCATCGTCGGGCAAATCGTCCTGCTCGTCAGAAGCGATTGCCGCGGCCTGCCTGTCCTCCGCAATGAGGTGATCGAGCGCCGCGAGCGCGTCCTGCACACGGTCGCGAAGCACCGCATGACGGCGCGCGAGTCGTTCGGTGGCATAGGCGCGTTCAGCGGCGGCGGCTTCGATGCGCGCCAGCGCTCGTTCGATGCGATCGGCTGGGTTTTCGGACATTCCTGGCGCCGGATAGGCCCGCCCCGTCGCGCCCGCAACCCCCGTCGCGGTACGCGGTGGCGCGAGTCGGTTGACGTGCGGCGTCAAGGCTCGCAAAGGCGACCGCGAACCGAAATTCCGCCATCCGGGGGTAACAGAAACGTGTCCGCATCCTTCACCGACTGCGCCAATGCGATCCGGGCGCTCGCAATGGACGCTGTCGAGGCCGCCAATTCGGGCCATCCCGGCATGCCGATGGGCATGGCCGATGTCGCGACCGTGCTGTTCCAGCGCTATCTGAAGTTCGATCCGGCCGACCCGGCCTGGCCCGATCGCGACCGTTTCGTCCTTTCGGCAGGACACGGTTCGATGCTGCTCTACAGCCTGCTGCACCTGACCGGCTATGCGCGGCCGACGATCGAGGACATCAAGAACTTCCGCCAGATCGGCAGCCCGTGCGCCGGTCACCCTGAGAATTTCGAGTTGCCCGGCGTCGAGGCAACGACCGGGCCGCTGGGGCAGGGGATCGCGATGGCGGTGGGCATGGCGATGGCCGAACGCCATCTCAATGCCCGCTTCGGCGACGCGCTGGTCGATCACCGTACCTGGGTGATCGCGGGCGACGGCTGCCTGATGGAAGGCATCAACCACGAAGCGATCGGCATCGCGGGGCATCAGAAGCTCGGCCGCCTGATCGTGCTGTGGGACGACAACAACATCACCATCGACGGCGCGGTCTCGCTGTCGTCGAGCGAGGATATCCCGGCGCGCTATGCGGCGACGGGCTGGCACGTCGTTGCGTGCGACGGGCATGACGAGGCGAGCATCGCCGCCGCGATCGACGCCGCGATGGCTGACCCGCGGCCCTCGCTCGTCCGCTGCCGCACGGTGATCGGCAAGGGCGCGCCCAACAAGCAGGGCAGCTCGAAGGTCCACGGATCGCCGCTCGGCGCCGATGAGGTGGCGGCCGCGCGGCAGGCGCTTGGCTGGTCCTATGCGCCGTTCGAAATTCCGCAGCCGATCCGCGACGCGTGGACGGCCGCCGGGCAGCGCGGCGCCGAACCCCGTGCGCGCTGGGCCGAACGGCTGGCCGCCGATCCGGCGCGTGTGACCTTCGAAGCGGCGATGGCGGGCGACGTCGACGATGCGTGGCTGGGTGATTATCTCGCCGGCCTGATCGCGGCGCCGCAAAAGGTCGCAACCCGCAAGGCGTCCGAAATGGCGCTGGCGGCGATCAACGCCGCCGTACCGACGACGATCGGCGGATCGGCGGACCTCACCGGTTCGAACAACACGCTGACCAAGGGGATGGGGACGTTCGAGCCCGCCAATTATGGCGGTCGTTATGTCTATTGGGGCATCCGCGAATTCGGGATGGCCGCCGCGATGAACGGCATGGCGCTCCACGGCGGCGTCGTGCCCTATGGCGGCACGTTCCTTGTGTTTTCGGATTATGCGCGCGGCGCGATCCGGCTTTCGGCGCTGCAGCATGTGCGTGTCGTCTATGTGATGACGCACGACTCGATCGGGCTGGGCGAGGACGGTCCGACGCATCAGCCGATCGAGCATGTGATGAGCCTGCGGCTGATCCCCAATCTGGAGGTTTATCGCCCGTGCGACGCGGTCGAGACCGCCGAGGCTTGGGCGCTTGCGCTTTCGCGCAAGGACGGTCCGGCGCTGCTCGCGCTGTCGCGTCAGAACCTACCGCAACTGCGCACCGACGCCGGCGAGAACCGTACGGCCAAGGGGGCCTATCGCCTCATCGCGGCCGAGGCGCCGCGCAAGGTGGTGCTCGTCGCGACAGGCTCTGAAGTCGAGATCGCCGTCGAGGTTCGTGCGGCGCTGGAAGCGCAGGGCATCGGCGCCGACGTCGTGTCGATGCCGTGCTGGGAACGGTTCGACGCACAGGATGCGGCCTATCGCGCCGACATATTGCCCGCCGACGTTCTCAAGGTCACGATCGAGGCGGGGACCACGATGGGCTGGGAGCGTTATGCCGGCGACGGCCTGCGCTTCGGCGTCGACAGCTTCGGCGCGTCGGGGCCGTATCTGCGCCTTTATGAACATTTCGGGCTGAGTGCTGCGGCAATCGTTCCGCAGGTCATCGAACGCCTTAGCTAAGCAGGAGAAGAGGGACATGACGAAGGTTGCGATCAACGGGTTCGGGCGCATCGGCCGCTTGGTGGCGCGCGCGATCCTGGAACGTCCCGAGAGCGGGCTGGAACTGGTGACGATCAACGATCTCGCCGACGCCAAGTCCAATGCCTGGCTGTTCTCGCGCGATAGCGTCCACGGCAAGTATCCGGGCACCGTCAAGGCCGACGGCAACGACATCATCGTCGACGGCAAGCGCATCAAGGTGACCGCCGAGCGCGATCCCGCGAACCTGCCGCACAAGGAAAACGGCATCGACATCGTCCTCGAGTGCACGGGCTTTTTCACCAAGCGTGAAGATGCCCAGAAGCACATCGACGCGGGTGCCAAGAAGGTGCTCATCTCGGCGCCGGGCAAGAATGTCGACCTGACCGTCGTTTACGGCGTCAACCACGACAAGCTTGAGGCCGGGCACACGATCGTTTCGAACGCTTCGTGCACCACCAACTGCCTTGCGCCGGTGGCGAAGGTGCTCAACGACGCGATCGGCATCGAACGCGGTCTGATGACCACGGTGCACGCCTATACCAACGACCAGAAGATCCTCGATCAGATCCACAGCGATCTGCGTCGCGCACGCGCGGCGGCGATGTCGATGATC
The DNA here is from genome assembly GCF_056485145.1 of Sphingomonas chlorellae. Lineage (NCBI taxonomy): Bacteria > Pseudomonadati > Pseudomonadota > Alphaproteobacteria > Sphingomonadales > Sphingomonadaceae > Sphingomonas > Sphingomonas chlorellae. The sequence continues at coordinate 172,568 of NZ_JBQXXM010000003.1, forward strand.
CCGACGACCACGGGCGCTGCGCGCGCGGTGGGCGAGGTGCTGCCCGAACTCAAGGGCAAGCTCGACGGTTCGGCGATCCGCGTGCCGACCCCCGATGTCAGCCTGATCGACCTGACCTTCACGCCGGCGCGTGAAACCACCAAGGAAGAGGTGAACGCGCTGCTGAAGGCGGCTTCGGAGAGCGGCCCGCTGAAGGGTATCCTGGATTATACCGACGAACCGCTCGTTTCGATCGACCTGATGCACACGCCCGTCTCGTCGACGGTCGACAGCCTCGAGACCGCCGTGATCGACGGCAAGCTCGTCCGCGTCGTCAGCTGGTACGACAACGAATGGGGCTTCTCGAACCGCATGGTCGATACCGCTTCGGCAATGGCGAAGCTGGGCTGAACAGGCTGAGGCAAGGCGCCGCCGCTCCGGGATGCCGGGGCGGCGGTCTTTGCATCGGCAGGCTTGGGCGCGAGACAAGGGAACGATGATGGCGCGCAACTTCAAGACGCTCGACGACATGGGTGATGTGGCGGGCAAGCGGGTGCTGGTCCGCGAGGATCTCAACGTGCCGATGGCCGAGGGGCGCGTCACCGACGACACGCGCCTGCGCGCCGCGGTGCAGACCGTGGCCGAACTGGCCGACCGCGGTGCGCGCGTGCTGGTGCTGGCGCATTTCGGGCGTCCCAAGGGGCAGCCGAACCCGGAGATGAGCCTGGCGCAGCTCGCCGAGCCGTTCGCAGCGGTGCTGGGACGTCCGGTTCGGTTCATTCCCGACGCCGGTGCCGTGGATGCGGTGAACGCGTTGCAGGACGGCGAGATCGCGTTGCTCGAGAACACGCGCTTCGATGCCGGCGAGGAGAAGAATGCGCCGGAGACGGTCGAACGCTTCGCCGCGCTCGGCGATCTTTACGTCAACGATGCCTTTTCGGCGGCGCATCGTGCCCATGCCTCGACCGAAGGGCTGGCGCATCGGCTGCCGGCCTTTGCCGGGCGGCAGATGGAGGCCGAACTCGACGCGCTCGACAAGGCGCTCGGCAATCCCGAGCATCCGGTCGCAGCGGTGGTGGGCGGTGCCAAGGTGTCGACCAAGCTCGACGTGCTCAAGCACCTGGTCGACAAGGTCGATCACCTCATCATCGGCGGCGGTATGGCCAACACCTTCCTGGCGGCGCGCGGGGTCGATGTGGGCAAGTCGCTGTGCGAGCATGATCTGACCGCAACGGCGGAAGCGATCCTCGACGCGGCCGACGGCGCCGGCTGCACTGTCCATCTGCCCTATGACGTCGTCGTCGCGACCGAATTCCGCGCCAATCCGCCGGTGCGGACGGTCAATGTCCACGAGGTCGGCGCCGACGAGATGATCCTCGATATCGGGCCGGCCGCGGCCGAGGCGCTCGCCGACGTGCTCAAGACCTGTCGCACGCTCGTCTGGAACGGTCCGCTCGGGGCGTTCGAGATTCCGCCGTTCGACGCGGCGACGGTCTCGCTGGCCCGCACGGCCGCGGCGTTGACGCGCGAAGGCTCGCTGGTTTCGGTCGCAGGCGGCGGAGATACGGTTGCGGCGCTCAACCAGGCTGGGGTCGCCGATGATTTCAGCTTCGTTTCGACCGCCGGGGGAGCCTTCCTCGAATGGATGGAAGGCAAGGAACTGCCCGGCGTGGCGGCACTCGCCCGCTAAAGGCTAACAATCCTGGTCGGCCGGGCGGGGCAGGGCGAAAGCCGACCCCGCCCGGCATGCCCATTCAGGCTGGACGCGGCTCCTTGAGCAGCGGCACCAACTCGCGGTTGAGCGCATCGAGATCGAATGCCGCCGCCTTGGCGTAGCGGAGTATCCCTGCGCGATCGATCACATAATTGGACGGCACGGCATTGTCGATCGGACCATAAGGCCCCTTGATCTTGCGGGTCGGCTGGATCGACAGCATCTCGAACAGCTTCTTGAGCTTGAAAAGCGGCGCCGAATCGTCGGTGGTGAGCGCATAGACGCGCAGGCCGTGCGCCCTTTGCGCTGCATAATAGCCGTTGAGCAGCGGCAGTTCGGTACGGCACGGGCCGCACCAGGTCGCCCAGATATTGAGCACCACGACGTCGCCACGCATCTCGGACAGCTTGACCGTACTCCGATCCATCAGTGTCAGTTCAGCCTCCGGGGCAGGTTTTCCGACGATCGGCTTTGAAGTTCCCGCGAACGCCGGCAATGCCGGCAACAACAATCCCGCGCTTGCCTGAAGCAGATTTCGCCGGTTCCACATGATTCCACTTCCCCCATTCGTCCGCCGACAAGCTATTGTTCTGTATGCCGCGGTCAATCCCCGTGGGCGAGAGATGGATCGCCGGAACTCCTGGTCGCACGAACCATTCGTTGCGACGGCGGCCAATTAGTTTTGACCGGCAGCAATTGGGCAACGTTGTCAGCCTTTCCTCGCCAGGACGGGCGCGATAGGGACCCGCTCGACATCATCATTAAGAGGAACATCATGGGCATCACGCCGGCCATCAAAGCGATCCTCGCCAATTACGAATCGGACAATCCGGGGGTGAAGGCGAACCTCGCCCGCATCCTGATGCACGGCCGCCTCGGCGGCACCGGCAAGCTGATCATCCTGCCGGTCGACCAGGGATTCGAACATGGTCCGGCGCGAAGCTTTGCGGTCAATCCCGACGCCTATGACCCCCATTATCACTATCAGCTCGCCGTCGACGCAGGGCTCTCGGCTTATGCCGCGCCGCTCGGCATGCTCGAAGCGGGGGCGGACAGCTTTGCGGGGCAGATCCCCACGATCCTCAAGGTCAACAGCTCGAACAGCTGGGCGACCTCTATCAACCAGGCGGTGACCGGTGGCGTCGACGATGCGCTGCGGCTGGGCTGCTCGGCGATCGGCTTCACCATCTATCCCGGCGCGGACGACGTGTTCGAGATGATGGAGGAGATCAAGGAGATGCGCGCCGAGGCCGCTTCGGTCGGGCTGGCGACGGTGATCTGGTCGTATCCGCGCGGCGGCAAGCTGTCGAAGGAAGGCGAACTGGCGCTCGACGTCGGCGCCTATGCGGCGCACATGGCGGCGCTGCTGGGCGCACACATCATCAAGGTGAAGCTGCCGACCGATCACATCGAGCAGAAGGATGCGCAGAAGGCCTATGAAGGACTGGATCGCTCGACGCAGGCGAAGCGCGTCGAGCATGTCGTGAAGTCGTGCTTCAACGGCCGCCGCATCGTCGTCTTCTCGGGCGGCGCGGCCAAGGGGGCTGACGCCGTCTATCAGGACGCGCGCGATATTCGCGACGGCGGCGGCAACGGCTCGATCATCGGGCGCAACACGTTCCAGCGTCCGCGCGACGAGGCGATCGCGATGCTCGACAAGCTCATCCGGATCTACAAGAACGAAGAGTAAGCACTTCTAGATCAATGCTTCTTTCCTTTGGGTGCTGCGGCCATTTCCCCAGGAAGGCATGCAAGGCTCCCAGTGAGCAATCGGCGGAGGCGCTGTGCATCGCACACGGCGTCTCCACCGATATCGTTGTTGAAGAACGTCCATGCGCTTCTTCTCGCATGTACCTGATGTTCCAGCCATAACGCGGCATCGCGAAGCGCTCGCGCCGGATAGCGCCCCCGATAGTCCCCGGCCGGCCCGTGGAAACGCAGATAGGCGACCTTGCCCATCGCAATGCACGGCGCCCGCGACCCGGGCATGTCGTGTACGCACAGGCTCGCCCCATGCGCGTCCAAGAGGGCGAAGACGGCATCGGCGTACCAGCTTGCATGCCTGAATTCAAAGACATGGATCGCATCGTCGGGAAGCAATGCAAGGAAGTCGGCCAATCGCGCATCGTCGCGGCCGAGGCTGGGCGGCAATTGATAGAGGATGGGGCCGAGGGCGGCGCCGAGGTAACGAAACGCCTAGATCATCCGCGCGACCGGCTCGGCGCCGTCCCGAAGCCTTTTCGCCTGGGTGAGATAGCGATTTGCCTTCAGCGCGAACTGAAAGCCGTCGGGGACGGCATGACGCCAATCGAGCAGCGTTGACGGCGAGGGCAGACGGTAAAAGCTGCTGTTGACCTCGACCGCGCCGAAATGGTGGGCATAGAAGGGCAACCAGCGCTTGACCGCAAGCGCCTCGGGGTAGAAGGCGCCGCGCCAGTGACGGTAATTCCACCCCGATGTACCGATATGAACCCTCGCCTGACCGGAGTGCGCCATGACCCTTCCCGATGATGACCTAGACACCGAGAACGCGCTGGAGGGCTTTTCGGATCGGTTCGAGCGCGATGATCGTCGACCGCCCTGCCAGCTCTACCTGATCTCGCCGCTCGACGTGACGGGCGGCTTTGCCGATCGGCTCGCACGCGCGCTCGACGCCGCGCCGGTGGCGGCGTTCCAGTTCCGGGTAAAGGGCGTCGACCAGCACGAGGCAGCCCGGCTGGCCGAACCGCTGCAGCGGATTTGCGCCGATCGCGAGGTCGCGTTCATCGTCAACGACAGCGTCAGTCTCGCCAAGCGTCTGGGCGCAGACGGCGTCCATCTTGGCCAGGAAGACGGCGATGCCCGCGAGGCTCGCGCAGCGCTGGGGCCGCAGGTGCAGATCGGCGTCACCTGCCACGACAGCCGCCACCTGGCGATGGAGGCGGGGGAAGCGGGCGCCGACTATGTTGCCTTTGGCGCCTTTTATCCGACCAGCACCAAGGAAGTGCGCCATCATCCCGAACCGTCGATCCTGTCATGGTGGTCGACGCTGTTCGAGATTCCCTGCGTCGCAATCGGCGGGATCACGCCCGACAACGCCGCGCCGCTGGTCGCAGCCGGCGCCGACTTCCTGGCGGTTTCGGGCGCGGTATGGGGCGGCGACGAGGCGGCGGCAGTCCGCGCCTTTCATGCGGTACTGCAAGGCTGACGCGTGGGAAGGGGCGCCGCCGAAGCGCCCGGTTGCCCCGGCGGGCGACGCGGCCTAAAGCCGGGCGCATGGCGAACCCCTTCTATCTCACCACCGCGATCCACTATCCCAATGGCCGTCCGCATATTGGCCATGCCTATGAGATGATCGCGGCCGACGCGATCGCGCGCTTCCAGCGCCAGCAGGGTCGCGAAGTCCTGTTCCAGACCGGCACCGACGAGCATGGCCTCAAAATGGTGCAAACGGCGCGTGGGCGCGGCATGACGGCGCGCGAACTCGCTGACGAAATGTCCGGCTATTTCCATGAGATGGCGGACAAGCTTGATATCAGCTACGATCGCTTCATCCGGACTTCGGAGCCGGAGCACCATGCGGCGAGCCAGGCGATCTGGAAAGCGATGGCGGCGGCGGGCGACCTCTATCTCGACCGTTACGAGGGCTGGTACTCGGTTCGCGACGAAGCCTTTTACGAGGAAAAGGAACTCGTCGAGGGCGAGGGGGGCCAGAAGCTTTCGCCGCAGGGCACGCCCGTCGAGTGGACGACCGAGGAGACGTGGTTCTTCCGCCTTTCGAAATACCAGCAGCCGCTCCTCGACTTCTACGCCGCCAACCCCGACTTCATCCGTCCGGAGGGGCGTCGCAACGAGATTCTGCGCTTCGTCGAGGGCGGTCTGACCGACCTGTCGGTGAGCCGCACCAGCTTCGACTGGGGCGTGCCGGTGCCCGACAGCCCCGGTCATGTGATGTATGTGTGGGTCGACGCGCTCACCAACTATATCACCGGGGCAGGTTATCCCGCCGATCCCGAACGGTTTGCGCGGTTCTGGCCGGCCGACCTTCACCTGATCGGCAAGGACATCGTCCGCTTCCACGCCGTCTATTGGCCCGCCTTCCTGATGTCGGCGAAGCTTGCGCTGCCGCGCCAGGTATTCGGCCACGGCTTCCTGCTCAACCGCGGCGAGAAGATGTCGAAGTCGGTCGGCAATGTTGTCGATCCGATGCAACTTGCGGAACTCTATGGCGTCGATGCGCTGCGCTACTTCCTGTTGCGCGACGTCAGTTTCGGTCAGGACGGCACGTTCAGCGACGAGGCGATCGTGACGCGCGCCAACGCCGATCTCGCCAACAGTTTCGGCAACCTCGCACAGCGCACGCTGGCGTTCATCGCGAAGAACCTTGAAGGGGCGTTGCCCGACGCCGGCCGCGCCGACACGGCTGATGCGGCATTGCTGGCCGAGGTCGATACCGCGTGCGCCACCTTCCGCGTGGCGTTTCAGGACCTGGCGCTCGCGCATGCCCTCGAAGGCTGGATGACGGGCGTTTTCGCGTGCAACCAGTATATCGATGCACAGGCGCCCTGGGCGTTGCGCAAGACCGATCCCGAGCGGATGCATGCGGTGCTGCGCACGCTGGTGCGCGCGATCCGTCAACTCGCGGTGACGATCGAGCCGGTGATCCCCGGTTCGGCCGGCAAGCTGCTGGCGCTTCTCGGCTACGCCGCCGAACAGGGGGATGACTGGTACGATCAGTTGGCCGCGGCGGGCTATCGCATCCCGACGCCGACGCCGATCTTCCCGCGGCTCGAACTGCCGGTGAAGGAAGAAGCATGAAGCTGGCCGACAGCCATTGCCACCTGAACTACAAGGGGCTGGCCGAGGATCAGCCTGCGGCGCTTGCGCGTGCGCGCGAGGCCGGCGTGGTGGCGATGCTGAACATCGCGACGCGCGAATGCGAGTGGGACGCGATCGTCGCGACCGCCGAACGCGAGCCCGACGTGTGGGCGAGCGTCGGCATTCATCCGCATGAGGCCGACGCGCACCCGCAGATCGACACTGCCCGGCTGGTGGCGCGCGCCGCGCACCCGCGCGTCGTCGGGATCGGGGAAACGGGGCTCGACTATTTTTACGATCATTCCGATCGTGATCGGCAGAAGACGAGCTTTCGCGCCCATATCGCGGCGGCCCGCGAGACGCAGTTGCCGCTGATCGTCCACACGCGCGACGCCGAAGCAGACACCGCCGAAATCCTTCGCGATGAAATGGGGAAGGGGGCCTTTCCCGGCGTGATCCATTGTTTCACCGCGAGCGATGCGTTTGCTGCAATCGCGCTGGAACTCGGTTTCTATATCTCGATTTCGGGGATCGTGACCTTCCGCAATGCCCATGCACTTCAGGCGACCGCCGCGCGCTTGCCCCTCGATCGGCTGCTGATCGAAACGGACGCGCCGTTCCTCGCGCCGGTGCCGCATCGGGGGAAGACGGGCGAGCCGGCCTTTGTCGCCGACACGTGCCGCTTCCTCGCGAGCTTGCGCGGCGAAACGCCGGAAAGCCTTGCCGAGCGTACGCGCGACAATTTCCATCGGCTGTTTGCGAAGACGCTGGGCTGAGATGGCTGGGCTGAGATGACGGCCGGCAGCCTGTCGCTGCGTATCCTGGGATCGGGGACGTCGTCAGGCGTGCCGCGGATCGGCAACGATTGGGGCCGATGCGATCCCACCGATCTCCGCAATCGGCGCACGCGCGCCTCGGTGCTGGTCGCATCGGCGACAACGCGCATCCTTGTCGACACCAGCCCGGACATGCGCGAGCAGTTGCTGGCTGCCGGCGTCGCTGATTTCGATGCCGTGATCTGGACGCATGACCATGCCGACCACTGCCACGGCATCGACGATTTACGCCAGGTCATGCACGCGCGCGACGGCGTTCCCGTGCGCGGGCTCGCGCGCCCGTTCACGCTCGACCAGTTGCAGCAGCGCTTTGCCTATGCGTTCCATGGCCGGGCAGGGTATCGGCCGACGATCGCCGCCGAACTGTTGCCCGACACGCTGACGATCGGCGATATCACGATACGCGTTGCCGATCAGCCGCATGGCGGGATCACTTCGGCCGGGCTGCGTTTCGAACATGCCGGCCGTGCGATCGGCTACGCCACCGATTTCCACGACATGACGGACGCGATGCGCGCGCTCTATTCGGGCCTCGACCTGTGGGTCGTCGATGCGCTCCGGCGTGCGCCCCATCCCACGCATCCGCATCTCGAGGCGGTGCTTGACTGGATCGCGGCCTTGCAGCCGCGCCGTTCCGCGCTTGTTCACATGGACAATTCCATGGACTATGCCGAACTGGCCGCGTCGCTGCCCGCGGGGGTAGAGCCGGGGCATGACGGTCTGGAGTTCATCGTTTGAACATGCCCGAAGGCGTCGACGCGATCCGGATGATCTGGCTGGTCGTCGCGCTCGTCATCGTCGGCAGCGCGCTTTTCGCGAGGCGTGTGTCGCTCGGCTTCCTCGTCCGGTCGATCCTGGGCTGGCTTCTGCTGATCGCCGGCGCCACCTTTGCCGTCACGCATCGCCACGCGCTTGCCGGATTGTTCGAGCGCGCGTCGGCAACGCTCGGGGCCGATGAGCAGCAGGTCGATGGTGGAGTCGTCCGGATCCGTATGGCCGACGACGGGCATTTCTGGGCGAAGGTTCGGATCAACGGCGTTCAGCGTCGCATGCTGATCGATAGCGGTGCGACAATCACCGCCATCTCGGCGGCGACTGCCGATGCCGCCGGGATCGAGGCCGGCGGCGCGTTGCCGGTGATGATCGAAACCGCGAACGGAACGGTGCCGGCATCGCGTGGGCGCATCGATCGGTTGTCGATCGGTTCGCTGTCGACGCGCGATCTGGGCGTGGTCATTTCCGACCGTTTCGGGCCGCTCGACGTGCTTGGCATGAATTTTCTGTCGCGGCTGCACAGCTGGCGGGTCGAGGAGAATGTGCTGATCCTCGAACCGCGCCGCGACGGTGATGCCGGGAAGCGGGCGAACGGCCACCAAGGGGCACAGCCGACCGATGATAAAGGTGGCGATAATTAACATAATGCAGATTATCGGAACGATGGCCGCTACTTTTGGGATGCATGCATGACGATGTCCACGACGCCCCCCGACATCCAGCGGATCGTCGCGATCATGGCGCGGCTGCGCGATCCGCAACGCGGATGCGAATGGGACGTCGCGCAGGATTTCTCGACGATCGCGCCTTACACGATCGAGGAAGCCTATGAGGTCGCCGACGCCATTGCCCGCGGCGACCTGCGTGACCTGAAGGACGAACTGGGCGACCTGTTGCTCCAGGTCGTGTTTCACAGCCGGATGGCCGAAGAAGCCGGCGCCTTCGCGCTCCAGGACGTGATCGATGCCATCAGTGACAAGATGGAGCGTCGTCACCCGCACATTTTCCGCGGCGCGGCCGAGGGCGGCCATCACCTCTGGGAAACGATCAAGGCCGAGGAACGCGGTCAGCGCGATGCAGGCGGAGCACTCGACGGCGTCGCACTGGGGTTGCCCGCGCTTCTTCGGGCGGAAAAGCTGCAGAAGCGCGCCGCACGCGTCGGCTTCGACTGGCCGGACGCAGCGGGTGCGCGGGCCAAGGTCGACGAAGAGCTTGTCGAGGTCGAAACCGCGCCCGATGCCGAAGCGCGCGCCGAGGAGATCGGCGATCTGTTGTTCGCGGTTGTGAACTGGGCGCGCAAGCTCGGGGTTGAACCCGAAGCCGCATTGCGCGCCGCCAACGGCAAGTTCGAACGTCGTTTCCGCGCAATGGAATCGGCCGCCGGCGAAGAATTCGCCGCGCTCGACCTCGATGCGAAGGAGGCATTGTGGCAGGCGGTCAAGCGGGACGAACGGCACGCCTGACAACGCAAGGAGCGCCCCCTCGCCCCTCTCCCTCGCGTATCAGCGCGTGAGGAAGCGTTCGTAGTCGCGCGGCGCCATCCGCACTTCATAGACGGCTTGATCGTCCTCGATCGTCTGGTCGAGCACTTCGCCGTGCTGGTGCAACCATGCCGCCGCCGCGCCGTCGGCCGGGTCGAGCCGCAACGTATAGCGGCGATGTCCCTCGGTCAGCCGGTTTGCGACCGCCCCGATCAGCCCGTCGACACCCTCCCCCGTCACCGCCGAAATCGCACGCACATCGGGACGGCGCGAGGCTGCCTCCAGGATTTCGGCGCGAGCCTCGGGGTCTAGGAGGTCCAGCTTGTTCCACGCCTCGAACCGGGGGGTCGCTTCAGAAACGCCGATCTCGCCCAGCACCTTCTCGACATCGGCACGCTGCGCTTCGCTGTCGGGATGCGCGACGTCCCGGACATGGATGAGCAGGTCGGCGGAGACCACTTCCTCCAGCGTCGCCTTGAACGCCGCCACCAGTTGCGTGGGCAGTTCGGAGACGAACCCGACAGTGTCGGACAGGATCGCCTTGTCGATGCCGGGCAGCGCGATCTGGCGAAGCGTGGGGTCCAGTGTCGCGAAAAGCAGATTTTCCGCCATTACGGTCGCGCCCGTCAGGCGGTTGAACAGCGTCGACTTGCCCGCATTGGTATAGCCGACCAGTGCGATCACCGGCCAAGGCGCGCGCTGCCGGCGATCACGGTGAAGCGTTCGGGTACGGCTCACCTGATCGAGTTCGCGCTTGAGCCTTGCCATGCGGTCACGGATCATGCGCCGGTCGGCCTCGATCTGGGTTTCACCCGGGCCGCCCAGAAAGCCGAAACCGCCGCGTTGCCGCTCAAGGTGCGTCCAGCTGCGAACGAGCCGCCCGGCCTGGTAATCGAGATGGGCCAGTTCGACCTGCAGCCGCCCTTCGGCGGTCCGGGCACGCTCGCCGAAGATTTCGAGGATCAGCCCGGTTCGGTCGATCACCTTGCACCCCAGCGCCGTCTCGAGATTGCGCTGCTGGACGGGTGTGAGCGCAGCATCGAAGACCGCGAGTTGCAATTCGGCATCGCGGACCGTCTCCGCGAGACCTTCGACCTGGCCCGACCCGATCAGCGTGCCCGGTTTGGGCTGACGCAGCCGCAGCGCGACGCGCTCGACCACCGTCACCCCGATCGCGGCGGCGAGACCGGCGGTCTCCTCCAGGCGCGCATCCGCATCGCGCGAGCTGACCCCAAGATCGGGATAGACGACAATGGCGCGAGCGCCCCGCGCGAATTCGGAGGCGTCGCGTTCGAAACCGGTGCTCATGCTGCGATCAATCGCCGTCGCCGGCGGTCGTTTCCTCGGAAAGATTGAGCGGATGCGCCGGCTGGATCGTCGAGACGGCGTGCTTGTAGACGAGCTGCGCCGAACCTTCACGCTGAAGCAGCATGCAAAACAGGTCGAACGCCGCGATCTGCCCCTGGAGCATCACGCCGTTGACGAGGAACATGGTGACGTTTTCCTGCTGACGGCGAACCGCGTTGAGGAAAATCTCCTGGAGCACCGGGTTCTTCTGCTGGTGATCGCCGGCCGCGAGCAGCAGGCTGGGCAGGTCGATCGGCCCCGCGGGCATGATCGTGGAAATGGCGTGCTTGTAGATCAGTTGCGACTGACCGTCGCGGCGCAACAGCACCGAGAAATTGTCGAACCAGGTAACGATGCCCTGCAGCTTCACGCCCTTCACGAGGAACATCGTGACAGGGACTTTCGAGCGCCGCAGCGTGTTGAGGAACAAGTCCTGAAGCGAGGTCTGCTTCTCAGCCATTGGGTACGTTCCTTCTTTTCTTGGCGGGATCTGTCCCGCGTTGCGCCGTTTTCCGGCGTCAGAATGCCGCGCCACCATGACGCGCCGCAACATTGTACGGCGTCCGATGCGCGTCGTCCAACGCTTAATCCTCGCGGGTTTCGGTAATGCCCAGCAGCTTGAGCTTGCGATGGAGTGCCGACCGTTCCATCCCGATGAAGTTGGCGGTTCTCGAGATGTTGCCGGAGAAGCGGCGGATCTGAACGCGCAGATACTCGCGCTCGAACGTCTCGCGCGCTTCCTTCAGCGGCGCGCCCATGATCGCACTCGCCCCGATGCCGTTCCCCTCCTCGCGCTGGCTCCCCAGCACCTCGGGCGGCAACAGGTCGATGTCGATCCGGCCGATACGGTCGCCCGGCGCCAGGATCACCGTGCGCTCGACGACGTTGCGCAGCTGACGGACATTGCCCGGCCATTCATAGCTCTGCAGCGCGACCATCGCATCGGCGGCGACTTCGGGCGTCGGCACGCGCCGCTCGGCGGCATAATGCGCCACGAAATATTCGACGAGCGCCGGAATGTCCTCACGACGCTGGGCAAGCGGCGGGATCGCGACCGGGACGACATTGAGCCGATAATAGAGATCCTCGCGGAACCGCCCTTCGGCGATCTCGACCTGCAAATCGCGCGACGTGGCCGAGACGACGCGGACGTCGACCTTGACCTGACGTGTGCCGCCGACGCGGTTGAAGCTCTGGTCGGTCAGCACGCGCAGGATGCGCGCCTGCGTCGCGATCGGCATATCGGCGATCTCGTCGAGGAACAGCGTGCCGCCATGCGCCTGTTCGAGCAGGCCGGGACGCACCAGGTCCCCCCCCTCCTCCACGCCGAACAATTCCTCGTCGACCCGCTCGGGGGTCATGCGGGCGGCGCTGACGATGATGAAGGGTGCGCCTGCCCGATGGCTCCACGCGTGCAGCAGCCGGGCGGCGACCTCCTTGCCCACGCCCGCCCCGCCGGTGACGAGCACGCGGCTACCGGTCGCCGCGACGCGCTTCAGCGTTGCCCGAACGCCGTTGATCGCCGCCGAATTGCCGGTCAGGTCGTCCTCGCGCCCCAGGGTCGCACGAAGCGACGCCACCTCGCGCCGCAACCTTTCGGTTTCGGTCGCGCGTTCGACCAGCCACAACAGCCGCTCCGCCTCGAACGGCTTTTCGATGAAGTCGGCGGCGCCGCGCCGGATCGCCGCGACGGCGGTATCGAGGTTGCCGTGCCCCGAGATGACCAGCACGGGGATCGACGGGTCGCGCTGCTTGATCTCGTCGAGCAGGTCGAGCCCGTCGAGCCGCGAGCCCTGTAACCATACGTCGAGCAGCACCAGGCTGGGCCGCCGATCGGCGATGGCATCAAGCGCCGAGTCGCTGTCTGCGGCGGTACGCGTCGAATAACCTTCGTCCTCGAGCACCCCCGCGACCAGCTCGCGGATGTCGCGTTCGTCGTCGACGACCAGAATATCCAGGCTCATTTCACTTGTCCGGTTCGGGTGAGCGCGGTTGGCCGGGGCTCGGCGGGCGCGGCATCGCCCTCCTGCTCCGCCAGGCGGGAAAGCTGATGCGTGTCAAAGCACAGCGTCACGACGGTGCCGCCGCCGGGGCGGTCGGCAAATCCGATCGTCCCGCAATGTTCCTCGACGATCTTCTTGACGATCGCCAGCCCCAGCCCGGTGCCGCGACTGCGGGTGGTCATATAGGGCTCGACGATGCGGTCGCGTTCGACGGGAAGGCCGATGCCGTTGTCCGCAACCGTCAGCAACAGCCGGTTCGACTGCGGCTCGGGCGTGATCGTCATCGTGATGGCGCCGGGCGACGACTCGGTCTCCTGTCGGGCCTCGATCGCCTCGACCGCATTCTTGACGATATTGGTCAGCGCCTGCCCGATCTGGCGGCGATCGCACACGAACGGTTCGACGCTGTCGGGCGCATCCAGCTCGAAACGGACCCCCGGATGCGCGACCTCGTGGAGGAACAGCGCCTGGCGCGCCATGTCGATCAGCGATTCGCGCCGGAACACCGGCTTGGGCATGCGGGCGAAGGACGAGAACTCGTCGACCATCCGGCGAAGATCGGCGACCTGGCGAACGATCGTGTCGGTCAGCCGCGCGAACACGCCGTCGCTGCTGTCGACCTGCTTGCCATAACGACGCTGAAGCCGTTCCGCGGCAAGCTGGATCGGCGTCAGCGGGTTCTTGATCTCGTGCGCGATCCGGCGGGCAACATCGGCCCAGGCGGCGCGGCGCTGATCGGTCAATTGCTGCGTGATATCGTCGAAGGAGAGCACCTGCCCGCCCTCGTCCGAGGTGATCTTGACCGCCAGCGTGCGCGTCTCGCCGCCTGCCGTGATCTGGACCACACCCTCGCGCGCGCCGCTTGCCAGCATCGCGTCGAGCTCGGGCGCGACGACGCTCAGCGGTTGGCCCAGCGGATCGGCCGTGTCGGGATGCAGCAGCGCTTTCGCAGACGCGTTGATCAGGCGCACCTGCCGCTCCGCGCCGATCGAAATGACGCCTGCGGAAACGCCCGACATCACCGCCTCGATCAGCGCGTTGCGACTGACCAGCGCCTCGGTCTGCTGTTGCAGCCGCTCGGTCATGCTGTTGAACGCGATTCCCAGCGTGCCGATCTCGTCGACCTGTTCGGGCTGTGGGACGCGTACCGTGAAATTGCCTTCGGAAACGTCGCGCGATGCCGCGACAAGCCGGTCGATCGGCCGCACCAGCCGGTCGGCGACAAGGATCGCGACCCACATGGCGCAACCGACGATCAGCAGCGCGACGCCGTATAGCGCGGCGATGAACTTCACCTGGAGCGACCGTGCCCGCGCGCGCAGCGTCTCGTAATCGCGCACGATATCGCGCGCCGAACTCGTCTGGCTCATCAGGAAATCGGCGTTCACGGGCGTCGCGACATAGAGAAAGATGTTCCGCGCGCGATCGACAGGGGTGACGACCCAGATCTGTTTCTCGTTGAAGTTGATATAGGTTTTCTGGTTCTCGTTCAGGACATTGAGGATCTGTCCATTCACCCGCGCCGCGAATTCGCGCGCATCGGGTTGCTCATAGGCATAGAGCGGCTCGATCGTCTTCCCGCTGACGACCTGGAACATCACCGAGTGATAGAGATTTCGATTATAGGTCTGCTGGAGGAACCAGCTGTTCAACTCCGGCGATTGCCGCGGCAATTCGGGGAAATAGCGCAGCAGGTCGGCCGCCATCGCCCGCGCTTCGGCCGTCCATCGTTCGGACACGACCTGCTGGCCCTCATGCGCCAGCGCCATCGCCGATTCGAATGCCGTGCGCGCACGTTCCGATCCCCACAACTGGACACCGGACTGGAACATCACCGACGCCGCGATCACGGTCAGCACGATCGGCACGCTGGCGATCAGCGAGAACATCGCGACAAGCCGCACATGCAACTGGCCGCCGCCGGCCAGCGCCGTCTTGGCCACCCGATACCGCGCGATCCGCCGCCCGACGAGCACGATCAACGCCACCGAGGGGGCCAGGTTGATGAGCAGCAGCAACGCCGTCACCCCCGGGCTCAGCAACCGCCCGGCAATGTCCTCGTTGTGGATATACCAGATCGACGCGATCAGCGCGGCGACAAAGGCAGCCAGCACGCCGAGCTCGATCGCGGCAGTCACCCCGAACCGCCATCGGCGCGGGACTGCTGAAGCTATTGGCTCGGCGGCTGCACGGTCCATCGTTGCAACGATACAACGAGATAGTGGCCGAAAGAACACAGAATCTGCATCAATCTGTCGCTATTCGGCACTGCCGTCTCATGCGGTCGAAAGATCGATCCCCAGGGTATCCAGCCGCTTGCGCAGCGTGTTCCGGTTGATGCCAAGCGCACGGGCGGCCCGCAACTGATTGCCGCCGTGCCGCGCCAGCATCGCCTCGATCAGGGGCCGCTCGACCTCGCCGATGATCCGGTCATAAAGCGTGCCGTCGTCGAGCGCGCGCGGCTCCTCGATCGCGATCCGTTCGAGCCGGGCGCGGACCGCCGCCTCGATACCCGCATCGGGCGCCGGGCCGGCCGCTGCGCTTCGTGCCGCGCCCATCGCGCCCCGGATCGTATCGGCGTCGATCCATTCGTCACGGCTGAGTGCGGCGATCCGGCGCATCAGGTTTTCCAGCTCGCGGACGTTGCCGGGCCAGTCGTGCGCTTCGAGCACCGCGACCGCGTCGGGCGCCAGCGACTTGCGCGGCAGCCCGTGCGCCACCGCGCGTTCAAGGAAATGCCGGGCAAGCAGCGCCACGTCCTCGCGCCGTTCGCGCAACGCCGGCAGCGCGATCGGCACGACGTTGAGGCGATAGAATAGATCCTCGCGAAACTGGCCGCCCTGGACGAGCAACGCCAGATCCTTGTTGGTGGCGGCGACGATCCGCACGTCGACGCGGATCGGGCGAGCGCCCCCGACGGTGGTGAACTCGCCCGACTGGAGCACGCGAAGCAGCCGGGTCTGCGCATCCATCGGCATATCGCCGATTTCGTCGAGGAACAGCGTTCCGCCGGCGGCCTGCTCGAACTTGCCCGCGACGCGTGCCTGCGCCCCGGTAAAGGCGCCTCGCTCATGGCCGAACAGCTCGGCCTCGATCAGTTCACGCGGGATCGCGGCCATGTTCAGCGCGATGAACGGAGCGTGGCGCCGTGGTCCCATGTCGTGGATCGCACGGGCGACCAGTTCCTTGCCCGTTCCCGACTCGCCGGTGACAAGCACGGTCAGGTCGTTCGCGACCACGCGCGCGATGACGCGATAGACCTGCTGCATCGCCGGCGACCGGCCGATCAGCGCATGGCCCCCGCCCCCCGCATCGGGTTCGGGCGTATCGGCCGGCCGTGCCTGGCCGCGCGCGATCGCGCTGTTCACCGCGCGGGCAAGCACGTCGAGATCGAAGGGCTTCGGCAGATAGTCGAACGCGCCCACCTCGGTCGCGCGCACCGCGGTCGCGAGCGTATTCTGCGCCGAAAAGACGATGATCGGCAGTGCGGGATGCTCGGCAAGCAGTGCCGGAATGCCGTCAAGCCCGTTGCCGTCGGGAAGGACCACGTCGGTAACGAGCACGTCGGGAACGCCCGCCGCGATCGCACGGCGCATTTCCGCGACACTGGCCGCAGTCACGACGCGGTGGCCCGCGCGGCGCAGCGCAGCGCCCACCACCGTCCGGATGGCGTGGTCGTCATCGACGACGAGGACGGTTCCGTTCATGCCGCCCTCGGCAACAGGATACGGAACACGGTCTGATCCGGATCGCGCTCGCGCGCATATTGCACGATGCCGCCCATGTCGCGCACCAGCTTCTCCACCAGCGGTAATCCCAGCCCCTTGCCCTCGGGCTTCGAGGTGACGAACGGCTCGAAAAGGTGATCGGCGATGTCGGCCGGGGCACCGGGGCCGTTGTCGATCACCTGGATCTCGATCGGCAGCGGGCGGCGCGGCTGGCCGGCACCGCCGCTCACCGACATCCCGTGTCGATAGGCGGTGGTCAGCACGATCCGCGGTCCCGCCATATCCCCCAGCGCCTCCGCGGCGTTCTTGATGAGGTTGAGCAGCACCTGGAGAAACGCGTCGGGATCGATCAGCACTTCGGGAAGCGAGGGGTCGAACCGCTCCTCGACCATGATCGCGCGCGCGAACCCGGCCTGCGCAACGCGGCGGGCGTGGCCCAGCAGCGCATGGACATTGGTCGGCTGGAGCCGGGGCGGTCGCGTATCGGTGAAATCCTGCATCCGGTCGATCAGCGCCGCGACGCGATCGACCTCGGTCGTGATGAGTTCGGTCAGTTCGGCATCCTGCCCCCCTGCCGCGAGGAGTTGCGCGGCCCCGCGGATGCCGGCCAGCGGGTTCTTGATCTCGTGCGCCAGCATCGCCGCCGCGCCCACCGCGGCGCGGGCCCCCGCGGTCCGGTCAGCCCCTTGCGCCACGCGGCGCGACTGCGGCGCATGGTGCAGCGTCACGATCCGCCAGCCGGGATGGTCGGCCACCTGCGTTTCGACCAGATCGACGCGTGCGCGAACCCCGCGACTCGATTCGACCTCGATGTCGAATGCCGAAAAGGCATGGCCGTCGCTGCGGCTGGCGCGCAGTTCGGGCACGCGAAGCACCGCGTCGAACGGACGATCGAGCATCGCGCTCTCGCTCTGGTTGAGCAGCAGTTCGCACGCGGCATTGGCATGGGCCACGCAGCCCGCGGGGTCGATCACCAGCACCGCCAGCGGCAACGCGGCGAACAATTCGGCAAAGCCGGGGCTGCCGGCCTCCGGCGCGGCCGCGGTCACGCTGCTTCGCGCGCCCGCCACGGAGCGTAGAACGCGTCGAGCATTTCGAGCACGCGGCGCGGATCGGCGACCTGGTTCACCTTGTTCCGGAACTCCGCCGACCCGGGCAGTCCCTTGGTGTACCAGCCGATATGCTTGCGCATCATGTTGACGCCGACTTCGTCGCCATAATGACCGAGCGTATCGACATAATGCTCGACGACGACGCGATACTGCTCCTCCAGCGTCGGCTCGGCACGTTCGCCCTTCCCGGTCAACGCATCCATCACCTGCCGAAGCACCCACGGCTTGCCATAGGCCCCGCGGCCGATCATCACGCCGTCGGCGCCCGACTGGCGCAGCGCCTCGCGGGCATCCTCGACATTGCAGATATCGCCATTGGCGATCACCGGGATCGAAACGGCGTCCTTGACCCGGCGGATGAATGCCCAGTCGGCGCTGCCCTTGTACATCTGGTTGCGCGTGCGGCCGTGCACCGTCACCAGGCGAATGCCCAGATCCTCGGCGATGCGTGCCAGTTCGGGCGCATTCAGGCTGTCATGGTCCCAACCCATCCGCATCTTGAGCGTCACGGGAACCTTCACGGCCTTCACGCAAGCGTCGATGATCGCGGCCGCATGCTTCAGGTCACGCATCAGCGCCGACCCGGCATCGCCATTGGTCACCTTGCGTACCGGGCAACCCATGTTGATGTCGATGATGGCCGCACCGCGATCCTCGTTGAGCTTGGCCGCCTCGCCCATTTCGTGCGGCGTGCAGCCGACGAGTTGCATCGAGACCGGCTCCTCGATCGGATCCCATGCCGCCTTCTGGACCGACTGGCGCGTCTCGCGGATCGCCGCGGCGCTCGCGATCATCTCGGTGACATTGAGGCCCGAACCATAGCGGCGCACGCAGCGGCGGAACGGCAGGTCGGTCACGCCGGTCATCGGCGCGAGCAACACGGGGGCGTCGATCCGCACGGGGCCGATCTGGATGGGGGCGAGTTCGCTCATGAGAATGCCTGAAAAATAGGCACGAACGCCTAGTGCCGCAAGGGCGGATTGGCAAGCGCGGAGTCTCCCGCTAGGGCGCGCGACCATGGGGCAAGCAATTCACGCTGCGCTGATCGTCGCTGCCGGCCGGGGAGTCCGGGCCGGGGGCGGCATACCCAAGCAGTTCGCCATCGTTGCGGGGCGTCCGCTCCTCGCGCACAGCCATGCCGCCTTTTCCGCGCATCCGTCGATCGGGCGCGTGCTGGTGGTGGTCGGTGCCGGTCAGGAATCCGCGCTCTTCGATGCGCTGGGCGAGGTTCCGTATGTTATCGGCGGTGCGACGCGCCGCGAATCGGTTCGCAACGGCCTCGAGGCGCTGGCGTCTGCCGGCGCCGACGGCGCCGTGCTGATCCACGACGCGGCCCGGCCTTTCGTCCCGCCGCGCGTCATTGACGATCTGCTGGCCGCGCTCTCCACGCACGACGGCGCGATCCCGGCGCTTCCGGTTGCCGACACGCTGGTACGTGCCGACGGGGCGATGGGCGAAACCGTCGCGCGCGACGGGCTGTGTCGCGTCCAGACGCCGCAGGCCTTCGCGTTGCGGCGCATCCTCGACGCGCACCGTAACTGGCCCGACGGCCGCGAGGCGACCGACGATGCACAGATGGTCCGCGCCGATGGCGGCCGCGTCGCGCTGGTTGCAGGAGATCCGATGCTCGAAAAGATCACCCTTCCCGCCGATTTCGCGGCTGCCGAGGCGCGTGCCGCGACGACGATGCAGGTGCGGACGGCGCAGGGTTTCGACGTCCACCGCTTTGCCGATGGCGAACCGTTGTGGCTGGGCGGGGTCCGGATTCCCTCGTCGCGCGGGCTCGCCGGTCACAGCGATGCCGATGTCGCGCTGCATGCGATCACCGACGCGCTGCTCGGCACGATCGCCGCCGGCGACATCGGCATGCACTTTCCTCCCAGCGACCCGCAATGGCGCGGGGCAGCGTCGGCACGTTTTCTCGAACATGCCGCCGGTCTGGTCGCACGGCGCGGCGGGGTGATCGATTTCGTTGACCTGACGCTCATCTGCGAAGCGCCCAAGATCGGTCCGCACCGCGACGCCATCCAGGCGAGCATCGCCGGGCTGTTGCGGCTGGACCCGGAACGCGTTAGCGTCAAGGCAACGACGACCGAGCGGCTCGGCTTCACCGGCCGGGGCGAGGGCATGGCCGCACAGGCCATCGCGACGATCAGAATTCCGGAGAAACAGGCATGATGAAGGGGGTCGCCGCAGCCGCGGCCGCATGGATGGCGCTGGGCGCCAGCGGTGCGCAGGCGGCGACGACGCTTGCCGTCGCCAAGGATGCGCCGTGCCTGTATCGTGCCGAGGCGCAGGGACTGATGACCGCACTCGCGCCGGGACTGCTCGGATCGTTGCGCGACCGCTGCGCCGAAAATCTCCCTGCAACGGCCTATCTGCGCGTCAACGGTGATGCGTTGATCGAGCGCTACCGGGCGCCGGCATTGGCGTCGTTGCCGCTGGCGGCGCAGGCGATGGGCAAGATCACCGGGGCGAAGGTCGACGAGGCAACCTTTGCCGCGGTGGCTGACGCGCTGGTGCCGCCCATGCTCGCCAAGGAAATCAAACCGCGCGATTGCGGCAAGATCGATCGTGCTGCGGCGCTGCTCGATCCGCTGCCGCCCGAAAATTTCACCGGGCTGATCGTCCTCATCCTCGAGCTCGGCTCGAAAAAGGACGACAAAGGCCCGTTTCCCTTATGCAATATGGCAAATTGAAATGATGGACACCCTTCTCCCCCCCGAACTCATCGCCGCAGCGCGCAAGGTGCTCGACGCAAACCGTGCCGCCGGCCGCAAGATCGCGGTGGCGGAAAGCTGCACCGGCGGGCTCGTCTCGGCGGCGCTCACCGAAATCCCCGGCTCGTCCGACGTGTTCGAAGCCGGGTTCGTCACCTATTCGAACGAGGCCAAGCACGCGGTGCTCAAGGTCAGCACCGATGTGCTCGAGACCTTCGGCGCGGTGTCGATCGCGGTGGCCTGGCGGATGGCGCAGGGCGTGCTCGAAAATTCGGACGCCGACGTCGCGGTGGCGATTACCGGGATTGCGGGCCCCGAGGGCGGGAGCGAGAAGAAGCCGGTCGGCACGGTGGTCTTTGCCCAGGCGGAGCGCGGTGCCGATCCGCAGAACGTCGTGGCCGACGCGCGGCAGTTCGACAATAACGGGCGCGGCGGCGTTCGCCTCCAGGCGGCGCTCTGTGCGCTCGATCTGCTTATGCCGGCCGAACCCGAGGCCGAGGCGCCCGAGACACCCGAGGCGGAAGAACCTCAGGATTCGCCGGAAGCGTAAAGCGCGGCAGCGCGCGTCTCGAACGCACCGATCATCTTGCGCAGGGCACGGTCAAAGACCTGCCCTGCCAGCATCTCGAACACGCGGTTCTTGAACGCGAAGTCGACCGTGAAGTCGACCAGGCAGCCGCCCTGTCCGTCGGGGCGGAAGCTCCAGTCGTTGTGCAGGAACTTCAGCGGCCCGTCGACATAGTCGACATGGATCCGCTCGGGGCGCAGCTTGCCGACCTTCGACGTGAAGGTCTCGCGCAGCCCCTTGAACCCGACGATCATGTCGGCGACCATCTCGGTGTCGCTGTTCGAGCGAACCCGGATCGCGCTGACCCAAGGCAGGAACTCGGGGTAGCGCGCGACATCGGCCACCATGTCGAACATCTGCTCCGGCGTATAGGGAAGCTGCCGGGTCTCGCTGTGCTTCGGCATCAGGCGGGCTTGGCGGCCTTGGCAAGCTTTGCTTCGCGCGCCGCCCGCAGCTTCTGGAAGTCGTCGCCGGCGTGGTAGCTCGACCGGGTAAGCGGCGACGACGCGACCAGCAGGAAGCCCTTCGCCCGCGCGATCGCGCCATAGGCCTGGAAGGCATCGGGCTTGACGAACTCGGCCACCTTGGCGTGCTTCGGCGTCGGCTGGAGATACTGACCCATCGTCAGGAAATCGATATCGGCCGATCGCATGTCGTCCATCACCTGATGGACCTCGAGCCGCTGCTCGCCCAGGCCCAGCATGATCCCCGACTTGGTGAAGATCGACGGGTCGAGCTTCTTCACCGTCTCCAGCAGGCGCAGCGACGCGTAATAGCGCGCGCCCGGGCGGATCGTCGGATACAGCCTCGGGACGGTCTCAAGATTGTGGTTGAACACGTCCGGCCGCGCCTCGACGATCGCTTCCAGCGCGCGCTCGTGCTTGTTGCGGAAATCGGGGGTCAGGATCTCGATCGTCGTGTCGGGTGCCTGCTCGCGCAGCGCCCGGATCACCTTGACGAACTGGCCGGCGCCGCCGTCGGGCAGGTCGTCACGGTCGACCGAGGTGATGACGATGTGTTCCAGCCCCATCTGCACTGCGACGTCGGCGACGTGCTGCGGTTCCATCGGGTCGACCGCACGCGGCATGCCCGTCTTGACGTTGCAGAACGCGCACGCGCGCGTGCAGGTGTCGCCCAGGATCATCACCGTCGCATGCTTGCGCGACCAGCACTCGCCGATGTTCGGACACGCTGCCTCTTCGCACACCGTCGCCAGGTTCTTCGAGCGCATCAGCGCCTTGGTCTGGGCAAAGCCGGTCGAAGTCGGCGCCTTCACGCGAATCCAGTCGGGCTTGCGCGAACGTTCGGGGCGGGCGAGCGGGGTGACATCGTTCATGCGTGCCAGATAGCGAGGCCGACGCTCCGGTACAACAACCCGCCGACGCCGGGACGGCCTCGCCCGGGAAAGCGGGTTCACAAGCGGCCGCGTTGGCGTAAAAGGCGCGCCCATGACCGACTTCCGCGACCTGCTCGCCGGCTATCGCCGCTTTCGCACCACGGGGTATCGCGCGCAGCACGAGCGCTGGGAGGAACTGTCGCAGGGGCAAAGCCCCAAGGTGATGGTGATCGCCTGTTCCGACAGCCGAGTCGATCCGGCGCAGATCTTCGACACGTCGCCGGGCGAGATCTTCGTCGTCCGCAACGTCGCCAACCTGGTGCCGCCGTTCGAAACCGGCGGCGGGCGTCACGGCGTGTCGGCGGCGCTCGAATTCGCGGTGACGCAGCTCGAGGTGCCCGAAATCGTCGTGCTGGGGCACGGCGCGTGCGGCGGCGTCCATGCCGCGCTGACACGGCGCTTTGCGGATGCGCCCAACGGCCAGGGCGGCTTCATCGCGCACTGGGTCGACATGCTCGACGATGCCCGCGACCGCGTCGTTGCATCGCATGGCGACGGCCGCGATGCGATCAAGGCGCTCGAGCTCGAAACGGTGCGCGTGTCGCTCGCCAACCTGCGCAGCTTCCCCTTCGTCGCCGAGCGCGAGGCGGCGGGCAAGCTGCGGCTGCACGGTGCCTATTTCGCGATCGCCGACGGCGCGCTGCACGTGATGGGCGCCGACGGCAGCTTCACCGCCGCCTGAACGACCGCCTCACCGACCGAGCTCAGAGCCCGAGCGCGCGCCGCGCCACCTTCTCCAGTTCCGGGTCGAGCTCGGGAGGCGCCATCGGCACATTCGCCTCCAGCCGGTCGGCAATCGCGGTCAGCGCCGCGATGCGCGCGGCCTGCTTGTTGTTGCCGTCGACGACGATCCACGGCGCCTGCCGCGTGCTGGTCTTGCGGAACATGTCGTGCATCGCGGTCAGATACGCGGCGCGACTCGCCCGGTTCCGATAATCCTCGAGCCCGGTCTTCCACCGCTTCCACGGATTTTCCAGCCGCTCGCGCAACCGCGCGTCCTGCGTCGCCTGGGTGATGTGGAGGAACAGCTTGACGATGGTGGTCCCGCTGTCCGCCTGCTGCGCTTCGAACGCGTTGATCTCGTCATAGGCGCGCTGCCACTCGGCTTCGGTGGCAAAGCGCTCGACCCGCTCGACCAGCACGCGTCCGTACCAGCTGCGATCGAACAGCGCGATCTGCTGGTCGGCGGGCAGCCGCGTCCAGAAGCGCCACAGGAAATGGTGCGCGCTTTCCTCCGCGCTCGGCGCCGCAATCGGCCAGACGCGGAAATAGCGCGGCTCCCACTCGGCCGTCAGTCGGCGGATGACCCCGCCCTTCCCCGCCGCGTCCCATCCCTCGAAAAGGATCAGCGCGCGGCGGCGATGGACGATGTGCGCGAAGTGGATGCGCGCCAGCCGAAGCTGCAGCTTCCTGAGCGCCTTGGCATAGTCTCCCTCGAACGGACGACCGGCCTCGAAATCGCTCAGGTTGATGCCCATCGCGTCAGGCGCCGACGCCGGGCGCAAGGCGGATGTGCAGCTCCTTGAGCTGCTTGTCGCTCACCGTCGACGGCGCGCCCATCATCAGGTCCTCGGCCTTCTGCGTCATCGGGAAGGTGATGACCTCGCGGATGTTCGGCTCGTCGGCGAGCAGCATGACGATGCGGTCCACGCCCGGTGCCGAGCCGCCGTGCGGCGGCGCGCCATATTTGAACGCGTTGATCATGCCCGCAAAGTTCGTGTCGACGTCCTCGCGGCTATAACCCGCGATCTCGAACGCCTTGTACATGATGTCGGGACGGTGGTTCCGGATCGCGCCCGACGACAGCTCGATGCCGTTGCACACGATGTCGTACTGATAGGCGAGGATGTCGAGCGGATCCTTGGTCTCCAGCGCCTCCAACTCGCCCTGCGGCATCGAGAAGGGGTTGTGGCTGAAATCGACCTTCTTCGCGTCCTCGTCATATTCGAACATCGGGAAGTCGACGATCCAGCAGAACTCGAACCGCTTCTTGTCGATCAGCCCCAGCTGCTCGCCGACGCGGGTGCGCGCCAGGCCCGCGAGCTTGGCCGCCTGCGCTTCCTTGCCGGCGGCGAAGAAGATGCCGTCGTTCGGGCCCAGGCCCATCGCTTCGGCAATCGCCTTCATGCCGTCCTGGCCATGGTTGTTGGCGATCGGACCGCCGAACACGCCGTCCTTCTGCGTCGCATAGCCCAGGCCCGGGAAGCCCTCGCTCTGCGCCCAGTTGTTCATGTCGTCGAAGAACTTGCGGCTCTTCTCGTGCGTGTTCGGCGCCGGGATTGCGCGGACGACGTCGCCGCCCTCGACGATCGAGGCGAAGCGGCCGAAGCCCGAACCCTTGAAGAAGTCCGACACGTCGGTGATCAGCAACGGGTTGCGCAGGTCGGGCTTGTCGTTGCCGTACTTGAGCATCGATTCGCGGTACGGGATGCGCTTGAACGGCAGCGGGCTGACGGTGCGGCCCATGCCCTCCCAGTTCGCGAACTCCTCGAACACGCCGTGCAGCACCGGCTCGATCGCGGCGAACACGTCGTCCTGCGTCACGAAGCTCATCTCGAAATCGAGCTGGTAGAATTCGCCCGGCGAACGATCGGCACGCGCGTCCTCGTCGCGGAAGCAGGGCGCGATCTGGAAGTAGCGGTCGAAGCCGGCGACCATCAGCAGCTGCTTGAACATCTGCGGTGCCTGCGGGAGCGCATAGAACTTGCCCGGATGGACGCGGCTGGGGACGAGATAGTCGCGCGCGCCCTCGGGGCTCGACGCGGTGAGGATCGGCGTCTGGAACTCGGTGAAGCCCTGGTCGATCATCCGGCGGCGCAGGCTCGCGATCACCTGCGCGCGCAGCATGATGTTCTTGTGAACCTTCTCGCGGCGCAGGTCGAGGTAGCGATAGCGAAGGCGGATTTCCTCCGGATATTCGGCATCGCCGAACACCGGCATCGGCAGTTCGGCCGCCGCGGACTGGACGGTCACTTCGGCCGCACGCACCTCGATCGCGCCGGTCGGCAGGTTGGGGTTCACCACGCTCGGATCGCGTGCCACCACGGTGCCCGTCACCGTGATGACCGACTCGCTCTTCAGCGATTCGATCGCGGCAAAGGCCGGGCCGCTCACGTCGGTGACGATCTGGGTGATGCCATGATGGTCGCGCAGATCGACAAAGACCAGGTCGCCATGGTCGCGCTTGCGGTGCACCCAGCCCGACAGGCGGACTTCCTGACCGACATTTTCGGCGCGAAGCTCGGCGCAGTTGTGCGTGCGATAGGCGTGCATCATCTTCTTCTTTCTGGCGGCCTTCCGGCAAACGATCCCGCACGCGATCGGCGCATCGGGTCCGTCCGCGCCGGCATGGCACGTTGAACGGGACAGGTCGCTGCGCTTTCCCCTCAACACCCGCTTTGTCAACCCGCGCGGACGGGTATATGGCACGCCGATGCACATCCACGGTCTGATCGAGGACAACACCGCCCTCGCCAATCTTTGCAGCCGCCTTGCGCAGTCGGACTATGTCACCGTCGACACCGAGTTCATGCGCGAGAACAGCTACTGGCCCGAACTCTGCCTGATCCAGGTCGCCAACGACCAGGAAGCGGCTGCGATCGACCCCAAGATGCCCGGGATCGATCTTGGCCCGCTGCTCGATCTGCTGGTCGAAAACGATGCGGTGCTGAAGGTCTTTCACGCCGGCGGGCAGGATATCGAGATCGTCTACAACCTGACGGGCAAGACGCCCTTCCCCCTGTTCGATACCCAGATCGCGGCAATGGCGCTCGGTCAGGGCGAACAGATCGGCTATTCGAACCTCGTCGACACCTATCTGGGGTTCACGATCGACAAGGGCGCGCGCTTCACCGACTGGAGCCGCCGGCCGCTCGACAAGCGCCAGATCGACTATGCGATCGCCGACGTGACGCACCTGTCGAAGATCTTCCCGAAGATGCTCGACAAGCTGCGCAAGACCGGTCGCGGCGCCTGGCTCGACGAGGAGATGGAGCGGCTCGGCGATCCCGCCAACTATCGCAACGATCCCGACCTCGCGTGGCAGCGGGTCCGCATCTCCAGCCGCAAGCCCGAAGTGCTCGGGCGGCTCAAGGCGCTCGCGCGCTGGCGCGAACTCGAGGCACAGGGCAAGGATCTGCCACGCGGCCGCATCGTCAAGGACGAGACGCTCGCCGACCTCGCGGGCAACCCGCCGCAGCGCCAGGCCGATCTCGCCCGCGTGCGCGGCCTTTCGGCATCGTGGGGCGGCAACGATATCGGCGGCCGGCTGATGGCCGCGATCGCCGAAGCGACGCCGCTTTCGCCTGCCGAAATGCCGGCGCGCGACGATCGCAAGCCGTCGGTCGGCAAGGACGGGGCGCTGGTTGCCGACCTGCTCAAGCTGCTGCTCAAGATCCGCGCCAAGGAAATCAACGTCGCGCCGCGCCTCCTCGCCCGCTCGGAGGATCTGGAGGCGCTTGCCGCCGGCCAGCGCGAATCGATCCAGGTGCTTCAGGGCTGGCGATACGAACAGTTCGGTCGCGATGCGGTCGCGCTGGTCGAGGGGCAGCTCGGCTTCACGGTGCGTAACGGCAAGCTCAAGATGACCCGCGCCGAGGATCCGCAGTGAGGCGGCAACCCGGCGGCATCCTGACCGCGGCGGCACTGGTCCCGGCGGCCCTTATTGCCGGTTGCATCCCGCGCGGCCATCCCCCGGCGCCGCCGGTCGCATCGACGGCGCCCGCATCGCCATATTCGCCGTCCGTGCCGGGGGCCTGCCAGGTCGGGCGCACACCGTTGCTCGATCGCGTCGCCGATGCGCCGACGATCGCGTTCGCAAAGCGCGAGGCGCATGCGGCGACGGTGCGCGTGATCCGGCCGGGCATGGCGGTGACGATGGATTATCGGGGTGACCGGCTCAACCTCGTCGTCGATCGCAACGAGCGGATCGTCCGCGCGCATTGCGGCTGAACCGGTCGGGGCCGGCCGCGCCGGCTCCGGGTCGTGAACGCAAAGCGCCCGCTCTTGGCACGCGCCTTCCTGTCCAAGGCTGGCGGCACGTGCTGAAAACGCTCGGAGACGCCAACCGCCGTCAATGGTGAAGAATTTTCACCTCCGGCCGAAACGGAGCTCTCGATACGGTCGGGCCTTTCCTGCCGTTCCGCATCGCTGATCGTTCGTCGGGCTAGATCGACAATACCGGTGCGGCGCCCATTGCCGCGGCGAGCGCCTTGTGCCGCTTCTCGACGGCATCGCCGTACAGCGCCGCGTCGCGCCCCTTGAGCGCGAGCGCCAGCTTGCCGTCGCCCAGCGACAGCCGCGAACGGCGCAGCGGCTCGGCGACCCCGGCGCTCAATCGCTGGCCCAGCCGCATCGCCAGCCCCCATTGCCGGGCACGCGTCAGCAACGGTGCATCGGCAAGCCGGCTGAGCGGCGCAGGGGTTCCCGTTCCCCCGCCCAGCGAGGTGAACAGCGCCTGCGCGACGACGGCGCGCCCGGCGGCGTCGATCGCCACCCAGTTGCCGTGGAGCGCGATCTCCATGCCCCGTTCCGCGCGGAACTCGGGATTGGCGCGCCAGCCCACATCGGCGAGCAGGCAGGCCGCATGGCGCAGCCGCGCGAGTTCGGGCGGATCCTCGGCGAAAAGCGGTGCGACCCAGTTGTCGAGCAGGTCGCCATGCTCGGGAAACCGTCCGGCGCGCGCCCCCTCATCGCGTGCGGCCGCGATCAGCGGGTCCTCGAGCCGCTGCTCCGGGCTCAGCCGCTGATAGAGCAGCCCTTCGCGCAGGCCATAGGCCGAAGCGACCGCCCGCGTTGCGCCGAGGTGGCGCAGCACGACCTCCAGCAGCGCGGCCGCGTCGCCCAGTTGCGGAATGCGCGCGCTCGACAGGTCGGGAACCGCCTTGAGCGCGCCGCGCGGCGTATCGGCGAGCAATCGCTGCAGCTCGCCGAGATGGCCGTTGGGAAGCGTATATTGGTGGACGACGGGCAACGGATAGCCGGTCCGGTGCATGTCGAGCCGCGCGAGCGCGCGCCACGATCCGCCGACGAGGTAGAATGGCAGGTCGCGGCCGCGATCCTTCCATCCGCTGCGCGCCAGCAGTTCGCCGACCTTGGCGTCGAGCGCGCCCTTCCCCGCGCCGCGAATCCCGGGGACGCGCAGCACGCCCAGCGGGAAGGACGCCCGGTCGGTAACGGTGCCCGCGACCACGCGCACCAGTTCGAGGCTGCCGCCGCCCAGATCGCCGACGATGCCGTCGGCGTCGGGAATTGCCGAGATGACGCCCATTCCGGCGGCGCTTGCCTCCTCGCCGCCGCTCAGCACCTCGACCTCAAGGCCCAGCCTGGCGGCGGCGTCGACAAGCTGCTGGCCGTTCGACGCGTCGCGGACCGCGGCCGTCGCCACGACGCGCAGCTCGTCGACGCGCATCTCGCGGGCCAGCAGCGCGAACCGCGCGAGCGCGGATGCCGCCATGTGGAGCGCGGCGGTCTCGATCGCGCCGCTCTGGGCGAGCGAACGCCCCAGCCCGGCCATCACCTTTTCGTTGAACAGCACCGCCGGCAGCCGCGCCGGTCCCTGATAGACGACCAGCCGCACCGAATTGGATCCGATGTCGATGATCGCGACGCGCGGATCGTGCGCGGCAGCGCCGCGCGCCGGGCGCGCGGACCGAAGGGTGGACATGGTCAAGTTCAGCGCTCCTTGGCCGAGGAACGCCGACGCTTGAGCGATAGTTTCGGCACCGGCTTGCGCGCCTCGCTCGCCGCCCCGCGGCCGGAGAGCGAGGGGTTGGTCATGAAATAGCGGTGAAGGTTGAACCGCTCCTCGCCGGGAACCATCCGGACATAGCGGCCGTCGGGCTGCAACTGCCAGCTCTGCTCGTTGTCGAGCAGGTTGGCGACCATCACCTGGTCGAGCACCTGGTCGTGCACGGTCTTGTTGAGGATCGGCAGCATGAACTCGACGCGCCGGTCGAAATTGCGCGGCATCCAGTCGGCGGAGGAAATGAACAGCTTCGCCTTGTCGTTGGGAAGCGCCTGGCCGTCGCCGAATGCCCAGATGCGGCTATGCTCCAGAAAGCGCCCGACGATCGACTTGACGCGGATATTGTCCGACATCCCCGGTACGCCGGGGCGCAGGCAACAGATGCCCCGCACGATCAGGTCGATCTCGACGCCCGCGTTGCTCGCCTCGTACAGCTTCTCGATCACCGCCGGATCGACCAGCGAGTTCATCTTCGCCCAGATCGCCCCCGGTCGCCCGGCCCGGGCATGTCCGATCTCGGCGTCGATCAGCGCCACCAGCCGCTCGCGCAGGTCGCGCGGGCTGATCCCCAGCAGCTCGAGCTCCTGCGGCTCGACATAGCCGGTGACATAGTTGAAGATCTGCGCCGCATCGCGACCCACCCGGGGGTCGGCGGTAAAGAAGCTGAGATCGGTGTAGATCCGCGCCGTGATCGGGTGATAATTGCCCGTCCCGAAGTGGCAATAGGTGCGATACGCGCCGCCCTCGCGCCGTACCACCATCGACACCTTGGCGTGCGTCTTCCAGTCGATGAAGCCATACACGACCTGCACGCCCGCGCGCTCCAGCGCGGTCGCCCAGTACAGGTTCTGCTCCTCGTCGAACCGCGCCTTCAGCTCGACCACCGCCGTCACCGACTTGCCGGCCTCGGCCGCCGCGATCAGCGCGTTGATCACCGCCGGCTGCTTGCCTGCGCGATAGAGCGTCTGCTTGATCGCCACCACATCGGGGTCGGCCGCGGCCTGCCCCAGGAACGAAAGCACGACGTCGAAGCTTTCATAGGGGTGGTGGACGACGATGTCCTTGGCGCGGATCGCCGCGAAGCAGTCGCCGCCATATTCGCGGATGCGCTCGGGGAACCGCGGCGAATAGGGGGTGAATTTCAGGTCGGGCCGATCCTCGTCGACCAGCGAACTGAGGTCGCCGATCCCCAGGAACCCGCCCTTCTCGGTCAGCAGCGCGTCGCTGCCGCCCAGCTCTTCCTTGAGCACCGCCTCGAGCTCGGGGTCGATCGACTCCTCCATCTCGAGGCGGATGACGCGGCCCCGGCGGCGGCGCTTGATCGCCGAGCGGAAGGTGAGCACCAGGTCCTCGGCCTCTTCCTCGATCTCGATGTCGCTGTCGCGCAGCACGCGAAACGCCGCCGCCCCGCGCACATCGTATCCGGGAAACAGCAGGTGCGAGAACCGCTTGATCAGCGTGTCGACCGCGACATAGCGCGCCGGCTGCCCGGGCAGCCGGACGAAACGCGGCAGCGTCGTCGGGAGCAGCACCAGCTCGCGGATCGGCTCCATGTCCGATCGCCGCACCAGGTCGAAGATCACGCTCGATCCCTGGTTCGGGATGAACGGGAACGGATGCGCGGGGTCCAGCGCCTGCGGCGTCAGGATCGGGAAGATCTGCTCGCGGAAATGGTGGATCAGCCACGCCTCGGTCTCGCCGCTGATCGCCGCCGCCTCGAGCACATGGATGCCCACCGCCGCCAGTTGCGCGCGGATGTCGCCCCACACGCTCTGCTGCGCGTCGGCGAGCGACTCGGCCTCCGCCGAAATTGCCGCGAGCTGCTGCCCCGGGGTCAGCCCGTCTGCCGATCGCGCCTCGACCCGCTGGAGCTGCTGCCCCATCAGCCCCGCGACGCGCACCATGAAGAACTCGTCGAAATTGGTGCCCGAAATCGACAGGAAGCGCAGCCGCTCGAGCAGCGGATGCGCCGGGTTGCACGCCTCCTCCATCACGCGCCGGTTGAAGGCGAGCCAGCTCAGTTCGCGGTTGAAATAGCGCGAACCCGAAGCGGGCTCGGCAGCGGCGGATTGCGGGACGGGCGTCGTCATGCGGGTTCCTTATCGCGTCCGGGCGCCAGCAAGCCAGCACGTTCCAGCGCCTCGCGCACCACGGGAAGCGTCAGCCGGTCGCGCCCCGCCGCCTCCAGCACGTCGGCGGCGCGCAGGATGGCGACATGGCTGCGCTCGATCCGACGGGCGATCCACGCAAGCAGCTCGGGTTTGGCGTGGAGCAGATGCCGGGCAAAGGCGCGTTCGAGCAATTGCGGGATCAGCGCGTCGTCGGGCACGCCGATTTCGAGCAGCGGCGACGCCGCCAGTCGCGACCGGAGATCGGGCAGCCGGACCTCCCAGCGCGGCGGCGGCGCGTCCGCGACGATCAGCAGCGGGTGATGCTCGTGCTGCGCGCGGTTCCAGGCGTGGAAGATCGCCGTCTCGCTCTGGCGCTCGGCATCGTCGATCACCTCGGCGCCGGTCTTGGCGGCAAAGATGCGCGCGAGCAGGCTGCGCCCCGACTTGCGCGGGCCGACGAGCAGCGCCGCCCGCACCGGCCAGCTCCCCCAATGTTCAAGCTGATGGACCGCACGAGCGTTCGAATCGCTGACGAGGAATTCGTTCTCATGCGCCTCGGGAAGCCCGAGGGGCAGGCGAAGCTGGCTCATGGGTTGCGCGACGTTCCGGACGGGCGCGGAATGGGCGGCGGCGATGCGCCCGGCGCCGGCGCCGCGCCCCCGGCACGGCCCGCGCCGCCGCTGCCCGATGCTGCGGGCGCGCGCGCCTCGCCGCTGCTGCTCGCGCTGCCGCCACCGCCGGGCCGGCGGATGCGCAGCACCCCCGCGCCCTCCTGAACCTGCCAGCCCCGCGCCTCGAGCGCCGAACGCAACGCGCCGATATTGCCCTCGAATGCGACGCGGACGACCGAGATGCCGCCGAGCGCGAGGCTCGACGTGACCGCCGACCGCACCCCCGGCGTGGCGCGCAGCGCGCTTTCGGAAGCATTGACCGCGGCGGCGTTCGGCGTCTCGACTTGGACGGTGATCGTCGCCACCGTGCCCGCCGCGCCCTCGGCCGCCGCTGCGGCCGCGGCTTCGGCCGCCGGGTCGACGACGGGCTTGGGCGCGGGCGGGCGCGTGGCGAGCATCCGGTCGGGACGCAGCCGGCCGTCGGCAAGCGCGGTCTGGAATGCCGCGTCGATGCGCTGGATCGCGGTATCGTACAGCGAATCGATCGCATCCGCCGATTCGACCCGCAGCGCGAAATGCGTGATCGGCGTGCGATCGGGGCCGTGCGTTGCCGCGAACAGCCCGACGACCGGACCGCCGGGATAGTCGCGGCGCAACTGCACCTCGGCGACGACCATGTCGCTCGCGCCATATTGGTCGAGCACCGTGCGCCACCAGTTGCGGCCGCGGCGCAGCGTCTGCCCCGCGTTGACCAGCAGCGAATCGGCGCCGTTGCCGCGCAGCCGGACATAGTCGATCGTGCTGCTCGTCGCGCGAAAGCGGTTCCATGCGCGCGCCCAGGCGGTCTCGCGCTCGAATACGCGGCCCGTCCCGCCCGAAAATTCCAGCGGCACCAGCAGCGTCGGCACCGATCGCGTCATCTGAGTCGAAACGCCCAGGATCGCGCCGGCGCGCGCGCGATCGAACTGGATGCCCAGCCGGGCGATGTAACGCGTCGGCCCGATCTGTTCCTGTTCGATCACGACGCCGCTCACCAGCGAATCGATCGCCGAGTCGGAAAGGTCCGATTTCTCGCCGGTCAGCCGCTGCGACAGCATCTGCCATCCCTTGCGCTGCGCGATCCGCCATCCGCCCAGCCGCGCACTCTCGGCATCGCGCCCTTTGACGTCGACGGTCACGCCCGTCACCTCGAAACTGCCGGCCGAATCGGCGGCGGCGCCCCCCTGCCCTTCGGCAAGCGTAACCCCCGCGCCGCCCGCGAGAACGAGCGCGCCGGCCGCGCCGATGGAGAGGAAAAGCCGTTTCCGATGCATGCGGGCGCTCTTTTGGCGAAGCGGGCGTGGAAATCCAAGCGCGTTGTGGCTAGGCGGTTCGGCCATGACCGATCCGAAAGCCTATACCTACGCCCAGGCGGGCGTCTCGATCGCGGCGGGCAACGCGCTGGTGCGCGCGATCGCCCCGCTCGCCCGTTCCACGCGCCGTCCGGGTGCCGATGCCGATCTCGGCGGGTTCGGGGGGGTGTTCGATCCTCGCGCCGCCGGGTTCAAGGATCCGCTGCTCGTCGCCGCCAATGACGGCGTGGGAACCAAGCTCAAGCTCGCGATCGAGCATGACCGGCACGACGGGGTCGGGATCGACCTCGTCGCGATGTGCGCCAACGATCTGGTCGTTCAGGGGGCCGAACCCCTGTTCTTCCTCGACTATTATGCCAGCGGCAAGCTCGACGCCGGGGTCGCCGAACGCGTCATCGCGGGCATCGCCGAAGGCTGCCGTCAGGCGGGCTGCGCGCTGATCGGCGGCGAAACCGCCGAAATGCCCGGCATGTATGCCGCGGGCGACTATGACCTTGCGGGCTTCTGCGTGGGTGCGGTCGAGCGCGAGCAACTGCTCGACGGCGGCACGATCCGCCCGGGCGACATCCTGCTCGGCATGGGCTCGACGGGCGTACATTCGAACGGCTTCTCGCTCGTGCGTCGCCTCGCGGCGGACAAGGCGTGGAAGCTCGATCGCCCCGCGCTGTTCGATCAGGACGTGCTGCTCATCGACGCGCTGATGGCGCCGACGCGCATCTATGTCGCCAGCCTGTTGCCGTCGCTCCGCAAGGGGCTGATCCGCGGGCTCGCGCACATCACCGGCGGCGGGCTGCTCGAAAACGTTCCGCGCGTCCTCCCGGCGGGATGCCATGCCCGGATCGACGCGGGCAGCTGGCCGTTGCCGCGGCTGATGGCGTTCCTCCAGGCACAGGGCAATATCGAGCCCGAGGAAATGGCGCGCACCTTCAATTGCGGCATCGGCATGGTCGCCGCGGTTCGCCCCGAACATGCGGCCGAGCTTGCCGAGGCGCTCACCGCCGCCGGCGAGACGGTGTTCACTATCGGCGAGATCGTGGCGGGCGAACGCGGCTGCACCGTGTTCGGATCGGGCGAGACGTGGAGCGCGCGCGCGGACTGGTCGGCCACGCACCATGGCTGATCCGGCGGCTGATCCGGCGGCGGCGCGCCGTCGCGTCGGCGTGCTCATTTCGGGGCGCGGGTCGAACATGGCGTCGCTGGTCGAGGCCGCACGCGCGCCCGATTGCCCCTATGCCGTCGTGCTCGTCGCCAGCGACAAGCCCCAGGCGGCGGGGCTCGCCTGGGCGGCGGAGCGGGGCATCCCCACCTTCGCCCAGTCGCCCAAGGGCATGCCCAAGGCCGAGTATGAGGCGCGCATCGATGCGGCATTGCGCGCGCACGATGTCGAGATGATCGCGCTTGCGGGCTATATGCGGCTGCTCTCGGATCGTTTCGTCGCCGACTGGCGCGACCGGATCGTCAACATCCACCCCTCGCTGCTGCCAAAGTACAAGGGGCTCGACACGCACGCGCGCGCGATCGCCGCGGGCGATGCTGAGGCGGGGTGCTCGGTCCATGTCGTCACCGAAGAGCTCGACGGCGGCGAACTGCTCGGCCAGGCGCGCGTGCCGATCCTTGCCGGCGACACCGCCGACACGCTCGCCGCGCGCGTGCTGGTCGAGGAACATCGTCTCTATCCTCAGGTGCTCGCGCGCTGGGCCATGGCGTTGCCGCGCCAGCACGGCGGCCGGGGCTAGGCCGCTTCGGGCTTCTTCGGGCGTCGGCCGGATATTTCGGGCGGGCGGCGGGTTGTGCCCCGTCGCCGGCTTTGCCTGTCGCCGGCAAGTGGAGGCCCCATTCGGACGCATCGCGACACGCCCGCAACCCTCTTGCGCCATGGCGCCGCCGCCCGCGATAAGGGCGGGGTGATCAAGGTCGCCAGCTACAACATGCGCAAGTCGATCGGCACCGATCGCCGCCGGCGCCCCGAGCGGACGCTGCAGGTGCTCAACGAGATCGACGCCGACATCATCGCGCTGCAGGAGGCCGATCGCCGCTTCGGCACCCGCGCGGCGGTGCTGACCGCCGCGCTGCTCGCCGAACACAGCGACTGGAAGGCCGTTCCCGTCAACCTGCGGGCGCGCTCGATGGGATGGCACGGCAACGCCTTGCTGGTGCGCAAGTCGGCGACGATCCTCGACTGTGCGCCGCTCCACCTGCCCGCGCTCGAACCGCGCGGCGCGGTGATGGCCGATATCGAAATCGGCGGTCAGGCGATCCGCGTCGTCGGGATGCACCTCGACCTGTCGGGGCTCTGGCGGCGGCGGCAGGCGGCGGCGATCCTTGCCGAACTCGCCGCGCGCGAACGGCGTCTGCCCACGGTGATGATGGGCGATCTCAACGAATGGACCGCCAATGGCGGCTGCCTGCGCGACTTCGGCGAGCGTTTCGCCTTTGCCGAAACGGGCAAGACCTATCATGCGCGCCGCCCGATGGCGCGGCTCGACCGGATCATGGTCACCGGCGACATCGCGATCGCGGGTTCGGGGACGCATGAAAGCCTTCAGGCGCGCACCGCGTCGGACCATCTGCCGATCTGGGCCGAACTCCGGATCGCGCAATGACCGCGGCGCGCGACAAGGAACTGCGCCTCGCGCTCGTCTGCTATGGCGGCGTCAGCCTTGCGGTCTACATGCACGGCATCACCAAGGAGATCTGGCGCCTCGCCTGTGCGAGTTGCGCGGTGCGCGAAGGCGGCGATGCCGACGGCGTCTATGCCGCGCTCCTCGACGAGATCCGCGACAGTTGCGGGGTCAATCTGCGCGTGCTGGTCGACATCCTGTCCGGCGCGAGCGCGGGCGGCATCAACGCGGTCTTCCTCGCCCAGGCGCTCACCACGGGTCAGTCGCTCGACGCGCTGACCGATCTCTGGATCGAACATGCCGATATCGAATCGCTGCTCGATCCGGTGCAGGCGCCGTCGCACCGTTTCGCCAAGATCTGGGCGACGCCGATCGCGTGGATGCTCGCCGACCGCAACAAGACCGTCGACGAGACCGTCGAGGCAGGCGCGCGGGAAGAGGTGCGTGCCAAGCTCGAACGCTTCGTCCGGTCGCGCTGGTTCGAGCCGCCCTTCGGCGGGCGCCAGCTTTTCCATACGCTGATGGATGCCTTCGACGCGATGGCGCGCGGCCCCTCGCGCAACCGGCTGCTGCCGCGCGATCAGCCGCTCGACCTGTTCGTCACCGTCACCGATTTCCACGGCCATCGCGAGGCGCTGCGGCTCAATTCGCCGCCGCTCGTCGACGAGACCGAGCACCGCCTCGTCTTCGCCTTTTCCGACCATGGCGAGGAAGGCGCGATCGGGCACCCCGCCGCGCTCGCCTTTGCCGCGCGGGCGACCTCCAGCTTTCCGGGCGCATTCCCGCCGGTGACGGTCGAGGAACTCGACACCGTGCTTGCCGAGCGGGGTGAAAAATGGGGTGGGCGCGACGCGTTCCTCGAACGGGCCCTTCCGCAGCATTTTTTGACCGATAATGCACGAAAAGCGGTGCTGATCGACGGGTCGGTGCTCGCGAACGCGCCCTTTCGTCCTGCCATTGACGCGCTCCGCGAGCGCCCTGCCCGCCGCCAGATCGATCGCCGCTTCGTCTATATCGACCCCACGCCCGAACTCCGCCTGCTCTCCTATGGACGTTCGGCGGAGCGTCCGGGCTTCTTCCAGACGATCATCGGCGCGCTGACCGAACTGCCCCGCGAACAGCCGATTCGCGACAATCTGGAGGCGATCAGCGCCCGATCGGACCGGATCGAACGCATGCTGGCGATCATCGGCGACATTCGCGCGGAGGTCGAAAGCCAGGTCGAGGGGCTGTTCGGCTATACGCTCTGGCTCGATTATCCGACGCCTCGCCGCCTCGCCGCCTGGCGCCGCCGCGCCCAGGTCTCCGCCGCGACCAAGGCCGGCTATGGCCACACGGCCTATGCTCTCCTGAAAGTCGACGGCGCCGTCGAGCGCACCGCCCGACTTCTCTACGCGGTGGCTGGGCTCCATGGGCCGGAAACGCTACGTTCCCTGCGCGATTCGCTGATGGCTGCGGTGCGCGCGCGCGGTGCCGATCGCTTCGGCGCGGCACTGAACGGAGGCGCGTCGCCCGAGGCGTTGGCGTTCCTGCGCGCGCACGACCTCGGCTTTCGTATCCGTCGGTTGCGGCTGCTGGCGCGCCGTCTGACCGAAATGGACGTGCGCGAACGGCGCGAAGAACTGCGCCCGATCCGCGACGCACTCTACGAGTCGCTGGCCGCGTATCTCGAACTCAAGCGTTCCGATACCTATGCCGACCTCGCCGACGCCGCGCGCGCCTGCGCGACAGGGACGGGAGACGCCTCGGCGCTCCTCGACCGTGTCGGCGAACGGATGGACCTGACAGCCCTCGACGCAGCCGCCGATGCCCGGCTCTCGCAGGGATTCAGCGCCCTGGGCCGCGATCTGCGCCGTCCGCTCTTGCTCGCGCATCTCGGCTTTCCCTTTTTCGACATTGCCACATTGCCGCTGCTTCAGGGCGACGGTCTCGACGAGTTCGACCCGATCCGGGTCGACCGCATTTCGCCCGAGGACGCCAGGGCCATCCGCACCGGCGGTGCCGAGGCGACGCTCAAAGGCATCCAGTTCAACAGCTTCGGCGCTTTTTTCAGCCGGGCGTACCGCGAGAATGATTATCTGTGGGGCCGCCTGCACGGCGCCGACCGGCTGATCGACATCGTGCTTTCCACGCTTGCCGATGACGAACGCCTCCCCGAGGAGCGCGTGAGCGCGATCAAAAGGGCGGCATTTCACGCGATCCTTGACGAGGAACAAGGCCGTTTGCGCAACATTCCGGCGCTGTTCGAGGAACTTCGGGCGGAGATCGGGCCGCGCTGACAGGGCGCGGACCGGCCGGGACGACGCGCGGACGAGACTGGTCAAACCGCCATATCGGCCCTATCGTCCAAGCCTCTTTTCAGCGGGAACGGGGTTTCGATGCGGTTTCTGAAGGTGCTGTTCTGGCTCTTGCTGGGCGGCCTCGTCACAGCCTTCGTGATCTATAACGGCGACGAGCGGGTGAGCATCCACCTGTGGGGCGGACTGGTGGCCGATTTCAGTCTGCCGCTGCTGCTGATCCTGATCTTCCTCATCGGCTTTCTGCCGATGCTGGTCGCCTATCAGACGACGCGATGGAGCCTGCGCCAGCGCATCAGCAACCTTGAGCGCGCACTGGCCGACATCCGAACCGCCGCGACCGGCGCCACGCCCGACGCGGCGCTGACCACGGAAACGGGCCTCTCCATGACGTCTTCCATCTCCCCGACCCAGCCTGCCGCCCCGTCCGCGGGGCCGCTCTTCGCGGATCGCCAATCATGACCAATCGTATCTTCGTTGCCCTCGACACGCCCGATATCGAACGCGCAAAGTCGCTCGCCAAGCGGGTGCGCGCGCATGTCGGCGGGATCAAGCTGGGCCTCGAATTCTTCATGGCCAACGGGCGCCACGGCGTGCGCGAAATGGCGGAAATCGGCGTTCCGATCTTTCTGGACCTCAAGTTTCACGACATTCCGAATACGGTCGGCAAGGCGATCCAGGCCCTGCGGCCTCTCAACCCCGCCATCCTCACCGTCCATGCCGCCGGCGGCCGCGCGATGCTGGAGGATGCCAAGGCTGCCGCGCCCGACGGGACCAAGGTGGTCGCGGTAACGATGCTGACCAGCCTTGATCGCACCGATCTTCACGCCATCGGCATGAACCGCGATCCGCACGAACAGGTATTGAAGCTCGCGGAGCTTGCCCGATCGGCGGGCGTGGACGGCATCGTTTGCTCGGGCGAGGAGGTGAAGGCGGCGCACGCCGCATGGAAGGACGGCTTTTTCGTCGTTCCGGGGGTCCGCCCGTCGCAGGCACAGGCTGCGGACCAGAAGCGCGTCGTGACGCCGCGTGCTGCCATCGATGCGGGCGCATCGATCCTCGTCATCGGCCGCCCGATCACCTTGGCCGAGAACCCCGATCAGGCCGCACGCGACATCGAGGCGACGCTCTGACCCTTTCCTTCCAGCAGCTTTCCCTGACGTCCCGTCGGCGGCAAGGAGGGGTTGCCAAGTTGATTCCCGCTCCGATCGTTTCCCGATGACCATCCTGATTTCGCCCGCGACGGTGGACCAGCTTTCGGCGATCCATGCCGTCATCGAACGTGCCTATCGCGGCGATTCGGCACGTCTGGGCTGGACCCATGAAGCGGATCTGATCGAGGAACCGCGCACCGACCTTGCCACGCTCGCCTCGATCATCGGCGACCCGGACCAGGTACTGCTGATCGCAGAGCAGCGTGGCGTGACGGTCGGCTGTGTCAACGTCGTGAACCGCGGCGGCGGCGTCGCCTATCTGGGTCTGCTGTGCATCGAGCCGCTGCGGCAGGCGGGCGGGCTGGGCCGTCGACTGATCGCCGCTGCCGAAGTTCATGCCCGCACCGTGTTCGGATGCACCCGCATCGAGATGACCGTAATCGAGGCGCGCCGCGAGCTGATCGAATATTATCTCCGCCGCGGCTATGCCGAAACCGGCGAGCGCCGCGACTTCCCGATCGCGCTCGACCCGCCGCTGTTTATGAGGGTGCTGGCCAAGCCGCTGGTCTGAATCCGTCAGCTCTGGTGCCGTC
This sequence comes from Sphingomonas chlorellae, assembly GCF_056485145.1. NCBI lineage: Bacteria > Pseudomonadati > Pseudomonadota > Alphaproteobacteria > Sphingomonadales > Sphingomonadaceae > Sphingomonas > Sphingomonas chlorellae. The sequence continues at coordinate 212,507 of NZ_JBQXXM010000003.1, forward strand.
GATACACGGTGATATTCGCTTGCGTCCCCGGGGGGGCAACCACGATCCGCCGGCGGCGGGTTGAAGCGCGCGTCCGGCCAGCAACGGGCAGACGCGCCGGTTTCGACGTCCTCCCCCCCTTGGCCCGAAAATACAGCCGGTGATCCGACGGTCCCCGAGCCGAGCCGAGCCAACGCCGTCGCTGAGATCAACCTTTGTGTGCAACCGTCCCAATGCCCGGGCTTGTCGCTTCGCAAAAATGGGACGACATGGCGACCATGCCCACAACTGCGAAAATCTGCGGCCTGTCCACCCCTGAGACGCTCGACGCCGCCGTTGCCGGCGGGGCGAGCCATATCGGCTTCGTCTTCTTTCCGCCCAGCCCGCGTCACCTGAGCTTCGACAAGGCGCACGGCCTCGCCGCGCGGGTGCCCGACCGTGTCGCGCGCGTCGGGGTGTTTGTTGACCCCGACGATGCGTTGCTCGATGCCGCCATCGCAGCCGGGAGGCTCGACGTGATCCAGCTCCACAAGGTGCCCCCCCAGCGCGCCGCGGCGGTGAAGGCGCACACCCACCTTGAGACCTGGGCCGCGCTCGCCGTGAAGACTCGCGCCGATCTCACGCCGGCCGCCGCGTTCCGCGGTGCGGCCGACCGGCTGCTCTACGATGCGAAGGCGCCCGAGGGCGCCAAGGTGCCCGGCGGCACTGGCCTCCGCTTCGACTGGCAACTGCTCGACGGCTTTGCCCATCCCCTCCCCTGGATCCTCTCCGGCGGGCTCGATGCCGCCAATGTCGGCGAGGCGATCCGCGTCACCGGTGCCCGCCTCGTGGATGTCTCTTCGGGCATAGAGGCGGCTCCAGGCGTCAAGGATGTGGACAAGATCGCTGCTTTCCTTAAAGCCGTGGCCCGATCATGAGCACACCCAACTCCTTCCGAGCCCAGCCCGACGACCGCGGGCATTTCGGCCAGTTCGGCGGCCGCTTCGTCGCCGAGACGCTGATGCCGCTGATCCTCGACCTGGAGCGCGAATACACCGCCGCCAAGGCCGATCCCGCCTTCCAGGCCGAGTTCGACGATCTGCTCGAACATTATGTCGGCCGCCCCAGCCCGCTCTATTATGCCGAGCGGCTGACCGAGGCGCTGCGCGAGAATGCGCCCGAGGGCATGGGCGCCGAGATCTGGTTCAAGCGCGACGAGCTGAATCACACCGGCGCGCACAAGATCAACAATTGCATCGGCCAGATCCTGCTCGCCCGCCGCATGGGCAAGACACGGATCATCGCGGAGACCGGCGCGGGCCAGCACGGCGTGGCGACCGCCACCGTCTGCGCCCGCTTCGGCCTGCCCTGCGTGATCTATATGGGCGCCACCGACGTCGCGCGACAGCAGCCCAATGTGTTCCGCATGAAGCTGCTCGGCGCCGAAGTGGTGCCGGTGACCTCGGGTGCCGCGACGCTCAAGGACGCGATGAACGAGGGCCTGCGCGACTGGGTCGCCAATGTGGAAGACACCTTCTACATCATCGGCACCGCCGCCGGTCCGCACCCCTATCCGGAGCTGGTCCGCGACTTCCAGTCGGTGATCGGCCGCGAGGCGCGCGAGCAGATGCTCAAGCGCACCGGCAAGCTGCCCGACCTGCTGGTCGCCGCGATCGGTGGCGGGTCGAACGCGATCGGGCTGTTCCACCCGTTCCTCGACGATGCCGATGTGAAGATGCTCGGCGTGGAGGCGGCGGGCGAAGGGCTCGACAAGCGCCATGCCGCCAGCCTCGCTGGGGGCGCGCCGGGCATCCTCCACGGCAACCGCACCTATCTGCTGCAGGACGAGGACGGCCAGATCACCGAGGCGCATTCGATCTCGGCGGGGCTCGACTATCCGGGCATCGGGCCGGAACACGCCTGGCTGCGCGACATCGGCCGCGTGGAGTATACGGCGGTGACCGATACCGAGGCGCTCGATGCCTTCCAGCTACTCTGCCGCACCGAGGGCATCATCCCCGCGCTCGAGCCGAGCCATGCCATCGCCGCGGTCGCCAGGGTCGCCCGCACCATGCCGCGCGACAAGGTGATTCTCGCCAACCTCTGCGGCCGCGGCGACAAGGACATCTTCACCGTCGCCGACGCGCTGGGAGTGAAGATGTGACCCGGCTCGCCAACGCATTTGCCCGCGCCGCTGACGAGGGCCGCGCCGCGCTGGTGACCTTCGTCACCGCCGGGGACCCCACGCCAGGTGCCACCGCCGCGATCCTCGACGCGCTCGTTGCGGGCGGCGCCGACGTGATCGAGCTCGGCATGCCGTTCACCGATCCGATGGCCGACGGCCCTGCGATCCAGGCGGCGAACCTGCGCAGCCTCGCCGCCGGCACCAACACGGCGGACGTGCTCGCGATCGCCACGGCGTTCCGCGCGCGGCATCCGGAGGTGCCGCTGGTGTTGATGGGCTATGGCAATCCGATGACGCGACGCGGACCGGAGTGGTTCGCGAATGCCGCGTGCAACGCGGGCGTCGACGGCGTGATCTGCGTCGACATCCCCGCCGAGGAAGACGATAGCCTTGGCGAGGCGCTGCGCGCGGTCGGCGTGGCCAATGTGCGGTTGGCGACGCCGACGACGGACGCTGCCCGCCTTCCTGCCGTGCTCGCAGGGGCATCGGGCTTTCTCTACTATGTCTCGGTCGCCGGGATCACCGGGCTGCAGCAGGCGGCGCAGGGCTCGATCGAGGCCGCGGTCGCCCGCCTCAAGGCGGCGACCGACCTGCCGATCGCGGTGGGCTTCGGCGTCCGCACCCCCGAACAGGCCGGTGCAATCGCACGCGTTGCCGATGGCGTCGTGGTCGGCTCGGCGATCGTCGAACTGGTAGCCCGACATGGCGCTGGCGCCGAAGAGCCCGTGCGCGCCTATGTTCAATCTCTTTCCGCGGCGATTGCCGCGGCACGCAAGGAAAACCAATGAGCTGGATCAGCCGCGTCCGCAACGCCCTGTCGCTGGGGACCAAGAAGGACACGCCCGACAACCTCTGGCACAAGTGCAAGGGGTGCGGACAAATGGTGTTCGTGAAGGAGCTGGAACAGAATCTGCACGTCTGCCCGCATTGCGACCATCATGAGCGCATCGGACCTGCGGAGCGTTTTGCGCATCTCTTCGACCCGGGCAGCTATACCGTGCTTCCCAATCCGCGCGTGACCGAAGACCCCCTCAAGTTTCGCGACTCGAAACGCTATGTCGACCGCCTCAAGGCCGCGCGTGGCCAGACGGGCGAACCCGACGCGTTTCTCAATGCGCGCGGCACGATCCACGGCCAGACGGCAGTCATCGGGGTTCAGGACTTCGCTTTCATGGGCGGGTCGATGGGCCTGGCTGTCGGGGAGGCATTTGTGGCAGGCGTCGAAGCGGCAATCGCTGCACGCGCGCCCTATATCGTGTTCACGGCGTCGGGCGGTGCGCGGATGCAGGAAGGCATCCTCAGCCTGATGCAGATGCCGCGTACGACGGTCGCCATCCAGATGCTGCACGATGCCGGGCTGCCCTACATCGTCGTGCTTACCGATCCGACCTCGGGCGGGGTGATGGCCGCCTATGCCATGCTGGGTGACGTCCAGATCGCTGAGCCGCGTGCAACCCTGGCCTTTACCGGCCGTCGCGTGATCGAAAACACGATCCGCGAGAAGCTCCCCGACGACTTCCAGACCAGCGAATATTATCGCGATCACGGTCTTGTGGACCGGGTCGAACACCGTCGCGACCTTCGTGACGTTCTCGGTCGGCTGATCGGGCTGCTATGCGAGCAGAAGGCGGCGGCGTGAGTCCAAACAGGCGTAGAACGGACGCCCGTTGATGCCCGATTTCGCACGATCCGAAGATACCGCCGTACAGCGGCAGATCGACCGGTTGATGGCGCTTGGCCCCGGCACCGATGTGCTGGGACTGGAACGCATAACCCAGTTGCTTCAGCGGATCGGTGATCCGCATCGGCGCTTGCCGCCCGTGCTCCATGTCGCCGGGACCAACGGCAAGGGCTCGACCTGCGCCTATCTGCGGGCGGCGACCGAGGCCGCCGGAATGCGCGCGCACGTTTATTCGAGTCCGCATCTCGTCCGGTTCAACGAGCGGATCCGAATTGCGGGACGATTGATCGATGATCATCGTCTGGCGTCGCTCCTCGCCGGCGTTCTCGACGCTGGGGGCGATATCGGGGCGAGCTTCTTCGAAGTGACGACCGCAGCAGCCTTTTTGGCCTTTGCGGAGACGCCCGCAGATGTCTGTATCATCGAGGTTGGCCTTGGCGGACGGCTGGACGCCACCAATGTCCTTGCAGACCCCGCAGCAACCGCGATCGCCCAGCTTGGGATCGACCATCAGGCATTTCTCGGCGACACAATCACGGCCATTGCCTTCGAGAAGGCGGGCATTGCCAAATCCGGACGGCCGCTGGTGATGCTTGATGCTCCGGCAGAAGCCGTTGCCGTGATCGATGCCCATGCGCACCAAGTGGGCGCGCCGGTATATCGGGCCGGCGTCGACTGGCACTTCCGCGCGGAAGGAAGCCAGCTGATCTATCACGATCGGCACGGCCACCTTTCCACGCCGTTACCGGCGCTCGCGGGTGTGCACCAGCATGCCAATCTCGCGCTCGCGCTCGCAACGTTGCGGCACCAGGATCGGATCGACGTGCCGGTGGAGGCGCTTCGGTCAGCCGCCAGCGGCGCACGTTGGCCGGCTCGAATGCAGCGGCTCTCCGCCGGTCCTCTCACCGATCGGCTTGCGCCAGGTACTCCCGTCTGGCTCGACGGCGGACACAATGCCAACGCAGCCGATGCGCTTGCGGCGGCGATCCGTGCAGCGGCGAACGGGCAACCGATCGCGATCGTGATCGGAATGCTCGCCAACAAGGACGCAGAAACCATGATGGCGCGGCTGGCCCCGCTTGCAGATCAACTGATCGCAGTGCCGATCGAGGGGCACGCCGCCCATGCTCCGGAAGTGCTTGCCCGGTTGGCACAGGTCCAAGGCATTCCGGCAATGGGCACGGCAGAGGATGTCGCTGCAGCGCTCGATCAGATCGGGGCCAGGCGTGGGGCACGCACAGCCCCCGTGCTCATCTGTGGGTCGCTCTATCTTGCTGGACGCGTGCTGGCGGCAAACAACGAACTGCCCGAGTGACATTTATTGCGATTGACTCGCAATAGCGATGTGGCAAGTTGGTGGCGTTCGTTTCAGGAGTCGCCCCCATGCTCGCCATCCACTCGCTTGCCGCCGCCCTGCCCGTTGCCCAACCGGATGATGCAGGCGCGCGGCTGCTCCTGTTCGGAATCCGTCAAATCGGTGCCAATGGTCTAGCCGACGCCGCTGCCGCCCACGCCTTTGTCAGCGCATTCGGCAGGTCGTTTCGCCGCCCGCTGTTGCTGCTGCGGACGCTGATGGGCGAAATCTCTACACATTCGGCCGGCCCCATTCCTATCGCTCCCTGGTGCTGTCCCCGCATGACGGCGGCGGAGGCGACATTGGTTGCAGCGATCGCGCGGGCACCGGAGAACCCGCGCGGCGCGGCGGTGCTGCTCGCCGATCTGCTGGGCGTCCGGGAGGCAGGTGGAACGGCGGCGACTGCAGCGTTGCTCGGGCAAGCCTTTGCGGATGCCGGCCTTCCGCTGCCCGAGGCATAAGAAGTCTCAGCCGCGCGCGTTCAGCGCGATGCCGGTGAGCATCCAGCGAAAACCACGCAAACGAAACTCGAGCGTCGGGGAGCCTTGTTGCTGTGGGCGAACGATGAAACGGTCGACCGCGCCATGATCAAGGCGCATTTGGTTCGGGGCCGCATCGCCGCCGGCGTCGAACGTCGCCGTTGCCAGACCAGCGCGGCCCAACAACATCTGCATGCCGTGTGGAGTCACCATCGCTTCGATCGCAGGGTCGGCGAGTTGTCCGGCCAATGCGCGTCCGGCGTTGCCCAGTGGCGAGCCGTCGGAGTCTCGCGCCATCCAGCTTTGCACCTCCGTCCGCAGGCTCGCGCGGACCGCCGGATAGTCGACATGTGCGGAGACGGTGCGCGCATCGCCCTCGCGCACGGCATTCTGGAGCGTTCGCAGCGTCCAGTAAGGCGATAGCCACAACCAGGCGCCGACCGCCGCGACCGCAAGCATGAGGAGCAGCACGATCGCCCAGCGCGCCTTCGGCCTTCGCGCAATCCCGAAATCGTCAATCCTTCCGGGTGGAGGCTGATGGCGCGACATGAATATACCCTCGCATTCTACAAACTGCCGCCAATGCGTTCGCCATCAACGCGCGCGGGCCACGGCAGGGTCCGAAGGAAGGATAGCGGCTCAGGCGACCACTTCGGCTTGGCGCCTCTCCCGCCGTGCTGTCAGCCGCTCGCGCGCCCACTCGGCCAGAACGAAGAACACCGCGATCAGTCCCAGGGCCGCCGTGAAGACAAAAACGGGTGCATAGCCCTGGGTCTTGATCGCATCACCGAGCGCCGCACGTCCCAACGACCCCAGCAAAAGGGTCATCGAGGACAGAAGGGCGTACTGGACGGCGCTATAGGTCCGGCTGGTAATCGCGGAGAGATACGCGACGAACGCGGCACCCGCGAGTCCTCCAGCGATGTTCTCGCCGGAAATGGCGATCAGCAGACGGAGAATCCTGGCATCAGGGACGAGTATTGCGAGCCCGGTCAACCGGGCAAAACCGTCGATCCAGACCGCTCCAGAGGCAAGGTCGGCATAGAGCAGATTGGTCAATGCCGCGAGGATCGCCCCGACCATCAATGTCGGCATGCGTCCCAACGTCACGAACATCACCCCGCCCAGCGAGATTCCGGCAATCGTCATCCCCACGCCGAAGATCTTGGAAGCGAACGCAACCTCATCCTTCGAATAATGGAGCGCATCGAGGTAAAAGGGATAGGCGAAAGGTCCCCAGATCGAATCGCACAGGCGATAGCTGAGGATCAGCCCAAGCACGACGATAATTCCCCAGCCCAACCTGCTGGTCAGATCCGACAGCGGCAGGACAAGCGCCGCATAACCATGGCGGACAAGGATCGACCCCGCCTGTGCGTCGCCGCGCGACGTAATCGGACGACGCGCCTTGAGCGCATTCGCGGCGGCAGCGACGATCGTCGGCACGACAATCGTTGCAATGATGATCCAAGGCCCGACATAGCGCGTGAAGTCGAGGACATTGGGAGCCCCAGGCGCACCGGCCGGGGTCACGAGCGCGCGGACCATGAAGTCCCCGATCGTCCAGATCGCCCATGCCCAGCCGAGGCCGACGACACTCAGGGCGATCAGGCGTGTACGCGGGTCCGCCATTGCCGCATCCTGCGCGCCCTCACCCGTTATCGCTTCCGGGCGTGGCGTATCGGGAGCGAGGAAGGTCACCGCCATGGCGACCAGCATCAGGCATCCCATGATCGTGTAAACAGCCGGCCAGCTGATCCGGCTGGCCAGCACCAGGGCGAGCGCACCTCCGACGAGCGCCGCGATACGATACCCGATCTGCCAGATCGACGACAGGACGCCGACGGTCGCGACCTCATCCGCAACATCGATGCGCCAGGCGTCGATCGCGACATCCTGCGTCGCGGAAGCGAAGGCGGCGAGCACGGCAACCAGGGCAAAGGTGCCGATCGCGGCGACAGGGCTGGTTGCGGCCAACAGGAAAAATGCCGCGACGATCATCAACTGGCACAGCAAGATCCAGCTCCGTCGCCGCCCCAGCCGTTCCAGCCCGGGCAGCGGCAATCGGTCGACGAGCGGCGACCACAGAAATTTGAAGGCGTAGGCCAAGCCCATCCAGGAGAGGATCCCGATGGTTGCAAGGTCAACCCGCGCATCCGCCAGCCAGGCGTTGAGCGTCCCGAGCAGGAGGCTGAAGGGAAGGCCGGAAGCGAAGCCGAATACCAGCATGACGCCGGTTTTCCGATTGCGTAGCGCCATGGTCAGCAGCGCCAGTCCAGCTGGCTGTTTGGTATTTTCCGTCACTCGGCGCCCCCGCGCTCCTGTCATTGGCCTTGCGGCATTCGTTTAACCGTGCGGCGCTGACGCTAGAAGCTTCTGGCGCCAAAGCCTAGACGCGATACTCTTCGCGGATGCCTCAACGGGCTAAACGTCGGTTTTCTAAGGGATTGCCCGGTACGGCGAACACGCGAGGAGAATTGGAAATCATTCGGGCTTATGCAAAACGGATTGCCCGACTGGAGTGTTCGTGATGCATGTGCCGTTGGAACGCCTGAATGGTCAGCCGCTCGCGCCCGCCGAGTCCAGCCGTTGGCCCCGCTCGCTGGGGTTCCTGTTTGCGGTCGCCCTGTCATTGGTGATGTGGGCGATCATTCTGGGGTTGATCCTGTTCGCCTGAAGATGGAGTTCAGCCGGGCAAGAACAATGTGAACGTGGGCGGCAGCCTTGAAACCGTCTCACCCGACCGAACGCGACGAATGATCTCGATCGCTTCGACCAGATCACGCTGCGGATAGGGTTTTGTCAGGCAACCTGCGGCCATTCGATGTGCGGCTTCGGGTAGATTTCCGGTAACGAACAACACTTCGATCGCGTTTTCCCGCGCCGCCTCGGCAACGGCGAGTCCCGTACCGTCGGCCAACCCGATATCCACGAGCACAAGATCAATGCCGTCGTCCGCCTCGATCGCAGCCAATGCGGTCGCTACCGAATCGACCGTTGCGGCGATCGAGTATCCTTCGGTCACCAGAAAGTGTTCGGTGTCAAACGCAATCAGCGGTTCATCCTCGACAATCAGGATGCGCGCCGCTCGTGCTTTGCGCCTCGCGAACAGCTTCATCGGTCCTCCCCGTTCCAAACGCCCGCCGCGTTCAACGAGAAAAGCACGAGTTCGGCCGCATTAATTTTTGATCGATGCGACAAAGCGGCTATATCGCCGCGGTGAACGCCACCACTACCCGCAAAACCACCCGCGAGCCCCAGCGCATCGCGAAATTGCTCGCGCGTGCGGGCATTGCCTCACGCCGTGAAATCGAACGCATGATTGCCGAAGGTCGTATCGCGATCGACGGCAAGCTGGTCGATACACCCGCGACCCTGCTTACCTCGCTTCGCGGCGTGACGGTCGACGGCAATCCCGTCGCGGCGCCTGCGCCCGCGCGCCTTTTCCTTTTCCACAAGCCCGCGGGCGTGCTGACCACCGAACGAGACCCCAAGGGCCGGCGGACGATCTATGACGTGCTGCCTGACGATCTTCCCCGCCTCGTTCCCGTCGGCCGTCTCGACCTCAACACCGAGGGGCTGCTGTTGATGACGACCGATGGGGAACTCAAGCGTCAGCTTGAGCTTCCGGCGACCGGCATCGAACGCAGCTATCGCGCCCGCGCCTTTGGACCGGTCACGCAGGACGCGCTCGAATCGCTTAGCGAAGGTGTCGAGATCGAGGGCATCCGCTATGGCTCGATCGACGCCAATCTGGAACGCCGCACGGGTGCCAACAGCTGGATCGAACTCACGCTTACCGAAGGCAAGAACCGCGAGGTCCGGCGCGTGCTCGAATATCTGGGCCTTGAGGTCAGCCGTCTGATCCGCACCCGTTACGGCCCGTTCGTCCTTGCCGACTTGCCGTCCGGTGCCATTGGCGAGGTTCGCCAGCACGATCTGGTGGCCTTTCGGAAGACGCTGAAGCTGCCGGCGACAGCGCGACGCTATGATCCCGTGATGGTCCGCCCCACTCCCGCAGCGGAAGCTCCCCAGGCCACGGCTGAGGAAGTTGTCGCGAAGCCCGCACGCGCGACGCCGCGCGGAGCGCCTCGCAAGACGTCTGCCGACGGAGTCCAGAAGCCGGCGCGCGCCGCACGTGCCCGCGCGCATCGCGAGGCACGCGCGGACGAGGCAGGTGTGGCGCCCGCCGCTGGACCTCGTCGGACTCTGTCGTCGCGCCCGCGCAGTGACGCTGCGCTGGCCGAGGGGGCTGCGAGAGCCGATCGTTCCCGTGCGGGGGGACGCAAGACAACCGGCGCCAGCTCTGCCGCCTCGAGCAGGGAGCGTAGCCCGGTCAGCTCGCCGCGTTCAGATCGTCCGATGCGTGGACCGCCCGGGGCCCCTGCCAAACCACGGGGACCGCGCCCACCGCGGGGACCGCGCGCATGAGGATTATCGCCGGACAGTGGCGCGGACGTCCGCTCATCGCACCCAAGACCGATGCGACCCGCCCCACCGCAGATCGCACCCGCGAAGCCTTGTTCTCGATGCTGACCAGCCGCATTGGCAGCTTCGAAGGATTGGCCGTCGCCGACCTGTTCGCCGGATCGGGGGCGCTTGGCCTCGAGGCATTGTCGCGTGGGGCGGACTCCTGCCTGTTCGTCGAGCAGGACCGGGCCGCGCTGGACGCAATACGGGCCAATATTGCCAAACTCGGCGCACGCGGCACCGACGTCCGTGCGACCTCAGTGCTCGCGCTAGGGCCTGCGCATAAGCCGCTCGACCTGGTGATGATGGACCCGCCCTATGGCAGCGGTGCGGGTGCGGTCGCGCTGGACAAGCTTGCACGGCTTGGCTGGATCGGTGCGAATACGTGGGTCAGCATCGAAACCGCACGTGACGAAGCGGTTTCGGTAAGCGGCTTTGCGTCGGAGGCCGACCGCGTGCATGGCAAGGCACGGCTGATCCTCCTGCGCGCGATCGCCGACTGACGCGATCAACCGCGCGGGCGATGAAGGGCGGTGGCAGCAAGTCCTACCAGGCTGAGCAGCCCCGCTCCCGCCAGATAAACGCCGACCAGCCCCAGTCCGCCCCTTTGGACGAGCGTTTCAGCAATCAGCGGCGTCAGCCCGCCGCCGATGATCCCCCCGATGTTGAAGGTGACTGAAACGCCGGTGTAGCGGACCCTCGGCGGAAACAGACTGGGCAGCCAGCCGCCGAGCGGGCCGTATACAAAGCCCATCGTGAACAGTGCGAAGGCCAGCCAGACGAAGACGCGCGTTTCAGCGCCGGGCACGAGCAGCACCGGCATCGCAGCGCCCACAGCGACGGTGACGATACAGCCGAGGGCAAGGACACGTTCGGCAGTGCCCCGGTCCGCACCATAGCTGGCCAGACCGATTCCTGCCGCCATGAACAGGATGGCGCCAAGTTCCAGCCCGAGAAATGCCTCGCGCCCAAAGCCCAGCGTCTTCGTTGCATGACCGATGATGAACACCGTCGCAACATAGAAGAGCGCAAAGCACGCCACGGTTCCGATCGTCCCTGCAAAGGTGGGTAGCCAGTGCAGCCGCAGCAGTTCTCCGATCGGTACTCGCGGGGGCGGCGACGCGCGATTGGCTTCGATAAACGCCGGGGTCTCGGTCAGCTTGATCCGCACCCACAGCCCCAGGGCGACAAGCGCCGCCGAAGCAAGGAACGGCAGGCGCCATCCCCATTCGCGAAACTGCGTCTCGTTCAGCACCGCACCGAGAAACAGGAAGAAACCGTTGGCAAAGATGAATCCCACGGGAGCCCCTAGCGGCGGGAAGCTGCCATATCGATAGGTCCAGCCCGGGGGCGCGTTTTCCACTGCCAGCAGCGACGCTCCGCCCCATTCGCCGCCCAGCCCAAGCCCTTGCCCGAAGCGCAGGAGGCAAAGAAGCAACGGCGCCACCCACCCGATCATCGCATAACTCGGCAGAAACGCGATCAATACGGTTGATAGCCCCATGAGCATCAGCGAGGCGACCAGCGTCGACTTGCGTCCCAACCGGTCGCCAAAATGACCGAAGACGAGCCCGCCCAGCGGTCGCGCGAAAAAGGCGACGCTGAAACTGGCATAGGACAACATCTGCCGAATCGCAGGGTCGCTTGCCGGAAAAAACAACGTTGGGAACACGAGCGCGGCCGCCGTCGCATAGATATAGAAATCATAGAATTCGACCGACGTGCCAACCAGGCTGGCGAACAGAATTCGCCGGTGCGACGCGGATTTGGTTCCGTTCAAGCTCGTCTCCCCTCTGCCACCATTTATGGCAGATCGGGCATTCCGGCGCCACGGCGTTCATCGAACCGTCAGTTTCGGTTGCGTAGCAAGGCAGCATCCCATCCGAACCGGCAGCAAAGGGAGACGGTCGATGCAGGATCAGCAATCAGCAGGGCGTCGCTTCGTGACCGGCAGCCTTTTCGCGCTTCTGGCAGGTTTTCTGGTTTCGCTGGGCAACCCGGTGGATGCGCTCAAGAGCCAGTTGCGGCACGATACACACCAGATGCAGACCGACCTGAAACTAGCGGCGCGTACGCTTGAGCGCCTCTATTCGGATTCGATCCGCGCCTGATCGCCATGACAAAGGGGGCGCGGCACCGCCACGCCCCCTTTGCGGAAAAACCGGCAGGTGCTGCGTTCACAGCCCCAGCGTGCGCGTCACCATGAGCATCAGCCAGTAGAGCCCGCCGGACAACAGCATGGCTGCGGGCAGCGTCAACAGCCAGGCGGCGGCAAGCTGCATGATCGTCCGCGTCTGGACACCGGCACCGTTGGCGACGGAAGCACCCGCCACGCCCGACGACAGGATATGGGTCGTCGAAACCGGCAATCCGAAACGATCGGCGGCAAGGATCGTCCCGGCCGCGACCAGTTCGGCAGAAGCGCCCATGCCGTAAGTCAGATGCTGTTTGCCGATGCGCTCGCCGACGGTGATGACGATCCGCTTCCAGCCGATCATCGTTCCCAATCCCAGGGCGATCGCGACCACGATCTTGACCCACAGCGGAATGTATCGGGTGCCTGCTTCGAGCCCTTCCTGATAGGTCTTGATGGCCGCGGTCTGGGTGGCGTCGAACGTCCCGGGCTTCTTTGTCGCGAGCCGGATCGTATCCAGAACCAGATACATGTCGTTCCGGACGTTCGAGGTCGCTTCCGCAGGGACCGCGCTCAGCGAACCAAAGCTCTCGACCCGGGCGGTCAGATCGCGCGAAAGCACTCCCAGTGCCGAAAAGACCACCGCCTTTTCCGCCTTGCGATCCTGTAGTGCGGTCGTCAGCGTTGCCCGTGCCTGTGCGACCGGCATCGCCGATACCGCCTTGTCCGCTTTGGTCTCGAAGGCGGCGGTCGCGACGTTCGCGGCCTGAACATATGCCGGCGTCGAACTCGCCGGGATCGTGCGATTAAGCGCATAGGCGGTCGGGGCACAACCGATCAGGATGAGCATGATAAGACCCATACCCTTCTGCCCGTCATTCGAGCCATGGCTGAACGACACTGCGGTGCAGGTAAAGATCAGCAGCGCGCGGATGCCGTGCGGCGGGGCCTTTTCTCCCTCGGGCGCCTTGTACAGCTCAGGACGGTTTACCAGCAGCCGCATGGCCAGCAGCAGCAGCAGCGCCGCGCCGAATCCGATCAGCGGCGCCATCCATAGCCCGGTCAAAACCTTCTGCGCCTGGCTCCAATCGACACCGGCCGTGCCGCCGCGCGACCCCGCTTGAATCAGCTGATTCGCGAGCCCGACACCCAGCACCGAACCGATCAGCGTGTGGCTGGAACTGTTCGGCAGCCCCACATACCAGGTACCGAGGTTCCACAGCACGGCGGCGACGAGCAACGCGAAGATCATTGCAAACCCTGCCGACGATCCGACGTTCAGGATCAGATCGACCGGCAGCAGCGTGATGATCGAATACGCAACAGCTCCCGAGGAGAACATCACGCCGAGGAAGTTGAAGAAGCCCGACCATACGACGGCAAGATGCGCCGGCATCGAGTTGGTGTAGATCACCGTCGCAACGGCATTCGCCGTATCGTGGAAGCCGTTCACGAACTCAAAGCCGAGCGCGATCAGCAGCGCCAGCCCGAGAAAGGCAAAAACGCCCATGGCGAGCTGCTCGCCGACCCCCCGCGTATCGGTGAGGACGCTCCAGCCAGCAAAGGCCAGCCCTCCGACCAGAATGGCCGCGAAGAGGAACTTCGCGAGCGGGTGGGTTTTATAATCGAAACGGGGACTTCGGGGCTGTTCTGCCGACGGAGCCTGATCGAGTGCAAGCGTTGCCATGATGGGGGCGCCTTGGGGTGGGTCTGTTACAGCGATATGACAATCAGGTCGTGGGTCGACGCTAACGCTTGGCGCAGACGACCGAATTGATACGGGTCACCTTGCCGTTAGCGTCCTTCTCCTCGATCCGGCTCGGGACGCAGCCGTCCTGACGGCCCGAACCGGGTCCGCTGCGCCAGGCGACGAACGCCACAAGCACCGCAACGGCCAACGCAATCGCGAGCCGCGCCTTCCGATTCCGGGGAGTCATGGCGGCCGCTTAGCTCGTTTTTCAGGGAAAGTGAACCGGTCGGTTCAGAAGCTGACCTGTGCAAAGATGCGCGGACCGGAAGGCGATCCGCGTCCGGCGAAGCGCCACAACCATGCCGCACCGATTTCGACCGGCGTACCGGCAATCGCAAAGCTGCTGCTGGGACCGATATAGTGCTGTGGCGCAGGGGCGCCGGAGGCCGTTCCCGCGATGCGGGCGAGCCGGCCGGAAACCTCGCCGCCCAGCCAGACGTTCTTGCCCACCGACCGCAGCGCCGACATGGCGTAAGCAATGCCGGTTCCGCGCGCGCCACGGTCGCCCGCGTTCCGAAGCGCGATGTTCGCCATCACCCACCAGCGCGGGCGCCGTCGATCGACGATCGCGCGGGCCTCGAGAACATCGAGTTGACCATCCCGATCGACTCCGGCGGAAAACTCCATGCTAAGTCCTGCCGGCCCCTTTTCGGGATCGGAGAAGCGGAGCAACAGCTTTGCCGCTGCCGAGTCGAACTCGCGCCCGTCAAGGTCGACCTCACCCCCGACGATCAGCAGATCGCTCAAACCGCGCGCGAGTTCAAAAGCATGGCCGTCGCCGCCCGAACGAACCAATGTGTATTGCGCCTGCCACTCGCCGGCCCCCGGCTCCACCTGTTCCAGATCTTCGATCTGCGCGTGCGCGGAAGGTACGCCAAGGAATGACAGACCGGCCATCAGGCACGCCGCAGCGATAGCCCCCTTCCCCGCCGCTCTGTTCCGCATTTCAGCGCGCCGTGGCCAACATGGCAGCCGGTCGCTCGGCAACGCGCCGGCCCGCCTGTCCACCCGAGGCAGGGGCAACAGGTGCGCCGCCGGTCCGAAATGCGCGCGCGCGGTCGGACAGCGACTCGCTCTCGTGATGGAGGTGACGCGCCGCTGCCGACGTCTCCTCGACCATTGCCGCGTTTTGTTGGGTCGAATGATCCATCGCCGCAATGGCACTGCTGATCTCGGAGATCGCGCTCGACTGGGCACGGTTGTCAGCCGCCATCGCATCCACGAGCCCATGCACCTCCCGAACCTCGTCGAGTACGCGATCGAACGATCCGTCGACCTTTTCGACGCAGGCGACTGCCGAATGGACCTCAACCTGGGCCGCATCGAGTTGCTCATGCGCCCGAGCGGCCTCTTCCTCAGAGCGCATGGCGAGGGCCGACACAAGGTCGGCAACCACCGCAAAACCGCGTCCAGCCTCGCCGGCACGCCCCGCCTCGACGGCCGCATTCATTGCGAGCACGCGCGTCTGGAAGGCGATCTTGTCGAGCGCCTCGATCACGCTGTCGATGCCCTTGGCACTTTCAGAGACGCGTTCCATGGCAGAGACCGCACTCATCGCCAGCGACTTGCCGTCATCGGCGACCTCGATCGCATCGTTCGCACGCGCCACGGTACGTTCGGCGGCGCTCGCGCTTGCTCGAAGGCGCTGGTCGATCTGCGTCAGCGCCGCAGAGGTCTCCTCCAGGCTCGCGGCATTGCTTTCGGTACGGCGAGCGAGATCGTCCGACGCCGCGGAAATCTCCATTGCGCCGGTGCGAATGCCCTCGGCACTGTCGACGACACTCGCGATCAGTCCGCGAAGGGCCTGCAGCGCATCATTGTAGTTGGTCCGCAGTGCTTCGTAGGCGGGCGGGAAAACTTCGCGGATCTCCGCCGTCAGGTCGCCCTGACGCATCGCCGACAGCCCGGCACCGATGCTCTCGGTGACGCGCGCCTGCTCTGCGGCGTGACGCGCATCCGCAACCGCGCGATCCGCCGCAGCCTGGCGAAAAACGTCGGCGGCACGCGCCAGGGTGCCAATTTCGTCGGCTCGGTCGAGCGACGGGATCGCACGGTCTTCGCCGTGTGCAAGTCGGTCGACTGCATCCGCGAGCACCTGCATCGGGCGTCCGACGAGACGACGCACAGCAAAGAGGATCGCGACCACCAGTCCGATCGTCACCACGATCGCACAGGCGATGAGGTTCCATTTGAGCGCAACGGCCGGCGCCGAGATCGCTGCCGCCGGGATTTCCGAAATCAGCGCCCAGCGCGCCTTCACCTGCCCCAGTTCAACGGGCTGAACGAACCGGATCCACTGGACACCCGACGCGTCCGTCACCGTAAACGACTGCGGTCGTCCGGTATCGATGACCTGCCGGACCACGTCCTTGCCGATGTCGGAATATGGCTTCATCCGCTTCGCGGCGTCCGGATTGACCAGCCAGTTTCCTGCGCCGGACACGAGCAGCAGCCGACCGACACCGAAAGGTTGAACTTTCGACAACCGCGACGTCATTTCGTCGAGCGCCATGTCCATGCCGGCAACCCCCACGATGCGCCCTGCGTGCCGCACGGGGTGCACCACCGACATCATGACATAGGTCTTGCCATAGACGTCATAGGCATACGGTTCGACGAGCGCCGGTCGCCCCTGATCGTGCGCCTGCTTGTAATAGTCGGCATTGTAATCGGCGTCATTGGCGACCGGATCGAGCGTAACCTTGCCGCCCGGGCGCAACCACCATGGCGCGAAGTTGCCCTTCGGCGACGATCCCGGCTGGCCCCGATGATCGGCATCGAGACCGATGCTGTCGCGCTCGGCCATATGCCAGACGCCGAACTCGATCGGCGTGATGTTGAGGTAGCTGCGCAGTTCACGCACGATGTCCGCCCGCGAAACGCCGCGGTCATAGCTGTTCGAAACTGCGGTCGCGACGGACTGCGCCGCACTGCCGATCTCCGCCACGTTCCGGGCGACGCTTTCGGCGTGAACGCGCGCATCGGCAAAGGCCCCCTCGGTCGACAGTCGACTCACGGCGCCTTGGGTGGCCGCAACGACGATCGAAAAACCGATGGTGAGCAGCAACAGGACTGCCGCTGCGGAAACGGTAAGCAGCTTGCCCGCGATTGGAAGCCGCTGAAAAGCGTTGCTGATCGCGGAAGGGCTGATGGCCGCCATAAGGTTCTTCTTTCCCTTGGTCGAGAATTAGGGGTCGGATGGTGGAGCGCCTCGCGAGGCGGCGACTCAAAAGGTCAGGCGTGCGCTTGCCAGCAGTGTCGGCTTCGCGATGCCGAGCCGGGGTACGTCGGTATCGATATAGTTGAGCCCGAACTTCACATGCTTGAGCGTGACCGTCGCTCCCAGCGACCAGTCGAGATATTCGCCGTTGGGCGCCCAGGCGCCGGCCGATCGCCCCAGATGGGCATTGAGCGCCACCCGGCTCTTCGGCACCGCATATTGCACGTCAAGCCCGAGGTTGAAGTTCTCACGGTGCGAGAGCGACGTCTGCCTCGGCGCATAATAGGCACTGGCGGTCGCTGTGACCGGCCCGATCACTTCGGAGTAGCGGATATAGGTTTCCGCATAGTCGATCGGCGGCGCAGAGGCCGCACGGCGCGGATAGGTGTAATATGCCAACCCGACATCGAGCGCCCCCGTCTTGCTCAGGGCGTGCGTCCAGCCGCCGGTAAAGTCGAGTTCGACTGTCCCCAGCGCATCGGTTTTCGGCAGAGACGAAACGAAGACGTTGGCGTAAAGCCCGCTTTTATGACTGATCGTCACCTGCGGCTGAACGGCTGCCTTGCGATCGGTATAGGACAGACCGCGAAACCGGTAGTCGCTGACAACCGCGACCTCGCCGCTCACAGTCAGACCGGGAGCAATCGTCTGCTGTGCGTGTGCCGCCCCGCTCCAAAAACCCACAGCACCAGCAAGAACCGCAGGAATCCAGTAGTTTTTCATTATAATTTTCTCGCCCGAGACGATCCCCTCTAGCCCAATTATAGGAAGCGAAGCCGCAACGTTGCCGAAACACATCGGAAAACTTGCCCAAGCCGACGACCCGGATACGCCGTTCGGTAGACGCGGGGCGCCTTGCCGTCGCGCGCGATGTTCCCTAGCTGTTCGCGCATGAACATGCCCGCCTCCGAACCCGAACCTCCCTACCTGCGCGGTCTCAACCCCGAACAGCGCGAGGCCGTGCTGACAACCGAGGGGCCGGTGCTCGTTCTTGCCGGAGCAGGCACCGGCAAGACGGCGGCGCTGACCGCCCGCCTCGCCCACCTGCTATGGACGCGGCGCGCCTACCCCAGCGAAATCCTCTCGGTGACCTTTACCAACAAGGCTGCTCGCGAGATGAAGGAACGCGTCGCCCGACATGTGGGCGATGCGGTCGAAGGGATGCCTTGGCTGGGAACTTTCCACGCCATCGGCGCGAAGATGCTTCGCCGCCACGCCGAACTGGTCGGTTTACAGTCGAACTTCACCATCCTCGATACCGACGACCAGCTGCGCTTGCTCAAGCAGCTCATCCTCGCCGCCGGTCTCGATGAGAAGCGCTGGCCCGCCCGCCAGCTCGCCGGATTGATCGACGGCTGGAAGAACCGCGGACTCACGCCTGCCGATCTGGATGCTGGCGAGTCCGAGCATTTTGCCAATGGTCGCGGCCAGGCAATGTATGCCGCCTATAAGGACCGGCTACGCGCGCTCAATGCATGCGACTTCGGCGACCTGCTGTTGCACACGCTCACCATCCTCAAGGCCGACCGCGAGGTGCTGGCACTTTATCAGCGGCGCTTCCGCTACATCATGGTCGACGAATATCAGGACACCAATTCGGTTCAGTATCTCTGGCTTCGCCTGCTGGCGCAGGAGCGCAAGAATATCTGCTGCGTCGGCGATGACGATCAGTCGATCTACAGTTGGCGCGGTGCGCAGGTTGAAAACATCCTAAAGTTCGAACGTGATTTCCCGGGGGCGAAGGTCATCCGCCTCGAGCAGAATTATCGGTCAACGCCGCATATCCTCGGCGCCGCTTCAGGGGTCATCGCCAACAATGGCGGACGGCTGGGGAAAACGCTTTGGACCGAAAAGGACGCGGGCGAAAAGGTTCGGGTGATCGGCGTGTGGGACGGCCCCGAAGAGGCCCGCCGCGTCGGTGACGAGATCGAGACGCTGCAGCATCGCGGGTTGAGCCTCGACCAGATGGCGATCCTGGTCCGGGCACAGCACCAGACACGCGAATTCGAAGACCGCTTCATCGCCATCGGCATGCCCTATCGGATCATCGGCGGCTTCCGTTTCTATGAACGTCAGGAAATCCGGGATGCGCTCGCCTATTTGCGCGTCGTTGCCCAGCCGTCGGACGACCTTGCCTTTGAACGCATCGTTAATGTCCCAAAGCGGGGCTTGGGTGACAAGGCGCTGGCCAAGGTGCATCAGTTCGCCCGTGCCCACGGCCTGCCCCTGACGGTCGCGGCCGCGCGGATCCTCGATACCGATGAACTGACCCCGCAGGCCCGCCGCGCACTCGGCAACCTGATCGGCGACCTCGCGCGGTGGCGCTCGCAGGGCGACGTCCTCCAGCACCCGGACCTTGCCCGCCAGATCCTCGACGAGAGCGGCTATACCGCGATGTGGCAGGCGGACCGCACCGCCGAGGCGGCAGGACGACTCGAAAACCTCAACGAGTTGGTTCGGGCGATGGAGGAATATGAGAGCCTGACCGCATTTCTGGAGCATGTCAGCCTTGTGATGGACAATGAGGCTGCGGCCGACGAGGCAAAGGTCACGATCATGACGATCCACGCCGCCAAGGGACTCGAGTTCGACACCGTGTTCCTCGCGGGATGGGAAGAAGGCTTGTTTCCGTCGCAGCGCGCGCTGGACGAAGGCGGGTTGGCGAGCCTGGAAGAAGAGCGCCGGCTGGCCTATGTCGCGATCACGCGCGCGAGAAGGTTGGCGGTAATCCTCCACGCGGCCAACCGTCGAATCTACGGGCAGTGGAACTCGTCGCTGCCGAGCCGCTTTGTCGGCGAATTGCCCCCTGAGCATGTGGAAAGCGAGACGACGATGAGCGGCGGCGCCAGCCTGTGGCGCGCCAACTGGTCCGAACGTGCCGATCCGTTTGCCGATCACGCTCGCGGGACCGGACGCGGGCCGGGGTGGCAGCGCGCGGCGGGAACCGGATCGACCTTCACGCGCGAGCCGACACGTATCGTCGAAGCCCGCGCCAGCGCCGTCAGCTTTGCCGCAAAGCCTCGCGCCGATCTAGCGGTCGGCGCCCGCATATTCCACCAGAAGTTCGGTTACGGCACGATTGCGGAGGTCGACGGGAACAAACTCGAGATCGATTTCGAACAGGCCGGACGCAAACGTGTGATCGACAGCTTCGTCAATCCTGCCTGAGCGATTGCAAGGCATGGAACCCGCCGCGGCTTCGGGTACTGTGCAGGGGGTGAATGCTCCCCTACCGATGTCTCGCTTGCCGATGGCTCGCCGGTTTCAGGCAATCGCGGCGCTTTCGTTCGGCACCGCGCTGGTGGTGATCGATGGCGCGATCGCCACCGTGGCACTTCCCACGATCGCACGTGATCTACAGGTCGATGGGTCGGCCGCGGTTGCGGTGGTGACGATCTACCAGCTCATGCTGGTCATGCTGCTGCTCCCCTTTTCCGGGCTCGGCGACCGCGTCGGGCTGCGACGCATGTATCAGACGGGGCAGCTGGTCTTTACCGTCGCCACCATATTGTGCTTCTTCGCCCGAAGCCTGCCGTTCCTGCTGATCGTGCGCGCTGCACAGGCCGCAGGTGCCGCCGCGACGCTCAGCGTTTCGTCGGCCCTGCTACGGCGTGTCTATCCCCCCGAACAGCTCGGACGCGGGCTCGGGATCAACTCGGTCGTGGTTTCGAGTTCGGCCGCCCTCGCGCCGACGCTGGGCGGGCTCGTCCTCGCCGTCGCGCCATGGCCTTGGGTGTTCGCATCGGCCGTACCGTTCGCGATCCTGAGCCTCGCTCTCGGACGGGCACTTCCGGAAGCGCGGCCCTCCGCGCATCCATTCGATCTGAGCGGTGCGTTGCTGTGTGCAGCGATGTTCGGACTGGTGATCGGCGGGCTCGAAAGCGGCGTTCATGGCGACAGTCCCGTCGTCTCCGCCGCCGTGGTTGCTGCCGGCATCGTGATCGGCGTCCTGTTCGTCCGGCGCGAACGTGGCAATGCCAGGCCGATCCTGCCGGTCGATCTGCTTGGGCGCCCGGTGCTGGCCCTGTCGACGATCGGTGCCTTCACGGCCTTTATCGCGACGATGACGACGCTGCTGAGCATGCCCTTTCGCCTTCAGCACGGCTATGGCTTCTCGCCATCCGAGGTCGGTGCCGTCCTTGCACCCTGGCCGCTCACCACGATGATCGTCGCGCCGCTCGCCGGAACATTGTCGGATCGTTATCCGGCCGGTGCACTCGGCGGGATCGGCATGGCGGTCGCCTTCGCGGGCCTGATCGCGCTGGCCTTTCTTCCGATGCATCCCGGCTGGTTCGACATTGCGTGGCGAATGTCGCTCACGGGCGCGGGTTTCGGCCTCTTCCTGTCACCGAACGCCCGGCTCATCATCGGGTCCGCGCCCATCGAACGCGCTGCGGCAGCCGGGGGCCTGATATCGACCACGCGCATGGTAGGCCAGACAATGGGCGCAACGCTGGTCGCCGCGCTGCTCGCGCTGGGGATGGGGGCAGATCGCACTCCCGCCTTCGTTGCCGCCGCGCTGGCTTTCGTCGCCGGCCTGTGCAGCTTGGCGCGCCTGAACCCCGCGATCCGCAACCCTCGCGCGGCGGAGACCGAGGCTGTTCGTCCGGCGCAGACCCCGTGATCGTCGCAAGCCATCGCAAAGCTTGGAAGCGCCAAAGCAAAGGTCCATTGCGGCGCCGCACCAAAGCGATCAATAGCGACCGCCATGGCTGATCGATCCCACCCCTTTTCCGTCCCGGATTTTCGCGCCTACTGGACCGCACGACTTGCTTCCACGCTGGCGCAGATGGCGATGGTGATCGTGATCGGCTGGCAGGTCTACGACCTCGCCCGCCAGTCGATGGGGATCAAGGCGGCCTCCTTCCAGCTCGGGCTTATCGGCGTCGCGCAGTTTTTGCCGATGCTGTTCCTGTCGCTCTTCTCCGGCTGGCTTGCCGATCGGGTCGATCGCCGATGGATTGCCCGTGCAGCACTGGCGCTGGAGGCCTTTTGCGCGTTGACCCTGGCCGCACTCACCTACACGCAACTCATCAGCCTTGGGGCACTGTTCGGAGTCGCGGCGCTGCTCGGTGTCGCGCGCGCCTTTGCAGGACCAGCCCTGGGCGCACTGGCGCCGAACCTCGTGCCCAAGGCGATCCTGCCGACCGCCATCGCGCTCAGCTCGCTTGCCTGGCAGACGGGAACGGTCATCGGGCCGGCGATGGGCGGCTATCTCTACGCTGCGGCGCCGTGGCTGCCCTACGCGGTATCGGGTGCACTTTTCCTGCTGGCGCTGGCGATGATGCTGCTGATTGGCCCAATCCCCCGCAGCCCAGCCAAGTTTACCGGCAGCCCCTGGGCCCAAATGGTCGACGGCTTGCACTATGTTCGGCGCAACCGGCTGGTGCTCGGCGCGATCTCGCTCGATCTGTTCGCCGTCCTGCTTGGCGGCGCAACCGCGATGCTGCCCGTCTATGCGCGCGATATCCTGATGGTGGGGTCGGCAGGGCTGGGTCATCTCCGCGCCGCGCCAGCGGTCGGGGCCGTCGTGACGGCACTCCTGTTTTCGTGGCGGCCGCTCAAGCGCGAAGTGGGAACCAAAATGCTGCTGGCAGTGGCAGGCTTCGGTCTTGCCACCGTGGTTTTCGGCGCTGCGGCGCCGCTGCTTGTTCCAGTCCTCGGCCCCACGGCGATCGGCCATGATCTTGCCCCCGCGGTGCTGATCTCGCTCGTCGCACTGTTCGCACTGGGGGCGGCGGACATGGTCTCGGTCTATGTCCGCCAGTCGCTCATCCAGCTCTATACCCCGGACGAAATGCGCGGCCGCGTCGGCGCGGTATCGACGCTGTTCATTTCGGGCTCGAACGAACTGGGCGAAGCCGAATCGGGCTTTCTTGCGGCGCTGATCGGGCCGGTGGCCGCCGTCGTCGGTGGGGGCATCGGTGCGATCCTTGTCACCGCGCTATGGGCCAAGCTATTTCCCGAGTTGAGGCGGGCTCGCACGTTCGATCCTCCGGCCAATCTCGACGTTCCTGCCAAGGAGATCACGAAATGAAGGCCAACACGATCCTCGAAACCATCGGCAATACGCCGCACGTAAGGCTCAACCGGCTGTTCCCCGGCGCAGAGGTGTGGATCAAGTCAGAACGCGGCAATCCGGGCGGTTCGATCAAGGACCGTATCGCGCTGGCGATGATCGAGGCTGCCGAAGCCGAAGGCGTGCTGAAGCCGGGCGGGACGATCGTCGAACCGACAAGCGGCAATACCGGCGTCGGCTTGGCGATGGTCGCGGCGGTGAAGGGCTATCGGCTGATCCTCGTCATGCCGGAAAGCATGTCGCTCGAACGGCGGCGGCTGATGCTTGCCTATGGCGCAACCTTCGATCTCACCCCGCGCGAAAAGGGGATGAAGGGCGCAATCGAACGCGCGATGGAGCTCGTCGAAACCACGCCCGGCGCGTGGATGCCCCAGCAGTTCGAAAACCCCGCCAATGTTGCTGTTCACGCCCGCACCACCGCGCAGGAAATTCTGAACGACTTCCGCGACACGCAGATCGACGTGCTGATCACCGGCGTCGGCACCGGAGGACACATCACGGGCGTCGCCGAGACGCTCAAGCAGCATTGGCCTGCGCTCAAGGTGTTCGCCGTCGAGCCGACGCTGTCGCCGGTGATCTCGGGTGGCCAGCCCGGCCCGCATCCGATCCAGGGCATCGGCGCGGGCTTTATTCCCCGCAATCTCCACACCGACGCGATCGACGGTGTGGTTCAGGTTGACGGCAACGATGCGAAGGAAATGGCACGGCGTTCGGCACGTGAGGAAGGGATGCTCGTCGGCATCAGTTCAGGGGCCACGCTCGCGGCAATTGGGCAAAAGCTCGGCGAGCTGCCCGCGGGGTCGCGCGTTCTCGGGTTCAACTATGACACTGGCGAACGCTATCTGAGCGTCCCCGACTTCCTTCCGGAAAGCTGACGACTTTCCTGCCCGGCGCCGTCCCACCGCGGGGCGGCGCTTCGGTATCGTGCGGGGATATTTCCGGCGCGATCCGCGTTACGGCACCGCAATGGTTCTCTACCCATCCCTCCTAGCAGCCGTGACCGATGCGCTTTGCAGCGTTTCGACCGCGACGGCCGTTCGACGCTGACGCGATGGACGGTCTATCGCTTCCTGCCGCGGGGGCGCTTGCGTCGCCTGAAAGCACCGTCGCCCGATCGGGATCGGATCGTCGGCTCTCGCCCCTGCTGATCGCCTTTCTGATCGCGACGGCGCTGGCCGCCCTGCTCGGCCCGGCCCTTCTGGTTCGCAATGGCCCGCGAACGATCACCCGCGGGGGTGAGACGGTATTGATCCCCCGGCGCGTCGTCCCCGCGACCGAGCTTCCCAAGGTGGATCCCGTCGAACTACAGGCCGTCGACCCCGATGACGCGCGCGCCATCAATGCCGCAATCGCATTTTCGACCAAGCCCAATCCCGCCGCCCGCCCCTTCCGCATCGATGGCGCGGCGGATAGTCGGGCACGCGCTGTCGATTGCCTCGCTGCCGCCGTCTATTACGAGGCTGGCGATGACGCTGTCGGCGAACGAGCAGTGGCACAGGTTGTGATCAACCGCGTTCGCCATCCGGCCTTCCCAAAAACCATCTGCGGGGTCGTGTTCCAGGGATCCGAACGTTCGACCGGCTGCCAGTTCACCTTCACCTGCGACGGCGCCCTGCTGCGCTACAGCCCCACCCCGATCGCCTGGCAACGCGCGCGGGAGATCGCGTCCTCGGCCCTGAACGGCGCGGTCTATCGCCCGGTCGGGCACGCGACACATTATCATACCGATTGGGTCGTTCCCTATTGGAGCGCAAGCCTCGAGAAGATCACTGCGGTCCACACGCACCTTTTCTACCGTTGGGCAGGATGGTGGGGAACGCCGCCGGCATTCAATCGCGGCTATATCGCCGCGGAACCGAGCATCGCGGCTTTGGCGCGGCTGTCGAACCTCCACAAGGAAGGTCTGGGCACGGCGCCCGATGATGCCGGGGGCATTGCCGCGGCAGGCACCGACCCCGCCTCCATTCCGGCGGCGGTCGTTCCGGGCGCCATTGCGCCGACGGGTCCGGAGTCCAACATTTTCCTCGTGACGCTCGATCAGCGTCTCAATCCGGATGCGTTTGCCGCGCTTGCGATCCGCACCTGCGGCGAGCGCCCATATTGCAAATTCATGGCCTGGAGCGATCCACGCGACAAGCCGGCGCACCTGCCCGCAACGCCTGCGCAGATTGCAACGCTCTCGTTCAGCTATCTGCGCGACCAGCCCCAGGGCTTCGCCAAGGCGCTGTGGAATTGTCAGCAGTTCAAGCGGCCAAGCCCGGTACAGTGCATGCGCGCGACACTGGCCGCGCCGCCCTCGGCGCGCGAAACGCCCGTCGGACCGGCAATCCAGCCCGTCGTCGCGGTCGATCGCTTGCCGGGCGGGCGTGATGTCACCGCGCCGCTGACAGGTATTCGTCGCAAGCCGGCCGAAAGCACCCGCACGACGATCGAGCGCCCCACCGCCATGGCCACGCCGACGCCGGGGTCGCCACCGTCGCAAGCGCGCGAATAGCCCGGCCCAGCGGCCGGATTGTTTCGGCACCGGCACGCGAAAAGGGGGAACGGCGCTGGCGCCGCTCCCCCCTCCGCATCCAGTCCGCGTCGCTGATGATCAGGCCGCGCGGAACATTTCCGGCTCGAGCGCCATTACCGTCTCGCTCCCCGCCTCGATCTTGCGGCGCAGCGCACTCGCGTCGGGCAGGAAGCGCTCGCCATAGAAGCGCGCCGTAACCAACTTGGTCTTCAGGAACTTGGCGTCACCGGTTCCCGCCGCGAGCTGCTCGATCGCCGCGCGCGCCATCTTCAGCCACATCAGGCCCAGAGCGACGGTGCCCGTCAGCTGCATATAGGGATAAGCGCCCGCGCCGACATGGTTCGGGTTCTGGAAACCATTGGCGGCAAGCCACATCGTGGCACCCTGCAGATGCCCCAGCGCCTTTTCGAGCCCTTCCGCCAGCGGCGCGAGCTGTTCGTCGCCCTTGCCGGCTGCCACCTCGTCGCCGACCATCTTGAAGAAGGCCTGGACGGCGCGCCCGCCATTCATCGCGAGCTTGCGGCCGACCAGATCCATCGCCTGAACGCCGTTGGTGCCCTCATAGATCATGGCGATACGGGCATCGCGCACATACTGCTCCATGCCCCATTCGGCGATATAGCCATGCCCGCCATAGACCTGCTGCGCGTCGGTCGCGACCTTGTAGCCGATGTCGGTGCCGAAGCCCTTGATGACCGGCGTGAGCAGCCCGATCAGGTCGCCCGCAAGCTGACGGGCCTCCTCGCTCTCGGCCTGATGCTCAAGATCGACCTGCAGCGCCCCCCACAGGCACAGTGCCCGCAGGCCCTCGGTCAGCGACTTCGCTTCCATCAGCATGCGACGCACATCGGGATGCACGAAAAGCGTGTCGGCCTTCTCACCCGGCTCCGCCGGCCCCGTGAGCGCACGCCCCTGGCGACGGTCGCCGGCGTACTGGACCGCATTCTGGAGCGCCGTTTCCGCCACGCCGAGCCCCTGCAGGCCGACACCCAGACGTGCTGCGTTCATCATGATGAACATCGCGGCGAGACCTTTCATCTCGTCGCCGACGAGCCACCCCTTGGCCCCGTCATAGTTCATGACGCAGGTGGCGTTGCCGTGAATGCCCATCTTGTGCTCGATCGAGCCGCAGGTGACCGCGTTGCGCTCGCCCAGCGAACCATCGTCGTTCACCAGGAACTTCGGCACCAGAAAGAGCGAGATTCCCTTGGTGCTGTCGGGTGCGCCGGGCGTCTTGGCAAGCACCAGATGGATGATGTTGCTCGTCAGGTCGTGCTCGCCCGACGAGATGAAGATTTTGGTCCCGGTCACCGACCAGCTGCCATCGGCGTTCGGCTCGGCACGGGTGCGGATCAGGCCCAGATCGGTGCCGCAATGCGGTTCGGTGAGGTTCATCGTCCCTCCCCATTCACCCGCCACCATCCGCGGCACGTACTTGGCCTTCTGCTCGTCCGAGCCCTTGACCAACAGAGCGGCGATCGCGCCGTGCGTCAGCCCCGGATACATGGCGAACGCCATGTTGGCGCTGACCATATATTCCTCGAACGCGCTCGCGATGACGTGCGGCATGCCCTGCCCGCCAAACTCCACGGGCGCGCTCAGCGTTCCCCAGCCGCTCTCGGTGAACTTGGCATAGGCTTCCTTGAAACCGTCCGGCGTCGTGACGCTGCCGTCGTCGTGGCGGGTGCAGCCCTGCTGGTCGCCGCTGTGGTTCAGCGGAAACAGCACTTCGGCAACAAAGCGACCACCCTCATCCAGGATCGCGTCGACCATGTCGGGCGTCGCGTTCTCAAAGCCGGGAAGCCCGGCGAAGCGATCGAGCCCGACCACCGATTCCAGGATGAAGCGCGTATCGCGCACGGGCGGAGTATATTGCGGCATTCCAGGGTTCCTCAGGCTTGATTGATGTTCTGGAGCAGGTGGACGAACGAATCGAGTTCCTCGATCGCGGCGTCGATGTCGCGCTTTTGCGCCTCCAGCGATGCAATCCGCTCGCGGCAGCGCTCAAGCGTGACCTGGCGCTGGACGCGGCGACCATCGCCCATGTCGTAGAGGTCGAGCATCTCGCGAATTTCGGCCAGGCTGAAGCCGACGCGTTTGCCGCGAAGGATCCAGGCGAGCCGCGCGCGATCGCGATGCGAATAGATCCGCACCGTTCCCCGTCGCTCGGGCGCGATCAGGCCCTCATCCTCATAAAATCGAAGCGCGCGCGGGGTCACGCTGAACTCGGCGCACAGATCGGTGATGGAAAAGGCATCGCGGTCGGTGCGCGGTTCGATTGGCGCCAGACCCGCAACGTTCATAACGGCTTGAGCAGCAGCAGACATGCTGCGAATGTAATTTACCCTTACGTGAACGTCAATAAGGTGCGCATGCCGGTCCCGGCTCCACCCGCCTCCGGCCGGCGCTTCAATCGCTGCACAGCATCCGCCCGCCCCGATCGCGCAATGCGACCGCCTCGGCACCCGAATCGCTGATGCGTTCGACGCTGAGTCCCGACAGCGAGGCTCGTCCGGTGCACGCGGACGAACACCCCGCCGGAACAGCTCCCGGAAAGCGGATCACGTCTCCGTCGATCCGCGCCTCGAACCGGCAGTTCGGCCCCAATGTCAGCGACAGCCGGTCGCCGTCGCGCGTCGCGGTCCCGTTCGCACTGCATGCATGCAAATCGCCGTAATCGACGATCACGCCCGCGCGCAACGAAGCCGCTTCGTCCGCCCCCGCCTTGGTTGCGGCGATGCAAAGCCGGTCGCTCCCCCGCGCATAGACGCCCACCGGATCAAGATCGTCAGAAGCCCGAACCAGACCGCGTTCAGTCGCGGTGGCTTCGAGCTGAGCAGCCGGATCGGCAGCGGCAACAGGCTTGTTCGGGCCGCCGTTACAGCCGGAGACCAGCAAGAGCGCCGGCATCGACCACAAGGCCGCCCAGGCTGCCCCTCGCCAATCCGTCATTCCTCGTCGCGGACCAATTGGCCGCCTTCGATCCGACGAAAGAAGCAACTGCGCGCGCCCGTATGGCATGCAGGACCGGCCGGCTCAACCTTCAGCCACAGCGCATCCTGATCACAGTCGATCCGCGCCTCGACGACCCGCAAGACATGCCCGGAAGTCTCGCCCTTCTTCCACAGCCGGCCGCGGCTGCGCGACCAGAAATGCGCCTCGCCGGTCTCCAGCGTTCGCGCCAGCGCCTCGGCATTCATGTGCGCGAGCATCAAAAGCTCGCCCGAGGCTGCGTCGGTCGCCACGGCGGTTATCAGGCCGGCGGCGTCGTATTTCGGGTCGAGCGTCAGCCCGCTATCGCGTTGGTCGGTCACGCGATCCTCCTTAACCATCTCCGCGGCCGCGCGGGAACAAAACATTTGTGACAGGCGGGCGACAAACGCGATTCGAGCGCCTATATGCCCGCTCGATTCCCCGCGAACCCCACCGAGGGACGATGATTACCACCAATCCGTTCGACGATGACAAGCTGCGCGAAGAATGCGGCATTTTCGGCGTTTCCGGCGCCGATGGTGCCGCCGCGCTCGTGGCGCTTGGCCTTCACGCACTCCAGCATCGCGGCCAGGAGGCCGCAGGCATCACCAGCTTTGACGGGCATGAGTTCCATACGCACCGTGCGATGGGACATGTGGCCGGCAATTTCGACCGCGACGAGGTGATTCGAGCGCTCCCCGGACCCACCGCGTGCGGCCATGTTCGCTACTCGACGACCGGTGAGACGGCGCTGCGCAACGTCCAGCCGCTCTATGCGGAGCTGGCGAGCGGCGGCTTTGCGGTCGCGCACAACGGCAATCTGTCGAACGCGCTCCGGCTGCGTCGCGACCTGGTTCGCCGCGGCGCCATCTTTCAGTCGACCTCGGACACCGAGGTCATCATCCACCTCGTCGCGACCTCGGCATATCGTACGCTGATCGATCGTTTCATCGACGCGCTGAAGCAGATCGAGGGTGCCTATTCGCTGATCTGCATGACGCCCGAAGGAATGATCGCCTGCCGCGATCCGCTCGGTATCCGCCCGTTGGTGATGGGTCGGCTGGGCGATTCGGTGATCGTCGCATCCGAGACGGTCGCGCTCGACGTTGTCGGTGCCGAATATGTCCGTGACGTCGAGCCGGGCGAACTGCTCATCATCAAGGGCAGCGAAATCGCCTCGCACAAGCCGTTCGCACCGATGGCGCCGCGGCCCTGCATCTTCGAATATGTCTATTTCTCCCGCCCCGATTCGATCAGCGAAAACCGCTCGGTCTATTCGGTGCGCAAGGCGATCGGCGCCCAGCTTGCGCTCGAGGCGCCGGTGGAGGCCGATCTGGTCGTGCCTGTCCCCGATTCGGGCGTCCCCGCCGCGATCGGTTACGCCCAGCAGTCGGGCATCCCGTTCGAGTTGGGGATCATCCGGTCGCACTATGTCGGCCGCACCTTCATTCAGCCCGGGGACAAGGTCCGCCACCTCGGCGTCAAGCTGAAGCACAATGCCAATCGCGAGCTGATCGCGGGCAAGCGGATCGTCCTGATCGACGATTCGATCGTGCGCGGCACCACCAGCCTCAAGATCGTGCAGATGATGCGCGAAGCCGGGGCCGCCGAGGTGCACATGCGCATCGCATCGCCGCCGACGCGGCACAGCTGCTTCTACGGCGTCGACACACCCGAACGCGCGAAGCTGCTCGCGGCCAAGATGGACGTGGGTGGCATGACCGACTTCATCCAGGCCGACACGCTCGCTTTCATCAGCATCGACGGGCTCTATCAGGCGCTCGGTGAAGCACGGAAGCCGGGCGCTCCCAAATATTGCGACGCCTGCTTCACCGGCGACTATCCCACGACGCTGACCGACCAGGACGAGCTTCAGCCCGTCGATCAGTTCGCGCTGTTGGAAGAACGCGTCGGCTGACGCAGATCAAGGCGTGCGGTGCCGCTTTCGCCAAGCGGCCCGCACGCCATCGTCCGCGCAGATCCTGCCGCGGGCCGGGCCTGAATGCCGCCAGGAAGAATAATGACCGCCAAACCGCTTGCAGACCAGATTGCCCTCGTCACGGGCGCCAGCCGCGGGATCGGTGCCGCCACCGCACGCGCGCTTGCCGCAGCCGGAGCGCATGTGATCCTCACCGCCCGCACTGCGGGTGCGCTCGAGGAAGTCGAGCAGTCGATCCACGAAGCGGGCGGCACCGCGACCATTGCGCCGATGGATCTGACCGAGAACGAAAGCGTGGCGCGCCTCGCGGCAGCCGTCGCCGAACGCTGGCCGGCGCTCGACATGCTCGTGCTCAACGCGGGCGCGCTTGGGACGCTCAGCGCGTTTCCGGCCATCGACTTCAAGGAGTTTGCGCGCGTGCTGACGCTCAACGTCACCGCGCAGGCTGCGATTCTGGCGACGTTCGATCCGCTGCTCCGCCGTTCATCGGGCGCACGCGTCGTTGGGCTGACGTCCAGCGTCGCACGCACGCCGCGCGCCTATTGGGGCGTCTATGGGGCGTCCAAGGCCGCCTTCGAAAACATTGTCGCGAGCTATGGCGAAGAGGTGCGGAACACCACCGCGATCCGGACCGCGATCGTCGATCCGGGGGCCACGCGTACCAAGATGCGCGAGCGGGCCTTTCCGGGCGAGGATCCGGCCAGCGTCAAGCCGCCCGAGACGGTGGCCGAGCGGATTGCGGCGCTGCTCATTCAGGGCTTTGAAACCGGACATTATGAACGGGTCGGCTGACGCACCTGCACGCCGCCGCACTTAGGCACCTGATCGCAGCGACGCGAACGCCGCAAGTGCCCGTTCGCGCGCCGCGCGATGTTCGATGCGCTTGGCCGGATAGCCCGCAGGCCGACGGCCGGCCGCGTGCGGATCGTGGATCACATCGTCGTTCAGGTGCGCAAGTTCGGGCACCCAGCGGCGGATATAGCCCGCCGAATCGAACTTTTCGGACTGGCTGAGCGGCGCCATGATGCGAACGAACATGTTGGCATCAATCCCCGTCCCGGCGACCCACTGCCAGTTCACCGCGTTGCTGGCATAGTCGGCATCGACCAACGTATCCCAGAACCATCGCTCGCCCTCGCGCCAGTCGATCAGCAGGTGCTTCACAAGAAAGCTCGCCGCGATCATGCGGACGCGATTGTGCATCCAGCCGGTCGCCCACAACTCGCGCATACCCGCATCGACGATCGGATAACCGGTCCGTCCACGCTGCCAGGCGCACAGATCCGCCGCCGCGTCTTCATGGCGTGGGTCGCGCCACGGGAACGCGTCGAATACGGGCTTCCCGTTGCGCGCTCCATAGTCGGGGAGCTGAAGGA
Organism: Sphingomonas chlorellae; assembly: GCF_056485145.1. Lineage (NCBI taxonomy): Bacteria > Pseudomonadati > Pseudomonadota > Alphaproteobacteria > Sphingomonadales > Sphingomonadaceae > Sphingomonas > Sphingomonas chlorellae. Next base: position 244,620 of record NZ_JBQXXM010000003.1, read on the forward strand.
TCACATTCTGCGCATAGTCACGCCAGCCCAGCTCGGCGAGAAACACCGGATCGGCGGCCCCCGCCATGCCCTCGACCTCGGCGGCGAGCAGCCTGTGCCAGATCTGCGACGGTGTGATCTCGCCGAAATGAAGATGGGGGGACAGGCGCGAACTGCCGGCGATTGCGGGGAGGTTCCGTGCCTCCGGATAGGCGGCGGCGTTGCCCGCGAACCGTGCGACCGCCGCCTCGGCTCCGGCCTCACCCGGCGTCCACATCTGGGCAAACCCGGCAGCCCAGTCGGGCGCGTCCGGTAACAATTCCCAGTCCGATAGCGCGTCGCTCGACGGCCAGACATCCGGCGCCGTGATCCGGACCGGCGCGGCGAGCGGGGCCGCCGGCGGCATCCGCTGCTGCAACGCCCGCCAGAAAGGTGTGAAAATGCGATACGGCGTCCCGCCTCCGCTCCGTACGCTTCCCGGCGGGGCGAGATAGTTGCCCGCGTGGCAGATGAGTTCGAGCTGTTGGCCCGCGGCTCGTTCGGCGTTGCGCCACCAGGGTTCGTAATGCCGCACCGCATGGACCCGCGTCGCCCCGGTCTCGGCGGCGAGATCGGCCAGCACCGCCTCGCTCCGGCCGCGCCGCAGGATCAGACGCGATCCGCGTGCGCGCAGGTCGGCGCCGAGCGCCGCCAGGCTGTGATGCAGCCACCATCGCGACGCGCCGCCCATTCGCCGGTGCCGGGGCGTCTCGTCATCGAGGATATACACCGGAACCACCGGGCCGTCGGCCAGCGCCGCGGCCAGTGCGGGCTGGTCGTGAAGGCGAAGGTCGCGGCGCAGCCAGAGGAGAGTGACCATTCCCCTGCCCTAGCCCGCCGCCGCGTCGCCGCGACCTGTCCCATCGTTCAGGAGCGCAGCCGTACCGGGACGCCCCGCCATCATCGCCTCGCCCATCGTACGGATCGCCGCGACATGCCGTGCCGCGACGGCCATGGCATCCTCGCCATAGCCGCCTCCGAGCGTCAGGGCGGCCGGAATGCCCCGGGCGCGCAATGTTGCGGCGATCCAGCGTTCGCGCGCCGCCAACCCCTCCGCGCTCAGTGCCAGCCGTCCAAGACGGTCCCCGGCATAGGGATCGACACCCGCCTGATAGAGCACGAGATCCGGCCCGAAACCGTCGATCAGCCCCGGCAGCGTCGCCGCGAGCGCCGCCAGATAGGCTTCGTCACCGGCACCGTCGGGCAACGCCACATCGAGCGTCGAACGGGCTTTGCGCACCGGGAAGTTCTTTTCAGCATGGATCGAATAGGTGGCGATTTCCGGCCGCCCTGCAGTCAGCGCGGCGGTGCCGTCGCCCTGGTGCACGTCGCAGTCGACGATCAGCACGCGCCGTACCACAGCGCTTTCGACGAGTCGGTGCGCGACAATCGCAAGATCATTGAACACGCAAAACCCGGCGCCGGTATCGGCAAGCGCATGATGGCTTCCTCCCGCCGTATTGGCGGCAAAACCCTGATCCAGCGCGAGTTGCGCCGCACGCCAGGTACCGCCGGGCACCATCTGCGCGCGCAGCGCCACCGCGGGCGTCACCGGAAAGCCGATCCTTCGCTCCTTCACCGCGGGAACGCGCGCCTCTACCACTTCGGCCACATAATCGGGATCATGGATCGCGCTGATCCACGCGAGCGGCATCGGATCGGGCTCGAACCAGGTAAAGCGCGAACCCTCGGCGCGAAGCAGGTCGCGGACCAGTCCGTTCTTGTTCCACAAATAACGACTGCGCGCGGGCGCTGGCGCCACATAGACCGGATGATGGACCAGCGGGATCATCACAATTCAGGCTAGACGGCCGTCGGCGTTCCGCCAACCGGGCCATCGGGTCAGTGTGCCACCCGGTTGCCGGCACCCGACAATTCGGCGGCGCGTGCCGATGCGGTGGCGCAGGCGCGAGCGAGGCGCTACATCGCGCTCGATGACCGACCCTGCCACGCTTCCCTATCGCCCCTGCGCCGGGGTGATGCTCGTCAACCGCGCCGGCCGCGTTTTCGTGGGCCAGCGCCTCGATACCGCAATCGAGGCATGGCAAATGCCGCAGGGCGGGATCGACCCCGGCGAACAGCCACTCGAGGCCGCCTATCGCGAGCTTCGGGAGGAAACCGGCGTGGCGCGCGATCTGGTCGAGTTCGTCGCCGAAGCCGGCGAGGAATTGGTCTATGACCTGCCGCCGGATCTGGTCGGCCGTGTCTGGAAGGGGCGCTGGCGGGGGCAGCGCCAGCGCTGGTTCCTCTTCCGCTTCCTGGGTAACGACGATCAGGTCGATATCGCCACCCCCGAACCCGAATTCCGCGCCTGGCGCTGGGTCGAGCCGGCCGAGCTTCCCGAACTGATCGTGCCATTCAAACGCGCCATCTATACCCGGCTGCTCGAGCTGTTCGGCGACGCGCTTCGTCGTTGAGTGCCAACGGTTCGACGCGATCGGGCCTTTTTCCCGCCGTTCGGGCCGCGCATAAGGAAAGCGTGATGTCGCCTCGCTTGCTTCCCATTGCCTTTCTCATGTCCGCCACCGTTGCCGTTCCGGCGCTGGCAGCGCCTGCGGTCGACGATCCGGTGGCGGATCCAAAGGGCGATCCGTCGACCCCGGGCTCCACCCTGCCGCCGGTCATCAAGGCGATGCTCGATGCGGCGATGGAGTCGGGGAGCGAGGCCGACGTCAACGTGATCGTCAAATATGCGAAGACCGTGGCCCCGGAGAGTGCGGAACTGGTGCTGCGTACCGCGAACGACTGGCGCAACGAGCGTGCGGCACGCGCGGCGCGCAAGATCCGCGAGGCGAGCTTCTTCGATCTGGTCAAGGGTCACGCCGAACTCGGCGGCTATTCGACGGGCGGCAACACGCAGAATATCGGTGTCACCGCGGCTGTCGAGATCAAGCGGGAGGGGCTCGCCTGGCGCCACAAGTTCAAGGTACAGGGCGACTATCAGGAAAGCCTGGGCGTGACGACGCGCGAACGGCTGCTGCTTGCCTATGAGCCGAACTGGAAGTTCGCCGACCGGGCCTATGTCTACGGCGCCGCGCAGTATGAGCGCGATCGCTTCTCGGGCTTTACCGATCGTGTTTCGCTGTCGTCGGGGGCGGGATACAGCGCGATCCGGACACCGACGATGAAGCTCGATCTCGAAATCGGCCCCGCCTATCGTTACACGCGTCAGGTCGACCGCACGACCGAAAGCAACATGGCCGCACGCGGGTCGCTCGATTTCGGGTGGAAGCTCACGCGGACGATCTCGGTAACGCAATCCGCCTCGGCCTATATTCAGGATTCGAACAGCACGGTTTCGACGCGATCGGCGTTGCTCGCCAAGCTGATCGGGCCGCTCTCGGCCCAGTTTTCCTATGCGATGCAGTACGAAAGCCTGCCGCCCGAAGGTCGCAAGACCACCGACACGACCAGTCGTGCCGCGCTGGTGCTCGACTTCTGATCATCCCGCCGCGGGGGGTTCCACCCGCCCCATGATCCGCGCTACCAGCGTGGCATGAGGGGAGTTTCAAAGGCAGAAGAGGCGGTCATCGCCCGGGCGCAGGCGGCGCCGATGCTCGACTGGACGCGCGCCTGGGTGGCGATCAACAGCGGCACGCGCAATCTCGCCGGACTGGCGATCATGGGCGACACGCTTGCCCATGCGTTCGCGGCGCTGCCGGGCGATGTCGAACTGATCGATCCCGAACCCGTCGATGCCATGGCAGCCGACGGGTCGCGCATCGCCCTCGACCACGGGCGCCATCTGCGCGTGACGGTTCGGCCGGATGCGCCGCTGCAATTGCTGTTCACGGGCCATATGGACACCGTGTTCGGTGTCGATCACCCGTTCCAGACCGAGCGCTGGAACGCCGACGGCTCGCTCAACGCCCCCGGCGCCGCCGACATGAAGGGCGGGCTCGCGGTGATGCTCGCGGCGCTCCGCGCGCTCGAACACAGCCCGGCGGCAGGCGCGATCGGCTACCAGGTCATCGTCAACTCGGACGAGGAAACCGGCTCGCTCTCCTCGCGCGGGTTGATCGCCGCGGCGGCCCGGGGACGTCGCGCCGCCTTCACCTATGAACCCGCGCTTCCCGACGGCACGCTTGCCGGCGCGCGCAGCGGATCGGGCAATTTCTCGCTGTTCGTCCACGGGCGGAGCGCGCATGCCGGGCGCAACCCCGAGGATGGTCGCAACGCCGTCGTCGCGGCGGCCGATCTGGCGCTGCGGCTGGCCGCAGTGCGGCGCGCGGGGCTTTCGGTGAACCCGGCACGCATCGACGGCGGCGGCCCCAACAATGTCGTGCCGGACCGCGCGGTCCTGCGCGTCAACTTCCGGCCCGCCGATGCGGGAGCGGCGGCCGAGGCCGATATCGCGATCGATGCCGCGATCCGCGCGGTCGAAACGGCGCACCAGGTGCGGATCGAGCGACATGGGGGCTTCAACCGCCCGCCCAAACCGCTCGACGATGCCGCAGAGGCGCTGTTCGCGCTGGTCCGCGATGCCGGGGCCGATCTCGGGCTCTCGCTCGCCTGGCGGGCGACGGGCGGCGTTTGCGACGGCAACAATATCGCAGCCTGCGGCGTGCCCGTGGTCGACACGATGGGCCCGCGTGGTGGCGCCATTCATTCAGGGGAGGAATTTCTGATCACCGAATCGCTGTCCGAGCGCGCCGCCTTGTCGGCGCTCAGCATCCTGCGTCTGGCCGAGGGAGGTCGCGCGTGACCTTCCGCATCCGTGCCGCACGCGATGAAGATCTTCAGGCGCTCTACGAAATGGCGAAGCTCACCGGCGGGGGCTTCACCAACCTGCCGCCGGAGCGCGACGCGCTGCGTGCCAAGCTGGCGCGCAGCCATGCCGCCTTCGCGCGGGAGGAAGTCGGCCTCGTCGACGACCTGTTCGTGCTCGTGCTCGAAAATGTCGAAACGGGCGAGGTACGCGGCACCTGTCAGATTTTCACGCATGTCGGCCAGATCTGGCCCTTCTACAGCTATCGCCTCGGCACGCTCACCAAATATAGTCGCGAGCTCAACCGCACCTTCCGCTCGGAAATCCTCAACCTCGTCAACGACCTCGAGGGCAGTTCCGAAGTCGGGGGACTGTTCCTTCATCCGGGTGAGCGCGCCGGCGGGCTCGGCATGCTGCTCGCGCGCAGCCGCTATCTGTTCATCGCACGCCACCGCGCCCGTTTCGCCGACCGGGTGCTCGCCGAACTGCGCGGCGTGATCGACGAGGCGGGCGGATCGCCCTTCTGGGACGGTGTTGCGGGCCGATTCTTCGGCATGAATTTCCAGGATGCAGACTCGTTCAACGCCACGCACGGCAACCAGTTCATCGCCGATCTGATGCCCAAGCATCCGATCTACACCGCGATGCTCTCCGAATCCGCACGCGCGGTGATCGGCCTGCCCCATCCGAATGGCCGGGCAGCGATGCGGATGCTCGAAAATGAGGGGTTCGCCTTCGAAAACTATATCGACATCTTCGACGGCGGACCGACCATGACGGCGCGAACCGATCAAGTGCGCACGGTGCGCGAGGCCCGGGCGGCGCCCCTCGTGGCGATCGCAGAGGACAGTCGCGATGGCACGCCGTCGCTCGTCGCGACCGGCCGCCTTGCCGACTTCCGCGTGGCTTTCGGCAGGGTCGCTGCGGCGGAGGGCGACGGGGTGGCGATCGACGCGAACTGCGCCGCTGCTCTCGCAATCGGTGTCGGCGACGAAATCGTCCACGTGGCCCGCTGATGCTGCGCGAGATCAACTTCGACGGCATCGTCGGGCCCAGCCACAATTATGCCGGGCTCAGTCCCGGCAATCTGGCCGCGACACGTAACGCAGGGCGCGCCTCGTCGCCCCGCGCCGCGGCGCTCGAAGGGATCGCCAAGATGCGCGCGAACCTCGCGCTCGGGCTCACCCAGGGCATCCTGCTGCCGCATCCCCGCCCCGATCACGGCTGGCTTGCGCAGCTTGGGGTCAACTATCAAGCGGCACCGCGCCACCTCCAGGCCCAGGCATTGTCGGCGTCGAGCATGTGGGCGGCGAACGCGGCCACCGTCTCGCCCGCGCCCGACACCGCCGACGGCCGTTGCCATCTGACGGTCGCCAACCTCGTCACGATGCCGCACCGCAGCCACGAATGGGCCGAAACGCTGCGCCAGCTTCAACTCGCCTTTGCCGATCCGGCATTCGTCGTGCATCCACCGATCCCGGCTCCTTTCGGCGACGAGGGCGCGGCAAACCATATGCGGCTCGCCACCGGCCATGATGCGCCGGGCGTCGAGATCTTTGTCTATGGCGTCGCCGGCGGCCCTTTCCCCGCCCGCCAGCATCTTGAAGCGTCGCAGGCGATCGCACGCCGTCACGGGCTCGATCCCGAACGAACGCTGTTCGTCCGCCAGTCAGACGCGGCCATCGCTGCCGGCGCCTTCCACAACGACGTCGTGGCGGTTGCCAACGGCACGGTCCTCTTTGCCCATGAGCAGGCCTTTGCCGATCGCGATGGCTTCTACGACGCGCTGCGCGCCATGCTCCCCGAGGTCGAGATCGTCGAGGTTCCCGCCGCCTCGGTCAGCCTTCAGGACGCGATCGCATCGTACCTATTCAATGCCCAACTCGTGACGCTCCCGTCGGGCGAATCGGCACTCATCGTCCCCGCCGAAGCGCGCGAGACGCCCAGCGTCTGGGCATGGCTGACCGATCATCTCGCGGGCAACGGCCCGATCCGACGCGTCGAAGTGGTCGACGTCCGCGAATCGATGGCAAATGGCGGCGGCCCCGCCTGTCTCCGCCTGCGCGTGGTCGCCGATCCCGCGACGATCGACCCGCGCTTTCTGGTCGATGCGCAACGGCTCGACCGCATCGCCGAGGTGATCGAAGCGCATTGGCCCGATCGGATCGCGCCCGATGCAATCGGCGATCCGGCGTTGATCGGAAAGATCGAGCATGCGCGTGCGACGCTGCTCGATGCGCTCGGCCTGTCGGGTTAATTTACAATTTACCATATGAGCCGCCGCGGAAATCCCGGATTTCCGCGGTTGGCCCGTGGCTTGCTTGCATTTCCGGCATGTTCGACCGGATACGCAGCCTGTTCACGATCAAGTCGAAGTTCGAGGCGTTCCTCGTCATCTACGGCCTCGGCACGGGTGCCGTGGAGCGCGGCGTCCATTATCTCCACCAATATCCCGGCTGGGGCGGCTGGCTGCTCTTTTCGGTGTGCCCGATCGCGGTGTTCATGGCGGGCGGCCGCATCCTCGACAGCCTCGAACACGAGGACTGACCACAGGCCGCCACGGTGGCGCCGCCTGTCAACCCAACCGACGATGATGGAAGAAATGGCGCGCCCGGAACGATTCGAACGTCCGACCCTCAGATTCGTAGTCTGATGCTCTATCCAGCTGAGCTACGGGCGCGCAGAGCAGGGCAAGAACCCTGCGATGTAATTTGGCGCGCCCGGAACGATTCGAACGTCCGACCCTCAGATTCGTAGTCTGATGCTCTATCCAGCTGAGCTACGGGCGCGCTGTGGAGCGGCGCTGATATGCGGCGAATCAGAATGATGCAACCCCGTTGCGTCACTTTTTTCACGCGCATAGAGCATGGCCATGCGCCGCTTCGCCCTTTTGTCCGCCCTCGCCCTTGCGGCGTGCGCCGAAACGCCCGGCTCCTATCCGTCGCTGCTACCGCGGCCGGCGGAAAGTGCGGCCTTTGCCGAACCCGCCTCGCCCCCGGGGCAAGCGGCGGAACCCGTCGCCGATCCTGCGCTCGACAAGCAGATCGCAGCGCAGCAGCAGGCACTCGCCGCCGCCGCCGGCCGGTTCGCACGCGCTGCCCAGGACGCCGAAGCGCGGGTCGCCGTCGCCCGCGGGGTTCGCGAGGGCAGCGACGCCTGGCTCGATGCCCAGACCGGGCTTAGTACGCTGCAGTCGCTTGCCGCGCCGTCGCTGCTCGCGCTCCAGCAGCTCGAATCGCTGGCGATCGCACGCGGCGAAGCGGGTAAGCCGCCCTACCCGCAACTCGACCGAGCGATTCAACAGGCGCGCACGCTGACTGCCGATCAGGCGCAGCGCATTCACGCGCTCGAAACCGCGCTCGCCGCCCGCGAATAGCGCGGCGGTCAGCGGTTCGCCTGCGGCTCGTCCTTGGTCTGGTCGAGCCGCAGCACGGGCAGCACCGACCCATAGTCGTCACGCCAGGCATCGATCCCCGGCTCGCGCAACAGCGGCCGCCAACGCGGGTCATCGCCCGCCATTGCCTCGACCTTGTCCTTTTGGCTCGAAAGCGCGATCCAGTCCGACACGCTCGCCTCGCGCGCCTGCGCGGCCGCGTCGGGCACATAGAGCCGGCGAAGCCCGGTCCATCCCTGTTCGGCGGCGGCCGCTGCGACAACCGGCTCGAGCCGCAGGAAGCGATTGGATACGTGGACGAGCAGCAGCCCGCCCGGCGCGAGCACCCGGCCATAGGTGGCAAAGGCCTGCGTGGTCATCAGGTGCATCGGCACCGAATCCGAGGAAAAGGCGTCGAGCACGAGCAGGTCGAGGCTGGCGTCGGGTGCCTGCGACAGGCGCAATCGCGCATCGCCCAATTCGATTGCCGCGTTGGGCGCACAGTCGCGCAGGAAGGTGAAGCGACCCGAATCGCGCGCCAGCAGAACGATCGCCGGATCGATCTCATAGAAGCGCCACGACTGGCCGGGCTGCGCATAACAGGCGAGCGTGCCGGTCCCCAGCCCCACCACGCCCACGCGCGCGTGCGGTCCATAAAGCCGCGGCAGCGCCGCCATCGCGGCGGCGACGCCCGATCCCGGAGCATAATAGGTGGTGGGAAGGCGCGCATCGGCGCCGCGGAGCTGCACGCCGTGCAGCGTCGTGCCATGGGCCAGCCGCGTCTGATCGGGCAGCGCGTTGATTGTGTAGACGCCGAAATAGCTTCGCACCCGGTTGCCCGCGAACGACACGCTGATCGCCTGCCAACCGCCATAAAGCAGCAGCGCCGCCGTCAGCGCGACAAGGAAGAGCGTGCGGTTCCCCGCCGCCACGATGCCCAGCACCGCCACGCCCAGGAAAGCGAACTGCAGCGTCTCGCCATCGCCGCGGCCGCCGCCCGCGATCCCGGCGGCGAGGATGGCGACGATCGCCGCGCCGAGGCCGATCGCCTTGGCGCGACGCCCGCGTGCCCAGAACCGCGCGGTCAGCGCGAACAGGTACGTCTGCGGCGTCAATGCCGCTGCCGCGATCAGCAACAGCGGATATTCATAGGTCCAGTCGAACAGGATCGGCGCGACGAGCGCGGTCAGCACGCCGCCCGACGCGCCGCCGAACGCCATCGCGAGGTAAAAGCCCGTCAGCCCGGCGGGCGGCGGCCGCAACGCATGGAGGCGATGGTGCAACGCCACCGCAACGACGAACAGCAACGCCAGCCCGATCACCGCGTTGGCGATCGCAAAGCGCTGGTTTCCCGCCACGCTCGTTGCGCCGAACAGCAGCAACAGCACGGGCAACAGCTTGGCGATCAGTTCATCGAGCAGCGGCGATTCGCGAAACGCCACCGAAAAGCTCAACAGGTAGAGCGCAAGCGGCAACACCCAGAGCAGCGGCATCGCGACGATGTCGGTGGTGAGGTGCGTGGTCGTCGCCAGCATCAGCCCCGAAGGCACGAGCGCAAGCACCACCCAATGCAGCCAGCGCCCGCGCGGGATGGCCCCGGCTGCGACGCGCGCCCGGTCGTGCGGCACCGCTGTCCCGCTCCCGCGCGGCAGACAGAGCGCGGCAGCGACCACCAGCAGCGCCACGAACCCATAGCCGATGCTCCACGAAAGGCTCTGCCCCTTCAGGCTCAACAACGGCTCGACGACCAGCGGATAGACAAGCAACCCGCCCAGGCTGCCGATGTTCGAAGCGACATAGAGGCGATACGGATCGCGCCCCGCCGCTGCGGCGACGTACCAGCGCTGAAGCAGCGGCGCCTGCGCCGAAATCGCGAAGAACAGCGGCCCGATCGACGCGACCAGTAGCCACGGCGTCCACAATGCCGGCTCGGCGCCCGGCGGCAACTCGAACCGGGCAAGCCCGATCGGCAGCCACAACGCGGCGAGCGCGAGCAGCACCAGATGGATGACGGCCTGCCGCCGCAGCGGCTGCGCGGCAACGGCGTGGGCATAGCCATAGCCGCCGAGCAGCAACGCCTGGTAGACGAGCATCGCCGAGTTCCACACCGCCGGCGCGCCGCCCAGCCGCGGCAGCGCCATCCGCGCCACCATCGGCTGGATCAGGAACAGCATGAAGGATCCGGCCAGGATCGTAGCCACGAACAACGTATCGACTGCCCACGGCCGCACCGCCGCCGGCATGTCGTCCCCTGCCCGCGGCGCAGCGCTCACGGGCGGGCGATGCGATAGGTGATGTGGCTTCGCAGCGCCGGGGTCGCCGCAGGATGGTCGAACGCGCCATCGGCCACGCGCACCATCCCCAGTCGCTCCATCAGCCCCCAGCTCCGCCGGTTGGCCGGAACGGTGATCGCGACGACCTGCGGCACGTCGAGCGTGCGCCACGCCCATGCAAGCGTCGCCGCTGCCGCCTCGCGGGCATAGCCCTGCCCCCAATGGGGCGCGGCAAGCCGCCAGCCGATCTCGATCTCATTCTCGATCGGCGTCCCGGCGGCGCCCGGCTTCAACCCGCAAAAGCCCAGAAAGGCTCGATCAGCCGCACGCTCGACGGCCCAGAAGCAATAGCCGGTCGTCGCCAGCAGGGTCTGTTGCCGATCGATCGCGGCATCGCTTTCGGCGCGGCTCAGCGGCGGCCCCAGATACGCCATCACGTCCGGATCGTTGCACATCGCATGAAACGGATCGCGGTCGCCGTCGCGCCAGCCGCGCAGGGTCAGTCGTTCGGTTTCGATCACGGCCGGTCGATCGCATAGGCGACGGTCGGTGCCAACCGGTCCGCCGGATCGAATACCGGGTGCATGAACTCGGCAAAGGCCGTCATGCCCAGCCGGGTCATCAGGCGACGGCTGGGCTCGTTGACGATCGCGGTGATCGCGACGATCCGCGACTCGGGCCGGTGCTGCCATCCCCATGCCAGGCTCGCCTCGGCCGCCTCGCGGGCATAGCCCTGGCCCCAGACCGCGCGAACGAACATCCAGCCGATCTCAAGCTCGCCTGCAATCGGCGTGTTCGGCGCGCCGGGCTTCAATCCGCAGAAGCCCGCCAGCGTGCCGTCGTCGCGGCGCTCCGCGACCCAGAAGCCCAGCCCGTCGCTCGCGCGATAGCCGAGGTGCCGGTTCAGCGTCGCCTCGCTCCCCTTGCGCCCCTTGGAGGGGCCAAGGTTGCGCATCGCATCGGCATCGCTCCACATCGCGTGGAGCGCGTCGAGGTCGCGCGGCTCGGGTACCCGCAGGATGAGCCGCGCGGTCTCGATCACTTCGCCAGCAGCCGTGCAGCAACCGGCGCGTGGTAAGTGAGAACGCCCGAAGCGCCTGCGCGCTTGAACGCCATCAGCGTTTCCATCACCAGCCCCTCGCGATCGCACGCGCCAACCGCCGCGGCGGCCTCGATCATCGCATATTCGCCCGAGACCTGGTACGCGAACACCGGCACCTGGAACTCGTTCTTCACACGCAGGATGATATCGAGATAGGGCAGGCCCGGCTTCACCATCACGCTGTCGGCGCCTTCGGCGAGGTCGAGCGCCACTTCGCGAAGCGCTTCCTCGGCGTTGGCCGGGTCCATCTGATAGGTCTTCTTGTCGCCCTTCAGCAGCCCGCGCGTGTTCACCGCGTCGCGGAACGGCCCATAGAAGACGCTCGCATATTTGGCGGCATAGGCCATGATCTGGACGTTGGGGTGGCCGCCGTCCTCCAGCGCCTCGCGGATCACGCCGACACGGCCGTCCATCATGTCCGACGGCGCGATGATGTCCGATCCGGCCTCGGCCTGCACGATCGCCTGGCGCGTCAGCACCTCCACCGTCGCGTCGTTGAGCACATAGCCCGCCGCATCGACGATGCCGTCATGGCCATGGGTGGTATAGGGGTCGAGCGCCACGTCGGTCAGCACGCCCAGATCGGGGACCGCATCCTTGATCGCCCGGATCGCGCGGCACATCAGATTGTCCGGGTTGAACGCTTCGCGCCCGTCGTCGGTGCGCAGTCCGTGGGGCGTGTTGGGGAACAGCGCCACGCACGGAATGCCCAGGTCGGCGGCCTCGCGTGCGCGATCGACCAGCCGCCGCAGCGACCAGCGCGAAACGCCCGGCAACGACGAAACCGGTTCCTCATCGGCGCCTTCGGTGACGAACAGCGGCCAGATCAGGTCGGCGGGGGTAAGAACCGTCTCGGCATGAAGCCGACGGCTCCAAGCGGCAGCGCGCGTGCGGCGCATGCGGAGCGCAGGATAGTGACTCATGGCCGGGCTTGTGGACCCGTGCGCGCGCCCGCGCAACCCGCCGCCGACGCGACGCGCATCAGCCGCGCGCCTTGCGCCGCCGCAGCCGGGCCAGCGCGATCGCCGCCGCGCCCAGCGCGAACAGCCCCACGCTTTCCTCGGGCACCGGCGTCGGCGTCGTGCCGCCGCCGGGCGGCAGCGTCGGCGGCGTGTACTGGCCGTTATAGGTGCCCATGTGGAACTCGCCGTCCTGCACCAGGCTGCCGAACACCGCCGATCCCTGGATGTAGTTGTGCGTCGTCGCCGCCGCGCCGGGCGCGAGCACCGATCCGCCCCACGCCGTGCTCGCGTCGAGCGTCTTGGCGTCGGGGAAGTTCCAGATCACATGCTCGCCCAGTCCCTGCGTTCCCCCCAGAAAATTGTCGTCGAGCCGCACGTTCGCGCCGCTGACGTTCACCACCGCGGTGTCGGCGCCGTTGAGGTTGAACTGGATCTCGCCGACGCGGTTGAGGTCGTCGGCGGTCAGGTTGAACACCGCCACGCCCTTGGCGTCGGGAACGGCGTTGAACGTCGCGCGATTGCCCGAAATCGTGACCGCGCTGTTCGCCGACAGTCCCTTCAGCGACTGCGACAGGTCGGTCAGGCTGCTCGTCAGCAGGCTCTTCTGCTGGTTGAGCCCGGTGACGAAGCCCGGATCGCTCGTCCCCAGCCCGGAGGTGACGCTGTTCTGGTTGACGTTGGTGTTGGCGATCGACCCGCCGACCTTGACCGTCTGCGTCGCGCCGTTGAGGTTGAACCCGCTCGCGACGTTGCCGCCGATCAGCGCGCCCGATCCGTTGTTGAGGTTCTTGATCCCGCCCGTCACGTCGCCGACGACGGTCAGACCGGGGATGCCCAGCGGCGACGGCGCCGGTGCGGCGATCTGATAGTTCGACGAGCCGCCCGACAGGTTGCCGCCGACAAAGGTGCGCCCCTCAACCTCGGACGAGGACTGGAGGTCGCCCAGCACGACCAGGTTCCACTGGCGCAGCGCGTCGATGCCCGCGACCGACACGCCGGCAACCGACTGGGCGATTCCCGCCGTCGCCACGCCCATCGTCGCCAGCAGCGCCGCCGCCGGCAGCGTCCACCCGATCCGCGCCCGTGCCATTTTCCATTCCCTTTCGATCACTTCGTCATCGCGCATAGCCTTGTTGCGCTTCCGGAAGAATGTCAGCCTATGGTTAACGCCTGTCCCGTGCCGGGATGCGGATCGTCTGGCGCGGCCGGGGCGTTACCCGCGGTCCACGCAAGCCATGGAGGATGGGTGAAGCCCCGGCAGCAACGATCGATCGCCCTGCTCGTCAACACGCGGTCGCGCAACGGCGACCGCTGGTTTCGCCGTGCCTGCGCCGCCTTTGCCGACCGGGGCGTCACGGTCGATGCCCAGGCGGTGGACAGCCCCGACGCGCTCGCGCCGCGGCTGCGGCAGATCCTCCAGCGCAAGCCCGACATCGTCGCGCTGGGCGGCGGCGACGGCACGATCAGCGCGCTGGTCGACGAAATGGTCGGCCATGACGTCGCGCTGGGCGTGCTCCCCTTCGGCACCGCCAACAGCTTCGCCCGCTCGCTCGGCATCCCGCTCGAGGTCGACGGGGCGGTCGAGACAATCCTCGCCGGACGGCCGCGGCGGATCGACCTGGGGCGGATCGGCGACGATTATTTCGCCAACGCCGCCGCCATCGGCCTGTCGCCGCGGATCGCGCAGACGGTGCCGCACGCCGCCAAGCGCTGGTTCGGCCGCGCGGGCTATCTCGCCTGGGCGGCGATCCAGTTCGCGCGCTTCCGCCCCTTCACCCTGATCATCGACCAGGACGGCGCCGAGACCCGGCTGCGCGTCGTCGAGGTCCGCATCGCCAACGGCGCCTTTCACGGCGGCACCGAACTGGTCGACTCGGCCCGCGTCGACAGCGGCCAGATCGTCGTCCAGGCCGTGAAGGGTCATGTCCGCCGCCGGCTGATCGGCAACTGGGCCAAGGCGGTGCTCGGCTTGCCGCGCCACGACGACAGCGTCGACTTTCGCGGCGCCCGCATCGGCATCCGCACCGAACCGCCGCTGCCGATCTCGATCGACGGCGAGGTCCTCGCCCGGACCCCGGCGGTCGCGAGCATCGCCGCCGGGGTGATCGAGGTGATGGTCCCCGCCCGGACCGATTAGCCCAGCCGGGCGAGCGCCGCGGTCAGCCGGTCGGCCTCCGCCGCCTTTTCGGCATGGTCGGCGCGCGCCTTTTCGACCGCCTCGGGCTTGGCCCGCTCGACGAAGCTGGGGTTGGCGAGCCGCCCGGCGAGGCTGTCGCGTTCCTTGGCCGCCGCGGCGATCGCCTTGGTCAGCCGCGCGCGCTCGGCCTCGAGATCGACGACGTCGCCCAGCGGCATCACGAAGGTCGCCTCGTCGACGACGATCTGGAGCGCGCCGCCCGCCGGCGCCTCGCCCTGTGCCTGGTCGACGCGGCCCAGCCGCGCCAGCGCCGCGTCCTGCCGACCCAGCCGCGCCAGCGTCTCGGCCGAGGCATCACGGACGTGCAGCGCCAGCCGCGCGCCCGGCGGCACGTTGAGTTCGGTGCGCGCCGCGCGGATCTCGTTCACCAGCCGGATCAGCCAGTCGATCTCCTGCGCCGCCGCAGGGTCGAGCGCGCGGGCGTCGGCCATCGGCCAGTGCGCGACGATCAGGTCATGGTCGCGCGGCCCCATCTTCGACCACAGCTCTTCGGTGATGAAGGGCATGAACGGGTGGAGCATGACGAGGATCTGGTCGAGCGCCCAGCCCGCGACAGCGCGCGTCTCGTCGGCGCCCTCGACGCCCTCGCCCTGGAGCACCGGCTTGATGAGTTCGAGATACCAGTCGCAGAAACGGCTCCACACGAACTGATAGATCGTGTTCGCCGCCTCGTCGAAGCGCAGATCGGCGAGCGCGAGGTCGAGCGCCTGCACCGTGGCAACGGTTTCCGCGATGATCCAGCGGTTTACGGCCAGCTCCGCAGACGGCGCCTCAATGGTACGGCTCGCCGCGATGCCGTTCGACTGACAGAAGCGCGCGGCGTTCCACAGCTTGGTCGCGAAGTTGCGATAGCCCTCGATCCGCTTCTCATCCATCTTGATGTCGCGGCCCTGGCTTTCCATTGCCGCCATGAAGAAGCGCAGCGCATCGGCGCCGTACTTGTCGATCAGCCCCAGCGGATCGACCGTATTGCCCTTGGACTTCGACATCTTCTGGCCGTCCGCCGCGCGGACAAGACCGTGGAGATACAGCGTCTTGAACGGCACTTCTTTCATGAAGTGCAAACCCTGCATCAGCATCCGCGCGTCCCAGAAGAACAGGATGTCGAAGCCCGAGATCAGCACGTCGTTGGGATAGCGGCCGCCCAGCGTCGGGTCGGTATTCTCCGGCCAGCCGAGCGTCGCGAACGGCCACAGCGCCGAGGAGAACCAGGTGTCGAGCACGTCGGGATCGCGGGTGAGCGCAACGCCCTCGCCCGCCTGTGCCTGTGCCTCTTCCTCGGTTTCGGCGACATAGGCATTGCCGTCGGCATCGAACCACGCCGGGATGCGGTGGCCCCACCAGAGCTGGCGGCTGACGCACCAGGGCTGGATGTTTTCCATCCAGTTGAAATAGGTCTTTTCCCAGCTCTTCGGAACGATCTTCGTCGCGCCCGAGCGGACCGCTTCGATCGCGGGCTGCGCCAGCGTCTTGGCGTCGACATACCATTGGTCGGTCAGCCACGGCTCGATCACCTGGCCCGAACGGTCGCCGAACGGCGTCTGGATCGTGCGCGGCTCGGCATCGTGCTCGTTGCCGTCCTTGTCGACGAACGGCACGAGGAAGCCCTCTTCCTTCAGCCGCGCGACGATGGCCTTGCGCGCGTCGAACCGGTCGAGCCCGATCAGTTCGGCCGGGACCAGCCCGTCCTGCGTCTGGCAGATCGCCGCCTTGGCATCGAGCATGTTGAGCATCGCCGCCGCCTTGAACCCGGCGCGGACACCCACTTCGAAGTCGTTGAAATCATGGCCCGGCGTGATCTTCACCGCGCCCGAACCCAGTTCGGGATCGGCATGTTCGTCGGCAATGATCGGGATCAGGCGGCCGGTGATCGGCAGCCGGACCTGCTTGCCGACCAGCGCCTTGTACCGTTCATCCTCGGGATGCACGGCGACGGCCATGTCGGCGAGCATCGTTTCGGGGCGCGTCGTCGCGACCTGGATGAAGCCCGAGCCGTCGGCCAGCGGATAGCGCAGGTGCCAGAAATTGCCGCGAACCTCGCGGGTTTCGACCTCAAGGTCCGAGATCGCCGTGCCGAGGCCCGGATCCCAGTTGACCAGCCGCTTGTCGCGATAGAGCAGCCCCTCGCGATAAAGCTGGACGAACACCTTCAGCACCGCCTTGCTGAAACCCTCGTCCATCGTGAAGCGTTCGTTCGCCCAGTCCATCGAACAGCCGAGCCGGCGGAGCTGGCCGGTGATCGCGCCGCCGCTCTCTGCCTTCCACTTCCAGACGAGGTCGACGAACTGTTCGCGCGTGTAGTTGGTGCGCTTGTCCTGGCGCGCGTTGAGCTGGCGCTCGACCACCATCTGCGTCGCGATGCCGGCATGGTCGGTGCCGACGACCCAGCGCGCATCCTTGCCCTTCAGCCGGGCATGGCGGACGAGAATGTCCTGCAGCGTGTTGTCGAGCGCGTGGCCGATGTGCAGGCTGCCCGTCACGTTGGGGGGCGGGTTGACGATCGTCCACGGATCGGCGCCCGGACGGTCGGGACGGAACAGCCCCTCACCTTCCCAATGGGCATACCAGCGGGATTCGATTTCGGCGGGGTCGAAAGTCTTCGGAAGCTCGGTGGTCATCGGCCGCGCTTAGCGCGAACGCGGGCGAAACCAAACCCCCCGTCGCATCGCCCGCGCCAAAGGTTCCAATAGTTCCGGGAAAACGCCATGTGCCCGCCCCCGCGCCGCCCGGCGGACGCGACCGGGACGGCAGAGTGGAGCAGGCGAAATCCTAAATGGCAAGCCCCCGCGCCCGCACGGCGCAGCGGCATGGCGCATCGCCACCCGGGCAGGGCGTGCGCGCCCCGTCCCGCCCCGCGGCGGGAGGGGCGCCCACCGTCATTCGCCCTTGGTGTATTTGTTCATCCAGCCGAGCACCTCGCCATACCATTGCATCGAGTTCTTCGGCTTGAGCACCCAGTGGTTCTCGTCGGGGAACACCACCAGCCGCGACGGCACGTTGCGCCGCTGAAGCGCGGTGAACGCCGCCAGCCCCTGCGTATAGGGGATGCGGAAGTCCTTTTCGCCGGTGATGACGAGCTGCGGCGTCTTCCATTCGGTGACGTGGTTGACGGGGTTCCATTTCTCGAACGCCTGCGGGTCCTCGAAATAGGCCTTGCCGCCATGCTCCCACTCGTCGAACCACAGCTCCTCGGTCTCGTACGCCATGGCGCGCGCGTCGAACACGCCGTCATGCTGGACGATGCACTTGAACCGATCGGGCCAGCGCCCCTCGATCCAGTTCATCATATAGCCGCCATAGGAGGCACCGAGCGCGCAGGCATTGCCCGCGTCGAGGAACGCGAACCGGTCGGTCGCGGCCTTGAGCCCCTTTTGCAGATCCTCGAGCGGCCAGCCGCCCCAGTTGTTGCGGATCGCGTCGGTAAAGGCCTGGCCGTATCCGGTCGAGCCGTGGAAATCGACCGCGACGACGGCATAGCCCGCGCCCGCGAACACCGCCGGGTTCCAGCGGTACGACCAGCTGTTGCCCATGCTGCCCTGCGGCCCGCCATGGACGATGAACGCGATCGGCGCCTTGGCCCCCGCCGCCAGCCCCGCCGGCCGGGCGACATAGCCCCAGACGGTGTCGTTGTTCGCGCCGGTGAAGCTGTAGCGCGTGATTTCGGGCATCGCGATGCCGGCGAGCTTTTCGGCGTTGACCGCGGTGAGCCGCGCCGTCGCCTTGCCCTTGAGCAGGTAGAAATCGTCGGGCGCGGTCAGGCTGTTCATCGCATAGACGACGCCGCCCTTGCTCACCGCCACGGCCGAGACGCTGCCCTTGTCGGTCAGCCGGCTGACCTTGCCGGTCGCGGCGTCGACCGCGAACAGCGGTTCTTCCTGAACGTCCTGCGCGGTGACGTAGAGCGTCCGCGAATCGGGCGACCACGCGATCGACGCGACCGAACGGTCCCAGCCCTGCGTCAGCGAACGGACCTCGCCCGTGGCGAGGTTGCGCAGCTTGAGCACCTGACGATCGGCTTCATAGCCCGCGCGCGCCATCGACGCCCAGGCGAGCCACTTGCCGTCGGGCGAGACGGCGGGGAGCGTGTCGGTGCCGTGATTGTCGGCGGTGAGGTTGACCGGCTTGGCCGAGCCGTCGGCGGGAACCGCGAAGATGTCGAGATTGGTCGACAGCGGTTCGATCCGCCCCGCCTCGCGCAGCGCGAAATAGATCGTCTTGCTGTCGGGCGACCAGGCGATCTCCTCGCCGCCGCCGAACGGCTTCGACGGCGTGTCGCCGATCAGCGTGCCGCCCACCGCCAGCGCCTCGCCGGTGGTGCCCTGCGGCCCGAAGGGAAGTACGAAGAGCTGCGAGCGCTCGCCGTTCGCCCATGTGTCCCAGTGGCGAACGAAAAGCTGGTCATAGGTGCGGCCCGAACCGGCGTTCGGATCCTTCTTCACCTGGGCGGGGGTGAGGCCGGGGGCACCGGGCTTGCGATCGGCCCAGACGAGCAGCTTCGACCCGTCGGGCGACACCTTGTACCCGCCGAAGCCGCCCTGGATGTGCGTGAGCTGGACCGGCGCGCCGCCGGTGATCGCGACGCCCCACAACTGGTCCTCGCCGCCCTTGTCGGAGGTGAAATAGACGGTCTTGCCGTCGGCGGCGAATTGCGGCGCCGTCTCGTTGACGTCAGCCTCGGCGACGAGCTTTTCGGGCCGGGCGCCCTTGGCGGTCAGGTCGAGCCGCCACAGGTCGAACCGGCCGCGATTGGCGGCCAGGTCGGTCTCGCGCTGCTGCCAGACGAGCCAGTGGCCGTCGGGCGAGACGCTGGGCGACCCGACGCGCGACAGCGCGGCAACGTCCTGGATGGTCAGGTCACGGGCCGCGGCGGGCGCGGCGACGAAGGCGAGCGCAACGCCCGCGAGCAGGAGGTGCTTCATGGCGGCGAGATAGAGCAGAAGGTTGCGCAGGTTACAATATCGCGCGTCGTCTGCGCGCCGCCCGGCCGGGGCGCGCGGGCTCAGCTCGTCCCGTTCGGCCCGTCGAGCAGCGTGCGCAGCCGCAGCGCGAGCTCGGCCCGGCGATAGGGCTTGCGCAGCACCTCGAACCCGTCGGCGCCGGGATCGAGCGCGGCGTCCGAATAGCCGCTGGTGAGCAGCACGGGGAGCGCGGGATGCCGCTCGCGGATCTTGCGCGCCAGCGTCACGCCGTTCATGCCGCCGGGCATCACCACGTCGCTGAATACCAGCTGGGCGTCGCACCCCGCGGCCAGCCGGCCGAGCGCGGCGCGCGGGCCGTCGACGCGCGTGACGCGATAGCCGAGCGCCTCGAGCGTGGTCTGCGACAGCGTGCCCACCGCCGGGTCGTCCTCGACCAGCAGCACATGCTCGCCGCGGCCCGCGCTGTGCGCCAGATTGGCGGCATCGTCCTCGACCCGCCCGGTCGCGCGCGGGAAGAACAGGCGGAAGCGTGCGCCGCCGCCCGCGCGATTCTCCGCGACGACCGCGCCGCCCGACTGGCGCATGAAGCCATAGACCATCGACAGGCCCAGCCCGCTGCCCTGCCCGACATCCTTGGTCGAAAAGAACGGATCGAACACGCGGCGCAGCATCTCGGCGGGGATGCCCGGCCCCTGGTCGGTGACGGTCAGCTCGACATATTCGCCCGGCGCCAGCCCCTCGGCGAGCGGTTCGGCATCGCTCGACACGCGGTTGGCGGCGGTGATCTCCAGCCGCCCGGCGCCGCCCATCGCCTCGCGCGCGTTGATCGCGAGGTTGATGAGCGCCATCTCCATCTGCACCGGGTCGAGCCGCGCGTTCCACAGTTCGGGATCGAAGCGCAGGTCGAGCGCGACGGTGTCGCCCAGCTTGCGCTGAAGCAGCGTTTCGAGCCCGACGACGAGCGTGTGGAGGTTGAGCAGCCGGTCGCGCAGTTCCTGCCGCCGGGCAAAGGCGAGCAGGTGCTGCGTCAGCGTCGCGCCGCGCGCCGCCGCCGCGCCGATCGCCTCGACCGCGCGCATCGCCAGCCGGTCGGCGGGGTCGACGCGCGTCTCGAGCACGTCGACATAGCCGAGGATGACCTGGAGGATGTTGTTGAAATCGTGCGCGACGCCGCCGGTCAGCCGGCCCACCGCCTCCATCTTCTGCGCCTGCAACAGCGCCTCCTCGGCCTCGCGCCGGCGCGAGATGTCGAGCTGGCTGCCGAAGAAATAGAGGAGCTCGCCCGCCTCGTCGAACACCGGCGAGACATAGAGCGCGTTCCAGAAGGTCGAGCCGTCCTTGCGATAGTTGAGCAGTTCGACCGCCAGCTCGCGCCGCGCCGCGATCGCCTCGCGCACGCGCGTCACCGTGGCGCGGTCGGTCTCCGGGCCTTGCAGGAAACGGCAGTTGGTGCCGACGATCTCGTCGAGCGTATAGCCCGTCATCCGCTCGAATGCGGCGTTGCAGAAGATGATCGGGTTGTCGTCGCGATGCGGATCGGTAACGATCATCGGCATCCGCGTCGTCTCGACCGCGGCGAAAAAGATGTCGGGATGCGCGTCGCGCGGCATCAGGCCGTCGACAGGGCTGCCCGGCTGGCCGGACCGGGCGCCGGAAAGGGAATGGTCCGGGCCGGGACCGGAGGTTGATCTGCTCATATTCCGCAACTGAACGCGCCAGAATCCGCTCGGTTTCGAGCTTTCCCAACGCGTCCGCGCGTCAGCCGTTCCGTCCGGTAATCCGCGAAATCTCGCGCGCGACCATCGCCTCGACGATTTCGGGCAGGTTGGCGTCGAGCCATTCGCGCAGCATCGGCTTGAGCATCTCGCGCACCAGCCCCTCGAGCGTGTCCGACCCGGCAACCTCGGGACGGACGACCATGCGCGACAAGGCCTCGAGCGGGCCGCGCGTCGCCTCGACCGCACGTTCGGACAGGATCGGTTCGGGCGCGGGCGCCGGGATCGGCCGCTCGGCGCGCGGCTCGGCCTCACGCTCCGCGTCGCGCTCGGCGGCGGCGGCGCGCCGCCCCTCGGCGATGCGGTCGCTCAGTTCGAGCACCTCGTCGACCGGGTCGATCGCCGGCACGCGCTCGGCACGCTCGGGACGCGGCGCCGGCTGCGGCGGCGCCGTCCGGCTCCTGCGGCCGCGCGGCGCCCCGGCGGCGTCGCCTTCCTCGGCGATGATGCGCTTGATGGACGAGAGGATCTCTTCCATCGAGGGCTCGGCGCTGAACTCTCCACCCATGGCCAACATCGTCTCCGGCGCTTGTTTCCTGCGTCTCAATCAGGGATTCGGGGCGCGCATGTCAACCTGTGTGTCCACCTCGCGGCGGAGCACGGGGTCGTTCGACGGCGACGGCCCGACGATCGCGCCCTGCGGCGGCGTGCTGCGCGTCGGCGTGCCGATCGCCTGCGGCTCGGGATCGTCGCGCCAGTCGTTGATGCGGTTGCGCACGCGGCGATAATTGGCCTGCGGATCGTAGAGCGGCCCGCCGTCGAGCCCGAGATCCTTCGCCTCGGCCTGCCCCATCGTCGCGAGCAGCGTGAACCCGGCGACATAGGCGTCGCGCTGCGCCGTCACATACTGGACCTGCGAATTGAGCAGTTCCTGCTCGGCATTGAGGATGTCGAGGATCGTGCGCGTGCCGACGCTGTTCTCGGCACGGACGCCTTCGAGCGACAGCCGGTTGGCCTCGACCGCGACGCGCGACGATTCGGTGACGCGCAGCGCCGAGTCATAGCTGGCGAACGCCGACCGCACCTGGGCCACGACGCCGCGCTCGGTCAGCGTCACATTCTCGATCGCCGCCGCCTCGCGCGCCTGCGCCTGGCGGACCTCGGCGGCGGGGCGGCCGCCTTGGAAGATCGGCACCGAAACCTGCGCGCCGATCGTCGCGGAAAAGCCGTCGGGCTTGGTCCCCAGCTTCGACGCGGTACCGCTGAGCGAGCCCAGATAGCTGTAGTAATTGCCGCCGCCGGTCAGCGCGACCGAGGGCAGCCGGCTCGACTTGGCGGCGCGCACGTCCTGGCGGCTGGCGTCGCGCGAAAGCTGCGCCGCCTCCAGATAGGGGTTGTGCGCCAGCGCGATCTGCTCGGCGGTGCCCGCGTCGGTCGGCAGGTTGGGCAACGGCGGCGGCGGCGCGAGCACGCCCGGCGCCGCGCCGATCACGCGGATATAGGTCTCGCGGCTGCCGATCAGCCGCGCCTCGGCCGAGCGCAACTGCGCCTGCGCCTGCGCGAGCCGCGCCTCGGACTGGGCGACGTCGGTGCGCGTCAGGTCGCCGACCTCGAACCGGTCGCGCGTCGCCTGGAGGTTGACCTCGAGCACATGGACGTTCTGCTGGTTCAGCCGGACGATCGCCTCGTCGCGGATGACGTCGACATAGGCGGTGACGGCGTCGGTGAAGATCGACGATTCGGTGCCGCGCAGGTTCGCCTGCCCCGCGCCGACGCGGATCTCCGCCGCGCGCACCGCGCTGCGCACCGCGCCGCCGTTATAGACGGGCACCGTGACGTCGAGCCCCAGCCGGCCGTTGCGATTGGGGCTGAGCGGCGACGAGTCCGAATTGTAGAGCGAGTTGCTCGCCGTTCCGGTCGCGGCGGTGCTGGGCAGCCCGCGCGAGCGGGCGATCGGCACATTCTCGTCGGTCGCGCGCTGGTTCGCCCGCGCGCCCGCCAGTTCGGGGTTGCCGGTATAGGCCTGGACGAGCGCGTCGCGCAGCGTCGTCGTCGGCGCGGGCGCGGCGGTCTCGGGCGCGGCGACGGGCGCCGCGGCCTTCACACCCGCACCGCCCGGCCGCGCCGGACGCGACGACTGAACCTTATCGCGCGGCCCGGTCTGGACCGGGCCGGAGTGCGCAGCGGCGGGCACGGCAAGCGCAACCAGGCTTGCACCGCACAGAACAAGGTTCAGTCGCATCCATCCTCATCTTCAGAAGGTGAATGTCCGCTTGCGCTGGAAACCAGGCAATTCGGCGCATTCGATGTCGAGAAAATCGGCGAGCGCAAAGCCGCCGGCGGTCTTGCGGCCATGGGCGAGCCGCGTGATGCCGCGATCGACCACGCCCGTCACCACGCGCGCGCCGTCCTTGAGCTGCGCGAGCAGCGTCTCGGGCATTTCCTCGATCGCGCCGTCGATGACGAGCAGGTCATACGGCCCGCTGGCCGGGCAACCCGCGGCGAGCGGCGCCTCGACGAGCTGGACGCGGCTGTTGCCTGCCAGCGCCGCGCGCGCGATCGCGACGAGCGATTGCTCCTCCTCGACCGCGACCACCGTGCCCGCAAGCCTTGCGAGCACCGCCGCGGCATAGCCGCCGGCCGCGCCGATCAGCAGCACGCGATCGCCCGGCTGGACATGCGCCTCGGTCAGCAGCCGCCCGGTCGCGAGCGGCGAATTGTGGCGCCGCCCGCCGGCAAGCGGCAACAGCGTGTCGCGATAGGCGATCGCACGGTGTTCGGCGGGCAGAAAGTCCTCGCGCGCCACATTTGCCATCGCTTCGACCACGCGCGGGTCGTTGACGGCATTGGTGCGCAACTGGCTTGCCACCATGGCATGGCGCATCGCTTCGAAACGGTTCGCTTCGTCGGGCGCAGGATCGACCGTCTGGGCCATCATCACTCCAGCTTTGTGACACAACCGTATTAGTTGTGCAATACACTTGTTGGTAACGAGAGCGCTTCTATCGCGCCGGGGCGGCATCGCCAAGCGAGCGACGAATCATTTTCGAAGGCGGTTGACACGCGGCCCGCTCCTGCGCATGACGCGCCCTCGCTCCGAGGCCCGATGGCGGAGTGGTGACGCAGCGGACTGCAAATCCGTATACGCCGGTTCGATTCCGGCTCGGGCCTCCAGCATTTTTCCCCGACATCACCATCACCGGGCACCGCGCGCACGGAGCGGCTTCGCGAGGCGCGTGCCCCGCCCCTGATCCGCCGGTGCTTCAGTCGCGCGCGCGCACGGGCAGGTAATGCGCCAGCCGTCCGGCCGCGTCGCCGCCGCCCAGCCCGCGCGCCGCGATCCAGTCGTCGTCGAAGCAGGTCGAGGCATAGCGATCGCCCGAGTCGCACAGCAGCGTCACGATCGACCCGCGCTCGCCGCGCGCGACCATCTCGTCGACCAGCATCAGGCAGGCATGCAGGTTGGTTCCCGTCGAGGGGCCGCAACGCCGCCCCATCACCATGCTCAGGTGCCGCGCCGCGCGGATGCTGTCGGGGTCGGCGACCGCGATCATCCGGTCGATCACGTCGGGGATGAACGACGGCTCGACGCGCGGCCGCCCGATCCCCTCGATGCACGACATCGCGCCTTCGACCGCGGTGACGCTGCGGTCGGCATAATGGCGGTGGAACACCGACGCCTCCGGGTCGGCGACGCACAGCCGCGTCGCATGGCCGCGATAGCGGATATAGCGCCCGATCGTCGCCGAGGTGCCCCCCGTCCCCGCGCCGCACACGATCCAGGCGGGGATCGGATCGGCCTCGCACGCCATCTGGCCGAAGATGCTGTCGCCGATATTGTTGTTGCCGCGCCAGTCGGTCGCGCGCTCGGCATGGGTGAACTGGTCGAGATAATGGCCGCCCGTCTCGGCCGCGATGCGTTCGGCGGCGGCATACATGTCGCGCGGGTCGTCGACCGTCCGGCACCGGCCGCCCTGCTGCTCGATCGCCTCGATCTTCTCGCGCGCGGTGCAGGCGGGCACCACGGCGACGAAGGGCAACCCGAGCAGCCGCGCGAAATACGCCTCGGACACCGCGGTCGACCCCGACGACGCCTCGACCACGGTCGTCCCCGGGCGGATCCAGCCGTTGCACAGCGCATGGAGGAACATCGACCGCGCGAGCCGGTGCTTGAGGCTTCCCGTCGGGTGCGCCGATTCGTCCTTGAGGTACAGCGACACGCCCGGCGCGTTGGCGAGCGGCACCGCGATCAGATGCGTGTCGGCCGAACGCCGCTGTTCGGCGTGGAGCCGCGCGATCGCCTGCGACAGCCACGCCCGGTCGGCGCACGCCGTCTCGCCCGTCCGCGGCCCGCTCTCGAACGCTTCCACCCGCATTGCCCGTCTCTCGTCGCTGTTGGTCCTGATGCCAGCGTTATAGCACTGCGGGGGCGACGCCGGGTTGCAACCTTGCGCTCGATCGCCGGAGGCGACGCAATTCGCGCGCTCGACGACCGGTTCTTGCGCAAATGGCTTGCACGCGCCCGCGATCGCCCGCACATCGCCCGCAGGAGGCCCCGTCATGCTCGACCCGCGCGACATCGCGATTCTCGACCTGCTGCAACAGGATGCCGACACGCCGCTCGCGGCGATCAGCGCGCACGTCCATCTTTCGCCCTCGGCCTGTTCGCGGCGGATCGCGCACCTGCGCGAGGCGGGCTATATCCGCCGCAACGTCGTCCAGGTCGACCGGCGGCGCATCGGCCTGCCGACGACGCTGTTCGTCTCGATCCGCGCCAAGCAGCATTGCGAGGAATGGACGACGCGCTTCCGCGCCGCGATCGAGGCGATCCCGGAGATCGTCGAGGCGCACCGGATGACGGGCACGGTCGACTATCTGCTCAAGGTCGTGCTGCCGTCGGTCGAACGCTATGACGCGGTGTACAAGCAGCTCATCGCCGCGATCGAGATGAGCGAGGTGTCGGCGCACATCTCGATGGAAACGCTCAAGGACGCCTCGGCCCTGCCGCTCGGCCAGCTCGCGCCGCGCGGCTAGCCGGCGGGCCGCAACGCCGCGGGCGCCCCGCCCGGCGACGTCAAGGCTTCGGTTCGAGGCGATAGGCGGCGGTGGCGATCAACTGGACGCGATCGGTGCGCTGGCCGGGCTTGTCGGCCCGGCTGATCCGGACGGACAGCGCAGGATCCTTGCGGTTTCGGTAGACGGTCGAGACCATGCCCTTCGCGGTGACGCTCTCGCGCTTCTCCCATCGCGCCAGGAAGGCGGCGGACGAAAGCACCGCTTCGACCGCGGGTTGCAGGTCGGCGGCGCCGCCCCCGGTGATGTGGCACATGGGAAGCCGGTCCGACACCACCAGCACATAGCCCGAGGTCTGAGTCGAATTGATCCGCCAATAATGGTTGGCGATCCGCAGCGCGGGCGGCGGAAGGTTCACTTCCTCGACCCGATCGACCAGCACCATTTTCGCGCCGAGGCCGGCCTTCGCCACGAACGGCGCGGTGCCGTCGTTCCAGCTCGCCGGATCGAGGATCCATGTCTCGCAGCCGGTCAGCGCCCCCCGCAGCCCCTGTTCGAGATCGGTTTCGGCATGCGCGGCGGGAACGAAGCCCATCGCCAGGATCGCCATCAGGTATCGCATCGCGTGATGCTATCGGCACAGATTGCCGGTATCCAACAAAAATGCGCAAGCCGCGGACCGCCCGCGTCAGGGGATGCGGGGCGTGCCCTCGGGCGTCAGTTCGACGAGCCCCATGCTGTTGCCCGCGGGGTCGGTGAACAGCCCCAGCACGACGACGTTCTTCACCTCGAAACGCGGCGCGACGATCGTGCCGCCGTGCGCGGCGACCGCGTCGAGCGCCGCGGTCACGTCGGGCACGCCGAGATAGAGGATCTTGTCGGCCGGATCGGTGCGCAGCGTTCCCGAAAGCCGCGTCCCGCTCACCGGCGCCGAGACCACGCCCCCCGGCCCCGCCGTCCAGCCGAACACCGCCGCGTAAAAGGCGGACAGCCCCGCATCGGCGGGGCCGGCGATGTCGAAATGGACGATGGGTGCCGGCATGGTCGCGCCTCGCAAGCGTCAGCGGCGGGGTCGACGCCGCGGCCGCCCCGCCCTTCCCGCCGCGCAGGCTCAGTCGAGCTTGCGCGCCAGTTCCTTGTTGATCCCCAGCGCCACCAGCGTCGCGATCGCACCCGACAGCAGGTATCCGCCCGCCGCGATCAGCCCGAACTGCGTCGCGAGCAGCAGCGCGGCCAGCGGCGCGAACCCCGCGCCGAACAGCCACGCAAGGTCCGACGTCAGCGCCGACCCGGTATAGCGCGCGTGCTTCTCGAAATTGGCGCTCACCGCCCCCGACGACTGGCCGAACGACAGCCCCAGCAGCGTGAAGCCCAGGATCATGAACAGCGCCTCGCCCGTGTCGCCGCCGTCGAGCAGCTGCGGGGCAAAGCCGCTGAACACCGCGATCCCCGCCGCGGTATAGGCGAGCAGCGAACGCCGCCCGATCCGGTCGGCGAGCAGCCCCGAGACGACGATCGCGCCGATGCCGAACATCGCGCTGACGATCTCGATCGTCAGGAACTGCACGATCCCGGCATTGGTGCGCAGGTGGATCCACGACAGCGGGAACACCGTCACCATGTGGAACAGCGCAAAGCTCGCCAGCGGGGCGAATGCGCCGATGATGATGTTGCGCCCCTCCTGGCGCACCGTCTCGAGCACCGGCGTCGGCTGCAGTTCGCGGTTCTCGAACAGGCGCGTATAATCGGGCGTCACCACCATGCGCAGCCGCGCGAACAGCGCGACGACGTTGAGCGCGAACGCCACGAAGAACGGATAGCGCCAGCCCCAGGCGAGGAACTCGGCGTTGGAGAGCGTGGCATAGAAAAAGGCGAACAGCGCGCTCGCCACGATCAGCCCCAGCGGCGCGCCGAGCTGCGGCACCATCGCGTACCAGCCGCGCTGGTTCTCGCGCACGTTGAGCGCGAGCAGCGAGGCGAGCCCATCCCACGCGCCGCCCAGCGCGACGCCCTGGCCGATGCGCAGCAGCGCGAGCAGCGCCACCGACGCCATCCCCACCTGTTCGTAACCCGGCAGGAACGCGACCGCGACCGTCGCGCTGCCCAGCAGGAACAGCGCGATCGTCAGCTTGGTGCCGCGCCCGTGCCGCCGGTCGATCGCCATGAACAGCAGCGAGCCGAACGGCCGCGCGACGAACGCCAGCGCAAAGATCGCGAACGAATAGAGCGTGCCCGTCAGCCGGTCGACATAGGGGAAGACCAGCGTCGGAAACACCAGCACCGATGCGATCGCATAGACAAAGAAGTCGAAGAATTCCGAGGTCCGTCCGATGATGACGCCCACCGCGATGTCGCTGGGGCTCACATGGTCGTCGCGACGCGCATGGATCGCGCGTGCGTCGCGTTCGAGCGGAGCGGACGAAGCAGCCACTGCATTCATGCGTCTCTCCTTTTGCCGCCCTTTGGACGGCGCTTTCGTTGGCCCAACGCGTGAGCAGGGGGATCGTCGCACGAATCGCGGATTCCCGCGAGCGGAATCCGACGCGTCTTTGATCCGGATTAAGGCGGTGGGACAAAATGCCCTATGGCCTCTGCTGCAGCGCAGCGCTAACGGCGCGCCCATGATACCGGTACGTGCACCCCGACTCAGCCGCTTGCGGCTGCCGCTCCTGGCCCTTCCCGCGGTCGCACTGCTCAGCAGCTGCAATTCCGTGGTGATGAACCCCGACGGCGATATCGCGCGTCAACAGGCCAACCTGATCCTCATCGCTACCGTGCTGATGCTGCTCATCATCATTCCGGTGATGTGCCTGACGGTGCTGTTCGCATGGCGCTATCGCCAGTCGAACAGGGACGCCGAATATCAGCCCGACTGGGACCATTCGACCAAGCTCGAGCTGGTGATCTGGTCCGCCCCGCTCGCGATCATCATCGCGCTGGGCGCCATCACCTGGGTCTCGACGCACCTGCTCGATCCGTTCCGGCCGCTCGACCGGATCGCGCCGGGCAAGCCCGTCGCGCCGGGCACGCGCCCGCTCGAGATCGAGGTCGTGTCGCTCGACTGGAAATGGCTGTTCATCTACCCCGAACAGGGCGTGGCGACGGTCAACGAGCTCGCGCTCCCCGTCGATCGCCCGGTGCGCTTCAAGCTGACGTCGAGCAGCGTGATGAACACCTTCTACGT
The DNA here is from genome assembly GCF_056485145.1 of Sphingomonas chlorellae. Lineage (NCBI taxonomy): Bacteria > Pseudomonadati > Pseudomonadota > Alphaproteobacteria > Sphingomonadales > Sphingomonadaceae > Sphingomonas > Sphingomonas chlorellae. The sequence goes on from NZ_JBQXXM010000003.1 coordinate 274,084, forward strand.
CCCGACGCTCGCCGGCATGATCTACACGATGCCGGGGATGCAGACCCAGCTCAACGCCGTGCTCAACAAGCCCGGCCAGTTCGAGGGCAAGTCGGCCAACTATAGCGGCGCCGGCTTCTCCTACATGAATTTCCCCGTGAAGGGGCTCGACGCGGCGGGCTTCGACCGCTGGGTCGCCGAAACGCGCGCGGCCGCCGGCGGCGCCAAGCTCGACTCGGCCGAATATCTGAAGCTCGAGGTGCCGAGCGAGCGCGTTCCCGTGATGCGCTATGCCAGCGTCGACGCCGGGCTGTTCGCGCGCGTGCTCAACATGTGCGTCCGCCCGAACACGCCCTGCATGGCCGACACGATGCACCGCGACATGCAGCGCCGCGGCGAAGGCCATGGCCATGGCCACCCGCCGGTCAACGACACCGCGCAGCCGGTGCCGGGCGAGCCCGAAGGCGCGCTGATGCAGCATCCGTCGGAACACCAGCCGTCGCCGCACCTGTCGGCGCCGCACGGTGAACCCGCGGGCCGTTCGGAACCCGGCAGCGATGCGAACCGCAACATGACCCGAAACGACATTCCGGCCCGGCCGGGCCACGCGCCCGTCGTCCGCTCATAAGGCCAGCACCGATGAACGAGACTTTGCTCAAGACCATCTTCGGACGGCTCTCGCTCGAGAGCATTCCGATCCACGAACCGATCCTGATCGGCACCTTCGCCGGCGTGGCGGTCGGTGGCATCGCCATGCTGGCGATCATCACCAAGTACCGCCTGTGGGGCTATCTCTGGAAAGAGTGGTTCACCAGCGTCGACCACAAGCGCATCGGCGCGATGTACATGATCCTCGCGCTCGTCATGTTCCTGCGCGGCTTTGCCGACGCGGTGATGATGCGCGCGCAACAGGCGATGTCCTTCGGCGCGAACGAGGGCTTCCTGCCCGCGCACCATTATGACCAGGTGTTCACCGCGCACGGCGTCATCATGATCTTCTTCGTGGCGATGCCGCTCGTCACGGGCCTGATGAACTATATCGTCCCGCTCCAGATCGGCGCGCGCGACGTGGCCTTCCCGTTCCTGAACAATTTCAGCTTCTGGATGACCACCTCGGGCGCGATGCTGGTGATGGCGTCGCTGTTCATCGGCGAATTCGCGCGCACCGGCTGGCTGGCGATGGCGCCGCTGTCGGGGCTCGACTATTCGCCCGATGTCGGCGTCGACTATTATATCTGGGCGCTGCAGATCGCGGGCGTCGGCACGCTGCTCTCGGGCGTCAACCTGATCGCGACGATCGTGAAGATGCGCGCGCCGGGCATGACGATGATGAAGATGCCGGTGTTCACCTGGACGTCGCTGTGCACCAACGTGCTCATCGTCGCCGCCTTCCCGATCCTGACCGCGGTGCTCGTGCTGCTCAGCCTCGACCGCTATCTCGGCATGAACTTCTTCACCAACACCATGGGCGGCAACCCCATGATGTACGTGAACCTGATCTGGATCTGGGGTCACCCGGAAGTCTACATCCTGATCCTGCCGATCTTCGGCGTGTTCTCCGAAATCACCTCGACCTTCTGCGGCAAGCGCCTGTTCGGCTATGCCTCGATGGTCTACGCCACGGTCGTCATCACGATCCTGTCGTACCTGGTGTGGCTGCACCACTTCTTCACCATGGGTTCGGGCGCCAGCGTGAACTCGTTCTTCGGCATCACGACGATGATCATCTCGATCCCGACGGGTGCGAAGATGTTCAACTGGCTCTTCACGATGTACAAGGGCCGCATCCGCTTCGAACTGCCGATGATGTGGACCGTGGCGTTCATGCTCACCTTCGTGATCGGCGGCATGACGGGCGTGCTGCTCGCGGTGCCCCCGGCGGACTTCGTCCTCCACAACTCGCTGTTCCTGATCGCGCACTTCCACAACGTCATCATCGGCGGCGTGGTGTTCGGCGGCTTCGCGGCGCTGAACTACTGGTTCCCCAAGGCGACGGGCATCAAGCTCGATCCGTTCTGGGGCAAGGTGTCGTTCTGGTGCTGGGTGGTCGGCTTCTGGGTCGCGTTCGCGCCGCTCTATGTGCTCGGCCTGATGGGCGTCACGCGCCGCCTGCGCCACTTCGACGATCCCAGCCTGCAGATCTGGTTCGTCATCGCCGCCATCGGCGCCGCGCTGATCGCGGCGGGCATCGGCGCGATGCTGATGCAGTTCGTGCGCACCTATCTGCGTCGTGACGAGCTGCGCGACACCACGGGCGATCCGTGGAACGGCCGCACGCTCGAATGGGCGACCTCGTCGCCGCCGCCGGCGTACAACTTCGCCAAGACGCCCGTCGTGCACGATCTCGACACCTGGGCCGACATGAAGGCGAACAACTATCGCCGTCCGGTCGACGGGTTCGAGGCGATCCACATGCCGTCCAACACCGGCGCGGGCATCATCCTTGCCGGCATCGCCACCGTCTTCGGCTTTGCGATGATCTGGTACATGTGGTGGCTGGCCGGGCTGTCGTTCGTGGCGCTGGTCGGCGTCGCGATCGCCCATACCTTCAACTACAAGCGGGATTTCTACATCCCCGCCGAGACGGTGGTCGCGACCGAAGAGGCCCGCACCCGCCAGCTCGCCAGCGTGGGAGCCTGAGCCATGAGCACCACCACGACGCACGCCGCCCCGCGCGCCGCCCGGGCGTATCACCTCGACCACGAGCCGCACCTGCCCGAAGGCGGCAGCACGATGCTCGGCTTCTGGATCTATCTGATGAGCGACTGTCTCATCTTTGCGATCCTGTTCGCCTGCTACGGCGTCTATGGCGCCAGCTTCGCCGGGGGGCCGACCCCCGGTGAGGTGTTCGAACTGCCGCTCGTCGCGCTCAACACCGCGATGCTGCTGTTCTCGTCGATCACCTACGGCTTCGCCATGCTCGCCATGGAAAAGAACCGCGTCGGCGCGACGCAGGGCTGGCTGGCGATCACCGGGCTGTTCGGTCTCGCCTTCCTCTCGATCGAGCTCTACGAGTTCGCCAACCTGATCCATGAAGGCGCCGGGCCGCAGCGTTCGGCCTTCCTGTCGTCGTTCTTCACGCTGGTCGGCACGCACGGGCTGCACGTCACCTTCGGCATCATCTGGCTGGTGACGCTGATGGCGCAGGTCGCGCGGCACGGGCTCGTCCAGGCGAACAAGCGCCGGCTGATGTGCCTCAGCCTGTTCTGGCACTTCCTCGACGTCATCTGGATCGGCGTCTTCACCTTTGTCTATCTGCTTGGGGTTCTGCGATGAGCGTCGAAAACACCGCGCATGATGCGCACCACGGCCATGGGCACGACCATGGCCATGGCGACGCGCATGGCCATGGCTCGCTGCGCGACTATCTGATCGGCTTCTTCCTGTCGGTCGTGCTCACCGCCATCCCGTTCTGGCTGGTGATGAGCAAGGCGCTGCCGGCGGGCAGCACCTCGGTGATCGTGATCGCCTTCGCGGTGGTCCAGATCCTCGTCCACATGGTGTTCTTCCTCCACATGAACAGCAAGTCGGAGAATGGCTGGACGCTGCTCGCGGCGATCTTCACCTTCGTGCTGGTCGTCATCACCATCGCGGGTTCGCTGTGGGTGATGTACAACATGAACGCCAACATGATGCCGGGCATGGACACCATGGCCCCGGTCCAGGCCGCCCCGGCCGATGCGGGCGCCGCGGGCAACGCCGCCGCGCCGATGCACGGCACGGACGCGATGCACGGCATGGAAAACATGAGCGGCATGTGATGCGCGGGCGCGGCCATCGTGCCGCGCTCGTCGCCATCGGCCTGGCGGTCGTCGCCGGGCTGGTCGCGCTGGGCGTCTGGCAACTCCAGCGGCGCAGCTGGAAGCTGGCGCTCATCGCGCAGGTTCAGGCGCGGCTCGCCGCCGCGCCCGTCCCCGCCCCCGGCCCGGCCGCATGGCCGGCGATCGACCGCACCGACGCCTATCGCCGGCTTTCGCTCGAAGGCCGCTATCGCCCGCAGGGCAGCGTCCGCGTCCAGGCGGTGACCGATCTCGGCGCGGGCTGGTGGGTGCTCACCCCCTTCGACACCGATCGCGGCTTCACCGTGCTCGTCAACCGCGGCTTCATCCCCGCCGACATGGCGATGCCCGCACCGCCGGCGGGGCCGCAGCGGATCGGCGGGCTGCTCCGCGTCACCGAGCCCGGCGGCGCGTTCCTGCGCAGCAACGATCCCGCACATGCGCGCTGGTATTCGCGCGACGTCGCCGCGATCGCCGCGGCGCAGCGACTCGGGGCGGTCGCCCCCTATTTCGTCGATGCCGACCGCCGTTCCGGCCCCGGCTGGCCGCGCGGCGGGCTCACCGTCGTCGCCTTTTCCAACAACCACCTCGTTTACGCGCTCACCTGGTTCGGGATGGCGGCGCTGTTGACCGGGGCGCTGGTACATCTGGCCCGCCGCCGCGACCCGGCCTAAGGCGGGGCGCATGGCTGCCCTTCCCCCCGATTCAGCCCCCGACGCCGCCGGCCGGCCGCGCACCGCGCCGCGCCATCGCGGCTGGACGGGGGCGCCGCGCTATCGCGGCTGGACGGGGCTGTGGGTCACCGCGATCGCCGCGGCGGGCGGGCGCAACATGCGCCTCATCGTCCAGCTCCGCTGGCTCGCGGTGGTCGGCCAGCTGCTCGCGGTGCTCTTCGTCCATTTCGGGCTCGAAGTGCCGCTGCCGGTCGCGCCGATGCTGGGCGTCGTCGGCGTGCTCGCCGCGCTCAACCTCGCGACGCCGTGGCTGATGCGCGAGCGCGACGTCACCAACGCGCTGCTCTTCCTCTCGCTGCTGATCGACGTCGCCGCGCTGACGGTACAGCTCTACCTCAGCGGCGGCGCGGCGAACCCGTTCGTCTCGCTCTACCTGCTCCAGGTCGTGCTCGGCGCGGTGCTGCTCGATGCCGCGTCGAGCTGGGCGCTCGTCGCGCTCACCGCCGCCGCCTTCCTCGCGCTGATCTTCTGGAACCGCCCGCTCGCGCTGCCGCCGTCGCTCGCGACGACGCTGTCGGGGCCGCACCTGTTCGCGACCTGGCTCAACTTCTGCCTCGCGGCGGGGCTGCTCGTCCAGTTCCTCACGCGCATCCAGGCCAATCTGCGCAAGCGCGACGCGCATCTGGCCGAGCTGCGCCAGCGCGCCGCCGAGGAGGATCACATCGTCCGCATGGGGCTGCTCGCCTCGGGCGCGGCGCACGAACTGGGCACGCCGCTCGCCTCGATCGCGGTCGCGCTCGCCGACTGGAAACACGTTCCCGCGATCGCCGCCGATCCCGGGCTGCGCGAGGAGATCGGCGAGATGGAGGCCGAAGTCGCGCGGTGCAAGGCGATCCTCAAGGGCATCCTCTATGCCTCGGGCGAGGCGCAGGGCGAGGCGCCCGCGCGCACCACGCTGCGCGCCTTCGTCCACGCCGCCGCCGACGGGTGGGATGCGGTCCATCCCGGCATCCTGCGCCTCGACGACCGGCTGGGCGACGACGTCCGCATCGTCGCCGACCGCACGCTGGCACAGGTGATCGCCAACCTGCTCGACAACGCGCTCGAAGCCGCCGCGACCTCGCTGCTGCTCATCGCCGAGCGCGATGCCGACGCGCTGATCCTCACGCTGCGCGACAACGGCACGGGCTTTCCCGCCGCGATGCTCGCCGCGATCGGCAAGCCCTATCAGACGAGCAAGGGCAAGCGCGGCGGCGGGCTGGGGCTGTTCCTTGCGGTCAATGTCGTGCGCAAGCTCGGCGGCACCTTTGCCGCGGCCAATCGCGACGGCGGCGGCGCGGTGGTCACGCTCACCATCCCGCTCGCCGCGCTCGCGCTGGAGGAACGCCATGGCTGACGCATCCCGCCGGCTGGTGATCGTCGAGGATGACGAGGCGTTCGCGCGCACGCTGCGCCGCTCGTTCGAACGCCGCGGCTATGCGGTCGAGGTCGCGCCCAGCCCCGCCGCGCTCGATGCGCTGCTCGAACATTTCACGCCCGATCATGCCGTGGTCGACCTGCGGCTCGACGGCGCCTCGGGGCTCGGCTGCATCCGCACGCTGCGCGAGCGCGCCGCCGACATGCGCATCGTCGTGCTCACCGGCTTTGCCAGCATCGCCACCGCGGTCGAGGCGGTGAAGCTCGGCGCGACCAACTATCTCACCAAACCCGCCAACACCGACGAGATCGAGGCCGCGTTCGCGCGGACCGAGGGCGATCCCGACATCGGCCTGCCCACGCGCCCCACCTCGATCAAGACGCTCGAATGGGAACGCATCCACCAGACGCTGGCCGAAAGCGGCTTCAACATCTCCGAAGCCGCACGCCGGCTGGGCATGCATCGCCGCACGCTGGCGCGAAAACTCGAAAAACGGCATATCGACTGATCGCGTCCAGGTTTAACAATCGCTAACCTCGGTTCGTTAAGTCCATCGTCTGGCGTCGCACATGGTTAAACGGCTTCTCCTTCTGGCGATCGCTCTGATCGCGTCGCTGGTCGCTTCGGCGCCGGCGGCGGCGCGCGATCTGTCGGGCGCCTTCTGCCACGCGCTCACGCCGATCGGCGCCGCGCCGCCGCCGGCCGCGGCCTATCGCTGCGGCGGCAAGTCCGCCGAGCCCGCGCACCGGCGGCTATGGGTGTGGATCGACGCGCGCGCGATTCCCCCCGGCGCCTCGACGCTGCTGCTCCACCAGACGCGGTTCGACCGGCTGACGGTCGATTTCGTCTATGCCGACGGGGTGGTGCGGACCCAGTCGGTCGCCCATGGCGCCTATGGCGATCGCTGGCGCATCGGCGCGCAGGTGGCGTTCGACGCGCCGCGCCGCGACGTGCCGCTCGCGGGCGTGCGGCTGCACGTCGACAATCTGGCGCTCTATTCGCTGCTCCGCGTCCGCGCGCTCACGCCCGAGGCGGCGGGGCGCGACGCCTCGCTCGGCGGCGCGCTCGTCGGCGGCGTGCTCGTGCTGCTCGCGGTGTCGATGCTCTACAATCTCGGGCTCGCCATCAACACGCGGCGCGCCTTCTTCCTGTTCCACGCGCTGTGGGCGGCATCGCTGCTCGTCTGGGGCTCGCTCTGGTCGCAACTGGCGCTGCTCGTCGCGCCCGCGGTGGCGGGGACGCTGTCGTCCCAGCTCTGCAGCACGCTGTCGGGGCTCGCGGTGGTGTTCGCCACCGGCTGCGCGATCGCCTGCCTGCGGCCGGGCGACGTGCCGCGCTGGGCGCGCACGCTGCTGATCGCGCTCGGCCTGGTCGTGTTCGTGCTCTCGGTCCCGCTCGGCTTCGGGCCGGAGGCGTCGCTCCCCGCGCTGCTGCCGGTGATCGGCTATTGCATCCTCGCGCTGCTCGCGGGCGTCGTCGTCGCGCTCGGCATCGCCTGGGCGCGCGGCAATCGCGACGCGCGCGACTTCGTGCTCGCCTGGGCGGTGCCGATGGGGATGCTCGCGGCGCAGCAGTTCGTCAGCTTCGGGACCAGCCTGTTCGGCGGCGGCGCGCAGATCGCGATCCTGCTCGCGGGCGCGGTCCAGACGATCTGGCTGTCAGCGGTCACCTCGCTGCGGCTCGCGCGGCTGCGGATCGAACGCGACGCCGCGCTCGCCGCCGAGGCCGAGCTCAAGCTGCTCGCCGAACGCGACCCGCTCACCGAACTGTTCAACCGGCGCGGCTTCGTCCCGCGCGCCGACGCGATGGCGCGCGAGGCGAGCGAGCGCGACGACAGCTTCGGGCTGATCCTGCTCGACATCGATCATTTCAAGGCGGTCAACGACCGTCGCGGCCATGATCGCGGCGACGCGGTGCTGCGCACGCTCGCGCGCGAGCTCAAGCTCGCCGCCGAACCGTTCGGCCATAGCGGGCGGCTGGGGGGCGAGGAGTTCGCGGTGGCGATCCGCGGCATGACGCGCCCGGCGCTGCTGCGCTTTGCCGAGCATCTGCGCGCGACGCTCGCCGCGATCGACCATGGCGGCTTCTTCGTCACCGTCAGCATCGGCATCACCGAGGCCGCGGGCGACGACGATGCGGGCTTTGCCGAACTCTATCACGCCGCCGACCAGGCGCTCTATGCCGCCAAGCATGGTGGTCGCAACCGCACCGCCTATGCGCGCGGCGGCGCGGTGTTCGTGATGTCGCCCGGCGAACACGTCGCCGCCTGACGCCGGCCTCGGCCTGGCGACTGCCGCGGCACGATCCGTCCGCGCCGGACCTTTTTCACCCCTGCCCCCGTCGACTCGCGCCGGCGGCGTTGCTACGCCGTGGCGCATGACCAGCGCGACGGCCCGATCGAGCCCGATCCTGCGCGGTGCGGCGATCCTGCTCGTCGTATTGGCGCTGGCGTTGCGCGTGCTGGTTCCGGCGGGCTGGATGCCCGCGACCGGCCAGGGCTTTGCGCTCACGCTGTGTACCGGCAACGGCCCGGCGACCGCCTGGGTCGACGGCCGGGGCGAGGTGCATCACGGCAGCCCGTCGGCCCCGCGCGAGGCCGATCACCCCTGCGCCTTTGCCGGGATCGCCACGCCCGCGTTGCTGCCGGCGCTGCTGCCCGTCGCGCTCGCGCTGCCCGTTCCGGCGGTGCCCGGCTGGGCGCCTGCCGCGCGCGTCGCGACGATCGGCCACGGGCTTGCCGCGCCGCCGCCGCCGCCCACCGGACCACCGCTCCGCGCCTGAACGCTCACCGTTTCGCCATCGGCCGCCGCGCGTGCGGCGCGTCCGATGTCCGTTGATGCAAGGCGTGCGTGCCGGTCCGGCGATTTCGGGCTCGGGCGCGTGCCGTTCAGGCTGTTGGAAATCGATGACCCTTTGCACCTTCCTCGCGCGGGCGCCGCTCGCCACGCTCGCGCTCACCGTGTCGCCCGCCGCGCTGGCCCAGTCGGCCGGCGCCCTCACGCCCCCCTCTCCCTCGCCCGCCCCCGCGCCCGACGATCCCGCCGCCGCCGCGGCGCAGGGGCGCGGGGAACGCAGCACGATCGTCGTGATCGGGCGGCGGCTGGCCCAGGATGCGGCGGCGCGCGTCGCGGCGACGCCGGGCGGCGCCGATCTGGTCGATGCGGCGGCATTCCAGGACCGGCTCGCGGTGTCGCTGCGCGACACGCTCGCCTTCACCCCCGGCGTCTATACCCAGCCGCGTTTCGGGCAGGAGGTCCGCATCTCGATCCGCGGATCGGGGATCAGCCGCGGCTATCACATGCGCGGGCTGATGCTGTTTCAGGACGGCATCCCGATCAACCTTGCCGACAACAACGGCGACTTCCAGGAACTCGACCCGGCGGTGTTCGGCCAGATCGAGGTTTATCGCGGCGCCAATGCGCTCCGGCTGGGCGGCTCGACGCTCGGCGGCGCGATCAACGCGATCACGCCGACGGGACACAGCGCGCCCGGGCTGGCGCTGCGGCTCGACGGCGGCAGTTTCGATACGCTGCGCGGCCAGCTTGCCGCGGGCTTCGTCCGCGGGCGCGGCGATGCCTGGGTGTCGCTTGCGGGCGATCGCTCCGACGGCGATCGTGCCCATGCGGCGCGGCGCGCGCTGCGCTTCAACGGCAATGCCGGGTTCGACCTGGGCGACGGGCTGGCGACGCGCTTCTACGCTGCGATCAACCATATCGAACAGCGGCTGCCCGGCGCGGTGACGCGCGCGGCGGCGCTTGCCGATCCGGCCGCGCCGGGTGCGACGGTGGCGGGCGACCAGCAACGCAACATCGATTCGCTGCGGCTTCAGAACCGCACCACGCTCGCGCTCGGCGATGCGACGGTCGAGGCCGGGCTGTTCCTCAACGCCAAGCAGCTCTTCCACCCGATCTATCAGGTGATCGACCAGAAATCGGTCGATTATGGTGCGTTCCTGCGCGCCGATGCCCCGCTCGTCGGCGGCGGGCCGCTGCCGCTGCGGCTGGCGGGCGGCGTCACCGCGCGCTTCGGCAACGTCGCGGCGCGGCAATATGTCAACCGCGCCGGGCGGCGCGGCGCGCTCACCGCCGATGCGACGCAGACCGCAAACACGATCGACGCCTATGCCGAATTGCGGCTCGGGCCGGTCGCGGGGGCACAGCTCGTGCTCGGCGGGGTGTTCACGCATGGCGAACGGCGCGTGACGAACCGCCTCGCCATCGCGCGCAGCGGAACGGCGGATTTCGACGCGTTTTCGCCCAAAATCGGCGTGCTGTGGCAACCGAACGGCGGCGATTTCACGCTTTACGGCAACTACAGCCGGTCGATTGAGCTGCCCGGTCTTGCCGAATTGTCTCAGACGCCCTTTGCCGGGGCGGGCGGCGCGGTGGCGCCGGGCTTCGTTCCGGTCGACCTTCAGCGGGCGTGGACGGCGGAGCTGGGCGCGCGCGGCCGGATCGGGTCATCCTCTTTTGAAATCAGCGTGTTCCGCGCCGATCTTCAGGGCGAAATGCTGCAATTCGACCAGGCGCCGGGCATCCCTGCGGCAACCTTCAACGCCGACCGGACGCGCCATCAGGGAATCGAGGCCGGACTCGACCTTCCGCTCACCCGCTGGGCGCTGCTGCGTCAGGTCTATCAGTATTCCGACTTCACTTTTCTCGGAGACAAACAATTTGGGAACAATCGCTTGCCGGTCATTCCTGAGCATGTTTATCGCGCCGAGATTCAGCTCTCTGCGGGGCCGATCCGGCTGACCCCCAATGTCGAATGGCTGCCGCGCGGCGCTTGGGCCGATTATGCCAATACCAGCCGCGTTCCCGCCTATGCGCTGCTCGGGATCGGCGCGACCGCCGATCTGCGCGCGGGGCTGACGCTGTTCGTCGACCTGCGCAACCTGCTCGATCATGCCGCGATCGGCGACATCAGCGCGGCGATCCGCGCGACGCCGACTTCCGCGATCTACTATCCCGTCGAACGCCGCGCGGCCTATGCCGGCGTGCGCGCACGATTCTGAGGAGTGCGTCGCATGGCATTGATTTCGAACGACACCGGGCGGTCTCAAGGGCTCTATCGCGCTGTCTGGCGCTGGCATTTCTATGCCGGGCTGGCGGTGCTGCCGCTGCTCGCCTGGATGGCGGTGACGGGTGCGCTCTATCTCTACAAGCCCGAGATCGAGCGGCTGGTCTATCGCGACTGGCTCCGCGTCGACGGCGCCGCGCCGGCGCTTGCGCTCGACCCGATGGTCGCGCGCGTGGCCGCCGCGACGGGCGCGCGCGTCGTCCAGGTCACGCGCCCGGCCGAATCCAACACCGCCTGGCGCATGACGCTCGTCTTTCCCGACGGCACGCGCCGCACGGCCTTTGTCGATCCGTCTCACGCCACCGTCCGCGGCCTCACCCGCCCCAACGGCATCACCCAAACCCTCCGCGACCTCCACAGCCTGATCCTCACCGGCCCGATCGGCAACGCGCTCGTCGAGATTGCGGCCGGCTGGGCGATCCTGCTCGTGCTGACCGGAATATGGCTGTGGTGGCCGCGGCGCGGCGCGCCGGCACTGGCGTTGCGGGGGAGCCCGCGCCGACGCCTGTTCTGGCGCGACCTCCACGCGTCGCTGGGGCTGCTGGGAGGCGTGATCATACTGTTCCTGGCAGTCACCGGCATGCCGTGGAGCGGCGTGTGGGGCAAGTCGGTGCAGGGCTGGGTCGCGACGCACGGCCTCGGCCGCCCGCGCGCGCCGGGGCCGACGCCGTGGGAAGCGGCCGCCGCCGCGACGCGCGACGCAGGGCGGCAGGGTTTGCCATGGTCGATGCAGCAGGCGGCCGCGCCGGAGCATGGCGCGCATCAGGCGCACGACGGCACGCCCGGCCCCGCCGAGCCCGCCCATGCCGCGCCCACGATCACGCCGGGCCGTGCCGCGGCGATCGCAAGCGCCCAAGGGCTCGAAAAGGGCTGGACGATGACGCTGCCGGCTGCGCCGGGCGCCCCCTATCTCGTCTCGGCGACGATCGTCCGCGCGCAGGACGCCCGCGTCCTCTATCTCGACGCAAGCGACGGGCATGTCCTCCAGGATGCACGCTATGCCCAGTTCGGACCCGCCGCGCGCGCAATCGAATGGGGCGTCGCGGTGCATCAGGGACAGCAATATGGCGAGGCCAACCGACTGACGATGCTCGCCGGCTGTATCGCGCTGCTGCTGCTGTGCCTCAGCGCACCAGTGATGTGGTGGAAACGGCGCCCGGTACAGGGCGGGATCGCCGCGCCGCCCCGCGCCGATGCACGATCGGCGCGAACCGTCGCGCTGATCCTGCTCGTCGGCGGCGCCGTCTTCCCGCTCACGGGTGCGACGATGGTCGTGGCGCTGCTCGCCGATCGGCTGGTCGCGCGCCGGAGCGCAGCACCGGCGTGACCCCGGGCGCCCCGGCCCTGCGGCCAGCTTCCGCACGGCCGGGGCGATCCGCACTTCCCCCACATTGCGGCCCGGCCCCGCCGCGGCTACCCAACAGCATCGCCACAACGGGTGGAACGCGATGAATTTCTTCTTCCTCGTCTACATGATGCTTTCGGTTTTCGTGACCCAGTCGATCCGCCGCAACGCGCGCGCGGCGCGGCCGAGTCCGGAGATCGTGACGCTGGTCGGCTGGGGGTTGTTCTCGCTGTCGTCAACGCTTGCGGTGCTGCTCGGCGGCGTCGCGCTCGCGCTCGCGATGGGGGCGCACTTGGCGCTTCCCCCCGAACTGGCAACGCCGCTATTCTGACGCCATGCCGCTCTATCAGTTCGGGGGCCACGCCCCCCAGATCGCCGACGATGCCTGGGTCGCGCCGAGTGCCGACCTGATCGGCGACGTCCGCCTCGCCGCCGGCGCCAGCGTCTGGTTCGGGGCCGTCATTCGCGCCGACAACACGCCGATCCTGGTCGGCGCGCGAAGCAACATCCAGGACGGATCGGTGCTCCATTCGGATCCCGACGCGCCGCTGACGATCGGCGATGCGGTGACGGTGGGGCACCACGCAATCCTTCACGGTTGCACGATCGGCGACGGAACGCTGATCGGCATGGGGGCGACGGTGCTCAATCGCGCCGTGATCGGCGCCAACTGCCTCGTCGGTGCCGGCGCACTGGTGACCGAGGGCAAGCAGTTTCCCGACGGTCATCTGATCGTCGGCGCGCCGGCCCGCGCCGTGCGCCCGCTCGATGCCGCGACGATCGCGATGTTGCAGGCATCGGCCGCACTCTATGCCGCGAAACAGCGCGATTATGCCGACGGCCTGACCCGAGTCGGATAGCGCGCGGCGGACGCAGGCCCGGGCCGGTGCCCTGGCTTGCGCCGCTGCCGTAACGTCCGCCTCGCCGGGATTTACAGCCCCGTCGCCTGCGGTAAGATTTGGCGCATGAGCCTGCCTCCGCTGTTCGATCGCCTCCGGCTTCCCGTGATCGGGTCGCCGCTGTTCATCATCTCGGTGCCCGATCTGGTGATCGCGCAGTGCAAGGCGGGAATCGTCGGCGCCTTTCCCGCGCTCAACGCGCGGCCGCAAGGGTTGCTCGACGAGTGGCTCCACCGCATCACCGAGGAACTGGCGGCCTGGGACCGCGACCATCCCGACACGCCCGCCGCGCCGTTCGCCGTCAACCAGATCGTCCACAAGTCGAACGTCCGCCTCGAACAGGATGTCGAAACCTGCGCCAAGTGGAAGGTGCCGATCGTCATCACCTCGCTCGGCGCGCGGCCCGAGGTCAACGATGCGGTGCACAGCTGGGGCGGCATCACGCTCCACGACGTCATCGACAACCGCTTCGCGCACAAGGCGGTCGAAAAGGGTGCCGACGGGCTGATCCTCGTCGCCACGGGCGCCGGCGGCCATGCCGGACGGCTGAGCCCGTTTGCGCTGGTGCAGGAAGTCCGCGAATGGTTCGACGGCCCGGTCGCGCTTTCCGGCGCGATCGCCAACGGCCGCTCGATCCTCGCGGCGCAGGCGATGGGCGCCGACCTTGCCTATATCGGCTCCCCCTTCATCGCGACCGAAGAGGCCAATGCGATCGAGGCCTATAAGCAGGCGATCGTCGACGGCGGCGCCAGCGACATCGTCTATTCGAACCTCTTTACCGGGGTCCACGGCAACTATCTGCGCAGTTCGATCGTCGCGGCCGGTCTGGACCCCGATCATCTCCCCGAAAGCGATCCCAGCGCGATGAACTTCGGCGGGGCAAAGGCGTGGAAGGACATCTGGGGCGCCGGCCAGGGCATCGGCGCGGTTCACGCCGTCGAGCCCGCCGCCCAGCGGATCGACCGGCTGCGCAGCGAGTATCTTGCCGCCCGCCAGGCGCTGTGCGGCGGCGCCACCGCCTGAACGCCAACGCGCCCGAAACAGGCCGGCGCTAAAGCGCCCCGCGCAGCCGGTCGATCATGCGATGTGCGGGGCTCGACGCCGGCGCCGGTTCGTCAAAGACCGCGTCCAGACGCTCGACGCGTTCGTAGAGCGCACGGCTCGCCTCGACCAGCGCGACCGCGCGGGCCGGCATCGCCGCGAGTACGGCCATCTCGGGCAGCGGCGCACTCCCCAGCCGACGCGCAGGCGTCGCCGCCTCGTGCGCGGCAAGCTCGCCCGTGTCGACCGCGCGCTGCGTGAGCAGCCAGGCGATGACGTGCATCAACCGCGTCGTCACCTTCAACGCCTCGCACGAAAACGAAACGCGCATCACCGCGTCGAGCGCATCGCGCTGCTCGCGCCCCTCCCCGTCGAAATAGGCGCGCGCGTCGTCGGCCAGCAGCATCGCCTCGACATAGAGCGAGTCGACCAGCCGTCGATGGATACGGGCGGGGGGTGGGACGGATTGCATCGCGCGACGGTGTTCGCACAGCCGTCGCTGCGACAAAATGATTAACATCGGCCACGAATTGTACCAAGTCGGGAGCCGATTGCGGCACCCGCAGCGTTCAGGCGATGATGTCGGGGATCAACTGGTCTTCGAGTGCGCTGATTTCGTCGCGTAACTTCAGCTTGCGCTTCTTCAGCCGGGCAAGCTGCAACTGGTCCGGGCGCCCTTGCACGATCAGCGCGGCGAGCGCATCGTCGAGGTCGCGGTGCTCGGCCCGCAACGCTTCGAGCCGCCCGCGGATCTCGCCTTCGTCCATTCCGCTTCCCCCGATCGTGCCCGCGCAACCTGCACGAGAGACGTGCACGCGGCAACCGATCGTCGCGACTTTTCGACGCGTCATCGATCCGTCAAATTGCGGATGGCGACAAGCACGACAATTCGTGGTCTAGTTCGATGTCCGGCCACTCAGCACAGGAGGACGCAAACATGCAGAACGGGCATTTTGTGGCACTTACGGCAAAACACGCCTCGCTCGACGCGCGAATCGCCAACGAATCGCAACGGCCGATGCCGGATCAAATCCTGATCGCCCAGCTGAAGAAGGAAAAGCTGCGGGTCAAGGAAGAGCTCGCCCGTTAAGGCGGTAATCGGCACCAGAATGGTACTGATCTGAGGGTTCGGGCGCGCGCTGCGGCGTGTGCCCGGGCCGCTTCTGCCCGACGGTCCATTCCGATGTCCGCGGTTGCCGCCGACGCGTGCCGACGAAACCGGACGCTCGCCCCGGGAACACCCCGCACGCGCATCGCGTCGCGGTCGGCCTGTTCGTGCAGACTGGACGCTGCGAGCGTGCAGTCGCGTCAAGCGCGCTTCATCGCGACCGCTGCCCACTGAACATTGGGCGAATCAGCTCTTCGGGAACCCGGCGGCGGCGGCCCGCCCTTCGCCATGCGCGGCGGTCGCAACCGGAATTGTCGGCGTATCTGCCCCGCCGCACCGTTACCGGCGCGTGAGAATCGGCGGCTTGACGTAGACGGGGGTGGTCGTGCCCTTGCCGACCGGCTTGCGCGCTGCCTTGGGGTCGATCGGGCTGTCGAACGCGACCCCGACGCGGCCTTCCGCGCACCAGGCGATTCGCCCCTTCACCCAGCCGATACCGCGCACTTCGACCTCGACCGGGGTCCGGATCATCAGCGGCGCGGGATGTTCGGCCATCAGGCCGCCGGCGGAAAGGTTGCGCACGCGCACCGTCTCTCCCGACGGTTCGCCATCGACCCGGAACTGCGCGGTCAGCAACAGGCTGTCGCGCACGGAGCTGCGCTTGCCGCGAAAATCCTCGGCCGAAAGGGCGCTGGTCTGGTCGGAGGAAAGCTGATCCATCGGGCTGCCTGGACGCGTGAAACCTAGTCCGACGGACGATAGCCCGACACCCTAACCAAAGCGTTAACCCGGGCACGCGATCCGTGCCCGGGAAACACGCCAAGCCGCTTATTCGTCGCGCGAAATCTTCTCGTTCCGTTCGTGACGCTCCTGCGCCTCGACCGTCATAGTCGCGATCGGCCGCGCCTCGAGCCGCCCGAGCGAGATCGGTTCGCCCGTCACCTCGCAATAGCCATATTCGCCTTCGTCGATCCGGCGCAGCGCCGCGTCGATCTTGGCGATCAGCTTGCGCTGACGGTCACGCGTGCGCAGCTCGATCGACCAGTCGGTCTCGCTCGATGCGCGATCGGTCAGGTCCGCTTCGCGCAGCGGTTCGGACTGGAGCTGATTGAGCGTTCCCGCCGCCTCGCGGTAGATCGCATCCTTCCATGCCAGCAGCTTCGCCCGGAAATAGTCGAGTTGCCGCGGGTTCATGAACGGTTCGTCGTCGCTCGGACGATATCCTCCGGCACCGTCGTTCGCCGGAGGCGGAGTCACTTTACCCGGTTCGTCGATCTGATCCAAAACAGTCGCCATCCCCACACTCCACACCGGTCACCCGATGGCCCGGAGCCGCCAGATGACCTGCTTCTGCCCGGTGGCGCTATACTGAGCGTCGGGCACTTAAACAAGCGCGTTACTGCATCTTTGCTGCGCGTAATTCCCCTTAAACGAGAGGAAATTAGCCGCAGCTGAACTCTCACGATCAAAAGCAAGGGGCCAAACGAACATCCGGCGCATCCGTTGCACGCCCGGACTTGGCCGCGAAACGAACCTGTTGCCGTAACGGCAGCCCGCCGCCCCGAACGGCGCATCGGCGCCAGGCGTTCCCAAACGGGACGTTAACCATGTTTCGCATCGCGAACGCGTGAAAAAGGCCGCGCAAACGGGGTTAATCCCCTCTATCGAACTTGCGATTAAGCCTTTGTTCTGCCCTTTTCGGCATGGACGCATCCCGGCGCCGCAAGGTGCAGGAGCGTTGCGCGGACGGCGCAGACGATGATCAAGTGGGGCAGTATGTCGGTTCGGATGGCCTTGGCAAAACTCTGCGCCTGCGCCTGCGGGGGCGCGCTGATTGGCGGCGGCGGCGTCTATGTGGCCGAGCGGGTGCAGAAGCCGGAAGTGGTGAAGCACTATGTCGTCGCGAAGAAGCGCGTGGTCCGCAAATATGCGCGCCCGGCGGCGACCAAGCTCGTGCGGCGGACGACCACCACGACCACGACGACCACGCCGGTTCCCCCCGAAGTCGTCGTCGTGACGCCGCAGGGCGTTCCCGTTCCCCCTGCCCCGGCAATGCCGCTGGTGGCCACCGGCGGCGGTTCGGGCGGCACGACGGTGATCGGCGGATCGGGCGGCGGCGGCGGATTTGTCGGCGGGTTCTTCGCGGGCGGATTTTTCGGCAGCTCCGGTTTTTCCAGCTCGGGCGCGAGCAGCGGGATCAATATCGAGATTTCGAGCAGTTCGAGCACCAGCGGCGGCTCGACCTCCTCGTCGACCGGCGGCGTCAGCAGCACGTCGTCGACGTCGAGCGGGACGGTAAGCAGCACCTCGTCGACCGGCGGATCTTCGACCTCGACGGGTGGGTCCTCGACCTCGAGCGGCAATGTCAGCAGCACCTCGTCCACCGGGGGCTCGTCCACCTCGACGGGGGGATCATCGACGTCGACCGGCGGATCGTCGACCTCGACCTCGACCGGCGGCTCGTCCACCTCCACCGGCGGATCTTCGACGTCGACCTCGACCGGCGGCTCGTCGAGCTCGACGTCGAGCGGGATCAGCTCGTCGACCTCTTCGTCGACGTCCAGCGGCGTTTCCACCTCGACGTCCTCGTCGACGTCGAGCGGCATCACCTCGTCGAGCTCGACCTCGTCGTCGACATCCTCATCGACCTCGAGCGGCTGGAGCACGTCGAGCGGCTGGCATACCTCGAGCAGCGGCAGCACGAGCACCAGCTCGGGTACGAGCAGCGGTTCCTCGGGCACGCCGCCCACGCCGGTTCCCGCGCCGCCGATGGTGCTGCTGTTCGGCGCCGCCGCCGGCGCGCTCGCGCTGCGCCGCCGTTTTGCGCGCAAGGCCTGACCGCGGCGGTCAGGCCGCGGTCAGCGCGGCCTCGATCTGCGGCACGGTATGACCGGTCAGGTCCTTGGCGACCTCACCGGCAAGCCGCTCGCGCAGCGCCTGGTCGTAATGCGGACGCATCGCGCCCAGCGCCCTGGGCGGCGCGACGACGATCAGCGTCTCGAACTCACCCGCCTGCGCCCGCGCATTGAGCAGCGCCGCCGCCTCGGCGGCAAACCGATCCTCCTCCTGCTGGTGGAAATCGGTTTCGCCCATCGTGCCGCGCGCCGGGGCGAACTGGCCGCCCTCGCCGCCCGTCGGCTGCCCCGTATTCCCGTATTGTAGCCCGACCGCACGCCCGGCCCCGACGCGCCGCCGCCGCCCCATGCCGACATGCTGCGCCCCGCAGCGTCGGTCTTCTGGTCCGAATCCTTGGGGTTCTGATCGACACGCTTCTGCTCGACGACCAGGTTGGGAAAGCGCGCATCGCCTTCGTTGCGAAGGAACAACAATTTGCGTCCGTCGGCGACGAGGACGACGGCATCGTGCGGCAGGTCCATGGCTTCACTCCTTCGGTTCGGGGGTCCGTGGATGCCCGGTGAACGCGCCTTGCCCGCGCGGGGTTGCGCCGCGCGCGCGCGCTCGCCATAGCCCCGATCATGCACGACATCCGTCTGATCCGCGAAAATCCCGCCGCCTTCGACCAGGGCCTTGCCCGTCGCGGGCTCGCCCCGCTCGCTGCCGACCTGCTCGCCCTCGACGAGCGCCGGCGCGCCATCGTCACCGAGCTTCAGGCGGGGCAGGCGCGCCGCAACGAGGCGTCGAAGGCGATCGGAGCGGCAAAGGCACGCAAGGACGATGCGGCCGCGGCGGCGCTGATGGCCGAGGTGGCGACGCTCAAGGAACGCCTTCCCGCGCTAGAGGCCGAGGAACGCAGCGTCGGGGAGGCCCTCGAATCGCGGCTCGCCGCGCTGCCCAACCTGCCGCTCGCCGATGTGCCCGAGGGTGCGGACGAGAATGACAATGCGCTGGTCCACAGCCGCGGCACGCCGCCCGCCTTTGCATTCGAGGTGCGCGAGCATGACGCGATCGGCCCGGCGATCGGGCTCGATTTCGAAACCGGCGCGCTGCTCTCGGGGGCCCGCTTCACCTTCGTCCGCGGCGCCGCGGCGCGGCTCCATCGCGCACTCGGGCAGTTCATGCTCGACACGCTCACCGGCACGCACGGTTATGAAGAGGCGGTGGTGCCGCTGCTCGTGCGCGACGAGGCGGTGTTCGGCACCGGTCAGCTTCCCAAGTTCGCCGAGGATCTTTTCCGCACCACCGACGGCCGCTGGCTGATCCCGACGGCGGAGGTCAGCCTGACCAACGCCGTGCGCGAGCAGATCCTGGCCGAGGAGGCGCTGCCGATCCGCCTCACCGCGCTCAGCCCCTGCTTCCGTTCCGAAGCGGGCGCGGCGGGCCGCGACACGCGCGGCTATATCCGCCAGCATCAGTTCGAGAAGGTCGAGATGGTGTCGATCACCACCCCCGACCAGTCCGAGGCCGAACATGAGCGGATGACCGCCTGCGCCGAGGACATCCTCACCCGGCTGGGCCTTGCCTTCCGCCGGATGAAGCTGTGCACGGGCGACATGGGCTTCTCGGCCGCGCGAACCTATGACCTTGAGGTGTGGCTGCCCGGCCAGGCGCGCTATCGCGAGATTTCGAGCTGCTCGACCTGCACCGATTTCCAGGCGCGCCGGATGAACGCCCGCTATCGCCCCGAGGGCGAAAAGGGCACGCGCTTCGTCCACACGCTCAACGGCTCGGGACTCGCCGTCGGCCGCACGCTGGTCGCCGTTCTCGAAAACTATCAGCAGGCGGACGGCGCCGTGGCGGTGCCGCCGGTGCTCCAGCCCTATCTGGGCGGGCTCGAACGGATCGAGCCGCAACGCTGAGCCATGCCGGCCGGGGCGGCGCTGCGCCGCTTCCGGCACCGGCCCCGGGCAAGTTCGAACGGCGGAAAAGGAAAGCGATGCGGATCCTGCTCACCAATGACGACGGTTATCATGCCCGCGGCCTTGCCGTGCTCGAACGGATCGCCCGCACGCTGTCGGACGACATCACCGTCGTCGCGCCCGCCGAGGAACAGTCGGGCAAGAGCCGTTCGCTGACGCTGACCGAGCCGTTCCGCGTCCGCCGCCACGGCGACGGGCGCTTCGCGGTGCGCGGCACGCCCACCGACTGCGTGATGTTCGCCCTGGCCGAGGCCATGAAGGGCAGCCCGCCCGACCTGATCCTCTCCGGCGTCAATCGCGGCGGCAATCTGGGCGAGGACGTCAGCTATTCGGGCACCGTTTCGGCGGCGATGGAGGGCGCGCTGGCGGGTATCCGCTCGATCGCGCTCAGCCAGCGTTATGCCCAGTCGGGGATGGGCGACACCGTTCCGTTCGATACGGCCGAGGCGTGGGGCGCGCGCGCGATCACGCCGTTGCTGGCGATGGAATGGGCGCCGCGCACGCTCGTCAACATCAACTTCCCGCCCGTCGCGCCCGACGCGGTGCAGGGCATCCGCGCAGTGTCGCAGGGGCTGCGCGACTATGGCCGGGTCGCGCTCGACAAGCGCACCGATCCGCGCGGCTTCCCCTATTACTGGCTCGCCATGGGGCGCCAGCCGCACGAACCCGAACCCGGCACCGATCTCGAAGCGATCGATCAGGGCTATGTCACCGTCACCCCGCTCCACCTCGATCTGACTCATCGCGAGTCGCTGGCGCGCGTCGAACAGGCCTATCGTTAGGTCCGGCCGCCTGCGGGTGTCTTGCCCCTACGGCACACACGTATCAAAACGGGACGAACGCGACTGATTCCCGGCCCGCCCGATCATGATTAGGTGGGAACCAATGAACGGGTCGCGCGCAAACACGGGTTTCAGTCCGGCTATGCTGGCAACAATGCTGCTGCTTGCGGGCTGCATTCCCCAGCCTGCCTATCGCGGGGCCGATTACGACCCGCCCGCACCGCCTGCGGCCGATGCTTCGGTGACGGCCGACAGCCAGGCGGCGGGCGACACGCGTTCGGGGCGCGCGCCCGCTGCCCCCGCCGCATCGCGCCGTCCTGCCCCGTCGCAGAATCTCGACGCCGAATGGGAACGCCGCGCGCTCGATCGCAACGTGCGCGCGCTGCCGGCGCCGCCGCCCGCCTGGGTCGCGCGGCGCGTCACGCCCGATGCACGCACCGTCGCCAGCACCAGCTATGTCGTCGCTCCCGGCGATTCGCTGGGCTCGATCGCGGTGCGGACCGGCGCGGGCGCCGATGCGATCGCGCGCGCCAACGCGCTCCAGCCGCCCTATGTCATCCGCGAAGGACAGCGGCTCACCATCCCCGGCGGCCGCTATCACCTGGTTCGCGACGGCGAAACCGGCATTGCGATCGCCCAGGCCTATGGCGTTCCCTGGTCGCGGATCATTGCGGCCAATTCGCTCGGCGAGCCCTATATCCTGCGCACCGGCCAGCGGCTGCTGATCCCCGATACCGGGCCGGAGACGCTCGAACAGCGCGCCGCGCGCTTTCATATCGACATCGACGACATCGTCACCGGCGGCGAACCCGCGATCGCGGCGCGCGCGCGGCCCGCGCGGCCGATCGCCTCGTCGGCGCGCGTGCTGCCGTCGACCACGCCCGTCGCCGCACCGGCGACGCGCCCCAGCGGACTGTTCGCCTGGCCGGTGAAGGGCAATGTCGTCACCCGGTTCGGCCCCGGCCGCAGCGGCGAGCGCAACGACGGCATCAACATCGCTGTCCCGCTCGATACCCCGGTGCTCGCAGCGGCGGACGGCGTCGTCGCCTATGTCGGCAGCGACGTACCGGCGCTTGGCGGTCTCGTGATCCTCAAGCACGGCAACGCCACCACCACCGTCTATGGCTATGCCAGCCAGTTGCTCGTTCAGCGCGGCCAGTCGGTGAAGAAGGGTCAGATGATCGCGCTTTCGGGCAATTCGGGCCATGCCGAGCGTCCCGAGTTGCATTTCGAGATCCGCCAGGGCCGCGCGCCGGTCGATCCGCTTTCGCGCCTGCCCGCGCGCTGATCGCGCCGGCACCCGGGCGGCGCGGCGCATTCCGCTTTATTGCCGCTGCGCGTCCGGCTACCCCCTCGCGCTTCCCGTCCCGCTGCCGCTGCGAAGGTAATGCCCGATGTTCGAACGGATCGCGCCCGTCGCCCTGCTCTTTGCCTCGAACATCTTCATGACCTTCGCCTGGTACGGCCATCTGCGCTTTCGTCACGCCCCGCTGATCGCGGCGATCCTGGTCAGCTGGGGCATCGCGCTGTTCGAATATTGCCTCGCCGTCCCCGCCAACCGGATCGGCGCCCAGGTCTATGCGCCCGCGCAGCTCAAGGGGATGCAGGAGGTGATCACGCTCAGCGTTTTCGCCGGCTTCTCGACGCTCTATCTGGGGCAGAAGGTGACGTTCAATCAGCTGATCGGCTTCGTCCTCATCGCGGCGGGCGCGTTTTTCCTCTTCCGCACCGGCCGCTGAAGCCGTCGCAAAACCGCTGCAAAACCGCCGCGGCGCGGCTCTGCCCTAGCAATTTTCTGCAAAACGCCTATGTGGCGCGCCAATCATGGCAACCAAACTCCCCGAAGTGCCCAAGGTGGGCATGGTGTCGCTCGGCTGTCCCAAGAACCTGGTCGACAGCGAGCGCATCCTGACGAAGCTGCGTGCCGACGGCTATGCGATGTCGCCCGATTATGCCGGCGCCGACGTCGTGCTCGTCAACACCTGCGGCTTTCTCGATTCGGCCAAGGAGGAAAGCCTCGAGGCGATCGGTGAGGCGATCGCCGAAAACGGCCGCGTGATCGTCACCGGCTGCATGGGCCAGGAAGCCGAGCTGATCCGCAACCGCTTTCCAAAGGTTCTGGCCGTCACCGGCGCACACCAGTACGAACAGGTGGTCGATGCGGTGCGCAGCGCGGCGCCGATGCCGCCCTCGCCCTTCGTCAACCTCGTGCCGGACAGCGGGCTCAAGCTGACCCCGCGCCACTACAGCTATCTGAAGATCTCGGAAGGCTGCAACCATCGCTGCAGCTTCTGCATCATCCCCAGCCTGCGCGGCGATCTGGTCAGCCGCCGCCCCGACGCCATCCTGCGCGAGGCCGAAAAGCTGGTCGAGGCGGGCACGCGCGAGCTGCTGGTGATCAGCCAGGATACCTCGGCCTATGGCATCGACATCCGCAAGGAGCCGCGCCCGTGGAAGGGGCGCGAGGTCGTGCCGCACATGACCGATCTGGCGCGTGAACTCGGCCAACTCGGCGCCTGGGTCCGGCTCCACTATGTCTATCCCTATCCGCATGTCGACCAGGTCATCCCGCTGATGGCGGAGGGGCTGGTGCTCCCCTATCTCGACATTCCGTTTCAGCACGCCAGTCCGTCGGTGCTCCGCGCTATGCGCCGCCCGGCGAACGAGGCCAAGGTGCTCGAACGGCTGCGCGACTGGCGCGCGATCTGCCCCGATCTCGCGATCCGCTCGACCTTCGTCGTCGGCTTCCCGGGCGAGACCGAGGCGGATTTCCAGTATCTGCTCGACTGGCTCGACGAGGCGCAGCTCGACCGGGTCGGCGCGTTCCGCTTCGAACCCGTCGAGGGCGCGGCGGCCAACGATCTCCCCGGCGCGGTGCCGGAGGCGGTCAAGGAAGAGCGCTACGCCCGGATCATGGAAAAGACCGCGGCGATCAGCGCGGCCAAGCTCCAGGCGAAGATCGGCCGCACGCTCGACGTGATCCTCGACGCGGTCGATGCCGAAGGCGGCGCCACCGGCCGCAGCAAGGCCGACGCGCCGGAGATCGACGGCGAGGTCTTCCTGCGCGACGCCGGCCACCTCGCCCCCGGCGACATCGTGCGCGTCGTGATCGAGGATGCCGACGAACACGACCTGTACGGCGTCCCGCTCGCCGACTGATCCGCGCGGGTCAGCCGATGCGGTGCCCCGGCGGCACGGCGAGCAGCGCATCGGCCTCGGCCAGAACGCGCCGCGTCCATGCCAGCATCGCGCCCATGAACGCCTCGCCCGCGGCATCGGTCGCCATCGCGTCGGCGATCGTCCGCGCGGTTGCGGCCAGCCGGGGGGCGTTGCGCGCGATCAGCGTCGCCAGCTCCCCGCGCCGCTCGCCGAACGCAGCGAACATCTTCAGGTCGAGCGTCAGCACGTGCAGGAATGCGTAATGCGCGTGGAGCACCGCGGTCATCGGGCGCAGCGTCCCGACGACCGGGCTGAAGAAGCGCGCCTCGGGGTCGTTGCGGACGATCCGCACCGCGGCCTCGTTGTCGACGCCCAGCGCGCGCAGCTTGTGATGCGACGCTTCGTGGACGATCGCCTGGGCGACGCCCAGCGGGCATCCCGTCGTCAGCCCGATCACGCCGAACCGTGCCGCCTGGTTGTGGCTGCACGAACCGAGCGCGGGGCGCGTCATGTCGTCATAGGGCTCGACGCGGTGGACGATCCGCGGCCATTGCGCCGCCATCGCCGGCCAGCAGCCGATCCGCGCCACCGCCTCGGTCAGCGTCGCCGGCACGCCCGGCACGGGTTCGAACCGCGGCAACGGCATCAGCGGCGGGCCGTCGAACCCGACGGCCACACGCCCCTCGGCGATGCGCGGATGCGCGCCGAGCGGGATCCGGTCGCACCGCGCGTCGGCGGCATGCCACGGCATCGGCTCGGCATCCATCAGCGCGGCGGTGACGGTGATGTCATAGCCGTCGTCCTGCGGCTCGGCCATCCGCGCCCAGTCGATCGCCTGCGGCGTCGCGCCTGCCGCTTCGACCGCCGGGGCGGTTCCCGTCGCGATGCCGCTCATGCGGGCACCCGCGCCGTCATCCGCGCGACGCTGTGGCCCGACAGTCGTTCGGCGATCGCCAGTCCCGCCGCATCCGCCAGGCTCGCCAGATCGCCATGACGTGCCCGCGCACGGTCGTCGGTATAGCCGATCACCGTCGCGCCATCGGCCCCGAGCGCCGCCGCCCAGGCCGCGCGTTCGGCTGCCGGTGCCGCAGCCAGCGCGCCCAGCCCGACAAAGGCGACGCGCGCAAGCGCCGGATCCTTGGCAGCATCCGCGTCCGGTTCGTCCGGCGGCAACCGCCCGACCATCAGCGTCGCCTTGCGCCCCTTCAATCGCTGCCGCGCCGCCGCGACCGCACCGGCCGCCGGATCGATCCCGGTCAATTCCCAACGCGGATTCCGGTCTGCCAGCATTTGCAGCAGAACGGCGTCACCGCACGGATAATGGAGCGCTTTTCCCCGCGAACGCGCCAGAAACGCCTCCGATTGCCACAGGATGGCGGCGCATTGGGCGCGTAGGGAATAGCCGTCGGCATGGCCCCCGGTCCATTCGCCGAACAGCGCCGGCCCGGGATCGTCATCGGCGATCGCCGCGGCGACGCGCACCGCGGCATGGCGCGTCTCGGCGGGTTCGCGCGCCGGGGCAGCGATGCGATGGCCCGCCTCGATCCGCTGCGCGGCGGCACCTTCCAGCAGCACGGCATAGCGAAACACCGGGGTGGTCAGTTCGCCGATCCCCGCCGCCACCGACCATTGCACCGGCCAGCGGCCCATCGCGTCGATCCAGCGCACGGCCGCTTCGTCCACCGCCGCCATGGCCGCGCGGAAGCCCGCGATCCGCTCGGCGGTCGCCCGGCATCCGGCGTGGCAGGGCGCATGGCGCAACGGCCCGATGCCGAGCAGCCCCAGAAGCCAATGCGCGCTGTCGACACGCCCCGCCGTCCCCAGCCCGTCGAGCGGCCCTCGCCGTGCGGCGCGGGCGGCAGCGCAACAGTCGGGCAGGTCGACATCGGGACGCTGGCCGATGCGCAGGTCGCATTCCAGCCGCCGCTCGCCATCGGCGCCTGGCCGCATCACCGCCGCGACGGGCATCGCCGCCAGCCCCAGCGCCGTCGCACGCGCGATCAGCGCCGGCACCGCCTCTGCCTCGGCGCGCACGATCGTGTGCCCGACCGTGCCGCGCGCCACCAGCGCCAGCTCGGCCGAAAGCGCCACGTCGCGCAACCGCGCGAGCCGCGGTGCCCACAGGTCGCGCGCCTGCGGGCTCGCCCAGCCGATCCGCCAGGGCAGCAGCGCGCTGCCCTCCCCCGTGCTTCGCGGCCACAGCAGCCGGGCGCTCATGCCGCCACCGCTGCGGCATCGGCGGCCGCTTCGTCCACCGCGACCGTCACCGCACCCGCGCTCACCGTCGCGCGCAACGCGGCAATCGTCGGGGCCAGCCCCTCGCGCCACGCCGCGATCGCCAGCGCCTCGATCGCCGCACGGTCGGAAGCAAGGCTCAGCGGCCGTTCACCCTCGGCGACAAGCTCGGCCTCGGCATCGGTCATCAGCCCCAGCCAAACCGCGCAATCGCGCGTTCGCAGCCGCCAGTCGCCCTGTTCGGCCATGCCGGGGCAATTGCCCTTGCACATCAGGAAGAACCGGCACCCGCGACACCCGCCTTCGGCATAGGGCGTCTGATGCAACGCGATCTGGCGCAGATAGCGCTGCCCTTCGGCCTTCAGATAGCCCTGACCGTCCTTGTTCGTGCGTCCGCAATTGGTCAGTCGCCCGTCGCCTTCCACACCCGTCACCGCGCGCGTCGCATAGGGATCGCAAGGGTGGAACACGCACGACGTCGCCGCATCGTCGCCGCGAAGCATCGCCTTGATCTCGTCGAACAGGTCGAAACGCAGCGCGCTGAACCCGCGTTCGAGCGACCGCAGGCGGCGCAGCACCGCCAGGCCCTCCTCGTGCGACAGCGCGAGTGCCTCGCCCGCCGCCGGATCGTCGATCTCGAGCAGATGCAGCCGGACCCGCCGGATCCCCGCGCGGTCCAGAAAGCCGAGCCATCCGCACAGCAACGGCAACCGCGCCGCGCTGGCGTTGCCGCGGTGCAGCGTGACGATCAGCGTCGGCGGCCGCCCGCGCTCGATCAGCGTCGCGATCAGCCCCTCGGTCCGCGCGGTGGCGCGTCGCGTCGCGGCAAGGCTGCCGACCCAGCGCGCGTCGTTGAGCGGTCCCGGCCCGTCGATCGAGATGCCCAGCCGCACCTGATAATCGGCAAAACGGTCGAGATCGTCCGGACCGACCAGCGTGCCGTTCGTCTGCAATCCGCTGCCCCCATGCCGCTCGCGTCCATAGGCGAGCAGCGCGTCGAGATCTTCGCGGTCGACGAGCATGATCTCGCCGCCGAACAGCGTGAAGGGCTCGCCCACGGCTTCCAGCCGCTCGATCATCGCCCCGACGCGATAATCGGAACGGACATTGCCCGCCGCGCGCACGCCCTCCTGATAGCAATAGACGCACTTGATGTTGCACTTCTCGCCGATGGGGCGGACCTCGACCGTCATGGCACCCTCGCTTCGGTTGCGGGCATCGGCGCCGCAAGCGCGCCGAGCGGGCTTTGCCGCGTTCCCGGGCGCGCCGCAGCGGTATCGATCGGCAGTGCGAGCGCGACGCCGTCGATCACGACGACCAGCCGCGTCGCGAGCAGCTGATCGAACGCGCGAAGCAACGCGGTTCGCCCCTCGGCGCCGCCACCCCGCGCCGCCAGCGCACGGTCGATCGCCGCGTCGATCGCGCGCGGCTCGCGCAGTGCGTCGATCAGCGCGGCCGCAGCGGGATCGAGATAGTGATAGGGCACCTCGCCGGCGATCGCCCGCGTATCGCGCACCAGCATCCCCGCATCCGACCCGAGCCGGGCAAAGCCCAGTTGCGCGGGCGCCCCGCCTGCCCAGCCGTCACGCCACGCGGCAACCGCGGTGCGCAGCGGCGCGATCGCCGCCTCGGGCGCCGCCCCCCGCGCCTCGCCTTCGAAGAAATAGGCAAGCGCGCGCAACTCTTCCTCGGGCAGCGCGTGCAGCGCGGCATAGGCCGGCGCGGGCACCACGCCCGTGAAGCCCATCGCCGCCGCCTGCTCGAAATTGGGGCTGAACCGGTCGAGCCGGACCGCCGAAAGGCCGGTCGGCGGGGGCAGATGCGTCAGCGCCGGGACCAGCGCCGCCATGTCGCGATAGGCTTCGGCGGGCTCGTCGGGAAAGCCGTGGAGGATCGACCAGGTGACCGCCAGCCCCAGTTCGCGGCAATTGCGCAGGAAGCGCAGATTGTGGAGCGTCCCGACGCCCTTGCGCATGATGCGCAGCACCGCGTCCGACAGGCTTTCGATCCCCGGCTGGACGTGCGTGACGCCGGCCTCGGCCAGTCGCCGCATCTGCCGCTCGTCGAGATTGGCCTTGACCTCGAAGAACAGCGCCGGGCGCGGCTCGGGAAGCTCGGCGAGCGGGCCCATCACCGTGTCGAGGTGGCGCTGGCCCAGGATATTGTCGGTCGCCGCCAGTCGCGACACGCCGTGGCGGGCGTACAGCGTCGCGATCTCGGTCACGACGCGGCCGCCCGACTTGGCGCGGAACGCCATGCCGCCCGCGTTGAGCCCGCAAAAGGTGCAGTGGTGCTTCTGCCCCCACCAGCAGCCCCGCGACGCCTCGAACGGCAGCGAAACCTCGATCCGCGCGCGGTCACTCAGCCGGGCGATCTGCGCGAAATAGTCGCGATATTCGGGGATCGGCGTCGCATCGAGCGCGACGACCGGCGCCGGCTCGCCCGTCGCGGGATCGCTCAATGCGCCGATTCCCCCGGTATCGCCGTCGATGCCGCGCACCGCCTGCCCGCTGATCGCACCGTCGAGGACATGGTCGACCCATTGCGGAAAGCTGAAATCGGCCTCGCCGGTAAAGACATGGTCGATCTGCGGATAGTTGCGCAGCAACGCTCGCCCCATCGGCCCGTGGCAATTGGCGCCGCCGAAGACGATGACGATCCGCGGATCGAGCGCCTTGACCGCACGCGCGATCGCCAGCGACGCCATCGTCTGCTGGAACATCGTGCTGAACCCCAGGATCGCCGGCGCCCGCTCGGCGATGCGGCGCGCCGCCGCGGCGACGAAGCCCGGGGCGAGCGTGTCGCGCAGCGGGTGCAGGTCGGGGATGCCCCGGCGCGCGCACAGCGTCGCGATCGCCTGATCGTGCGCCGCCTGCGCCTCGGCGCTTCCGCCCGGCCCGACGCCCGGGCGAAAGATCCAGTCGCCGACGAGCAGTTCGGCCGGGGTCCGCTCGGCAAGCTGCTCGTTGAGGTCGAGCCCGCAGGCCTCGGCAAAGTCGAGGTTGAGGTAGAGCGTCTCGACAAGGTGCCCCCGCGCCTCGACCGCCGCCTGGAGCAGCGCCAGCCCGATCGACGGGCGGACGACCGACATCACCGGCGCGGTACAGAGCAGCAGGTCAGGCGGCATGGACGACTCCGTCGGCAGTCGTCGCGGCGACCGGCACCACATCGCCGGGCGTTTCGAGCACCTGCGCCATCAGCCGCAACGCCGCGCCATAGGCCGCAAGCCGCGCACGCTGCCCCTCCGCCGCCGCGCGCGCCGCCGCGACGCGCGCCGGATCGCGAAAGATGCGGTCGCACGCCGCGCACACCCCGGCGCAGCCCACCGCGTTGCCTCCGATGGCGCGCAGCACTGCGGCCGGCCCTTCATAGGCCAGCCACTGCCACAGCGGATCGGCGCACGCCGCCTCGACCGCCGCCGTCAGCCCGGTCGCGAGCTGCCCCACGCGCAATCCCGGATATTGGGGCAACACGCCGCAGCACGGCTGGACGTCGCCGTCGTGCGTGACGGTGAAAGTGCGCAGCACCGAATGGCACGGCGCGTTCGCGGCATCGTCGGGCGCTTCCGAGACGGCGGGAACATCGTCGGCGCCCGCCGCAGCCGCCGCCGCAGCGCTCCCGGTCTCGGCCGCGCGCCCGGTCTCGTTGACGGGCACCGCATAGACGGCGACGCGCGCGGCCTCATCGGGACGCAGCTGCGACCGCACGGTCTCGGCCGTCACCGCCGCGCCGGGCGCCACGGTCACCGCGATCCGGATCGCCAGCCCCAGCTCGAGCCCGGCGCGCATCGCATGATGCACCCATTTGACCGGGACGAAGGCGGCATGGGCATCGTCGTGCGACAGCGTGAGCTCGGTCAGCCCCGCGGCGACCAGCGGGCGCAGCATGGTCCGCGCGCGATCGAGGCTTTTGGCCCAGAAGGCGCTCGTCGTCGCGCCCCCCGCCAGCCCCCGCGCCCGCGCCTCGGCAAAGGCGCGCTGCATGATGTCGGGATGGAGGAACGGATCGCCGCCGACGAAATGCACGATCTCGAAGCTGCCCAGCGCGGCCGCCTCGCGCACCGCCTGCACCGCGCCGTCGCCGTCGAGATGGCCCAGCTTGAACATGTCCGACGAAAAGCAGCAATGGCTGCAGCGCAGCGGACATTGCAGCGTGACGTTGATGACGAGTTCGCGCGGTGACGCGGCGAACAGCGACGTCGTTCGCATCCTCCCCCCTCGTCCCCGTCTGCCGGGGATCTGTATCGGTCGGCTCGGCCGGGCTCGCGGGTGCGGCATTGATGGGCGACCGGGTCCGGTCCCGCCCGCCCCGCGCCACGTCCGGGAAGCCGCGATGCCGGGCGCAGTACCGCCTCGCGGCACCGCGCCCGTTCACCGCTCAGGCGTCGATATGGATCGCGGAGGCCTGGAGCGCGCCGGCATGGCCGGCATCGAGCCGCGCGAGCAGCCCTTCGGCCATCGCATCGTCGATGGTGAGGCCCGACGCGGCGAGCAGCTGCTTGATGTCTTCGGCGCTGGCCGGCGACGCCGCCGGCACGATCTTGGTCAGTTCCATGACGCTCTCCTGAAATCGAGGACAGGCACCCGATCGATGCCCGACACGGCCGGTCGGCGAGCCGGGCGCTCGTCGCCGATGCCGGACGGGCGAGACGGATCAGGCGTCGATATGGATCGTGCCGGCCTGGACGGCGGCGGCGTCGGCGGCCTTGAGCCGGCCGAGCAGATGCGCATTCATCGCATCGTCGATCACCACGCCGAAGCGGGCAAGAAACGATTGCAGATCGGCGCGGATCTCGTCTTCGGTCGGAAGATTGCCGGCAAGCGAAGCCACCGCGGCCTTCGCCTTGTCATAGTCGATCGTAACGCTACTCATCACACCCTCCCGTTCAATACGGCAGCGAATCGCCAACCGCACCAAGATGATGTGACAAGATCAGAAAAGCACAAAGGTAAATATGAACCATTAGGGACGAAGATATCCGGTTCGTCGAATTACATTCGCCGCAAATTTGAACCGGTTGCTTTTGTTGATCTTCGTTGAACCGTTTCGGTTCTTTCGGCGCGCATCGTCCGCGCGCGCCGCGACGCCCGGCCGGGCGCTAGTGCGGCGCCGGACCCGCCCTGGGTCCGGCGCGCTGGGTTCAGGCGTCGCCGATGGGGCGGGTAGCGGCGCATTGTTCGACCATGGCGATGACCTGGCGGCGGCGTTCGCCGGCGAGCGGCATGCGCGGCATGCGGACGCGTTCGCTGCCGCGGCCCATGATCTGCTCGGCGAGCTTGATCGACTGGACCAGGTCATGCTCGGCGTCGAGGTGGAGCAGCGGCATGAACCAGCGATAGATGCGCCGCGCCTCGATCCAGTCGCCGCGCTCGGCCGCCGCGACCAGCGCCACCGACTCGCGCGGGAACGCGCTCGTCAGCCCCGATACCCAGCCGCTCGCGCCCAGCAGCAGCCCTTCGAGCGCCACGTCGTCGAGCCCCGCCATCACCTGGTAACGGTCGCCGTAACGGTTGATCATGTCGGTAAAGCGCCGCGGATCGGGCGCGCTTTCCTTCACCGCCACGATGTTCGGCACCTCGACCAGCGCGTCGAGCGTCGCGAAATCCACCGACACCCGGTACGCGGGCGGGTTGTTGTACAGCATGATCGGCAGCCCCGTCGCCTCGGCCACCATCCGGAAATGCGTGCACAGCTCGGCCGGCGTCGGCACATAGACCATCGCCGGCAGCAGCATCAGCCCGTTCACCCCGATCGCCTCGGCATCGCGCGCATAGGCGATCGCCCGCGCCGTCGTGAACTCCGACACCCCCGCGATCAGCGGAACCCGGCCTTCCACCGCCTCCACCGCCGCGCGCAGCACCGCACGCTTCTCTTCCGGCTCCAGCGAGTTGTTCTCCCCGCACGTCCCCAGCAGGATCACCCCCGTCACGCCGTCGTCCACCAGCGCGCGAACCACCTGCGCCGTCGCCGCCAGATCCACCGACCCGTCCGCGGCAAACTGCGTCGTCGCCGCCGGATAAACTCCCGTCCACAAGGCCCTGCTCAACGTCACTTGTTCCTCCATGTTCTTATGACGAGGAATCGTATACGATATATGATTGCCTTTGCCAATCGCAATTCGCAGGCGCAGCAAGAGCCCCGCCGGGGCGACCGGGGGCGGCGGCGGAAATCGTGATGGGAACGGCGGGGCGGCTTGCGCCGGACGGCTCAGCCCGCGGCGTCGAGCTGGACGCGCAGGTCGTCGAGCGCGCCCTGGATATGCGCGGCGGTCAACCGGCGAACCGCATCGCCGTCGCGCGCGAGCCATGCGTCGAACATCGTGCGATGCTCGTCCTCGGCACGCGTCTCGCGGCCGGTCGGCTCCAGGTGCTTGCGGACGTACCGCTCGGCCAGCACGTGCAGCCGTTCGAGGAAGCTCGTCGTCAGCGACTGGCCGCTCGGGCGCAGCAGCGCGAGGTGAAAGGCGCGGTTGCGCGCGGGCACGGTGCTCGCATCGGCCTGCATCGCGGTACGAAGCGCGGCCAGCGCCTCGCGCGCGGCATGATGGTCGTCCTCGGTCGCCCGCTCGGCGCCCAGCGCCGCGGTCTCGGGTTCGAGCTTCAGGCGAAGCGCATAGACTTCCTCGGCCTCGGCGGTACTCAGCGCGCGGACGAAGAAGCCGCGATTGGCCTGCGACTGGAGCAGCCCTTCCTGCTCGAGCCGCGCCAGCGCCTCGCGCAGCGGGATCTTGCTGATCCCCAATTCGCTCGCCAGCGCATCCTGGCGGATCGCGGCGTTGGCAGGAACGCGTCCCGACAGGATGCGATCGCGCACCAGCGTCACGAGCTGATCGGAGAGCGTTCGAACGACCAGGCTCATGCGGGCAGGCCAATCTTGCAGGAGAGACGGGCCTTTATCCTAGGCAAAGCCCGTTGCCCGCGCAACCGAGGCAGCACGCCCCTTGCCGCCTGCAAACCGCGCGCCGTCAGGCCGCGGCGGCGATCGAGAATTGCTGGTGCAGGTCGTCGAGCGTGCTGCGGATATGCGATTCGAGCAGCGTCGCCACGCGTGCACCGTCACGCGCCAGCCAAGCATCGAGCAGTTCGCGATGCTCCAGATGCGCCCGCGCATCGCGGCCCGCCGGCTCCAGATGCGCGACGACATAGCGTTCGGCAAAGACCGCCAGCCGCTCGACGAGCTGGAGCGTCAGCGCGCGCCCCTCGCAACGCACGAGCGCGCTGTGGAAGTCGCGGTTGCACCGCGCCACTTCGGCAAGGTTGCTCGACGCCGCGCGGTCGAGCCGCTCGAACGCCGCCTGCGCGGCCTCGCGCTCCGCCGGCCCGGCATGGATCGCGGCATACGCCCCCGCCGCCGGCTCGATCTGCAGGCGCAGCGCATAGATCTCGTCGACCTGCGCCGCCGACATCGGCTGGACGAAATAGCCGCGATTGGCGTGGCTGGTCAGCAGCCCTTCCTGCTCGAGCCGCGCCAGCGCCTCGCGCAGCGGGATCTTGCTGACCCCCAGCTCGGCGGCGAGCGCGTCCTGGCGGATCGGCTGATCTTCGGGAATACGCCCGGTGATGATCTGTTCGCGAACGACTTCGAAAACGCGTTCGGCGAGCGTGCGGACGACGATACTCATTTGACGATCAAAACCACTTCTGTTCTATATATCGTATACGATACTGCGCGGTGGGGCGCAAGGCGCCCCTCGACAGGTGCGGAAGGAAGAATGATGCAGATCGGCGGATCGGATTTCGATCGGGAACTTGCCGCAATTGTGCCCTGGCCCGGCGACACCCCCGTGATCGAAAATGGCGAATATGTCGAGCGCCTCGAACGCGCACGCGCGCTCACCGCGGCGGCGGGTGCCGACGCGCTGCTCGTCCATGCCGGCGCCAGCCTGCGCTATTTCACCGGCGTGCCCTGGGGGGCGAGCGAGCGCATGGTCGCGCTGCTGCTGCCGGTCACGGGCGGCGCGTCGATCGTCGCGCCGGCATTCGAACGCGGCACGCTCGAAGCCGATCTCAGGATCGCGGCGGACCTGATCCTCTGGGAAGAGGATGCCGATCCGATCGCCGCCACCGCACGCGCGCTGGCACCGGGGGCGACGCTCGCGCTCGATCCGCTGCTGCCCGTGCAATGGGGTCTGCGGCTGGGCGCGACCGGGCTGCGCATCGTCGACGGTGCGCCCGCGATCGACGGGTGCCGGCGGGTCAAGTCCCCCGCCGAACTCGCCTGCCTCGCCCGCGCCAAGGCGATGACGCTCGAGGTACAGCGCCGCGCCGCGCGCATCCTGCGCCCCGGCATCGCGGCGAGCGAGGTCGTCCGCTTCATCGACGCCGCGCACCGCGCCATCGGCGGCGGCGGATCGACCTTTTGCATCGTCCAGTTCGGGCGCGCCACCGCCTATCCCCACGGACTTCCCGGCGATCAGCGGCTCGGTGAGAACGACCTGGTGCTCGTCGACACCGGCTGCCGCGTCGCGGGCTATCATTCGGACATCACGCGCACCTATGCCTTCGGCACCGTCGACCAGAAGGTGCGCGACATCTGGGCGCTCGAAAAGGCGGCGCAGGCGGCGGCCTTTGCCGCGGTCGCGCCGGGCGTACCGTGCGAGGCCGTCGACGCGGCGGCGCGCGCGGTGCTCGAAAGCGCCGGGCTTGGCCCCGACTACCGCCTGCCCGGCCTGCCGCACCGCACCGGGCACGGCATCGGCCTGTCGATCCACGAGCCGGCCTATCTGGTGCGCGGCGACCGCACGCCGCTGGCGCCCGGCATGTGCTTCTCGAACGAACCGATGATCGTCGTCCCCGATCGCTTCGGCGTCAGGCTCGAGGACCATTTCCACGTCACCGAAGACGGCGCGGCATGGTTCACCGAGCCGCAGGTGGCGATCGACGCGCCCTTTCCCTGACGGACGCCGGGCCGTGAGCGGGGTCGGGGCCCGACCGGCCCCATGCGACGGGCGGGAGGCGGCGACGCCGCGCCCGCCCCGGCGCGGTCATTCCTCGTCGGGATAGGGGCCCTTGCCCCCCGCGGCGATCAGCGCGTCGACCCGCTGGTCGAGCACCGGCAGCGGGACCGAGCCCAGCGCCAGCACCGCGTCGTGGAAGGCGCGGATGTTGAACTTCGGTCCCAGCGCCTTTTCGGCCCGCGCCCGCGCGTCGCGGATCGCGATCGCGCCCATGTAGTAACTCAGCGCCTGGCCCGGCCACGCGATATAGCGATCGACCTCGGTCTCGATCTCGTGGTTCGAAAGCGCGGTGTTGTCGCGCAGGAACTTCTGTGCCTGCTCGCGGCTCCAGCCCTTGGTGTGGACGCCGGTATCGACCACCAGCCGCGCCGCACGCCACATCTGATAGCTCAGCATCCCGAACAGGTCATAGGGCGTCTCATACATCCCCATTTCCTCGCCCAGCGCCTCGCTGTAGAGCGCCCAGCCCTCGCCATAGGCCGAGATATAGCTGTCGCGCCGGAACTGCGGCAGGTCCTTGTTCTCCGCGGCGAGCGGCATTTGGAAAGCGTGTCCCGGCGCGCTTTCGTGCAGCGTCAGCGCGACCTGCTGGTAAAAGGGCCGCGACGGCAGGTTGTAGGTGTTGACCAGATAGATGCCCGGCCCGCCGCGCCCGCCGGTGTAAAAGGGCGCGATGTCCGCCGGCACCGGCTTGATCGCAAACCGGCTGCGCGGCAGGTGCCCGAACCACTGGCTCGCCTTGCCGTCGAACGTCTTGGCGATCCACGCCGCGCGATAGAGCAGTTCCTCGGGCGTCTTGGGATAGAATTTGGGATCGGTGCGCAGGTGCTCGAGAAAGGCCGGCAGGTCGCCCTGGAACCCCACCTGGCGCATCACCTCGCCCATCCGCGCGCGGATCTTCGCCACTTCGTCGAGGCCGATCTGGTGGATGCGTTCGGGCGGAAGGTCGAGCGTCACGAACTCGCGGATCTTCGACTGGTAATAGGCGCGCCCGTCGGGAAGGTCATAGGCCGCCAGCCCCGTGCGCGCGCCGGGGAAATATTCGGTCCGCAGGAACTGGAGCAGCCGGGCATAGGCGGGCTGCACCGCGTCGCGGATCGCCGCCTCGCCCGCGGCGCGCAGCTCGGCGCGCTGCGCCTCGGGGATCACCGCCGGAAAGTTGCGGAACGGCGCATAAAAGGGCGAATCCTGCACCGACTTGGCTTCGGCGACGATCGCCACGCCCGAATCACGGCCGGTCAGCGTCACCTTGGGCGGGGTAAAGCCGCGCGCCAGGCCCGCGCGCATATTGGCGATCTGCTGGTCGTAATGCCGCGGAATGCTCCGCATAAGCGCCAGATAGTCGCGATAGTCCTTTTCGGTGCGAAAGCTCCCGCGCGCCGCCTCGTTGATCTCGCCCCAGAAGCTCGAATCGGCATTGAGCGGCTTTTCATATTCGCGATAGCGCTGCTCGGCGAGCAACGCGTCGATCTGCCCCTTGTAGACCGCATAGTCGATGCGGACGCGCGGCGAGAGCGTCGCCGGGTCGATCGCCGCAAGTTGGCGCGCCACTTCGGTCCAGCGTGCGAGCTTGGCCGCCTGCGTCTGCGGCCCCACATCGGGCAACCCTGCGCTCTCGGCCTTGGGGCCGTCCTCCGACGGGCCGAGCAGCTTCAGCCGCCACGCATATTCGCTGGTATAGATCGCCTTGAAGCGCGCGTCGGCGCTCACCGCCTTCTTGGCGCGCACCGGCGCGGCGTCGGCCGCGGCGACGCCGAGCGGCAGCGGCGCCGTCACCGCGGCCCCCAGCAGCGCGAGTGTGAGAAGCGATCTGGTCATGCCTTTTCCCCCTTGCTGGCGGTGAACAGCACCACGCCGAACACCGGTCCCGCCGTGTTGCCCTGGCGCGGCACGAACCGGATGCGAACGCTTTTCTTGTTCGCGGTCAGTGCCTCGGGCAACGGATATTCGACGTCAAAGAACTTGCCCGGCCGGTCCTCGGTCAGCTTCTGCGTGGCGATGCGGGTCCCGTCGACCAGGATGTCGAACTCGCGCGGCCGCTCGCCGCCCCAATAGCTCGCCTGGAGGACCAGCGGCCCGGGCCGCACCTTCATGTTGAATTCGAAAAAGCCGCCCGAACGCGCGTCGCGCCCGTTCCGGCCGCGATAGCTGACCGGATAGGACAGTTCCGAACTGAGGTCGTGGTCGCGTTCGGGCTGCATCTCGCCCAGGTGCATCACGTCGACCGATCGCGCCGCGATGTCGCGCCGCCGCGCCTGCTCGGCCAGGAACGCCGCCTCCTCGGCCTTCCAGCCCGCCTCGGTGAACCGCCGGAAATAGACGGCGCTGCGCCGGTCGAACTGGCTGAAGAACGGCACGAAGGTCAGCTCGCCCGGCCGCACCACGCCGCGCGCGACATAGCGCGCCTGGCCGGCATCGACCGCGCTGAACCCGGCGAGCAGGTCCGCGCCCACCATCGCCGGATCGGCGGCTTCCCACGGCGTCTCGCGCGGACCCAGGTCGGCGGCGAGCACCATCGGGCCGCGCAGGAACGCGATCGTGTCCTGGTCGCCCGGCGCCGACTCGGTGCGCAGCTCGAGCGGCAGCGTGATCGCCACCACGTCGCCCGCCTGCCACCGCCGCGTGACGATGGCATAGCCGCGCTCGAAGCTAGGGGCGACCGGCTTGCCGTTGACGTGCACCATCGCCTTGCCCGCCGCCCAGCCGGGAACGCGCAGCGCGACCGGAAAGCGCGCCGGGCGGGCCAGCGCCGCCAGCGTCAGCCGCGCCTCGGGCTCGAACGGATAGCGCGTGTCGAGCACCAGCCGCGCGTCGCGCGCGCGCCACTGCGCCTCGGCGGGGATATAGAGGTTGACGATCAGCGCCCCCTCGCCTTCCCAGAAGATGCCCGTGCCGTGCTTGGCGTGGCTCTCCATCCCGCTGCCGACGCAGCACCAGAACTCGTTGTCCTCGCTGCTCGAATAGCCGCGGTCGGCGCCCGTCATCAGCGGCGTCATATAGGTGAAGCCGCCGGTCTTGCGGTGCTGCGCCGACATGACGTGGTTGAGGTGGGCGCGCTCGTAGAAATCGAACAGCGCGCCGTCGGGCTGCCAGCCATAGAGATGCTCGGTCAGCTTGAGCATGTTGTAGGTGTTGCAATGCTCGCACGTCTGCTCGGTGATGTGCGTCGCGATCGTGTCGGGCTCGGCGAAATACTCGCGGTCGGCATTGCCGCCGATCACATAGCTGTGATGCTGCGTCACGCGTTCCCAGAAAAAGCGCGCCGCCACCGCCGGCTCGGGCTTGCCGGTCAGCTCGTGGATGCGCGCCAGCCCGATCAGCTTGGGCACCTGGGTGTTGGCGTGGAAATTGGCGAGCTTGTCCTCGCGGGCCGCCAGCGGGTCGAGCACGCGCCGGTCATAGATGCGCTCGGCGACCGCCAGCCAGCGCTTGTCGCCGGTCCGCGCGTAAAGTTCGGCATAGCTCTCGTTGAGCCCGCCATATTCGCACCCGAGCAGCTTCTGCATCTGCGCGTCGTCGAGCGCGGCGAACACCCGCTCGAAATAGCCCGCCAGCCCGAGCAGCACCTGCATCGCGCGCGCATTGCCCCAGGCGCCGTGGACGTCGAGCAGCCCCGCGAACAGCTTGTGCACCGTATAGAGCGGCGACCAGGAACCGTTGAGGTCGAACCCGCCCGAACGGATGTCGCCGCGCATCACCTCGCCGAAAATCTCCTCGCCGTCGACGATGCTGCCGTCCTTGCGCTTGCGCTGGAGCGCGCCGACATAGCCGTTGCCGCGCCGCGACTGCGCCAGCGCCAGCTCGTCGACGATATAGTCGGCGCGGCGCCGGCATTCGGCGTCGCCCGTCTGCTGGTGCATCAGCACCAGCGCGGTCATGTAATGCCCCAGCGTGTGTCCGGCGATCGTGTCGCTTTCCCACCCGCCATAGATCGGCGCCTTGGGGTCCAGCCCGGCGAACTTGCGGAAATTGTGGAGCAGCCGGTCGGGTTCGAGCCGCTTGAGATAGGCGAGGTTGACCGCCACCGCGTCGGCATAGTCCGACGGGCGCAGCCGCACCGCGGCGAGCGGCAGCGGCTTGGCCCTCGCGGGCAGCGCCGCCCGCGTCGCCGCTGCGGCACGGACGCCCGGCGCGCCGCTCATCAGCGCCAGTGCCGCCGCGCCCACCATCCATTCGCGTCGATTGCTCGCCATCATCCGCCGCTCTCCCTCATTATCAAAATACCGTATACGATTATCGGGCGCTACGGAAAGGGTCAACGGGTCGCGGATTAACTCCTACAAATTCTTGGCCCCGCTCGGCTGGCTCGCAATCGCCTCGGCGGCGCGGACCGCATCGGCGACGCTATAGTGGCTGCGCGCGACCAGGTCGCTCCGCCCGGCACGGGCGATCAGGTCGCGCACATGGTCGCGCGCGCGGGCGAGCAACAGCCGCGTGCCGCGTGCGGCAAGCCGCTGCTCGAACTCGATCAGCGCGTCGAGCGCGGTGCTGTCGAGGTCGAAGCTCTCCTCGAGGCTCAGCACGATGCACGGCGCGTCGGCGGGCGTGCGCCGCGCGATCTCGCCCAGGATCGGCTCGGCATTGGCAAAGAACAGCGGCTCGGCGGGCCGCCACACCGCCACCTGCGCGACCAGCACCGCCTCGGGGTGGCGCGCGACGTCGACATAGTCGTGCGTGCCGGGGATCTGCCCCAGCCGCGCGACGTCGTGCGCCGCCAGCCGCCGCAGGAATGCGATCACCGACAGCAGCACCGCCAGCAGCATCCCCTGCACCACGCCGAACGCGATCACCCCCGCCGCCGCCGCGGTGGCGATCAACGGGTCGCGCCCGATCTTCCACAACCGCGTGAGCGGCGCGGGGTCGAGCGCGTGCGTCAGCGCACCGATCACCACCGCCGCCAGCACCGGCTCGGGGATGCGCGCGATCCAGTCGCGGGCAAAGACCAGCGCCAGCGCCAGCGCCGCCGCGCTCGTCATCGCCGCCAGCCGCGATCGCGCGCCCGCCGCCTCGTTCGCCGCACCGGCCGAAAAGCCCGCGCCCACGGGCATCCCCTGCCCCATCGCGCTTGCCAGGTTGGCAAGGCCGAGTGCCGCGAGCTCGCGCGCGGGCGCCACCTCGTCGCCGTGGCGCAGCGCCAGCGACCGGATCGTCCCCCAGCTTTCGGCAAACAGGATCAGCACCAGCGGCGCGACAAGCTGGATCAGTTGCCCCAGCATCGACCATTCGATCCGCGGCATCGCCCCTTCGAAACTCAGGTCGATCGGGCCGACCAGCCGCACGCCCAGCCGGTCGAGCCCGAACACGCCGGTCGCGGCGATCCCGCCCGCCAGCACGACCAGCGATCCCGGCACCCCGTGCCACCGGCGCAGCGCCAGCAGCGCCGCGAGCGCGCTTGCCGCCGCCAGCGCACTCGCCGCATTGGCCTCGTGCGCGCGGGCGACCAGCGCCGGCACCAGCCGCGCGACGTCACCCGGCATCCCGCCCAGCCCCAGCGCGAGCGGGAACTGGCGCAGCGCGATCGTCAGCGCGAGGCCGAAGGCAAAGCCGCGCAGCACCGGGCGCGAGATGAAGCTTGCCAGCGCGCCCAGCCGCAATCCGGCCGCGGCGATGAAGCACAGCCCGACGAGCAGCACCGCCACCGTCGCCATCCCCGCACGCGCCTCGGGCGGCACGTCGAGCGTGGCGAGCGCCGCGGCCAGGATCGCCGCCGAGGACGAGGTCGGCGAGACGATCGCAAAGCGGCTGCCGCCCAGCATCGCATAAAGGGCACAGCCGATCACCGCGGCGACCAGCGCGCGCGCGGGCGCCAGCCCCGCGATCCCGGCATAGGCGACGGCCTCGGGCAGCACGAGCGCCGCCACCGACAATCCGGCGACCAGGTCGGTTCGCCACGGCAACGGGGCTGGCGCGGGTGCGCGGGCGGGCTCGGTCATCGCGCGGGGCTTAACGGGCGGCGGCCCGCTGGCAAGCCGGAAGATGCCCTAGGCGCCGGCACCCGCCTCGTCCCCGGCAAAGGCGGGCTGATAGGCGAACAGCCCCGGCACGCCCCCGGTCATCAGGAACAGCACCGGCTCGCCCTCGGCAAAACCGCCCTCGGCGATCATCGCGATCAGCCCGGCAAACGCCTTGCCGCTATAAACGGGGTCGAGCAGCAATCCCTCGGCCTGCGCGACCAGCCGCACCGCCGCCAGCATCGCCGCCGTGGGCACGCCATAGCCCGGCCCGCGCGCGCGCCCGTCGACGACGATGTCGTCCGCCGCGATCGTCGCGCCGGGCGCGAGCAGCGCCAGCGTCGCGCGGGCGAGCGCCAGCGTCTCGGCCTGCGCGTCGGGCGCGGTCTGAAGCACCGCGAACGACAGGATGCGCGCGGGCGGCTCGCCCAGCGCCGCCATCCCCGCGGCCAGCCCGGCATGCGTTCCCGCGCTGCCGTTCGGAACAATGATCCGGGCGTGGCGGATTCCGGCCGCACGCTCCTGCGCCATGATCTCGCGTGCGCAGTCGGCATAGCCGAGCGCGCCCACCGGCGACGATCCGCCCGCGCCGACGGCATAGCCGCGCCGCCCCGTCGCCTTCAGCGCCTCGGCCCGCGCCTGCGCCGCCGCGAGCGCATCGGCCCCCGCGGGCAGCCGGTGGACCCGCGCGCCGAACAGCGCGTCGAGCAGCACATTGCCGTTGTCGCGATACGCCGCATCCTGC
This sequence comes from Sphingomonas chlorellae, assembly GCF_056485145.1. Classification (NCBI taxonomy): domain Bacteria; kingdom Pseudomonadati; phylum Pseudomonadota; class Alphaproteobacteria; order Sphingomonadales; family Sphingomonadaceae; genus Sphingomonas; species Sphingomonas chlorellae. The sequence goes on from NZ_JBQXXM010000003.1 coordinate 316,050, forward strand.
CGGTCGACGCTGTCGGTCAGGAACAGTTCGCACGCCAGCCCCATCCGCGCCGCCGCCGCCGCGCTCAGCCGGGCGTGGTTCGACTGGCGCGCGCCGGTGGTCAGGAAGGTGTCGGCGCCCTCCGCCATCGCCGCGCCCAGCAGGAATTCCAGCTTGCGCAGCTTGTTGCCGCCGCCGCCGATCGGTCCCAGATCGTCGCGCTTGACGTGGATCGCCGGGATCGGCCGCCCCGGATGGCGCGTGCGCAACGCCCGCTCGAGGCCGTTCAGCCGCTCGATCGGCGTCGGCCCTGCGAGCAGCGCGACGCGCGCGAACCGCGCCAGCCCCGTCAGTTCAACCCCGCCGTCGTCCGCCATGCTGCGCCTCCCGCCCGTGCGTCGGCCGCGCGGTCATCGCCCGATGTCGCGCACGGTCTCCATCGCGACGAAGGTAGAGGTGCTGGCGACATTGGGAAGGCTCGAAATCTTCTCGCCCAGCACTTCGCGGTAACGGTGGATGTCCGACGTGCGCACCTTGAGCAGATAGTCGAAGCTGCTCGCGATCATGTGGCACTCCTCCACCTCGCGGATGCGGCGCACCGCGGCGTTGAACGCCTGCAACGCCGCCTCGCGCGTGTCGGAAAGCTTCACCTCGGCAAAGGCGATATGGTCGAGCCCCAGCTTGCGCGGGTCGATCACCGCACGAAACCCCAGGATATAGCCGTTGTCGATCAGCCGCCGCAGCCGCAACTGGCACGGCGTCTTCGACAGGCCGACGCGCCGCGCGAGTTCGGTGACGGTCATCCGCCCGTCCTCGACCAGCGCGTCGATGATCCGCCGGTCGATTTTGTCCAGATCGTCCAAATCCGCCATGTCCGCCCTCGTTTCCGGCACGCCTCCGGCCGATCTTTGGTGCTTTAGCCTATGAAACCGCCTTCACAAAGTCGGAACGCCTGCGGCCAACGATGTTACAGCAGGCGCATGACCGGCTCCATCGACCCGCTTTTCGCCCGCTTCGCCCCGCCGCTTCGTGAGCAGGGGCCGTTGCGCCAGGCCATCACCGCCGCCTATCGCCGCCCCGAGGCCGAATGCCTCGCGCCGCTGATCGAGGCCGCGACGCTTCCCGACGCGCTGCGCACGCGCATCGCCGGCACCGCGCGCACGCTGATCGAGGGGCTGCGCGCGCGGCCCAATCTCGGCGGCGTCCAGGGGCTCGTCCAGGAATATGCGCTGTCGAGCGAAGAGGGCGTCGCGCTGATGTGCCTCGCCGAGGCGCTGCTGCGCATCCCCGACACCGCGACGCGCGACGCGCTCATCCGCGACAAGATCGCCGGCGGCGACTGGAAGGCGCATCTGGGCGAGGGGCGCTCGCTCTTCGTCAACGCGGCAAGCTGGGGGCTCGTCGTCACCGGCAAGCTCGTCACGCCCACCGACGGCCGCGGCCTCGCCGCCGCGCTCGGCCGGCTGATCGCGCGCGCGGGCGAACCCGTGATCCGCAAGGGCGTCGACCTCGCGATGCGGATGATGGGCGAACAGTTCGTCACCGGCCAGACGATCGACGAGGCGCTGCGCCGCGCGCGCACGCTCGAGGCCAAGGGCTTCGCCTATTCCTACGACATGCTCGGCGAGGCGGCGACGACCGCCGCCGACGCCGAACGCTATCGCCGCGACTATGAACAGGCGATCCACGCGATCGGCAAGGCATCGGCCGGGCGCGGCGTCTATGCCGGGCCGGGCATCTCGATCAAGCTGTCGGCGCTCCACCCGCGCTATTCGCGGGCGCAGGCGCACCGCGTCGCCGAAGAGCTGATCCCCACCGTCCGCTCGCTCGCGCTGCTCGCGCGCCAGTACGATATCGGCATCAACATCGACGCCGAGGAGGCCGACCGGCTCGAACTCTCGCTCGATCTGCTCGAAACGCTTGCCTTCGATCCCGACCTCGGCGGCTGGGACGGTCTCGGCTTCGTCGTCCAGGGCTATGGCAAGCGCTGCCCCTTCGTGATCGACTGGCTGATCGATCTGGCGCAGCGCAGCCGTCGACGGCTGATGGTCCGGCTGGTCAAGGGCGCCTATTGGGATGCCGAGATCAAGCGCGCGCAGGTCGACGGGCTGCCCGGCTTCCCGGTCTACACGCGCAAGGTGCATACCGACGTCGCCTATATCGCCTGCGCGCGCAAGCTGCTGGCGGCGACCGACCATATCTTCCCGCAATTCGCGACGCACAACGCGCAGACGCTGTCGACGATCTACCACCTCGCCGGCCCCGATTTCGCGATCGGCCGCTATGAGTTCCAGTGCCTGCACGGCATGGGCGAGCCGCTCTACGACCAGGTGGTGGGCAAGGCCGGGCTCGACCGCCCGTGCCGCATCTATGCACCCGTCGGCACGCACGAGACGCTGCTTGCCTATCTCGTCCGCCGGCTGCTCGAAAACGGCGCCAACTCGTCGTTCGTCAACCGCATCGGCGACCCCTCGGTGCCCGTCGAATCGCTGCTCGCCGACCCGGCGGCGGAGGTGCGCGCGATGCCCGAACCCGGCGCGCCGCATCCCGCGATCGCGCTGCCGCAGGCGCTGTTCCCCGGCCGCCGCAACGCCGCCGGGCTCGATCTTTCGGACGAGACCCGGCTCGCCGCGCTCGACGCCGCGCTCCAGGCGGGGCTGGCCCGCACGCGCGTCGCGGGAACGCCGGGCACCGGCACGCCGCGCGCAGTGCGCAACCCGGGCGATCACCGCGACATCGTCGGCGAGGTGATCGAGCTGGCGCCCGCCGCCGTCGCCGATCTGGTCGCGCGCGCCGCCGACGCCGCGTCCGGCTGGGCCGCCACCCCCGTCGCCGATCGCGCCGCCTGTCTCGATCGCGCCGCCGACGCGCTCGAGGCGGCGATGCCCGACCTGCTCGGGCTGATCGCGCGCGAGGCGGGCAAGACGATGTCGAACGCCATCGCCGAGGTGCGCGAGGCGGTCGACTTCCTGCGCTATTATGCGCAACAGGCGCGCACCGCGCTCGCCGCCGACGCGCGCCCGCTCGGCCCGGTCGCGTGCATCAGCCCGTGGAACTTCCCGCTGGCGATCTTCACCGGCCAGCTCGCCGCCGCGCTCGTCGCGGGCAACCCGGTCCTCGCCAAGCCCGCCGAGGAAACGCCGCTGATCGCCGCCGAGGCAGTGCGCGTCCTCCATGCCGCGGGCGTGCCCCAGGCGGTGCTTCAGCTCGTGCCGGGCGACGGCGCGGTCGGGGCCGCGCTCGTCGCCGATCCGCGCGTCGCCGGGGTGATGTTCACCGGCTCGACCGAGGTCGCCCGCGCGATCCAGCGCCAGCTCGCGACGCGGCTCGCGCCCGACGGCCATCCGGTGCCGCTGATCGCCGAAACCGGCGGGCAGAACGCGATGATCGTCGACTCCTCGGCGCTCGCCGAACAGGTGGTCGCCGACGTGCTCGCCTCGGCATTCGACAGCGCGGGCCAGCGCTGCTCGGCGCTGCGCATCCTCTGCCTTCAGGAGGAGGTCGCCGACCGCACGCTCACGATGCTGCGCGGCGCGCTGCACGAACTGTCGATCGGCCGCACCGACCGGCTGGCCGCCGATATCGGCCCCGTCATCACCGCCGAGGCCAAGGCGACGATCGACGCGCATGTCGAACGGATGCGCGCCGCGGGGTGCCGCATCGAGCAGCTTCCGCTGCCCGAAAGCGCCGCGCACGGCACCTTCGTCGCGCCGACGATCATCGAGATCGACCGGATCGACGCGATCGGACGCGAGGTGTTCGGCCCCGTGCTCCACGTCCTGCGCTATCGCCGCGACGATCTCGACGCGCTGGTCGATGCGATCAACGCCACCGGCTATGGCCTCACCTTCGGCCTCCACACCCGGCTCGACGAAACGATCGCGCAGGTGCTCGGCCGGATCGAGGCGGGCAACCGCTACGTCAACCGCAACATCATCGGTGCGGTCGTCGGGGTTCAGCCCTTTGGCGGGCGCGGCCTGTCGGGAACCGGACCCAAGGCGGGCGGCCCGCTCTATCTCGGCCGGCTGGTGCGCGGCGGCGCCACGCCCGCGCTCGCGCCTGCCGACGCGGCCGATCCTGCGCTTGTCGCCCTTGCCGACTGGCTCGCTCAGCGGGCCGCGCCCGCCGCGGCGTCGCTCACCGCGCTCGCGGCGACGATCCCGCTCGGCGTCGAAGCCGTGCTCGACGGGCCGGTCGGCGAACGCAACCTCTATGCGCTTGCCCCGCGCGGCCGCATCCTCGCCGTTCCCGCGACCGAGGCGGGGCTGTTCGCCCAGCTCGGCGCGATCCTCGCGACGGGCAACCGCGCGCGCATCGTTGCCGCCGCGCCGCTGCGGCGCGCGCTCGACGGCGCGCCCGCGCCAGTCGCCGCGCGCATCGAATGGGCGGAAACGCTGGCCGAGGGCCAGGGCTGCGCCGCCGCGCTGATCGAGGGCGAAGGCGATGCCGTCATCGCCGCGCAGACCGCGCTTGCCGCGCTTCCCGGCGCGGTGATCGCGGTGCAGGCGGCGTCGGGCACCGCGCTCGCCGCTCATGGCGCGGCCGCCTATGCGCCGCTGCTGCTCGTCGAAGAGGTGTCGACCTCGATCAACACCACCGCTGCGGGCGGCAATGCCAGCCTGATGGCGATCGCCTGACCCCGTGCTGCGGCGGCGCGGCTCGGGTCGCGCCGCCGCCGTACCGGGCGCAAAAGTTCTTGCGATTGACTATTAAGAGCGATAGTCGCGCCGCGTGGCAGAGACTTCCGCTTCCGACCCGACTCGTCCGATCGACCGCCAGCTCCGGCGCGGCTTCTGGTTGCGCCAGATCCATCGCTGGCACTGGATCAGCTCGGCCTTCTGCCTGGTCACGATGCTGCTCTTCGCCGCGACCGGGATCACGCTCAATCATGCCGCGGACATTTCCGCCGATCCGGTGACGGTGAAGCGCAGCGTGCCGCTCGACGCGCCCGCGCGTGCCGCGCTCGCCGGGGTCCATCTCGCCGACGGTGCGCACGCGCCGCTCCCCGCCCCGGTCGCGCGCGCGGTCGAACAGGCGCTTCGGGTCCAGCCCGGCACCGCCCCCGCCGAATGGTCCGAGTTCGAGGCGTTCGTCCAGCTCCCGCGCCCCGGCGGCGACGCGACGCTGACGATCGACCGCGAGGCGGGCACCGCGACGCTCGAAACCACCGATCGCGGCTGGGTCGCCTATCTCAACGATCTTCACAAGGGCCGCAACACCGGCACGGCGTGGAACTGGTTCATCGACCTGTTCGCGGTGTGCTGCCTCGTCTTCACGATCACCGGGCTGCTGCTGCTCCAGCTCCACGGGCGCAACCGCCCCGCGACCTGGCCGGTGGTCGGCTTCGGGCTGCTCGTCCCCGTGCTTCTCGTCCTCCTTCTCGTCCACAGGTGAACCCATGCCGCAACTCGCCCACCGCCTGATCCTCACCGGCCTCGCCGGCGTCGCCGCGACCGGCCCGGCGATGGCGGGGACGCTCGACGTCACCGTCACCATCCCCCAGCTTCGCACCGCCGAATATCATCGGCCCTATGTCGCGATCTGGCTCGAACAGCCGGGTCAGCCGACGATCCGCACGCTCGCGGTCTGGTATGATTTCGACAATCGCGAAAATCGCGGGCTCAAATGGCTGCGCGACCTGCGCAGCTGGTGGCGCAAGGGCGGACGCGAGCTGACGATGCCCGCCGACGGGCTCACCGGCGCCACCCGCGCCCCCGGCCCCCAGCGCGCACGCTTCAACGTCGGCGCGCTCAAGCCCGGCAATTACGTGCTGATGGTCGAGGCCGCGCGCGAAGAGGGCGGCCGCGAACTGGTCAGCGTGCCGATCGCGTGGAACGGCCGCGCGGCGACCGGCCGCGGCACCGGGTCGAGCGAGCTCGGCGCGATCACCGCCACGCTGCGCCCCTGATCCCCCGTCCCCGTTCGCAGACGTCCCCGTTCGCAGACAAGGAACCTCCCGATGAAGCGCATCCTCCTCCTTGCCGCCACCGCGCTGCTCGCCACGCCCGCGGTCGCGCACAATATGTGGATCAAGCCCTCGGCCACCACCGTCTCGGGCGACGAGGGCTGGGTCACGTTCGACGCCGCCGCGTCCACCGACGTGTTCGTCCCCGATCATCAGCCGCTCCCGCCCGAGGCGTTCCGCGCCTATGCCCCCGACGGGTCCGAGGTGAAGCTCGAAAACGCGATGCGCGGCCGCTTCCGCAGCACGTTCGACCTGCATCTCACCCAGGTCGGCACCTGGCGCGTCGCGCTCGAAAACGGCGGGATCATGGGCAGCTACACGCTCAACGGCCAGGCCTATCGCGTCGGCGGCCGTCCGGGAATGCGCCCCGGCGCGCCGGGTGCCCCCGCCGCTCCCGCCGGTGCGCCGATCTTCGTCCCCGCGACGCCCGATTTCGTCGCGCCCGCCGGCGCCACCGACGTCAAGCTGCTGCTCACCGCCAACCGCAACGAGGTGTTCGTCACGCTCGGCAAGCCCAGCACGATCGCGCTCAGCGGCAAGGGGCTCGAGATGCAGCCGCTCACCCACCCCTCCGATCTCGTCGCCGACACGCTCGCGCGCTTCCGCTTCCTCGTCGACGGCAAGCCCGTCGCCGGGCTCGAGGTCGAGCTGACGCCGGAGGGTCGCCGCTTCCGCAACGATCAGGGCACGCTCACGCTCAAGACCGACGCCAGGGGCGAGATCGCCGTGCGCTGGCCCGGCGCGGGGCTGTACTGGATCCATGCGAGCTACAGCGACGATGCCGCGCCGCGCCCCGGCATCACCGGCCGCCGCTTCGGCTATACCAGCTCGGTCGAGGTGATGGCGCCCTGACGGCGCCCGCCCGCCCGGCCTGCCCATCCGCGTCGCGATGCTCGAACCGCTGCTCCTCCTCCCGCTGACCGCCGATCCCGCGCGGCTCGTCTGCCCGGCGGGGGCGGTGCGCCACGATCTCGGCGGCGCGACGATGGGCACGCGCTGGTCGCTTCGCCTCGCCGCCCCGGCGCTGCCGCCGGGGCTCGGCGAGCGCATCCAGGCCGAACTCGATATGGTCATCGCCGAAATGAGCCATTGGGAGCCGGGTTCGCACCTGTCGCGCTTCAACGCCGCGCCCGCCGATAGCTGGCACGCGCTGCCCCCCGGCTTCGCAGCGGTGATGGCGGCGGCGCTGGACCTGGCGGCGCTCAGCGACGGCGCGTTCGATCCCGCGATCGGTGCGGTCGTCGATCTCTGGGGTTTCGGCGCGGTCGCGGCGGAGCGGCTGCCGCCCGATCCGGCCGCGCTCGCCGCCGCGCGCGCCGCCGGGGGATGGCGCCGGCTCGGCTTCGATCGCGCGACCGCGCGGCTGCATCAGCCGGGCGGCGCCCGGCTCGACCTGTCGGCGATCGCCAAGGGCCATGCCGTCGACCGCGTCGCCGCGCTGCTGCGCGACGCGGGCCACCCCGCCTTCCTCCTCGAAATCGGCGGCGAGCTTCGCGGCGAGGGGCTGCGGCCCGACGGCCAGCCCTGGTGGGTCGATGTCGAGCCGCCGCCCGGCTGCCCGCTCCCGCGCACGCGGATCGGGCTCACCGGGCTGTCGGTGGCGACCTCGGGCGACTATCGCCGCTTCCACGCGGTCGACGGCCGCCGGCTGGCGCACACGCTCGATCCGCGCACCGGCACGCCGGTCTCCAACGCGCCGCCCTCGGTCAGCGTGCTCCACGATCAGGCGATGCTCGCCGACGCCTGGGCGACTTTGCTCACCGTGCTCGGCGTCGATGCCGGGCTCGCGCTCGCCGATGCGCACGGCATCGCGGCGATCTTCCTGCACCGCAGCGCGCATGGCTGGTTGCGCAGCCTCAGCGCCGCCGCGCGCGCCATGGCCGAATGAGCGGCCGAATGAACGGAAAACGATGAACGAAGCAATGCGGATCGGACTGGCGCTGGCGGCGACGCTCGGCTGGAGCGGGCTCGTCGCGGCCAGCGTCGTGCGCCATCGCCGCACGCGCGTCGCGGTCGCACCGGCCACCATCCTCGTCGTCGACGCCAGCCAGACGGGCAACGCCGTCGCGCTCGCCGATGCCACCGCCGCCGCGCTCACCGCCTCGGGCTGCGCCGTCACGCGCATCGGCATCGCCGCGCTCCGCCCCGACCATCTCCGCGCGACCGATGCGGCGCTGTTCGTCGCCGCGACCACGGGCGAAGGCGATCCGCCCGACGATGCCGCGCCCTTCCTTCACGCCTGGCACGCGGCCCCGCCCGCGCTCGGCCATCTCCATTATGCGGTGCTCGCGCTCGGCGACCGGCATTACCGCCATTTCTGCGCCTTCGGGAACCAGCTCGACGCGCTGTTGCGCCGCGCGGGCGCGCAACCGCGCTTCGACCGGGTCGAGGTCGATGCGGGCGATCCCGGTGCGATCCGCCACTGGCAACAGAGCCTGCGGCTGTTCGGCGCGGCGACCGACCTGCCCGACTGGCAACCGCCCGCCTATCGCCGCTGGCGGCTCGCCGAACGCACGCATCTCAACCCGGGCAGCCCCGGCGCGCCGCTCTATCGCATCCGCCTCACGCCGGACGAGGACGGCATCGTCTGGCGCGCGGGCGATGTGGCCGAGCTTTATCCCGGCCCCGCCGACGCGGCGTTCGCGCCGCACCCGCCGCTGCCGCACCGCGAATATTCCCCCGCCTCGCTCCCGCACGAAGGCGGGCTCGACCTGCTCGTCCGGCTGTTCCACGCGCCCGACGGGACGCCGGGCCTCGGCTCGGGGTGGCTGTGCACGCGCGCGGCGATCGGCGCGCGCGTCGCGCTGCGGCTGCGCGCCAATCCCGGCTTCCACGCCCCCGATCCGGCGGTGCCGATGCTGCTCGTCGGCAACGGCACCGGCCTTGCAGCGTTGCGTGCGCATCTCGTGGCGCGCGCGCCCGGCACGCGCAACTGGCTGGTCTATGGCGAGCGCGATCCGGCGCACGACCGTCCGCTCGCCGATACGCTCGAACAATGGCGCCGCGACGGGCTTCTCGAACGGCTCGACCTCGTCTTCTCGCGCGCCGCCGATGCCGATGCGCGCTACGTCCAGCACCGCCTCGCGGCCGAGGCGCCGCGCGTGCGCGACTGGGTCGCGGCGGGCGGCGCCGTCTATCTGTGCGGCAGCATCGCGATGGCCGAGGGGGTCGACGCCGCGCTCGCCGACATTCTGGGGGCCGACGGCCTGCGCGCGCTCGCCGCGGCGGGCCGCTATCGCCGCGACGCCTATTGATCGCACGGCCCGGGACCGCATGAAAAAGGGGGGCAGCACCGCGGCGCTGCCCCCCTTTCTGATCGGTCGCCGTCGCTGCGCTCTCGCGCGCGCGGCGGCTCAGTTGAGCCCGCCGCCCAGCACCCGGTACAGCGTCACCAGATTGGTCGCGCGCGCCAGCCGCGTCGCGATCAGGTCGCGCCGCGCGCCATAGGCGGTACGCTGCGCATCGAGCGTGGTCAGGAACGATTCGACCCCGGCGCGATACCGCGCCTCGGACAGCCGCGACGCCGTCACCGCCGCCTCGGCACGCGCGGACCGCGCCGCGACCTGCTCGCCGATCGTCCCGCGCGTCGCCAGCGCGTCGGCGACCTCGCGGAACGCCGTCTGCAACGTCCGCTCATAGCTCGCCGCCGCCGCCTGGGCCTGCGCACGCGCCGCCTCCAGGTTGCCGCGCCGCCGCCCGAAGTCAAAGATCGGCAGCGTCGCCGCCGGCGCGACCGACCAGGCGTCGCTGTTCTTGCCGAACAGCCCCGACAGCGCGGTGCTCACCGTGCCGAAGCTCGCGGTGAGCGAGATCGTCGGGAACATCGCCGCGCGCGCCGCGCCGATATTCGCGTTCTGCGCGATCAGCTGGTGTTCGGCCTGCAGCACGTCGGGCCGGCGCAGCAGCACGGTCGAGCTCAGGTCGGCGGGCAGCGCGTCGATCGTCACCCGCCCCTCGCCCAGCCCGTTGGGCAGCAGCGTGTCGGGCACGCTCGTTCCCGCCAGCAGGTTCAGCGCATTGCGGTCCTGCGCGATCTGCGCCTCCAGCGTCGCGATGTCGTTGCGCGCCGCCTGATAGTTGGTCTCGGCCTGGCGCACCTCCAGCTCGGATGCGGTGCCGATGCGGAACTGCGCGCGCGTCAGCTCGAGCGACTGGCGAAAGCTCTCCAGCGTGTCGCGCGCGATGCCCAGCAGGTCCTGGTCGGCGGCAAGCGCCAGATAGGCCGACGCGATTTCGGAAATCAGGCTGATCCGCGTCGCGCGCTGCGCTTCCTGCGTCGCGAAAAAGTCCTGGAGCGCCGCCTCGTTGAGGTTGCGGATACGCCCCCACAGGTCGATCTCGAACGCCGAAACGCCGATATTGGCCTGATAGATCTCGATCGTGTCGTTGCTGCCGCCGGCACCCGCCCCGGCACCGGCGCCGCCGGCCCCGGCCTGTGCGCCGCGGCTGTTGGCGAACGCCGCCGTCCCCGTCGCGTTGAGCGACGGGAGCAGGTTCGATCGCTGGATGCGATACTGTGCGCGCGCCGCCAGCACATTGGCCGCCGCGACGCGCAGGTCGCGGTTGTTCTCCAGCCCCAGCGCGATCACGTCGCGCAGCCGCGCGTCGGTGAAGAAGTCATGCCAGCCGATCGCCGACACGTCCGTCCCCTCAGCCGCCGCGGCGGGATAGGGCCCGCCCTGCGGCAACGTTGCGGGAACCGCGCCTTCGGGGCGGACATAGCGCGGGGCCATGTTGCACCCGGCCAGCAGCGTGCTGGCGAAAAGCGCGGCAAGGATCTTGGTCTTGGTCGTGGTCACGGTTCAGGCTCCCTCGGGCTGCGTCGGGCCGTTGTCCCCGGGCTCGCCGCCCCTGGGCTCGATGTCGCGGTTCGCAGCCGCGTCCTTCGTCCGGCGGCGCGCGAACAGGCTGCGCACCACCACGAAGAACATCGGAATGAAGAAGATGCCGAGCAGCGTGGCCGAAAGCATGCCGCCCACCACCGCGCGGCCGATCGCATTCTGCCCGCCCGCGCCGGCGCCGGTCGAAATCGCCAGCGGCAGCACGCCGAACACGAATGCCAGGCTGGTCATCAGGATCGGGCGCAGGCGCAGCCGCGCGGCGGCGATGGCGGCGTCGAACGCCCCCATACCCTCGCGCATCCGCTCCTCGGCGAACTCGACGATCAGGATCGCGTTCTTCGCCGACACGCCGATCGTGGTGATCAGGCCGACCTGGAGGTAGATGTCGTTGTTGAGCCCGGTCAGCATCGCCGCGAGCAGCGCGCCGACGACGCCCAGCGGCACGACGAGCAGCACCGAGATCGGCACCGACCAGCTTTCGTACAGCGCGGCAAGGCACAGGAACACGATCAGCAGCGACAGCGCATAGAGCGCGGGCGCCTGGTTGCCCGACAGCCGCTCCTCATAGGACAGGCCCGTCCATTCGAGCGCGGTGCCCGGCGGCAGCTTGGCGTGGATTTCCTCCATCGCCTGCATCGCCGCGCCCGAGCTCAGCCCCGGCGCCGCGCCGCCCTGGAGCTGCATCGCGGGCTGGCCGTTATAGCGCGTCAACTGCACCGGCGCCTGCGTCCAGCTCAGCGTCGTGAAGGCGCTATAGGGCACCATCGCGCCGTTCGCGCCGCGGACATAGAAGTTGTTCAGGTCCTCGGGCTTCAGGCGATAGGGTTCGTCGGCCTGGACATAGACGCGCTTGACGCGGCCGCGGTCGATGAAGTCGTTGACATATTGCCCGCCCCACGCCGACGCGATCGTGGCGTTGACGGCGTTGAGGTCGAGCCCCAGCGCGCGCGCCTTGTCCTGGTCGACGTCGATCTTGAGCTGCGGCGCGTCCTCCAGCGACATCGGGCGCACCTGCACCAGCCGCTTGTCCTGCATCGCCATGCCCAGCATCATGTTGCGCATCTGGACCAGCTTCTCGTGCCCCATGCCGACCTGGTCGACCAGCTGGACGTCAAAGCCGGTGGCGTTGCCCAGTTCCTGCACCGCGGGCGGCACCAGCGCAAAGATCATCGCGTCGTGGAACTGCATGAACGGCCCCATCGCGCGCCCGGCGATCGCCTGCGCCTTGTTGGCCGCGCCCGAACGGTCGCCCCAGTCCTTCAGCAGGACGAAGGCAAGGCCCGCATTCTGGCCCTGGCCGGCAAAGCTGAAGCCATTGATCGTGAACACGCCGTCGACATTCGCCTTCTCGGCATTGAGGAAATGGTCGCGCACCAGCGCCAGCCCCTTGTCGGTCCGCGACGTCGTCGCGCCCGACGGGCCCTGCACCAGCGCGATGATCGACCCCTGGTCCTCTTCGGGAAGGAATCCGGTGGGCAGCCGCACGAACAGCAGCCCCATGCCCACGCCGATCAGCACATAGACGAGCATCGAGCGCTTCCAGCTCCGCGAGATCCGGGTGACGCCGCCCTCGTACCGCATCGAATTGCGCTCGAACGTGTCGTTGAACCAGCGGAAGAACCGCGCCAGCGGCCCGTGCCCTTCCAGCTTGCCGGGGTCGTGCGGCTTCAGGATCGTCGCGCACAGCGCCGGCGTCAGGATCAGCGCGACCATCACCGACAGCGCCATCGCCGACACGATCGTGATCGAGAACTGGCGATAGATCACGCCGGTCGACCCGCCGAAGAACGCCATCGGCAGGAACACCGCCGACAGCACCAGCCCGATGCCGACCAGCGCGCCGCTGATCTCGTCCATCGACTTCTTGGCGGCTTCCTTGGGGCTCAGATGCTCGGTGGTGATCAGTCGCTCGACATTCTCGACGACGACGATCGCGTCGTCGACGAGCAGGCCGATCGCCAGCACCATGCCGAACAGCGTCAGCGTGTTGATCGAATAGCCCGCGACCGCCATCACCGCAAAGGTGCCCAGCAGCACCACCGGCACCGCGATCGTCGGGATCAGCGTCGCGCGGAAGTTCTGCAGGAACAGGAACATCACCAGGAACACGAGCACCACGGCCTCGACCAGCGTGTGCACCACCTGCTCGATCGAAAGCCGCACGAACGGCGTCGTGTCGTAGGGATAGATGACCTTGACGTCGGCCGGGAAGGTCTTGGCGATCTCGCCGATCCGCGCCTTCACCGCGTCGACGGTGTTGAGCGCGTTCGCGCCCGGCGCCAGCTTGATGCCGAAGCCCGAGGCGGGTTTGCCGTTCCAGCGCGTGTCGAACCCGTAATTCTCGGCGCCCAGCTCGACGCGCGCGACGTCGCGCAGCCGCACCACCGCGCCCGCGGCGCTCGTCTTCAGGCGGATATTGCCGAATTCCTCGGCGGTCTGGAGCCGCGACTGGACCGAAACGGTCGCGTTGAGCATCTGCTCCTTCGGCGCGGGCTGCGCGCCGATCTGCCCCGCCGAAACCTGCGCGTTCTGCGCCTGCAGCGCGGCCGTCACATCGGCCATCGTCAGCTGATAGCCGTTGAGCTTCAGCGGATCGACCCACACGCGCATCGCATATTGCGAACCGAACACCTGCGTGTCGCCGACGCCGTTGACGCGGCTCAGCGGGTCCTGGATGCGCGACGCGATCAGGTCCGACAGGTCGGCGGCGTTATGCGCGCCGTTCTCGGAATACAGGCCGACGATCAGCAGGAAGTTGGTGGTCGCCTTGGCGACGCGGATGCCCTGTTGCTGCACTTCCTGCGGCAACAGCGGCGTCGCCGCCTGCAGCTTGTTCTGCACCTGCACCTGCGCGATGTCGGGATCGGTGCCCTGCTCGAAGGTCAGCGTGATCTCGACGGTGCCCGCCGAGCTCGACGACGACGAGAAGTAGCGAAGGTGGTCGATCCCCTTCATCTGCTGCTCGATGATCTGCGTCGTCGTGTTTTCCAGCGTCTGCGCGTCGGCGCCCGGATAGGTCGCGGTGATGCTGACCGACGGCGGCGCGATCGACGGGAACTGCGCGATCGGCAGGCTGCGCATCGCCAGCACGCCCGCCAGCATCAGGATGATGGCGATGACCCATGCAAAGATGGGCCGGTCGATGAAGTAGCGCGACATGGTGCCTCAGCGCCCCTTTGCTGCGGGGGCGCCCGCCGGCGCGGCCCCGTTGGCGGCGCCCTGCGGCGCGGCGTCGGGCTTCCACGCGACGGCCTTTACCGGCGTCCCCGGCTGCAGGTTCTGCGCGCCTTCGACGACCACGCGGTCGCCGGGCTTCAGCCCGCCGGTGACGAGCCAGGCGTCGCCCACCGTCCGCGGCGCGGTGATCGGCCGCGGCTCCAGCTTGTCGCCAGCGCCCACCACCATCACGACGGCATGGCCCTTCTCGTCGCGCGTCACCGCGCGCTGCGGCACCAGCATCGCCGCCGCCTGCGTGCCCTCGACGAACTCGGCGCGGACATACATGCCCGGCAGCAACAGCCCGTTGGGGTTGGCGAACTGCGCGCGGATCGTCTGGCTGCCCGTTTCCGGATCGACGGTCACGTCGGCGAACTTGACGACGCCCTCGACCGGATAGGTCGTGCCGTCCTCCAGCTTCAGCCGCACGCGCGCCGCATCGCTGCCGCGCGCCAGCTTGCCCGCCAGCAACTGCTGGCGCAGCCGCAGCTGGTCGGCGCTCGACTGGGTGATGTCGACATAGATCGGGTCGAGCCGCTGGATCGTGGTCAACGCTGTCGCCTGCGCCGCCGTCACCAGCGCGCCCGTCGTCACCAGCGAACGGCCGATCCGCCCGGCGATCGGCGCGCGCACCGTGGTCCGCTCGAGGTCGATCGTCGCCGAACGCAGCGCGGCCTGCTGCGCGGCCACCTCGGCGCGCGCCTGCTGCGCGGCGGCGACGGCATTTTCGTAATCCTGCCGCGCGATCGCGTTGATCTTGACCAGTTCGCCGTAACGCCGCGCCAGCGCCTCGCTCGACGCGATCGTCGCCTGCGCACGGGCCAGCGCGGCGCGCGCGCTCGCAACCTGCGCGGCATAGGGCGCGGGGTCGATGCGATACAGCGGCTGCCCCGCGCGCACCTGGTCGCCTTCCTGGAACAGCCGGGCGGTGATGATGCCGTTGACCTGCGGCCGCACTTCCGACGTCTCATAGGCGGCGGTGCGCGCGGCAAGCTCGGTGGTCAGCGTCACCGGCTGGGTCTGGATGGTCACGAAGCCCACCTGCGGCGGGCCGGACGGGCCCATCTGCTGCTGGGGAGCGCCACCGCAACCGGCAAGCAACAACGCGGCGGTGATCGCAACGGCGGACGATTTCCTCATGGACCCTTCCATTTCCCTGCAAATTATGTGAGTGAGCGCTCACTCACGATTTGGGCGTGCCCTAGACTCGTTGTAGAGCGAAAGCAAGCGCAGGTGACGCGCAGGGGGTGGATTTGAACGGTTCGGCCTGTTTTCCGGGCGAGGCGCCGCGCGGCCGCGCGGCAAAGGCGGATGATCGACGGCGACGCGTGCTCGATGCGGCGCGCAAGCTGTTCACCGAACGTGGTTTTCACGCGGCAAGCGTGGCCCAGATCGCCGAGGAATCGGGGGTCAAGGTCGGCCAGCTCTATCGCGATTTCGAGTCCAAGGAAGACATCGTCGCCGCGCTCGCGGCGGCCGATGTCGAGGTGTTCCTCGACGAATCGACGCTGCGCGCGGCGGTGCTCGCGGGCGATCTCGGCGCGATCGAAAGCTGGGTGCTGCGCTTTCTGGAATCGACCGAGACCGATGCCGAATGCGCGCTGCTGGCCGAGGTGTTCGCCGAGGCGACGCGCAACCCGCGCGTGGGCCAGATCCTCCATTCGATCGACACGCGGCTGCATCAAAGCCTGATGACCGCGCTCCACGCGATTGCCCCCGGCGAACGCTCGGGGGACGCGCTCGAACGGCTTGCCGACCTCATCCTCGCGCTCGGTTCGGGCACCTGGTACCGGCGCATCGCCGATCCTTCCTTCAACCATCACGGGCTCGCCCGTTATGCGAGCGAGGTGGTGCAGGGCGAGATCGCGCGGTTCCGCGCTACGGAGGATCGCGGATTGCGCCGCGCCTGACGCGGCGTCGCGTGGCGGCCGCCCCCGGCGCGACTCCCCCTTTTCTCGGTTCGGGAACAATGCCAACAGCGATGCGATTGGGGAATCGCGGCGCTGCGCCCAAATTCGGCCCGCCGCACGCAGGGAAAGGGATCGCGTGAAGCCACTCGGAACGCTCGGCTGGGTCTTGGTCGCAGGCGCCGGGGCCGCCGCGCTCGGCATCGTCGCCAGTGCGCGCGGCGAACCCGTCAACGCGGTATGGCTCGTCGTCGCGGCGGTCGCGATCTACCTGATCGCCTATCGCTTCTACGCGCTCTACATCGCGCGCACGGTGATGCGGCTCGATCCGTCGCGGCCCACCCCGGCGGTGCGCCATCCCGACGGGCTCGATTTCGTCGCGACCGACCGGCGCGTGCTGTTCGGCCACCATTTCGCGGCGATCGCGGGCGCCGGCCCGCTCGTCGGCCCCGTGCTCGCCGCCCAGATGGGCTATTTGCCGGGCATGTTGTGGATCCTCGCGGGCGTCGTGCTCGCGGGCGCGGTCCAGGACTTCATGGTGCTGTTCATCTCGATGCGCCGCGACGGCCGCTCGCTCGGCGAGCTGATCCGGATGGAGCTCGGCCCCGTCCCCGGCACGATCGCGCTGTTCGGCGCCTTCATGATCATGGTCATCATCCTCGCGGTGCTCGCGCTCATCGTCGTGCGCGCGCTCGCGAACAGCCCCTGGGGCACCTTCACCGTCGCCGCGACGATCCCGCTTGCGATCCTGATGGGCGTCTACACCCGCTGGATCCGCCCGGGCCGCATCGGCGAGGTGTCGATCCTCGGGCTGATCGGGCTGTTCGCGGCGATCCTGTTCGGGCGCAACGTCGCCGAATCGGCCACGCTCGCACCGCTGTTCACCTTCACCCCGGTCCAGCTCTGCTGGATCCTGATCGGCTATGGCGCGATCGCCTCGGTGCTGCCGGTGTGGCTGCTGCTCGCGCCGCGCGACTATCTGTCGACCTTTCTCAAGATCGGCGCGATCGCCGCGCTCGCGATCGGCATCGTCGTCGTCGCCCCGCCGCTTCAGATGCCCGCGCTCACGCGCTTCGTCGACGGCACCGGCCCGGTCTGGTCGGGGTCGCTCTTCCCGTTCCTGTTCATCACGATCGCGTGCGGCGCGGTGTCGGGGTTCCACGCGCTGATCGCCAGCGGCACCACGCCCAAGCTGATCGCGTCCGAAGCCGACGCGCCCTTCATCGGCTATGGCGCGATGCTGATGGAAAGCTTCGTCGCGATCATGGCGCTGATCTCGGCGTCGGTGATCGAACCGGGCATCTATTTCACGATGAACAGCCCGGCCGCCGTCGTCGGCACCACTGCCGACAGCGCGGCCGCCGCGGTTCACAAGATGGGCTTCGACATCACGCCCGCGACGATCGAACAGACCGCGAGCGATGTCGGCGAAAGCACGATCATCTCGCGCGCGGGCGGCGCGCCCACGCTCGCGGTCGGCATGGCGCATGTGTTCAGCCGGCTGATCGGCGGCAAGGCGATGATGGCCTTCTGGTATCATTTCGCGATCCTGTTCGAGGCGCTGTTCATCCTCACCGCGGTCGATGCCGGCACGCGTGCGGGGCGGTTCATGCTTCAGGATCTGATCGGGCTCGTCGCGCCGGGCTTCCGCAACGCGACGACGATCATGCCCTCGCTCGTCGGCACCGGGCTGTGCGTCGCCGCCTGGGGCTTCTTCCTCTATCAGGGCGTCACCGATCCGCTCGGCGGCGTGAACACGCTGTGGCCGCTGTTCGGTATCTCGAACCAGATGCTCGCCGCGGTCGCGCTGATGCTCGCGACGGTGGTGCTGTTCCGGATGAAGCAGGATCGCTTCGCCTGGGTGACGATCGTGCCCGCCGCCTGGCTGCTCGTCTGCACCGTCAGCGCCAGCCTGCTCAAGCTGTTCTCGTCCAGCCCGGCGGTCGGCTTCCTCGCGCATGCCCGGCGCTTCTCCGACGCGCTCGGCCGCGGCGAGGTGCTCGCCCCCGCCAAGTCGCTCGGCGAGATGCGCCGCATCGTCGCCAACGACATGATCGACGCGGGGCTGTGCGCGCTGTTCCTCGCGGTCGTGCTGGCGATCCTTTTCTATTCGATCCGCACCGTGTTCGCCGCGCGCCGGATCGCGGAGCCGAGCGTGCACGAACTGCCGCTCGCGCCGGCCGAATGACGCGGCCGCGCCTCCGCGACCTGTGGGCCGGCGCGGCCGAGACCGCGCGGCTCATGGTCGGCCTGCCGTCCTATGAGCGATATTGCGCGCATCGGGCGGCGCATCATCCGGGCGAGCCGGTGATGACGCGCGCCGAGTTCTTCCGCGACCGGCAGGAGGCGCGCTATGGCGGCAAGAATGGCGGCCGCTGCTGCTGAGGATCGCCGCGCCGCGGGCCGCGATTGCTGAGGACCGCCGCTGCCGGGGCGCTACTGCTGAAGTCGCCGCTGCCGGGCTCCGGCTGCTGAGTCGCCCCTGCTGGGGGAAGCCCTGCCGCCGGGGACCGCTGCTGCGGAGGTCACTGCTGCTGAAGCGGCCGCTGCCGAGGGCGCGCTTGGCAAGCGCGTCGCTGCCAAGCGCGTCGCTGCCGCGCTCAGACTGCCTAGGCAGCCCCTGCTGGGGGAAGCCCTGCCGCCGGGGACCGCTGCTGCGGAGGTCACTGCTGCTGAAGCGGCCGCTGCCGAGGGCGCGCTTGGCAAGCGCGTCGCTGCCGCGCTCAGACTGCCGAGGCAGCCCCTGCTGGGGGAAGCCCTGCCGCCGGGGACCGCTGCTGCGGAGGTCACTGTTGCTGAAGCGGCCGCTGCCAAGATCGCCACTGCCAACGCCGCCGCTCGCGCGCTCCGGCGCTGAGGCGCCGCTGCCGGGGCCTGCCGGGCAGCGCGACGGTCGCGTTCCTCCCGGGTTACGAACAGGTGGGAATGGCGTCGGTGGGTCGCTGCCGCACAGGCGACCGCCACGGCTGACGATTGCGGTTGCCAGCGCCGCTGCTGCGCACGCCTCTGCGGCCGCGGATCGCCGAGCGCCGCCGGGGCTTGCCCCTCGCCCCTCGCCCGCCGCCGACGGAACATGCCCGCCGGACGTTCCGGCGCGCGCGTTCAGGCGGCAGCGTTCAGGCGGGGGCGTTCAGGCGCGCGCCACGCGCTTCAGCGTCTCGGCGTCGATGCCGTACAGCCGACAGATATGCGCCGCCACGCGTGCCCGCGCCGCGCGCATCGCGGCAAAGGCGGCGTCCTCGCCCGCCTCGGCCTCGGCGTTGACGATGTCGGCCGACGGCACCAGCGCGCGCCAGTGCTCGCCATGCTGCGCCTCGGCCTCGCGCATCGCCGCGACGAGCGCGCGCGCCTCTGCCACGGCGTCCGACGGCGGATCGGGCGGCGACGCGCCCGGCGGATCGTTGGTCGTGCTCACCCGCCATCAACGCACGTCGCGCGCTGCCGGGTTCCGCGGGCAAAAAGGGCCGCCGGCGCTACGCGACGCCGGCGGCCAAGGCACAGGTCCGGCGGGTGGGGGACAATCGCCGCCCGGCCGGCCTGCGGGAGTTGCGTTCGGCGCTCGCCACGGGCGTGCGCGAGCGGTGCTATTGTCCGACAATTTTTGGCAACCATGACCCGCCGCAACGCTCCGTCATTTGGTTGCGGCGAACGGCATGATTCGGGGCTGAAATTGCGCCTTTTCGCCGTCGCCGGTCGCGCGAACGACACGAATTGCGTGCCGATTGCGCGATCCGGACGGCGATTGGGCGGGGGGGCTCAGTCCTCGAACGCCTCGACCGTCTCGCGGTGGCCGCGCAGGAACGCGTCGGCGACCAGCCGCAACGGCGCGGTGTCGACGTCGCGCTGTCCCGCCCGGATCAGCTCGGCGAACCGGGCATAGAGCCCCGGATATTCGTGGTCGGGACTGGTATGCGTGCTGCCCGGCAGCACCAGCACCGCCCCGCCCTTCTCCAGCTTCAGCGTGCCGTGGTCGGTCTCGACGACGATGTCCCAGCTCTGCGGCCCGGTCTGGCGCCAGTCGAGGTCCATATGGATCGGCGTCCCCGCCGCGTCGCGGAACGACAGGTCGGCGGCGATCGGCGCGGCGCGGTTCGCCGGGATCGCCAGCCGCCCGCTTTCGAGGAAGAACGGCGTCGGCAGGATATGCGTCACGATCGACAAGGCGTTGATTCCGGGGTCGAAAACGCCCAGCCCGCCCGGCTCCCAGATCCATGCCTGGCCCGGGTGCCACACGCGCACATCCTCGCGCCAGACGATCGAGACCTTCAGGATATGGCGGTTCGCCAGCCATGCCTTGGCCGGTGCCACGCCTGCGGCGTACCGCGAATGCCAGCTCGCGAACAGCGTCACGCCCGCCGCCTCGGCATGGGCGTCGAGCACGCCGACCTCGGCCAGCGTGGCGCCCGGCGGCTTTTCGAGGAACACGTGCTTGCCGCGCGCGATCGCGGCGGCGGCCAGCGGATAGCGGACCTGCGGCGGGGTGCACAGCGCCACCGCGTCGACCTCCGGCCCCTCGTCGAGCAGCGCGTCGATCGTCGTGAAATGCGGCAGCTCGCCCACTGCCTCGCCGCGCGTGCTCACCGTCGCCGCCAGCCGGAACTCGCCGTTTTCGGCGATCGCCGGCAGGTGCTGGTCGTGCGCGATCTTGCCCAGCCCGACGACTGCGATGCGGATCGGATCGGCCATCACAGCACCTTCACGCCGGTCGCCGGCGCCGCCGCCCGCGCCAGCGGGTTGCGCAGCGGCAGCGTGAACGGCGCGGCGTCGATCTCGAACACGTCGCCCGCGCGCGTGGTTACGCCGTCGGCAAAGGACAGCGTCGCCGTGCCGAAAAAGTGGACATGGATGTCCCCGGGGCGGCGGAACAGCGGATATTTGAAATGGTGATGCTCAAGGTTCGCCAGGCTGTGCGACATGTTGGCCTCGCCCGAAAGGAACGGCTTCTCCCACAACGTCGCACCGTCGCGCAGGATGCGGCTGGTGCCGCGAATATCCGCGGGCGGGGTGCCGACCAGGATTTCGGCGCCCAGCGCGGCCTGGCGCAGCTTCGAATGGGCCAGCCACAGATAATTGTGGCGTTCGGTCACATGGTCGCTGAATTCGTTGGCGAGGCACAGGCCGATCCGGAACGGCGTGCCGTCGGGACCGATCAGGTAGATGCCCGCCAGTTCGGGCTCCTCGCCGCCGTCCTGCGCGAAATCGGGCATGGTCAGCGCGTCGCCGGGGCCGACCAGCTGCGACCCGTCGCCCTTGTAGAACCATTCGGGCTGCTGCCCGGCCTGGCCGGCGGCGGGCTTGCCGCCCTCCACGCCTTCCAGGAACATGCGCATCGAATCGGTCAGCGTCTCGGGCGCGTCGGCGGCCGCGCGGTGCATCTTGTCGCGCCCTTCGGCCGAGCCGAGATGCGTCAGGCCGGTCCCGGTCATCCACAGATGCGCGGGGTCGTCATGGTCGATCGGCGCGATCAGCCGTCCGGCCGCCAGCTCGGCGGCCAGATCGACCGCGGCACCCTGTCCGCCTGCGGCGACGGCTTCGGTCAGGCTCTGCCCCGCCGCGATTGCCGCCAGCGCCAGCGCCCGCACGCTGGCATGGCCGGGAACGATATGCGCCGCGTCGCCGCGCGCCGCGATCACCGCGCGCGTGCCGTCGTCGTTGCGTTGCTGCAACAGCCTCAAAAGCATCTTTCTCTCCAATCGGGCGGGGCGCGCCTTTGAAGCGGCGCGCCCTCGCTGCATCACGCGACGGCGGGCTTGCCGTCGACCAGTCGGGGAAGCCCCGCCTCGGCCGTGTCGCGCAGTTCGGCCGGAAGCAGTTCGGGCGCCAGGCTCTGGTACGAAACCGGGCGCAGGAAACGGTCGATCGCCAGGCTGCCGACCGAGGTGGTGCGCCCGTCCGACGTCGCCGGGAACGGGCCGCCATGCACCATCGCGTGCGTCACCTCGACGCCCGTCGGCCAGCCATTGGCGAGGATGCGGCCCGCCTTGCGTTCCAGGATCGGGATCGCGCGCTGGGCCATCGCAATGTCGGCGTCGTCCATGTGGAGCGTCGCGGTGAGCTGCCCCTCGGCCGCCTGAAGCACCGCGAGCAGTTCGGCCTCGTCCTTGCACCGCACGAGCAGCGACGACGATCCGAACACCTCGTGCCCCATTGCCGCGTCGCGCAGGAAATCCGCCGCCGTCGTCGCGAACAGCGCCGCGCTGGCGCAGGTCACGCCCTCGCCCACCTGCCCGCGCGCGATCGTCGCCACCGCCGGGTTCGCCTCGAGCGCGGCGACACCCGCCTGATAGGCATCGTGGATCCCGCGGGTGAGCATCGGTGCCGAAACCGTTTCGGCGAGCGCCGCGCTCGCCGCGTCGACGAACGCGCCCAGCCCCTCGCCCTCGATCGCAAGCAACAGGCCCGGGTTGGTGCAGAACTGCCCCGCCCCCATCGTCAGCGACGCGACGAACGCCTTGCCCAGCTCGGCGCCGCGCGCGCGCAGCGCTGCGGGCATCAGCAGGACGGGGTTGATGCTCGACATCTCGGCATAGACGGGAATCGGCACCGGCCGCGCCTGCGCAACGCGCACCAGCGCAAGGCCGCCGCCGCGCGATCCGGTAAAGCCCACCGCCGCGATGCGCGGATCGTTGACCAGCGCGGTGCCCAGTTCGTTGCCCGGCCCGACCAGATGGCCGAACACGCCCGCGGGCAGCCCGCACGCCGCCACCGCGCGGCGGATCGCCTCGGCGACCAGCGCCCCGGTTGCCGGATGCGCCGGATGCCCCTTCACCACCACCGGGCAACCCGCGGCCAGCGCCGACGCGGTGTCGCCACCGGCCGTCGAAAAGGCGAGCGGGAAGTTCGACGCACCGAACACCGCAACCGGGCCCAGCGGGATCATCCGCAGGCGCAGGTCGGGACGCGGCAGCGGCTGGCGATCGGGAAGCGCCGGGTCGATGCGAAGCCCCATCCAATGGCCGTCACGCACCACCTGCGCGAACAGCCGAAGCTGGCCGACGGTTCGCCCGCGTTCGCCCTCCAGCCGCGCGCGCGGCAAGCCGCTCTCGCGCATCGCGGTTTCGATCAGCACGTCGCCGATCGCGACGATCTCTTCGGCGATCCGCTCCAGAAACGCCGCACGCGTCGCGCGGTCGGTCGCTCGGTACGAATCGAACGCAGCCTCCGCCGCGGCGCATGCGGCTTCGACATCGGCGGGACCATGCACGGCGAACGGCGCGCCGAACGATTCTCCGGTACGCGCGTCAACAGAATGAAATTCAACAGGATTCGGAACCACAGCGGTCATCACCACTCTCCTTTACTCCGACATATTCCACGGAGTACGGATTAGCAATCTTTCGTTCCACCTTTGCAGCGTCATTGGTAGAACAGGCGAGGGAGAGGGGCGTAATGGAACCAACCAAAGACGTCGACGTGCAGGATGACGCCACGTCGACTCCGCCGGCGACTTCGGCGACCGCGGGACGGACTCCGCGCGGCACCGGCCGTCGGCTGCACGGCGCGATCGCGCACAAGCTCGGCGCGGCGATCGTGTCGGGCGAATATGCGCCAGGCGACCGGCTCGAGGGCGAAGTCGCCTTTTCCGAGGCGCTCGACGTATCGCGCAGCGCCTATCGCGAGGCGGTTCAGGTATTGGCGGCCAAGGGGCTGGTTGAAAGCCGTCCCAAGGCGGGAACGCGCGTGCTGCCGCGCAGCCGCTGGAACCTGCTCGATCCCGATGTCCTCGCCTGGGCGTTTACCGGCGAACCCGATATCGACCTGGTGCGCGACCTGTTCGAACTGCGCGCGATCGTCGAGCCCGCCGCGGCGCGATTCGCGGCCGAACGCCGCACGCGTGACGACCTCAAGGCGATGAAGACTGCGCTCACCGCGATGCGTCAGCACACGCTGGCGACCGACGCGGGCCGCGCTGCCGACCGCGACTTCCACAATGCGATCCTGCACGCGACGCGCAACGATGCGCTCGTGGTGCTCAGCGCCAGCATCGGCGCGGCGGTCGCTTGGACGACGCAGTTCAAGCAGCGTTCGCGCGCCCTGCCCCGCAATCCGATTCCCGATCACGTCCGCGTCTTCGATGCGATCGCCGCCGCCGATGGCGAGGCCGCGAGCAGCGCGATGCGCGTGCTGGTCGATCTCGCGCTTGAGGACACGCGCAGCGCGATGGCCTGAACCGCGCCCCCTTTTTCCGGCACCGGACCTTCCACGAAAAGGGGCGCCCCGCCATTGCGGAGCGCCCCTTTTTCTTGTGTTTTCCCTCCGGCCGGCGCTCAGTCGACGCGGTCGACCACCGGATCGGGCAGCGCGTCGGTCGGCTTCGAACCCCAGACGGCATAGAACAGGATATAGAGTTCGCAGATCGCGGTCAGCAGGAACGAGTTCTGCAGCCCGTAATGATCGGCCAGCCATCCCTGGACCGCGACCAGCGCCCCGCCGGCGATCGCCATGATGAGCAGCCCCGATCCTTCCTCGGTCAGCGGCCCCAGCCCGCGGATCCCCAGCGTGAAGATCGTCGGGAACATGATCGAATGGAACAGGCCCACCAGGATCAGCGCCCACATCGCCGTCTCGCCGCTCGCGACTACGGTCACGGTCATCACCGCAAAGGCCGCGATTGAAAACACCGCGAGCACAATCTCGGCGCGGACCTTCTGCATCAGCGCCGAACCGACGAACCGGCCGACCATCATCCCGCCCCACAGCAGCGTCAGGTAACGTCCCGCCTGTTCGGTGGTCATGTTGCCGATGTCGGGGCGGCTGACGAAGTTGACGAACAGGTTGCCGACGCCGATCTCGGCGATCAGGTAGATGAAGATCGCGGGCACGCCGAGCACCAGGTTGCGGTGCCGCCACAGCGAGTGACGCTGGCGTTCGGCCTTGGCGACGCGGCTGGTGGCCGCGCCCATCGACGGCAGCGGGAAGCGCGCGATGACGACGGCAAGCACCACCAGCACCGCGGCGACCAGCGCATAGGGAAGCATCACCGACTGCGCGTCGGCCAGTCGCTCGGCCGGCGTCAGCACGACGTCCGCGCCTGCGGTCCCTCCCTTCGAGCGACCGAGGATCAGATAGGCGCCGAACAACGGCGCGAGCATCGTCCCTGCCGAATTCATCGCCTGGACAAGGTTGAGCCGGGACGACGAGGTTTCGGCCGGACCGATCACCGCGACATAGGGGTTGGCGGCGACCTGGAGCAACGTGATCCCGCTCGCGATGACGAACAGCATCGCCAGCGTCACCCCATAGGACGGCAGGCTGGCCGCCAGCACCATGCCCAGCGCACCGGCGGCCATGATGAGCAGCCCGGTGACGAGCGCTTTCTGGTACCCGATTCGCTCGATCAGCTTCGCCGACGGGATCGATGCGAAGAAATAGGCAATGAACCAGACACTTTCGATCAACGCCGCCTGAAAGTAACTCAGGTCAAAGACACTGCGCAAATGGGGCAGCAGCGTACCGTTGATGACGGTGATGAACCCCCACATGAAAAACAGGCTGGCGAGCAACGTCAGCGCCGGGCGATAATTTCCCGTCGCGGACGAGACCGCGCCGGCATTGGCGGAAACGGACAATGGCGCAGGCATGGACTTCCTTCTCCTGGCAGAAGCCGTTCGGAAGGACGATCGTCGCGACGCCCCCTCGGCTTGCCCTATGGCTTTTTGTCTGACTATATAGCGCGCAAAGGGCGCGTCAACGGCACCCGGACGAGATCGGAGAGGATATGCGTAGTCCAACCAAATCCATGCTTTGTGCGGCGGCCGTCGCGGCGGCCACTGCCGCCGGCGCCGCGAATGCGGCCGAAGCGAAGCGCGAACCGGCAGGCAAGCTCAAGGACGGCAGCGCGATCGAGGCCGTCACGCTCATCGGCGCCAACGGCGTTTCGGCACGCATCCTCACCTATGGTGCGACGCTCCAGTCGCTGATCGCGCCCGATCGCAACGGCAACCGTGCCGATGTGCTGCTGGGATATGACGACACTGCCGCGTACGAGGCGCGGCCGAACTTTTTCGGCGTCACGGTCGGCCGCTATGCCAACCGCATTGCCGGCGGCCGCTTCAGCCTCGACGGCAAGCGCTATCAGCTCCCGCTCAACGACAAGACCAACTCGCTCCATGGCGGCGGCCAGGGCTTCGACAAGAAGATCTGGCGCATCGTCTCGGTCAACAGCGGGCCGACGGCGAGCGTCGTGCTCGCCTATACGAGCCCCGACGGCGAGTCGGGCTATCCGGGCAAGCTCGAGGTCAAGGTGACCTATTCGCTCGACGACAAGGGGGCACTCACGATCGCCTTCGACGCGGCGACCGACAAGCCGACGATCGTGAACATGACCAACCACGCCATCTTCAACCTGGCGGGCGAAGGGTCGCCGGGCGGCGCGACGGGGCATGTCCTCACCATTCCCGCGGCGGCGTTCACGCCCGTCGATGCCACGCTGATCCCCACGGGCGAGCGCCGCAAGGTCGAAGGCACCGTATTCGACTTCCGCACGCCGCGCGTCGTTGCCGACGGTATTCGCGACGGTCGCGACGAGCAGATCCGCTTCGGACTCGGCTACGATCACAATTTCGCGCTCGACAAGGGCGTGACGGCACGGCCCGAACTCGCCGCCCGACTCGAGGACCGCGCCTCGGGTCGCGTGCTCGAAGTGCTGACGACCGAACCCGGCGTCCAGTTCTACACCGGCAACTTCCTCGACGGCACCTATTACGGCAAGCAGGGCCATCTCTATCGCATGGGCGACGGGATCGCGCTTGAGCCCCAGAAATTCCCCGACTCCCCCAACAAGCCGGGCTTTGTTTCCGCCCGCGTCGACCCTGGCAAGCCCTATCGGCACGTCATGGTCTATCGCCTTTCCGTGTCCAACTGATCGGATCTGCCATGACTTCCGAGAAAGCGTCGAAACTGCGCTCGCGCGCGTGGTTCGACAATCCTGAGAATATCGACATGACGGCGCTCTACCTCGAGCGCTACCTCAACTTCGGCCTCAGCCTTGAGGAACTGCGCTCGGGCAAGCCGATCATCGGCATCGCCCAGACGGGCAGCGATCTCAGCCCGTGCAACCGCCATCATCTGGTGCTCGCCGAACGCGTCCGCGAGGGCATTCGCGAGGCGGGCGGCATCGCCATCGAGTTTCCCGTGCATCCGATCCAGGAAACCGGCAAGCGGCCGACCGCCGGGCTCGATCGCAACCTCGCCTATATGGGGCTGGTCGAGCTGCTCTATGGCTATCCGCTCGACGGCGTGGTGCTCACCGTGGGCTGCGACAAGACGACGCCGGCATGCCTGATGGCCGCCGCGACGGTGAACATCCCCGCCATCGCGCTGTCGGTGGGGCCAATGCTCAACGGCTGGCACAAGGGCGAGCGTACCGGCTCCGGGACGATCGTGTGGAAGGCGCGGCAGATGCTCGCCGCCGGCGAGATCGACGACGCCGAGTTCATCCGACTCGTCGCCTCCTCGGCCCCCTCGACCGGCTATTGCAACACGATGGGCACGGCGACGACGATGAACTCGCTTGCCGAGGCACTGGGCATGACATTGCCGGGGCAAGCGGCGATCCCTGCGCCGTACCGTGATCGGCAGGAAGTCTCGTACCGCACCGGCAAGCGCATCGTCGAAATGGTTGCGGAGGATCTGAAGCCCTCGGACATCCTCACGCGCCAGGCGTTCGAGAACGCGATCGTCGTCAACTCGGCAATCGGCGGATCGACCAACGCGCCGATCCACCTCGCCGCGATCGCGCGGCACATCGGCGTCGATCTGCCGATCGAGACCTGGCAGGAAAAGGGGCACAAGGTGCCGCTGCTGGTGAACCTCCAGCCTGCCGGCGAATATCTGGGCGAGGACTATTACCGCGCCGGCGGCGTGCCCGCGGTCGTCGCCCAGCTCATCAAGCACGGCCTCATCCATGAGGACGCGGTCACTGCCAATGGCCGCACGATGGGCGAGAATTGCCGCGACGCGACGATCGAGGACGAAAAGGTCATCCGTCCGTTCGAACAGCCGCTCAAGGAAGAGGCCGGGTTCATCGTGCTGCGCGGTAACCTGTTCGATTCGGCAATCATGAAGACCAGCGTCATCAGCGACGAATTCCGCCAGCGCTATCTTTCGAACCCCGACGATCCGGATGCGTTCGAAGGTCCCGCGGTCGTATTCGACGGGCCGGAGGACTATCACCACCGCATCGACGATCCCTCGCTCGGCATCACCGACGAGACGCTGCTGTTCATGCGCGGCGCCGGCCCGGTCGGCTATCCGGGCGCGGCCGAAGTGGTCAACATGCGCCCGCCGGCCTATCTGATCCGCGAAGGCGTGCACGCCCTGCCCTGCATCGGCGATGGCCGCCAGTCGGGAACGAGCGGCAGCCCGTCGATCCTCAACGCCAGCCCCGAGGCGGCGGCGATGGGCGGCCTCGCGCTCATCCGCACCGGCGACCGCGTCCGGATCGACCTGCGCAAGGGCACAGCGGATGTGCTGATCTCTGACGCCGAACTCGCCGAACGCCGCCGGGCGCTCGCCGAAGCCGGCGGTTATCCCTATCCGGCATCGCAAACGCCGTGGCAGGAGATTCAGCGCGCGGTCGTCGGCCAGATGGAAAGCGGCGCGATCCTTGAGGGTGCCGAGAAATATCAGCGCATCGCGCAGACCCGCGGCGTTCCGCGCGACAACCACTGATGACGCGGCGCGGGCGGGTGCGCAACCGCGCCCGCCCGCGCCGTCAATCATCGCGTCAGATCAAACCGAGTTCCTTGGCCTGGCTGGTCAGTTCGTCGCGGAACTGCGGCGCCGCGATCGCAATCAGCGCACGGGCACGCTCGGACATCGACTTGCCCTTGAGTTCGGCCACGCCGAATTCGGTCGCGATATACTGGACGTCGTTGCGCGGCGTCGTCACCGGACCATCGAGCCGCGGCACGATGCGCGACAGCGTGCCTTTCGCGGCCGTCGCATGGCAGGCGATGATCGATCGCCCGCCCTCCGATGCAACCGCACCGCGCACGAAATCGAGCTGCCCGCCCGATCCCGTATATTGGCGGCCGCCCAGATATTCCGAACAGCACGCGCCCATCAGGTCGACCTGCAACGTCGCGTTGACCGACACCATCCCCGGGTTCTGCGCGATCACATAGGGATCGTTGACATAATCGACCGGATAGGCGGCTGCGGCCGGGTTGCGGTCGATGAAGCGATAGGTATCGGCATCCCCCATCGCGAAGGCGAACACCGTCTCCCCGGTGTGGATCGCCTTGCGCGCGTTGGTGACGATCCCCTTCTGCATCAGCCGCGCCAGGCCCGGCGTGAACATTTCGGTATGCACGCCCAGGTCGCGATGCCCCGCCAGCGCTTCGCACACCGCGTTAGGCAGCGCACCGATTCCCATCTGCAACGTCGCGCCGTCGCGGACCATCTCGGCGATATAGCCGCCGATCGCACGGTCCTCGGCCCGCGGCGCAACCTCCGGCACCGCCAGCAACGGCACGTCATGCTCGACGATCGCGGTCACGCGCGAAACATGGATGGTCGAACGGCCGCCGGTATGCGGCATGTTCGGATTGACCTCCAGGATCACCCGCTTGGCCGTGTTGGCCACTGCCACGCTGTAATCGGGATTGGTGCCGAAGCTGAAATTGCCTTCGCCGTCCATCGAGGAGACGGTCGCCACCAGCGTATCGACCCCGACTTCGTGCGTCAGGACGCGCGGCACCTGCTGAAAGCTCGACGAGATGAATTCGACGGTGCAGCCCGCATCCTCCAGCGCACGCTCGACGCCGCTGTGGAACAGGCTGTACGGACGGATGCGGCCGTTGAGTTCGGGGCGCAGTACCGTCTTGCCGGCAATCGCGGTGGAAAGCATGTAGTAGAGCGAAATCGCTTCGAACGTTCCCGCCTCGGCCCGCGCGGCGATCGCTGCCAGCAATGCCGGCGGCTGCCCCACGCCCAATGCCATCGCAACCTTCGCGCCCGAAGGGATCATCGCTGCTGCGCTGGCCGCATCGGTCAGGCGTTCACGGTAAAGCGTTTCGAAATCCACTGGCTCTGGTCTCCCCTTTTTCAAAAGCCCGGGACGGGCCGGCAGGGGGCTTGATAATGTCACCAGCGCGATTTGTGGACCCTACGGAAATCTCCGATGGCGCGGCGGGCACGCCGGTTTGTCCCGTAACAGGCGACGGGCGCCCTTCTGCCGGACGCCCGCCCCCGATCATATCCGATATTATCGTTTCGCTGCCGTCGCTTATCCCGACCGGCCGCCGCAGTTCGCGCAATCAGCGCGGCGCTACCGAAACGGTCAGCAGGTCGGTATAGACCCCCGCGCGCTTGCCCGCGACCGATCCGATCACGAACTGCATCGGCAGCGAATCGGTCATCGGCCCGTTGCCGCCCGACTGATAGGTCGAAATGCCGGTCAGCGGCATCGTCTGGTTGCCGATCACCAACTGATACGGGATGCTCCAGTCGGTACCGACAAGCCGCAGCTGTCCCTGATTCCGCGACTCGACGTCGACACGATAGGCGCGCGTGCTCGAAACGCGCAGCTGCAACGGAACCTGGCTGACCCCTTCGGTCAGGTCGCCCAGGTCGACCAGCGCCTGGCCGCCGCTGCGGCGATACGCTCCCGAAAGCCCCAGCACGGCCGAGGGAAGCACGTTGATCCCCAGCACCAGCGAGCGCGATGCAAGCTGTTGCCCGGTGCCGCGTGCTTCGGCGGACACCGTCACGCGCTGCGTGAAGCTGCCGTCGGCACGGATGGCGTCCTCGTTGACCGCAAGCTGGTAACGGACGATCTGCTGCCCGCCGGGGGTCACCACCACCGGCCGCGTCGTGACGCCCTGGATCGTGCGCCCAGACGTCGGCGTGACGTTGGTGTTGTTGAACTGGTCGAGCAGCGTGTAGCCGATCCGGCCGGTCCGCCCCTCGCTCGTCAGCCCGAACGACTCCTGATCGAGCAGGAAGACCGGGTTGAACGCGCATGCAGCCCGGCCGTCGTTGCTGAAGGTCAGGTCGAACGTGGCGATCGGGCTGGTCGATCCGAAGGGGTCGTACCCCTGGATGATCCAGTTGCTCGCGCTGCTGTCGATCCGCAGCTGGCAGGCCGCGGGGCGCGCGGCAAGCCCGCTCTGCGCCTGCGCCGGCAGCGCCGCGAAGGCCAGGCCCGCCGCCAGCGCCGCGACGGAGGTGAGGCTCTTCATCATCGCTCAATTCCCTCCCTTGAGCACGATCGTCTTGAGGTCGACGAGCCCGGTGGTATCCTCGGGCACGGTAAATTCGAACATCGTCTGCCCGCCTGCAAGCTCGACGCGATAACGCACGCCGGGGCGCAGGTTCTGGATGGCGAAACGGCCGACCGAGTTGGTGAAGAAGGGCAGCGGCTCCTTGTCCTTGCCGTCCGCGGCGAATACCCGCCCGCCGACCAGGCTCAGCGGCTTGCCTTCGCCCACCATCAGCACGCCTGCCGCGCTCACGAACGCATCGGTGCCGATCCGCAGCTTGTAGCCGCTGTGATAGGGCGGATTGACGTGGACGACGCCGTCGCCGACGTCATAGCCCGGCGGCGGGTTCTCGACGTCGTACTGAATCGGCTGGTCGACATAGGAGCTGAGGTACGAATTGACCGCCCCGCCCCATACGCCGCTCTTGCTCATATATTCGTTGCTGGCGAGCGATTGCCCCGCCACCACCGCATGTCCGCGCAGATTTTCGTGCGGATAGAGCACGGCGAAACTGTCGTTGATCCGTCGCCCGATCCCGAAAGCCCCGTCCGCGAACGCGATCGAGGTGCCGACGCGAAGCGCGGTGACGTTCTGCGACCCGAAGGACGAGAAGTCGGGGCCATAGCTCGAATGCGATAGCGTCGCGTCGAAGCGATTGGCGATATAGTCGACAAAGCCCTGGCCCGTCACCGAATCGCCGTCGCGCGTCGCCACCGCGCCATAGCCGAGGCTGCCGATGCGGTTTGACGACGAATGCAGATAGGACAGCGAACTGACGTCCGAGCTGCTGTCATGCCGCGCCTCGAGCCGGTCGCGATAGCTCGGCTGGAACACCAGCGAGATGTTGAAGCCGAACCCCTTCGCGCGGCCGATCGAGCTGTCGAACTTGGTATATTCGACGCCCGCGCGCAGGCTCAGCCGCGGATTGAAATAATAGTTGCCCGACGCGCCGATGCGATAGCTGTCGCCGCGGTCGCCGCGACTGTGCAGGTAATTGCCCGAGAACAGCAGCGACAGGTCGGTCGTGATCGCGCGCGTATACTGGCCCGAAAAGTTGATCGCGTTCACATTGTCGGCTTCGGGCGACGACAGGAACGCATAGCGCCGCGACAGATAGTCGACGCGCAGGCTCGCCGAATCGACCAGACCGCCGCGGTCGATGATCTGGTCGAGCCCGACGCCCGCCGAAACGCCCTCGCCCACGTCGCGCGAATGGCTGACGCCGCCGTCGAGCAGGATGCGCGTGCCGCCGCGCAGCACGAACTGCGTCTGCGCGGTCAGCGTCTGGACGCGGGCGCTCGCCTGCACGCCCACCCCCACCGCGGGGGCATTGACAAAGGCCTTGCGGAAAAAGCCCGAAAAGGCGACCGGACCGTTATATTTCGGCGAACGCCCGAAATTGGTGCTCGTCGGCCCGAGATAGGCGCCATACTCATAGTCGCCCGGCACCAGGTCGATCGGATCGAGATACGAGCTGTACGAGACCGTCTGGACGCCGCCCGACGCGTCGCGAACCTCGATCTGCACGTCGTTGCTGCCCGCGACCAGCGGCAGCGCGGTGAAGTCATAGGAACCGGCATCGAGCCGCAGCTCGCGATAAAGCACGCCGTTGCGCAGGATGCGCACGCTCGAATCGCGCTGGAGCACCAGTTGGCGGTTGCCCTGGAGCACCGACGATCGATACGGGTCGAACCGGCGGCGCTGGCGTGTCACGCCGATACCGCCCATCTGGATAAAGCCCTGCTGCCCGCGCACTTCGGGGCTCAGGTCGCCCAGGAACCAGCGGCGATAATCGCCCGGTTCGTCATAGACGAGCCGCGCATAGGTGCGATCGAACACATAGGGCGCGTCGCTGGTAAAGCCGCGCTGCGCGAACTGGCCGTCGCCTTCGAACACGATGCCGCCGTAACGGATCGCGCCGTTCAGGTTGACGGTCGGCGGCGCGTTGTTCTCGCCCTTCCAGTTATAGGCCTCGAGCGCGTTGATGTTGAGGAACGCCGCGAACGAAGCCGGCATCAGGTCGGGCTTCTCGTCCTCCGGCTTGCTCATCCGGAACAGCTTCTCGACGGCGCGCTGGCCCGGGTCGATCGTCAGCACGACGACGGCCAGGCTACTCGGATCATATTCGAACGAGATGCCGAGCGCGGCGAGATCCTCGGCCGTGAAACGGTCGAGCGAGGCGAGCTTTGCGGCCACCTGCGCGTTGGCGGCCTCGCTCAGCAACGGCCGGATCAGCGACAGGAACGCCTTCGAGTCGACCAGCAGCCGGTCGTCATAGGTCAGGCGGATCGGCAGGTCGCCGAGCATCCGGCGCCGGAACATCAACGGCACCGTCAGGTCCATGTCCCGGTCATACGGGTTGATGTCGGGCCGGCCATATTTGCCGATCGGCAGCTTACCGATCGAATCCTGGCCGAGCACGGGCAGGCCCGGATTGGCCGGCGGCGGCGTGTCCGGCCCCTTGGGCGCGGGCGATGCAGGGGCGCCGGGCAACGGCACCGGCACCTGCTGCTGTTGAGAGGTGGGACGCGGCGGATTCTTGCCGGGGAGCGGAACCGACACCTGCGCCGCGGCGCTGCCACTGATGAGGCAGAACCAGGCGCTTGCGCTCAGTAGCGTTCCCTTGGTCACTTCAGGAACTTGACCTTGATCGGGCCAGGCCCGAACGC
Organism: Sphingomonas chlorellae; assembly: GCF_056485145.1. Taxonomy (NCBI): domain Bacteria; kingdom Pseudomonadati; phylum Pseudomonadota; class Alphaproteobacteria; order Sphingomonadales; family Sphingomonadaceae; genus Sphingomonas; species Sphingomonas chlorellae. The sequence continues at coordinate 349,833 of NZ_JBQXXM010000003.1, forward strand.
CTTCGCAAGCGGCAACTGATAGGTGCGAACGCCGTTGCCGCCGGGCACATAGCCGCTGCCGATAACGCGGCTCAGATCCTCGGGCGCGATGATGAAGCGCATCGGCTTGCCCTCGGTATCGGTGCCCTCGATCACCCAGCGCAGCACCGACATCATGGCATGGCGGCGACCGGTGTTCTTCAGCGTGATCTCGACCCCGGGCACCTTGGGCGGCAACGGATCGCCCTGCTTGGCCGCCGGCGGCTGATAGTCGATCGGCTTGGCCGATTCGGTCGTGACGTTCGGCGTCGCGCCCGGCGGGGCGACGACGACCAGCGCCTTCATGTGATAGACGACCTGGACCTGCGCGCCGCCGGCCTGATCGACCGCGACGGGCAGCTGATTGACCGAAAGATAATAAGCGCGCGAGGTCGGCATGTCGGTCGGCCCGGCCCATTGCAGGCGAACGACCTGACGGCCGCCCTGCGGCAGCACGCCCTGCGGCGGAAAGACGATGAAATCGCCATCGGCGGGCGTCTCGGTCGTGTGACCGGCGGCGTCGAACTCGACCTGGGTGATTCGCGTCTCGAAGGCGAGGTTGCCCGAGTTCATGTTCTGAACCTCGACCCGCGCGGTCGCGTCGGTTCCCGTCGTCGTCATCTCGACGACCATCGGCGACACCCGCATCGCATAGACGGCGGAAATCGCCGAAACCGATGCCACGACGGCGGTCGCAACAGCGGCGCGCCTCATTCCTTTAGAAAGACTGGCAAACACTGGATCGCCCCCACCCCATTTATTGTTCGACGACCTAACAGCAGATGCAGATTAAGGTTGACCTAATGAAACGAGGGGAGAGGTAAGGCCCTCCCCCCTCGCCATTGCTACCTGGCCTCAGGAATTAGAGGGCCTTGAGCTCGACGGTCAGCGTGTCGGTGTAGCTGCCGGCGACCAGCGCCTTGCTGGGGACCGGCGCCGCGATGTTCAGCGTCATGTCCGAGCGCCACGCGCCACCGTTCCACACCTTCGACGCTTCGTTGGCGGCAACGCCGACGGTCTGGGTGGTGCCGGCCGCACCCGCCGACTGGTTGGTCGTGCCGGTGAAGAGCACGGTCGCCGAGTACGGGATGTTCGCCTGGAACTCGTTGCTGTCATAGCCGCCGGCGGCGTTGTTCTTCAGGCCCGACGTGCCGTTCGACTTCGTGACGGTGACCGAGTTGTTGAAGTTGCAGCCCGCAGTCGTCGTCGTGACGGTGGCGGTCGCCGGAGCACGCATGTCGAACGCGTCGTTGGCGGTGGTGTTCGCCTGGGTGTTCACGCCGATCGTGCCGAAGTCCAGCGTGTGGCTGGTGGTGTTGCCGCCGTAGTACGAGCAGTCCTTGGTCACCGCGCCCTTGATGAGCCAGGTGTTGGTGACGGTCGGGCTGGCGGTCTCGACGTTGCCAGCAGCGAAGCCGGCTTCACCATAGGCAGCACCGGTCGGCGTCGGGAAGAAAATGCCCGTGGTCCCGATGGTGACGTTGGCGAACGAGTCCGCCTGAGCGACGCCGGTCGACGAAAGCAGCGCGACAACGGCGGCCGAAACGATCTTCTTCATAACATAATCCCCACTAGTTTGTGCCGGCGGTCGATGGTCTAGACCAGACGGCAACGGTTTTGCCAAATAACGCTTACTTAACTTTTAGCAACCCAAAAGCGACAACCGCAGCTCCGGTTTGCGTCTCAATTTGGCGCAAGTTACTATTTACTATAGACGCGCCTCACCCTTCGCCGAATGGAACTTCCAGCCGGCGCATTTCGACCCGAAATTGCAAATCTTAACTCAGTTGGGGGCGACCGTGATTTCGATCACCTCTCCATATTGACCCGCAAGCAGCCCTGCCTCGCTCGTCGGCGTCGCCACCGCGAGCCGCAGCATCAGGCCGTCCATGGCGATTCCGCCCTGGCTCGAAATCGACTGGCCGGCGGCGAGCAAGCGCCCCTCAAAGGCCCGCGACACAATCGCGGCCTGCGGCCGTCGAACCGGCAGTTCGACATCAAGGTTGTATGCAACCGACCCGGCATAGGGGCCGACACCCAGCGGGTGGTCCGCATTCACCAGTGCGCCGTTCTGCGCCTTGATCTTCATCGTGAAGGGGACGTTGCAGTCGAACTGGATCTTCTGTGCCGCCGCAAGCCCAGGCCGTGTCAGGTCGCCCAGATCGGTCGTGGCGATCGACCCCAGCGCACAATGCTGCTGGACGCGCCCTTGCACCGCGATCTCGACCGACTTCACATTGGCGATGTCCTGCGCCGCAGCCGGCGTCGCCACGACGATCAGGCCAAACCCGGCCACCGCTGCCAGCGCAGCGCCGCGACCCAGCTTGCCGATTCGGGCCGATCCGACCCCGCGAAACGCCGCGCTGTCGCGCTGTTCGCCCGCCCTGGCTATGGAACGCATCTCCAATCCCCCGCTCCGTTCCTCACTAAAGCCTTACTAATGGATTGCGGGGTTACTTGTCTAATCAATAAAAGGTTAACGTCAGAAAATTTAGCAAACCGTTGTTTTTCAGCGCATTTTGCAACGGTCGTGGTCAGGCGCAGTCACCGGAACCATCGAACTGGACTAACGTTTTAAGATAACGAACAAAGTTAATAGATGGTTTTCTTACTAACTTTGCTTGCAACCTCTCAGCGATTCGCAAGAATAACCGACGATTAACTACTCGTTAATCTTTTCGTTGGATGATTTTGCGGCAGTCACTTTGGGTGTTCGGACAATGCTGGTACGTTCGATTTCGAGGCTTTCGGTGGCAAGCCTCCTTCTCGTGAGTAGCGCACTTGGTGCCGAGCCAGTGGCGCAGAGCACGTTTCAATTGCGTCTTAACGTGCCGCTAGTTTGCACGGTCTCGCATCAGGCGAATATCGCGCCGGCGGGAAATGGGTACCAACTTGGCGAGCTCCACGAATTCTGCAATTCCCCCAGCGGTTATCAATTGACCGTAAATTACGCGCCCGGATCGATGCGTGGCGCGACGATTTCGCTGGGTGACGAACGGGTGATTCTCGACGGTTCGGGGCGCGCGGTGATCAGCCAGGCGCCCGGCCCCCGGATTCGCGACCGTCAGATCTATGCGGAACCCGGTCCGGACGGTTTCGATACCGATCGAATCGATTTCGCGGTCCAGACCAACTGATTCTTGCGTGGACGGCGCGCCCCATCGGCGCGCCTGTCCCGTTTTGGCGCTTTGGCCCGCGCCGCGCCACGCTTCCCCGCTGTTGCCACGCCACGCCCTGTTTTAGAGACGGGCGCCATGATGCGCGGGGGCCCTTCCGAACCATTGCCGGACGTCGTCGAGACGCTGATCGAGGGGCAGGCCATGCTCGCCTCGTCGCTCTATATCGAACTCGTCAATCTCGGCCTGATCGATAGGCGCGCCGCGGCCGATCGGTTGCGCGCGCTCGCGACGCTGGCGGCCAGCCCGCTTCAGCAGCACCCCGAAGTCGCCGCGGCGCTCGCGGCGCGAATCGATCGTTACGCCGCAGGAATCGATGCGGCGGCGGCCGCCGATGCCGATCCGCGCACCCGGTTGCGGGTGATCGAGGGCGGCCGCCTCTAATCCGGCGGTTGCGTCCGCCCGCTTGGCCGGCGGACCGGAACTCAAGCGGTGCGCAATGCCTCGGGTTCGGCTGCGGTGCGGTTGCGGCAATACTCGGTCTTGAGCGCCCAGCCCTGGCCGCGGATCGACTGGATGAAATCGCGTCCGCCGCTTGCGAGCTTGAGCTTCTGCCGAAGTTTCGAAACGAACACGTCGATCGCGCCGTTCGACGCGGCCGGTCCCTGCGGATACAGCACCTTCAGGATCGTCTCGCGCGAAACCGCTTCGGGCATCGCCGCCCACAGGGTGTCGAGGATCGTCCGCTCGGTCTCGGTCAGCCCCAGCTGGCGCCGGCCGACCCGATAGGCCTTTTCATCGGGACGGTAGATCAGCGAACGCATATACTCGTCGCCGGTCTGTCGGGCGCGCGGCGCGCTCTCGAGCGCGGCGAGCACCAGGCTGACCAGTTCGTCGCGGTGCGTATGGAGCACCTCGCCCAACCGGTTTTCGGTGTCGCCCACGGGCACGTCGCGCATCGTGGCGCTCACCTGGCGGACGACCGCCAGCGTCTCCTCGATTTCGCGCTTGGCACGCTCAAGTCGCGCCTCGCAGTCGAGCAGCAGCTGAGGGAGCGCTTCATTCTCTTTCGACACGGGACTTCCGATCAGAACGCAACTCGATCTGTCTTATTATTACGATTAGTTAACGGGAGGTAAAGACGCGGGCTTCCGGCGATGGTTCCGCGGCTCTCCCGGATTAAATATTGCGATACGCGCGCTTCCGGCTGCGAACGGCAAGAAGGCGCCGGCCCGTGGGGCCGACGCCTTGCCATGCAATCCGCCGCCGTGCCGGCGCAATCCGTCTCAGCGGCAGCTTCCGCCGCGCTCGACCTCGCGACCGACAAGCGCACCCACGCCGGCGCCGATGATGCCGCCGGTCGTGCTCGGACCGCGCCACGAGCTGCCGCGGCCGACCTCGCGCCCCAGCAGGCCGCCGGCAATGGCGCCGACGATCGCGCCGGTGGTCCCGCTCGAGCAGCGCTGGTCGTAATAGCGGCGATCATAATAGCGGCGGTCATAGCGATAGACCGGGTGCGGCGCCGGGCGATAATAGCCCGCATAGGGGTTGCCGCGAACGTCGCGATACTCACGATAGTCGCGATAGCCGTCGCCATAGTCACGATATTCGCGCACTTCGCGCTCGTAGCGGTAATCCTGCGCCGCCGCAGGGGTCGCGGCGATCCCGCCGATCGCGACGGTTGCGGCCAGGGCGGCAGTGACCAGCGACTTCATCATCGTCTTCCTCCTCGCATGGCGAAGGCTGCTTGCCTTCCCTCGATGGAGCCCTTTTCGCACAACCAGCCTGCGCCGAGCCTGAACGCGGCGGTTAGGTTGCGTTCAGCCACGCCGGTTCGTCGCGGGGCGGCCCCGCCCCGGCGCAGCGATTTCGGCGCCCCTTGCGGAACAAAGCCTGATTCCGGCCCGTTCGTGTCGGGCAAGTGGGAGAAGCGCGATGTACGATTTCGGCCTTCGCCAAGCGCTGTCGGGGTACCGACTCGGATACAGGCTGCATCAGACCAATATTTGCCCGGGCTGCGGCCGTGCGCACTGGATGGTGGGTCGCATTACCGCCGAATGCGCCTTCTGCGCCACCGCGCTCCCGCTGGTCGGCGGGGCCGCATCGGGACCGGGCGTGATTCGCAGGCACAATGTCGCCATGGCGTCACCTTTGGCGGCTTGACTGGCTCCCGGCGCATCCGCGCCCGGTCAACGATAAGAAAGTCGAGGAGCCTGGAATGACCAACATCTCGGTGACGTCGCCGATCGAACGCATCGCGCGGGTGATTGCGGCCGATGCGATCAGCGCCAACGGCAAGGGCGGCAACCTCAGCGCCGGCCGCACGGTCGATGCCTGCTGGCGGTACGAGACCGATCGCGCACTCGCGGTGCTGCGCACGATTCGCGAGCCCACGCCCGAAATGGTCGAGGCAGGCCGCGGCGCCGGCCCCGACCCTGCCGCAATCTGGAGCGCGATGATGCGCGCGGCGATCGAGCAGCACCTCACCATGGGCTGTTGAGCGCCGTCACGCCGGCTTGCGCCATCGGCGCGCGAGCGGGGTCACATCCCGCTGCGCGCCGTCTCCACATCATCGGGCTTGGCCTGCGCCGTGTGCAGCTTGGCGAGCAGCGTGTCGGGCGTCACACCGCTCAACGCGGCCTGCAGCTTGTTGACGAAGCCCGACACGACATGCGCCCGCCCCGCCTTCATCGCGGCCCAGCCGTCCGCCGCGACCTTGGCGGGATCGGCCTTTTCCGCCTCGCCCACCGGCGTGTCGAGCATCCCGGCCCGCCGGAAGAACTCGGTCTCGGTCGGTCCCGGCATCAGCACGGTCACGTTGACGCGGCTGTCCTTCAACTCCTCGCGCAACGCATAGGCGAGGCTGTCGAGATACGCCTTGCTGGCGTTATACACCGCCTGCCAAGCGCCGGGGATCAGCCCTGCGATCGACCCGGTGATCAGCACCGAACCGGCGTCGCGCGCGACCATCTGCTGCAACACCTTCTGGAGCAGATAGGTGGTGCCGACGATGTTGGTGTCGATCAGCCGCCGCCAGTCGGCGACCGGCTGTTCCAGAAAGCCGTGGCCCAGGCCCAGTCCGGCATTGGCGACCAGAATGTCGATCGGCCGGCCGCGCGTGGCGGCGATCAGCCGGTCGTTGCCCTCGATCGTGGCGAGGTCGGCCTCGATCGCCTCCACCGTTCCGCCCTGCCCCGCCAGTTCGCCGGCGGCGGCATCGATCTGCGGCTCGTCGGCAACGACGATCAGGTCATATCCCTCGCCCGCGGCGATCCGCGCCACCTCGCGCCCGATTCCCGACGATGCGCCGGTGATGACGGCAAGTCCCTGTGCCATGGTTCCACTCCTCAGACGGTTTCGAGGCCGGGCTTGAGCACGACCTTGGTGCAATGGTCCTGTTCTTCCTTGAACATGCGATAGCCTTCGGGCGCCTGCTCGAGCGGCAGGCGGTGCGAGATGAGGAAGGTCGTGTCGATCTCGTCCTCGGCGATCATCTCGAGCAGTTGCGGCAGATATCGCTGGACGTGCGTCTGCCCGGTCTTGAGCGTCAGCCCCTTTTCCATCATCGCGCCCATCGGGAACTTGTCGACAAAGCCGCCATAGACCCCCGGCACCGAAACGCGGCCGCCCTTGCGGCACGCCAGGATCGCCTGGCGCAGCGCGTGCGGCCGCTCGGTGCCGAGAAAGGTCGACGCCTTGATCTGGTCGATCACATTGTCGACGAAGAAGCCGTGGCTCTCCAGCCCGACGGCGTCGATCACCGCGTCGGGGCCGATCCCGCCGGTCATCTCCATCAGCGCCTCATAGGTGTCGGTGGTCTCGAAATTGACGGTCTCGGCCCCGAAACCGGCGGCGAGTTCCAGCCGGTGGGGGAAATGGTCGATCGCGATCACGCGATAGGCGCCCATCTTGAACGCCGACTGGACCGCGAACAGTCCCACCGGTCCGCATCCCCACACCGCCACCGTGTCGCCGGGCTCGATCATGGCGTTTTCGGCGGCCATCCATCCCGTCGGCAGGATGTCCGAAAGGAACAGCACCTTGTCGTCGTCCAGCCCGTCGGGGATCACGATCGGCCCCGCATCCGAATAGGGGACGCGCACATATTCGGCCTGTCCGCCGGGATAGCCGCCGGTCAGGTGCGAATAGCCGAACAGCCCGGCCATCTCGTGCCCGTACAGCGTCTGGCCCAGATCCTGGTTCTCGGCCGGGTTGGAATTGGCGCACGCCGAATGCTGCTGTTTCTGGCAGAAAAAGCATTGGCCGCACGCGATGACGAACGGCACGACCACGCGCTGTCCCTTCTTCAGCGTCGAATTCGGCCCCACCTCCTCGACGACGCCCATGAACTCGTGCCCCAGTATGTCCCCCTTCTCGAGCGTCGGGATATAGGCATCGTACAGGTGCAGGTCCGACCCGCAGATCGCCGTCGAGGTGATCCGGATGATCGCGTCGCGCGGGTTGAGGATCTGGGGATCGGGAACAGTTTCCATCCGCACATCGTGCTTGCCGTGCCAGGTGAGTGCGCGCATCGGTATCTCCGGGGATAGGGGCTGGTCGGTTGCGCGGGCACACGGCGCGCCCGCGGGCGGGTCAGGAATCCGACGGCGGATTGGGGGGCGACGAGGTCGCGATCTCGCCCGTTTCCATCAGTTGCTTGAACCGTTTGAGGTCGCGCGTCGCGCTGATCTGCGGCTCCTTCTGCGTCAGCGCGGCGACCGCCCTGCCGATAAAGCCCATCGGCGCGTCATACGCGATCACCGCGCGCACCCAGGTGCCGCGCCCCGGCGGCGCGTCGCGGAACTCGACACGCCCGCTGTTGCGAACGTCGGCATCGGGCGCCGACTCCCACGCGATCACCCGGCCCGGCTCATCCTCGGTGACGATCGCGTCCCATTCATAGTTGCCGTTCGGGCCGCGCACCTTCCAGTGCGACCGGCGCGCATCAAGCACCGACACCGACTCCACATTCTCCATGAACCGCGCCAGGTTCGCGAAGTCGCGCCAGAAGGCATAGAGTTCGTCGCGCGGACGATCGATCGTCAGCGTCCGTCCCCACACGGTGTTCTCGCCGCGCGGCGCGGCATCGGCCTGCGTCGTCCGGTCCTTGGCCAGATAGTCTGGCGCGTCGTCACGCAACGCGCTCATGATCCGGTTACTCCTCGGGCCACTTCCGGGGCATCGGGATATTCCTCGGGCAGCGCCTTGCCCTGGTTCTTGACGGCCTGGCGCTCGTTACCGGTCAGCGCCGGATCATCGTCGGGGCCCTCGATCGCGGAGCGGCGATCCTTCGCGCCGCCTTCGGAAAGGCGCTTGTCGTCAGCCATGCGGCATCTCCTCGCGCGACGGCGGCGGGGCCGTCCGCGCGGTTCGCGGGGGGTTGCAATCTGGGTTCGTGAGGCGCCGGCCCAATCGTTCCGGCCGACCGCTCGCTTGGAAAACCAATGGGTTGTCCGCCCGTTCCGCGCGCCGGGCGAATATGTCGGCGCCGCGGGGCGCGGCGCGACGGGGCGCATGGCACGCGCGACGGGCGGCGCTCAGTCGCCGGGGGCGAGCCGTTCCATATAGGCGGCGGAGACCCAGCCGGTAACGCGCGGGTCGCTGTTCGAACGCTCGACCTCGACGAAGCCGCCCGTCTGCGGAGCCCCCGTCGCGCGCAACCGCGTATCGGGCGCCAGCCGCTCGATCACCGCCGCGTCGCCGGCAGGCCCGGCGCGCAGGTTGAGCCGCCCGCCCGCCGTCGCCACGCGGTATCGGTGTCGCGGCACCCATTGGGTCACGCGCGCCGCCAGCCGCAGATAATCGCGGAAATTCTCGCCATAATAGCGCCCGTCCGCGCTGCGGAACCCCTGCTTGAGCCCTTTTGCCGGATCATAGCGCCCGCGATTGTACGCGATCGCCACCGCGCAGCGTTCACGCTCGTCGAGCGTCGCGCGCGCCGCCCATCCCAGCCGGCGCTGTGCCGCGCGCAATTCGGCGACGCATTTGGCCGCGGTCGCCTCGATCCGCGCATAGCGTTGTTCGAGGAAATAGTCGGGGTCGGTGCGAAAGAACTGCAGGTCGTATTGGAACAGGCCGAACCCGTGGCAGAACTTGTCGGGCTTGGCCGCCGCACCGGCATAATCGGGAATATGGCGGGCCAGGTCGATCAGCGCCGCGCGCGCGATCGCGAACATCCGCTCGCCCTGCGGCGCCGCCTCCAGTTCGGCGCGGCTGCGTGGGAAGGCGCGGCGCGAGTCGATCGTGTCGCCGACGCACAGCGCGAGGATCCGTTCGGTCGAAAGCGGCCGGGTCCGCAGCCGCGCCCACAGATAGCCGGTCTCCTGGCACGCGATCGCGGCCAGCATGTCCAGGTCGAACGGCGTTCCCGCGACCGCAACCGCGATCGCCTCGCCGAAGCTCGCCTTGAACCAGCCTATGTCCTCGGCATCGGGCATGTCGGCCCCCATAAGTGGCGGTGGCAACGCGGGTACCGGCCGCCGGGCGGCGCGGGCGCAGTCTATCACGCCCCTGCCCCGCCACAAGCATGCCGGGGCGCAGGTCCATCGCCGCAGCGGCGCCGCCCCAGGCCGCGCCATGCGCCTCCCGGTTGCACCATCGCACGCCTGCGCTATGGGATGGAGCCATGGAACACACCGCCCCGCTCACGCTCTACAACTCGCTCACGCGCAGCCTCGAGCCGTTCGCGCCGCTCGATCCCGAAAAGGGCGTGCGTGTCTATTCGTGCGGGCCGACGGTCTACAACTATGCCCATCTCGGCAATCTGCGCGCCTATGTCTTCACCGACACGCTCGGGCGCGTGCTGCGGTGGAAGGGCTATCCGCTCACGCACGTCATCAACATCACCGATGTCGGCCATCTCACCTCCGACGCCGATGCCGGCGACGACAAGATGGAGGCCGCCGCGCGTGCCCAGTCGCGCAGCATCTGGGACATCGCCGCGCATTACACTGCCGCGTTCAAGCAGAACCTGCACGACCTCAACATCCTCGACCCGTCGCGCTGGTCGGTGGCGACCGATCATATCCAGGAAATGATCGCCTTCGCCGAAAAGATCGCGCCCAAGCATTGCTACGAACTCGACAGCGGGCTCTATTTCGACGTCGCGACGGTTCCCGATTATGGCCGCCTCGCCGGCGCGCAGGACGACGCCGCCGAAGGCCGGATCGATCCGGTCGCGGGCAAGCGCCATCCGCAGGACTTCGCGATCTGGCGCAAGTCGCCGCCGGGCGAGCAGCGCCAGATGGAATGGGATTCGCCCTGGGGCAAGGGCGCGCCGGGCTGGCATCTCGAATGCTCGGTGATGAGCCTCAAATATCTCGGCGCGCCGTTCGACATCCATACCGGCGGGATCGACCATCGCGAGATCCATCATCCCAACGAGATCGCGCAGAACCAGGCCTATTGCGGCTGCGGTCAGCCGACCGGTTTCACCGGCGCGCGCTTCTGGCTGCACAACAACTTCCTCGTCGATCGCCAGGGCAAGATGTCAAAGTCGAAGGGCGGCTTCACCACGCTTCAGTCGCTCATCGACGCGGGCGTCCACCCGCTCGCCTATCGCCTGCTCTGCCTTCAGGCGCATTATCGCAGCGAGCTCGAATTCTCGGGCGAGCACGTCGCCGCCGCACTCACCCGGCTCAAGCGGCTGGTGATGTCGGTCGCGGCGCTGCGCACGCGCGCGGGCGACGCGACCGGCCAGGCGCTCGAACCCTGGGTCAAACGGCTCGACGAGGCGGTGTCGGACGATCTCAACACCGCGCGCGCGCTCGCACTTCTCGACGAACTGCTCGGCGAAAAGCGGATCGCCCCGGCCGACCGGCTCGCGACGCTTGCCGAGTTCGACCGGCTGCTCGGGCTCGAACTGCTCACGCTCGACCGCGCCGCGCTTCGGCTGCGCCCCGCCGGCGCCACGATCGATGCCGCCGCGATCGAGGCGCGGCTCGCCGAACGCCGCGAGGCGCGCGTCGCCAAGGACTTCGCGCGCTCCGACGCGCTGCGCGATGCGCTCGCCGCGGACGGGGTCGAGGTGATGGACGGCGATCCGCTGGGCTGGGACTGGAAGCCCGCGCTCTGAATCTGATTACTCTGATCGCGTAATTGCACTTGCGCGCGCTTACCCCAATCGGGTAAGCGCGCTGGCATGACGACACTCGCCGGTACCAAGATCCGCCGTTTCCGTGAAGAACGTGGCCTCACCCGCGCCGCCTTTGGCGCGTGGTTCGACACCGCGGGCAGCACGGTGCAGGGCTGGGAAAGCGACGGCAAGCGCGCCAATGCGCGCGTCATGAACCAGATCGCGGCGATCGGCATCGCCGATCATGCCGACTGGAATGTCACCGTGCGCGATACGGAGAGCCTGATGGCCGCCAACTGGACTCCCGATAGCTGGACGCAGTTCGAGGCGCGCCAGCTCCCGCAATATCCCGATTCGGGTGCGCTCGACGCCGCGACGCGCCAGCTCGGCACCTTCCCCCCGCTCGTCTTCGCGGGCGAGGCGCGCGCGCTGACGCAGGAGCTTGCCCGCGTCGCGCGCGGCGAGGCGTTCCTGCTCCAGGGCGGCGATTGCGCCGAGACCTTCGCCGAGTTCCACCCGAACAACATCCGCGACACGTTCCGCGTCATCCTCCAGATGGCGGTCGTGCTCACCTTCGCCTCGAAGCTGCCGACGGTGAAGGTCGGCCGCATGGCCGGTCAGTTCGCCAAGCCGCGCTCGGCCGATGTCGAGGTGCAGGACGGCATCGAGTTGCCCAGCTACCGCGGCGACAATGTCAACGACATTGCCTTCACGCCCGAGGCGCGCACGCCCGATCCGCAACGCATGATCCAGGGCTATTCGCAGTCGGCCGCGACGCTCAACCTGCTGCGCGCCTTTGCCCAGGGCGGCTACGCCAATCTGCATCAGGTCCAGCGCTGGACGCACGACTTCATGGACAAGAGTCCCTGGGCACAGAAATATTCGGCGCTCGCCGGCCGGATCGGCGAAGCGCTCGACTTCATGGAAGCCTGCGGGATCAACCCGGAGACCGTCCCCCAGCTCAAGGGCACGCAGTTCTACACCAGCCACGAGGCGCTGCTCCTCCCCTATGAGCAGGCGCTGACGCGGCAGGACAGCCTCACCGGCGACTGGTACGACACGAGCGCACACATGCTGTGGATCGGTGACCGCACCCGGTTCGAAGGGTCGGCGCATGTCGAGTTCCTGCGCGGCATCGGCAATCCCATCGGGATGAAGTGCGGCCCCAGCCTCGAACCCGACGCGCTGCTGCGCCTGCTCGACACGCTCAACCCCGCGCGCATCCCCGGGCGGATCACGCTCATCACGCGTTATGGCCATGACAAGATCGAACGCGGCCTCCCGCCGCTCGTGCGTGCGGTCAAGCGCGAGGGGCATCCGGTGGTGTGGAGCTGCGACCCGATGCACGGCAACGTCATCAAGGCCGCCAACGGCTTCAAGACGCGCCCGTTCGACCGTATCCTCGACGAAGTGCGCGGCTTCTTCGCCGTGCACCGCGCCGAGGGCACGTTCGCCGGCGGCATCCATGCCGAAATGACCGGGCAGAACGTCACCGAATGCACCGGCGGCGCGATCGACATCACCGAACAGGCGCTGGCGGACCGCTATCACACGCATTGCGACCCGCGGCTCAATGCGGGGCAGAGCCTCGAACTCGCGTTCCTGCTCGCCGAAATGCTCAACGCGGAAATGGCCGAGCGCCGCCGCGCGGCGGCCTGACGCGGCCCGATCCGGTGCCGGCGGCGAGACGGGGGCGCCTCGCTCCCGTCCCGCCGGCAGCCGCCCTCAAAAGGCGCTCTTGCCGAACTCCTGCCGCGTCACCGGATGGCTCGTCGAAAGCCCGCCGTCGACGACCCATGCCTGCCCGTTGACATAGCTCGCCTCGTCCGACGCCAGGAACAGCGCCACGCGCGCAATCTCCTCGGGCCGCCCCGCGCGGCGCAGCGGGTTGAGCTGGCCCAGCCGGTCCTCCTTGCCGCGTTCGCGCGCATAATCGAACGCGCGCTGCGTCATTCCCGTCTCGATCAGTCCGGGGCAGATCGCGTTGACGCGCACGTTCGAGGTGCTGAGCTGCTGTGCCGCGGTCTGCACCAGGTTGATGACCCCGGCCTTCGACGCCGAATAGGCCGGTCCGCCCGCGCCCGATCGCAGCCCCGCGACGCTCGCGGTGCAAATGATCGCGCCCCCGCCGCGCGCGACGATCTTCGGCGCGGCGTGCTTGATCGCCAGGAACGGCCCGATCAGGTTGACGCGCAGCACCTCGGTCCACAAATCGACGTCGCTGTCGAAAATGCCCGCCGCGCCACCCGAAATCCCGGCATTGGCATAAAAGACGTCCAGCCCGCCGAAACGATCGCACGCCAGCGTAACCGCCTCGGTCACGCCCGCCTCGTCGCCCGCGTCGATACGCAGCGCCACCGCCTCGCCGCCCGCCGCGGTGATCGCCGCCGCGGTCGCGTCGACCGCGCTGTCGATATCGGCGGCGACGACGCGCCCACCCTCGGCGGCAAAGGCCTGCGCCGTCGCGCGCCCGATTCCCGATCCCGCGCCCGTGACGATGATCGACTTGCCCGAAAAACGCATCAGATCGTTACCCCTCCGTCGATCACCAGCGCCTGTCCGGTCATGTACCGACTGGCGTCGCTGGCCAGGAACACCACCGCGCCCGCAATCTCCTCGGGCTCGCCGATCCGCCGCAACGGCGTCACCGCGTTCATCCGCGCCGCCTGCTTGGGATCTTCCCACAGCGCGCGCGCGAAATCGGTGCGGATCAGCCCGGGCGCGATGCAGTTGACGCGCACATTGTCCGGTCCGAACTCGACCGCATAGTTGCGGGCAAGCTGCAGGTCGGCCGCCTTGGAAACGTTGTACGCCCCAATCACCGGCGATCCGCGCATCCCGCCGATCGACGACACGATCACGATCGATCCCCGCCGCCGCGCGCGCATCTCGGGCGCGACAAGCTGGATCAGCCAGTGGTTCGACAGGATGTTGTTGTCCAGGATCTTGCGGAACTGCGCGTCCGAAATATCCGCGAGCGGCCCGTAATAGGGATTGGTCGCGGCGTTGCACACCAGCGCGTCGATCGGGCCGAACGCCGCCCGCGTCGCCTCGACCAGCGCGGCCAGCGCCGCCTTGTCCGAAATATTGGCGGCGACCGCGATCGCGCGCGTCTCGCCGTGCCGCGCGTTGATTTCCGCGGCCACCGCGTCGCATGCCGCCTGGTCGCGGCTCGAAATCGCGACGCGCGCGCCCTGCGCCGCCAGCGCCTCGGCCGCCGCCCGGCCGATCCCGCGCGACGATCCGGTGACGATCGCGACGCAACCGGTCAGGTCGAAGATGTCGTTGGCGCTCATGCGGCCCCCGCTTGTTCGGCGAAGCGCCACGCCGCGGCCACCAGCCCGGGCAACCGCGCGACCGTCTCGGCCGCCTGCGCGCTCGATGCGTTGCCGTCGATCATCCGCTTCTTGATCCCCTGGACGATTCCCGCCAGCCGGAACAGGTTATACGCGAAATACCAGTCGAGGTCGGGCACGCCGTCGCGCCCCGTCGCCGCGCAATAACGCTCGACGATCGCCTCGATCGGCGGGATGCCGGTCTCCGCCCCGGTCCGCCCCATCACGCCCGACCGGCCTTCGGGCTCGGTCACCCAGCTCATCAGGAAATAGGAGAAATCGGCCAGCGGATCGCCCAGCGTCGAAAGCTCCCAGTCGAGCACCGCGCGCACCTGCGGCCCGTCGGGTGCAAAGATCATGTTGTCGATGCGATAATCGCCATGGACGATCGCGGTCCGTGTCTGCGCGGGCACCGTGCGCGGCAGCCATTCGATCAGCCGCTCCATCTCGGGCAGCGTCTCGGTCTCGCTCATCCGGTATTGCTTCGACCAGCGCGCGACCTGCCGTTCGAAATAATTGCCCGGTTTGCCGTAATCGCCCAGCCCCGCCGCGTCGTAATCGATCGCGTGCAGCCGGGCGAGCGTGTCGACGATCGCGTGATAATGCGCCGTGCGCTCGGCGGGTGCCATGCCGGGCAGCGTCCCGTCCCACAGCGTCCGCCCCTCGACCAGCTCCATGATATAGAAGGGCGCGCCGATCACGCCCTCGTCCTCGCACAGGCCATATGGCCGTGCGACCGGAAAGCCCGTCGGGTGCAGCGCCGCGATCAGCCGATATTCGCGCTCGACGGCGTGGGCAGACGGCAGGATCGGCCCGAACGGCTTGCGGCGCAGCACATAGCGGCCGCTCGCCGCCTCGATGCGATAGGTCGGGTTGCTTTGCCCGCCCGGGAATTTCTCGACCGTGACCGGCCCGGCAAAGCCGGCGACCGCGTTCTCCATCCAGGCGGCAAGCCGCGCTTCGTCCAGATCACTCATGCGAATTCGATCACCGATCGCACGGCGTCCCCCTTTCTCAGTTTGTCCATGGCGGCGTTGACGTCGTCCAGCCGGATGCGCTCGGCGACCATCGTGTCGAGGTCGAGCCGCCCGTCGAGGTACATCCGCACCAGCCGCGGCATGTCGATCGGGAAGCGCGTCGAACCCAGCAGCGATCCCTGGATCTTCTTGCCGGTCAGGAAACTCGGGCCGGGAATCCGCACCTCGTTGCCCGGGGCGATCATGCCCAGGATCGTCGCGGTGCCGCCGCGGCGCAGGATCGTCCAGGCAAGCTCGGCGGTCTCGGGTCGTCCCACCGCCTCGACCGCGTGATGCACCCCGCCCTCGGTCAGCGCGAGCACGCGCTTGGCCAGATCGGGGTCGGCGGCGTCGAAAACGTCGGTCGCGCCCATCGTGCGGGCACGGGCGCGCTTCTCGGCGACGGGATCGATCGCGACGATCCTGCCCGCGCCGGCGATGCGCGCCGCGTTGATCGCGGCCAGGCCGATGCCGCCCGCGCCCACCACCGCCACCTGCTCGCCGGGGCGCACGCGGCTGTCGTTGAAGATTGCGCCCGCGCCGGTGATGACCGCGCATCCCAGCAACGCGGCGCGATCGAGCGGCATCGCCTTGTCGATCGCGACGCACGCATTTTCGTGCACCAGCATCTGCTCGGCAAAGGCCGACAGGTTCAGGAACGGGGCCAGCGGCGTGCCGTCGGCCAGCGTGGCGCGCGGCGGCGCGCCCTTGGGGCGCCGCGTCGACGGGTCGATGCACAACGACGGGCGACCGCTCGTGCACATCTCGCACGCGCCGCAGAACACGGTGAAAAAGGTGATGACATGGTCGCCGGGGCGCAGGTGGCTGACGCCGCTTCCCACCGCTTCGACCACGCCCGCAGCCTCATGCCCGGGCACCGTCGGCATCGGGTGCGGGAACGCCCCGTCGACGAAATGCAGGTCCGATCGGCACACGCCCACCGCCGCGGTGCGGATCAGCACCTCGCGCGGGCCGGGCGAATCGATCCGCACGTCCTCGATCGACAAGGGGGTCCGCGGCTCGAACAGCACGGCAGCCTTCATCGCTCGCTCCTCATCGCCGGCCGCGCCGGCGGCTTGCAGGTGGAAGGGGTGCGCCCCGTCGCGCCGGACGGGGCGCCGCCCGGTTCAGCGCGCCACCCCCAGCGCGCCCGACGACGGCCGGTCGGCCTTCATCTCGCCGTAACGACCGAATTCGGCGCGCGCGATCGCGCGGGCGTGCACCTCGTCGGGGCCGTCGGCCAGCCGCAGCGTGCGGACATTGGCCCAGGCGCTCGCCAGGTCGAAATCGTCGCTCACCCCGGCGCCGCCATGCGCCTGGATCGCGTCGTCGATGATCGCCAGCGCCATCGACGGCGCCTGCACCTTGATCATCGCGATCTCGAGCTGCGCCGCCTTGTTGCCCGCCTTGTCCATCATGTCGGCCGCCTTCAGGCACAGCAGCCGCGTCATCTCGATGTCGATCCGCGCGCGCGCGATCCGCTGTTCCCAGATCGAATGGTCGGCGATCCGCTTGCCGAACGCCACGCGCCCGAGCAGGCGCCGCGTCATCGCCTCGATCGCCGCCTCGGCGACGCCGATCGTGCGCATGCAATGGTGGATGCGTCCCGGCCCCAGCCGGCCCTGCGCGATCTCGAAACCGCGTCCCTCGCCCAGCAGCATGTTCTCGACGGGGACACGCACATTTTCCAGCAGCACCTGGCCGTGCCCGTGCGGCGCATGGTCGTACCCGAACACCGGCAGCATCCGCTCAATCGTCACGCCCGGCGCATCGAGCGGCATCAGGATCATGCTCTGCTGCTGGTGGCGCGGCGCGTCGAAATCGGTCTTGCCCATCACGATCGCGATCTTGCACCGCGGATCACCCGTCCCCGACGACCACCATTTGCGGCCGTTGATGACATAATGGTCGCCGTCGCGCTCGATCCGCGTCTCGATGTTAGTGGCGTCGGACGACGCGACCGCGGGTTCGGTCATCAGGAAGGCCGAACGGATCTCGCCGTCCATCAGCGGGCGCAGCCACGCGTCCTTCTGCGCGCGCGTGCCGTAACGCTGGAGCACTTCCATGTTGCCCGTGTCGGGCGCCGAGCAGTTGAAGCACTCCGACGCCCACGAGATCCGGCCCATCTCCTCGGCGCACAGCGCATATTCCAGGTTGGAAAGCTGCGTCCCCTCGAACCGGAAGGTCTCGTCGACCGGCGGCCGCCCCGAATGCGGCGGCATGAACAGGTTCCACAACCCGGCCTCGCGCGCCTTGGCCTTGACCGTCTCGATCGCGGGAATCACCTTCCAGCGCTCGCCCTCGGCCTCCTGGGCACGATATTCGGGATCGCGCGGGCGGATCTCCGAATCGATGAATTGGCGAACCCGATCGCGGTAATAGGTTTCGCGCTCGCTGAGCGTGAAGTCCATCGCGGCATCCTTTCCTGTCTTTTCACCCAAGGCTTAGGCCATACCCGATATTCGGTAAAGCCCCTTGGCACCGATCAAAACGCTATTGCGCCGGGGTGAATTTCCATCCCCGAAACCCAAAAAAGCCGTTTCGGGAAGCCGCCCGTGCCGCTAGAAAGGTCCGATGCAGGACGAAGACGCAACCGCCGCGGCCGCCGACAAGGGCACCAAGCGCTTCCAGGCGAAGCGCGACGCGATCCTCGCCGCCGCGGCCGAGGTCATCAACGAACAGAGCGCGAAGGGCATGACCTTCGCCGACGTCGCGCGCCGCGTCGGGCTCAACACCACCAGCGTCACCTATTATTTCAAGCGCAAGGAGGATCTTGCCGCCGCCGCGTTCGAGCACACGCTCACGCGGCTCGACGCGATGCTCGAAGAGGCGATGGCCGAGCCCACGCCCGAACGCCGCGTCGCCCACTATCTCCACGCCAACATGGTCCGCCTCGCCCGCGTCCGCCGCGGCGACGAACGCGACTTCGCGGTGCTCTCCGACCTGCGCGCGATGGAGGAGCCGATGAAGGGCCAGCTCCTCGCCGGCTGGCGCAACATCTTCCGCAAGACGCGCGCGCTGTGGGGCGAACCCGCGAGCCGCGCCGAAACCGATCTGCACGGCGGCCGTGCGCACGTGCTGCTCGAAAACACCTTCTGGCTGCCCGTCTGGCTCACCCGCTACGAACTCGACGAATATCCCCGCGTCGAGGCGCGGCTGATGGACGTGTTCCGCCACGGCATCGCGGGTGCGGGCCAGCGCTGGGCGCCCGCGCTGCTCGATCTCGCGCAGGTCGAGCCCGAACCCGGCCGCGACGCCTTCCTCCTCGCTGCCACGCGGCTGATCAACGAGCTCGGCTATCGCGGCGCATCGGTTCAGCGGATCGCTTCCGAGCTCAACGTCACCAAGGGCAGCTTCTACCACCATCTCGACGCCAAGGACGATCTGGTCATCGCCTGCTACCAGCGCAGCTTCGACCTGATCGGCGAGGCGCAGCGCCGCGCCGAGGCGCTGTCGGGCAGCCAGTGGCAGCGGCTGTCGAGCGCGATCGCGACGCTGCTCGACGTCCAGTTCTCCGAACACGGCCCGCTGCTGCGCACCACCGCGCTGTCGGGCCTGCCCCAGGGCGTGCGCTCGACGATGATCGACCGGTCGAACCGCATCGCGCGCCGCTTTGCGGGCATGTTGTCCGACGGCATTGCCGAGGGCTCGGTCCGTGCGATCGACCCGCTCGTCGCCAGCCAGGCGCTGATGGCGCTCCAGAACGCAGCGTTCGACATGCGCAAATGGGCAAGCACGATGCCGCGCGAACGCGCCGTCGCCTTCTACGCCTCGACGCTCGCCTTCGGCCTGTTCGACACGCGCGTCCTCGCCGACTGACCCGCCCGGAGCGACAGCGGCCCGCCGGCCGCCCCGCGCCGTGCCGCCGCACCGGAAAAGCGAAGGGCGGGAGCAGCCGGTGCCGCTCCCGCCCCTTTCGCCTTTGCCCCGCCGGTCAGAAGCGTCCGCGCACCGTCACGCCATAGGTCCGCGGCTCGGCCAGATAGGACGAAAAGGTCTGGCGCCCGCCCGGATATTGCGGGTCGGTGAAGGGCGCGCTCGCCGCACCTTCCTGGAAAGGCGAGTTGAACGTCACCTGCGTATAGTTCTGGTTGAGCAGGTTCTGCGCCCACAGCTCGATCGCCCAGCGCTCCTGCGGCCCGCGGATGCCGATGCGGCCGTTGACGATCGCATAGCCGTCCTGCGCCTTTTGCGGGAACAGGTCCGACCCCGTGTTGTAATCGCCGGTCATGCGGCCGTCGAAATAGACGAGCCCGCTCAGCCCCGAACTGCCGATCGCCGGCGTCCACGCCACCGATGCGGTCGCGACGAATTCGGGCGCGTTCGACAGGTGCGAACCCGGCAGTTCGCGCAGCGCCGGGTCGAGCGGCACGCCCGCCGCGTTGCCGACCAGGTTGTCGCGATACTTGGTGTCCGAATAGGTCAGGCCCAGCCCGACGCGCAGGTCGCGCATCGGCACCAGCGACGCCTCGATCTCGACGCCCTGCGAGAGCAGGCCGAAGGTCACGTCGTCCTTCGCGCACGCGCCGCTCGTCGCCGCCGCCGGGTTGTAGTTCGCCGTGCCGGGGAACTTGGCCTGGTCGCGATCGGCCCCGCCCAGCGACTTCGAACAGCCGTTGATGTTCTGGACGAGATAGACGGTGCCGTTGAACGTGTTGAGCTGGAAGTTCTTGAACTCCTGCCGGAACGCCGCGACGTTCAGCGTGAACGGCCCCGTCGAGTATTTGGCGCCGATTTCATAGGCGTTCACCGTCTCGGGGTCGAACTGCAACGCGCCGGTCAGCGCCTGCGCGCCGCCGACCGAGGCAAAGGTGGCGATCGGGGCCTTCAGCGCCGACCGGTCGAGGTTGAACCCGCCCGCCTTGTAGCCGCGCGAATAGCTGGCATAGAGCAGCAGGTCGTCGATCGGCTTGTACGAAAGCACCGCGGTCCCGGTCAGCCGGTCCTCGCTGCGCCGGTCGTGGATCGACACGCCGTTGACCTCGGACGTCGAATTGCCCTGGCACGAAAGCCCGACGATCGCATCGACGATCCCCGTCAGCGCGGCGTTGGCGCGCAGCGGCAGCAGCGCCGACTGGTTGGCGACGCACGCGGTGTTGTCGTTGCCGAAGGTCGCGTTGAACTTCTTGCGCTCGTTGGTGTAGCGCAGGCCCACCGTCAGGTCGAAATTCTTGGCGAGATGGACGATATTGTGCGTGAACACCGCCCAGTTGCGGCTGTTCTGCAGATAATGGTCGAGCGTCGTGCCCTTGTCGTTGATCCCGTCGAGCCGGTCGAACGCCGCATAGATCAGCGGCGAGGCCGCGCCGAACGCCGCCGGGCGCGCCGCAAGGCACCCCGTCGAGGTCGGCGAATACAGCGCCGCCAGCGCGCTGCCCGAAACGATGCGGCACGTCGCGAAGCGGCCATACTGGTTGCCGAAGCGCAGATTGTCGAGGACGGTCAGATCCTCGTTGGCGTAATAGCCGCCGATCAGCCAGTCGAACTTCTCGTTGAACGCGGTGCCCTGCAGCCGCAGTTCCTGGCTGAACGTCTTGAACTGGCGCGCCGAATTGCCGTCGCCCGCGCGATAGAGGATGTCGACCGCGCTATAGTCGGTGTCCGATCCCTGGTCCGACCGATAGTCGCGATAGGCGGTGATCGACGTCAGCTTGGCGCCGCCCAGGTTCCAGTCGACCTGCCCCGAAATGCCCCAGTCCTTGGTCTTGCCCTGCAGGCTGCGCCCCGCCGAAACCCACAGCTTGCGGTCATAGGGGTTGGTGAACGCCGCCATCGGCTGACCCAGATCGCGCAGCACGCGCACGATGTTGTTCTGCGCCGGATCGTTGAGCCCGCCGATAAAGGGGTTCATCGTGTTGGTTGCATAGGTCGCGCCACAGCACGCCTCGTCGCGATGCGTATAGTCGGCGATCAGCCGCACGCTCAGGTCCGACGACGGCTCGAACATCAACTGGCCGCGCAGGAAATAGCGGTCGCGATCGTTGACGTCGCGCTTGTTGACCTCGTCGCGGTAAAAGCCGTCGCGCTTGTTGTACACCGCGTCGATCCGGCCCGACAGGCTGTCGGCCAGCGGCGCGTTCAGATAGCCCGACAGGCGGATATTGTTGTAATTGCCATAGGTCGCCTCGGCACCCGCCTTGAACACCGGGCTCGGCGCCTTGCTGACGATGTTGATCAGGCCCGCCGACGCGTTGCGGCCGAACAGCGTGCCCTGCGGCCCGCGCAGCACCTCGACGCGCTCGATCTCGCCCAGTTCGTTCAGGCCGATGCCCGAACGCGAGCGGTACACCCCGTCGATGAACACCGCGACCGAGCTTTCCAGGCCCGGATTGTCGCCCACCGTGCCGATGCCGCGGATACGCGCGGCGCCGTTGGCCTCGGTGCCGGTCGACGAGACCAGCAGCGACGGCGTCACCTGGTTGAGCTGGCGGATGTCGTTCGCGCCCGTCAGCGACATCGTCTCGGCGCTGATCGCCGAAACCGCGACCGGAACGTCGGCGAGCACCTGTGCGCGCCCCTGCGCGGTGACGACGATCTCGTTGCTGTCGAAACGACCGGTTTCCTGTGCGCTGCTCGACTGGGCATCGGCTGCCGGCTGGCTGTCCTGCGCGTGCGCCTGACCTCCAAGCGCCATCGCGATGGCAGGAATCGCGCATGCCGACAAAAGGCGTAACCGCATGTTGCTCTCCTCTCCACGGGCCGGAGCGTTATTGTTGGCTGCTCCATACCCTAGGCTCGAATAACACCCGGTTCCTTCACCGTCGTCAAGCATAACAAAGGTTGCAAAGCGGGACTGGACTCGCGGTGTTGCAGCTTTGCATCGTTCGCATCTGCCGCAATTTCGTGCCCGAAACGGCGCTGCCGGTGCGAAGCATAACGATTAAATGGCTCTACATGGGCGATACTGCACTGCAGCGCGGCCGGATCTGGCGAACGCTGTCGCCGGATCGCGATCTTTTCGAAAACGGGGTATGCGATTTCCGGCGCCTGCGGCTTTCCCTTAGGCTGCGTCCGGTTCGACGCGGGAGCGCCGATTCCGGGCCGCCGTTCCCCGGCCGCCCCGCCACGCGCGGCCGCGCTCACCGCAGGCGGCACGCGGCCGGTGCGCCCCGCCCGGCGTCGCGACCATTGCAACGCTCGCGGCAGCACCCCACCTGCGCGCGGCGTTCATGGGAGCGAAACGATGATCGAACTTTACTACTGGCCGACGCCCAACGGGCACAAGATCACGCTGTTTCTCGAGGAGGCGGGCGTCGATTACCGCATCCGCCCGGTCAATATCGGCGCCGGCGAACAGTTCGCCCCCGATTTCCTCAGGATCGCGCCCAACAACCGCATGCCCGCGATCGTCGACACCGCGCCCGCCGACGGCGGCGATCCGATCAGCGTGTTCGAAAGCGGCGCAATCCTGCTCTACCTCGCCGAAAAGACTGGCCGCTTCCTCGGCACCGACGTCCGCACGCGCTTCGATCAGATCCAGTGGCTGATGTGGCAGATGGGCGGGCTCGGCCCGATGGCGGGGCAGAACGGCCACTTCAACATCTATGCCCCGGAACGCGTCGACTATGCGATCAACCGCTATGTCAACGAAACGCGCCGCCTCTACGGCGTGCTCGACCGGCGGCTCGAAGGACGCGATTTCATCGCGGGCGATTATTCGATCGCCGACATGGCCTGCTATCCGTGGATCGTCCCGCACGAGGCACACAAGCAGAATCTCGACGATTTTCCCAATCTGCGCCGCTGGTTCGAATCGATTCGCGCGCGCCCGGCGACGATCCGCGCCTATGCCCGCGGCGACGAGGTTCGCCCCGAACAAAAGCCGATGACCGACGCCGAACGCCGCATCCTGTTCGGTCAGGGCACTGCCGGACCGGCCTGACCGCCGTATCGGCGTCCGGCCCGCCCGGACGCTACGGCGCCGCGCCCGCCCGGCCATGCCCCTGCGGCCGGCCGGGCGGGGAGCGACCGGCCCCTTGCCGGCGTCCTTGCCCGCGCCCTTCCCCGCACTCGCCCGCCTCCCCCGTCGACTGCATGAAAATCCCTGTGGCATCGCGCGCCGCGGTCGCTTAGCGGAAAAGCAAACGACAACAGGGGGTTCGCAATGTCGGCCAAGGCCATGCTGGCGGGGGATTTCGCCACCCTGCCCGATCTCATCCGTGCGCACGCCGCCGAGCGCGGCGGCGCGGTCGCGCTGTGGTGCGACGATCATCCGCTCGATTATGCGACGCTCGATGCGCGCGCCGACGGCGTCGCCGCCGCGATCCAGCGCGCCGGGATCGCGCCCGGACGGGCGATCGCCTTCCTCGGCGAAAACGGACCCGGCTACATCATCGCCTTTGTCGGGGCGTTGCGCGCGGGCTGCGTCCCCGCGCCGCTCGCGACCTCGCTCACCGATGCGCAGGTGGCGGCGATGCTCGGCGACTGCGACGCCGCGCTGCTCTTCGCCGATGCCGACCAGGCGACGCGCACGCTGGCGGGCGGCGTGCCGGTCGCGCCGCTCGATGCCGACGGGCTCGCCTGCTGGGTCGGCGACGCGGCGGCGCCCGCACCCGCGCCGCGCGGGCCGGACGACGCGTTCAACATCATCTATTCGTCGGGCACCACGGGCACGCCGAAGGGGATCGTCCAGTCGCACGCGATGCGCTGGGTCCATATCGCGCACGCGCCGCCGGGTTTCGACACCGCGGTGACGATGGTGGCGACGCCGCTCTATTCGAACACCACCTGGATCAGCGTGCTGCCCACGCTCGGCTGGGGCGGCACCGTCGTGCTGATGCGCCGCTTCGACGCGCGCAGCTATGTCACGCTCGCCGAACGCCATCGCGGCACGCACACGATGCTCGTGCCGGTCCAGTATCAGCGCATCATGGCGCTCGACGATTTCGACCGGTTCGACCTGTCGAGCTTCCGGCTCAAGACGTGCACCAGCGCCCCGTTCGCCGCCGCGCTCAAGGCCGACATCCTCGCGCGCTGGCCGGGGATGCTCGTCGAATATTACGGCATTTCCGAAGGCGGCGGGACGACGATGCTCGTGTGCAACGCGCATCCCGACAAGCTCGGCAGCGTCGGCCGCCCGCTCGACGGGCACGAGATCCGGCTCGTCGATGCCGACGGGCGCGAGGTGCCGGCAGGCGCGGTCGGCGAAGTCGTCAGCCGTGCGCGCGCGATCATGTCGGGCTATCACGGCCGCGAAGACGCGACTGCGGCGGCGACCTGGGTGGCGCCCGACGGCACGCGCTATCTGCGCCACGGCGATCTCGGCCGGCTCGACGCCGACGGCTTCCTGACGCTCGTCGGGCGGACGCGCGACATGATCGTCTCGGGCGGGTTCAACATCTATCCGGTGGACATCGAGGCGGTGCTGCTCGACCATCCGGGGGTCGACGAATGCGCGGTGTTCGGCGTGCCCAGCGAACGCTGGGGCGAAACGCCCGTCGCCTGTTTCGTCGGCACCGCCGATCCGGCGGCGCTGCGCGACTGGTGCAACGCGCGCGTCGCCAGGGTTCAGCGGCTCGCCGCGGTCCACCGCGTCGACGCGCTGCCGCGCAACGCGCTGGGCAAGGTGCTCAAGCGTGTGCTTGAACAGGAATATGCCGCGCACGTCCCCGATCGGGCCGGCGCGGCGCTGGGGGAGGAACAGCATTGACCAACGCGCTCGCGACGATCCTGGCTGCGGCCGAAACCACCGATACGGGACTGCGCACGCAGGTGCCCGCCGACTGGAAACAGGGGCGCACCGCCTATGGCGGCTTCTCGGCGGCGCTCGCGCTGGCGGCGGCGCACCGCGTCGCGTCCGACCTGCCGCCGCTGCGTTCGGCGCAGATCGCCTTTGTCGGGCCGCTCGACGGCGCGATCGCGGTGTCGGCGCAGACGCTGCGCCGCGGCCGCAACGCCGCCTTCGTCCAGGCCGACGTGACCGGCGAGGCCGGGCTCGGCATGCGCGCGACCTTCGTGTTCATGTCGGCGCGCAACTCGGCGATCGGACACGGCGCCGCCGATCCGGCCCCCGTCGCCGCGCCGGCCGCCGATGCGCGGTGCTTCTCCGGCCCGCCCGGCTTCTTCGCGAGCAACTTCGACTATGTCGATCCGCTGCCTGCCGATCCGGCGCCGGCCGAATGGCTCCGCTGGACGCGGCTTCACGAACGCGACGGGCTCGATCCGATGGTCGAGCTGATGGCGATCGGCGACGCGCTGCCGCCGGGCGCGATGCGGCTCGCCGGGCTGGGCGGGATGCCGGTCAGCTCGCTCAACTGGCACATCAACCTGCTCACGGCCGAACCCGCCACGCGCGACGGCTGGTGGCTGCTCGGCACGCGCGCCGATCATGTCGGCGACGGGTTCAGCAGCCAGCGGATGGCGATCTGGAACGCCGACGGGGCAATGATGGCAGAGGCGATTCAGGCGGTCGCCATCTTCGGCTGAGCAACGGCGGCTTTTCGCGCGCGAACGACAGGATCGGGCGCCGATTTTCACGCGATCGCGACAATTTGCGACATTTTTGCGCGATCGGTGACACAATCGGGGGACAGCCGGGGGCGATATCGGCGGGGTCCACGGATCACCGTGGCCGAACAGGAGACCCGCCGATGAACAAGACGCTCGTCGCCGCGCTGCTCGGGGCGACGCTGCTCACCGGAGCCGCCCAGGCGCAGCAGGCCCCTGCCGCGCCCCCGGCACCCCCGCCCCCGCCGCATGCCGGCGCGCTGATGCGCGCCGACGCCAACCATGACGGCGTCGTCACCCGCGCCGAATGGCTGGCGGCCGTCGATGCCCGTTTTGCACGGCTCGACGCCGACAAGGACGGCAAAATCACGCCCGACGAGCGCCGCGCCGCACATCGCCGCCCCGGCGGTCCCGACGGCGATCGCCCAATGCCCGGCGGCCCGATGATGCGCCACGGCCCGGCCATGCCGCCGCCCCCGCCCGGCGCCGACCGCACCGTGACGCTCGATCAGGAACGCGCCCAGGCAACGCGGCTGTTCGATTTCATCGACCAGAATCGCGACGGCCGGATCGACGCCGCCGAGATCGAGGCCGCGCGCGCCACCGTCCGGCCGTTGATGGGTCCGGACGGCCCCCGTCCCGGCCGCTTCGGCCGCCACCACGGCCCCGGCGCGCCCGGCGAGATGCCCCCGCCGCCCCCGCCCCCGGGCGGCAATCCCGGCGGCGCCGACGACTGATCGCGCGCCGCCCGCCGGCCCGGGTCGCCGCTCCCGCCCCCTTTGGGCGGCGGCCCGGGCCTTTCCTCGCCCGCTTCTGCTGGTAAGCTTGCGACATGGCCGATCTGCCCCACCTGCTGCTCGTCGACGACGAACGCTCGATCCGCGAGCCGCTCGCCCAGTTCCTCACGCGCCAGGGCTTCCGCGTCACCCAGGCCGGCGATGCCGAGGGCGCCCGCGCCCGGCTCGCCGCCTATGCGATCGACCTCGTCATCCTCGACATCATGATGCCCGGCGAGGACGGGCTCAGCCTGTGCCGTCACATCCGCGAGACGAGCGAAACGCCCGTCATCCTGCTCACCGCGCGCACCGAGGAGACCGACCGCGTCGTCGGGCTCGAAATGGGTGCCGACGACTATGTGGTGAAGCCGTTCAGCCCCCGCGAGCTCGCGGCGCGCGTCAAGGTGGTGCTACGGCGCCTCGCCGCCGGCGGAACGCGCCAGCATGCACCCGAAACGGGCAGTTTCGCCTTTGCCGGCTGGGTTCTGAAGAGCGGCGAGCGCGCGCTCGTCGACCGCGAGGGCGTGTCGGTCGCGCTTTCGACCGGCGAGTACAACCTGCTCCACGCGCTCGTGACGCGCCCGCGCCAGGTGCTCACCCGCGACCAATTGCTCGACCTGACGCAAGGCCGCGAGGCGGCCGCGTTCGACCGCGCGATCGACAATCAGGTCAGCCGCCTGCGCAAGAAGATCGAGCCCGATCCGCGCAATCCGGCGATCATCAAGACGGTGTGGGGCGGCGGCTACACGCTCGCGGCCGAGGTGACGCGGCTTTGATCCGGCTGCTCCCGCGCAGCCTCACCGGCCAGATCGGCCTGCTCGTCGCGGTCGCGCTGTTCGTGGCACAGGCGATCAACTTTACGCTGCTGCTTCAGGAGCGCAGCGCCGCGCGCTTCGGCCAGGTCGTCGTTCCGGCGGTTACCCGGCTCGCCGATGCGGCCGAACGGATTGCCGCCACCCCCGCCGCGGCGCCTTTTCCCGCCCCGCCCCGCCCGCGCCTCCACGAACATCGCGGGCGCATCCAGGTCACGCCCGACAATCCGATTCCCGCCGATGCCGGCCGCCGTCCCGATCTGGAGCGCGACATCCTGCGCGCACTCAACGACAGCGGCATCCACCCCAGTGCCGTCGTCGCGGCGATCCGCCCGTTCGACGATCACGCCCCGCCGCCGCCGGGCGTCACGCCCGAACGCGCCGAACGGATGCGCCGGCTGGGCGCCGAACTGCGCATCGCGGTCGCCCTGCCGGGCCGCGGCTGGCTCTCGCTCACCGCCCCCTGGCCGCGTTACGAACGCGGCGTGGTGTGGCAGCTGCTCGGCCAGACGCTCATCCTCTACGCCGTCGTGCTGATCCCGCTGCTGCTCGCCGGGCGGCGGATCGCGCTGCCGCTGCGCCGCCTCGCCACGGCCGCACGCAGCTTTCGCCCGGGCGAACCGCCCGAGCCGGTCGTCGAACGCGGCCCCGCCGATGTTCGCGCGGTGATCGCTGCGTACAACGCGCTCGGCCTGCGCGTGAACGCGATGCTCGACGAAAAGGACCGGATGCTCGGCGCGATCGGCCACGACCTGCGCACGCCGCTCGCCGCGCTGCGCGTCCGCATCGAATCGGTCGAGGACGACGATGATCGCACCCGCATGGCCGACACGATCGACGAGATGAACCGCACGCTTGAGGACATCCTGTCGCTGGCCCGCCTCGGCCGCCCGAGCGAGCCGCCGACCGAAGTCGACCTGCCGGCGCTGATCGACGCGGTTGTCGAGGATTTCCGCGATCTGGGCGCCGAGGTGAGTTTCGAGGAATCGCCGCGGCTGCGCGCCCGGCTGCGGCCGGCGCTGATGCGGCGGGCGGTTCGCAATCTGATCGAGAACGCCGTCAAATACGGCCATGGCGCGGCGGTGCGCCTGATCGCCGACGACCGGCGCCTGACGATCGAGGTCAGCGACCACGGGCCCGGCATCCCGGAGGATCAGCTCGCCGCGGTGTTCGATCCGTTCACGCGGCTCGAAACCTCGCGCAATCGCGAGACCGGCGGCGCCGGACTGGGGCTTGCGCTCGCGCGCGCCATCGTACGCGAGGCAGGTGGCGAGATCGGGCTCGCCAATCGCCCCGAAGGCGGCCTGCGGGCCACCATCACCCTGCCGCGGCGCGGATAGCGCCGGGCGGGGCAAAGGCGCCGCGCCCCTGCCATGGCAGGATCGACGCAGCGCCCCTGTCGGATCAGCCGACGATTTCTTCCGGCTTGAAGAAGAACGCGATCTCGATCGCGGCATTCTCTTCCGAATCCGAACCATGGACCGAGTTCGCCTCGATCGATTCGGCCAGCTCCTTGCGGATCGTGCCGGGCTCGGCGTTCGCCGGGTTGGTCGCGCCCATGATGTCACGGTTGCGCTGAACGGCGTTCTCGCCTTCCAGCACCTGCACGACGACCGGGCCCGAGATCATGAACTCGACCAGATCGTTGAAGAACGGACGCTCCTTGTGCACCGCGTAAAAGCCTTCGGCCTGCTCGCGGGTCATCTGGATGCGCTTGGAAGCGACGACGCGCAGGCCCGCTTCCTCCAGCATCTTGGTGACCGCGCCGGTCAGGTTGCGGCGGGTGGCGTCGGGTTTGATGATCGAAAAGGTCCGGGTCGCGGCCATGGCCGTGCGGCTCCTGCATTTGAGGTTGTCGGGATGGCCGGCTCCCTAGTGCGGGGCGCGCATTTTGGCAAGCTCAGGCGGCGCGTTCCCATCGGCCGGTTTCGTCCTGTTTCCAGTAACGACGCTCGACCTCGGCATGGGCACCCAGCGCCTTCCACGCCGTTCGCGCCTCGGCGATCGCGCGCTCGTCGAAAAAGTGAAAGGCGCGTGCGAAATGCAGCGCCGCGTCGCGCCACTGTCCGTCGATCAGCGCGACATGCGCCGCCTGGTTGGCCGCGGCCCCGTCCTCGGGCACCGCATCGGCGATCAGCACCGGCTGTTCGGCATCGAACGCACCGCCCGCCTCGCCATGCGGCAGGAAACTCGCCGGCGCATAGGCCCAGAGCTGCTGGTCGATCGCCGCGCGCTGGCCGGCATCGGCCGAAACGACCAGCAATCGTACACCGGATGCCAATACCTTTTCGGCGATTTGCGGCAACGCGCGTTCGACGGGCGTTCGCGTGAGATGATAGAAATCGACCTGCATGGCCGCGTGTTAGCGCGCCCTGCGTCTCGCGCCAACGCAGCGGCGTTGCGATGGCGCCGGTGCTGGGATAGGGCGAGCGCGCGGGAGTGCCTGGGAGTGAAGGTAAAGGTGGAAGAAAACGTGACGCGCAAGGCTCTCCTGCTGTCCGCCGCCCTCGGCGTCTGCCTTGCCGCCCCGATCGAAGCCGACGCGCAGTCGGCCGCCCGTGCGGGTGCCGGCGCCGATACGCGGCCGCAACGCGCCGACGATGCCGGTGCGCCCCAAACCGGCCCGGAATCGGGCGAGACCGATCTCCAGGATCGCGGCACGACCCCGCCGCCGCCTTCGGCCACGCCGCTCCCCGCCGACGACCAGGTCCAGTTCACGGCGAACCAGCTCGATTACGACTGGGAGCACGACATCGTCACCGCCACGGGCGACGTGCGCCTCTATCGGCGCAGCGACAGGTTGCGCGCCGACAAGGTCGTGTGGGATCGCAAGACCGGCCAGGTGCTTGCCGAGGGCAACATCGTCGTCATCAACCCCGAAGGCGACGCCGCCTATGGCGACCGGATCGAGCTGACCGACACGCTCAAGGACGGCGTGGTCGAGAACATGCTGATCGTGCTCGACGCCGGCGGCCGGATCGCGGCGCAGCGGGGTCGACGCGACAACGGCATCGTGACGGTGGACAACGCCGCCTATACCGCCTGCTCGGTCACCGATCTCCAGAATTGCCCCAAGGAGCCGTCGTGGAAGATCACCGCACGGCGCGTCATCTATGATCCCGACGCCGGGCGCATCCGCTACACCGGCGCACGGATCAGCGTGTTCGGCACCGTGTCGCTGCCGCTCCCGGCCTTTTCGCACCCGGTGGGCGGGCGCAGCGCGAGCGGTCTGCTGACTCCCGATGCGCGCTACAGCCGCACCAACGGCTTCCAGATCGCGCTGCCCTATTTCTTCAACCTCGCGCCCAACCGCGACCTGACGATCACCCCGCGGATCTTCACCAACACCTTGCCGATGATCCAGGGCGAATATCGCGCGCTCGAAAGCTTCGGGGCCTATCGCGTGACCGCCTACGGCACCTACAGCCGCCGTGCCGACGACCTCACGGTGCCGATCACCGCCTCGACGTCGAAGAACGACCTGCGCGGCTATATCGACGCGGTCGGCAATTTTCAGCTCGGCGACGGCTGGAGCGCCAGCGGATCGCTGCGCCTCACCTCCGACCGCACCTTCCTGCGCCGCTACGACATTTCGCGCGACGACCGGCTGCGCAACAATGTCCGCGTCGAGCATATCGACCAGGACAGCTATTTCTCGGTCAACGCCTGGGCGGTGCAGACGCTGCGCGTCAACGACCGTCAGGGCTTTCAGCCGATCGCGCTTCCCGAAATCGATTATCGCCGCCGGATCGACGACGGCGTACTCGGCGGTCGCGTCGAGCTTCAGCTCAACACGCTCGCGATCGCGCGGACCGAGGGGCAGGATTCGCAGCGCGCCTTCGCCAGCGCACGCTGGGATCTGCGCACGCTCACGCGCTGGGGCCAGGAAGTCACCTTCACCGCCTATGGCCGCGGCGACATCTACAACACCCACGGCACCGCGCTGACCACGATCGCCAGCTATCGCGGAGACGAGGGGTTCCAGTTCCGCGGCATCGGCGCACTCGCAGTCGACGTGAAATGGCCGCTGATCGCCAGTGCGTTCGGCGGCACCCAGCGGCTGACGCCGCGCGTCCAGTTCGTCGCCTCGCCCCGCACGCGCAACCTTGAGGTTCCGAACGAGGACGCCCGTGCGGTCGATCTCGAGGATTCGAACCTTTTCGCGCTCAACCGCTTCTCCGGCTACGACCGCTTCGACGATTCGACGCGCGTGACCTACGGCTTCGACTATGGCCTCTATCTGCCGGGGTTCAGCATCGACGCCAATATCGGGCAAAGCTATCGCCTGTCGGACCGCAACACGCTGTTCCCAGAAGGCACGGGGCTCGACGGCCGCGTATCGGACATTGTCGGCCGCACGGTGGTCCGGGTCGGCGATTTCGTCAGCTTCACGCACCGCTACCGGCTCGACAAGGACGGGCTGGCCGTGCGTCGCAACGAACTCGACACCACGATCGGCACGCGCGGCACCTATGTCACGCTCGGCTATCTGCGGCTCAACCGCAACATCACCGGCCAGCTCGAGGATCTTCAGGATCGCGAGGAGGCGCGCGTCGGCGGACGAATCCAGATCAACCGCTTCTGGTCGGTATTCGGCTCGGCGCTGATCGACCTGACCGACCGCGCCGAGGACGTGCTGTCGCAAGCCGACGGTTTCGAGCCGGTGCGGCACCGTGTCGGCTTCACCTATGAGGACGATTGTCTGCGGCTGGGGCTCACCTGGCGTCGCGATTATCAGACGACGGGTGACGCGCGGCGCGGCAACAGCTTCCTTTTGACGCTGGCGCTAAAGAACTTGGGACGCTAGCCTGTCACCGGCCATTCGGCTCAGCCTTGGTTCAGGCACAATTGGCGAGTAATTGCCGCGATCTCCGTTTTGGGATGAGGTACGGATTCACGTGATCATGGGTGTTGCAGGGGTGACCCGGTTCGGCCGCAAGGCTCTTCTGGCGCTTGGCGTCGCGGGGCTGGGTACGGTGGCGGTCGCGCAGACGGTTCCCGATCAGCAGGAGGCGCCGCAGACCGCGCTCGACCTGCCGGCGAACATCCAGTTTTTCGGCAAGGCCGATCCGAACGTCCGCAAGCCGACCGCGATCGTCAACGGCGCCGTCATCACCGGCACCGACGTCGATCAGCGCGTCGCGCTGATCGCGGGGATCAACAAGCTCAACCTCAAGCCCGCCGAGCGCGACCAGCTTCGCCTCACCGTGCTGCGCCAGCTCATCGACGAGACGCTCCAGATCCAGGAGGCCAAGGCCAACGAGATCACCGTCGATCCCAAGGAGCTCGATCAGAGCTTCAACCGCGTCGGCCGCAACTTCAACCGCTCGCCCGATCAGCTCCGCGGCTGGCTGCGCGAGATGGGCTCGTCCGAACGCTCGCTCCGCCGCCAGATCGAGGGCGAACTGGCGTGGAACCGGCTCCTGCGCCGCCGCGTCAACATCAATGTCGGCGAAGCCGAGGTGAAGGCGATCCTCGACCGGATGCAGCAGCAGAAGGGCAGCGAGGAATATCACGTCTACGAAATCTACATGGGCGCCACCACCGATCGCGCCCCCGCCGTCCAGGCGGGGATGCAGCGCATGATCCAGCAGATGCGTGAGGGCGCGCCCTTCGACTATCTCGC
Organism: Sphingomonas chlorellae; assembly: GCF_056485145.1. Classification (NCBI taxonomy): domain Bacteria; kingdom Pseudomonadati; phylum Pseudomonadota; class Alphaproteobacteria; order Sphingomonadales; family Sphingomonadaceae; genus Sphingomonas; species Sphingomonas chlorellae. The sequence continues at coordinate 383,052 of NZ_JBQXXM010000003.1, forward strand.
CAAGACCTATTCGGAAGCATCGACCAAGTCGGTCGGCGGCGATCTCGGCTGGGTGCGCCCGGGCATGCTGCCCGACGAGCTCGCCCATGCGGTGCAGGAGATGCAGCCCGGCCAGGTTGCCGGCCCGATCCCGCTCACCACGGGCTTCTCGATCCTCTACCTCGCCGAAAAGCGCAAGGTGCTCGAGGCCGACGCCCGCGACGCCAAGCTCAGTCTGCGCCAGATCGCGGTGACCTTCCCCAAGGGCACGTCCGAACCGCAGGCGGCCGCCAAGGTCGCCGAGTTCGCCAAGGCGATCCAGACGATCAAGGGCTGCGGCGACGTGCCGCGCGTTGCCCAGCCGCTCGGCGCCGAAGTGGTCGATCGCGACGGCATCACCATCCGCGACCTGCCGCCCGCGCTCCAGAACATCCTGATGCCGATGCAGGTGGGTCAGGTTTCGCCGCCGTTCGGTTCGCCCGAGGACGGCGTGCGCACGCTCGTGATCTGCGGCCGCGAGGAACCGCGCGACGTCAACCTGCCCTCGGCCGAGGCGATCCAGGCGCAGATCGAGGAACAGCGCACCAACCTGCGCGCCCAGCGCATGCTGCGCGACCTGCGCCGCGACGCGCTGATCGAGTATCGCTGAGGTGCCCGGCCGGACCCCGATCCGGCCGATCGCCGTATCGCTGGGCGATCCCGCCGGGATCGGCCCGGAAATCGTCGCGGGGGCGTGGGCGGCCCGGGCCGCTGCCGGGCTCGCCCCCTTCTTCGCGGTCGGCGACCCGCGGGCCGTCGCCCGCGTCTGGCCGGGGCCGCTCGCCATCATCGGCGATCCCCGCGAAGCGACCGAGCGCTTTGCCGATGCGCTTCCCGTGCTCCCCAGCGGCGATGCCGGGGGCGTCGAGCCGGGGCATCCGGGCGAAGTCGGCGCCCGCGCCGCGCTTCAGGCGCTCGAAACGGCGGTCGGGCTCGCGCGCACCGGCGCCGCCGACGCGCTGGTGACCGCCCCCGTCTCCAAGGCACAGCTCTACCGCATCGGTTTCACCCATCCCGGCCAGACCGAGTTCGTCGCCGAACGCTGCGGCGTGGCTGCCGACAATGCGGTGATGATGCTCGCCGGCCCCACGCTCCGCGTCGTGCCGATCACGATCCATATCCCGTTGGCGGAGGTGCCGGCGCAATTGACGCAGCCGCTCGTGCTCGCGCGCGCCCGCGTCACCGCCCGCGCGCTCGTGCGCAGCTTCGGGATCGCCCGCCCGCGGCTCGTCTTTGCCGGGCTCAACCCCCATGCCGGTGAGGACGGCGCACTCGGCCGCGAGGAAATCACCGTGCTCGCCCCCGCAATCGCGCAGTTGCGCGCCGAGGGAATCGACGCACGCGGTCCCTTCCCCGCCGACACGCTCTTCCACGCCCGCGCCCGCGCCGATTATGACGTCGCGCTCTGCGCCTATCACGATCAGGCACTGATCCCGGTCAAGACGCTGCACTTCGACGAAGGCGTGAACACCACGCTCGGCCTGCCGATCGTGCGGACGTCACCCGATCACGGTACCGCCTTCGCGATTGCGGGGTCGGGCACCGCCGATCCGGGGGCAATGATCGCCGCAATCGGGCTGGCCGCCGAACAGGCCGGGCATCGGCGCAACGCCGCCGCCGCTGCCGCCGCGGCTGCGCAGCCTGACCCCGCGCATTGACCGCGGCCCACCCCGCGCTATCAGCGGGGCGATGAGCGAGCTTCCCCCTCTTCGCGACGTCGTGCGCCGGCACGGGCTCAGCGCCAGCAAGGCGCTGGGGCAGAATTTCCTGTTCGACCAGCAATTGCTGGCCCGCATCGCGAAGATCCCCGGCGATCTCGAAAATGCCGAGGTGTTCGAGGTCGGCCCCGGCCCCGGCGGCCTCACCCGCGCGCTGCTCGAATCGGGCGCGCGCGTCACCGCGGTCGAACGCGACCCCCGCTGCATCCCCGCGCTCGCCGAACTCGACGCCCATTTTCCCGGCCGGTTGCGCGTGATCGAGGGCGACGCGCTCGCGATCGATGCGCCTTCGCTCTTCGAAGGGCGGCCGCACATCGTCGCCAACCTGCCGTACAATGTCGGCACCGCGCTGCTCGTCCGCTGGCTTTCGGCCGACTGGCAGCCCTGGTGGTCCAGCCTGTCGCTGATGTTCCAGCGCGAAGTGGCCGATCGCATCGTCGCCCAGCCGGGCAGCGACGCCTATGGCCGTCTGGCCGTTCTCGCGCAGTGGCGCTCGGTGCCGCGGATCGCGATGCCGGTCCACCGATCGGCCTTCACCCCGCCGCCCAAGGTGATGTCGGCGGTGGTCCACATCGTTCCCGCGGCCGCGCCCGAGGGCGTTCGCCTCACCACGCTCGAGGCGGTGACCGCCGCCGCTTTCGGCCAGCGCCGCAAGATGCTGCGCCAGAGCCTCAAGCCCGTGCCGCGTGCGCTCGACGCGCTCGCAACGCTGGGCATCGATCCGAGCCGCCGTGCCGAAACGGTGTCGGTCGACGAATTCATCGCGATTGCCCGGACGATCGGCTGACCGTTCATTCCGTTCGGGAATCGGGCGTCCACCGCATCGCCAGCCGGAACGCGTCGAACGCGGTCGTGGCGAACCCCAGGCTGCGATAGAGCGCGGCCGCGCCGGCATTGGCGCGCAACACCGACAGCGCGACCGGCTTGCCGATCGTCGCGGCGTGCGCCTGCACCGCCGTCACCAGCGCCCGGCCGATCCCGCGTCCGCGCCACTGCGGCAGCATCAGCATGTCGATCAGGCGGAGCTCGGTGCCCAGCGCATCGACGTAAAGCCTGCCGATCGGCTGGCCCGCCACCAGGACCAGCAGAAACGCGGCGCCGGGGTAGCTGGCGCAACAGCTCCGGTGCTGAAGCGCGAATTGCTCGGCGCAGAACTGCCGGATGTCGCCCTCCGACCATCCGGCCGCGTCCAGCTCGCGGCGGCGCTCCAGCCGGAACAGACGCTCCAGAAACGCCATGTCGCGCACCGCGCAGGGGCGCAGCCGCACACCCGCCGCCGCCGCGCCGCGGCGCAACGCGTCGTGCAGCCCGCCCTAGGCGGTGCGCGGATCGGCGACCGGAAACCGCAGTCGCTCGCGTCCGCCCGTCGCACCTGTCGCGACGCCGACTGCGGCGCCCGTCTGCACAGGCGCGGTCACGCGTGCACGGCGCGGGCCGCCGGCCGCGCAACCGCCTGTTTCCGGCACAAGCCGCATGACCCTGCCGGGCCGGGCCGCCTTCTCGCCATCGCCGCGCTCCGCTGCGCTGTCGTCACTCCCGCTGCCGAGGTAGCCGATCGGATCGGCGCCGCCACCCTGCAAAGGCTCCACAATGGTTGCGGCGCGCCGTCCCAGGGTTGCATCGCACCGGCATGACCGCGGGCATCGCGGCGACCCGGCACCGCTCGATATCGCGGTCATCGCGCCGTTCGAAAACCGCCGGATCGGATCGATTCGGCCGGTCGCGCGGCGATCAGGGCTTGTCGGTCGGGGCGGGCGTCGGGCCGGCGGGAGGAATCGGCATCTGCTGCGCGGTCGCGGTCGCCGGCGGCCCCTTCTCGATCGCGGCGGCAAGGCGGGTCGCGTCGGCGCAGTCGCCGTTGCACAGCTTGCGCAGCCGCTCCAGATTGGCCTTGGCCTTTTCCACCGCGCCCTTGGCGACCATTGCCTCGCCCTGGCCGCGCAACGCCTCGGCGTCATTGGGTTCGAGCGCCAGCGCCTCGGCATAAAAGCGGATCGCCTTGCCCGGCAGATCGCGCCGCTGCGAGATTTCGGCGAGCGCGACAAAGGCCTGGCGGTTGCGCGGATCGACCGCCAGCGCGGTCTCGATCAGATCCTCGGCACGGTCGAGCGCGCCCGAGGCGGCGGCAGTCCGCCCCTCCTGCAACAGCGACAGCGACCGGGGATCGATCTGGTCGTCGGGACGCTGCGCCATCAGCGAGGTCGAAACCGAAAGCAGCAGCAACGCGCCTGCTGCCGACACCGCCGTGATCCGCATCAACATCTCCGAACCTGTCCACCGCGCCGCTACCATGGCGCCCGCATCTTCGCGACAAAAAAGCCGTCCGTCGAGTCCGCATGCGGCGTCAGCCGGATTCCCGCGCCGCGCGGCGTGCCGACGGGCAATGACGGCGGCACCGCCGCCCAGTCCGGATGCGCCGCAAGGAAGCGCGCGACCGGATCGGCGCCCTCCGCATCGAGCACCGAACAGACGATGTGGACCAGCACGCCGCCCGGCCGCACCAGCGCCGCGCCGACCTCGATCAGATGCGCCTGCGTCGCCGCCACCCGCGCCAGTCGCTCGGGCGTCAGCCGCCAGCGCGCCTCGGGGTTGCGCCGCCAGGTGCCGGTTCCCGAACACGGCGCGTCGATCAGCACCAGGTCCGCCATGCCGCGCTGGTCGGCCAGCGCCTCGGTCTCGCGGCCGGGATCGAGCAGGCGCGTCGTCGCGATCGTCACGCCCGCGCGCGCGGCGCGCGGCAGCAACCGCGACAGGCGCGGCCGGTCGACGTCGCAGGCAAGGATCGCCCCCTGCCCCGCCATCGCCGCAGCAAGCGCCAGCGTCTTGCCGCCGCCGCCCGCGCACAGGTCGATCACGTGCATCCCCGGCGCCGCCCCGGCCGCCAGCGCCATCCATTGGCTGCCTGCATCCTGCACCTCGAACGCGCCCGCCGCGAACAGCGGCGACGCCTCGACCGGCGTGTCGGCGGGCAGCCGCAGCGCGTTGTCGAGGCCTGCGATCGGCTCGGCCTGCGGAAAGGCGGCACGCACTGCGGCAACGTCGCCCCGCATCGGGTTGACGCGCAGGTCGAGCGGCGCGCGATCGAGCATCGCCGCCTGCACCGTTCCGTCCAGTCCCGATGCGGCAAATGCGGCGGCCAACCAGTGCGGCAACGCACCCGCCTCGGCCACGGGTTCGTCCGCCATGATCGGCGCGGGGCCATAGGATGAGCCGTCGAACAGCGCAGCCAGTTCGGGACGCGCCGCAGCGAGCGCGAGCATCGCCGCGCGGCCGCTCGCCGGGCGCTCGCCGCAATGACGGATGGCGTCATAGACCAGCCCGCGGATCGCCCGCCGGTCCTTCGATCCGGCATAGCGCCGTTCGGCGAGCCCGCGCGTCAGGATCACGTCGGCCGCCGGCCCCTGGTCGCGCGCGGCGGCGATGATCCGGTCGAGCAGATCGATCGCCGCCTGCATCCGTGCCGCGGGGGTCATGCCGCGCCGCTCCGGCCCGGCATCGGGCGGTCAGCGCGTCGGGTAATTGGGCGCCTCGCGCGTGATCGTCACGTCGTGGACATGGCTTTCGCGCAGGCCCGCATTGGTGATGCGCACGAACCGCGCCTTCTTCTGGAACTCGGGGATCGTGCCTGCGCCGACATAGCCCATCGACGCCTTCAGCCCGCCGACGAGCTGGTGGATCACGTCGCGCGCCGGGCCCTTGTACGGCACCTGGCCCTCGATGCCCTCCGGCACCAGCTTGAGCTGGTCCTTGACGTCCTGCTGGAAATAGCGGTCGGCCGAACCGCGCGCCATCGCGCCCACCGAACCCATGCCGCGGTACGACTTGTACGCGCGCCCCTGATACAGGAACGTCTCGCCCGGCGCTTCCTCGGTGCCGGCCAGCAGCGATCCGACCATCACGGTCGAAGCGCCCGCGGCGATCGCCTTGGCGATGTCGCCCGAAGTACGGATGCCGCCGTCGGCGATCACGGGGACGTCGGACTTGGCCGCCTCGCGCGCCGATTCCATCACCGCGGTCAGCTGCGGCACGCCCACGCCGGCGACGACGCGCGTGGTGCAGATCGACCCCGGGCCGATCCCCACCTTCACGCCGTCCGCACCCGCGTCGATCAGCGCCCGCGTCGCCTCGGCGGTCGCGACATTGCCCGCGATCACCTGGACGCGGTTCGACAGCTTCTTCACGCGCTCGACCGCGCGCGCCACGTCGCGATTATGGCCGTGCGCGGTATCGATCACGATCAGGTCGACCTCGGCATCGACCAGCGCCTCGGTGCGGGCAAAGCCCTTGTCCCCCACGGTCGTCGCCGCGGCGACGCACAGCCGGCCTGCGGCGTCCTTGGTCGCGCTCGGATAGTTGACCGCCTTCTCGATGTCCTTGACGGTGATCAGCCCGACGCAGCGATAATGCGCGTCGACCACCAGCAGCTTCTCGATCCGCCGCTGGTGGAGCAGCCGCCGCGCCTCGTCCTGGCTCACGCCGGTCTGCACCGTCGCCAGGTTCTGGCTGGTCATCAGTTCCTTGACCGGCTGGTTGGGGTTCTCGGCAAAGCGGACGTCGCGGTGGGTCAGGATGCCCAGCAGCTTGCCGTCGGCCTCGGTGATCGGAATGCCGCTGATGCGATGCCGGGCCATCAGCGCCTGCGCCTCGGCCAGAGTCCCGTCGGGGGTCATGGTGATCGGGTTGACCACCATCCCGCTCTCGAACCGCTTGACCGCGCGCACCGCCTCGACCTGCACGTCGACCTCGAGGTTGCGGTGAAGCACGCCGATACCGCCAAGCTGCGCCATCACGATCGCCATGTCGGCTTCGGTCACGGTATCCATGGCCGAGGAGAGCATGGGAATGTTGAGCGAGAGCGAACGGCTCACGCGGGTCCGCGTGTCCGCCATGCTCGGCAACACTTCCGACTCGCCCGGATACAGGAGCACGTCGTCAAAGGTTAAGCCGAGGGGAATTTCCATGGGAGGTCTGCCAGGTCCTGAGTCGGAGGATGGCGGCCCATGTAACCGCATGGGTGTTGTTGCGCTAGGGGGTTGGCTCAATCGACCGTGATCGGCGGCAGATCGGGATAGAGTTGCGTGCGCTCGATCTCGATCTGGCGGCGCATCGCCTCGCCCAGCCGCTTCGACGCGGCGAGATAGGCGGGCCATTCGGCCATCGCGCGGCTCAGCGGCCAACTGGTGACGTGGTTGCTGTACATCATCCGCATCCCCATGCCGCCGTCGCGCAGCGCGCGGGCCATTTCGGCACGGCTGCCGCCCTGCGCCAACGCCTCCTCGACGATCCGGTCGATCGCCCGGCGCCGTGCGGCCACCGCCTGCGCCGTCTGGTATCGCACGCGCGACAACAGTTCGAAATCGGCGCTCGGCCGCGCCATCACCGTTTCGATCGCCCCCATCGCCTGGAGGAGGGCAGTATCGAGTTCGTGCATCTTCTCCATTGCTTATGAATAGAGGAACGGCCCCTGTCCGCGGGCCGAACGGCGAGAATTTTTGCCCCGGTCGCCCCGGCTCAGCCGCGGTTCGCGCCGCCCGCCCGCGCCAGCAGCGCCCGTGCCTGCGCGACGTGCATCGCCTCGACCATCCGTCCGCGGAACCGCTCGGCCCCGCCCGTCGCGGCGGCGATCAGCGCCTCGGCTTCCTCGATCTCGGCGGCGGTCGGACCAAAGGCCTCGGCCGCGGGCGCGATCTGGTTGGGGTGGATCAGCGATTTGCCGTCAAAGCCCAGCATGCGGCCGTGCCGGCATTCGGCTGCAAGCCCGGCCGCGTCCTCGATCGCGTTGAACACGCCGTCGATCGCCCAGCCGCCGCCCGCGCGCGCGGCCAGCACCACCGTCTGCAACGCCAGCGACAGTCCCTCGCGCCCGGCGCCGGCGGGAATGCCCAGTTCGGCGCGCAGGTCGTTGACGCCCGCGATCAGCCCCGCGACCCCCGGCTCGGCCGCGATCGCCGCCGCCGTCAGCACGCCCGCGGGAGTCTCGATCATCGCGAGCACGGGCTTGGCGCACGCTGCCGCCACCGCCCGCGCGGCCCCGGCCTGCTCGACCTTGGGCACCACCACGAAATCGCACGCCGTCGCGGCGACGGCCGCGATGTCGGCCTCGTGCTCGGGCGTGCCCGCCCCGTTGATGCGGATCGCGCACAGCCGGTCGCCGAAGCCCTCGCCCGCCGCCGCAACGGCACCCGCGCGCGCCGCATCCTTGGCATCGGGCCGCACCGCGTCCTCCAGGTCCAGGATCACCATGTCGGCATCCAGCGTCCGCGCCTTGGCGATTGCGCGGGGGTTCGATGCGGGCAGGAACAACGCCGTGCGCGGCGCCAATCGGGCTGTGGTCATGGCGTTGCTCTATGCTAGCAAGAGCACGCAATTGCGAGGGGGAGTCGCACCGATGGACCTGCTTTCAACCTTTCTGGCCGCGCTGGCGGTGCTCGTCCTCATCTACCTGATGTCGAGCGTGAAGATCGTCAATCAGGGCTATCAGTACACGATCGAGCATTTCGGCCGCTTCACCACCGTCGCCACCCCCGGCTTCAACTTCTATCCCGCCTTCTTCTACCGTGTCGGCCGCAAGGTGAACATGATGGAGCAGGTGATCGACATTCCGGGACAGGAGATCATCACCAAGGACAATGCGATGATCTCCACCGACGGCGTCGTGTTCTTCCAGGTGCTCGATGCCGCCAAGGCCGCCTATGAGGTGTCGGACCTCTATGTCGCGCTGCTTCAGTTGACGACGACCAACCTGCGCACCGTGATGGGCTCGATGGACCTCGACGAAACGCTGTCCAAGCGCGACGAGATCAACGCGCGGCTGCTCTCGGTGGTCGATCACGCGACGACGCCGTGGGGGGTGAAGATCACCCGCGTCGAGATCAAGGACATCCGCCCGCCCGCCGACATCGTCAACGCCATGGGCCGCCAGATGAAGGCCGAGCGTGAAAAGCGCGCCAACATTCTCGAGGCAGAGGGCGCTCGCGCCTCGGAGATCCTGCGCGCCGAAGGACAGAAGGCCGCGCGGATCCTCGAGGCCGAAGGACGCCGCGAATCGGCCTTTCGCGACGCCGAGGCGCGCGAACGCGGCGCCGAGGCGGAGGCCAAGGCGACGATGCTCGTTTCCGAGGCGATCGAGCAGGGCTCGGCGCAGGCGATCAACTATTTCATCGCCCAGAAATATGTCGAGGCGGTCGGCAAGTTCGCCAGCTCGCCCAATGCCAAGACGATCCTGTTCCCGGTCGAGGCGACGCAGCTGATCGGCACGCTGGGCGGCATCGGCGAACTGGCGCGCGACGCGCTGGCGCCGCATGCCCCCGCCGCCGGAACCGGCGCGCGCGCGCCCTCGGGTCCGACCGGCACGCCGGTCACGCGCCGCGAGGAATAGGCCGATGGCGACGCTCGCCGACGGCGGCGTGGCATGGCTGATCGCCGCGGTGGTGCTCGCGCTCGCCGAGCTGGCCGTGCCGGGCGTCTACCTGATCTTCATCGCGGCGGCGGCGGCGCTCACCGGACTCGGCGCGCTGCTGCTCCCCGACCTCGGCGTTGCGGGCCAGCTCGCCGCCTTTGTCGGCTGGTCCTTGGCGACCGTGCTGATCGGGCGGCGCTGGTATCGCGATTTTCCCGTGCCCTCGGCCGACCCGCTGCTCAACGATCGCGTCGCGCGGCTGATCGGCGAGGTCGTCACCGTCACCGAACCCATCGTCGATGGGCGCGGCCGCGTGCGCGTCGGCGATGGCGAATGGCCGGCACAGGGGCCGGACCAGCCCGCCGGTGCCCGCGTCCGCATCGTCGGCGGTGCTGCGGGGCTGCTCACGGTCGAACCGCTGCTGGCGCGACCGCTGGCCGACGGCACCTCCGCTTCCGATGTTCATGTTCCAGGAGATTGAATTGATGCAGACTTCCCGCCGCGCCGTCCTGCTCGGCACGGGCGCCGGCCTTGCCGCCGGCGCGATCACCGCCCTGCCCGCCCTCGCCCGTGCGGGCGACGCGGCCGGGGCTCAGGACGCCGCGGCGACGCGCGTGCTCGACCGGATCACCGAACGCTATCTCGCGCTCGCGCCCGAGGCGGCGACCGGGCTGGGGATCGACAAGGGCGCCCGCGCCGCGCTCAAGCATCAGCTCGCCGATCGCAGCATCGCGGGCCAGCATCAGCTTGCCGCCGGGCTGCGCACCGGCCTGTCCGAACTCGCGACGCTCGATGCGGGCGCGCTCTCGCCGGTGATGCGCACCAATGTCGAGGTCGTCCGCGCCGCGTTCGAGAGCGCGCTCAAGGGGCTCGCCTTCGACTTTTCCGACGTGTCGGTCGGCGGCTGGCGCAACACGCCCTATGTCGTCATTCAGAATGTCGGCGCCTATCTCGACGTGCCGCGGATGCTCGATTCCGAACACAGCATCGCGACGCGCGAGGATGCCGAGGCCTATCTCGACCGGCTCGAATCCTATGCGCGTCAGCTTGACGGCGAGACCGAACGGCTCCGGCTGGCGGAGGCGCGGGGCGTGATCGCGCCCGACTTCCTGCTCGACAAGGCGCTGCGCCAGCTCCGGCTCGCGCGCGGCGGCAACATCGCCGGCTGGGGGCTCGTCACCTCGGTCGCCAATCGCAGCGCCGGGATGACGGGCGATTTCGGACATCGCGCCTTCCAGATCTGCAGCGAGCGCGTGGCACCGGCGCTCGATCGTCAGATCGCCGAGCTCGAGCGCCATCGCGCCCGCGCCACCTCGGACGCCGGCATCTGGAAGCTGCCCGACGGCGACGCCTTCTATGCCTGGGCGCTCAGCGCGGGCACGACGACGACGCTCTCGCCGGCCGAGGTCCACCAGATGGGGCTCGACCAGCTCCGCGACCTCCAGTCCCAGATGGACGCGATCCTGCGCAAGGAAGGCTATAGCCAGGGCAGCGTCGGCGCGCGCATGACCGCGCTCGCCAAGGATCCGCGCTTCGCCTTCCCCGAAACCGATGCGGGCCGGGCAGAGATCATGAAGATCCTCAACGATCGCATCGCCGACATCCGGCGCCGCATGCCCCAGGCGTTCCACACGCTCGTCGGCGGCAATGTCGAGGTCAAGCGCATCCCGCTCACCGAAGAGCTGGGCGCGGCGGGGGCCTATGGCGGGCCGGGCACGATCGACGGCAGCATCCCCGGCCGCCTGTGGATCAACCTGCGCTCGACCGCGCTCTGGACGCGCTACAGCCTGCCCGATCTCGCCTATCACGAGGCGATCCCCGGCCATGCCTGGCAGGGCGAATACACGTTCAAGCTGCCGCTGATCCGCTCGCTGCTTCAGTTCAACGCCTATAGCGAGGGCTGGGCGCTCTATGGCGAGCAGCTCGCCGACGAGCTCGGCGTCTATGCCGAAACCCCGGCCGAACGGCTCGGCTATCTCCAGTCGCTCGCCTTCCGCGCGTGCCGCCTCGTCGTCGACAGCGGCCTTCACGCCAAGCGCTGGACGCGCCGCCAGGCGATCGACTGGTTCGTTCAGACCAACGGCTCGTCGGAGGAAGAGGTTCAGGGCGAGGTCGACCGCTATTGCTCGTGGCCGGGCCAAGCGTGCGGCTACAAGGTCGGCCACACCTATATCAACCGTCTGCGCGACAAGGCGAAGGCGGCGCTCGGCGCCCGCTTCGACCTGCGCGCGTTCAACGATGCGCTGGTCCTTGGCGGCAACGTCCCGATGACGGTGCTCGAATCGGTCGTCGACCGGCACATCGCCGCGCAAAAGGGCTGATCGCCGATCGCTGACGGCTTGAGGGGCGGCCCGCATCGCTGCGGCCGCCCCTCTCGTTCAGGCCGGGTGCCGGCATTCTTGCCGCACACCCCTGCCCCTCCTGCCTCGTGTCGCGCCCGCAGGCGCCCCGCGTCAGGCGGCTTCGGCCGCCCGCGGCGCCGCGTTGCGCACGCCCTCGTCGACATGGTCCGCGAACTGCGCGAAATTCTCGACGAACAGGTCGACCAGCTTCGCGGCGGTCGCGTCATATTCGGCCTTGTTGGTCCAGGTCTCGCGCGGGTCCAGGATCGTGCTGTCGACGCCCGGCACCGCCACCGGCACCAGGAAGCCGAAATTGGGATCGGTGCGGAACTCGGCGTTGTTCAGGCTGCCGTCGAGCGCGGCGTTGAGCAGCGCGCGCGTCGCCTTGATCGGCATCCGGCTGCCGACGCCGTATTTGCCGCCGGTCCAGCCGGTGTTGACCAGCCAGCACGAAACCTGCCCCTTGGCGATCCGCTCCTTGAGCAGGTTGCCATAGATCGACGGGTGGCGCGGCATGAACGGCGCGCCGAAACAGGTCGAAAAGGTCGCCTCGGGCTCGGTCACGCCGATCTCGGTCCCCGCGACGCGCGCGGTATAGCCCGACAGGAAATGGTACATCGCCTGTTCGGGCGTCAGCTTCGCGATCGGCGGCAGCACGCCATAGGCGTCGGCGGTCAGCATCACGATGTTGCGCGGCACCGGCCCCATGTTGCGCTCGGACGCGTTGGGGATGAAGTCGATCGGATAGGCGCCGCGCGTGTTCTCGGCGAGCGTCGCATCGTCGAGGTCGAGCGCGCGCGTCACCGGATCGATCACCACATTCTCCAGCACCGTGCCGAAGCGGCGCGTGGTCGCGTGGATCTCGGGCTCGGCCTCGGCCGACAGGCGGATCATCTTGGCATAGCAGCCGCCCTCGAAGTTGAAGACCGCCGTGTCCGACCAGCCATGCTCGTCGTCGCCGATCAGCGTGCGGCTGGCATCGGCCGAAAGCGTCGTCTTGCCCGTGCCCGAAAGGCCGAAGAACACCGCCGTGTCGCCGTCGGGGCCGATATTGGCCGAACAGTGCATCGGCATGATGCCCTTCACCGGCAACAGATAGTTGAGCAGGCCGAACACGCTCTTCTTCATCTCGCCGGCATAGGCGGTGCCGCCGATCAGGATCAGCTTCTCGGTGAAGTTGACCGCGATCACCGTCTCGCTGCGGCTGCCGTGGCGCTCGGGATCGGCGCGGAAGCTCGGCAGGTCGATGATCGTGTATTCGGGGACGAAACCGGCAAGCTCATCGGCCTCGGGACGCACCAGCAGCGTGCGGATGAACAGGTTGTGCCACGCCAGTTCGTTGATGACGCGCACGCGCACGCGGTGCTCGGGCTGCGAGCCGCCGTACAGGTCCTGCACGAACAGCGTGTCGCGTTCGCCCAGCGCGGCCAGGAAATCGGCCTTCAGCGCGGCGAAATGCGCGGGCGCCATCGCCTTGTTGGTCTTGCCCCACCACACGCTGTTCTCGGTCTCGGCATCGCGGACGATGAACTTGTCCTGCGCCGAACGGCCGGTGTGCTTGCCCGTGGCCACCACCAGCGGCCCTTCCTTGGCCAGCCGGCCCTCACCACGGCGAACCGCATGCTCGACCAGCGGCGCGGTCAGCAGGTTCCAGTGGATTTCGGCCTTCGTCCCAATGCCTTGCGCATCAAGATTGTGGCGCGGTGTACGCTCCGTCACCCATGCCTCCATGATCCCGCCCGCAGGCGGTCTGAGTGTCCTCGCCACATTTGGCGTCAGGATTCTTGCGATTCGCGATAGGCAGGGCGTCGAAAGGGGGTCAATCCGAGTTAACGTTGTCAGCGGGCGACCGGACGGCGCGATGCGTTCGTTTACGCGCTTTGCCCACAAATGCGCCCTGCCGCACCAAAGCGTTTCGCAGCCGATTGAGCGCGGCGCCCCTTTGGTCTAACCCCTTGAGCGTGATGCTTCGCAACCAAGGCCGGGCGGCATGACCGCCACCATCGCGCTGGTCGACGACGACCGGAACATCCTCACCTCCGTGTCGATCGCGCTGCAGGCCGAGGGGTTTCTGACCCGCGTCTATTCGGACGGCGAAAGCGCGCTCAAGGCGCTGATCGAGAACCCCGCCGACCTGGCCGTGCTCGACATCAAGATGCCGCGCATGGACGGGCTCGAGCTGCTGCGACGGCTGCGCGAGAAGAGCGGCATCCCCGTCATCTTCCTCACCTCCAAGGACGATGAGCTCGACGAGGCGCTCGGCCTCGCGATGGGTGCCGACGACTATATCGCCAAGCCGTTCAGCCAGCGGCTGCTGATCGCGCGCATCCGCGCCATCCTCCGGCGCACCGAAACCGCGCAGCCGAGCAGCGACGGCAGCGGCGAGGAAACCGCCGAGGTGCTCGTGCGCGGGCGGCTGACGATGGACCCCGCGCGCCACCGCGTGACGTGGAACGGCGCCAACGTCACGCTCACCGTCACCGAATTCCTGATCCTCGAAACGCTCGCCCAGCGCCCGGGGATCGTCAAGACGCGCAACCAGCTCATGGATGCCGCCTATCAGGACGACATCTATGTCGACGACCGGACGATCGACAGCCACATCAAGCGCGTCCGCCGCAAGTTCCGCCAGGTCGACCCCCAGTTCGACGCGATCGAAACGCTCTATGGCGCCGGATACCGTTTCTCGGACGAATGAGGAGCGCGGGCTGGCGCTGCGCTGGTCGAACCGCGTCAGCCTCACGCCGCGGATCCTTGCGGTCAACGTCTTCGCGCTGGCGCTGCTCGGCAGCGGCTTCTTCTACCTCGATTCGTATCGCAGCCGCATCGTCGACAGCCGCGTCGCCCAGGCGCGGCGCGAGGTGCGGCTGGTCGCCCAGGCGCTCGCCTCGGCGACGCCCGACCGGCGCCCGCTGCTCGTGCTCAGCCTCGCGCGCGATACCGGCAGCCGCATCCGCCTTTATGACGAACATGGCCGCATCGTCGTCGACAGCCGCGACCTCGGGCTGCGCAACGTCGTGCTGCGCGATCCCGACAAGGATCCGTGGAACCAGACCGCCGCACGCTTCCTCGACGCGATGATCGATCGCGTCGCGGGTGCCGACCGCGCGCCGCTCTATCGCGAGCGCGAGGCGGGGCTCGACTGGCCCGATGTCCGCGTCGCGCGCGAGGCGCACGGCACCGCCGCCACCGTCTGGCGCGCGCCCGACCGCACGCCGGTCATCACCGCCGCCGCCCCGATCACGCAGCTCGGCGTGGTGATGACGATGGTGAACGCGCGCGACATCACCCAGACGGTACGCTCCGAACGCTATCGGCTCAGCATCGTGCTGCTGATCGTCTCGGCCAGTTCGATCCTGCTTTCGCTGTTCCTCGCGCGCACGATCGTCCAGCCGCTGCGCCGGCTCGCCCATGCCGCGATCCGCGTCCGCCTCGGCCGCGATCGCGAGGTGGTCGTCCCCCGCCTCCCCGATCGCAGCGACGAGATCGGCCAGCTCGCCCGCGCGCTGTCCGACATGTCGATCGCGCTCCGCGCCCGCATCGACGCGACCGAGGGTTTTGCCGCCGACGTCACGCACGAGCTCAAGAACCCGCTCGCCTCGCTGCGTTCGGCGGTCGAGGGGCTCAGCAACGTCCGCGATCCCGATCTTCAGCGCCAGTTGCTCGAAATCGTCCGCGACGACGTCCACCGGCTCGACCGGCTGATCACCGACATCTCCGAGGCCTCGCGGCTCGATGCCCAGCTCAGCCGCGCGACGTTCGAGCCGATCGACGTCGACGCGATGCTCGAGGGGCTGCTCAACCAGCGCGCGGCGCGCGGCACCGAACGCGGCGTGCGCATCCTGTTCGATCACCGCGCCGACCCGCCGCATCGCGTGCTCGGCGAAGGCGCGCGGCTCGAACGCGTGTTCGAGAACCTCATCGACAACGCGCTCTCCTTCTCGCCCGAAAACGGTCGCATCCGCATCGGCTCGCACCGCGACGGCGCGATGCTCGTCGTATCGGTCGAGGACGAGGGGCCGGGCGTTCCCGACGAGGCGCGCACCGCGATCTTCCGCCGCTTCCATTCGGTGCGCCCGCAAAGCGAGGCGTTCGGCCAGCACAGCGGGCTCGGCCTCGCGATCGCCCGCACGATCGTCGAGGCGCATCAGGGCAGCATCGCGGTCGAGGATCGGCCCGGCGGCGTCGGCGGCGCGCGCTTCGTCGTCCGGCTCCCGCTCGTTCCCGATGCGCGCTGAACGTTACGCATCCGTACCCGCCCCGATGGCGGGGCTTGACGCGCGCGCGCCCATCCGAAAGGAACCGGCGCGCACGCGCTGCGGCGCCCGCGCCGGGCGGTGGCAGCGCAGCCGTATCAAGGGCTTTCGCAAATGACCGAACTCCGTTCGCCCAAGCGCATCCTGCTCGTCACCGGCATGTCGGGCGCGGGCAAGTCGACGGTGTTGCGCACGCTTGAGGATCTCGGCTGGGAGGTGGTCGACAATCTCCCGCTGCTGCTCCTCAACCGCCTGCTCGCGACCGAGCCGGGGCATGTCGAAAGCGACGATCAGCGCCCGCTGGCGATCGGCATCGGCGTCCAGACGCGCGGCTTCGACGCCGAACGCATCGTTCAGCGCATCAAGAAGCTCAACGAGGATGACGAGGTCGAGATCAGCACGCTCTTCCTCGAATGCTCGGGCGCCGAACTGCGCCGCCGCTATGCCGAAACGCGCCGCCGCCACCCGCTGGCGCTCGATCGCCCGGCGACCGACGGGATCGCGCGCGAACGCGAACTGCTCACGCCGCTGCGCCACTGGGCCAACCGGCTGATCGACACGACGCGGCTGTCGTCGAACGAGCTGGTGCAACAGGTGCGCGCCGCCTTTTCGGGCGAGCGGCTGGGGCGGACCGTGCTCACCATCGCCTCGTTCGGCTATTCGCGCGGCGTCCCGCGCGACGTCGACATCGTCCTCGACATGCGCTTCCTGCGCAATCCGCACTGGGTGCCCGAACTGCGCCCCGGGACGGGCCAGGACGCCGGCGTATCCGCCTATATCGAGGCCGATCCGGCCTATGACGAGGCGATGGAGCGGATCGAATCGCTGCTCCTGCTGCTCATCCCCCGCTATCAGGCAGAGGGGAAGTCCTATGTCACGATCGCGTTCGGCTGCACCGGGGGGCGCCACCGCTCCGTGCATGTTGCGGAGCGGGTCGCCCGCAGGTTGCGCGAAGCGGGTTTTTCGCCCACGGTGACGCACCGCGATATGCAGACTGCGCCACAGGACTCGCTGGAGGGGGCGCCGGTGACGAAATGAAGGGGCGGAGTTGGGAATGATCGGTCTGGTACTCGTGACGCACGGACGGCTCGCCGAGGAGTTCGTCGTCGCGATGGAACATGTGGTGGGCAAGCAGGAACGGATCGAACCGATCTGCATCGGCCCCGATGACGACATGGAGGGGCGCCGCGCCGACATCGCCGCCGCGATCCGCGCCGTCGACGAGGGCGAGGGCGTGATCGTGCTCAGCGACCTGTTCGGCGGCACGCCGTCGAACCTCGCCATCTCGCTGATGGAGGCGGGCCGGATCGAGGTGATCGCCGGCATCAACCTGCCGATGCTGATCCGCCTGGGCAGCGCGCGCAAGACGATGAAGGTCACCGAAGCGGTCGCCGCCGCGCGCGATGCGGGCCGCAAATACATCACCATCGCCTCCGAAGTGCTCGGCGAGGCCGCCGCGTGACGCGCGTCAGCCGGACGGTCACGATCGTCAACCGCCGGGGGCTTCACGCGCGCGCCAGCATGGCCTTCGTCACGCTCGCGAGCAGCCAGCCGGTCGAGCTCGTCGTCGAAAAGGACGGCGCGACCGCAACGGGAACCTCGATCCTCGATCTGATGATGCTCGGCGCTGCCAAGGGCGACGCGATCACGATCAGCGCCGAGGGCGACGGCGCCGATGCCGCGGTCGCCGCGCTGGTCGAACTGGTCGAATCGCGCTTCGGCGAGGATTGAGCGCCGCCGTCGCGCGCCGCGCCGCGCGACCCGTGCGATCTGCCCGCCCTGCCCATCCTGCCAGGTACTGACCGGCCCTGCCGACACGCGCCGTTGCTGGTCGATGCTGGTCGATCACCGTTGCCGCCGGCACGCGCGGCCGGACGTATGCGACCCGGCGCTTCCGCCGCGCGCCGCGTGCCGCTAAGGACGCGCGATGCCTCGCGAGATCACAGCCTTTTCGAATCCCCTCATCAAGCGCATCCGCAGCCTGCGCGACAAGAAGCACCGTCGTGCCGAGGGACTCTTCCTTGCCGAGGGGCTGCGCATCCTCACCGAAGCGCGCGAGGCGGGGCGGATTCCCGAATATCTCTTCTATTCGGGCGACAGCGCGCGCCATCCGCTCGTCGTCGCGCTCGTCGCCGCGACCGAGGCGGCCGGCGGCGAGGCGGTCGAGACCAATGCCGACATCCTCTCCAAGCTGTCGGGCAAGGACAATCCGGGCGCGGTCGTCGGCGTCTATCGCGAATTCGCGGTGCCGCTCGATTCGCTCGATCGCACCGCCGCGCCGATCTGGCTCGTCGCCGAACGGCTGCGCGATCCGGGCAATCTCGGCACGATCCTGCGCACCGGCGATGCCGTCGGCGCGGGCGGGCTGATCCTGATCGACGATTGCGTCGATCCCTTTTCGGTCGAGGCGGTACGCGCCAGCATGGGCGCGCTCTTCACCGTCCCCGTCGCCCGCACCAACTGGGCCGAATTCGCGACCTGGCTGCGCAGCGGCCCCGGCCAGCTCGTCGGCCTCAGCCTCGATACCGATCACGACTATCAGGCGCCGCGCTACGCCGCCCCGACCTTCCTGCTCACCGGCAACGAAGCGCAGGGGATGCCCGATTTCATGGCCGCGGCGTGCGACCTGCTCGTCAAGATCCCGATGCTCGGCAAGGCCGACAGCCTCAACGCCGCGGTCGCAACGGCGGTGATGGCCTATGAGGTGCTCAACCAGCAGCGCCGCGCGCGCTGACGCCGCACGCGCCGCGCCCCGCTCACCCGCCGAGCAGCCACCGGATCAGGTCGACCGCGCTCGTGAGGCTGATCGGCGCGAGCATCGCCAGCACGGCATCGAACAGCAGCACGCCGATCATCACGCGTTCGCGCCGCGTCGGCGGCGGGGTTCGCCGCGGCGCGGCGGGCGGCTCGCGGGGCGGCCAGACGCGGTTCTCGTCAAGAAACATCCAAGGCGCAGCCTCGCGCACGACGCCGCGTTCCTGCAACTGCCCCTTGGGCCGTGCCCGGCGGCTCGCCGGTTACTCGGCCGCGCGCGCGCCGCTGTCCTCGGCGGCCTCGCCCTCGCCGTCCACCGCGCCCGCGTCGGCGTCCGCAGCCGGTGCCTGTGCCTGTGCCTGTGCCGATGCCGGTGCGGGCAGTTCGGCGGTCGGCGCGCGCGCCACGACGTCGACGCTCTCGATCGCCTCCAGCGACGCGGTGCCCGTCTCGATGTTGAGCGCCTGGAACCGGCGCGCCGAAACCATCACGCGGCCCTCGAAGCTCGCGACGAACTTGTTGTAATTCTCGACCGCGCTGTTCAGCCCGCCGCCGACGCGCTTCAGGTGGCCCGCCGCCGTCGCCAGCCGTTCGTACATTTCCTTGCCCAGCTTGCCGACCTCGCGCGCGTCCTCGGTCAGCTTCTGCTGGCGCCACATCGCCGCGACCGTGCGGGCGAGCGGCAGGAACGCAGACGGCCCGGCGATGATCACGCGGTTGCGCGCCGCGCGTTCCCATAGCTCCATGTCGATCTCGAGCGCGCTCGACAGGAAATTGTCGCCCGGAATGTACATGATGACGAAGTCGGGCGCCTTTTCGAACTGCGCCCAATAGGCCTTGCGCGACAGCGCCTCGGCATGGTTGCGCACCGCGCGCGCGTGCGCCACCAGCGCGGTCTGGCGATCCTCGGCATTGGTCGCCTCGGCCGCCTGAAGATAGGCATCGAGCACGCACTTCACGTCGACGATCAGTTGCTGGTCGCCCGGCAACCGGATGATGAAGTCGGGGCGCAGCGCCCCGTCCTCGGTCGCCACCGAAACCTCGGCGGCAAAGTCGACATGCCCCGAAAGCCCCGCCAGCTCGATCAGGTTGCGGAACTGCTGCTCGCCCCAGCGGCCGCGCGTCTTGGGCGCCGCGCGCAGCGCGTTGACCAGCTTGGCGGTCTCGGTCCGCGTCTCGCCCAGCCCCGCCTTGACGTCGGCGATCGCCTCCTTCAGCGCGCCATAGCTGTCGGCCCGGTCGCGCTCGACGCGCTGCAGGCCCTCCTCATAGCGCTTGAGCGTCGATTCGACCGGCTGGAGCAGCGCCTTCAGCTTGGCCTCGTTCTTCTCGCCCGCCTGGTTGAACCGCGCCTCGGCGCGTTCGAGGAACGTCTTCTGCGTCTCGCCCAGCATCGTCTGCGCCAGCTCGCGGAAATGCCCCGCCATCACCTCGCGCGCATTCTTGAACTCGGTCAGCCGGTCCTCGAACGCGTCGGCCTTGGCGCGCAGTTCGGTGAGCTGGAGCCGCGCCACGTCGCGCTCGTCGCGCAGCACCGCGATCTGCTCGCGCAGCCCCGGCACCTCGCTCGCGCGTTCCTCGGCCAGCACCAGATCGCCGATCGCCGCCTTGAACTCGGCCTCGCGCCGGTCGCGCTCGTCCCGCAACTCGGCCGTCCGCCGCGACGCGAGCACCCAGCCGAGCGCCAGCCCGACGAGCAGGGCAACCACCACCGAAACGATAACAGCCAGTTCCAAAACGCGAACTCCCAAGAACGAAGGGCGAACCTATCCGCCCGGCCCATCGCGCACAAGGCGCAACCGCCGCGCGCGCCGCCCGTCCGGGCGGATGTCCACAGCAAAATCGCAGACTCCCGCCGCCCCCTGTCCCGGCGATCGGGGTTGCAGCCCGCGCCCGCGCCGATATGGGATCGGGGCACCATGCTGTCCGACATCGAAATCGCCCGCGCCGCGACGCTCCGCCCGATCCAGGCCATCGCCGATCAGCTCGACATCCCCGAAAGCGCGGTCGAGCCCTATGGCCGCTACAAGGCGAAGGTCGATCATCGCTGGCTCGGCGGCCATGCGCCCACGCGCGGGCGGCTGATCCTCGTCACCGCGATCAACCCCACCCCGGCGGGCGAGGGCAAGACGACCACCTCGGTGGGCCTCGCCGACGCGCTGCGCCGCACCGGGCGCCGCACCGTGCTGTGCCTGCGCGAGCCCTCGCTCGGCCCCTGTTTCGGGGTCAAGGGCGGCGCCGCGGGCGGCGGCCATGCCCAGCTCGTGCCGATGGAGGACATCAACCTCCACTTCACCGGCGATTTCCACGCGATCACCAGCGCGCA
The DNA here is from genome assembly GCF_056485145.1 of Sphingomonas chlorellae. NCBI lineage: Bacteria > Pseudomonadati > Pseudomonadota > Alphaproteobacteria > Sphingomonadales > Sphingomonadaceae > Sphingomonas > Sphingomonas chlorellae. Next base: position 403,865 of record NZ_JBQXXM010000003.1, read on the forward strand.
CAACCTGCTCGCCGCGATGATCGACAACCATATCCACTGGGGCAACACGCTCGACATCGACGTCCGCCGCATCCGCTGGCGCCGCGTGCTCGACATGAACGATCGTGCGCTGCGCGGCATCGTCCAGTCGCTCGGCGGCCCCGCCAACGGCTATCCGCGCGAATCGGGCTTCGACATCACCGTCGCGTCCGAAGTCATGGCGATCCTCTGCCTCGCGCGCGATCTCGAGGATCTCGAACAGCGCCTCGGCCGCATCGTCGTCGCGCGCACGCGCGGCGGCGGCTTCGTCACCGCGCGCGACCTCAAGGCCGACGGCGCGATGGCGGTGCTGCTCAAGGACGCGATCAACCCCAATCTGGTCCAGACGCTCGAAGGCACACCCGCCTTCGTCCATGGCGGCCCCTTCGCCAACATCGCGCATGGCTGCAACTCGGTGATCGCGACGCGCGCCGGTCTCTCGCTCGGCGACTATGTCGTGACCGAGGCGGGGTTCGGCGCCGATCTCGGCGCGGAAAAGTTCTTCGACATCAAGTGCCGCCAGGCGGGCCTCGCGCCGTCGGCGGCGGTCGTCGTCGCCACCGTCCGCGCGCTCAAGATGAACGGCGGCGTCGCGCGCGCCGATCTGGCCGCGCCCGATGTCGATGCGGTGACGCGCGGCGGCGTCAACCTCGCGCGCCATCTCGAAAACATCGCGGCGTTCGGCGTCCCCGCGGTCGTCGCGATCAACCGCTTCCCGACCGACAGCGACGCCGAGCTCGACGCGATCCGCGCGATCGCCGCCGAACGCGGCGTCACCGCGATCGTGTGCACGCACTGGGCCGATGGCGGCGCGGGGGCGCTCGCGCTCGCCGAGCATGTCGCCGCGCTCGCCGACGCCCCGTCGCGCTTCGCCCCGCTCTATGCCGACGACCTGCCGCTCCTCGCCAAGATCGAGGCGGTGGCGACGCGCATCTACCGCGCCGCCGCGGTCCGCGCCGAACCGGCGGTCGTGGCCCAGCTCGAACGCTGGCAGGCGGCGGGCTTCGGCGACCTCCCGGTGTGCATGGCCAAGACGCAATACAGCTTCTCGACCGACCCCGCCGCGCTCGGTGCGCCCGAGGGGCACATCGTCCCCGTGCGCGAGGTCCGGCTGGCCGCGGGCGCGGGCTTCGTCGTGGCGATCTGCGGCGACATCATGACGATGCCCGGCCTCCCCCGCACCCCCGCCGCCGAGGCAATCCACATCGACGCGCAAGGCCACATCCAGGGCCTCTTCTAACCTCCATTCCTCCCCGACCCCGCCGGAGAGCGGAACCACCGACCACCGACCTGCGGCAGACCCGCACGCCGCCAACCGCGGAAACCCCCACCCCCATTCCTCCCCGGCCCCGCCGGGGAGGGGGACCGCCGGCCAACGGCCGGTGGTGGAGGGGCCGCGCCGCCAGGCGCGGAAAACGCCAAGAGCCGTCCCCCAATCCTCCCCGGCCCCGCCGGGGAGGGGGACCGCCGGCCAGCGGCCGGTGGTGGAGGGGCCGCGCCGCAAGGCGCGGAAAACGCCCGCATTCCTCCCGCCCCACCCGAGCGCGGAAACCCCCGACCCCCACCCGTGACGAATGCCCACACCGCCCGGCGCGCGAAACCCGCTCCCGTTCAGCCCGCCTCGCCCGCCCCCGCGCGAATCCGGTCGGCCTGGGGCAACCGGTCGAGGTCGAAACGCTTCCACCAGCCATGCGACACGATCGCGCGGCACAGGGCGCGCCAGAACGCCGTCTCGCCCGGGACCGGCCGCTGCTCGCCGTCGCGCGGCCATGTCCGGTCGAGCAGCGCCCGCGCCGCATCGGCATGCCCCGCGAGCATCAGTTCGCCGAGCGCCTGCACCGCCAGCGGCGTGCCCATCCGCGCCTCGGGCGGAAACAGGCGCCCGTCCGCATAGGCGTCGTCGCGCCACCGCGCGAACTCCTCGGCAAGGGCCAGTTCCCGGAACGCCCGTTCCTCCTGCCCCAGCCGCCGCGCCGTCAGCACCGCGCGATCGACGGCGAAGTCGCCGTCCACCCACCGCACCGGCAACGGGATCATCGTCACGCCGGCGTGCGGGGCGCCGTTGAAATACTCGATGTCGAAGAAGATCCGGATCGCGGGCGCACCATGGACATCGCGGACGGTCGCGGCGTCGATCCGCTCGCCGCGCAACGTGCGGACCGTCAACCGCGGGCCGAAGCGCACCGCGATCAGCGCACCGTCGCCGCCCGATCCCCCGTTGTCGCCCATCACCAGCACATCGGGCGCATGCCGCCCCGCATGGCCGTGCCACAGCATCTTCACCGACATGAAGCCGTCGCCCAGCCGCACGACGCGCCCGCCGTCATGCGCCTCCACCGCGCGGCACCATTCGTCGACGTCGCCGCCCGGCGGACAGGGCACGACCACGATCGACGCCGCCCCCCGCTGCCAGATCACCCCCAGCGGCTGCGGCCCCGCCCAGGCGGGCGTCGCGAGCCCCAGCCACCCCAGCACCAACGCACCCGCCAACGCCAACCGCATCAACCATCCCCTCGAATCGCCGCCGCCAGCTTAGCGTTGGAAAAGCGCCCGAATCATGGCCCACCCCCAATCCTCCCCGGCCCCGCCGGGGAGGGGGACCGCCGGCCAGCGGCCGGTGGTGGAGGGGCCGCGCCGCCAGGCGCGGAAAACGCCCCCCAGTCCTCCCGACCCTACCAGAGCGGGGAAACCACCGCCCCCCACCTGCAGCGGCCCCGCACGCCGCCAACCGCGGAAAACCCACCCCATTCCTCCCCGGCCCCGCCGGGGAGGGGGACCACCGGCCAGCGGCCGGTGGTGGAGGGGCCGCGCCGCAAGGCGCGGAAAACGCCCCCAGTCCTCCCGACCCCGCCGGAGAGCGGAACCACCGCCCCCACCTGCGGCCGACCCGCAAACCGCCAACCGCGAAAACGTCCGACGAAAAAGCGGCGCCGGAGCCCCTGCCCCGACGCCGCCCGTCAAAACCGTCTCGAACCCCGCGCCCCCGCCATGCCGTCGCCCCCGCCATGGGGGCCAACCGGCCGACGGCGCGGCCGCGCTCAGGCCGCCTTGCGCGCCTTGGCGAGCTTCTTCAGGATCATCTCGCGCTTCAGCCGCGACAGATGGTCGATGAACACGATGCCCTCCAGATGGTCCATCTCGTGCTGGATGCACGTCGCCAGCAGCCCCTCGAACAGTTCCTCGTGGCGCTCGCCCTTCTCGTCGAGCCAGCGCACGCGGCAGCGCGCGGGCCGCTCGACATCGGCGAACTGGTCGGGAACCGACAGGCAGCCCTCGTTATAGACCGACAGCTCGTCGGACGGGTCGAGGATCTCGGGATTGATGAACACGCGCGGCTGGCGGATCGGCTTGCCGTCCTCGTCTTCCTCTTCCTGCAGGTCCATCACGACGATCCGCTTCGCCACGCCCACCTGGATCGCGGCCAGCCCGATGCCGGGGGCGTCGTACATCGTGTCGAACATGTCGGCGATCAGCGCGCGCACCGAATCGTCCACCGTCTCGACGGGGGCGGAAACGGCGCGCAGCCGGGGATCGGGAACCTCTACGATCGGAAGAATTGCCATGCCCGGGGATCTAGGGTGCGGGTCGGCAAGGGTCAATGCAGGGCGGTGCCGGATCGCCGTGCGCGCGTCACGCCACCGGCCGCCGCGCGCGCAGCGCCTGCGCCAGCGTGCCCTCGTCGAGATAATCGAGCTCGCCGCCCACCGGCAGCCCGTGCGCAAGCTGGGTGATCCGCACCGGATAACGCTCCAGCCGCTCGGCCAGGTAATGCGCGGTCGTCTGCCCCTCCAGCGTCGCGTTCATCGCCAGCACCACCTCGTCGACCCCGCCGTCGGCGACGCGCGCGATCAGCGAATCGATGCGCAGATCCTCGGGCCGCACGCCCTCCAGCGCCGAAAGCCGCCCGCCCAGCACATGGAAGCGCCCCGGAAACAGCCGCGCGCGATCGAGCGCCCACAGGTCGGCGACTTCCTCGACGACGCACAGCGACCGGGGATCGCGACGCGGATCGGCGCAGATCGAACACGGATCCGACGTGTCGACATTGCCGCAGCGCGAACAGGTCGCCAGCCGCGCGCTCACCGCCTCCAGCGCCGTCAGCAGCGGCTCGAGCGCGGTCTCGCGCTTCTTGAGCAGGTGCAGCACCGCGCGGCGCGCCGAACGCGGGCCAAGGCCGGGCAAGCGGGAGAGCGCCTGGGTCAGCGCGTCGATTTCGGGCGATGCCATGCCGCACGACATAGGGGCTTGCGCCCGGCCCTGCCAAGCGGTTGAGGGGGAAGCATGCGGATCATCTTCATGGGCACCCCCGATTTCGCCGTCCCCGTGCTCGATGCGCTTGCCGGCGCGGGGCATTCGGTCATCGCGGCGTACAGCCAGCCGCCGCGCCGCGCCGGTCGCGGCAAGGCGCTCACCCCTTCGCCCGTCCATGCGCGGGCCGAGGCGCTCGGCATTCCCGTCCACACGCCGCTCACGCTGCGCGACGCCGATGCCCAGGCCGCCTTCGCCGCGCTCGACGCCGATGTCGCGGTGGTCGCGGCCTATGGCCTCATCCTGCCGCGCGCGGTGCTCGACGCGCCGCGGCTCGGCTGCCTCAACGTCCATGCCTCGCTGCTCCCGCGCTGGCGCGGCGCGGCGCCGATCCAGCGGGCGATCCTCGCTGGCGATGCGACCACCGGCGTCGGGATCATGCAGATGGAGGCCGGGCTCGATACCGGCCCCGTCCGGCTCGAGGGGCGCACGCCGGTCGACGGCAAGACCGCGGGCGAGCTCACCGCCGAGCTGAGCGCGCTCGGCGCGGCGCTGATGCTGCGCGTGCTCGCCGATCCCGACGGCCATCCGCCGGTCGCCCAGCCCGAGGCGGGCGTGACCTATGCGCCCAAGATCGACAAGGCCGAGGCGCGGCTCGACTTCACCGCCGATGCCCCCGCGGTCGAGCGTCAGGTGCGCGCGTTCAACCCCGCGCCCGGCGCCTTTTTCGAACTGGGGGGCGAACGCATCCGCGTCCATCGCGCGCAGGTCGTCGCCGATGCGGCGACCGGCGGCGCGGCGCCCGGCACCGTGCTCGACGACGCGCTGACGATCGCGTGCGGCGACGGCGCGCTGCGCCCGCTGCTCGTCCAGCGCGCGGGGCGTGCGGCGATGGAAACCGGGGCGCTGCTGCGCGGCTTTGCGGTGCCGGCGGGGACGCGGCTTTGACCCGCTTCGCGCTGACGGTCGAGTTCGACGGCCGCCCCTTCATGGGGTGGCAGCGTCAGGATCACGGGCCGAGCGTCCAGCAGGCGATCGAGACCGCGGCGCATGCGATCACCGGCGAGCACGCCGTGGTCCATGCCGCCGGGCGTACCGATGCCGGGGTCCATGCGCTCGGGATGCGCGCGCATCTCGACATCGCGCGCGACATCACGCCCTTCCGGCTGATGGAGGCGCTCAACGCGCGGCTGCGGCCGGCGCCGGTGGCGATCCTCGATTGCGTCGTGGTGCCCGACGACTGGCATGCGCGCTTCTCGTGCCTCGCACGGCACTACGAATACCGCATCGTCAACCGCCGCGCGCCGCTCACGCACGAGGCGGGGCTGGCGTGGCGCGTGCCGACGCCGCTCGATGTCGATGCGATGCGCGCGGGCGCGGCGCGGCTGGTCGGGCGGCACGACTTCACCACCTTCCGCTCGGCGCATTGCCAGGCCGACAGCCCGGTGCGGACGCTCGACCGGCTCGACGTCGATCGCGTCGGCGACCGCGTGCTCGTTCGCGCGTCGGCGCGGTCGTTCCTGCACCATCAGGTGCGCTCGATGGTCGGCTGCCTCGCGCTGGTCGGCCAGGGGCGCTGGTCGGTCGACGCGCTGGCCGCGGCGCTCGCCGCGCGCGACCGCCAGGCGCTCGGGCTCAACGCGCCGTCGGACGGGCTGTTCTTCGTGCGGGCAGATTATCCGGGCCGTCATGACGCGCCTGCGAACGACACGATTTCGCCGCCGAACGACGCCTGACGCGCGATTTTTGCGGGGTTTCGCCCGGTTCGGCGCCTCAACGGCGGAACTTGGCAGCCAATTCGACATGGGTGGACCAGCGGAACTGGCCCACCGGCTGCACCCATTCCAGCCCGTATCCGCCCTTGCACAGCGTCTCAGCATCGCGGGCGAAGGTGCTGGGATTGCACGAAACATAGGCGATGACGGGCACCTTGCTCGCCGCCAGTTCGCCCACCTGTTCGCGCGCGCCCGCCCGCGGCGGGTCAAGCACCACCGCGGCAAAGCGATCCAGCTCCGCCCGCGCCACCGGCCGCCGAAAAAGGTCGCGATGTTCGACAGTTACCGAACGCATCGCCCGCCCGGCCCCCGCCTTCAGCGCCAGGATCGGGTCGCGCGCGCCCTCCGCCGCATAAACCCGCGCCCGCGGCAACGCGAGACTGAACGTCCCCAGCCCGGCAAACAGGTCCGCCACCGTCGCCGCCTCGCCGATCGCCTCGCGCACCGCCGCCACCAGCGCGCCTTCGCCCTCGGGCGTCGCCTGCAGGAAACTCCCCGCCGGAAAGGGCACCGGCACGCCGCCCAGCGTCACCGTCACCGGCGCCGGCTCCCACCGCGCCGATGCGCCCAGCCCCTCGTCGAGCGAAAAGCGCGCCAGCTTGTGGCGATACGAAAAGGCCGTGATCGCTTCCGCCGCGGCAAGCCCCTCGGCCTCCAGCCCGTCGATCAGCACGTCGACGCCCTGATCGGTCATCGTCAGGTGGACGTTGACGCGCCGCTTGCCGGGAATCATCGCCGCGAGCAGCCCACGCAGCGGCGCCACCAGCGCGAACAGTTCGGGCGCGAGCACATGGCATTCGGCCAGGTCGACCAGCTGATGGCTCGACTGCTCGGCAAAGCCCAGCAGCACCTGCCGCCCGCGCCGTTCGGCGTGAAGCGCCGCGCGCCGCCGCGTGCGCGGGGGCGACAGGTGCGGCGCGCGGATCGGCGCATTCAGCCCCTGTGCCGCCAGCGCGGTCGTGATCCGGTCCTCCAGAAACCGGCTCCATGCCGCATCGTCGAGATGCTGGAGCTGGCATCCGCCGCACGTCGGGAAATGCCGGCACGGCGGCTCGCGATGGTGCGGCCCGGGCAGCACCTCGCCCGCGGCGGTCACATGGTCCCCCGGCGCGGCGAGCGCGACATGGCGCCCGTCGGCGGCAACCCCGTCGCCACGCGCGGCGACGCGGAGGATCTCAATCGGATTTACAGGCATTCGGCGATCGCTTCCGGAATCAGGTCGGCGAGCCTATCGGCGATGAACGCCGGTCCTGCAAGCGCGGCAGCGCGTGCGTGCAGCCACGCCGCCGCCTCGGCCGCCGCGAGCGGCTTCGCTCCGCGTGCCACCTGGGCCGCGACCAGCCCTGCGAGCACGTCGCCCGTCCCCGCGGTCGACAGCCAGGGCGAGGCCCCCGCCAGCATCCGCACCATCCCGCGCGGCGATGCGATCACCGTGTCCGCGCCCTTGTGGACGATCGTCGCGCTCGCATCGGCCGCCGCCGCCACGGTACGCGCGATCTTGCCGCCCTCACCCGGAAACAGCCGGTCGAACTCGCCCGAATGCGGCGTCAGCCACACCGGCGCCGCGCGTTCGCGCAGCAATCCGACACCGTCGGGCATCGCCGCCAGCAGGCTGATCGCATCGCCGTCGAGGATCAGCGGTCGCTCGCTGTGCAGCGCGATTTCCAGCCAGTTGCGCGCGCGCACATCGCGCCCCAGCCCCGGCCCCAGCAACAGCGCGTCGATCCGGTCCCAGCCGACAAATTCGGCAAGGTCGGCCGAGGTTTCGACCGTGCGCCGCACCAGCGCGTCCGGCCCGCCGCTATCCGGCGCCGCCCCCGCCAGCACGACATAGCCGGCGCCGCCCGCCATCGCCGCCCGCGCCGCCAGCCGCGCGGCGCCGGGCATCGCGCCCTCGATCACCGCCACCAGCCCGCGCGTATATTTGTGATCGAACGGCCCCGGCACGGCCAGCCGCGGCCGCGCGACGCTCCGCCAGCTGCTCTCGATCGGGATTCCGATATCGGCGAGCAGCACATGGCCGCATCGCTCGAGCCCCGCCTCGAGCAGATGCGCGGGCTTGAGCGCGCCCAGCGCCAGCGTCGCCGCGATCCCGCGCGGCACGCCCAGATCGGCGCCGCTGTCGGTCTCGATTCCCGACGGCAGGTCGATCGCCAGCGTAAAGCTCGCCTTCGCGACCAGGTCGGCGAACACCGCCGCCAGCCCGCGTTCGAGCGGGCGCGACAATCCGGTGCCGAACAGCCCGTCGACCAGCACCGGTCGCGGCCGCGCGGCATAGAGCGCGCTTGTCGGGCCGTCCCAGCGCGCATGCATCCGTTCCGCCGCGCCGGGGCCCGGCGGTCCTGACGCGACGACCGCGACGTCATGCCCCTGTGCCTTCAGCAGCCGCGCGGCGACATAGGCATCGCCGCCATTGTTGCCCGGCCCGGCGAGCACCAGGATCGGGCGCCCGGCGGCAAAGCGCGCGGTCTCGCGCGCCACTGCGGCGCCCGCGCGCTCCATCAGCTCGTCCTGCGACACGCCGGTTGCAAAGACTCGCGCCTCGGCGTCGCGCATCGCCTGCGCCGTCAGGACGGGGGCGCCCGCGGGGATCACCGCGCGGCTCCCGGCGCACGCACCGTCGCGGGCAGTTGATAACGATCGTCGCCCAGCGCAACCACGATCCGGTCCGATCCGATCGGGGTGACGACTGCGCGCTCGGCGCCGTCGGCAGCGACCACGCCGCGCCCGTCCTGCGTGACGAGCAACCGACGAAAGCCGCCGTCCGCGCGCCGCAGCGTCAGCACCAGCCCGGCGGGCGTCGTCGCCCGTTCGACGGTGCAGCTTTCGGCAAGGCGCGTCTCCCCCGCCCGCCCGCAGGCCACGCGCGCGGCATCGGCAGTCGCGGCGTCGCGATCGGGCGCCGCACCGCCGCAGCCGGCGAGCGCCAGCAGCGCCGGCAATCCCGCCCCGGCGATGGCGAGCACGATCCTCGCCCGCCGGGGCACCCATGCTTTTGCGTTTGAAAGCGACCGATCAGATATCGGCGTAGACATGACGTTCGGCGCGCGCTCCCGGATGGGTGACCGCGCCCTTATAGGCGGGGCCGACCGTCTGGGAATAGCGCCACAACGCCCCCGACTGGTGGTCGTTGGTCCGCGGCTGCCACCGCGCCCGCCGTTCGGCGAGCACCGTCTCGGGCACGTCGAGGTCGATCGTCCCCGCTTCAGCGTCGATCCGGATGATGTCGCCGTCCTCCACCAGCGCGATCGGACCGCCGTCGGCCGCTTCGGGGCCGACATGGCCGATGCAGAAGCCGCGCGTCGCCCCCGAAAAGCGCCCGTCGGTGATAAGCGCGACCTTCTCGCCCATGCCCAGCCCGTACAGCGCCGCGGTGGTCGACAGCATCTCGCGCATGCCGGGGCCGCCCTTCGGCCCTTCATAGCGGATGATGATGACCTCGCCCTCGTTGATCCGGCGATGCTCGACCGCCTCGAACGCGTCCTCCTCGCGATCGAACACGCGCGCCGGCCCCTCGAACTGCAGGCGCTTCATCCCCGCGACCTTCACGATCGCCCCCTCGGGCGCCAGCGTGCCGCGCAGGCCGACGACGCCGCCGGTCGGGGTGATCGGCGTCCGGACGTCATAGATGACCTTCTGGTCGGGGTTCCACGTCACCGCGTCGATATTCTCGCCCAGCGTCTTGCCCGTGACGGTCATGCAATTGCCGTCGAGCAGCCCGCCCGCGAGCATCGTCTTCATCAGCATGTAGACGCCGCCGGCGTCGTACATGTCCTTGGCGACATATTTCCCACCGGGCTTCAAGTCCGCCATGTAAGGCGTTGATTTGAAAGCCTCAGCCACGTCATGCAGGTCGAATTCGATCCCGGCTTCGTTCGCCATCGCAGGCAGGTGGAGCGCGGCGTTGGTCGATCCGCCCGTCGCCGCGACGACGCGCGCCGCGTTGACGAAGGCCTCGCGCGTGCAGATGTCGCGCGGACGGATGTTGCGCGCGATCAGCTCCATCACCTGCTCGCCCGCCGCGATCGCGATTTCCTCGCGCGAGCGATAGGGCGCGGGCACCATGTTCGAATTGGGGAGCGACAGGCCGATCGCCTCGCCCACGCACGCCATGGTGTTCGCGGTGAACTGGCCGCCGCATGCGCCGTGGCCGGGGCACGCGACCTTTTCGAGCGCGATCAGCTCGTGCAGCGGACAATTGCCTGCGGCGTGCTGGCCCACCGCCTCGAACACATCGACGACGGTGACGTCCTTGTCGTGGAACCGGCCGGGCAGGATCGATCCGCCATAGACGAAGATCGACGGCACGTTGAGCCGCAGCATCGCCATCATCATCCCGGGCAGCGACTTGTCGCAACCGGCAAAGCCGACGAGCGCATCATAGCAATGGCCGCGCACGCTCAGCTCGATCGAATCGGCGATCACCTCGCGGCTCACCAGCGACGCCTTCATTCCCTGATGGCCCATCGCGATGCCGTCGGTGACGGTGATGGTGTTGAAGCGCCGCGGCGTGCCGCCGCCCGCGATCACGCCGCCGCGCGCGGCGTCGGCCTGCGCATCGAGCGCGGTGTTGCAGGGGGCGCTGTCGTTGCCCGCGCTCGCCACCGCCACAAAGGGCTTGGCGATGTCCGCCTCGGACATGCCCATGGCATAGTAATAGCTGCGGTGCGGCGCGCGCTCGGGGCCGACCGAGACGTGGCGGCTCGGCAGGCGGCTCTTGTCAAAGCTGTTGGTCATGGCGCGAAAGCCTATGTCGCCAAACCGTCCCTTTGCGCAAGACTATTACTCAAAAAATCTGCCAGACGCGCCACGCGCTCGCCCCAGACGCCCGCGCCCGCGGCATCGGCGATGCCGTCGTTGCGGATCTCCAGCGACAGCGAGGCAATGCCGTTGCCCTCGGCATGGCGGTTGAGCGTCGCGTTGAGCACGCGCCCCGAATAGGGTTCGTTGTCGCCCGTCGCGATTCCCTCGGCCCGCAGCCAGTCGATCGCCGGCCGCGCCGCGCGCGAGTCGCGGTTATAGAGCACGCCCGCCTGCCAGGGCCGGTCGCTCCCGCCATGCTCCAGCCGCGGGGTGAAACTGTGCACCGCGACGATCAGCCGCGGTCGCCGGGTGCGGATGCACGCCGCGATCGCGCTATGATAGGGCGCGTAAAAGCGCGCGATCCGCGCCCAGCGGTCGGCCTCGGCATTGCCCGGAATATCATGGCCGTCGCTGCGATGCGGGATCAGTCCGCGATTGTCGGGCTCGCGGTTCAGGTCGATCACCAGCCGCGAGACGGTGGCGAGCAGCGCCGGCGCGCCCAGCCGGGCGGCGACCGCGCGCGTTACCGCGGCCGCGCCGATGTCGACCGCGATATGCCGGTCGAGCAGGTCGGGCGCGATCCCCAGATCGATATCGTCGGGAACCGCGTTCGACGCGTGATCGCACAACAGCAGGATGTCGTGCCGCGCGCCCTCAATCCGTTCGCACACCATGTCGCGGGCCTAGGCGGTCGCGCCCGGCGGGGCAAGCCGCGCGGGCGGCGCGCTCAATAGGCCGGGCGCCGCCGTTCGCGAAACGCGGTCAGTCCTTCCAGGAATTCGGAGCCGCCATAGGCTGCCTCGAAATCGGGATCGGTCGCCTCGCCGCGCAGCGTCCGCTTGAGCAGCCGTACCGATCCGGGCGCGTTGGCGGCAATCGTCGCCGCCACCGCCGCCGCGGTCTCGTCGGCCTTGGCGCTTGCCAGGTCGACCAGCCCGATCCGCTTGGCCTCGTCGGCCGAAATCCGGTCGCCGGTGAACAGCAGCAGCGACGCGACGCCGCGCCCCACCTGCGCCGCCAGCCGGGCGACATCGGCTTCGGGATAACCGATCCCCAGCCGCGCGGGCGTGATCGCGAACGCGGCATCCTTGCCCGCCACGCGGACATCGGCGGCCAGCGTCAGCGCCACCGCCGCGCCGAAACAGCCCCCGTCGACCACCGCGATCACCGGCATCGGCAGGTCGGCGATCCCGTCGATCGCCCGCCGCATCGCCAGCCGGAAGCGCGAGCGCAGCGCCACGTCGGCACGCAGCGTCTCGAACTCATGGACGTCGGCCCCGGCCGAGAAGATCCCCGGCACGCCCGATTTCAGGATCACCACCCGCGCCTCGGCCAGCCGGGGCAAGGCGTCGGCAAGCGCGTCCCATGCGGCGATCGGCATGGCATTGCGCGCCTGCGGACGGTTGAGCGAGACGGTCGCGACCGCGCCGTCGAAGGAAAGGTCGATCATGGTGTTTCCCTGTGCCGCAAGCCGCGCCGGCTGTCAGCCCCGTCGCGTCAGACCAGCTCGGTCGCGACGCTCCACCATCCCCGCGCCGCCATCTGCGTCGCCGCGTCGGCGCATCGGGCGGCATCGGCAAAGGTGGCGAAACAGGTCGCGCCCGATCCCGACATCCGCACCAGCCCGGCGCCGGGCAGCGCCGCCAGCGCGTCGAGCACGGTCCCGATCACCGGCGCGATCGCGCGCGCCGGCGGCTCCAGGTCGTTACGCCCCGCCGCGGCAATCGCGAGCAGGTCGCCCTCGCCCAGCGGCCCGCGGTCCTGCCCGTCCCATCGGCCGAACACCGCCGCGGTCGAAACCGCCACTCCCGGATTGACGAGCAGCACCGGCAATCCCGGCGCGCCCGCAATCGGCGTCAGTTGCTCGCCGCGCCCGCGCCCGATCGCGACGCGCTGGTAAAGACAGGCGGGCACGTCCGATCCCAGCGTGTCGGCGATCACGAACAGATCGGGCGCGTCGAGCGCAATCCCCGCCGCCCGCGCCAGCGCGCGCAGCGTCGCTGCCGCATCGGCCGATCCGCCGCCGATCCCCGACGCGACCGGCAGGCGCTTGTCGAGCGTGATCGCATGCGCCCCGCCGCCGAAGCGCGCGCGAAACGCCCGCGCCGCGCGCAGCACCAGATTGTCGTCGGCCGGGCCTGCCGCGTCCAGCGCCGCCGCAAACGGCCCCGTCACGATCAGCCGGTCGGCCTCGGCCGGCGCGATCGTGATCGAATCGCCGTGCGCGACAAAGGCAAACAGCGTCTCCAGCGCGTGAAAGCCGTCGGGGCGGCGGTGGCGGACGTGCAGCGCCAGGTTGATCTTGGCGCAGGCGGTTTCGCGGATCATCAATCGCTCCGAACGGGGACGTCGCCGGCCAGCTTGGCGTCGATCCGCGCCGCGGCGTCGGCATCGGCGGTCAGCGCGGCGGCGCGCCAGGCATAGCGCGCCTCGTATCGCCGCCCTTGCTGCCAGTAAACGTCGCCCAGATGCTCGTTGGCGCGCGCCGCCAGCGGGTCGTCCTGCACCGCCTGTTCGAGCAGCGGCAGCGCACGGCCCGCATCGCCCTGGCGGAAATAGGCCCAGGCGAGCGCATCGGCGATCTCGGCGTTGCGCGGTTCGAGCTTGCGTGCGCGTTCGAGCAGCGCCTGCGCCTCGGCCAGTTCGGTGCCGCGCTCGATAAGCGCATAGCCCAGATAGCCCATCGCCTCGGAAGCATCGGGCGCCAGCGTGATCGCGCGGCGCAGCTCGGTCGCCGCCGCCGGCCATTCGCCCAGCGCGTCGAGCGCCATCCCGCGCAGATAGTGCAGCCGCCAGGCATCGGGTCCGGCACCGCGGCTCAGCCCGCGCGCATAGGCGCTCGCCGCCTCGCCCAGCCGCCCGCGCTCGGCCAGCATCCGGCCATAGGCCTCGCTGTCGGTCGCGGTGCCGCCGCGCGACCGCGCCAGCGAATGCGCCAGCCGCAGCGCCGCGTCCTCGGCGCCGCCCTCGGCCAGCACGTCGACGCGCAGCGCCGCCGCCTCGCGCGCATAGGCCGAACGGTCGCGCACCGTATCGAGCGCGACCAGCGCATCGTCGAGCGCGCCTTCGTCGGCGAGCGTCCGCGCGAGCACCAGCCGCGCCCGGTCGTCGCCGTCGTCGAGCAGCAACGTCGCCCGCGCGAGCAGCATCACCAGCGGCGCCACCTTGTCGTCCGAAAGGTCGTCGGCCACCATCAGGAACAGTCGCGCCGCGCCGAACGCCGCGTCGTTGGGTGCCGGGGCATCGAGCCGGTCGCGCAGCGCGCGCGCCTCGGCATCGTCGCTCTTCGCCAGCAACGCCCGCGCCGCGCGCCGGTCGCCCCCGCGCGCCAGCACACGTGCCATGTCGATGCGCAGCGCCGCGCCGTCGCGCTGCATCTCGGCGGCGGCAAGCCCCAGCGCCGCCTCGCCCTGCCGCCCCGCCGCGGCGAGCAGCAGCACGCGCGTCCGCGCGCTGTAGCGCCGTGCCAGCCCGCTGCCCGGTCCATCGGCGTCGAGCACCGCCAGTGCGTCCTGCCCGCGGTCGCGGGCCAGCCAGGCGCGCAGCGAGGGCACCAGAAAGTCGAGCGGCCCCGTCCCCAGCCGGTCGATCGCCCGCTCGGCCCCCGCCGCGTCATGTTCGTGAAGCGCGATCGCCACCGCAAGCAACGCGCTGTCGGGGGGCGCCTCGCCCGCGCGCACCAGCACCGCCGCCGCGCGCCCGGCGAGCAGATAATCGCCCGCGGCGATCGCCTGGCGATAGGCGCGCCGCGCGACCGTCGTGTCGTCGGGCGCCGCCGCAAGGATCTGGCGATAGGCCTGCGTGGCCGCCGCCACCGCGCCGGCCTCCTCCGCCGCACGCGCGCGCACGAACAGCCCGGACAGGTCGGGAACGACCGGGCCGGGCACCGTTTCCGCCGCCGACGCACCCGCACCCGCCGCCGCGGGCGGGTCGCGCTCCTGCGCCGCGGCTGGCAGCGGCGCCGTCGCCAGCGCCGCCGCGATCAGCAGCTTACATGTTGGGATAATTGGGGCCGCCGCCACCTTCGGGCACCACCCAGTTGATGTTCTGCGTGGGGTCCTTGATGTCGCAGGTCTTGCAGTGAACGCAATTCTGCGCGTTGATCTGGAACCGCAGATCATCGCCTTCCCCCACGACCTCGTACACACCCGCCGGACAGTAGCGTTGCGCCGGCTCGGCGTACATCGGCAGATTGTACGAAAGGGGGATGTCCGGATCCTTGAGCGTCAGGTGGATCGGCTGGTCCTCCTCGTGGTTGGTGTTCGACAGGAACACCGAGGAAAGCCGGTCGAACGTCAGCACCCCGTCGGGCTTGGGATAGTCGATCGGCTTGCACTGGTCGGCGCGCAGCAGCGTCTCGTTGTCGGGGTGGTGCTTCATCGTGAACGGCCAGCGCAGGCCCAGATGCTCGCTCCACATCGCGACGCCGGAAAGCAGCGTGCCCCAGGTCAGGCCGAACTTCTTGACGAGCGGCACCACGTTGCGGACGCCGCGCAGTTCCTTCTCGACCCAGCTGTCGGCATAGGCCTCGGGATAGGCGTTCAGCTCGTCGCCCTCACGGCCCGCGGCGATCGCGGCAAAGGCCGCCTCGGCCGCCATCATACCGCTCTTCATCGCGGTGTGCGTGCCCTTGATCCGCGGCACGTTCAGGAAACCGGCGCTGTCGCCGATCACCGCGGCGCCCGGCGCCACCAGCTTGGGCACCGACTGCCAGCCGCCGTCGCTGATCGCGCGCGCGCCATAGGAGACGCGCTTGGCGCCCTTCAGGATCTTGGCGATCTCGGGGTGCGTCTTCCAGCGCTGCATTTCCTGGAACGGCGAGAGCCAGGGGTTCTTGTAGTCGAGCCACACGACGAAGCCCAGCGCCACCTGGCCGTCGGCCTGGTGATACAGGAATCCGCCGCCATTGGCCTCGCGCTCGTCGAGCGGCCAGCCCTGCGTATGGATCACGCGGCCCGGCACATGGTTGGCGGGGTCGATGTCCCACAATTCCTTGATGCCGATGCCATAGACCTGCGGCTGCGCGTCGCGGCACAGGTCGAACTGGCGCTGCAGCTGCTTGGTCAGATGGCCGCGCACGCCCTCCGAAAAGAAGGTGTACTTGGCGTGGAGTTCCAGCCCGGGCTGGTAATCGGGCTTGTGCGTGCCGTCGCGCGCGACGCCCATGTCGCCGGTCGCGACGCCCTTCACGCGGCCGTCGTCGTGATAGAGGATCTCCGCCGCGGCAAAGCCGGGGAAGATCTCGACGCCCAGCTCGCCGGCCTTCTCGGCCAGCCAGCGGCACAGATTGCCCAGGCTGCCGGTGTAACAGCCCTTGTTGTGCATATAGGGCGGCGTGACGAATTCGGGGAATTGCGCCTTGCCCTTGGCGTTGAGCACCCAATGGTGGTTCTCGGTCACCGGCGTGCGCGCGAGCGGGCAGCCGTCCTCGCGCCAGTTGGGCAGCAGCTCGTCGAGCGAGCGCGGATCGATCACCGCACCCGACAGGATGTGAGCGCCCACTTCCGAGCCCTTTTCGAGCACGCACACCGAAAGCTCGCTCCCCGCCTCGGCGGCAAGCTGCTTCAGCCGGATCGCGGCCGAAAGCCCGGCGGGCCCGGCGCCGACGATCACCACGTCATAGGGCATCGACTCCCGTTCGCTCATTCTACTATCCTCTGCGAGTCTCCGAGTGAGACGCCGCGTCGCTTGCTGTCGCACACGCGCAACGTCCTGTCCGTCTTGTCGATGGCGGCAGATTGACCAATCCGTCAACAGGGATTCAAAAATAGGGTATGGGGGCAGACGCGCATCAGGATTGGAAACGGGCGGTCGCCAGCGCGCTCGAATGGTGGCACGACGCGGGCGTCGACACCCTTGCCGATCCGATGCCGCGCGACTGGACCGCGCGGATCGCGCCGCCGCCCGTCGCGCTCGCGGCGGCGCCGGCACCGGCCGCCGCACCCGCGCGTGCCCCCCGCGCCGTAGCGGCGGCAAAGCCTGCCGCGGCCGAAACGCTGCCGTCGGCGCTCGAACCTTTCCTGGCGTGGCGGACGGGGCCGGCCGCGCCCGAAACCGGCTGGACGACGCCGCTCTGCGCGCCGGAGGGGCCGGTCGACGCGCCGCTCGTCGTGCTGACCGACATGCCCGAACCGGACGCGCCCGATTGCCTGCTCGGCGGCGCTGCGGGCCGGCTTTTCGAACGGATGCTCGCCGCGATCGGGCTTTCGCGCGAATCAGTCCATATCGTACCTTTCGCCTTTGCGCGGCCGTTCGGCGGCCAGGTTCCCGCCGACGCGGCCGATCGTCTGGCGGCGCTGGCCCGCCATCACCTCGGCCTGCTCCGCCCCGCGCACCTGCTAATGTTCGGTCATTCGGCCAGCCGTGCGCTCGCTGCGGCGGATGGCTGGCCGCCGGAAAATCGTTTACATTCCGTTAACGATTTTGGGACGAATACGTCGGTCGTCATTGGTTACCCGCCGCGGTTCCTGCTGGAACGGCCGCTCGCCAAGGCCGACGCGTGGAAGCAATTGCTGCTGTTGAGCCGGGGGATGGTTAAGTGAAGATCAGGCTTGGACTCGGGATTGCCCTTGGCTGCGGCCTTTTTTCCGCCGCGGCCCATGCAGCCGATACCGATGCGGCGCCCGCCGGCGGCACGGCGGCAGGCATCGCGGCCACCGCGACCACAGCCGTTGCGGCGGCGCCCGCCGCGGCGCGCGACGGTGACGGTATTCCCGATCAGCTCGACGGCGAACAGGACGCGGCCTATCGTCGCGTGTTCGCCGCGATCCGCGCCGGCCAGTGGAACGACGCGCAGCTCACGCTCGACGGCATGAAGCCGGGGCCGCTCCACGCCATCGCGCGCGCCGAACTGTTCACCGCCAAGGGGTCGCCGAAGGCCGAACTCGCGCCGCTGATGGCGCTGCTGAGCGAGGCGCCCGAGCTGCCGCAGGCCGAACAGCTCGCCCGCCTCGCCCGGCTGCGCGGCGCGACGGCGCTTCCGGTGCTGCCCCAGCCGCAGCGGCTCGTCTGGTTCGACGGCGCGCCGGTGCGCAAGCGCGCCCGCTCGATCCGCTCGGACCAGGCCGCGACCGAAATCGCGCTGGCGATCCAGCCCTTCGTCAAGGCCGATGACGGCGTCCAGGCCGAGGCGCTCGTCGAAAAATTCGCGCCCCAGCTCACGCCCGAGGCGCTGACCGAGTGGCAGCAGAAGGTCGCCTGGATCTATTATGTCGCCGGCGACAATGCCAATGCCCGCCGCATGGCCGCCAAGGCGAGCCAGGGCGAGGGCGACTGGGTGCCGCAGGCCGACTGGGTCGCGGGGCTCGCCGCGTGGCGCGAACAGGATTGCAACGCCGCCGGCGCCGCGTTCGAACGCGTCGCGACGCGCGCGGCCGACACCGAACTGCGCTCGGCCGGGCTCTACTGGGCCTCGCGCGCCGACATGGCGTGCGTCCATCCCGAACGCGTCGCAGGGCGGCTCAAGGCCGCGTCGCAATATGGCGAGACCTATTACGGCCTGCTCGCCAAGGCGGCGCTCGGCGTCGACGAACGCGGCGAACGCGGCGAACGCTTCGTCGCCGACGACTGGCGGCTGCTCGATCGGCGCCCGAATGTCCGCGTCGCCGCCGCGCTCGTCGAGATCGGCGAGACCCGGCTGGCGGACGAAGTGCTGCGCCATCAGGCCAAGTTCTGCACCCCGGCCGAACATGCCGCGCTGACGCGGCTCGCCGGGCGGCTCAACCTTCCCGCGACCCAGGTCTGGCTGTCGCACAACGGCCCGGCGGGCGCGCAGCCGCTGCTTCAGGCGCGCTACCCCTCGCCCAACTGGACCCCGGCGGGCGGCTGGCGCGTCGACAAGGCGCTCGTCTTTGCCCACACGCTCCAAGAATCGCGCTTCAACGCCGAAATCCGCAGCGCGGCGGGGGCGATGGGGCTGATGCAGGTCAAGACCGGCGCCGCGATCGACGTCGGCCGCCGGCACGGCGTCAACTATGCCGTCACCGATCTTACCAAGCCGTCGGTCAACATGGAGATCGGCCAGTCCTATCTCGAACAGTTGCGCGATCAGCCGTTCACCCAGGGCCTGCTTCCCAAGGTGATCGCCGCCTATAATGCCGGCCCCAGCCCGGTGCAGTCGTGGAACAGCATGACGCGCGACAACGGCGACCCGCTGCTCTACATCGAAAGCATCCCCTATTGGGAAACGCGCGGCTATGTGATGACCGTGCTGCGCAACTACTGGATGTACGAGCAGCAGGAGGGCCGCCGCTCGGTCAGCCGCGAGGCGCTCGCCCAGGGGCTGTGGCCGCGCTTCCCCGGCATGCCCGGTGAAAAGGCGATCCGCCTCAGCGCCCGCGCCAATCCCGACCAGGTCGCGCACAGCAACTGATCGTCCGGCCAACCGCGGCCATCGGTCGTCGGCCATCTGCCGCCGGACATCCGCCACCCGGCTGTCACGCTCCACAAACGCGCCCCGCACGCCCCTGCTTCGGCGCCACTCCTGCGCAGCCGCAAAGCGGGCGAGCAGGATCAATCGCATACAGGGCCGTAAACCCGCGCCGATCCCGGCAGGTCACGCCGAGCAACGGATCATCCGGCCCGCCACGGGCATCCGCGGTCGGACACGCGCGCTCCGCAAACCCGCCCCGCGACCACGCCCCGCCGCCGTTCCCGCACAGCGGGAAAGCGGGCGAATATCAATCGCGTCGCGGGCCGCACCCTCTTGCCGCCAGAGCAGGTCACGACAGCAAGGGATCGTTCGGCCCGCCGCGGGCATCCGCCGGCGGGCATCCGCCGTCAGACATCCACCGCCCGGCTGTCGCGCTCCGCAAACGCGCCCCCGCTCCCGCGCCGCTCCTGCGCCGCCGCAAAGCGGGCGAGCAGGATCGATCGCATCCCGGACCGTAAACCCACGCCGATCCCGCCAGGTCACGCCCAGCAACGGATCGTCCGGCCGCCACGGGCATCCGTCGCCGGGGATCCGCCGTCGAGCAGCCGCGCCCCGCAAACTCACTCCGCACGCCCACCGCTCCAGCGCCGTTCCCGCGCAGCGGCCAAGCGGGCGAACACGACCGATCGTATCCCGGGCCGTAAACCCGCGCCGATCCCGCTAGGTCACGCCCAGCAACGGATCGTCCGGCCCGCCACGGGCATCCGTCGCCGGACATCCGCGGTCGGACACGCGCGCTCCGCAAACCCGCCCCGCGCGACCACGCCCCGCTGCCGTTCCTGCACAGCGGCAAGGCAGGCGACCACGATCGATCGCGTCGCGGGCTGCACACCCAGGCTATCGCCCTGCGATACGCATGACCCGCCGCACCCGGCACGCACGGTCCCGCAACATGCGCAGTGAATAGCGCCGTCACACGCGCCGACCGCCGCGCAGCCCGGCCCCGGTGGACCGCTACCGTATCCTGCCCCCGCGCCGACGACCGCTCGCCCGCCCGCACGCCGCCGCGATGCCGCACCGCGCGCCCGGCGCGGAACGGCACGCCGACGCCCGTGCTCAGCTTACCTTCTTGCCGTCCTTGGGCTTCGGCAACTCCTTGTCGAAGAAGTTCGACAGCTCGTCGAGCGAGGCCGACCACCAGTCGATCGTGTCCTTGAACTGCGTCTGGTTCAGCCCGCCGATCGTGCCGATGTCATAGCCGAGCACCAGCGTCCCGTCATCGCGCAGCGCCGCCTGGAGGAAGCGGTGCGTCAGGTTCCACTTGTTCGCCAGCTTGAGGTCGATGCCCTTGTCCTTCTCGAACATCACCTGGAACTGCAGCGAATCGCAGTTCTTCTTTTCCTCGCAGCCATAGAAATAGACCGAGAAGTTGTACGTCGCCTCCTCGCTGCTGATCATCGGCTCGCCGATGCCGTCGACTTCCAGCTTGGGCTTGAGCCCGGCTTTCTCCATCGCCTTCAGCACGCTCTGCGGGTCGCTCGCGCAGACCATGTCCTTGCCGCAAGGCGCCTTGTCCTCGGCGTGCGCGGCCGGCACCAGCCACAGGGCGGCCAACGGAGCCGCGATCAGAAACGGGCGCATTCAATCCCCCTCATTCGAAAGCATTCACCTTAGCATCGCGCCGCGCCGCCACAATCGGGGTTCACCCGGGGGTGCCGGCGCTTTCGTCGACGAACACGCCCAGCACGTTGCCGGCGGGGTCGCGGAAATGGAACCGCCGCCCGCCCGGATAGGCAAAGATCGGCACCACCAGCTCGCCGCCCGCGTCGACCACCGCGGCAAGCGCCGCCTCGAGGTCGTCGACCTCGACGATCGGCAGGATCGCCCCGATCGGCGCATCACCCGACACATTGATCCCCAGATCGACATCGCCCGTCGTCGTCGCCGCATAATCCGGCCCGAAATCGGTGAACCCCCAGCCAAAGGCCCGCGCATAGAAGTCGCGGGAAGGCGCGGTCGCCGCGGCAGGGATCTCGACATAGCTCAAACGCGGCACCGGCATCCTCCTCCAATGTTCGCTCTATGTTCTACGATGTCGACGGGCCGGGCGCAAGGGGCGTGCTGTTCGATCCGCCTTTGTCTGCAAATGTCGTCAAGCTATCCACCGCACCAGCGGCGGCCCCAGCGTGAGGAAGCCGATCACCGCGGCGGCGATCGCGGCGATCAGCACAGCCCCCGCCGCCAGATCCTTTATCTTGCCGATGGAGGGATCAAACCCAGGACTGATATGATCGCAAAGCGCCTCGATCGCGGTGTTGACGGCTTCGGCCATCCAGACCAGCGCCATCGCGAATACAAGCCAGCGCCAATCGTTCAATGAAATGCGCAGGACCAGACCGGCGCCGATGACGATTGCCGATCCCACGAGGTGCAACCACGCATTGTGCTCTTTCTGCACAAGCCAGCGCAATCCGCGACCGGCATATACGAAGCTCTTCAGCCGCCCGCCTATACTGAAGCGCAGTTTCGCGTTCGGCCGATTGCGATGATCCGACATGGACGCGATGTCGCATTCGCCCCGACCGAAAGCAATGCCGGTCCCGTCAGTCCATGCTTCGTCGCCATCATGGCGCCAGGCTTCTTCAAAGGAGACCTTTACCAAGCATCCGCTTTGTTTTTAGGTAATAGCCATGATCTTCAAAAAGCGCCCACCGCGCTTCACAATCGAACGGCTGGAGGAGACCGGCGGACACTGCGCCTGTTGCGGCCGCGAAAGCCGTTCGGTGCTTCGACCAGTCGGTGCCCCCCTATCGCGGCTGCGATCAACCCCGCAACGGCTGTGTCGAATTGCAATCGATTGTCAGCGAATGCCTGTTCGACTGATAAGCCAACGCCGCAAGGCGATGCCGGCACATACGAAGAACAAGCCGCCGCTGCCTAGAATTGCCGAAACAAGCACTACTTCCCCCGCCGTAGCCGGGACGCCAGTATTCTTGTTCTGGATCGGAACGTCATAGACAAAATGAGCTATGGCGAAAGCACAAGCGAACACGGTGACGAGTGATCCCATACCTATCCACCAACGCGCGATCCTAAGACCTGTGCTGGGCTGATTAGCAAGTTCGCGAAAAAATCCTCGCGGAGTGACCGGCGGCGTCTTCATGAGACGCAAGCTATATGACCGAACCCAGGTCCGCCAGTAGGCGGGTGCGATTCCCGGGTTGTGCCATCGTTCCTTATATGTTCTACTCCGTTCATGCCCAAGATCGCAGGCCGAGGCGCCACGCAGAATGCAGCCAGCAGGCGCTTCAATCTGCCCGAGCGCGAAGCTGATGGCGATTGGCTTGACGAACAGCATCTGATTGACGGCGCCCTGCCCCGAGTGAGAACGAGCGTCACCGTGCTCAAGCCAAAAACGATCATCAGCTATAATAGGTCGCCCGACATAGGCTTCGATCGCAGTATAAATCCACTCGCCGGCTGTGAACATGGCTGCATCTATTGTTTCGCGCGGCCCAGCCATGCCTATCACGACCTGTCGCCGGGGCTCGATTTCGAAACGCGGCTGTTCGCGAAACCCGATGCGCCCGCGCTGCTGCGCGCCGCGCTCGGCCGGCGGGGCTATGTGTGCGCGCCGGTCGCGTTCGGCACCAACACCGATCCGTATCAGCCGATCGAGTCGACGTGGCGGGTGACGCGCGGTTGCCTCGAACTGCTCGCCGAATGCCGCCATCCGGTCGCGATCACCACCAAGTCCGATCGCATCCTGCGCGATCTCGACCTGCTGGCGCCGATGGCCGAACAGGGGCTCGCCGCGGTGATGATCTCGGTCACCACGCTCGATCCGGCCATCGCGCGCACGCTCGAGCCGCGCGCGCCGCATCCCGAAAAGCGCATTGCCGCGATCGCACGGCTGGCGGCGGCGGGGGTGCCCGTCTTCGCCTCGCTGGCGCCCGTCATCCCCGCGATCACCGATCACGAGATCGAGGCGATCGTCGCGCGCGTCGCCGCGGCGGGCGCGCTGGGCGCGATGTTCATTCCCGTCCGCCTGCCATGGGAGGTGGCGCCGCTGTTCCGCGCCTGGCTCGACGCGCATTTCCCCGATCGCGCGGCCAAGGTGATGGCGATCGTCCAGTCGCTGCGCGGCGGGCGTGACAACGATCCGGGCTTCCACACGCGGATGCGCGGTCAGGGGCCGTGGGCCGATCTGCTGCGCGTCCGCTTCCGCCGGGCGGTACGCGCGCACGGGATCGAGGGGCGCTTCCCGCCGCTGCGCACCGATCTGTTCCGCCCGCCCGCCGGCGCGCAGGGCGAGCTGTTCTGACGCCCGGTTGCGGGACATCGCCGCCTCGCCGCCGGGCCGCGCCGCGGTTGCCCGCCCCGCCGGGGTCGCTTATCGCTGACGCTTCCTTTTGCGATCGGGATGCCCATGCGTCATCTGCTCTTTGCCTTTTCCCTTCTGTTCTCGCCGGTTGCGCTGGCGCAGCAGCAGCCGCCCACGGCCGACGGTGCCGCGCTGCCCAGCGGCAAGCTTCCCGATCAGGCGCGCCCGATCGCCTATCGGCTCGATCTCACGATCGTGCCCGATCGCCCGCGCTTCAGCGGCCATGCCGAAATCGACATCGATCTGCGCCATGCCGCCAGCTCGATCTTCCTCCACGGCCGCAACCTCGCGATGCACAGCGCGACCGTCGCGGTCGGCGGGCGCAGCTATCGCGCGCGCTTCACCCAGCGGACGCAGCACGGCCTCGCCCAGCTCGATTTCGGCCGCGAGCTGCCCGCCGGACGGATGACGCTGCGCTTCGATTACGACGCCGCCTTCGGCACCGGCCCCTCGGGCCTCTATCGCGTCAATGTCGAGGACCGCTGGTACAGCTGGTCGCAGTTCGAATCGATCGACGCGCGCGCCGCCTTCCCGGCCTTTGACGAACCCGGCTACAAGACGCCGTTCACCGTCAGCGTCACGACGCGCGCCGGACTGTTCGCGACCAGCAACGCGCCCCAGGCGGGCACGCCCGAACGCAAGGGCAAGCTCGTCCGCTATCGCTTCGCGCCCACCGCGCCGCTGCCGACCTATCTCGTCGCGTTCGCGGTCGGCCCCTTTGCCACCGTCGCCACCACCGTGCCGCCGACGCCGCAGCGCGCGACGCCGCTCCCCGTGCGGATCGTCGGGACTCGGCCCAACGCCGCCAGCATGGCCTTTGCCCGCGACGAGACGGGCAAGATCGTCAGCCTGCTCGAACGCTATTTCGATCAGCCCTTCCCCTTCCCCAAGCTCGATCAGATCGGCTCGCCGATCATGCCCGGCGCGATGGAGAATGCCGGCGCCGACATCTATGGCGACGGCATCCTGTTCCTCGACGAAAAGGCCCCTGCCCGCCAGCAGGAGGCGTTCGGCATGGTCGTCGCGCACGAGCTGGCGCACCAGTGGTTCGGCGATCTCGTCACCCCGGTCTGGTGGGACGACATCTGGCTCAACGAAAGTTTCGCCAACTGGATGGGCTATCGCATCGGCAACGAATGGCGGCCGGGGCTCGAAATGAACGCCTCGGCGATCCGTGAGGCGCTCGCCGCGATGGACATCGACGCGCTCAGCGTCGGCCGCCCGATCCACGAACGGATCACGCGCGACGGCGATATCGACGCGGCGTTCGACCAGATCACCTATGGCAAGGGCGGCCAGGTCGTCGCGATGATCGCCGACTTCATGGGCGACACCGCCTTCCGCGACGGCGTGCGGCTGCACATGTCGCGCCACCGTTACGGCAACGCGTCGACCGACGATTTCTTCGGCGCGCTCGCCGATGCCGCGCACGATCCGCGCGTGCTCGCCGCGCTGCGCAGCTTCGTCGATCAGCAGGGGGTGCCGCTCGTCCGGTTGCGTCGTCAGGGCGGCACGCTCGTCGCGACGCAGCAGCCCTATGCCTATTTCGGCACCAACGCCGCCGCGCGCCAGTGGATCATCCCCTTCTGCGTCCGCCAGGCCGCGGCCAAGGCGTGCACGCTGATCGACAAGCCCGAAATGGCGATCCGCGCGCCCGCCGGCACCGGCGCGATGATCCCCAACGCCGAAGGCACCGGCTATTACCGCTTCGATCTCGACCCCGCCGACTGGCAGGCGCTGATCGCGGGCTTCGCGACGCTGCCGCAGGGCGAGGCGCTCGCCGTCACCGACAGCCTGTGGGCGTCGTTCTACGCCGGCCAGCCGCGGCTCGACGCGCTGTTCGCGCTCGCCCGCGCCAGCGCCGCGCACCCGGCGCAGCGCGTGCTGCTCGACAATGCGCACCGGCTCGAGGGGCTCCGGGCACGCGGGCTCGTCTCCGCCGCCGCCGATCCCGCCTTCCGCCGTCAGGTCGGCGCGATCTACGGCCCGCTGCTCGCGAAGCTCGGCTTCGATCCGGCGGCGGGCGCCTATGCCGGGGAGGATCACGAGCGCCGCGAACTGCGCAGCGAGCTGGTCGGGCTGCTCGTCCGTGCGGGCAACGACGCCGCGCTCCGCGGCAAGCTCGTCGCCGCGCTCGACGCCGCGCTCGCGGGCAAGGCCGATGCGCTCGACGAC
Source organism: Sphingomonas chlorellae (assembly GCF_056485145.1). Taxonomy (NCBI): domain Bacteria; kingdom Pseudomonadati; phylum Pseudomonadota; class Alphaproteobacteria; order Sphingomonadales; family Sphingomonadaceae; genus Sphingomonas; species Sphingomonas chlorellae. The sequence goes on from NZ_JBQXXM010000003.1 coordinate 429,639, forward strand.
GCGTTCGGGTCGCTCGCGGTCGCCGCGGCGATCCAGGAGCGCGGCGCCGCGTTCGGCCAGTCGCTGATCGATCGTGCGCACCGCACCCCGGCGCTCGCCGCCGCGATCTACGAAGGCATCGCCCAGTCGGGCAATGCCGATCTCGCCCGCACGCTCGTCACGCAACCGGGCAAGGCGGGGCTCGACGACAATGCCTGGCTCGGGCTGGCCGAGGGGTTCGCGGCCGATCCGGCCACGCGCGATCTCGTCGCGCCGGCGCTCATCGCCAATTTCAGCAAGGTGCTCGCCTCGCCCGGCGGCATCTTCTCGGGCCATGGGCCGGAGATGTTCCGCGGCATGTGCACCGAAGCCGCCGCCGACGCGCTCACCGGCGAGCTTCGCCCGATGCTCGCCAAGCGCGGCAGCACGCTGTCGGTCGATCGCACGATCGAGACGATCCGCAACTGCGCCCGCTTCCGCGCCGCCAAGGCCGACACGGTCAGCGACGCGATCGCCCGCCTCGATTGACGCGGCCGGGACGGGCGGCGGCCGCGCGCCGTCGCCCGCCCGTCCGCCCGGCCCCGCGCCGCGTCAGGCCGCGGCCAGCCGGAAGTCCTTGTATTCGGCCCGGATCGCCGTTTTCAGCAGCTTGCCCGTCGCGCTGTGCGGCAGCGATTCGACGAACAGGATCGCATCGGGCAGCCACCATTTGGCGACATGCGCGGCCAGGTGCGCGCGAATCGCGGCCTCGTCGACGCTGCTGCCGGGCTTGCGCACCACCAGCAGGATCGGCCGCTCCTCCCAGCGCGGGTGATGCACGCCGATCGCCGCCGCCTCGGCGACGCCGGGACAGCCGACCGCGCAATTCTCCAGCTCGACCGAGCTGATCCATTCGCCGCCCGACTTGATGACGTCCTTCGCCCGGTCGGTGATCTGCATCGTGCCGTCGGGGTGGAGCACCGCGACGTCGCCGGTGTCGAACCAGCCCTCGGCATCGACGCACGGGCCGTTCGCATCGCGATAATATTGGCGGACGATCCACGGCCCGCGCACCTGCAACCGGCCCGAACTGGTGCCGTCGCGCGGCTGGACGCGCCCGGCATCGTCGACGATCCGCGCCTCGACACCGAACGGCACCTTGCCCTGCCGCGCGACGCGGTCGACCTTGGCGTCGAAATCGAGCGTGTCCCAGTCGGCAGAGGGCGCCCCGATCGTGCCGATCGGCGACGTCTCCGTCATGCCCCAGGCATGGTTGACGCGAATTCCCATCCGCATCAGCCGCTCGATCATCGCGCGCGGCGCCGCCGATCCGCCGATCGTCACGATCTTCAGGTGGCGCGGCGCCTCGCCGGTCGCGTCGATATGCTGGAACATGCCGAACCACACCGTCGGCACGCCCGCCGAATGCGTCACCTGCTCGCGGTTCATCAGCTCGCACAGCACCTTGGGCTCGTTGACCGCGCTGAACACCAGCTTCAGCCCCACCGCCGCGCTGGCATAGGGCATGCCCCAGCCGACGGCATGGAACATGGGCACGATCGGCAGCGCAACCGACTGGGTCGAAAGCTCCATCACCGCGGGCTGAAGCGCGGTCATCGCGTGGAGCACGGTCGAACGATGGCTATAGACGACGCCCTTTGGATTGCCCGTCGTCCCGCTGGTATAGCACAGCATGCACGGGTCGCGCTCGTCGCCCTCGACCCAGGCATAGTCGCCGTCCTCGGGCGCAATCAGCGCATCGAAGCTGTCCGCGCCGTCGCCGTCGAAGCAGAAACAGTGCGTCACGCTCGGCCACTGGTCGCGCAACCGCGCCACGATCGGCGCGAACGCCTTGTCGTAAAAGAGGACGCGGTCCTCGGCATGGTTGATGATGAAGCTGAGCTGGTCGTCGAACAGCCGCGGATTGACCGTGTGGATCAGCCCGCCCATCCCGATCGCGCCGTACCACGCGACCAGATGGCGGCCATGGTTCATCGCCAGCGTCGCGATCCGGTCGCCCGGCTTGCACCCCAGCTTCTCCAGCGCCTGCGCCAGCCGGCGGGCGTCGTGCGCCACCTCGCCCCAGTTGGTGCGCGTCTCGCTGCCGTCGGCCCATCGCGACACGATCTCGCGCGTCGGATAATCGCGCGCCGCATGTTCGATCAGTCGCGGAACGCGCAGCTCGTAATCCTGCATACCACCCAGCATCTGACACCCTCTCCTGCCCATGGGGCCGATGGGGTCGGAAATGCCGGGGCCGTGCGCGGCGCGGGGTCCGGTCGTTCCTAGCCCACCGCCACCGGACGATGTGCATCGGCGGTCTTCAATGCCGCCCAGCGGATACCTTGCAGGCTCTCGAGCCGCTCGGCAAGCTCGCCGTCCAGCCGGAAGTCCCGGCCCAGGATCAGCTCGGCCTCGCCATGGTCGAGCGCCGCGCGCACGCGCAGCTCGCCGCGCCCGCCGCGCTGGGGCCGCACGATGTCGGCCAGCATCGGCAGCACGCGCGCATCGTCGATCGCGACGTCGAGCACCAGCCGCGTCGATCCGGCCAGCGTCTCGAACGGCTGGACGCGCTTGATCGAAACGCGCGGCGTGTCCTCGCCGGGGCGCTTGTCGAGCTCGACGGTCAACAGCGCACAGCCGCCGCTGCGGGCGCAATCCTCCAGGTCGTTCGAAACATGCTCGTCGAAACAGGTGGCGAGCGTCTGGCCGCTCTGGTCCGAAATGCTCGCCATCATGTACCGCTTGCCGCGCGCCGAGGTGCGATAACGCGCATCCTCGATCAGCGCCGCGATCACCGATCCGACGCGCGCGCCCTCGGGGATCGGCACGTCGCTCAGGCTGGTGATCTCGCGCGCGGCATGGACGCGGGCGAGATGGGCATAGCGGTCGAGCGGGTGCGACGAGAAATAATAACCGAACGCATCCTTCTCCGCCGCGATCTTGTCCGAAAGTGACCAGTGCGCGTCCCTGGGCAGCGTGATCCCGCCCACCGCCGGTCCGGCATCGCCGAACAGCCCGCCCTGCCCGCTCGCGCGGCTGGCCTGCACGCTCTGCGCGATCCCCAGGATCGTCTCGGCGGCGGCGTGGACGCCCGCGCGGTTGGCGTCGATCGAATCGAACGCACCCGCCGCCGCCAGCGTTTCGAGCTGGCGCTTGTTGAGCAGCCGCGGGTCGATGCGGTTGGCGAAATCGTCGAGCGATGCGAACGGCCCGGCGGTGCTGCGCTCGGCGACGAGCAGCTCCATCGCATGTTCGCCCACGCCCTTCAGTGCGCCCAGCGCATAGCGCACCGCCAGCCCGTCGCCATGCACCTCGACGTTGAAATCGGCCAGGCTCGCATTGATGTCGGGGCCAAGCGCGGTGATCCCCAGCCGGCGCATGTCGTCGGCGAACACCGCCAGCTTGTCGGTCTGGTGGATGTCGAACGCCATCGACGCGGCAAAGAATTCGTGCGGGTAATGCGCCTTCAGCCACGCCGTCTGGTAGGCGAGCAGCGCATAGGCGGCGGCGTGCGACTTGTTGAAACCATATCCGGCGAACTTGTCGATCAAATCGAACAGCTCGTTGGCCTTGGCCGCCGGGATGTTGTTGTATTCGGCACAGCCCTTGACGAACGTCTCGCGCTGGGCGTCCATCTCGGCCTTGATTTTCTTGCCCATCGCGCGGCGCAGCATGTCTGCGCCGCCCAGCGAATAGCCGGCCAGGATCTGCGCGGCCTGCATCACCTGTTCCTGATAGACGAAGATCCCATAGGTCTCCTTCAGGATCGGCTCGAGCAGGTCGTGCGGATAGACGATCTCCTCGCGTCCCGCCTTGCGCGCGCCAAAGGTCGGGATGTTGTCCATCGGGCCGGGGCGGTACAGCGAGACGAGCGCGACGATGTCGCCGAAATTGGTCGGCCGCACCGCGGTCAGCGTGCGCCGCATGCCTTCGGATTCGAGCTGGAACACCCCGACCGTGTCGCCGCGCTGGAGCAGCGCATAGACTTCCTCGTCGTCCCACGGCACGCGGTCGAGCGCCACCTCGATCCCGCGATTGGCGAGCAGCGTCACCGCCTTCTTGAGCACCGACAGCGTCTTGAGGCCCAGAAAGTCGAACTTGACCAGCCCCGCGCCCTCGACATTCTTCATGTCGAACTGCGTCACCGGCATGTCCGATCGCGGATCGCGATACAGCGGCACCAGCTTGGCGAGCGGCCGGTCGCCGATCACCACGCCCGCCGCGTGGGTCGAACTGTGCCGCGGCAGCCCTTCGAGCCGCATCGACAGGTCGATCAGGTGCTTCACGTCCTCGTTGGCATTGTATTCGGCGACGAATTCGCTGACGCCGTTCAGCGTGCGCTCGAGCGTCCACGGATCGGTCGGATGGTTCGGGATCAGCTTGGCGAGCCGGTCGACCTGGCCATAGCTCATCTGCAGCACGCGGCCGACGTCCTTGATGACCGCGCGCGCCTTCATCGTTCCGAAGGTGATGATCTGCGCGACATGGTCGCGGCCGTATTTCTCCTGGACGTACCGGATCACCTCGCCGCGCCGCGTTTCGCAGAAGTCGATGTCGAAGTCGGGCATCGACACGCGTTCGGGGTTGAGGAAGCGTTCGAACAGCAGCCCCAGCTTCAGCGGGTCGAGGTCGGTGATCGTCAGCGCCCAGGCGACCGCCGAGCCCGCGCCCGATCCGCGCCCCGGCCCCACCGGAATGTCGTGCGCCTTCGCCCACTGGATGAAGTCGGCAACGATCAGGAAGTAGCCGGGGAACCCCATCTGGTTGATGATGTCGAGCTCGAACTGCAGCCGCTTGTGATAGGCTTCGATCTCGCCCGGATCGGTGATCCCGGCGTGCGCCAGCCGCTTTTCCAGCCCCGACCAGGCGCGCTCGCCCAGCATCCGCGCCTCGCCCTCGCGGTCGCCCGCCAGGCTCGGCAGGATCGGCTTGCGCTTGGGCGCCATCACCGCGCAGCGCTGCGCGACGACGATCGTGTTGTCGATCGCCTCGGGCAGGTCCTCGAACAGCGCGCGCATCGCCTCGGCCGATTTCATCCACGCGTCGGGCGAGCTGCGCGGGCGCTCGTCGCTCGCGATATAGCTCGAACTGGCGATGCACAGCATCGCGTCGTGCGCCGGGTGGAATGCCTCGTCGGCGTAACAGCACGGGTTGGTCGCCACCAGCGGCAGGTTGCGCGCATAGGCCAGATCGATCAGCGCGGCCTCGGCCGCGGTCTCGACCGGGTCGTTGCGCCGGCTCAGCTCGATATAGAGCCGCCCCGGAAACAGCGCCTCGAGCGCGTCGGCATAGGCCGCCGCCGCGGGCGCCTGTTCCTCGGCGAGCAGCCGGGCAAGCGCGCCCTCGCCGCCGCCGGTCAGCGCGATCAGCCCGTCGGTGCGCCCTTCCAGCGCCGCGAACGGGACGTGCGCGTCCTCCTCCACCGGCCGGTCGAGATGCGCCATCGACACCAGGTCGCACAGATTGTCGTAACCGCGCGCGTCCTGCGCCAGCAGCGCCAGCCAGTCGATCGGCGCGTTGCCGCCCTCGCCCCCGGGCCGCTTGACCGCCAGCAGCGTGCCGATGATCGGCTGGATGCCCGCCTTCTTCGCCGCGTCGGAATAGGTCATCGCGGCGTAAAGCCCGTTGCGGTCGACCACCGCCGCCGCCGGAAAGCCGCGCTCGCGCGCATATTTCGGGATCGACTTGGGCGAAATCGCCCCCTCGAGCATCGTGTACGAGGAAAAGACCCGAAGCGGTACGAACCCGGAATGCGCCATCGCCGGAAGCTAGGCGTCCCCCACCCGATTCGCCAGCCGCCCCGCGCCGCTATCAACAGCTTTCGGAACACCCTGTCCCTTGGGCCCTAGGGAAATCACCGCGCGGTCCACTTCCTTAGCGATCTTTCGCGGATCGGATGCAACCGGAATGGCCGACTCAGCAAGGTTAATGAGAATGTAACCTTAGTGAACCGTCACCAAAACGGTGGCCAGTTTGAGTAAAGCAGCGATGCACAGCCTCGTTCATGGCAGCGCCCTGTGCGCGGTCGACTTGCACGGCCATGTCGCCATTCCGCCGTTTCTCGCCGATTTGCTGGCCGAAGCCGACGCGGCCCTGCTCGTCGCGCGCCACGACGCCGATCCGTGCCTGATCGCCTATGCCCGCGACCATCTCGCGCAGATCGCCGAACGCAACGAGCGCCGCCGGCTCGCCGACGAACAGCGCGGCGCCGACGACCGTGCGCACCATGCCCGGATGCGCCACAGCTTCGGCCCGGTCGCGCCGCTCGAACGCGCCGGCCCGCGTTTCCGCATCCCCGACGTGCTGCGCCACCTCGGCCGCATCGACGCGCTCGCGCTGTTCGTCGGCACCGGCGACTCGTTCGAGATCTGGAACCCGCGCCTCGCGCTCGACAGCGACGACGCCGGTTTCCGCGAACTCGCCGCCTATCAGCTCCAGGCCTTCGGGCTCGCTCAGGGAGAAGCATGAAATGACGCTGCTCTGCACGCTCGTCGGGCACGATCCGGCGGCCGAACGCCACCGCAACCAGGGGCTCGAGTTCAGCCATTGCCACCATTGCCGGTGCGACCTGCTCCGCTTTGCCGAGGACGGCGCCTGGACCGAGGTGCCGCGCGGCTTCCACGTCGTCTGGCGCGAATTCGGGCGCGAGGCCGATGCGCGCGCGGTCGCGCTGCGCATGGCCGACCGCGCGCCGGTCCGCCGCGTGCCGCGTGCCGCGCCGCCGCCGCCGGCGCCGCGCCGTCGCCCGCGCGCGCTGACGGGGGTGGTCGGCACGCTCACCCGCCTCGGCCGGCTCGTCGCGGCGGAGGAGCCACCCGCGGATACCGGCGGCATCACGCCTGCCGGCCAATATGTCATCCGCCTGCCCGAAGGCCCGCCGCGCGGCTGAACCCCGCGCCGCCGCGCGCCCGCATCAGAGCAGCCGTTCGATGTCCGCGGCGATCGCCCTGGGGTGGGTCGTCGGGGCATAGCGGCCGACGACGCGGCCCGCGCGGTCGACAAGGAACTTGGTGAAGTTCCACTTGATCGCCTGCGTCCCCAACACCCCCGGCGCCGCGCGCTTCAGCCGCTCGAACAGCGGCGCCGCGCCCGCGCCGTTGACCTCGACCTTGGCGAACACCGGAAAGGTCACGTCATAGGTGAGCGAGCAGAAGCTGGCGATCTCGGCCGCATCGCCCGGCTCCTGCGCGCCGAACTGGTTGCACGGGAACGCCAGCACCACCAGCCCGCGCGGGCCATAGTCGCGATACAGCGCCTCCAGCTCGGCATATTGCGGCGTGAACCCGCATTTCGACGCGGTGTTGACGATCAGCATCACCTTGCCGCGATGTTCGGCCAGCGTCGTCTCGCGCCCGTCGGCCAGCCGCACGGGCAGGTCGGTGATCGCGGGCGCGTCCGGCCCGGCCGGGTCGCGCCCGGGAAGGTTCGTCTCGGTCATGGCACCGTCTCCGCTGCGGGCGCGCCGTCGCCGCCCGTTCCCTGATGCAACGCGGCGTCATGCAGCACCCCCTCATGCAGCACACCCTCGTGCAGCCGCACGATGCGATCCATCCGCCGCGCCAGCCGCTCGTTGTGCGTGGCGACCAGCGCCGCCGACCCCTCGTGCCGCACCAGCCGCACGAACTCGTCGAACACCCGGTCCGACGTCGCCTCGTCCAGATTGCCCGTCGGCTCGTCGGCAAGCACCAGCGCGGGCCGGTTGGCGAGCGCGCGCGCCACCGCGACGCGCTGCTGCTCGCCGCCCGAAAGCTGGTTGGGCCGGTGCTTCAGCCGGTGCCCCAGCCCCAGCCCCTCGAGCAGCGCCGCCGCGCGCGCCTCGGCCTCCGCGCGCGTCGCGCCGCGGATGAGCTGCGGCAGCACGACATTCTCGGTCGCGTCGAAATCGGGGAGCAGGTGGTGGAACTGATAGACAAAGCCCAGCCGTTCGCGCCGCACCGTCGTCCGCCGGTCCGACGAAAGCCGCCCCGCCTCCTCGCCCGCGATGCGCAGCACGCCCTCGAACCCGCCCTCAAGCAGCCCGACCGCCTGCAACAGCGTCGACTTGCCCGATCCCGACGGGCCGAGCAGCGCGACGATCTCGCCCGGCGCGATCGTCAGGTCGACGCCGCGCAGCACCTCGATCGTCGTGCCGCCCTGCGCAAAGCTGCGGCGCAGCCCGCGCGTCTCCAGAATCGGCTCACTCATAACGCAGCACCTCCACCGGATCGGTGCTCGCCGCGCGCCACGCGGGATAGAGCGTCGCGAGGAACGCGAACAGCAGCGCCATCGCGCAGATGCCGATCGTCTCGAACGGGTCGGTCCGCGCGGGCAGCTCGGTCAGGAACCGCATCTGCGGATCCCACACATTCTGCCCGGTGACGAGCCCGATGAACTGCACCACCCGGTCGCGATAGGTGATGAAGAAAAAGCTCAGCACGCCGCCCGCGATCACGCCCAGCCCGCCGATCGTCGTGCCCACGGTGACGAAGATGCGCATCAGCCCGCCGCGCGTCGCGCCCATCGTCCGCAACACCGCGATGTCGCGCGTCTTCGATCGCACCAGCATGATCAGCGACGACACGATGTTGAACGACGCGACGACCAGGATGATCGACAGCACCGTGAACGAAACCGTGCGGTCGATCGCCAGCGCCTCGAACAGCTCGCGGTTCATCGACCGCCAGTCGACGATCTGCGCCACATTGCCGTAACGCTGCTGCAACGGCGCCATGATCGTGCCGACGCGGTCGGGGTCGCGCGTCGTGATCTCCACCATGCTCGCCGAATCGCCGAGCAGCAGCAGCGTCTGCGCATCCTCGATCGGCATCACGACGAAGATCTTGTCGTAATCGTAAACGCCCACCTCGAACACCGCGGCGACGGTATAGCTCACCGATCGGAACATGCTGCCGAACGGCGTCGACGCGCCCGCCGGGTTGATGATCTGGATATGGCTTCCCACCGTCGCGCCCAGCGATTCGGCCAGCCGCGACCCGATCGCGATCTGCTGCTCGCCGGGGCGCAGGTTGTTGAGCGAGCCCAGGATCTCCTTGCCGCGCAGCGACGGGTTGTTGCGGATGTCCTCCACCCGCATCCCGCGCACCTGCGCGAACTCGACGCGCCCGTCCAGGCTGGCGAACAGCGGCTGCTCGACCAGCGGCTGCGCGCGCGTCACCCCCGGCGTGCGCGACGCCTGGGCGACGATCTGGCGCCAGTCGCGCAACTGGCCGTTATAGCCCTGGATGACGGCGTGGCCGTTCAGCCCGGTGATCTTGTCGAACAGCTCGCCGCGCATCCCGTTCATCACGCTCATCACGACGATGAGCGCGGCGACGCCCAGCATCACGGCGACCAGGCTGAACCCGGCGACGACGGCGATAAAGGCTTCGCTGCGCCCGGGCAGCAGATAGCGGCGGGCGATCATCCGCTCGTAACGCGACAATAGCATGCGGCTGACAGTGCCTCGATAATTCAGACGCGCGAAGCTCTAGGCGATGGCCATGGGCACGGCAATGGCGCGGGCGGCCGCGCCCGGCGGTTGTCGCGCTGTTGCGGAATCGACACAGCCGCCGTCAAATCGGTTACGAAGGGTTGCAAAGCCGGTGACAAAGCCCCGCCGATGCCATAGCAGAAACATATCGAAACGCAGGCAAAGGCCGTGGTTCGGGGAGGGCTTCGCCCCGCTGGTCGCAAGACGAGCGTGTGGGCGGGCCTGACAAAGGGGGCTGACGAGCATTCGTCACGCAGGCGCCCGGGCTGGAAACGGTCCGGGCGTTTGTCATTTCTGGCCCGTTCCTTTCGCAACAACTTGCGAATCGCGCGCACTGTTCTGTCGCGCGGCGCTCGTCCGGGCGGCGCGACTGGTTCCGTTCTCGGCCTTCTCTTCGCGCTGCGGTCGAAACGATCGTCGCAAACGAAGAAAGGGGGCGGTGCAGCGCCGCCCCCTTCCCCCCAACCTCCCCCGGCCAAGGCGAGAGGCTAGCCCGTCCGATCGCCGCGGCTCAAAAGGCGCGCGCGATCGTGAAGCCATAGGTGCGCGGATCGGCCGGCTGGCCGACGACCAGCCCGGTGTTGCCCGATTGCGTCGCCAGCACCTCGAACGTGTCGGTGTCGAACGCGTTGCGCACCCAGCCATACAGGTTCAGCCGCGTGTCGCTGCGAAAGCCGACGCGGAAATTGGCGAGCGAATAGCCCGCGATGTCGGTGTAGCGCGATCGCGACGGGTTCGACGAAAACCGGCTGCGCGCGGTGCCGTCGAACCCCAGATAGAGCTGGCCCGCCTGGCCGATCAGCGTCGCCGGCACGTTCCATTCAAAGCCATAGCTGCCCGCCCAGCGCGAGACGCCGGGCAGCCACTGGCCCGAAATGTCGCAGTTGCGCGGGCTCAGCCCGCCCGGCGTGCCGGGCGCGGCGGGTTGCTGCGTGCCGCTCACCGTCGTTCCGCCCGAAAGCTCGGGCGGGCACGGCGCGTCGACAAAGCGGACATAGCGCGCGTCGTTGAACGTGCCGTTGAGGTACAGGCTGAACCGCGCGAACGGCGTCGCCGAAAACTCCAGCTCGACCCCGCGCGACCGCACGCGGCCGGCATTGGCGAGATAGCCGCGCAGCACGCCGACCTGGCTGTTGGTCACGGTCGCCTGGTAATCGCCGATCTCGGTCCAGAAACCCGCAAGGTTGAGCACCGCGCGCTTGCCGAACAGCGTCGACTTGATGCCCAGTTCGAAATGGTCGACCTTCTCGGGCTTGACGCTCGCCGCGCCCAGGATCGGGTTGTTCTGCGCATCGAGCGGCAGCCCCGACAGGTTGATCCCGCCCGATTTGAACCCGCGCGCATAGGTGGCATAGCCGAGCACGCCGTCGCCCGCCTGATAGGCGAGCGTCAGGTCGCCCGACAGGTTCCACTGGCTGAACCGCGCGGCATAGTTTTGCGGCGCCAGCACGCCGCGCTGGTCGGCGTTGAGCGTCGTGCTGCCGGTGCCCGTCGTCACCGTCGCCAGATAATCGCCCTTCTTCCAGTCATAGTTGAGCCGCAGCCCGGGCTGGAGGCGCAGGCGGTCGGTGATCCGCCACGTCGCCTGGCCGAACAGCGCCGCGCTCGCATTCCTGAAATCGATGTCGTTGGTCGACGTCAGCCCGTCGAGCACCGCGGGATTGGCGGCGTTGGCGCTCGTCGGGTTGAGCAGCCACCGGCTCGCCGCCGGTCCCTGCTGCTGCACGCCCGAGGTGTGGATCGTCTGGTAAAAGCCGAACAGGCCGACGACATAGTCGAACCGGCGGTTGCCGGCCGAGGCATAGCGCAGCTCCTGCGTCCATTGGCGCTGGCGCGACGGGTTGTTCGACTTGGTCGTGATCGGCAGCCCGGTGAAGTCGCGGTCGTTCGACGGGTTCCAGTCCCAGAACCGCCATGCCGTGACCGAGGTGACGGTGCCGCCGCCGGTGTCGAGTTCGGCGCGCAGGCTCGCGCCGCCCAGCGACTGGCGCGCCTGCAACGGCGTGTCGAGGTCGGTCTTGCGGTCGAACGCGTCGGTGCTCGGCGGGGCATAGCTGAATGCCGCCGCCAGCGCGGCGAACTGGCGGTTGAGCGGGCGCTGCGTCGCGCCGATGCGGACATAGATCTGTGCGCAGCATTGCGGGTCCTGGTGGCCGTAATCGCCCGCCAGCGTCAGCCGCAGCGCGTCGCTCGCGCGATAGAGCAACTGGCCGCGCAGCCCCTGGTTGTCGCGCTCGTTGACCCAGTCGCCGGTGCGCACGTTCAGGATCGTGCCGCGCCGGTGCGACGCGGTCGCCGACAGCCGCACCGCGACCTTGTCGGCCAGCGGTCCCGAAACGCTCGCCTTGGCCTGGACCAGCGCGAAATTGCCCAGCGTCAGCTCGGCGCGCCCTTCGGGGGTAAAGCTCGGCGCCTGCGTCGTGACGTTGATCGCGCCGGCGGTCGTGTTCTTGCCGTACAGCGTGCCCTGCGGCCCGCGCAGCACCTCGACGCGCTCGACATCGACGAAGTCGAACGTCGCCGCCGCGATCCGGCTGTAATAGACCTGGTCGACATACAGGCCGACGCCTTGCTCGATCCCGTCGTTGGTCAGCCCGAACGGCGCGCCCAGCCCGCGGATGTTCGCTGCCGAGTTGCGCGGGTTGGTCGAATAGAACTGGACCGACGGCTGGACCTGCGCGATCTGGCCGATCGTCTGGACGCCGTTCTGCGCCAGCGTCGCGGCGGCGAGCACCGACACCGCGGCGGGAACGTCCTGCAACCGCTCCTCGCGACGGCGCGCGGTCACGACGATTGCGGGCGTCTGGTCGTCCTTCGGTTCGTCGCTGGTTTCGGGCGTTTCGTCGTCGGCGCGGATCGAGCCGAGGCGCCGCGTCATCGGCGTCTCCGCAACGGCACGATCTGCCGCCGCAACGACACGAATCGGCTGCGGATTGTCGGCATTTGCCCCCGATGTTCCCGACATCAGCGCGATTAGGATCGTCGTTGAAGCCATGTTGCCCTCGCCGGTCGCTGTGCGGCAAAACTCCACTGAAACCATGGACATTGGCGACAAAGCGAATCTTCGCGGCTTCAAACGCCAAGTTGTCGTGTTGGATCTGGGTGACCGGGGGACTTGAAAGCCGCAGCGGCGCTTCCAACATGGGCGATACCACGGCGCCGACCGGGTCGTGGGGCAAGGTGTCGCGCAGTTGCGGGCACTTGGGCTGCAACATTCATATTGCTCATTGGAGGATTTGAAGATGCGTCAGTTTGATTTCACCCCGTTCCGTCGTTCGACCATTGGCTTTGATCGCCTCTTCGACTTGCTCGAAGCCAGCGCGCGCCAGGCGAATGCGGAAAACTATCCCCCCTTCAACCTCGAACGTCTTGCCGAGGACCGCTATCGGATCACGCTCGCCGTCGCGGGCTTCCGTTCGGACGAAATCGACATCACCGCGCAGCAGAACCTGCTGCTGATCGCCGGCCGCAAGCGCGAGGAAAATGAAAATAATGCAGGGACTTACCTGCATCTTGGCATCGCCAATCGCAGCTTCGAGCGGCGCTTCGAGCTCGCCGATTTCGTGCGGGTCGAGGCAGCGAACCTCGCCGACGGCCTGCTGACGATCGAACTCGTCCGCGAAGTCCCCGAGGCGATGAAGCCCAGGAAGATCGCCGTCACCACCGGCGAAACCCCGGTCGCGATCGAACAGCGCCACGCCGCCTGATCGACCGCCGGAACGGAACCGCTGCACGCGGCGCCTTTCGCCCCCTTGGGGCGCCGCGCTCCCCGGGCGCTCGGACCTTCGGGTCCGGGCGCCCCTTTGATTTCAGTTGGTTAGCGCCGGGCCGGCAGGCCGATCAGCCAGGGACGCGGCCCGCCGGTCGGGTGCGGCTTGCCGTCGATCCGCTCGACGCGGAGGATGCGGACGGGGTTGAGGATCATCTGCCCGCGCATCGCGTCGCGCCCGCCGCCGGTCGGCAGCGCCAGGATCCGGCGCACCACGTCCATCCCCGCAATCACCTGTCCGAAGGCCGCATAGCCGCGCGATCCCGGCCGCGCGTCGAGCGTCGGGTTGTCGCCGACCATGATCGAGAAATTGCCCGTCGCCGAATCGGGATTGCTGCCATGCGCCATCGAAATCGTGCCGTCGCGGTGCCGCAGCCCGGTCCGGTCGGTCTGTTCGAGCGGCGGCGACGGCAGGATGCGCCGCGCATCGGTGCCGATCCCGCCCTGGACGAAGCCGAACCGTGCATCGCTCTTGCGCCGCGTCGCACGATAGAATTGCGTGTCGTCGAACCGCCCGTCATCGACATAGGCGAGGAAGTTGGCGGTCGTCTTGGGCGCGCGCCGGGCATCGAGCGCGACGACGATCGCGCCCTGCGACGTCACGATGCGCACGCGCACCATGCCGGGCAGCGGCCCGTTCCCAGGGCGCGCCGCCACGGCGTCGCCGGTCGGGACCAACCCCATGGCAATCAGGGACAATATCGCAAACAGGCGGGTGAAAAGGCGGGTCATCGCGCTCGCCTAACCGATGCTGCGTCGCAAGACGAGCCCCCGGGACCGGGGCCTCAGTCGCCCAGCGTGTCGAGCACGCGCGCGACCGCATCCATCGTGAACGGCTTCGACAGCACCGGCCGGTCGCGGAACGCCTCGGCGATCATGTCGCCCGCGCCGCCCGTCGCCAGCACGAACGGCACCCCGCTCGCCGCCAGACGTTCGGCGACCGGCCAGCTCTGCTCGCCGCCGCGCAGGTTGACGTCGAGGATCGCCGCATCGACCGGCCCGCGCTCGAGGCACTCCAGCGCGGTCGCCACCGAATCGGCGGTTCCCGCCACCTCACGGTCGAGCGCGTCGAGGAAATCCTCGAGCATCATCGCGATGAGGGGTTCGTCTTCGACGATCAGGATACGACGCACCGACATGGCATGCGTTATGCAGCAATTCGCGCGCGAACCAAGAGGCTATTTGGGCGAAAGCACCAATCTCGTCGCTTCGGCAAGTTGTTGTACCGAAAACGGCTTAGGCAGAAAGGCGACATTGTCGAGGTCGATCGACTTGCGCAGCTGTTCTTCGGCATAGCCCGACATGAACAGGATCGGCAGGTCGGGATAGCGCTCGCGCACGCGCCGCGCCATGCTCGGCCCGTCCATCGACGGCATCACCACGTCCGAAATCAGCAGGTCGGGCCGCTCGATCGTCTCCAGCATCTCCAGCGCGATTTCGCCGTTCTCGGCGGTGACGACGGTATAGCCCTGCCGCGTCAGCGCGCGCTCGGCGATGGCGCGCACCATGTCCTCGTCCTCGACGACCAGCACGGTGCCCGATCCCCACAGGTCGGTCGGCTTCTCGCGCGGGTTGACCGGCGCCTTGGCGACGGTCGCTTCGGGGGCGGCATGTACGGGCAGATAGATGGTGAACTGGGCGCCACCACCGCGCAGATTCTCGGCAAAGATGAAGCCGCCCGACTGCTTGATGATGCCATAGACGGTCGAAAGTCCCAGCCCGGTGCCCTTGCCGACCTCCTTGGTCGTGAAGAACGGCTCGAAGATCTTCGGCAGGATCTCGGGCGGAATCCCCGTGCCCGTGTCGGCGATGCGCAGCGCGGTATAGTCGCCGACCGGCAGCACGTCGTCGTCCATCTGGCGCACTTCGGACGCCGGCACCCCCAGCGTCTCGATCGTCAGCGTGCCGCCGCCATTGGGGTTCTTCGACAGCATCGCGTCGCGCGCGTTGACCGCCAGGTTGACGACCACCTGCTCGAGCTGCCCCGGATCGGCGCGCACCGGGCCCAGATTGCGGCCGTGCTTGACCTCCAGCTTGACGGTCTCGCCAAGCAGCCGCTTGAGCAGGTTGGAGACTTCCGAAATCACATCGGGCAGTTGCAGCACCTGCGGGCGCAGCGTCTGCTGGCGCGAAAAGGCGAGCAATTGCCGCGTCAGCGACGCCGCGCGGTTCGAATTGGCGCGGATCTGCTGGATGTCGTCATAATCGCTGTCGCCGGGCGAATGGCGCATCAGCATCAGGTCGCAATGCCCGATGATCGCGGTCAGGATGTTGTTGAAATCGTGCGCGACGCCACCGGCAAGCTGGCCCACCGCCTGCATCTTGGTCGCCTGGGCGACCTGGCGCTTCAGCTTGCCCTCCTCACCCGCGTCCTTGATGCTGATGAGCACCGCCGCATCGCCCAGCCCGCGCGCGCCGGCGATCGTCATTCCCACCGGCTCGTCGGGCAGCTCGGTCAGCCGCACGGTCATTTCCACCGATCGCGGCGCGCCGCCCGCGACGCGACGGATCGCGTCGGCAAGCGCGGCCTTGTCCTCGCGCACGACGAGATCGCCGGGATAGAGCGGCGGCGCCGCCGAATTGACGCGCGCGGCGCGGCAAAAGGCGTCGTTCATGTGCACGAACCGCCCGTCGCGATCGATCAGCGCCATGCTCGCGGGCAACAGCGCGATCAGCGAGTGGATATTGGCCGACGCGCTGGTGCCGATCGCCGGCACCGCCACCGCCGACGCCTCTTCGTCGAGCAGCGCGACGAGCATCGGCGCCTCGTCGCCGTCGAGGAACGGGATCTGCAGTACGCGGAGCGGGTTTCCCTCCAGCCCCTCGCGCTCGAAGCGCACCAGCCCCGCCGAATCGGTGATGAGGAAACGGGCAAAGTCGCGCCCCTCCACCGCGGCGTCGGGCGCGCCCATCGCGCGCAGCCGAAAGACGCGGTTGGCGCTGCGCACGCGCCCCTCGGGCGTCACCATCACCACCATCAGCCCGGCGCCGGCCAGCCGGTCGCCGGTCGCCCCCGCGATCAGCCCCTCGATCTGGGCGACAAGGTCGAGCGTCTGCACCCCGGCAAAGCGCCAGACGAGTGCATCCTCGCCGATCCGCTCGACGCGGACCGAGATCGCCGCCCCGCCGATCTGGATCGAATCGAACCGCGCCCGTCCGTCGCGCCATGCCCGGCGCGTCGCCAGTTCGAGCTCGCTGACGAGCGTGTCGGCGATCGGCAGCCCCGGCGGCGTCGGCCATCCGCCGAACAGCGCCTCATAGCGTGCATTGGCGCAGACCAGCCGCCCCGAACGATCGGTGACGGCCAGCGCATCGTCGGCGATCGCGGCAAGCGCGTGCGCGACCGACCAGTCGGTCTCGCGCTCCACCACCGTTTCCGCGCGCAACAGCCGCCGCGCCGCGACGATCACGCCCAGCGCCAGCAGCGCGGTCGCGACGAAACCGATCGCGATCGCCCGGTCGTTGAGCGTGAGCAGCACGATCGCGCTCGCCCCGATCCCCGCCAGGATCGCGGCAAGCGCAGGCAGCAGCATGCGGGTGGCCCCCGCTGGGCGGTCGGGCAAGGTCGCCATGGCGTTCACCGTTGTGCGGTCGCGCCGCGGGGGTCAAGCGGGGAGTGACGCCGCACCCCCCGCCCGTTTCGGCAGATCGCCGCCCGGCTTACCAGATCCGCACGCGATCGGCGGGCGCCAGATACAGCTTCGACGTCGGCGCCGGCGCGAAGGCACCGTACCAGGGGTCGAGGTTGCGCACGACCCAAGCGCGCTGTTCCGACGGCGAGTGCGGGTCGGTCAGCAGCCGCTGGCGCAGGTTCGCCTCGCGATAATTGCGGCGCCACACCTGCGCCCAGCCCAGGTAGAAGCGCTGGTCGGCGGTGGTGCCGTCGATCACCGGCGCTTCCTTGCCGCCCAGCGACGCCTTATACGCGTCATAGGCGACCGTCAGGCCCGCGAGGTCGGCAACATTCTCGCCCAGCGTCAGCGCACCCTTGACGTGCAGGCCCGGCAGCGGCTCGTACTTGTCATACTGCGCCACCAGCGCGTCGGTGCGCGCCTTGAACGACTTGACGTCGGCGGGCGTCCACCAGTCGGTCAGGCGACCTTCGGCGTTGTACTTGGCGCCCTGGTCGTCGAAGTGGTGGCTCAGCTCGTGGCCGATCACCGCGCCAATGCCGCCATAGTTCACCGCCGGATCGGCATTGGGATCAAAGAACGGCGGCTGCAGGATCGCGGCCGGGAAGACGATCTCGACCATGCCGAAATTGGCATAGGCGTTCACCGTCATCGGGGTCATCCCCCATTCCCAGCGACGCAACGGCGAGCCGAGCTTCGAGAAATTGTCCTCGAACTGCCAGTTGTTCGCGCGCAGATTGTTGCCGAACGCATCGCCCGCCACGATCGACAGGTTCGAATAGTCGTGCCAGCGGTCCGGATAGCCGATCTTGGGCGTGAACGCGGCCAGCTTCTGGTGCGCCTTCACCTTGGTCTCGGGCGCCATCCAGTCGAGCGCGTCGATGCGACGATCCATCGCCGCGATCACGTTCTTGACGAGCTGGTCGGCCGCCTTCTTGGTCGCGGGCGGGAAATACTGCGCGACATAGACCTTGCTGACGTCGTCGCTCAGCGCGCCGGTGGTGAAATCGACCGCGCGCTTCCAGCGCTCCTCCTGCTGCGGGGTGCCCGACAGCACGGTGCCGTAAAAGGCGAAGCGCTCCTTGTCGAAGCTCGACGGCAGCACGTCGGCAAAGTTGTCGAGCGTGCGCAGCAGCAACTGGTCCTTGATGACCCCCACCGGCGCCTGCTGCATCAGCTTGGCGATCCCGGCGACCGCGCTCGGCTGCGCGACGATGACATAGCTCGCCTTGGTCGCGCCCAGCGCCTTGAAATAGCCGGCGAAGTCAAAGCCCGGCGCCGCCTTGGCGAGCGCGGCGAGCGTCATCTTGTTGTACGTCTTGTTGGCGTCGCGGCTCTCGATCCGCGTCCAGTGGGCCTTGGCGATCTGCGTCTCGAACGCCACCAGCGCCTTGGCGCGCGCCGCGGCATTGGGCTCGCCCGCCAGCTCGAACATCTTGGCGACGTGGCGCTCATAGGCGGCGCGCGTCTCGGCCAGCTTGGCGTCGTTCGACAGATAGTAATCGCGATCGGGCATGCCGAGCCCGGCCTGCGACAGGTTCAGCGCGTAAACCTCGGGCTCCTTGTCGTCCTGCCCGACATAGACCGCGAAGGGCACCGACACGCCGTTGCGCGCCGCGTCGGCGAACAGGTCGGCAAGCGCCGCCTTGCTCGTCACCGCCTTGATCCGGTCGATCCACGCCTTGGCCGGCGCCAGTCCCTTGGCGTCGATCGCGGCCTGGTCGAGATAGGTCGAATAGGCGACGCCGATCTTCGAATTGGGATCGTCCTTCGCCGCGTCGAGGATACCGCGCGTCCGCTCGCGCGAACGGTCGTCGAGCACGGTGAACATGCCGTAATTCGACTTGTCGGCGGGGATCTGCGTCGTGCGCGCCCAGTTGCCGTTGGCATAGGCATAGAAATCGTCGCCCGGGGCGATCGTCTTGTCCATGCCCGCCGTGTCGAAGCCGAAGGTGCCGAGCTCGGGCTTGGGCGCGGGCTCGGGGGTCGGCGTCGGGGTCGCGACGGGGGCTTCGGCCGGCGCGGCGGGCGCGCTGCCCTGCTCATGGGCGCAGCCGGTCAGCAGCACCGGCGCGGCGAGGATGGTGGTGGCAAGCAACGAGAGACGCATATTCGCATGACCTCGGGGAATTGAGCGATGCGCCGTCTTACCCCACTGATACGCCGCGTCAATCGTCCTGCCGATGCTCCCGCACGTCCGGACGCACCGCGCCGCCCGCCGGCGCAGGAACCATGCCCGCCGTCAGCGCTGCAGTGGCGCGGCGTTCGGCCTGGCGACGGCGCCAGCGACGTGCGATCCAGATACGCCACGCCATCGCCGATCCGAAATAGCCGATCAGGCTCAGCACCAGCGTCAGCGTCAGCAACCCGGTCAGCAGCGCCGGGCCGCCCTGGTGATACAGCCATGCGCCCGTCGCCTGCGCCATTCCCGCCATGCCGGTCTGGGCCGCCTCGGCGGCATGGGCGGCGGGCGTGCCGAGCATCCGGCTGCCGATCCAATAGGCGGCAATCCATAGCGGCGGGGTGGTCAGCGGATTGGTGAAAAAGGTCGTCGCCGCCGCCGCCGGGATGTTCGCGCGGAACGGCAGCGCGAGCAGCGCCGAGGCCGGGATCTGCCCCATCGGCACCAGAATGCCCGTCACCATCCCCAATGCGACGCCGCGCGGCACCGATCGGCGGGTGAAGCGCCACAGCGCCGAATGCATCATCCGCTGCGCAAAGGGCCGCAGCCAGCGGTTCGACTCTAGCGAATCGCGCGTCGGCGCGACCTTGTGGAACCAGCGCGCGAACCGCCCGCGCGGCATCTCAGCCGCGGTCGCGCAGGAGGCGCGATTGCTCGCGCTTCCAGTCGCGTTCCTTGATCGTGTCGCGCTTGTCATGCGCCTTCTTGCCCTTTGCCAGCGCCAGTTCCACCTTGGCGCGGCCCTTCCCGTTAAAATAGATGGAAAGCGGCACCAGCGTCATGCCTTCGCGCGCAACGGCACCATGCAGCTTGTTGATCTCGCGCTCGTGGAGCAGCAGCTTGCGCGGCCGCTTGGGCTCGTGATTGAAGCGGTTGCCATGGCTGAATTCGGGGATGTTGGCGTTGACCAGCCACACCTGCCCGTCGCGCACCTCGGCATAGGCCTCGGCGATCGACCCCTCGCCGAAACGCAGCGACTTCACCTCGGTGCCGGTCAGCGCGATGCCGGCCTCATAGGTGGTCTCGATGAAGTAATCGAAGCGCGCGCGCCGGTTCTCGGCGACAGTCTTCAGCTTTTCGGAGGGAGGACGGGGACGTGCCATGGAACGGCGCATTTAGGCACGCCGGCCGCCAAAGGGAAGCGCCCGCGCGCGATCGGCTGCGCGAACGCGTCCCGCACGCCCGCCCTGCGGGGGGCAAGGCGGACGCAAAAGGGCCCGGCGATGCGAACACCGTCGGGCCCTCGTGCGATCGTGTCATCGGTCACGCGCCGGCCCCGCGGACGGGTCCGGCAGCGCGCGGTCGATCAGCGGAAACGACCGCCGAACGAGACGCCGATGATCCGCGGGTCGTTGAACACCGCAGCCATATAGTTCTCGATCACGCCCTTGAGGTTCTTCTCGTTGGTGATGTTGCGGGCAAACGCCGCAAGCTCCCACGCCCCGCCCGGCGCTTCATAGCCGACCTTCAGGCCGCCTTCGAAGTTGCCGTTCGAGGTGAACTCCTTGGTCTTGTAGAGCACGAAGCTCGTATAGCCCTGGAGGTTCCAGTCGGTCGAAACAAAGAACTTGCCGCCGTTCGAGACCGGCAGGTCGTAACGCGCCGCCAGGTTCAGGTTGTATTCGGGCGCGTTGGGCAGCGGGTTGCCGTCGATCTTGGCGAACACGCCCTTGCCCGCGATCGTCACCGTCGGGTTGTCGACGGTGCAAACCACCACGCCGTTGAGCGCACAGACCTGCGCCAGCGCGGCCTTGTCCTGGATCTCGGTATGGATCGCGCTGAAGCCGGCCGACAGCGCCAGGTTGCGCAGCGGGTGCAGCTCGAGCTCGGCTTCCATGCCATAGGCCTTGGCCTTGTCGGCGTTCAGCAGCACGCCGTTGCCGTTCTCGTCATTGGCGTTCAGCTGGATGTTGTCGACCGTATAGGCAAAGCCCGTCAGGTTGAAGCGGACGCGGTTGTTGAAGAACGCGCTCTTCAGGCCGCCTTCCCACGACAGGATCGTTTCCGAATCGGCGGTGGTGAAGTCGGAGCCGAACACCGCCGAACGGCCCTGGATCGTCGGACCGCGGAAGCCGCGCGCCACGCGGGCGTACAGGCTGACGTCGGGGTTCAGCTTGTACAGCGCGCTGACATCCCAGCTGACCTTGGTGTCGTCCAGCCGGACATAGCGACGGCCGGCATAGCTGACCTTCGGCGTCGTATAGTTGGTCGCGGGATCGGGAGCGTCGGCGGTCTTGAGCAGGCGGGTCTGCTTCTCGTCCTCGGTCACGCGCGCGCCGGCGGTGATCGTGAAGTTCGGCAGCACCTCATAGCTCGCCTGGCCGAACACCGCCCACGAGGTGTTGGCGTTGCGCAGACGCACCCAGTTGTACGGGTTGTTGCTCTGCGCGTTGCTCGGGCTGAACGGCGCGGTCAGGAAATAGCGGCGCTGGTAGAAGTCGGTGGTGTCGCGCGAATCGAAATAGAAGCCGCCGAACTGCCAGTTGAACTTGCCCGTGCCCGGGCTCGCCAGCCGCAGTTCCTGCGAGAACTGGTCGAGATTGCGGACATTGCCCTGCGACAGGCCATAGCCGTTGGGCGTGCCGTTGACCGGATAGAGCGTCGCCGCACCGCCGTCGGTGTCGCCGCGGCTGTAGCCCGAGGTCGATTCCCATGCCGAGATCGACGTCAGCACCGCACCGCCCAGGTCATAGGCGACGCGCAGCGACGTGCCATAGGTGTCATAGGCCTGCGGGTTGTTCTTGCCCTCGTCATAGAAGACGGTGTCGCGCGGCTCGGCATCGACGCTGTTCGAGCCCTTCTTGAGCGCGGCGCGATGGAAGATCGTCGAGCTGCCCGAATACCAGCGGCCATGGCCCGACAGGTCGATCGTCAGCCGGTCGGTCGGCGTCAGGCGAAGCTGGAGGCGCAGGTCGCGCTCGTCATAGCCGCCCATCGCGCGGGTGTGCCCGCCTTCGGTGCCGTCGAACGAGGTGCCGGTATAGGCGTTGGCGACCCAGTCGTTGCGATGCTGGTACAGCCCCGACACGCGGAACGACAGCAGGTCGTCGATGATCGCGCCGCCCATGCCCGCGTCGAGCGTGCGCGTGCCATAGGAGCCGATCGACGCCGACGCGCGGCCGTTGAAATCGTTGCTCGGACGGATCGTGTCGAACTTGATGATGCCGGCGGTGGTGTTGCGGCCGAACAGCGAACCCTGCGGCCCGCGCAGCACCTCGACCTTGTCGACGTCATAGACCGGGTTCGACTTCAGCACGACATGCTCGAGCACGACATCGTCCTGGATGATCGACACGGGCTGCGATGCGCCCAGGTAGAAGTCGATATTGCCCAGCCCGCGGATGTAATAGCGGGGGAAGATGCGCCCCGTGGTCGTCTCGGCGTACAGGCCGGGAACGCGGCCCGAAAGCGCCAGCGTGTCGTCGCCCGCCGCCTGGAACTCGCGCAGCTGGTCGCTCTTGATGACGCCGACCGAAACCGGCACGTCGACCAGCTTCTCCTCGCGGCGCTGCGCGGTGACGACGATTTCGCCAAGGCCTTCGTCCTGGGTCGATGCCGCCGGCGCATTGGTCTGCGCCTGCGCCGCGGTGCCGATCAGCCCTGCACTGATCGCCGCGCCCGCCAGAAGCGCACGCTTGGCCAGATTGAATTTCATGTTTTCCCCGCTTTACGGTTTTCGTTGCACATCAGGGGCGCGCGCAGTCGCCCCCGCCCGGCGGCGGAGGTGCTGCGACGTCGCGTCCGTGCGGGGCTCGAACCCCGCTGGCCGCGCCGCTAGGCCGCGATTGTGAACTTCGTGTGACCGTTGCGGCGGGGCGAGGCGACCAATTGTGGCAAAAGCCGCGCCATCGCCTGCCGATTGCGCACGCCCGGTTGCGCGCTGCACAATCGACGGCGATCCGGGTTCAGATCAGCCCCGCATGCGCCAGCGCGGCGTCGACCGCGGCGCGACTCGCCTCGTTCGCCGCCACCATCGGCAGGCGCAGCTCGGCCGGAAAGTCGGGCCGCACGCGCGACAGCGCATATTTCACCGGCCCCGGCGAGGCGTCGGTGAACATCGCGACATGGAGCGGATAGAGCCGGTCGTGCAGCGCCAGCGCGCGATCGAAATCGCGCACCGCCCAAGCCGCCTGGAAATCGGCGCACAGCCGCGGTGCGACATTGGCGCTCACCGAAACGCACCCCACCCCGCCCATCGCGTTGAACGCAAGCGCGGTCTCGTCGTTGCCCGAAAGCTGGATGAAGCCGGCGCCGCACCCCGCGCGCTGTTCGGAGACGCGGGCAAGCGCGCCCGTTGCATCCTTCACGCCGATGAAGACCTCGGGATAGGCCTTGACGATCCGTGCCATCGTCGCCGGCTGGATATCGGTCACCGTGCGGCCGGGGACGTTATAGAGCACCACCGGCAGCGGCGCCGCCTCGGCGATCGCCGCGAAATGGCGGAAAATGCCCTCCTGGTTCGGCCGGTTGTAATAGGGCGGCACCATCAGCACCGCATCGGCACCGGCATCGTGCGCGGCCTTGACGTTGTCGATCGCGACGCGGGTATCGTTCGATCCGGCACCCGCCAGCACGGGAACGCGCCCGCGCGCCTGATCGACGCAGATGCGCACGACCTCGAAATGCTCGTCCTTGGGCATCGTCGCGGCCTCGCCCGTCGTCCCGCAGGGGACGAGCGCGGCGGAGCCCTCCTCGATCTGCCATTCGACCAGCGCGCGAAACGCGTCCTCCGCGAACACGCCGTTACGGAACGGCGTCACCAGCGCCGGGATCGATCCGGAAAACATCGGCCGCAAAACTCTCTCTGTGCATCAATTCGGACTGGCAGATAGGGCGTCATTCCGTATCATGTCCAGCATGCTGCGACCCCTGGCGAAATCCGTGCTTCTCGCGACTTGCGCATCGGGCCTGTGCGCCTCGGCGCCGGCGACGCAGGCGCAGATGTCGCCCGCGACCCCCGGCACCGCCGCAGGCGGCCAGGGCGTGCCGATGGGCCCTGCCCAGCCGATCGTCCAGCCGCTCCCGCCTGCCCCGCCGCCGCTGACCGGAGCGGAAATGGCGCTTTCGGGCGTCGTCGCCGAATGGAAGCGGCTGCAACAGTCGGACAACTGGCCGTTTGCCGAATATGCCAACTTCCTGCTCGCGCATCCGGGCTGGCCCGGCGAGACCAGCCGTCGCGCGGCGGCGGAGACGGTGCTCGATTCGGGTACCTGGGCGCCCGCGCTCGTGCTGCGCTTCTTCGAACGCTTTCCGCCGCGCACCCCCGCCGGCCGCATCCGGCTGGCCGAGGCGCTGATGGCGTCGGGCGATACGCCGCGCGCCTATGCGCAGGTCCGCCTCGCCTGGCGCGCGGGGCTGCTGCGCGCGCGCGACGAATCGCGCATCCTCTCCGCCTTCCTCCCCGCGCTCACGCCCGCCGACCATGACGCGCGGATGGACCGGCTGTTGTGGCAGAATGCGCTGGCGGCGGCCGGGCGCCAGCTCGCGCTGGTCTCGCCCGATCGGCGGCCGATCTTCGACGCGCGCATCGCCTATCGCACGCGCGCCGCCGATGCCGATGCCCGCGGCAGCGCCGTGCTCGCGCTCGCTCGCGCCGATCCGGGCTTCATCGCCGATCGCGCCACCTGGCTGCGCAATACCGGCCAGAGCGCGGCGATGCGCGACTGGCTCGCCAACCGCCCCGCGCTCGAATCGGCGCCCGCCGATGCCGAGGCGTGGCTCGAAGTGCTGCTCGCGGGCGCGCGCGGCGCGATCGCCGACGGTCAATATGCGCTCGCCTGGCGCATCGCGTCGCGTGTCGACGATGTCTTTCCGGCGGGGACCGACATCACCGCGCAACCGCTCGGCGAGCGCGACGACTATACCACGCTCACCTGGACCGCGGGCACCGTCGCCTTCTACAATCTAGGCCGTCCCGGCGATGCGATCGGCATGTTCGACCGCTATTCGCACGGATCGAAGACGCCGCAAACGCAGTCCAAGGGGCTCTATTGGGCCGGTCGCGCGGCCGAAGCGGCGGGCAACAGCGCGCTCGCGCAGGATTATTACCGCCGCGCCGCGGGCTTTCCCGATCTCTATTATGGTCAGCTCGCGACCGAACGCCTTGGCCGTCCGCTCGCCGGCCCGCCCCAGCTCGGGACGGCAGGCACCGCCGCCGCGGCACGCGCCGCCTTCTTCGCGCGCGAGACGGTGCGCGCCGCACAGTTGCTCGGCAAGCTGGGCGATCGGCCGACGCAGAGCCTCTTCATCCGCCAGATCGCACAGGATGCCCAGACCGACAGCGACCATGCGCTCGCCGCCGAGCTTTCGCAGACGATCGGCCGCCCCGATCTGGGCGTGATGGTGGGGCGCAGCGCGCGCCAGAACGGCCTCTCCGACTATACGCTCGCGGGCTATCCCGCGGTGCACGTGCCCGAATCGCAGCGCGATTACTGGACGATCATCCATGCGATCGCGCGCCAGGAAAGCCAGTTCGATCGCACCGCGGTCAGCCACGCCGGCGCGCGCGGGCTGATGCAGCTGATGCCGGGCACGGCACGCGACACGGCGCTGCGGCTGGGGCTCAACTATGACGCGGGCTCGCTCACCGACGACACCGATTACAACATCCAGCTCGGCTCGACCTATTTCCAGCGGATGTTCGGCCTCTACGGCAGCTACCCGCTGGCGATCGCCGCCTATAATGCCGGGCCGGGCAACGTGAACAAATGGATCGCCGCCTTCGGCGACCCGCGCCTGCCCGGCGGCGACGTGCTGCGCTGGGTCGAACAGATCCCGTTCTTCGAGACCAAGAACTATGTCCAGCGCGTGCTCGAGAATGCGGTCGTCTACGACCTCATCAACCCCGATCGCGCGCGCAGCCGCGGGCCGGCCAATCTCAGCTGGTATCTGGGCAAGAACAATCCGGGCTAGGCAGGCGGGCGCGGGTGATGACGCCCGCGCCGGCGCCGCTATAGAGGGCGCATGGATCGTCCCAACTATATCACCCCGGCGGGCTATGCCGCGCTCAAGGCCGAATATGACCGGCTGTTCGCCGACGAGCGCCCGCAGCTCGTCGAGACGATCGCCTGGGCGGCGGGCAACGGCGACCGTTCGGAAAACGGCGACTATATCTATGGGCGCAAGCGGCTGCGCGAGATCGACCGGCGGCTGGGCTGGCTCGCCCGGCGGATGAAGGCGGCCAAGGTCGTCGACCCGGCGCGGCAGGAGGATCGCTCGCGCGTGTTCTTCGGCGCCACCGTGACCATCGCCGACGAGGATGACAATCAGCGCACACTCACGCTGGTGGGCGATGACGAGGCGGATGCCGCGACCGGCCGCGTCGGCTGGAACGCCCCGATCGCACGCGCGCTGCGCGGCGCCGGGCTCGGCGACCTGCGCCGCGTCCAGCTTCCCGGCGGCGAACGCGAATATGAAGTCGTCGCGATCGAATATCCCTGACAATATCGCCCGAAGGGTGCACAGGATGCGGCAGGCCGCATCGCGCCCGTCCGCGACGGACCGGCGCACATGCTAAAGCCGGGGCTGCCCCCCGGCGGGGCCGGTAAAGCGTGGAAAGAATGACAACCAAGCGAATTTTCGTCAGCGGCGCGGTTCAGGGCGTCGGCTATCGTGACTGGGTGGTGCGCACCGCGCAGCGCGGCGGGGTCACCGGATGGGTACGCAACCTGCGCGACGGGCGCGTCGAGATCCTCGCCGCCGGCAGCGACGACGCGATCGAGGCGCTGGTCGCCGCATGTCGCGAGGGACCGGCGCGCGCGCAGGTCGCCCAGGTCGAAACCGTCGCCGCCGACGACGAGAAGCAGCCCAAGGGCTTCACCAAACGCTTCACCGCCTGACTGCGGCGCCCTGCCCCCGGGTTCAGGGCTCGATCAGCGCGCCGCAATCGCCGCCGAGACGCTGGCCGAACATCGGGCTCTCGGTGCCGAGTTCGTCGGGCGGATTCTTGCCGATCAGGTAGCGCACGGTCCGCCCTTCGCCCCCGCCGGCTTCGACGTCGACTTGCCACGCCGCGCGACCGTCCACCTGGACGGTGCCGGCCACCTTGAGCGCGAACCGCCCCATTCCCTTGTCGTACTGAAAGAAGGGAACCGAGTAGGTGCGCCCTTCGGCCAAGGGGAGCGCGGCGAAAGTAAGGCCCCAGAGGTTGCCGTCCCACAGCTTGCCGGACGAGCGGAAGCGACTGGTTTCCTGTCCGGGGCGCGACACTTCGATGGCGTCGCCGTCATACCGGACGCGGACATGCTCGACGCCGTTGCGGCGACTGTCCATGCGGATCGGCGTCAAATCGGCGCGCCGAAGCACGAAATGGTCGCGCATGTCGAAGCGACCGTCGTCGACCCGCTGGTGGACGATCACGTCCCATACCGGCGCGTCGCCCTCCATTGCGGGACGAACCCGCTGCCACGTCTTGCCGATCGGCTTGCCGTTGCGCTCGATCGCGTAGCAGGCGCTGCCCGCACGGAGCTTCGAACCATCCGGCACCGCGACATCCGCGATCGCGGGGGCGCCCTGCAGGGCGAGCATCAGCATCAGGTTCAGCATCGGTTGCGCCTCCACGGGGGAATGCAGCCGTTCTATATGGGCAATACACCATCGGCAAGCCCGCGGCCGGACGTCAGCTTGCGCCCGGCCGCGATGCTTGCGGCGATCAGCGCGTCAGCTTCTTGTACGCCAGCGCGGTCGGACGATCGGCGGCGTCGCCCAGACGACGGCGCTTGTCCTCCTCATACGCTTCGAAATTGCCCTCGAACCATTCGACATGGCTGTTGCCTTCGAACGCGAGGATGTGCGTCGCAAGACGGTCGAGGAAGAAGCGGTCGTGGCTGATGACCACGGCGCAGCCCGCGAAGTTCTCGATCGCCTCTTCCAGCGCGCCCAGCGTTTCGACGTCGAGGTCGTTGGTCGGCTCGTCGAGCAGCAGCACGTTGCCGCCGCGCTTCAGCATCTTGGCGATGTTGACGCGGTTGCGCTCACCGCCCGACAGCTTGCCGACGTTCTTCTGCTGGTCCTGGCCCTTGAAGTTGAACGCGCCGACATAGGCACGCGTCGACATGTCGTGGCCGTTGACCTTCATGTAGTCGAGCCCGTCCGAGATTTCCTCCCAGACGTTCTTGCTGTCGTCGAGGTGATCGCGGCTCTGGTCGACATAGCCGAGACGCACGGTCGAACCGATCTCGATCTCGCCCGAATCGGGGGTTTCCTGGCCGGTGATGATCTTGAACAGCGTCGACTTGCCCGCGCCGTTCGGCCCGATCACGCCGACGATGCCGCCCGGCGGCAGCATGAACGAGAGGTTCTCGAACAGCAGCTTGTCGCCATAGGCCTTCGAGATGTTCTTGGCCTCGATCACCTTGCCGCCCAGGCGCTCGGGCACCTGGATGACGATCTGGGCCTTGCCCGGCGTGCGATTTTCCTGGCTGGCGACCAGTTCCTCGAACTTCTTGATACGGGCCTTCGACTTGGTCTGGCGGGCCTTGGCGCCCTGCCGGATCCACTCGAGCTCGTCCTTGATCGCCTTCTGGCGGCCGGTGGCCTCGCGGTCCTCCTGCTCGAGGCGCTTGGCCTTCTTTTCCAGATAGGTCGAGTAGTTACCCTCGTACGGGAAATACTTGCCGCGGTCGATCTCGAGGATCCAGCCGACGACATTGTCGAGGAAATAGCGGTCGTGGGTGATCATCAGCACCGCGCCCGCATATTCCTTCAGGTGGTTTTCCAGCCAGCGGACGCTCTCGGCGTCGAGGTGGTTGGTCGGCTCGTCGAGCAGCAGGATCGACGGCTTCTGGATCAGCAGCCGCGTGAGCGCGATGCGGCGCTTTTCACCGCCCGACAGGTTCTCGACCGACCAGTCCGACGGCGGGCAGCGCAGCGCTTCCATCGCGACTTCGAGCTGGTTGTCGAGCGTCCAGCCGTCGACCGCGTCGATCTTGGCCTGAAGGTCGCCCATCTCCTCCATCAGCGCGTCGAAATCGGTGTCGTCCTTGGGATCGCCCATCTCGGCCGAGATGGCGTTGAAGCGATCGACCATGTCGGCCACTTCGCGCGCGCCGTCCTTGACGTTCTCGAGCACGTTCTTGTTCGGGTCGAGCTGCGGCTCCTGCGGCAGATAGCCGACGGTGATGTTCTCGCCCGGCCAGGCCTCGCCCGAGAAATCCTTGTCGATGCCCGCCATGATCTTCATCAGCGTCGACTTGCCGGCGCCGTTCGGGCCGACGATGCCGATCTTGGCACCCTGATAGAATTGCAGGTTGATGTTGTTCAGCACCGGCTTGGGGGCGCCGGGGAAGGTCTTGGTCATGTCCTTCATGACGAAGGCGTATTGCGCGGCCACGGTGGCGGATCTCCGTTGCGAAATTCGGAATGCAGGAAGGTTGCCCGGCATGTAGCGATGCGGCCGCCGCTTGGCAACGCAGCCCGCCGGGGCCTGCCGCGCGCACCGGCCCGGATGTCCCACAACGGCGCGGCCGCGCGGTGGGCTCTCGCCGGCGGCCACGCCGCCCGTCGCGCAACGAAATGGCAATTTCACCGCCAAACCCATTGCAATCGTTTCGCCGACGGTTAGCATCCGCAGCATGAACAAGCGCCTCCTGCTCGCGGCCGCCGCCGCCGCCATCGCCCTCCCCCTCTCCTTCCCCGCTTTCGCCCAGACCGGCCATGATGCCGCCGCACTGCGCGATGCCGCGCTCAACGAAGACCGGATCGCCTGGGATGTCGTCGAAGGTCTCACGACCGAGGTGGGGCAGCGTCTCGCCGCGACCGAGGCAGAGGCGCGCGCGCGCGCCTGGGCCGTCAGGAAGCTGACCGCACTCGGCTTCAGCAACGTCCATATCGAAACCTACCGCATGCCGCTCTGGGTGCGGGGTGAGGAAAAGGCCGAGGTCGTCGGCGCGGCGTCGCAAAAGCTGGCGATCGCCGCGCTCGGCTATTCGGGGTCGACCGGCCCGCGCGGGGTCGAGGCCGAAATCGCCTATTTCCCCACCTTCGCCGATCTCGTCGCCGCCTCCGCCGACGCGGTGAAGGGCAAGATCGTCTATATCGGCAACGCGATGACCGCCACGCAGGACGGGTCGCATTACGGCTTCTACGGCGCCGCGCGGCGTGCGGGGCCCAGCATCGCGGCGACCAAGGGGGCGGCCGCGGTGCTGATCCGCTCGATCGGCACCGACCATCATCGCAACCCGCACACCGGCGTCACCGGCTGGGCCAAGGACCAGAAGCCGATCGCCGCCGCCGCGCTGTCCGGCCCCGATGCCGACCAGCTCGAACGCCTGCTCAAGCGCGGCAGCGTGCGCATCCGCATGCTCGTCACGCCCGAATTCAAGGGTGAGGCGGAATCGGGCAATGTCGTCGCCGAAGTCCCCGGCACCGATCCGTCGGCGGGGATCGTCCTGATCGGCGGCCATCTCGACAGCTGGGATCTCGGCACCGGCGCGATCGACGATGCCGCGGGCGTCGCGATCACCACCGCCGCGGCCAAGCGGATCATGGATGCCGGCCGGCCGCGCCGCACGATCCGCGTCGTCTGGTTCGGCGCCGAGGAAGTCGGCGCGTTCGGCGGCGATGCCTATCAAAAGGCGCATGCAGGCGACCGTCATGTCCTTGCCGCCGAATCCGATTTCGGCGCCGACCGGGTGTGGAAGTTCTCGACGACGCTGCCTGCGGGGGCCGAGGCGATCGGCGACCGGCTCGCGGCCGCGCTCGGCCCGATCGGCATCTCGCGCACGCGCGAACCGGCGCACGGCGGTGCCGATGTCGGCCCGACGATCCGCACCGGTGTCGCGGCGGTCGATCTCGCACAGGACGGGCTGCGCTATTTCGACTATCACCACACGCCCGACGACACGCTCGACAAGATCGACCCGGTGCAGCTTCGCCAGAATGTCGCCGCGTGGACGGCGATGCTCGCGGTCGTCGCGAACGCGCCCGAGGCGATCGGCCCGGTCAAGCCCGGCGGCGGCGAATGATGCGCTTCGGGGCGGCGGCGTCCGCGTCGCCCGCCCCGAATTGGGGCGGAAAAAAGGCAAATGTGCCATTGTGCGGCATTTTTGTGATTGACCTTCGTGTCAGTGGCGCTATTTCAGCAGCTTCGCACTGGCAACGGGCCGGGCGCGAAACCTTTTGAAGTTTCCATTGGGAGCAACCCGAATGAAGAAGATCCTCATTGTTGCTGCTGCTGCCGGCCTGATGTCGCTCGCGGCTTGCGGTGGTTCGCAGACGAACACCGTCGCCGAAAACGTCGCCGACAACGCCGAAGCCAATGCGGCGCTCTATGAGGCGGCTGCCGACAACGCGACCACCCCGGCTGCCGAAAACGCGCTCGAGAACGCTGCCGACGCGCAGCAGAACGTCGCCGACGCCGCGGAAGCGAACGCGCACTGATCGCCGCGCCGCGCGCCTCGGCGCGCGGCCTGACGACACGAATTGGGGCGTCCCGACCGGGGCGCCCTTTTTCGTATCCGGCCCAACCGTCCGGCGACGGTCAGGCGGCGCTCAGGCCGCGGCGTCGGTCGGCACGGGGGTCGGCACCGCCGCATCCGCCCCGTCCGCCGCACCCGCAGGCGGCGCCTTGCCGATCAGCGCGTCGGTAAAGCGGCGGCGCCACCACAGCACATCCTCGCGCGTGACATTCTCCATCATCGCCCGCCAGCGCCGCACCCGCTCCGCCCGCGGCATCCGCAGCGCCTGCAGGATCGCGTCGGACAGCTCCTCGGCGCTATAGGGATTGACGAGCACCGCCTCGCGCAGCTGCTCCGCCGCCCCCGCAAAGCGCGACAGGATCAGCACGCCCGGATCTTCGGGATCCTGCGCCGCGACATATTCCTTGGCGACCAGATTCATCCCGTCGCGCAACGGCGTCACCAGCCCGATCCGGCTCGCGCGATACACCCCCGCCAGCACGTCGCGCGGATAGCCCTGGTTGACGTATCGGATCGGCACCCAGTCGAGGTCGGCGTGCGCGCCGTTGATCCTGCCCGCCAGCCCCTCCAGCGTGTTGCGGATGCGCTGGTAGGTCTCGACCGACGCGCGCGACGGCGGCGCGATCTGGAGCAGGAACACTTCCTTGCGCGTCTCGGGATGCGCCAGCAGGAAGCGCTCATAGCCGAGGAAACGCTCCTCGAGCCCCTTCGAATAATCGAGCCGGTCGACGCCGACGATCATCGCCCGCCCGCCCGCGCTCGCCTGCATCGCGGCACAGCTCTGCCGCGCCGCGTCGCTGTCCGCCAGCGCCTGGAACTCGGCCGCGTCGATCCCGATCGGGCAGACGATCGCGCGCACGTCACGGCCGCGATAGCGGATCGTGCCGTCCTCGCCGGTCTCGGCGCCCATTTCCAGCCGCGCGAAGTCGATGAACGACTGGAGCCATTCCTCGGTGTGAAAACCGATCACGTCATAGGCGAACAGCGTCTCGACCAGCTCGCGCGCCTCGGGCAGCGTCGCGAGCAGCCGGCGCGGCGGCCAGGGCGTGTGCAGGAAAAAGCCGATGCGGTTGTCGCAACCGCGCCGGCGCAGCGCCTCGCCCAGCGGGATCATGTGGTAATCCTGCACCCAGATCGCGTCGTCGGCCTCGATCAGCGGCCGCACCGTGTCGGCAAAGCGATCGTTGACGCGCTGATATCCCCCGGCAAAGCCGCGCTCATATTCGGCCAGGTCGATGCGGTAATGGAACAGCGGCCACAGCGTCCGGTTGGCATAGCCGTTGTAATATTCGTCGATGTCCTGTTCCTCCAGGTCCACCGTCGCGGTCGTATAGCCCTCGCCGCGCTGCAGGTTGACCTGCCCGGTGAAGCTGTCGGTCTGCTCGCCCGACCATCCGAACCAGATGCCGCCGAATTCGCTCAATGCCGCGGCCAGCGCGACGGCAAGCCCGCCCTGTGCCCCCGAATGGGCGGCCTGGGGCTGGGCGACACGGTTCGAAATGACGATCAGACGGTTCAACGGATCGAACTCCATGGTTTGCTCAGCAGCACGGCGCAATTGATCATGCCCACCAGCGAATAGGTCTGGGGATAGTTGCCCCACAGCTCGCCCGTCGCCGGGTCGATATCCTCGGAAAGCAGCCCCGCGGCGGTGCGGCGCGTCAGCATCTCCTCGAACAGCGCGCGCGCATCCTCGCCGCGCCCGGTCGCGTGCAGCGCCTCGATCAGCCAGAAGGTACAGACGTTGAACGCCGTCTCGGGCAGCCCGAAATCGTCCTCGGTGGCATAGCGCAGCATGTGCGATCCGCGTCGCAACCCCGCCTCCACCGCCGCCAGCGTGCCGACGAAGCGCGGATCGTCGGGCGCCAGAAAGCGCAGGTCGAGCAGCTGGATCAGGCTGGCGTCGAGGTCGTCGCCGGCAAAGGTCGCCGAAAGCCGCTGCGTCGGCTCGCGCCATGCCGCGGTCTCGATGCGCTCGCGGATCGTCGCCGCGCGGTCGGCCCAGAAACGCTGCCGCGCGTCGAGGCCCAGCACCCCGGCCGCATTCGCCAGCCGGTCGCACGCCGCCCAGCACATCGCCGACGAATAGGTGTGGACGCTCTGCCGCGTGCGCAGCTCCCACAGTCCCGCATCGGGCTGGTCATGGTTGGCCCAGGCGCGCTCGCCCACGCGTTCCAGCGCCTCGAAATCCTCGATCGTCGCGCGACGGAACAGCCTTTCGTCAAAGAACGCCTGCACGTTCGAAAGGACGATCTGGCCATAGGCGTCGTGCTGGACCTGTTCATAGGCCTGGTTGCCGACGCGCACCGGCCCCATGCCGCGATATCCGGCCAGCGCGGGCGCCTGCCGTTCCTCCAGCCGCGCCTCGCCCAGCACGCCATAGAGCGGCTGGATATGCCCGCCGCGCGCCTGGTCGACGATGTTGCGGAGATAGCCGAGATAGCCCTCGAGCACGTCGAGCGCGCCCAGCCGGTTGAGCGCCTGCACGGTGTAATAGGCGTCGCGGATCCAGCAATAGCGATAGTCCCAGTTGCGCTGCGACCCCGCATGTTCGGGGATCGACGTCGTCAGCGCGGCGACGATCGCGCCCGTCTCCTCGTGCTGGCACAGCTTGAGCGTGATCGCCGCACGGATCACGACCGACTGCCATTCCAGCGGGATCGCCAGCCCGCGCACCCATTCCTGCCATTCGGCGGCGGTGTTGGCGAGCATCGCGCCCAGCGTCTCGGCCAGGTCGCCCGAAAAGCTTTCGTCGGGGCCGAGGAAGAAATGCAGCGGCCGCTCGACGCGGAAGCTGCGCTCCTCATGGACATAGCCGACCGGCGCATCGGTGGTCAGCCGCAACGTCATCGCATCGGTCTGGTAACGCAGATGGTTCGATCCGCCGATCCAGCGCGAACATTCGGCGCCCCAGCCGCAGGTCGGGCGCAACCGCACGCGAATGCGCGGGCTGCCCTGCACCGGCCGCACGATCCGGGCGAACGCGACGGGGCGATAGGTACGGCCCAGCCGGCGGAAATAGGGACAGAAATCGATGATCTCGATCGCGTTGCCCGCGGCATCGCTCGCACGCGTCACCAGGATCGGCGTATTGTGGCGATAGGATTGCTCGATCGCGGCGCCGTCCTCCAGTTCGATCGCCCAATAGCCGCCCTCGGGCGCCTCGCCGCCCAGCAACGCCGAGAACAGCGGGTCGCCGTCGACGCGCGGCACGCATCCCCACACGAACCGGCCCGCGCGGTCGATCAGCGCGCTCACCTGGCAATTGCCGATCGGCCACAGGTCGAGCCCGCTCATGCCGCCGCCGCCATCGCCGCGTTCAGCCAGGTGCGCGTCGCCGCCACCGATGCCAGCCGGTATCGCGCCGCGCTTGCCCGCGCCGGCCCCACCAGCACGCCGTAACCGCCCGCCGCCGCCGCCGCGACGAAGCCCGGCTCGTCGGTCAGGTCGTCGCCCAGGAACACCGGCCGCGTGCCCGCAAACGGCGCCTCGCCCGCCAGCGCCGCGATCGCCGCGCCCTTGTCGGCGCCCGTCGCGCGAACCTCGGCCATCATCTTGCCCGGCTGGAAATGCAGCCCGTGGCGCGCCGCCAGCCCGCGCGCCAGCGCCACTGCCTCGCCCTCGATCGCGGGGACCATGCGGTAATGCAGCGCCGCCCCCAGCGGCTTGTCCTCCAGCAGCACGCCGTCATGCGCCGCGGCAAAATCCACCATCGCCGCGCGCACCGCGTCGACCGCCGGCGGCCGCGCGGGCGCATCGATCCGCCCGCCGGGGCGGCGCAGTTCCAGCCCGTGACTGCCGACGATCACGAAATCGGCCGGCGCGCCGTTCGCGCCGAACAGCCGCGCGATCTCGTCCGCCGGGCGGCCGCTCACCACCGCCAGCCGCCCGTCCAGCCGCCGCGCCGCCGCCGCCATGAGCGCGCACAGCGCGGCGTCGACTGCGACGCGGTCGGGCCGGTCGGCCAGTTCCACCAGCGTGCCGTCGAAGTCCAGGAACAGGCTCGACGTCTCGATCTCCAGTTCGGGCGGGGCGCCGGGATGCTCGCCCGCGCCTGCGCCTGCCACGTCCAACAAATCGTTCCTCCGCGCATCGCTGCCACAAAAGTGCCGCGTCTTTGCCGATCTCTGGGTTCAGGGGCGGACTGCCCCCTGCTGCAAGTGCGAACGCGCGGGCCGGGGGATGGTTGCCCTTCGCGCGCAGGCCCGGCATGGCGTCGGCGGCGCCCGGATCGGGCGACAGGGCGGGTTTCGCCCGCGCCGACGGCCGCAATCCGCCCTTGATAAGGGTCAACGCCGTCCACAGCTTACGGGTCGAAGAGCGAAGGATAACGAATTGGAAAGGCAGATCATGGCGCTAGAGGCGCAGATCGATATCGGCGCCGGGGGCGCCGGCGGTGCCGCTGCGTCTCAGACGGGCGGCTGGGACGTCGCCCGGGGCGAAGACCGCGCGATGCTTCAGGCCGCCGCTGCGCTCCAGCGCGAACTCGGCAAGCCGCTCGCCCGCTTCTACTGGCCCGACTTCTTCCTGTCGGCGGGGCTCGGCTATGGCGCGCTCGCGCTCGCGATCGCCGGCGTCCATCCGCTCGTCACTGCGGCGGCGGTCGTCGTCGCGATCCTCGCGCTCTATCGCGCCGCGCTGTTCATCCACGAACTGACGCATCTGCGCAGCGGCGCGCTGCCGGGGTTCCGCATCGCGTGGAACCTCGTGCTCGGCATCCCGATGATGGTGCCGTCCTTCCTTTATGAAGGCGTCCACAACGTCCACCATCTGCGCACCAAATACGGCACGCCCGAGGATCCGGAATATCTCGCGCTCGCGCGGATGAGCCCGTGGTCGCTGCCGGTGTTCCTGCTCATCTCGGTCCTCGCGCCGGTGGCGCTGCTGCTGCGCTTCGGCGTGCTCGGGCCGCTTTCGTTCGTCATCCCGCCGCTGCGCCGTTTCGTGGTCGAAAGCTGCTCGGCGCTCGAAATCAACATGGAGTTCAAGCGTCCGGCGCCGACCGGCAGCTTCCGCCGCGACTGGCTGGTCCAGGAAGTCGCGACGAGCGTGTGGACGATCGGGCTGTTCGCGCTCACCGTCGCGGGCACGGTGCCGCTGCGCGCCTATCTCTTCTATCTCGGCACGCTGTCGGGCGTCGCGCTGCTCAACCAGGTACGCACGCTCGTCGCGCATGTGTGGGAGAGCGAGGGCGAGACGATGACGATCACCGCCCAGTATCTCGATTCGGTCAACGTGCCCCCGCCGGGCATCCTGCCGCTGCTGTGGGCGCCGGTGGGGCTGCGCTATCACGCGCTCCACCACCTGCTGCCGAACATGCCCTATCACGCGCTCGAAGAGGCGCATCGCCGCCTGTCGACGACGCTCGGCGCGCGCTCGGCCTATCACGGCGCCAATTATCGCGGCATCACCTGGCTGCTGATCCGCATGATCCGCGAACCCGCCCACCGCACCGGCTGATCCCCCTCGCCCAACAACGACCCGCCGCGCCGCCTCCCACCCCCGGGAGCGCGGCGCGGATCGTTTTCAGGGCAAACGCCGGCCCACACCGGGACGCGCCGCTCCATCCCACCCCGCTCGCCTCCGGCTCGCGCCGAAGCACCAGGCGCGCGGCAGCCGCCACAGCGGCGAAGGAACAGGCGTTTGACGGTCGGGTCATGATTGAGAGGCTGGAACACGAGGGGAAATGAGCGGCTTGCAGCCCCCCTCGATCCGCGCCATGCCGTAAACCGCGCGTAAACCGCGCCAAAGGCTATCCGGCTAAGTGCTTGGGAAAAATGGTCGGGGAGACAGGATTCGAACCTGCGACCCTCTGGTCCCAAACCAGATGCGCTACCAGACTGCGCTACTCCCCGACAACTCGGGCCCCTAGGCGCTCGCGGCGCCGGCGACAAGTCCTCGATGCTGGTGGGCCCGGCAGGAAAACGGCAAGCGGGCTTTTACAAACACTTAGCTTGTCCACCCTCCCCAACTTCTCCCCAAATTCCCTTTGGGGCCGGAGAATTTTGTCTAACCGGTTTGGGGGGCAGAGCAAGTGCGAATCGCGGGTCGCACGAAGCGGCCCGCTCCCGGTCCAGCTAGCTTGCGAATCGACGCCGGGAACAGCTCGCTGAACCGCTCGGCCTTCCACCGCTTTGCGGGTGTAGCTCAATGGTAGAGCAGAAGCTTCCCAAGCTGGCATGAAGCGAGGATTTCTGCGGCTTTCGCTGCAAAACACCGGCGAAAAGTTCCGTTTCCCTTCAAAAGCTTAGAAATCGACCGCAAAACACAAAGCTGCGTGACAGCTTGGACGATTTTCCCCTGCTTGCTGTTGAGATAACCTGTGTTACCACTTCGATCTTAAGGATTGGGGGGGACAGTGGCAGAATACACCTTTTTAGACGCAGTGCCCTTGAGCAAGATCTTCCTGCAACTGGATAACCCTCGCCACGAGCCGGTTAGGTCAGAGGCAGAGGCTATCGCGAAGCTCTGCGAAGATGAAGACGTTCTTCCCCTAGCACGCGATATCGTAAAACACGGGCTCAGCCCGCTTGAACGGTTCGCTATGGTTCCCATCGATGGGAAGCGGCGCGGCGGGAAAGGCGGTGGCACATACCTCGTAGCTGAGGGCAATCGACGGATTTGCGCGCTTAAGCTTCTGAACGATCCAGACCTCGCCCCGTCCGCTATTCGGAAGTCATTTGAGAAGCTGGCGGATGGGTGGAGCCCAATCTCAGCCGTACCTGCCGCGGCCTTCGCTTCTCTCGAAGACGTTCGCATTTGGCTCGATCGAGTACACAGCGGTCCACAAGGCGGTATCGGCCGGCGAAGCTGGAACCCCGAACAGAAGCAGCGCTTTTGGGGCGGCAACAAGAACCGCGTCGCTCAGATGCTGCTCGATTATGCTGAATCGCAGGGAATGCTCACCAGGGAGCAGAGAGAGGGGAAGCTCACTACCGCGCAGCGCTTCTTGTCCAATCCAATCTTTCGCGAAAACCTCGGGTTGGACACCAATAACGATGAAGAGCTTAACCGGACGCGTCCAAAGGCCGATTTCGACTCTCTAGTGAAACGGTTCGTCACCGATCTCGTGGACGGCAAAGCTGTGACCTCGCGTATGAACAAGGACAGTATTCAAGACTACGCGCGGGCCTTGAGTTCAACCGAGGGCGTCTCGAATGATCGCGTCCCCTCCGAGCCCCTCGCGGCAACCCAGCCAGTCAAGCGCTCGCCGAGCAAGAAGCCCAAGAAGCCGAAGCACGCTTTGACAATCGAGCACGACGGCGAAATCGCTGCAGCTCTTAAGGACTATGGAAACGGAAAGCTTCAGAGCCTCTATTATTCGATCACGTCGGTGACGCTGGAAGATCACACGCCGCTCGTTTGCATCGGTGCGTGGGCATTGTTCGAGTCCCTAACAGCCTGCGTCGGCCGAGCCGACAACACCAGCTTTTACGATTTCTTGAGTAGGCAGCGGATCAACAACGAGCTTGGAGTATCAGGGGACACCCGGGCGCTGAGAAGCGCGCTTCAACGAATCTCGGAATACGGCAATATCACCAAGCATCACCCAGTCGCGCTCACGCTGAACGGCGACCAGCTCAACAACGATATGATCGCGCTGAAGGACGTGCTGCTGAAATGCATCGAGAAGGCAATCGCAGGAAAATCGTAAGGTCTGGCCGAACATGAATGGGCTCGCTATGGAAGCACCTTCCATGGCGCGAACGGGTGGGCGAGCGATGACGAAAGCGGTTTCTCCGCTGCGATATCCGGGTGGCAAAGGGTGCCTGCTGGATCTCACGGCAGACATCCTGCGGCTCAATCGCTTGGACCGAGGACACTATGCCGAACCCTATGCGGGCGGCTGCGGCTTGGCATTGTCGCTGCTGTATGGCGGCTTCGTCGCTGAAATCCACATCAATGACCTCGACCCAGCCGTTCACGCCTTCTGGCATTGCGTATTGCATGAGACAGACGACTTCGTTCGAATGGTAGAAGCCGCTGCGCTGACGGTCCCAGAGTGGGAGAGGCAACGGGAGATTAACCGGCGGCAGGATGCAAGCGACCCCCTGACGTTGGG
This sequence comes from Sphingomonas chlorellae, assembly GCF_056485145.1. Classification (NCBI taxonomy): domain Bacteria; kingdom Pseudomonadati; phylum Pseudomonadota; class Alphaproteobacteria; order Sphingomonadales; family Sphingomonadaceae; genus Sphingomonas; species Sphingomonas chlorellae. The sequence continues at coordinate 469,130 of NZ_JBQXXM010000003.1, forward strand.
CTTTTCTACATTCTTCCTGAACCGAACAAACAGGTCGGGTATAATCAAGGGCGGCGGCGTCATAGGAGGGCTCGACCAGACCGGCAATTATAAGATGGATTGCCGCTTCAATTCAGATGACCTCGTGAGACGGATCAAGAGGGTGAAGCGCTACGCGGATCGGATTACTTTGACCAATTTGGACGCCATTCCTTTCATGGAACGCTGCAACGACCTACCTGACCGTTCTATGTTGTTCGTGGACCCCCCCTATTACAAGAAAGGCCCAGGCCTCTACAGCAGTCACTACCGGCCTGATGATCACGCAGCGGTCGCCGAGCAGGTTTTGAAGATCGCTAAGCCGTGGATTGTCACGTATGACGACACCCCGCAAATTCGCAGCCTGTACGCCTCGCGTCGTCAATTCTCGTTCGACGTGAATTATACCCTTCAGGAAAAGCGAGTGGGCACCGAGCTTCTGATCGCGTCCAAAGGATTGAAGCTCCCCGCTGCGACCCGCGCTCGCCGAGTGGGCGAGCAGCTGCACCACGCACTGTCCGAACGCGAGTGCCGCCGATACGACCGCGAGCAGCGCGAGCGAATGCAGAGGGACGCGCGCTAGGTCAGCGTTCGACGCGGCTCACTTCGGCCCACCAGGCCTGCCAGCCCCGGGCGATGACCCAGGCATCCGAGCATCGGTCGAGGTCGGCGCGAGCCACGACGGCGCCGTCAGCGGCCGCGTCAGCAGGGCGGGCGGCGTCGGCAGCGGCGGGCACTGCCGCTGTTCCGCCACGACGGGGATCGGCTGCGGTCGTGGCGATCCGCATCCGGCGAGCATAATCAGCGGTGCGAGCGCGCGCGTCGGCGAGCTGAGCTTCGAGCGCATTTCGATTCCTTTCGGCAATAGCCGCTTGTTCGGCATGGACGCGGGCAGCACGCTCGGCGTCGAGGCGGCGGGCAGTTTCAGTCGCGGCGCGGGTGGATGCCTCCTGGGCGATCCGGCGCGCCTCGGCATTTTCAGCGGTAAGCCGCCAGTGGCGGGCATCGCTGGCGGCAAGCGTCCAGCCCCCCGCCAGTACGGCGAGCAGCGCGGCGAGGGCGAGGCCGCGCCAATGGTCGCGCAGCCAGGCGACGGGGATCATCGGACCGCCCCGCGCAGGCACAGTGCCCGCTCGCGCTGCCGGCGGTCGGCGAGCGCCTTCAGCCGTTCTTTCCGACCGTTCCGCGTGAACTTGTCCCAGGCGAGAAACGCGTCGCATCCCTCGCGCACCTTCCCCGCCATGAACAGCCGGTTCGCGGTCGACCCGCAGAACCCCGGCGCGCCGATATTGTGCGCGAGCAGGATCGACGCGGCGAGCGGCCCGTCGTGCCGGCCATCGAACAACCCGGGCGAACAGGACCGGATCGCCGTCGCGGTTGCCACCAGTTCGGTTTCGAGCAGCCGGTCGCAATGCGCCGGGCTGAACGTCATGCCCATCCGCATGCCGCGCGTCAGCCCGTCGCACGCGGTCGCGACCCCCACGATATCCTTGTAGACGCGCAGATATTGCGGCCCGCTCAGATGCGTGATGCTCGCCTCGGTCGTGACCGGGTCAATCGCGACCTTGACGGTGCGCCCGCTCTCTTCGAGCGGGATCAGTGTGAGGACGAGGGCGGCGGCGCCCGCCCCGATGATGCTCGCAAGCGTTCGCCGCCGCGGCGCGCGATCAGGCTCAGCCACGGGGCGACCTCCACAGCCGGGCAACGATCGGCGCCGCCGTGATGACCACTGCCAGCCACACGGGCAGGGTCGCGCGCACCTCGGCGGGGAGCGCGGCATATATCTGCACTGCGAGGTCGGGCGACGCCGCCAGCGCGGACGCGATCCCGCCCGCCAGCACGGCCAGGCGCACCGACGCCCAGCGCCAGGCATGGCGCCAGCCGGAGACGAAATGCCGGTCGAAACAGGCGGTCAGCGCGCGCACGCGCCCGCCCGCCCAACTGCGCGCGCGGCGCAGCCAGTCGTTGATGGTCATCTGTGTCCTTTCGGGTTGTGCGGCTCAGCCGCGCCGGTCGTGATGATCGCGCCACGCCGGCTCGATCGCGACGAGGATCGCCGCGATCAGCACCATCGCGACGGCGAGGATGGTCATTTCTTCGCCGCCGATGGCTGCGGGGCAGGCTGGGACGCAATCACGTCCAGCTTGCCCTCGATGCGCGACAGACGCCGATCGAGGTCGGCCGAACCGTCGCTCTTGGTCTCAAGCTGGGCAACGCGCCGCTCGATTTCCGCGATCTTTCCGATCAGCTGCCCGCCGTACATCAACACGCCCATCAGCGCACAGATCGTGCTGATCGCCGGCAGCCACTCACGCCAGGGGACGGCGCGGCCCGTTGATTCAGCCATGCTGCACGTCGATCACCGGGCGCCCGTCGCGCACGGCCCACAATTTGCCCAGGCGGCGCATATAGCTGTCGAGCGTCATCTCGCTGGCGCGAACCAGCATGACGCCAATGCCGTCGAGATCCTGCACCGCGACGAGGTAGGCTGGCTGCCCGGCCGAGAGCGCGGCCTCGCACGCTGCCAGCACCTCGGCCGAGACGTTGACGGGGATCTGCCCGCAAAACGCGATCCGGTCGACGCGCTGCCGCGCCGCCTCGAGCTGCGCGTCCCACGCGGCGCGCGCAGCCTCATAGTCGGCAGTGGCGATCGCGTGTGCGTCCCGCGCCGCGACCCACTCGGCATGGGCAGCAGGATAGGCCGCGACCGCCTCGGCATGTGCCGCCTCGGCCGCCGCCACCGCCTCGGCACGGGCGGCGATTGCCTCTGCATGCGCCGCCAGTGCCGCCGGATCGTCGCTGGCGGGCGCCGGCGGCAGCGGCGGCGGCGGCGCGAGCGGTTTGGGCGGTTGCGGTTCGGCCGGCAGCGCGGGCGGCGCCTCGGGCCGCGCTGGGAGATGCGCCGCCCACGTGTCGCCGCCGACGATCGACGGCTCGGTCGATTTAACGACGTAGCTGTGGGCATCGGCCCAGCTGCGCGTCAGCTCGCCCGCACGGGTGACGCCGCACACATCGCCCGCCGCGATCGGCGCGCAATCGGCCGCCTTGACCATATACTCGCTATAGTCCGCGCCGTTTACGTTGATCGTCCCAGCGGCGTTGACCGACCGCCCCGTAGCGCTGTGCTTCTGAATCGAGGCCGCGGTGGCGGCACCGCTGGCTCCTGTCCCGGCGACGGCGAACACCGTGACGCAGTCAGTCGCGCCGGCCACTGCCAGGACCGCACTACCCTCGGCGACCGCCTTGGCGATCCGATGGCAGGTGCCGCTCGTCGTGCCGACGAGCATGTTGCCCCCCGCCGGCTGCACGAGCAGGTCATACGTGGTCGCGGTGCCGTCTACGCGCTGGCTCTGAATCCACGTCGATCCGCTCGTGCCGGTGACGCCAAACAGCAGCCCATATGCCTGAGCTGCGTTCGTCACGAAGAGCGACGCGGCCGCCGGCAGCTGCCCCGGTGTCGGCGCGACGACGCCATTGGCTGAGCGGTTCGCCGCAACAATCAGCTGCGGCACGCTGAATACGCCCTCGCCCGTCAGCCGAGCACCTTCGACGAGGCCGTAATTTGCCCGGTAGACCTCGAATGTGATGCCGCCCGCGTAGGGCGCCGTCGCCTCGACGCGATGGCTGATTCTGGCGATCACAGCACCGGCAGCAAGGCGCCCCGCGAACAGCGGCAACAGGTCGCCGATCCCGCCACCGACGGTCGTATTCACGGTGCCCGTGCCGACCGTGAGCCCGCTCCCGTCGAGCGTCGGCAGCGTCCCGCTGAACCGATACGCGACGCCGCCCCGCACGAGCAGGATCTGGTCGGTAGCCGCGATCGAGGACGTCGGCGGCAGCGCGGAAAACTCAGTGTCCGCCATCAATCAATCTCCCATTCGACCGCCGCGGCGGCCTGCATCTGTTCGAGGTTTTCGGCCGCCCGGATCTCCGATTTCGCGGCCTGCGCCTGCGCCTCGATGCGCTGCATCCGCACATCGGCCGCCGCGCGTGCCGCGGCGACACGCGCGACCTGTTCGGCGAGGGTGATCCCTAACTGCCCGGCCTCGGCCGACAGCCAGGGAAAGGTATCCCTGAGCTGCTCGGGCGACATCGTCGGCACCTGCGCGGCCGACATCGTGCTGTAGTTGTATGCCTCGGCTGCTTTGGCGCTGTAGACGTACTGGATCGGCTCGCCGGCCGAGAGCTGCGGTGCCAGGCGCGCGACGCGCTCCGCATCGACCTGGGCGAGCAGACGCGCGCGCCACGCGTCGAGCAGCGGGACGATCGCGCCCGCCTCCCAATCCCACGCCTCGACGCGAGGGTCGAACGGGCGCGGGATCTCGGCCGAGCGCTCGCCCGCCGGGTTGCCCATGGTGCCGGGCGCATCGGCGACCTGGTGCAGGCTGCCGTCCGCCAGCTCGATCAGCCACCAGCTCATGCGCCGATCGCCACGCTGCCGGGGCCGTCGCTGATCGTCAGCGTGGCGTTGGACGTCGTCTGCGAGATACATGCGACGAGGCGCACGTCATAGTTTCCGTCGGGCGGCGTGGCCGTCTGGTTGCAGGTGACGGCCCCCGGGTAGATCTCCCAGATGAGGTCGTCATCGCCGAAGATTGGCACCTCATAGTACGGCTTGCCCGGCCCGGTGTTGTTGGTGGTGTGCCGGATGTTGCCCGCATTCGTACCGCTCACCCCTGCGCCGAAATCGATCCATGTCGCGGTCCCGGACGGTGCGTATTGCCATTTCGCCAGCATGAACCGGGTGCCGCTCGCCCCAGCATCGAGGGTGAGATCATAGCTCGCGGAGAAATAGGCGCGGATCGTCTCTCCAGCCGCCTTGGCGAGATTGGCGATCTTGGCCACCTCAACATAGGTCGCCGCGCCTACCGATTTCCCCGCGAGGGAGAATGAGCCCGACTTGCCATAGGCACTCGACCCGGTGCCCCCGCCCGTGGGAGGCTGCGCGAGTTTCTTGGTCGCGGTGATGCGCCAGGTGCCGACGAGCACGTTGTTGTTGAAGATGCTCAGATCGGCCGCGCCCGATGCCGACCAGCCCGCCAGCAACGACACCTGTCCCTTGGTCGCCGATCCGGCAGTGTTGTCGACCACCATGTTGGCGGCGGTACAACCGCCAGTGAAGTTGCTCAGCGCATAGGTGGTGGTCGCTGCCGTAGTGATGCTCGCGCCCCCGCGCTTGACCGCGGGCGATACGAACCGCGGCAGCACGTTGGCAGCGATCGTGCCGGTATAGTCCGCCGGCACCTCGATCGACTGCTCGAGCGTGACGGTGACCTGGTTGGCCGCAGTCAGGTCGGCGCTGGCGTTGGTGAGCTGGACCCGCGCCAGATAATAGTCAGTGAACCGCTGCGCGAATGTCGCTGCGACGATCGGCGTGTCCTTCGTGGTGTCGCCGTAGCCCGGCGACAGACCGTCGAGATAGGCGGTCAACGACTGGTAGGCCGTCTGATAACTGGCGACCGCCAGCCCCTGCCCCTGCGCCTTGGCGAGCAGCTCGGGATACTCGGCGTCGATCGCGCGGCGCTGGCGGATGATATCGGGTTTTTCACCCGCGCTCAGCCATCCGTCGCTCTGAATGACGCCAATGCGCGAGAGCGCGTCCGAAATACCCGCCAGCGACTGGCCGATGCGATCATCGGCCGAAAGCACCCACGGACGCAGCGCGAGCGCGTTGCCGCCGAACGTGATGCGATTGCCGCCGACCGCCAACCGTCCGCTGCCGGCGGCGCGGCGGTAGAGCAGATTGCCGTTGCCAGTATCGAGCCACAGATCACCCTCGCCGCTCTCGTCCGCGGTCGGCGGCGTGGATCGGGCGATCACCCTCGCCTTGCCAGACGCGAGCGTCTTGGCCGCGTCGGCCAGCTGCCGCGCCTGGTCGCCGTTGTCCTGCGCGGCCTGCCGCAGCGCCTGCGCCAGCGTGTCGAGCGCCTGCCGCAGCCCCGACACCGCCGCGTTATAGGCAGTCCGGTCGACCGGACTGTCCTTGGTCGTGTCGTTCCACGCCGGGTTTAGGGCATCGCGCAAACCGGTCCAGGTCGCATATGCCGCCGCCGCCGAGGTGCGGGCCGCGACCACTCCGGCGTTGAGCCCGAACGGCGCCGCCTGCGCGGACAACAGCGCCCATTCGTTCTGGGCCTGCTGGGCGAACGGCATGAGCGCCACGATCTTTTCGTTGATCGTGATCTTGCCGTCGTCGGCGAGCGCGAGCGCCCGCCGCAGCGCCTCGTCGGCGGTTGCGAGCTGGAAATTGCCCGCCGCGACCGGGCCGAGGATCCGCCGCGCACCCAGCACGCCGCGCACGCGATAGCGGATGCTCACCTGATATTGCGTGCCGGGCGTGACGCTGGTGATCTCGCGCCGCGTGACGGTCGCCGGTTCGGTGCCGCCGGCCAGCCATCCTGCATCGTCGGCCAGCCCGTCGACGACCGGCCGATATTCGAACAGCACCGCATCGGCGCTGCTGTTGTCGGCGCCGCCGGTCAGGACGAGCGCGGGGATGGTCAGGCCGTTCGCCGCGATCTCCGTTCCCGCCAGCGCCCATGCCGTCGCCTCCGGTGCCGGAATCGCCGGGTCATAAAGAAACGAGGCGATCGGCGGCGGCGCCCCCGTCTCGCCCAGGGCCAACGCATGCTTGCCGTCGGTTTCGCCGCGGACGGTATAGGTGACGACCCCGGTCTGCGGATCGAGACCGACCCCAGTGATCTGCACCTTGATCGACAACCCCGGCTCGGGGGCGAACGTCAGGCAATCGCCGATGCGGTAGTTGAGCCACGCGGGCTTGAGCGGGATGTTACCCGGGCCCGCCTCGCGCGCGTCGCAGATGTCGTACTTGGCGAGCTGCGCCGCCTGGTTCACCCGCTGCACGAGTGTATAGGTGACCTCCTTCGTCCGCTCGCCGCCGTCGATTGCGACATATTCGGGCACCTGGACGAGCTGCGCCGGCACCACCTCCCAGTCATGCGCCTCCGACCGATACGACGGGATGATCCCGTTGATGCGCGACCGACGCGGCTGCGTCCCCGAAAACGAGATTTCGCCCGCGATATCGCCGGGGCCGATCGTGGCCAGGCTGACACGCGGCGCGCGGTTGATCGCGGTGATCACGCCGCCGATCAGCACCGGCACCGCGCCGCCCGCCTGCAGCATCGCCTTCAGCGAATTCCACGGCGTATCGGGTCGCGTATAAACCTGCCCGCCGATGCGCCATCCGCGCGCATCGTTGAGGTTCGCCCCCTCGACGAACGAGGCAACATCGACGCCGCGCACCGGGCCACCCGGCGCGGCGCTGCCCAGCCCGATCCCCGCCACGCGCTTGCCGTTCTGATAACGACCCATCGCCCAGGTCAGGGCATGGAGGTGCGGATCCTCGCTGTAGACATAGGTCGTTTCATCGAACGCGCGGCACGGCCCGTTGCCGCCCGGATAGGTACTGTCACGACGCGGATCATAGACGAGCACCCCCTGCACGATCCACGCCGGTTGCGGTTCGGACGTCAGCCCCTTGTCGCTCTTGGCATCGTAGACGAACGTGTTGATCGCCGCCGCCAACCCCGAAAGGCGATGCGCGGCCGTCCATCCGGGCGGATAGTCGATCGGCGGCGTCAGCGCGGCGGGCTCTGGGCACCGCCCCAGTTGCGTGCGCTCATAGGCCTGGTTGCGATAGTCGCCGAACATGATGGCCCCGGTTCCGCCATAATAGGCCGTCGTCTTGTTCAGGAACGATGTCTCGATCGTGTTGATCGGCCCCAGCGACAACACGGTGACGAACGTCTCGTACTTGTTCGATTTGCCGTGCCCACGGCGATAGACGATGTTCCCTGCGACGAGCGTTCGGCCCATGACGTACGGAATCCCGGCATAAGGGTCCGCCTTCCACTTCGTCTGCGATCCGCCCGTGCTCGGCCTGGGCGCGAGCGACTGGGCGATGTCCATCGCGCTGATCAGCAGCCCCCCGATCATGACCGCCTGCACGACGCCCGCCGACACGCCCAGCGCCGCACCGATCGTCATCGCGCCGCCGGCCAGCGCCGAGCCGAGCCCGGCCGCGCCCGCCGCCAGGCCGATACCCGTCGCGACGAGCGCAACCGCACCGACCACCAATGCCGCCGTCTTGATGACCTTCACGGTTCGACCCGCCACGCCGCGACGAACGCCACCGGCTGCAGCACCACCGCGCCCGGCACATCTTCGTGATAACCGAAGGCGCGGCCGTTCCCGAGCGCGATCGCGATCGCATCAAGCGGCCCCTCCGACGGAAGCGACAGCACGTCGCCGACGAGCGCCGCCGCAGGCGCGATGCGCGCGAAACGGGCATCCAGCGCATCGGACAGCGTCTCATAGCCAAGCCGCCGCAGCGCGCGCCGCGCGCCCAGCAGCGTCGACCAGCTGCCCGCCCGGTGCAGACCGACCAGGTGCCCCATGGCGCGCAGATGCGCGGCGAGCATCCGCCCACAGTCATATTTGCCCCAGGCGAACGGATGCCCGGAGAAAGCGTCCATGGTCGCCTGCGCCGCATCGCGGCGCACGAGCAACGGATGCGTTACGTCTTCTGCCATGTCGATGGTCCGATTGATGGATCGTTGGTTCGGATCGTCACTGCCGAGTTGTCGACCTTCTGCCCCCATGGGACATTGGCCTCGACGCCGGTGACGAATGCGAGGCCGAGCTCCCCCGGCCAAATATGCTGGTGGAAGGTGTCGCTGAGCCGCTTGCCCTCCTCCACCTGGAACAGCCGCTCGGCGATGCTCGTCGCGCGATATTCCAACCGGCGATCGTTCGCGCCCCATTTGACCGTCGGCACGTCGAGCTCGCCCGAGAACACGACATAGGGATCGGCGACCGGACGGCCCGTGCCGATATCGAGCACGCCGACCATGATGGTCACCGCCGCCCCCTGCACGGCAGGGTCAAGCAGCCGGGCGAGCGCGGCGGTCGCGCTGGGGATCAGGCCCAACGTCACCGTGGGCGCCTGGTCGCCGATCGCGCTCGACAGCCCCTTGATGCTGTCGAGCACCCCGTAGACCGGATCGCGACCGCTGAACTTCCGCGCCGCCGCGCCCGCGCCGATCATCACCTCGCCGGCGCCGTCGAGCAGCCGGATCGTATAATCGGGCAATGCGATCTCGACCGCGCCGAACAGGAGCGGTCGCTCGCCGCGGAGTGCCGCGGCAAGGGCTGGCGAAAGCTCGGCCATCTCACTCCTCTTCGGTGATCGTGATCGACCCGAAATCACAGAACGGCGAGGTCATCCGCGTCCACTTGACGCTGTTGCCGCTCAACGCCCCCTGGATCATCGGCCGTGCGAATTCGCAGCCGTCGCCGTCATCGACGATCACCCGGAGCATCGGCAGGATCGACAGCGACAGCCGACCGCTTGCATTCGCGACGGCCTGTTCGGCCGCGAAATGCAGATAGCGCCGTCCGTTGTGGACCAGGCTGAAAGCCTGCCCTACCGCCACCGTATAACCGGCCGTGAATCCGCGCAGCGCCAGCGTCGACCCCGACTGACCGCCGCCCTCTGCGACCGGCGCCCCCGGCATGCCGATCGCGAGCCCGTCCTGCCCGAACGGCAACAGCGCGCCATACAGCTTCGCGAGCCGCAGTTTTGCCGACCAGATGCGCCCGTTCGGCTCGGTCCGCATGCGCGGCAGCTCGAACTCGAGCGCGTGCCGCGTGCCCAGCCGCAGGATCGTCTGGGTCGGACCGCCGAGCGGGGGCGAGATCGCGCCGCCCCAGTCGAGCATGGTGGGGCTGTCCGTCCGTAGTGCCGGAGTGCCGGGCAACAGGATCGGGCCGGTGATCGCCATGCTTACGGGATCCTCTGATAACTGCGGTCGTCCAGTTCCTGCTGCGCGTGCGCCGAACCGGCCATCACGGCCAGCGCCGTCCCCTGCGCGATGCGCGCGTTGATCTGTTCGAGCAGCTGCTCGGTCACGACGGCGCCGCGCAGGTCGAATACCTGCGGCGCGCCACCGCCCGCGCCCGGCATCCGCAACTCGCCCAGCGTCGGCAGCCGCGGATAGGCGATCGCCGCGGGATCGGGCAGCCCGCCCGCGGCAAAGCCGGGGATCCGCCCCTCGTTGAGCGCCTGGATCAGCGGCCAATGACGCCGCGTCGCTTCGGCATTGACGATCGATTCGCCGTTCGACACGCGGATCAGGCCTCGGCCCGCGACGATCGCCAGGATGCTGTCCGACGTCCCCGTACCGGGGCCGCTGAGCAGGCCGCTTGCGCCGCGCGTGCCCCCGGCCGCGAAACCTGGAATGCCCCCGTCCGCGAAACCCGGGATCGGCGCCGGCGCACCCCCGGTCGAAAATGTCGGCATCCCGATGGCCGACAGGATCATCTTCTCGATCGCGATGCGCGCAAGATCGGCGATGATGCTGGTTGCCATCTTCTTGAAGGCGCCGGCCACAGTTTCGGTGCCGCTGATGATCCCCAGCAACCCGTCCTCCAGCGACTGCAACCCGTTCGCCTGAACCTGTTTCAGCGCCTCGTCGGTATCGCCGACCGCCGCGCGCAACCGCTCGCGATACTGATCCATCGGGTCGGCATATTGACGATTGATCTCGGCACGGCGCAGCCCATAGGCGCCGTTGATGTTCGCGCTTTCCGCGCGCGCATTCTCGACCTGCTGCGTCGTGCTCGTCGGGTCGTTGATCACGCGATCCTGCCGCGCGAGCGCGACGCGCGTCTGCTCGTCGAGGATCTGGCGGGCGATGTCGCGCCGATCGCGCTGGCTCGCCGCCGCAGCCAGCTGGAGATTGAGCATGTCGAGACGGCCGCCGGAGCGGACCTGCAACGCCTGCAACTGCTCGTCGAGCTGCGCCGAGATTTTGCGGCGGACGATCGCCTGCACGCGCAGTTCCGCATTCTGGTCGTAGATCGAGGCGAGCGCATCGGCCTGCGCCTGAGTCCACTTCTTGTCGGCGACGCCCTTCTGCGCCGCGGCCCGCTGCCGGTCGCGCTCGATATTGACCGCATCCATGTCGAGCTGGGCCGCCTCTGCGACGGTCAACACGCGGTCGCGCTCCAGTCGCGTTCGGTCCTCCAGCGCCCGCGCAAGCATGTTGCCATACTCCGCCTCGGCGTTGCGCCGCTTTTGTTCGGCGGCATCCTCCCGCCGCTCCACCGTTTCCTGCGATGGGCCGCGCTTACCCCATTCGACATGATAATGGCCGCGCTCGACGATCGCTTTGGTGAGCTTTATCCCCTCATCCTCGAACGCCTTGCGGATCGACGCGATCGAGATGCCCTTGCCCATTGCGATGTCGAGTGCGTTCGACCGCTCGTGGGCGCTGGTGCCTGGCTTCGCGACCGGGTTGTCGGCGGGCCGCCCCTCGGCGACCCACTGGTCATACAGCCGCTTCTGCTCTGCATAGGAGCGCGTGCCGCTCGTCACCCGCCCGCCGATTCCCTCGACGATCCGCCGCGCCTCGTCGACAGAGACATTGTCGCGCCCGAACTGCCGGTTCTGCGACTGGGCCGACTTCGCCTGTGCCTGCTTGCGCTGCTCGGCCTCGATCGCGTTCTGCTCCTGTGTCCGCAGCGCGGCGAGACGCTTGGCCAGATCGTCCCCCGTCTTGTGGTCGGCCAGCGCCTGCGCCGTTGCCTCGCGGCGCAGGCGTTCATAGCGCGCGCGGATCCGCTCCATCGGGTCGGCGAGCCGCTTCGACGCCTCGTCGGCAACCTGCGTCTGCGCCTTTTCGAGGTTCGAGTTCGCCGTATCGACCGCGGATTGCAGCGTAGAGAGCTGCTGCTCGAGCTGGAGCACGCGCTGCTGGCTGGCATCGGCGCCCAGCGCCGCCACGTCGCCGCGCGGCCCGGTCTGCTGCGATCGCTGCTTGTCGATCTCCAGCTTGGCACGCGCGTTGATCAGTTCCTGTTCGGTTTCCGCCTGCTTGGCCTTCGCCGCCGCCAGATTGGCCCGCGCCAGCTCATAGGCAGCGTCCGCCGCGTTCCGCGTCGACGCGATCGACTTGTCGAGCTGTTCCTGCTGTTCGCGGATGGCCTGGGTCAGCCCCTCCGTTGTACGTCGGAACAGCTCCTTCGCGCGGCGCGTATTCTCGGTCTCGACCGCGTCCTTTTTCAGCTTGTCGACTTCGTTCTCGATCGCATTCGCGGACTTGAGCAGTTCGGCGCCGAAAATGACGGTCGCCAGAGTCGCCGCGGTCATCAACTGGCCATAGGGACCGGAGAGGAATCCAAGGAAACCCTCGGTCTGATTGTTCATGAGCTGGATCGCCTGGACGATCTGCGATCCCTGCTGCGCGAAGATCATCATGACCGGCTGCGATGTCGCGAGCCCCGTCACCACGTCGTTGATGTTGAACGACAATTGCTGCATGCCCGCGCGGAAACGCCCGCTGACCTCGGTCGACTGCGACATGCGCGCGCCCGATGCGGCGAGTTCGCGCTCGACCTGTTCAAGCGCCAGAGCCTGCGCGCGCAACTGCTCGACGTTTTGCTCCTCAGCCACCACCGCCGCGGCCGCCGCCGTGGCATAGGCGCGCAGCGCAACGGCATTCTCCCCCTCGGACGTGGCGGCGCGCTGCGCGGCCGCGGCGACCATGCGTAACGATGCCGCGCGGTCCTCCGCCGCCCGGACCGCTTCGCGAGCCGCGCCGGTGTTGACGATCGCCAGCGCCGCCCCCTGATCGGGCGCGATCGTCATCTGCCGCGCCGTCTCCTGAATCGTCCGGAACGACGCCTGAAAATTGCGCTCCAGCAACTTCGCTGCGTCCTGCGTCCGCCCCGCCGCCATCGTCTCGAACGCCCGTTCGATCTCCTCGACCGTGGCGACGGCGCTGGTGCCCAGTTCATTGAGCACCGTGCGCCCGGCCTGCGACGCGGCGCGCAGGGGATCAATGTTCGCCGAGACCTGCAGAAACAGGTCGCGCCGCGTCGTCGCCGCCATCGTTGATCCTTATGTTCGCTTGTTGGCCTCGCGACGGGCCTCGACCATCGCCCAGAATTCGTGCGGGGTGGAGCGCCAGAACTGTTCTGCGCTCCACCCGAACGCGTCCTGGGCGACGCCCATCAACCGGCGGTAGCGGTCGCGCCCGTCCCCGCTGCCGCCTTCGGCTCCCCCGTGGCGGTTCGCCCGCCGGTGATCGCCTCGCCCAGCACGAGCATGATCGTGGCGAGCACACCCGCAACCCCGGTCTCATAGATCAGCTCACTGATCCGCTCGGCGCCGACGGCGCGCTGCAGCTCGGTCTCCGCACCTGCCCGGACATATTCGGCGACGATCACGCCCATCTGACGATAGGTGAGGTCACCCAGCGCCGCCCGGCGATACAGCGCAGTGAGCGAGACGCCCAGTTCGTCCTCGATCGCGACCGATGCCTCATGCGCCGGCCGCAGCAAATAGCGGACGCCGGCGAGCGTGATTTCATGCTCGCCGCGTGCCTCGTTCGCCTTCCGCCCCGCCCGGGGCGCGTTCGCGCGCGCCATCGGATCAGGCGCCCGCCGCGGCGGTCGACAGCAGGTTGTCGACGATCGGCGTATCGGCATTGGTCATGTCCGCCTGCCAGGTGGCGGTACCGATCGGATAGTCACCCTGATAGTTGCCGATCGACACAAGGCAATGGAATCGGATCGTGTCGCCGTGCTTGAGCTGGATCTCGACGGGCGCGGCGCCGTCGTGGCTCGCCGCTTCCAGCGCGGTCAGCCCCGCGTCGGGAAGCTTGGTGTTGCCCGAAATCGAGATCGAGATCTTCGCCTGCCCGTACTGCGATTTTCCACCGTCCTTGTCCGACGTGTCCTCCTCGGGACGAGACCGCTTGAAGGTGAATTTGGTTTCGCCGCCGACCTTTACGAAGGTCGCGCCGCCGCTCTTGATATACAGTCGGGTATCCGTACCCCGTTCGGTCGCCATTTTCTGTCTCCTGATCTAGCCGGCTCAGTCCGCCGGTTCCGCCAACAGTTCGAATGTCTGCAATCCGGCATAGGTCACGCCGTCCGACGCCGCGTCGCTGGCCACGCCGCTGAGGAGACGCGGCTTGCCGATAATGACCCCGTCGATCACGATGCCGCCGCTCGTCATCGCCACATGGACGCGGTGCATGATCGACAGCAGCCGCGCGCGCGATGGCCCGCGATAGACCGAGTGGACCTCGACCATGATCCGCGACAGCTGGACGTCGTCGCTCTCGGTCTGCTCCTCGATTTCACCGATCACCACGAACGGCGGCTGTGTGTTTTCGGGAACGTGCTGGAACACCTGGACCGCCCCGCCGACCACGGCGGCGAGCGCGGTGTCATCCTCGATCGGCAGCAGCCATCCAAAGGCCGCGTCCTGCGACGCCTGCATCAGGTCCATCGGTTCGGTCATCCGCCGGCCTCCGCCCGCGCGAGGGTCCGCGCCCAGAATTCGGCGAGACGAGGCTCGGCAAGCGCCGCCGCCTCGTCGTTGATGCGAATGAACACGCGCTCGTCGGCAGCCCGAACCCGCAACTTGTACGTTGCCGCGATCTGGGCGGCGCGCCTGCTGCGCGCGCCGCGCCGGCGACGCTTGACGATCACGGTCTGGGCGCGACGCCCGAATTCGATCACCCGGCCATACCACGGCCCGTTCTTTCCGCCGATCGCCAGCAGCCCGGCGCGCAGGCGAAGCGCCTCGATCAGATTCTGGTAGGTGATCGCCGCGCGCAGCGCGCCGGTATCCCGCGGGGCGCGCGCCACCTGCCGCGACACGATCTCACGGCCGAGCGCTCCGAAGATATCGCCCAGTTCATGCGCAGCCGCGACGGGCAGCGATTCGAACAGCGCATTTGCCTCGGCCAGCCCCTGCACGCGGCTCCGCTTGGTCGGCATCAGACCCTCCGCACGCTTTCAGTGTCGGCCAGGATGACGAGCCGCTGGCGGCGCCCCGTCGGGTCCGCAGCGCTCTTGATGTTGAGCATCGTTCCCCCCGGCAGTTCGACCTGCTGCGCGGACACGATTCCCGGGCGCCACCGCATCGTGATGCGATAGGACGTGATACCCTGGAGCGCGCGATCGAGCATCGCCTCGCGCCCGTCCAGGCCGATCACCTCGGCATAGCCATCCCACACCAGCTGCGGCGTCGTATCGTACCCGCCCTGGGCATTGCGCTGCTGTTCGAGCGACCAGATCTTGATCCGGTCGCGCAGCCGTCCGCTGGAGATCTCGGTCATGTTGTACCCCTAGAGCGCGATCAGGCGATGCGGATCGCACAGCATCCGGAACCCCAGCGGCACCTCTCCGACGGCGCCGTGCGTGACGACCGCCTCGGGATTGGCGAACAGGTGGGCCAGAAACATCTTGGCCGCGGTCAACAGCGTCGGCGGGCATTGCCCGGCGGGGAACCCCGCCGAGAACGCGATCGCAACGTCGCTGGCGCCGCCGGGCCAGTTGGATCCGGGCGCCGGCTCGACCCCGGCAGCCGTCACGCGCCACCCGCCATCGGGCAATGCCGCAGCCTCCCCGGACGCGTCGGCATACGCGATCGACTGCACCGCGATCGTCGGCTCCGGCCCGCGTCCGACGCGGATCGGCCCGACCGGGAATGTCGCCAGGCGCATCGTCGCCGCGCGTGGGCCGAGATACAGCCCCGTATATTGCTCCACGGCGTCGACGGCCGCGTCACGCAGCGCGTCGATCAGTTCGTCGAGATCATTGTCATTGACGATGCGCAGCCACGCCTTGCACGCCGCGCGCGACAACAGGGTCTCGCCATAGCCTGCCGGAACAGCCGATGGCGCGATCTGGAACAGCATGACGAGACCCTGCCGCGGGAGAGACGATCAGACCTGCGCCCGCTGGCGCTTCGCGAAGGCGACGGCCGCTGGATCCGGATCGGCCCAGCCGGCCGCGGCGGCCACCGCCGCTTCATCGGCCGACAGTTCGATAACCTGATCGACCTTGTAATCGAGGTGGTCGACGAGAACAGCAACCTCGACAAGAACAGCAACGTCAACGGGCGCAGGCGGCGGTTCTGCGACGGCGGCGGGCGGCGCAGTATCGGCCACCGATTTGATCACCAGGGCGGCCGGGTCCGCGCCATCCGGCGCGGGCGAAGTGCTGTTCTTTGCCATTTCGGTATCCTTCGCTTCAGATGCAGGGTGACGTGGCCGCGTCCATAGGGACGCGCGCTGCCGGCGGTCAGGTGGCGCTGTTTCGATAGGTTTTCACGGCGCCGCCCACGTCGACGAGGTTGCCGCCGGAGCGCATCCACGCGAGGAATCCGACCTGACCCTTTTTGGCATAGGCACTGTCGGTGAAGCGCTGGAGCACGATGTCCAGCACGTCGCGGATGACGTATTTCGAGAAGTCGCCGAACGCGATCGAGGTCGCGGATGCCGCCATCTGTGCCATGTGCTGGTTGATCGCGACCGGGTAGCCGAGGATCGAATCGACCGAACCCTTGCCGGCGACATCATAGGCCGGCAGGAAAATCGGGCGGCCCGCCGTGTCCTTGATCTTCTTGACGATCTTCATCGACTGGTCGTGCATCTGGAAACGGCAATTGCCCGTCTCGCGATAGGCCGGGTCCACGCTGTGTTCCAGATCGACGAGATCATCATAGGTCACGGTCGTCGTCTGCCCAGTGGCCGCGACCTTGCCGACAGGCGCAGCCGTGATGACACCCATGGGCTGATTAACCCCGGTGCCCACCGTGAAATGCCGATTGGTAACCCGGCCGAGGCGGGTCACCAGGCGCGACCGGACGAATGCCTCGATATCGACGGTGGAGTCCATCAGCAGCTCGATCGGCACCGTGACCACCTTCGAGCTGTACTTGTAAACCGGCAGCGGCAGCGTTCCGAACGATACGTCGGCATCGCTGGCGCTGGCGTTCTGATCGACGATCTCACCTTCTTCGGCGGTGCCGTCCGACGTCGGGAACGACATGGGGTTGCCGCTCGCGGTGCGGATCACTTCCGCGATCGCGCGCATGCCGCCATACGCCTTCAGCGCGTCGAGCACGGTCGTCGCGACTTCAGTGGCGACGGTGAACCCACCCTCGGCCCCGGTCGTGGTGGACATCGTGTTCTTCACCGCAGCGAGGTGGTTGGCCCACTCCTCGGCCGTGAGCCCCTTGTCGCCGTTGCGCAGCCATTTCGCGAACAGCGAAGATGCCGCCGAGCGCTGGTCGCGGCCGATGCGCTCGGCTGCGAGCAGCACCGATCCGTCGAGCGCGGCGCTGGCAGCGATCTCGTTCGCCTTCCGGTGCCGCTCGATCTTGCCGTCGATCTCCTCGATCTCGGCCAGGAGCTGGTCATAGACGGGCTGATCGCGTTCGCTGTTCCAGTCCTTCTTGTCGACCAAGTCCTTCATTTCGCGCGCCTTGGCCACGCGCTGCTCACGAAGCGCCTGAATGCTCATTTCAGTCTCCAAATGAAAAAGGCCGCCAGCGGCGGCCTGGTCTCTGACTGCGCGCGGCGCGCTCAGGCAGTGCGGTTGAGCAGGTCGACCGCCAGACGGCGGCGACGTGCTTCAATTTCGTTGTCTGTCGCCGTCTCGGTTCGAGCCTCGGGAACAGTCGGTTGATCGGCCGGGCCCGGCTCGGGCAGCGCGGGCGCGGCAGCATAGGCCGACAGATCCCAGCTGCGTGCCCGGTCGGCAGGCGCCGACGCCTCGGTCAGCACCTGGTCGACAAGGCCCAGCGCTGCCGCCTCGGCTGCCGTGAGCCAGGTCTCTGCAGCCATCAGCGCCGCCCAGTCGGTCGCGGCACCGGCATCTCCCGCCTTGGCCGCATAGCTCTCGGCGATCGTCCCATCGATCTTTTCGAGCAGCGTTGCGCCGGCGCGGAGATCGTCTGCGTTGCCGATAGCCAACGTCCACGCCTTGTGGATCATTACGAAGCTGCCGGGTGCGGCGATGACGCTTTTGCCGGCGATCGCGACATAGCTGGCAGCACTGGCGGCCAGGCCGTCGATGTGGACCGTCACCCCATCGGCATATTCGCGGATCGCCTGCGCCATTGCCCGACCGCCGAACACGTCGCCGCCTGGGCTGTCGATCCGAAGGCTGACCGGGCCGGTCATGCCCGCCAGCGCGCGCGCCAGCCCCTCGGCCGAGACGCCGCCCCACCACTGCGCATCTGCCTCCGACCCGGCAATGACGTCGTAAAGGTAGATCGTATTGCCGTCGGCGCGGATCGACGCGTTTTTGCGCCCATTGGCGCGATACAGGTTAAGCAGCCGGTTGCGCATTGGACGATGATCCTTGGTTCAGCGTGTCGCCGCCCTCGCGGCGCGGAAGGTTGATCAGCCGCCGCACCTCGTTCACGTCCATGAAGCCGGGTTCACCGGCGCGGCCGAGCGCGGCGCGGAAGGTATCGAACAGCGTTTTCAGGTCCGCGCGCTCCAGCTCGAACGTGTCGAATTCCGCCACTCGCCGCGCCGTCCGGAAGAACTTGCGGTTGATCTCGTTCTGGAATGCGTTGAGGTGGCTGCGCAGCACGTACCGGACGAACGCCGTGCCCATTTCCGCGACGCCCGATCCCCAGGACGTGGTCTTTTCGTTGTGGCCGATCATGAAGGGCGGCACGCCGTAGATGCGCGCCACTTCCTCAATCTGGAACTGGCGGGTCGCGATGCCCTCCAGATCCTTTTGCGGCAGCTGGATCGGCTGAATCTTCAGGCCACCGTGCAGCAGCATGGGCTTCGATCCCATGCCGCGCGCCGCGCTGTGCTTCTCCTCGATCTGCCCGCGGATGTTTTCCACCTGCTCGGTTTTCAACGTCGTATCCGTCTGCAGCGCGTAATCGGGCCGGGCATTGTTGGCGAAATACTGCGCCGAATAGGACTGCGCGGCCAACGCCACGGCACCCGTCATCTGCAATGCGTGGCGCAGCGGCGACAGCGAACGCGTGCCATCGAAGCCCAAGCCCGGCACATGCAACACGTCGTCCTGATCCAGCACCCGGACATCCTGCGGCCCGACGCCGGGTTCAGGATAGACGATATAGGCAAGCCGCGTTCCGTCCGTCCACGGGACCGGCGTCACTCGCTCCGGGTGCAGCGGCACCAGCCCTGCTACCGCCGCGCCCTTGCGCTTGATCTCGGCGAATCCGTCGCCGTGGAACAACCGCGAGAGCACCAGCCATTCCCACCCCGCCGAAGCCACCCACCGCGGACAGAATTCCTCGTTCAGCACCCACCAAAGCGGGTCGTCCTCGCGCATCGTCCGCTCGCCGTCGGACGTACGATCATAGAGGTGCATCGGCAGGGTCGAAATTGCACCCGCGATCAGCGAAACGCAGGCCCAGATCGCCGAAACCGTCAGCGCGCTGTTCGGCGTCACCACCGGCAGGTTGGCAATCGGCGGCTGCCCGGTGAACACCTCGAACATCTCCGAACCGCGCCGGATCGCCGGCAGCGGGATGTCGGCGGCGTTCTGCGGCGCAGCCGGTTCGGGCTGGTCGCCGCCTATCCAGCGCGCCAGCGATTGGCGCAGGCTCACAGGAACACCACCTCGGGCGTGCCGCCCGCCTCGGCCACCGGATTCGCCTCCAGCAGCTTGGTCGCGTTGAGTGCGGCAATGAACGGGTCGATCTTGGCCGCGCCCGCGACATTCTTCGTGATCATCACCGTCTGCCTGCCTTGCTCTTCCTTGGCGTTGCTCACGCACCACGCCATCATTCGCGAGCCCTGATGGGACGCGAGCCCGAACTTGAGTTTGCGCGCGAGGCCGACCACCGCCGACATCAGCCGAAATCCCTGCCCGACAGCGACGACCTGCGGGTCCACAAGACCGATATTGGCCAACGCGTCGACCAGGGCGCTGACGCCCTGCGGGTCGAGCCCCACCGCGCCCTTTTCGGGCATCAGCCCGCTCTCTTTGACCCGCTCGACGATCGCGACGATTTCGCGAATGTCCTGCGGCATCTCGAACGCATCCAGTCCGTCGCCCTGCGGCGGATCCTCCGCGCACAGCACCAGGTCACCGTCCGCCATGAAATCGCGGAGCGCCGAAGCGATCTGCTTCCGGCGATCGAGGACGTCAGGCCACGCCCAGGCCTTGCACCAGTAAAGCCATCGCCCGGCACCCCGCTCGCGCCCGGCGACGCACAGACCGTAGAGGTCATCAAGGCCCCCACCATCGATACCGACCACTGCCACTTCACACCGCTCGAGCAGCGTTTCGAGCGTGAGCGTGCGATCGGCCGCAGCCTCCCAATAGTCCGCGCCGCGCCATCGATCGCGGCGCAGGCGCAGCCCGATCTCGACGTTGAGATGCTTGGCCAGGAAGATCTGCACGCCCTCGCCGTCGCCACGCTGCTCCTTCAACAGCTCGGCAGCCAACCATTCGGCGCTCACCGATCGACCAAGGTTCGGGTTGGTGACGTAGAAGTTCGCCGGGTCCAGGTAGGCCTCGGCGTCGATCATCGCGCGCGGCCATTCGTACAGGACGGCCAGCGTCGTCGGATCCTCGATCACCCCGTCGCGAACGTCGCGCCAGTAATCGAGCTTCGCCTTGTAGATCCCGGCAGGAGGTTCGTCGCTATGCGTGGTGATGAACACCACGAAACCTTCTGGTCGCGAAACCAGCCCGCCCAACGCTTCGCGCAGCATGGCCGCCGACTTCGGCTGTTTGCCGAACAGCCACAGTTCCTCGATCAGTACGAAACCGGCCTTCTTGCCGCCCACGATGTCGCTATCGGCGGCAACCACTTTCAGCACCGCGCCCGTCACGCGATGCTTGATCTGGCGAAGATGGTCCTGAACGTGCAGCAGCTCCGAGAGCTGCGGGTTGGCCCGCACCATCGCAGCCGCCGGCGCGAAGCTGTTGAGCGCGATTTCCTTGGTCGGTGCCAGGATCAACAGCTCGGCATCGTAGCGCCAGTTTCGGATCAGCGCCGTGAGCATGATGCCGGCGGCGATCGTCGACTTCGAATTCTTCTTGCTGATCACCAGGCCGAATTCGCGGATCAGCCGCTTCAGCCTGCTGTGATCATAGGCGCCGAAGATGGCGCGAACGAAATCAAATACCCACTGGTCGCAGGCGTCGCCGAACGTCGGCTGACCCGGCACGTCGACCATGCGCAGCGACTTGAACACGGCCAGCGCCGCGTCAGCCTCCGCCGGAAACAGCGGCTCGAACGGGATCAGAGACCGCCGCTCGACGATGCGCGCTTCCCAATCGGGGCAGGCCGTCGACCAGCGCCGCTCCAGTTCACCCGTGGCGAGCGCCATGATGTCAGTTCAGCAGCTTCGGCGCTTCCGGGGCGGCGTACAGGCCATCGATTCCCGCTGCCGCCTGCATCTGCGCTTCCTTCTTGCCGACGGGCTTTTCCTTCTTCGGCTTGGCCGAAGTATGCGACGCCAAGGCATCGGAGCGGTCACGCACGCGCAGCCGTTCCATTTGTTTCAGAAGCTCTTTCTCAGCTGCAACCTTGCCAGCAGCGGCGGCGTCATTGAGCCGCGCCAGCTGCGCCATCTCCAGGCGAAGCCGGGCCGCCTGCCGTTTCGCGACTTCGGCAAAATAAACCTTGCGGAGCGTCGGCACGGAAACCCCGATAACGATTGCCGCGTCCTTGACGCTCAGGCCGCGCGCAAACGCCAACAGCACCTTGTTTGAATTTTCCAGCGACCAGCGATGCTCAGGCCGCCCACGCCCCTCCCGCGGCTCGACAACGGGGTCGCCAAACAGATCGACCACGAAATTCCGCTGTGCCACGAAAAAAATCTCCGAATGGCAGGGGCAGCGGTCTTCCGACCCCGGGCCGCCCGAACTTTTGACCGCCTCCCCCTTCGCCACCCCGCGCGTCAGTCCCAGCCCCGTGCACGGCGCGCCCGCGCCGCCGCGGTCTTCTCGTTGTGATGCGCCGTGCAGTACCAATCGAGCTCCGCCAGCGATGGCAGGTCGGCCCCGCCATCGCGCCGCTCATGACGATGATCGAGGATCAGCTTGCCGCCCGCACCGCAAACGCAGCAGAAGGCTGGCCCTGCCGCCCGCTTGAGGCGCCGTAACGCCCGCCACTCAACCGACTGGTAGAACCGATCAACGAGCTTGGGCATCGCCCGAACCTTCGGCTCAATCCCGCCAAGGCGCGCCGGCATCGATTTGAGCCGCGCCATCGAACACTCCACGAAAGCGACGGGCGGCAGTGGCGACACCACTACCGCCCGTCAGGAGGCAAGGAGAGGAAAGCCAGACGCCAACGCCAGCGCCAAGCCTAGAGAGAATTAGGCGATGCTGGCGCCGTAGACCGAACGGAATATTCGCATCACAGCCCGACCATAATCCATCTTCGCTTGACACCCTCCAGCCCGTGCAAATCCGCGCGCCGCGCCATGCACCCCGATTACGAGCGGCCGTAATTCACCCGCTTCGTGAGCGCCGCCATGATCTTTCGGTAACGATAGGACAGCGCGTCGGCCGTCCGCCACCGCGGTTGATCCTTCACCAGGCGCGACCACGGCACTCGCGACGCGCCCGCTGCCAATGCCTCGACTGCGCGCACCACCAACAGACGGTCGTCATCGTTGGTGATCAGCCGCAGCCATTCGAGCCGATCACGCATCCGCGCCAGCTCGTCACGGCTGGGAGGCACGCGCGGCATCGGCGCGGCATCATACGCCCCCCAGTCACCCGCTTCGTGACGACACAGATGCCACGGCCCGTCGCCGGCGAACGGCCACGCCCCGCGCACATAGGCCCGGCGATAGACGACCACCGCGTCCACCAGCTCATCCTGCACGTCGTCGAACGTCCGAAATCCAGCGCCGCTGATGCGCATCTTTGCCAGATTAGAGAAGTTTGCAGCCATTGAACCCTCTTTGATTTCTTGAACGGACAGACAGACGGATAGTGGATATCGCGCATGCATGTGGGCGCATATGGACGGCTTACAGCGCAAACAGTCTGTACTGTCCGTAGTGTCCGTAACTGGCGCTATTCTGCCACTTTGACGGACGGACAGTTTACAGACAGACAGACGGTTTCAACAGGCATTGCGCCGCTTCATCATCATTACTATGCCCGGTTGACGAAAGCGAGCCCGCCGCGCCTCCAGAAATCACGGACAGTGTGGGCCAACTGTCCGTGAACTGTCCGTTCCTCACAACGGGTCGGGATCGAAATCCGCATCGACATCGACCGGCGGAGCCGCTGGAGCCTGCGGTTCGGATGCAGCAGGCAAGATCTCGTCGCCGCGCCGCAGACGGGCACCGCGGCGCAACTTCTTGCCCTTGCTGTCCTTGCCGCACATGATGATCTGCAGGTCGCCCAGCGACCGCCCAAAGCGCGTGGAGTTCATCACCTCCGCATCGCTCAAGCCCTCGTCCTCGCACCACTGCTTGTACGATGCGTACAGGTCCGCCGACAGCTCACGCGCCATCGGATCGCTCAAATCGAGCCGCGCGTGGGCCCATTCGGAAAAAGGGTTGGCGCTGCGCCGATACTCCTCGATTGCGTCAACCACCTCGGGCGGCTGCTCCAACCCCTCGGTCAGATACCCGATCACGCCGTCGATGATCCAATTGAGGACCCCGGCCGCGCCGCCGGGATCATCGCGCAGGATCCGCTCGTGCATGCCCTTGACGATCGCGGTGCCCTTGAACTGGTGTCGCCACAGCATGATGATGATGCGCCGCCAGATGCCGTCGTCGTCTCCGCTGATACGCGGGCGCTTGTTGGCCTCCATCACCACCTTGCCGCGCGGCTCGAACTCGCTCTCTGCCCCGTAGAGCGGCCGATAGGGCACGGGCGAACCGCCGGTAAACTGCTTGACGCGCTCCTCAGCCAGCGCCTTGCCGCGCTTCGGCTCCTGGATCGAAATCAGCCGCGTGTCGCCGACGAATCGGACCAGCTCCGGGGTTGCGCCCCCCGCATCGGTGTCGGGGCCGTCGAGGAACGTCTGCACCTTGCCCGACACCGCATAGCTGCCCATCACGATGCGCAGCGCGTTCATGGCGGTCGATTTGCCGTCTCCGCCTTTGCCCTGCAAAATGACGAAGATCTGCTCGACGTTCAGGCCGGTCGCACAATAGCCGATCAGCTTCTGGAAAAACCACCTGACCGCCGGATCGGGCAGCACCGTCTCCATGTGCCTGATCCACATGGCATTCACCGCGCCCGGCTCCCAGTCGGCCGCGCACTGGCGCGTCAGCAGATCCTCCGGATCATGCAGGGCCGCATGGACCTCCCACCCCCGATCGCCCTTTTTGAACCGCAACGTGCGGTTCCGCGTGTTGAGGGCCAGCGGGTCGGAATCGAACTCTTCTTCCCTCCGGTTGAGGACGTCCAGATTGGCCGCCTGTTCGAGCATGGCCTTGGTGCGCGAGCTGTCGCCCGACTTTGTCGCATGCTTTGACAGGGCCTCGATGCGCGCCTCGATGAAGTCCTCGGTCATCCCGTCTGGCAGCGGGCGTTGCTCCAATCGTTGCTGCAGCGCCTCCATCTCGGCGCGCATGCCGCGGGCAACATCCATCGCCTTCAGCCGCGCGAGCCGCTCACCGTCTTCGCGCGACCAATGGCCGCTATCATAGGCGAGCCAACCCCAACTGCGCACATAGATCAGCTTGCCGCCGGCATGAGCGACGAGCCGATCGGCATTGCCCTGATCGTTCAACTCCTTCCATGCCAACGCCCACGGATCCACGACCTCAACAATAAATCCGGCCTTAGCCATGGCGTTTTCCCTTTCCATCGATGTCGACGGCGCGCGCCAGCATCAGCGCGGTATTCACGCGCTTGCGGCGGGCCGATTGTTTTTGCTGCTGCCGATCGTCGCCGGCGAATTTCGCGAACAGCGCACGGTCGCGCTCCGTCGCCATGCTGGTCGCCGCCTGGCGCTGCTCGACCGTCCCGCGATACAGGCCGAACGTCGCCTCTCCCGCGCGCATCGCGGCCTCGCCGTGTTTGGCCACCTTTTCGAACCACCGGACGACCAGCGCGAGCTGCTTGACGTCGAACCCCTCGCCCTTGGCAACCTGGCGACGATCGCGCTCCTGCCCGCGGAGCATCGCGATCTCGGCGCGCAGGTCGAGCAGGAAAATGACGTGCTCTACCAAGGCCGCGGCGGATGCCGCATCCTCCAGCGCGACGATCTCCGCCGTCAGCAGGTCGAGCGCCAGCGCCGCCGCGTCTGGGCGCAGTGCGCGGATCGCCTCGGCGGCGTCATCCGCAGACAGATCGAGCGCCGCTTCATAGGTCGCCAACAGTTCATCCGCCTCGGCGC
Organism: Sphingomonas chlorellae; assembly: GCF_056485145.1. NCBI lineage: Bacteria > Pseudomonadati > Pseudomonadota > Alphaproteobacteria > Sphingomonadales > Sphingomonadaceae > Sphingomonas > Sphingomonas chlorellae. The sequence continues at coordinate 494,301 of NZ_JBQXXM010000003.1, forward strand.
GGTGGTGCGGCTCCATGTCGAGCCGCGCGATAAGTCGGCCGATCGTCCGCGGATCATAGCCGTCCGCCTTGGCCTCCGCGTAGACGTCGCGAATGTCCGCATTCAGCGCGGCCCGTTCGTCGCGCAGCCTGCGGATCCGGTCGACGTACAGGCGCAGCCGGTTCGCGCTCATCTCACCCTCACCATATCGTTGAAATCCATGCCCAGCGGCGGGCGCTCTGCCCGGACTGTCGCTGCCCCGGCACGCCGCCAATGCTGCACGGCCGCGGCGGCGCAGATCTGCGCGCGCGCCATGCCGTCGATATCGCCGCGCTCCCAGCGGGCCCCACGGCGAACCTGAATCTTCTGATCCCGCAGCGGCGCCATGTCAGCGTCGACCAGCACGACCGCCTCGGCCGCATTCTCGACCAGGAACGGCCGCCGTTCGAAATCGGCGCGGACGTTCCAGAGCGGCCACACACCTGCAGGGCGGACGATGCCGCCCTGCAGGTTGTCGAGACTCAGCGCGGCCGCTGCCGCGCCGCCCCAGTCATTCGCCTCAACCCAGCTCCAGACGGTCTCGATTCCCTCGCCGACTGCGATCCGCGCGCGCACCGCCTCATGCGGCCCGCCGTTCAGCCACACGGCCCCCCGCTGCAGCCCGCCCCACATCTTGCGTCCGATTTTGCCGGCGCCGTCCTGCCGCAAATAGGTCGCATGCACCCCGATCGGCGTTCCGTCGCTCCCGACGATCAACCCCAGCATCGCGGGGGCACGCCGGCGCGCGTCGCCCGGCACCGCGCCCGCCCGCCACGGCACGACCGGCGCGCGCGGATGGAACCGCAAAGCAGTCAGCATCCGAAAGCCGCGCACCCCGACCAGCGCGATGCCGCGCGACAGCAAATAGCGCTCAACCAGCGTTCCCGGCGCCGGCCCCGACGTCGCCCACATCCAGCGCGCCACGTCGATCGACGGCACCATTTCAATATCGTCGCGACGGGCGACACTCTCGCGCTGCGCGACCTGGGCGCCGTCCTGCACCGCGCCTTCGCTCAGGCGCCGGACCGCCTCCGCGAAATCGACGCCGTCCGTCTCCATGACCCAGGCGAACAGATCGCCATGAGCGCCACAGCCATAGCAATGATAGGTGCCGCTCTCGTCGCGAACCTCGAAGCTTGGGGTCTTTTCCTTGTGGAACGGGCACAGACCTTTGAACCCCCGCGACGTCCGCCGCAACTTCACCCGCTTGCCGACGAGCGCCGACAGCCGATGCCGCCGCCGAATCGGATCGAGGTCGACGCGATTGTTGTTGGTTGCAGACACGCAATCCCCCCAGAAAAACACGGGCTTGAAAGGTCAGTTGCTGGCGGGGCAGCGACTGGATCAGCCCGCGGGCGGCACCCCGCCGCCCCGCAATCGACACCACGGCGATCGGCACGCGGCCGCGGCGGCGCCCGTCACGCGCGCCTCGCACTGGTCGCACCAGCGCCGCGCCGCGCGATCGACCTCGGCGACCGTGCGATGGTTCAGATACGGGTATCGCCCCGTTGCCGCCCGCGCCGTCATGCCGCCACCCGCGCCGCCTGAAACTTACCGACCTCATTGCCCCATGCGGTCCAGCCAGGGCGCGCCGATCGCGCGAACAGCTCCAGATACGGCCCGGCGACCAGCTGCTCGATCCGCTCGCGCGCTGCTTCCGGCTTGCGGCTATGTTCGCGGCGCGGCTCAAGGATGACCTGCCGCACACCCTTCGACAGCCGGCGCGGCCTGCCCCGGGTGAACAGCCAACACGGCTCGACCTGCTTCCGCGTCCAATAGCCGAACCCCATGCGCGGCTCGGGCAGGTCGCCGGTGAACAGGTCCGCTTGGTCGGCCTCGATCAGGCGCTGCTTGACCCAGTAGAATGCATCGGTCTTGAACCGGAAACCCCATGCCGCAGCGAGTTCGATGCTGTCCGCCAGGTGAGACCCCACCACCCACATGAACAGCGCACAGTCGCGCGCCGCCAGATCGCCGACGGGCAAGGCTGCCATTTCCGACAACCCCATGGTGCGGTAATGGTCCTCGGCACAGCGGTGCGGCGTCATGTTCTCGCCGCCATAGGTCTCGAATGCCCATGGCGGATCTGCCAGAATGCAGCGGAACCCGCCCGGTGGCGCGACGACGTCCATCAGATGCGCATCGGCATGAGGACCATGCCGAAATCGGCATTGCCGTCGTCGCTCATCCGGATCGGGCAGGAGCTGGGATCACGCTCCGTCCATTCCGATCCCATCGTAACCGTTTCGCCGGTGCAGTTGGCCAGGCACGCCAGCAGATAGTTGCCGTTTACCCCGACCTCGGAATTGTCTGGCAGGCCGGCGCTCGCCGTGATCGGCACCGCAATGCGGACGCGCTCGCGTTCGGTCGATCGCACGGCCCAATCGGCCGAGACCGAGCACTCGAGCGTTTCCCCGCGCCGCGCCAGCGTCACGCCGGGCGCTCGCCCGCTGCCCGCTGCGACGCAGGCGTGCGCCGCCCGCCGCAACGGCCCGACCGGCACCGTCATATGCCACGACGCGGACGCAGGGATCACGCGGCGATAATCGGGGAACGTGCCGTCGATCGTCTTGCCGGAATAGGTGACGGCCATTTCGCCGACCTTGCCCGCGAACGCGACCCGCGGCATCCCTTGCGGCGCCGGCGCGGTGCCTTCGGCCCGGGCGGGGGCGTTCGCGACCTGCTGGCGCCCGACAGCGAACGCGACCTCGTCGCATTTGGCGAATTTGGTCACGATCCGGCAGATGATGTCGCGCGGGACGATGATGCCGCGCCGCGCGAACACGCCATCTCGCGCGATTTCCGCGCCGGGGATTTTGATATCGGCCCAGAACATCCGATGCCCGTCGGTCGCCACGGCGCGCAGGGTCCACGCGTCGATCATGTGGAAATGGATGCCGTTCAGATAATAGCGCGTTTCCTCGGTCGACATCGCCAGTGCCACACGCGCAATCGCCGCGATCTCGGCGGCACCGAACACGCACTCGAACTCAACCTCGGCGAACTGGCGCAGCTCCTGGTCGGGGAAATCCTCCACCGGCTGCCCCTGCGCGTCCATCGACAGCGGCCCCGCCTCGATCCGCATCGCCCGGTCGCCTGCATTGCCCGGCATGATCCGCACGGCCCCGGCGCCGGCGTGCGCCAGCGATTTGCCGAGCCGCGCCGGCGACGGCAGCATGAACGGGGCGGCGGGCTGGCCATCATAGGGAATGCGGACCTCGCACCCGACGTCCAGATCCGTACACGCAATCGACAACGCACCGTTGGCATGCACGCGCGCCTGCCCCAGCACCGGGATCACCGAATAGCGCGTCAATTCGCTGGCCAGGCGCAGCGCCCGACAAAAACGCTTGTTCTCGACTTCGATCATTTCCGCTCTCCTCCACTTACCATCGCCGCGGCACGCGCGGCTCGCGGCAGGGCGCGCACAGGCCGTTCACGACCCGTGGACTGGAATCGCCGCAATTTTCACATGTGCCCGGCCGCCCCGGGTCGAATGGCGCGCGGCGGGCGGCCTGGATCGCCCGGGCGACGTGCTCGCGCTCGATCTCGGCCGCCATGTCGACCGTGTCCGCCATCACAGCAGCCCCCGCGGTGTCGACCGCCCCGTCTGCGGGTCGGTCGCTACCCGGCGCTCGCCCGGCTGGCGCGGCGGGCGAACAAGCACCAGGCCGGCACGGATCGCCTTGCGCAGCCGGTACGAGGCAGCATTCGCGCCCGACAGACTGCAACGCTCCGCCAACTCCAGATCGGTCGGACAGACCTCGCCCGCATTGGCAGCGCGCAGCAGTTCGGCTGCGACGCGTTGCATCAGCCGATCCGGCTCCGGACGCGGCGGCTGCGCAACGGGCTCGCTCGCCCGCCGCTCGGCGATCCATTCGACGCCGCTTTCACCGCGCCGCGTCAGCAGCGCGATCAGTTTGCCGGCGGCCAGCTCACGCGCAAGGGCCCACGCGGCCGAGGTCCGCGGCGGCACCACGCCCTGGGCGTAAACCATCCGGTCGCCCGGCGCCGCGCGGGCGACCCAGTCGCTCAGCGCACGCGCCTCGACCGCCATCGCCAGCGGCGCCATTCTGAATTGCACGCTCGCCCCCGCCATGGCTCAGGCCGCGATTCCGCGGGGCTGCTCAAACCACCAGCGCAGCGCCGGGCGGCGCCAGTCACGGCGATCGATCACGCCGCGGCTCCACAGCTGGATTTCCGCCGCAAGCACGGAGCCCGGCACGATCTCCCCCGTGATCAGCCGATCGAACAGCATGGCGTTGCCGCCCGCCGCCCGCGCAAATGCAGCCAGTGCATCTGCAGGACTCGCCGCCCTCCCGACGATCCACGCCAGCTTGTGCGCGCCCAGATTGGGCACACTCGCGACCAGGTGCAGCTTGCTCAATTTTCCCTCCCGTTGGACCGGCGCGCGCCGTCGCGATCGGTTTCGGCGATGCGCTGGAGCAGCACGCGCATGGTGGCGCTCTTGATTTCGAGATCGTGGAGCTGTTCGAGGATCGACACCGCCTCCATGGCGTCGACCTGCCCGTCATTGCTGAGAGCGCGCCGCACCTCGGCCGCGACGTCGCCCAGCTCCGCCGTCATCTCCGTGAGCGACAGCGTGACCCCTTCGGGATCCTGCGGCCCCGTGGGCAGCTGGACATACACGCCGCCGAGAAGCCGAGCGTAAGCGCTCAGGATCGCCGGATGACCGGCCTTCCCGAACCCGATACTGTCGATGATAACAGCATCGCGAATCGAGATGCTGTCGACATGCTCGGGAGAGCAGCAGCGCGATAGCTGCGAGGTGGATTTTCCGGTCTCGCGGGAACAGTCTTCCAGCCCCCCGCCCAGTTGGACGGCCAGCTTCGTCGCTCGGGCCAGGCGCTGCTCTTCGGCGCTGAGGTTTCGTTCAGCCATGCTTTACCTCGGGGGAAAATCCGGCATCGTTTCCCGGTGACGTTGCGGGGGCGGCACGATTATTCCGGCGGCCATGCACACCCCTGCCCCCAGAAACCTGCACCGACACGCGCAATTCACATTGCGGCTCGGCACAGGCGATCACGTCGGGATGCCACCCGCCGCTGCCGCAGCGCGTGCAGTAACCGGGGATCACTGGCCCACCTGCGCGTATGAGCGCATGAAATCGGCGATTCGGTTCGCAGTACACAGCCGCACCGACCGGCCAGAGCGCAGTCCCTCGATCAGGCTGGCGTCGCCCGCGGCGAGCCGCCCGAACGTCGACGGGCGCATCTGGTGGCGCCCGCAAAACTGCTCGATCGCATCCAGGAACTGGGTGTCGTTGGGAAGATCCGTCAGCATGGTAGTTGCCCTAGTCGGATTTATCCGATGGCGCAAGTAGTCGGATCGGAAATATCTCACGCTGAAAATGTCGGCGCGATGTGTGAGATATCCGACATGAACCCAACACGACCCCACATGGAGACGCTGCGTGGACGGGCGCTCTATGATGCATTGATGCAGCTGCGGCCGGACAACCTCTCGGAGTATGAGTGGGCGGCCAAGGCAGGCGTGAACCGCGGATTTTTCAATGACCTGAAGATGAAGGACATACGACCGCGCACCGATACGCTGGCGAAGGTACTGAGCGTGATCGGCGCGCGCGGCGAGGATATTCCCGGCGGTGGGTTGTCGGTCGCACCGCCACCCGCCCCCAATGCGCGCGTGTTCCTGATGGAGGGCGCGTCGGCAGATCGGATGCACGAGGACATCCCTGTCTACGGCACAGCGCTGGGCGCCGACGAAATCGTTGATGGCACCGCGATCGAGCAGACCACACTAAATCGAGCGGAAGTGGTTACCTATTTCAAACGCCCGGTCGTGCTTAACGGCCGCTCCGACTGCTATGGACTGTACGTCGTTGGCTCGTCGATGAGCCCCCGATACGAGGAGGGCGAGGTGCTGTTCGTCGAGCGGCGGCGAGCGCCGCGGATCGGCGACGATGTCGTCGTCTATCTCCGCCCACAGCACGACGGCGACGACGGCGCCTCGGCCGATGCAGTGCTGGTCAAGCGGCTCGTACGCCGGACCGCGAGCTATATCGAGTTGCAGCAGTTCAACCCTGCCATTGATTTTCAACTGCCGACGGACCGCGTCCTTCGCATCGACCGCGTCATCCCCTGGGCCGAGCTGGTCTCTTGATCAGTCCGCAGCGGGGATGACCGCCCCGCACGTCCGCCGCACACGTTCGATCGCAGCCGCCGCCCCACGCACCGGGATCACCGCCACAACCTCAAGGCCGTCGGCATCATAGGCGCGGACGCGCAACACTGACGCGCCGGCAGCCTGGCGCGCGAACGGCCCGACATCCGCATTGTCGGACAATCCCGAGTCGCCCGCATAACTCAGCTGCGTCAGGTTCGACTCCCCGGAGTCGAAGCGATATTCGAAATCGCGCCGACCGCTGCGCGGGCCGGAGCCGCCGAGATAGCGGTCTCCGATAAACTGGAAATAGAGGCTGTCGGCCCCGCGCGCGTCACACTTGACAGCGATCGCGCCGCCGCGACCATGCGCAAACACGCGGGCATAGACCTGATCCGTCATCGGATCGCGCGTCTCCGAATAGATCCAGTCGCCGATGACGATCGGGGCACCCGCCAGCGCCGCACCTAGCACCAATCCGATCACCATCGCCACGCACCCTCGCCCGCGCCACGCCGAGGCTAAAGCCGCCGCCGCGATAATCGCAACGTGAGATATTTCCGACTGTCGGATTGACGATAGGATTTATCCGACGCATAACGCGCCCCGCAACAACGGAGGCACCCATGGCCGCACGACTGCACCGCGCCCCAACACGCTTGGTTGACGCGCGCACCCTGCACATCACTGCCGATCGCCGCAGCCCGTTCGCCGTCGCCGGACGGCGCACCCGCCCGGCCCCCGGCGTCGACGACGACGCCGCCCGCGCACTGCTGTTTCTCTCGGGCCTCGCGCTGGGCACCGTTCTCACCCTGATCGCGATCGTGGCGGCACGATGCTGAGCCGCCCGCGAACCCCGCCCGTCTGCAAGCGCCGCGGCTGCACCGCCCCGCGCGAACGCTGGCAACTCGTCTGCGCCGAGTGCTGGGATCAGGTGCCCGCCGTCCTGCGCAACAGCTTCAGCAAGGCGCGCCGCCTGGGGCTCACGCGCCACGCGAAACGCACCGGCGAACACATCCTAAAATCGCTCGGCACACGCCCCGCAACTGACGCGAACGGACCGGCCGCGAAGGCCGCGCGCGCCTATGCCAGTATCGCCAGGATTCTCGGCGAGCGGGAAGAGATGGAAGCGGCCGAATGAGCCGCCAGCACGACCGCGACCGCATCCGCATCGCCGTCCGCCTCGCGTGGATCGCGCTGGCCCTCGCGTGGGCCGCCCGCGCCATCCTCACGCGCCCGCCCGCCTGACGGAAAGGCCCCAGCGGCCACCGGCTCAACCCACTTCGAACGGAGCTACCATCATGGACATCTCGGAAGAGATCTCAGCTGAACTTGCGCGGGCGACTGCGAAGTTTCCCACTTGGCCGACCGACCCGTTCCATGCGCTTGCCGTCGTCGGTGAAGAGTACGGCGAACTCCAAAAGGCGGTGCTCCAACACGTTTACGAGCCGCACAAGCAGGTCACGCTCTCCGACATTCGGGAAGAGGCGATCCAGACTGCCGCCATGGCCGCCCGCTGGGCAATAAGCCTTGACGCCTACCGATACGCGCGTGGCGAACAGCACAGCCAAGCCACGCCAGCCCAGTCGCTCACGCCGAAAATGCGTCGGCTTGTCATTGCCGCCCGCCGCGCCGCGCAAGACATCGACGGCACAGACCCCGCCGAACGGAGCCTGCTCGCCGAACTCGACCAGGCAGCGGAGGCGTTCGCCACAGACGTGCCGTGGGACAACGAACCCGATCAGCCGACCGTCATCGGCCTCGATCTAGGAGCCGACGACGCCATGTCCATCGTCGCCCTGATCGACGGACGCGGGCTGCTTCAGGAAATCTGCGTCCTGCCGAACGGCGCAACCGCCGCCGACATCGAACGCGCCGTCGCAGACCTGCGCAGAGGGGCAGACGCATGAGCGTGATCGGAAAGCCAAGCGCGGTCTATCGGAACCGGATGCAGCGCTACGCCGACGACGTATGGCTGATCTGGTCGAACAAGTGGGGCTGTTGGTATCGGGACAACTGCACCGGCTACACGTCTGACGTGGCGCGAGCTGGCCTGTACGATCGCGAGACAGCCGCCCGGCACTATGTCGACGGTCCGAAGGCCCACCGGGACACAGAGCCGTTCCCGCTTTCGTCGGTGCGCGCGGCGCTGCTTCGACGCCGCGCAGAGATCGCGAATACCGCCGCCGAGCAGATTGCCCGGATTGACGCGGCTCTTTCCGAAAGGCTGGCAGCATGACCGGCCTGATCGTCGACAATTTCGCCGGCGGCGGCGGCGCCTCGACAGGGATCGAGGCGGCGCTTGGCCGCGCCGTCGACATCGCCATCAACCACGACGACGAGGCGATCCGGATGCACGAGGTCAACCACCCCGGCACCCGTCACATCCGGAACAATATCTGGCAGATCGATCCGCGCGAGGTGACGGGCGGGCAGCACGTCGGGCTCGCCTGGTTCTCGCCCGACTGCAAGCACTTCAGCAAGGCGAAGGGGGGCAAGCCGCGCGAGAAGTCCATCCGCGATCTGGCATGGGTTGTCGTGTTGTGGGCAAAGCGGGTGCGTCCCGACGTGATCCTGCTCGAAAACGTCGAGGAGTTCCGGACCTGGGGGCCGCTCGACGACGAGGGCCGGCCGATCAAGGAACGCGCGGGCGAGACGTTCGAGAAGTGGTGCCGCGAGCTGCGCCGTCACGGCTACAAGCTGCAATTCCGCGAGCTGCGCGCGTGCGACTATGGCGCGCCGACCATCCGAAAGCGGTTCTTCATGGTTGCCCGCTGCGACGGTCGGCCGATCGTGTGGCCCGCGCCGACGCACGGCAAGCCCGGCTCGCCAGAGGTGCTGAGCGGCAAGCGGCTGCCCTGGCGCACCGCAGCGGAGATCATCGACTGGTCGATCCCGTGCCCGTCGATTTTCGACCGCAAGAAGCCGCTGGCGGAGAAGACCCTGCGCCGGATCGCGCACGGGATCATGAAATTCGTGGTCAACAACCCGGCGCCGTTTATCGTCGGCACCGCGTTCAAGAGTACGCGCGCCAGCCGCGTCTTCGACACCGACGAACCGTTGCGCACCGTGACTGCTCAGCCCGAATATGCCGTCGTCGAGGCTGCGCTCGCGCCGTTCGCCAGCTATGCCCAGCAGGGCGGCGCCAGCCGGTCGCTCGAGGATCCGCTGCACACGATCACCGCGTCGGACGGCGACCACAACACCATATGCGCCGCGCACCTGGTGCATGTGGGCAACGGCGAGCGCAAGGGACAGGCACCGCGCGCGATGGACATCGGGAAGCCGTTGGGGACCGTCGTGGCCAGCGGGATTAAGCACCACGCCGTTGCCGCGCTGCTTCAAAAGTTCGCGCAGAATGGTCAGGGCTGCGACCCGGCCGAGCCGCTTCATACCGTGATGGCAGGCGCGCCGCGGCATGCCGTCGTCTGCGCGCACATCGAGCAGGCGAACGGCGGCCCGAACAACGATCGCCTCGCCGGTCGTGGGGCCGACCAGCCGCTGTCGACGGCCACCGCCTCGGGCAGCCAGCAGCGCATCGTCACCTCCAACCTGGTGAAGCTGCGCGGCACCTGCGCGCATGGCCAGCCCACCGACGAGCCGCTGCACACGATCAGCGCCGGCGGCACCCACATGGCCGAGGTGCGGGCGTTCCTCCTGAAATATTACGGGACTGGTCAGGGCTGCGACCCGGCCGAGCCGCTGCACACGGTCACCACCAAGGATCGCTATGGTGTGGTGACGGTGACGATCGGCGGCGAGGAATACGCCATCGTCGACATCGGCATGCGGATGCTGAGCCCGCGCGAGCTGTTCGCGGCGCAGGGCTTCCCGGCCGACTACATCATCGACCGCGATGCTGCCGGTCGCCCGATCACCAAGACGGCCCAGGTCGCCAAGTGCGGCAATAGCGTGTGCCCTCCGATCGCGGAGGCGCTCGTGCGCGCACAGTTCCCGGAGGTGGCGACCGCAGGCGTCGGCGGGAGGCAGGCCGCATGAGCGCATACCATCGGGGCGACTGGCCCGGCCTGGCTCAGTTTTCGACGCGCCTGCTCGGCGATCGCCGGGCAGCGTTTGGTGACGGCGACCCGCGCGTCCGCGTGATGGGCGCCATCGCCGAAGTATGGCGGCGGGTCCGCGATCGTGAGGATCTGCCCGGCGCCGACGAACAGGACTCGCTCGGCGCCTACTGGGCCGAAATGCGCTGCGACCTCGAAACCGTCGTCGAACGGTCGCGCCAGCGCGCCGCCGCAGCGCCCAGCCCGCACGCCGCCTACACCGCCGCCCGCGCAGAGGCCCTACTCCATTACCACCGCCCACCCGAGGGGCGCACGACGGGCTCACCCCTGATCGTCCTCTGCCATCACATCAACCAGGCGCACCGCGCCGCCGGCCGCATGGAATGGGCCGAATACATGATCCACCGCCACCGCCTGGGACTGGATAACCGATGAAAGCCGAAGACATTCTTCGCGTTCTGGCTGAGACTTGCGACAGATCGATGATCTGGGCGAGCGAGCTTTCCCTGTCTAGCGGTGCCCGTCGATGCGACTTCTGGACTCTCGCACCATGCCAGTCAAAGGGCTACGCGGCGACAGCTTACGAGATCAAAGTGTCGCGGGCCGATTATCGCAGGGACACCCCCGGAAAGCAGCGGGAAGCACGGCTGTTCAGCGACCGTTTCTATTACGCTACGCCGCCGGGGCTGGTGACACCGGACGAGGTTCCGGATTGGGCCGGCCTGGTGGAAATCTTCCCTGACGCGGAGCGCTATGCCAGGAAGAAGATCGTCGTGCAGGCACCCCTGCGGGACAAGGACGCGCCGAGCTGGGAACTTGTCGTTTCGTTGCTCCGCTGCAGCGGGACCATCGAGCGCGATAGCGACGTGATCCGCGAGCAGCGCAACGCCTACCGTCGCATGCTCACCACCGCTGCCGAGCGGCTGAAGGAAGCCGGGAAGTCGCCGTGGGAATTCGGCATTCACCTATGACCGCCCCCGCCCGCTTCACCAAGACGGACATCAAGCGCGCCCTGTCCGGCGCGCGCGAGGCCGGTTTTGCGCGTGTGCGAGTCGGCATTGACGTGAACGGCAATATGGTGATCGATGCCAGCGACGATCCTATGATGATCGTGGACCAGGCCCCGAACCCACTGGATAGGCTGCTCAAGGCGCGATGAAGACGCGGTACAAGAACGTTACCGTTGCACCCGATCGCCACGGCAAGCTGCGCGCGCGCTTCCGGAAGACCGGCTTTGCCCCGGTGTACATGAAGACGCTGCCGGATCAGCCCGGATTCGAAGCAGAATACAAGGCGCTCCTGGCCGGCGCTCCCGCGCAGATGGAAGCGCGCCACGCGCCCGGCAGCGTGCACGATCTCTGCACCCGCTACTATCGCTCAGCCGACTTCGCGGCGAAGGGCACCCAAGACACCCGCGCCCGTCGGCGCTGGATCATCGAGAGCTTCCGGAGCGAGTTCGGCAACGATCGCGTAACCGACTTCCGGTTCGAGCATATCGAAGCGATCCTGATGGCCCGCACCGAGAAGAAGAAGCTGGAAAACGGCCGCACCATCGGCGGCCAGGTCGCGGCCGTGAAGCTGCGCAAGGAGCTGCTGCGGCTGTTCGCCTACGCGAAGAAGCTGGAATGGATCGACAACAATCCGGTCGCGGATGCGGAGAAGGTCGGCAAGGAAAGACTCGAGGGGTTCTATACCTGGACCGAGGAAGACATCGCCGCGTACCAGAAGCACCACAAGCTCGGCACCAAGGCCCGGCTCGCGCTCGAAATCATCCTATGGACCGGCCAGCGCCGCGGCGACGCACGCTTGTTCGGCCCGAAGCATATCGTCAATGGGCGGATCAACTACCGCGCTGGCAAGACTGGCGCCGATCTGTGGATGCCGGTCGCGACGGATCTGCGCCGCGCGATCGACGCCATGCCAAGCGTCGGCATCGCCACCTATCTGGTGACCGAGTTCGGCAAGCCTTTCACGAAGGACGGATTCGGCAACAAGATGCGCGAATGGTGCGACGAAGCCGGTCTGCCGAAGTGCACCGCCCATGGCCTGCGCAAGGCGATCGCCCGCCGCATGGCCGAAAGCCGCCTCACCGACGAAGAAATGATGTCGGTGGGTGGCTGGCGCAGCTCCAGCCAGGTGCGAACCTATACCGAGGCAGCCAACCAGCAGGTGCTCGCCGAGGGCGCGATTCACCAGATCGACGGGCGGTATTCTGTCAAAGAGTGACCGCCAATTTGGCTAACCCTCGCCATTGGGTTAGACAAAAACTCCGCAAATAACGTGAAATTACAACGCGTTATGCGAAATGCTGGTGGGCCCGGCAGGACTCGAACCCGCAACCTAGCCGTTATGAGCGGCCAGCTCTAACCATTGAGCTACAGGCCCCCAGCGCCCCTGCCCTAGCGGACTAGACCCCTTCGCCGCAAGCGGGTGCGGGCGTGCGCGCCGCTGCCGCCGCGTCGATCAGCGCGTCGAGCCCGATCGGGCGCGCGCCGATCGCCGCCAGCGTGTCGAGCATCCGGTCCCACCAGCCGTGGAACGCGCGCAGATCGGCGGCGTCGCGGACATAGGGGGTGTGCCCCGGCTCGACCGAGGGCGAATGGAAGCTGAAGTTGAGCAGCGCGACGCCCTCGCCCGTCGCGACGCGCACCGCCTCGATCGCGTCGGCGATCGGCATGTCCTCGGGCGTCAGCGCGACGCGCGAAACCAGCCCCAGCCGCGCCGCGACGCCGCGCAGGTGCGGCACGCGGCCGAGCGCGCGGTACAGCCGCGGGCCGCCGCGCCGCCACGCGCCGGTGAACACCGTCGTCAGCGGGATCTCGACGATCGCGCCCCCGGGGCCGGTGCGAAAGGCGTGGTTGCCGATCGCGCTGAAATCGGGGCCGCCCTCGCCCGAATAGTCATAGCCCGCGCGCATCGAGCTGTCGGCGCGATAGCCGAGCTGCACCAGCGTCGCCATCGTCGCCGGCCCCAGCCCATAGCGCCCCGCGCGGAACAGCCGCGGCGCGACGCCGAATCCGGTACGGATCGCACTCGTCAGCGCGGCGAGCTTCGCCGCCTCGAGCGCGGGCGGCAGGTTGCCGGCAAAGCTGTTGAAGCGGTTGAGCGCCTCGTCGAACGGCGGGTTGACCCAGGGGTGGAGCTGCGCGCCGATCGCGCCGCCCTGCTCGGCCACCAGCGCGCCCAGGATCGCCTGCGCACGCGGACATCGCGCGACCGGATGATCGACCAGATAGCTCAGCGCGACGCCGCGCGCGGCCATGCGCGCATGCACCGCGGGCATCGCCGCCAGGTGCCCGGTTCCGGCGGCGTCGCGGCGGAACGGGGCGTTCCAGTCGAACTCTTCCTCGGTATCGACCATCACGGTAAAGCGCGTGCCCCAGTCGTCGGGCCACGCGATCCGCGCCGGCGGGGCGGCGGGTGCGGGGCGATAGCCGCCGCGGCCGCTCGCTGCCGGATCGGGCGTCGTCGCGCCGCTCAGTTGCGGTGGACCTGGTCCATCGCGCCCGTCTCCGCCGCGGGCAGCCGCAGCGTCAGGCACGTCGCCTCGATCGCCAGCGCGCCGCCCAGCTCGCGCGCCAGGTTGCGCGCCAGCCGCAGCGCAAAGCCGGTGCCGAGCAGCGAGCTGTCCTCGCGCTCGTCGTCGATCCCCAGCACCGCGTCGCCCGGATAATCGGCCAGCGCGTGCGGCCGGTCGATCGTGATCGCGATGCGCGCGCCCGGTTCGGCGGCGATCCGCACGCCGATGCGCTCGCCCGGCCGCGTCGCCGAGACCAGCGTCGCCAGCAACCGCGTGAGCAGCCGCTCGACCGCGCGATGATCGCCCTGCACCCCCGGCGCCGCGGGCGGCAGCACCAGGCTCGATCCGCGCAGCGCGGCGAGCGGTGCCAGATCCTCGCCGATCGTCGCGAGCAGCGGCGCGAGCGCCACCTGCCCCGGCACCAGCGCCAGCGTCGCGCTGTCGATCCGCGCGGCGAGGTCGAGGTCGTCGATCGCGCCCAGCAGCTCGCGCGCCTGGGTGCGGATCACCTGCGCCCGCTCGCGATAGGGTTCGGGGACCGGGCCCAGCATCTGCGCCTCGATCATCTCGGCAAAGCCCGCGATCGCGTTGGTCGGCGTGCGCAGTTCGTGGACGAGCTGGCGGAGCGATTCGGCCGGGCTCCCGCCCGCGCGGCTCGGCTCGGCGCGCTCATCGGCGCGCGGGCGCCGCGCGGTGCCGCGATAGCCGGTGAAGCGCCCGCTCGCCGGATCGAACGCGGGCACGCCCGAAAGCAGCCAGTCGCCCGCGGCGTCCGATTCGCCCGTGATGTGCAGCCGCGCATTGGCAAAGCTCGTGCGCCGCCGGAACGCGCCCGCCGCGACGCCGTCGACCGCCGCACCCGCGCCGCGCTGGTCGAGCGCGAGCCCGATCACCGCACCGCGCGTCACGCCCTCGACCCAGCGGATCACGCCGTTGGCATCGGTCTCGAACCGGAAAAGGTCGGCGGGGGGCAGCGTGGCGGGTCCGCGCCCGCCGGCCTCGCGCTCGCGCCAGAACGCGTCGATGCGCGCGACGACCTCCGCGATCTCGAACGGACCCGGACCGTCATCGTCGATCGCCGGGCGCACGGGGGCACTCCCGGGATTTTCTGCGACGCACTGCTGCATGGCCCCGTCATGCGCCGGGCGCGGCGCGGGCGCAACGGTTTCGCGCGCCGAATCGGTCACTTCCGCCGCATCGCGCGGCGCTGCGGGAGCCGCGGGGGGCGGCGCGGCGACCGCGGGCTGCGGCTGGAGGAAGGGCGCACCGGGGATCGCATCGCCGCGTGCATCAGCGTCCACCGGCACGCACGTCAGGAAGCGCGGCGCGAGCACCGCCTCGTCCCCCGCGCCAGCGCCAGCGCCAGCATCAACCGCCGCGGCTTCGGCCGCAGGCACCGGTTCAGCCGCAGGCACTGCCTCGGCCACCGCCTCCGGCGCCGGCGCGCGTCCGTCGGGCAGCACGAAATCGACCGGGCCATAGCTTTCGAGCGCCCGCGTCACCACCGGCGGCAGGTCGCGCCGCCCGCGCAGCACCGCGCGCGCGCCGGGCGTCAGGTCGGGGAGCAGCTCGATCCACTCGCTCGCGGTCAGCCGCGCGCTGCGCAGCACCGGCACCCCCACCGACAGGCTGTCGAGCGCGAGCAGCCGGACAAGCTGCGCCGGCGGGTTGGCATATTCCAGCGCCCGCGCGCTCGCGACCCGCACGGCGGGCGGCACGGCGTCGCGGATGCGGCGCAGCGTCGCCATGGCACGCACGTCTGCCACGGCGCGTCGCCGGCCGATCAGGTCGATCAGCTGGCGCCACGCCGACTGCGCGCCCGAAGGCGAGCTCAGATCGGCTGCGAGCACCGTTTCAAGAGTATCGTCGAACCGCACGCCTCGTCCATCAAGCCGCGACGCTGAAGCATGCGTCGTAACGATTCCTTAACCGGCGGCGTTGTCCGCAAAAACAGCCCATTTCGGCACGTCGCAATGTGGGACAATTGCGTTGCGTTGTAATAATCTTGTGTCTATCGGACGATCTATGCAACGAACCCAAAGCGAGAAAGAGAACCCGATGCGGTTCGACGAGATCGACGTCAGGATCCTCGGCCTATTGCAGGAAAACGGCCGGATGACAAATGTGGAACTGGCCGAACGCGTCGGCCTTACCGCGCCGCCGTGCCTGCGCCGCGTCCGCGCGCTCGAACAGCAGGGGGCGATCACCGGCTATCACGCCGCGCTCGATCCGACCGCGCTCGGCTACAAGCTCACCGTCTTCGCGATGGTCAGCCTCAAGAGCCAGGCGGACGCCGATCTGCGCGCCTTCGAAACGCTCGTCGCCGACATTCCGGAGGTGCGCGAGTGCCACATGCTCAACGGCGAGATCGACTTCATCCTCAAGATCGTCGCGCCCGACCTGCCGAGCTTTCAGGAGATCCTCACCACGCGGCTCACCACGGCGCCGAATGTCGAGCATGTGAAGACGTCGCTCACCATCCGCACCGCCAAGTCGCTTCCCGGCGTGCCGGTGCCCGAAGCGTGAATCACACGCTCGGATGACAACGCTTTCCGCAGGACTGAAAAACGATAAATGAAAAAAGGGGCGGCCGATCGGACCGCCCCTTTTCCGTTTCGATCGATCCGCACCGGATCGCGAGAGGGGCGACGCGCCGTCGCGACCGCCCCGCCCGCCCTCAGCTCAGCGGCGGAAAGTTGACCGAGGTCTGCCACAGCAGCGCCAGGTTGGCGAACGGCCCGGTCTTCACCTGCTCGAACGCCGCCTCGGCCTCGGGCTTGCGGCCCGCCGCGCGCAGCGCCACGCCGCGGTTCAGGTTGACCTCGTCGACATTGACGCCGCCCTTCTTCAGCGCCGCGTCATACAGCTCGATCGCGCGGGCATAGTTGCCCGAAGCGAGGAACGCGTCGGCGGTCTGCGCCGCCAGCTTGCCGGTGTTCGACGCCTGCGCCTGCTTGGCGAGCGGCTCGAGCGAGCCCTCGGTGCGCACGCCGTTCTGCGCGGCGGCATAGATGCGCTGCGTGTCGGCGTCGCCCGCGGGCACCTTGCCGTTCTTGCGGCCCTCGTCGATCACCGACACCGCTTCCCACGGCAGGCCGGCCTGCTGCGCGGCATAGGCGTAATCGGCATAATCGGCGCGATCGGCCAGCGCGCCGGTCGCGCGCATCAGCCGGTACAGGCTCATCTTCTCGACCTTGGGGTCGCCGCCCGCCGGGGTGCCCTGGCGGAACACCTGGATCGCCCAGCGCCAGTTCTGCACGGTCGGATAGGCCTGGATGTACCGCGTCAGCCAGCTCGCCATCGCGGCGCGGTCGCCCAGCTTGTTGACGCGCGGGATGGCAAAGCGGAACCAGTCGGCCGGCGGCTGGCGACCCGCGGCCTTGCTGGTCGCGATCGCGCGCTCGACCTCGGCGACCGCCTCGGCATCCTTGCCCGTCGCGACATAGGCGTTGGCGAGCATGATCGGCGTGTCGGGATTGTCATAGCCCAGCTCGCGGCTCTTCAGCAGCGCCGGGATCGCCTCGGCGGGCTTCTTCTGCGCGACAAGCTGGTTGCCCAGCATGTAGTTGTAGATGCCGCCATACACCTTGACCTTGTCCGCCGGCGTCTTGGGGTTCGACGAAAGCACCGCCAGCGCCTTCATCTGCCCCGCCTCGTTCTTGCGGCCCAGCTCGAGCTGAAGGCGCAGCAGCGCGGCATAATATTGCTCGTCGTCGTTCTTCGCGGCGGCTTCGGCGGCGACAACCTGCGTCTCGGCGGTGGCATAGTCCTTCGCCTTGATCGCGGTGTCGGCGGCGGCGGCGGGCTTGCGGAACGCCTCGCTCACCTTGATCTGCTGGTTGTCAGCCTTCTTGTCGGCCTTTTGCGCAAGCGCCGGCGCCGTGCCCAGCGCGGAGGAGCCCAGCGTGAGCACAGCGGCCAGCGCGAGCTTCGAAACCAACTTCATGCAATTGTCTCCTCGTGGGATCAGCGGAAAGCGTTGCGATCCTGTAAATGGCCCCTCGTCCGCGTTCAAGCAGACGTAAACGAACAATCCTGCGTTCGGGCAGGCGCGTGCGAACAATTTTGCGTCCGGACCGACGTCACCGGGCAATGCTGCCGGGCGCGCGATGAACGCGCTTTGAACGCGCCGGCTCCCGCGCCTGCGCTCGGCGGGGCGCATGCCGGGCACGGCGGGGCGCAGAAGGGCACGCGCGCGCCCGCAGGCCCCGCCCCCGCCCCCCGGCGATACCGCCCGGCGATACCGCCCGGCGATACCGCACTGTCTCGCGTACACGCGTGCGCGCGCGGGCGCGCGGGGTTGGCAGGTGGTATGCGCCGCGCTAGAGCAGGATCATTGCATAACCAATCCGAAAGTCCGTTCCTTTGACCGAAGCGACGCTGCTCGCCGACCCTTCCGACATTACGCCCGTCTCCATCGTCGACGAGATGAAGACCTCGTACCTCGATTACGCGATGAGCGTGATCGTGGCGCGCGCGTTGCCCGACGTCCGTGACGGCCTGAAGCCCGTTCACCGCCGCATCCTCTATGCCGCGCAGGAGGGCGGCTATGTCGCCGGCCGGCCGTACCGCAAATCGGCGCGCCTCGTCGGTGACGTGATGGGTAAATATCACCCGCACGGCGACAGCTCGATCTACGACGCACTGGCCCGCATGGCGCAGGACTGGTCGATGCGCGTGCCGCTGATCGACGGCCAGGGCAATTTCGGCTCGATGGACCCCGATCCGCCCGCCGCGATGCGTTATACCGAGGCGCGGCTGGCGCGCGTCGCCGCGGCGCTGCTCGACGATATCGACAAGGACACGGTCGACTTCCAGCCCAATTATGACGGCTCGGAAAGCGAGCCCTCGGTCGTCCCGGCGCGCTTCCCCAACCTGCTCGTCAACGGCGCGGGCGGCATCGCGGTCGGCATGGCCACCAACATCCCGCCGCACAATCTGGGCGAGGTCATCAACGCCTGCCTCGCCTATATCGACAACGGCGCGATCTCGATCGAGGAACTGATGGAAATCGTTCCCGGTCCCGATTTCCCGACCGGCGCCGTCATCCTCGGCCGCGCGGGCTGCCGCTCGGCCTATCAGAACGGGCGCGGCTCGATCATCGTGCGCTCGCGCCACACGGTCGAACAGCGCGGCGAGCGGCGCTCGATCGTGCTCACCGAAATCCCCTACCAGCAGGGCAAGAACGCGCTCGTCGAAAAGATCGCCGAAGCCGCCAAGGACAAGCGGGTCGAGGGCATCAGCGACATTCGCGACGAAAGCTCGCGCGAGGGCGTGCGCATCGTCATCGACCTGCGCCGCGACGCGACGCCCGAGGTCGTGCTCAACCAGCTCTGGCGCAACACCCCCGCCCAGTCGAGCTTCCCGGCCAACATGCTCGCGATCCGCGGCGGCCGCCCCGAACTGCTCAACCTGCGCGACATCATCGAGGCGTTCGTCAGGTTCCGCGAAGAGGTCATCACGCGCCGTTCGAAGTTCGAGCTGGCCAAGGCCCGCGAGCGCGCGCACATCTTGCTCGGCCTCGTCATCGCCGTCACCAATCTCGACGAGGTCGTCCGGATCATCCGCGGGTCGTCGAGCCCGGCGGTGGCGCGTGAGGCGCTGCTCGCGCGCGACTGGCCGATTGCCGAGATCGCGCCGTACATCCGGCTGGTCGAGGCGGTTGAAACCGAAGTCACCGGCGACACCTATCGCCTGTCCGACGCCCAGGTGCGCGCGATCCTCGACCTGCGCCTGCATCGCCTCACCGCGCTCGGCCGCGACGAGATCGGCGACGAGCTCAAGCAGCTTGCTGATTCGATCGCCGAGCTGCTCGAGATCCTCGGCAACCGCGCCAAGCTCTACGCGGTGATGCGCGGCGAGCTGGTGCTCATCCGCGACACCTATGCGACGCCGCGCCGGACCGAGATCGCGGCGGCCGCCGACGGGATCGAGGACGAGGATCTGATCGAGCGCGAGGACATGGTCGTGACCGTGACCGTCCAGGGCTATATCAAGCGCACCCCGCTCGACGCCTTCCGCGCCCAGGCGCGCGGCGGCAAGGGGCGTGCCGGCATGGCGACCAAGGACGAGGATGCGATCACCGAGCTGTTCGTCACCTCGACGCACACCCCGGTGCTGTTCTTCTCCACCCTCGGCCGCGTCTATCGCATGAAGGTGTGGAAGCTGCCCGAGGGCGGCCCCGCCACCCGCGGCCGGCCGATGATCAACCTGCTGCCGCTCGCCAATGGCGAGACGATCTCCACTGTGCTCCCGCTGCCCGAGGACGAGGCGGAATGGGCGAACCTCCACGTGATGTTCGCCACCGCCAAGGGCAATGTCCGGCGGAACAGCATGGACCTGTTCACCAACGTGCCGTCGAACGGCAAGATCGCGATGAAGTTCGAGGGCGAGGACGAGGACGATCGCCTGATCGGCGTCGCGCTGCTCAACGAGGGCGACGACGTGCTGCTCGCGACGCGCGCGGGCAAGGCGATCCGCTTCCCGGGCGAGGACGTCCGCGCCTTCCAGAGCCGCGCCTCGACCGGCGTGCGCGGCATCCGTCTGGCCGATGGCGACCAGGTGATGTCGCTGTCGATCCTGCACCGCTCGGGCGCCAGCCAGGAGGAGCGCGACAGCTATCTCCGCTTCGCGCCCTGGAAGGGCGAGCGCGACGGCGAGTGCGACCTGCCCGCCGACCGCTACGAGGAGATGAAGGCGCGCGAGCAGTTCATCCTCACCGTCTGCGCCAACGGCTATGGCAAGCTCAGCTCGGCCTATGAATATCGCCGCACGGGGCGCGGCGGCCAGGGCATCACCAACATCGACAACATCGCCCGCAACGGGCCGGTGGTGGCCAGCTTCCCGGCGACCAAGGGGCATCAGCTGATGCTCGTCACCGATCAGGCCAAGCTGATCCGCATGTCGCTCGCCGACCTGCGCGTGATCGGCCGCAACTCGGCGGGCGTGCGGCTGTTCAACGTCGCCGCGAACGAACAGGTCGTGTCGGCGGCGCGGATCGAGGAGAGCGAGGACGAGGCTTCGGTCGATCTGGGCGACGGCCCCGTCGCCGACGCGCCGATCCCCGATGCGGTGCCCGGCGCCGATCTCGCCGCGGGCGGCGACGACGACGCGGCATGACCGGCCCCGACGCTGATGCCGGCGCTGATGCAGGCGCCGGCGGGGCCGCGCGCCCTGCCCGCGCCTACAAGATCCTGACCGCGGACCAGATGGCGCATCTGGTCCGCGACCGGGTCTTTGCCGGTGCGCCGATCGACCTCGCCGACGGCTATATCCATCTCTCGACCGCCGAGCAGGTGGCCGGAACGCTCGACCGGCATTTCGCCGGCCAGACCGACCTCTGGCTCGCCGCGATCGACCTCGCGCCGCTCGGCGACGCGGTGCGCTGGGAGCCGTCGCGCGGCGGCCAGCACTTTCCCCACCTCTACGCCCCGCTCGCCTGGTCGTCGGTGGTGGCGCATGCGCCGGTCGCGCACGACCCCGACGGCCGCCTCCGCCTCCCCGACGGGCGCGCCGCCTAGGCGCTCCCGGGCCGGCGGGCGCCGGGAAAAGGCCCCGCGCCATTGCGTTCCCGCGAACGACGAAAATCGGCACCCGAACGACGCGATCGACCCGCGAACGACGTCTTTCGCGCCTTTTTTGCGCGAAAACCGAAAAAAGATTCGGCCATTGGGGCACCAATGCTTGACGCGACTCACCCCAGCGCATAGGGAGCCGCCTCCCGCTGCTAACGGCCCCTTCGTCTAGCGGTCTAGGACGTCGCCCTCTCACGGCGAAAACACGGGTTCGAGTCCCGTAGGGGTCACCAGGCACCTTCGCGTGTTTCATATTTGCTGCCTCGCGGGCAATTTTCCCTTTTATTTCATCGCTTCTTTGCGCACCTTGCCGTTATTGGCTTGAAGGAAAGGTGCGCCGTGCGGGCAGCTTTGTGGACGATCTTGGCGCTTGCCCTTGCGCCTTCTGCGGCCGGCGCGCAGCAGGCAACCGATCGACAGGCACCCTCCGCCGCATCCGAAACCGCCGGTGACTCGATCGTCGTCACCGGTCGCCCGGTCCCGGAGCGCAAGAAGATCCGCGCGCTCGCCCGCGCGGTAACGCCGCCGGTTCCGGACGGACAGCCGCTCCAGCGTTTCGATTCACCGATCTGTATCGGCAGCAGCGGCCTTGCCCCCGCCACGCTGCTTGCCATCGGCGACCGTATCGCAAAAGACGCGCAGCAAGCGGGCCTGACGCTCGCGGGTGACGGGTGTAAACCCAATATTCTCATTCTGTTCGTCGACGATGTTGAAGGGGAAATTGCCAAGCTCAGCCGGCGGCAATGGGCAGTCTTCGGCGATCGCACGCCCAGTGAAATTCGCCAGATCGTTCGGGAATTCGGACCCGTGCGGGCTTGGCACATCAGCGAAATCCGTAGCGCCGATGGCGACCGTGTTCAGCCGAACGGCAGTGTGAAAGTCTCCGCCGCTTCAAGACTGGTCTCCCCCACGCGCCGGGAGACTCTTGCGTCAGTCGTGTTGGTCGAACGAAAGGCCGCCATTGGCAAGACAACCAACCAACTCGGCGACTATCTGGCGATGCGGACGCTTGCGGTCGTCATTCCCAAGCGCGCGAGCGGCAAAGATTCGATCCTGACCTTGTTCGACCCGACGACAAGCGGCACGCCGGCGGAGATGACCGCCTTTGACCGCGGCTATTTGCGCGGGTTGTACACGGGCGCGCCTAATCTTTTTGCCAGCACGCAGCAAAATCAGATCATCCGCGCCGTTCTCAAGGACCAGGAAACGACTGCATCAAATAGAAAGCAGAAGTAGGGAGACTTACTTCTTCACCAATCTTTTAAAAATGGGGATTGGCAAAACTTCCAAAAGACCTGTCAGCGCTTCCGCGGCTTGGGGCTGCGGAACCAGAAGGTCCAGACGGCCAGGCTTCCCAGCATCGCCATCGCCAGTCCCGACAAGGTCATCACCAGCCGATAGGCAATCCCGCCGACCTTGCCCGCGTGCAGCGGATAGGCCCCGTTGAAAACCTGCGTCCCCCGCGGCAGAGCCAAGGCATCCGTAGCGGAAAGCAGCCGTCCGTCGCCCGCATCGAACGCCAGCAGCGTCCGCCCGTTGGGCAGCCATTCGGCGGCGCGCTTCATGCGGATCACGATGGGTTCGCCCGCCTTGCGCGGCAGCGCGAGGATGCGGATCTGCGCGTCGGGAAAGCGGGCATGTGCCGTGCCGATGATCGCCCGCCAGTCGGGATGCGAGGCAAGCGGGCCACTCGCGACGCTGGGAGGGCGGTTGGCGGCCAGTGCGGCATTCGGCGCCCCGAACGGTGCGATGACGATCGCGGCAAAGGGCTTGAACACCATCATCGTCCCGGTCACCGCAGAGAGCAGCAACAAGGGCGCAACGACGATCCCGAGGTCGCGGTGCTGCATGACGATCATCGGCCGGCTGAGCCGCTTGGGCCACAGCCGAAACCGGAAGGTTCGCCGCGTCCGCCACCACAGGATCGCCCCGCTGATCACGAAAAACAGCCCGGCGAGGCCCGCAATGCCGATCACGGTCTCGCCGACATCACCCGCAAACAGGTGATGATGCAGGTCGAACAGCCACAATTCGGGCCGCTCCCACTGGCTGTGCCAGCGCAGCACCACCTGCCCCGCCTGATCGGCATAGGCCCCGGCATCGTGCCCCGCACGGAGCTGGTTCAGCCCGAAACGGTCGCTCGCATAGACGATCGACTGCGCCTTGGGCTCGGCGGCGAGCATCCGCCCGGTCGCCGCCGCGATCGCCGCAGGATCATCGATCCGCGCGTCGCCCGCATGCGGCAACCATAACCAGCTTTCCTTGTGAACGAGGATCGCCCCCGTCAGCCCCAGCATCGCCAGCACCAGCCCCAGGGTGCCGCCGACCCAGCGATGCGCGAGATCGAGCCACTTCATCAGAAACGATAGTCCCACCCCAGCGTGAAGCTGCGCCCGCGCCCGGCAAAGAAGCTGAGATTGTCCGTCGGCAGCCGCGTGTCGGAGCTATAGTCGATATACTGCTTGTCGAGCAGGTTCGAGACGCTGAACGTCAGCCCGCCGATGCGCGTCTGATAGCGCAGATAGGCGTCCACCAGCGTGTAGCCGCCGAAATCATTGTCGGGCACGCGCTTCTTTCCCTTGAACGTGCGTGCGAGGAAAAAGCGGCTTTGCAAGCGGGCGCTGAACGGTCCGCTGACATAATCGGCAGCCAGGTTGAGCCGGTCGGGCGAGATGTTGGTACCGTCGAGATCGGTATCGACCTTGCCGTCAGGCACGTCGTCGCTGTCGTACTTGCCGGCGAGATGCGCATAGCCCAGATTGACCCGCAACCCCGGCACCGGCAGCCTGACGCCCAGGTTGAGTTCCAGCCCCTCGATCTCGACGCGCAGGCGCTGGACGTCGAAGATGCCGCCCGGATTGGCGATGAGCAGTTGCCCCTTGTCGCTCGAAGACCAGAAATAGGCGATCGACCCGTCGATAGGGCCGCGCTTCACCTCGGCGCCGATCTCGCGGTTGTTCGAAACGATCGGCGCGATGTCGAGGAAATTGTCGATGCTGACGTTGGGCTTGCTCACGGCGCGGGTGATCCGGCCGACGTCGGGGACGGTATAGCCCTCGGCATAGCTTGCATAGGCGCGGATACCGGCAAGCGGCTCGACCACGACGCCCCCGTTGAACAACGTCGCGCTGAACGTCGGGGCACCGCCCTTTACGGCCACCCCGCCCGCCGGATTGGTGGTCGAGGCGAGCGTATGATAGTCGTCGATCTTGATCTTCACATCTTCGTGCCGGACCCCGCCGGCCAGCCGCAGCTTCCCGTCGAACAGCGCAAGATTTGCCTGAAGGAAGGGCGCGTAGCTGCGAAAATCGCTCGGCGGCACCCAGGTGCGGCCGGTAAGGATCAGTCGTTGCTCGGTGCGATCGGTCAGCACGTCGAGGCCGATCGTGGTGGTCAAAGCCTCAAATCCCGGGATCGCGCGTTCATAGCTGATCTTGCCCCCGATCTTGCGCGAACGGTTCTCCGACTGGTCGATCAGCGTGCCGATCGGCGCGATGCGCACGTCCTGGAAGGTCGAGATCGCCTTGGGCTCAGCGCCGAATGTGTCGTGCGTGCGGTTCCAGAAGATCTGGGTCACCAGATTGCCGCCCCACAGCCCCGTGTCGGTATAGGACAGCGCCACGCTCTCGGTCCGGCTCGCCGCGGCGCTCCCCGGCGGATTGCCGCGGACGGCGCTGGTCGGAATGCCCTTGCGCCGGTCGCCGTCGAGCGGGACGAAGTCGCCGTCGTCCTGCATCTTGTACCGGCTGGCGATCAGATCGAAGCGCCCGGTGTCGCTCACCTGGTATCCGATGCGCGCGAACAGCGAGAGCGTGTTCGAATCCTGGGTCTCGCCCTGGGTGAGGTTGAGCCCCACGCGACGCCCGTCACCGTCATAATAGACGCCGCGCCGTTCGAACGCCGCGCCCGCCGCGATGTCGAACCGGCCCGCCTTATACTCGAGCAATCCCGCCGCCTTGCCGCCGAGACCGTCGCTCTCGAAGCCGTCGCCGCTGCTGCCCTGAAGCAGGACGCGGCCGCCCAGCCCCTCTTTCTTGGGAGCGCCGACGGTGACCTGGTTGACGATCCCGCCGGTGCCGCCGATCCCCTGCAACGCATTCGAACCGTAAATCAGTTCGACGCGGTCGACGAAGAAGCCGTCGATCGTGAAACCGTCGCGGCTGCCGTCACGCAGCGGCGTCGACTGGGGGATGCCGTTGATCGCATAGAGCGGCGAGCGCCCCCGCAACGTTTCGCCCGCGCCCGACAGCTTCTGGCGCGTCGGCGAAAACGAAGGCGTCAGGTTGGACACCGCGTCGGTAACCGAACCCGAAATCGCGACCTGCTGATCGAGCGTCGTCTTGTCGATGATGTCGACGGTCAGCGGCAACGCGTTGGGCGGCAGAATCGTGCGCGCGGCGGTCACGACGATCTCGGAGGGATCTTCGTCCGGCGTCGCCGGTCGCTGCGGCCCGTCCTGGCCATGGGCGACGGCGGGCAAGGTCAAGGCAAGCGCCAGCAACGGCAGCGACGACAGCGAACGGAACGCGCAAGATGACATGGACGGACCCCTTATGCCGCGCTCTCCGACGACGCGGCTTGAATGGGCGGCGGTTAGCAGTGCCATGGATGTATTGCAAGTAACTCGCAAAAGCACAAATGCAGCCCTTGCGTCCCCGCTGCCTGCTGTCTGGTTGGGCAAGTCGGCGGAGGATGCGGATGTGGCGCGTTGATTGCGCGACGCGCAACAATCCTCCCCCTCAACGACCATTGCGCGCATCGAACGAACCGCGCAGTCTGGAACGACATCACGGGGGTCGCCATGAGAAGAGGGATTTTTCGCCTGCACGCGCTGGCCACGCTGCTGGCGTCGTCGTTATTGTGTCACGCGCCTGCGCATGCGCAACAGGCCCCGGCTCCGGCAAGTCGCGCGCTGGTCGGCGCCTCGGTACTGGATGTGGAGACGGGAAAAGCCATCCCCGACGCGGTGGTGGTGATCACCGGCGAACGCATCGCTGCGGTAGGGCCGGCGGCGACGACCCCGATTCCGGTCGAGGCAAGGATCGTTCGCCTGCCGGGCAAGTGGCTGATTCCCGGGCTGATGAACATGCACGTCCATCTGGGGCTCAAGCTCCCCGGCGCGGCCGGCGCCGCCCTGGTCGGCGAGACCGATCCCGAGCAGGTCCTGCGCATGGCGGCCAATGCGCGCCGCTCGCTTCTCTCGGGCGTGACGACACTGCGCCTGGTTGGCGAAGATCATGGGAACGACTTCGCGCTCAAGCAGGCGATCGATTCGGGCGAGATCGTCGGGCCGCGGATCGAAACCGCGGGCGAGGTCATCGTCCCGACGGGCGGACACGGCTCGCTGGAAGCCGACGGCCCCTATGGGCTGGTCAAGGCGGCACGCGAACAGATCAAGCGTGGCGCCACCTGGATCAAGATCGCCATCTCGGGCGGAATTTCGGACTCGCATGGCGCAATCGCCGCCGCGCCGATGACCGACGACGAGTTGCGCACGCTGATCGAGGTCGCGCACCGCAACAATGTGCGGATCACCGCACATAACGGCTCGCCCGTCGCGGCGGCGCAGGCGGTCGGGTTCGGGATCGACGGGTTCGAGCACGGCTATCACCTTGATCGCGCGGTGCTGCAGGAAATGAAGCGCAAGGGAACATGGCTCGTTCCCACCATCGTCGTGACCCAGCCCGGGGCGCTTCCCTTCTATCGCAAGATCGGGTCGCCCGACTGGTATCTTCAGCGCGTTGCCGAGACCGGCGAGGACCATTGGCGAACGCTGCAGACGGCGATCGGGCTTGGGGTCAACATTGCGCTCGGCACCGACCAGTTTCCGTTCGAACCCAATAGCGGAACCACCGCAACGATCGAGGAGGCCGAACTCTATGTGAAGGCCGGGATGACGCCGCTGCAGGCATTGCAGACCGGCACGATCAACGCCGCCCGGATGCTGGGCCGCACCGACATCGGCCGGATCCGGACGGGCGACTATGCCGACATCGTCGCGGTCGACGCCAATCCCGCGGCAAATATCGCCGCATTGCGCACGATCAGCTTCGTCATGAAGGGCGGGATGATCGTCCGGGACGACGCAGAGCCGGGAGCGATCGACCAATGACCGAACCGTCCGCACCACGCGATGCGATCCGCACAGCCGGTCGTCGCTGGCACTACCTGTTGTTGCTCGTGCCCTTTGCCTGGCAGGTCGGCATGCTTCCCGTCGCCAACGCGGTGCGATGGTCGTTCGCCGGCATTCCCTTTCCGATGCTGTGGCAGATGGCGGGGATCGTCGTCGCGACGATCGCGATCGGCCTTACCTTTCACATCGACCGCAAGCGCGCGGATGCGAGTACGGCGGGAGAGGCACCGCGATGATCCTCGCATGGACGCTCGCGGTCGTGATCGCGACCGTGATCGGCGCGCTGACCTATGGGATGCGCCGCAGAAAACAGCGGTCCGTCGCCGAATGGGCAGTGGGCGGACGGAGCATGGGAACGCTGATCTTCTGGTTTCTCAACGCCGGCGAGATCTACACCACCTTCGCCGTCCTCGGCATTTCCGGCTATGCCTGGGCCTATGGCGCGCCCGCCTATCTGGCATTCTGTTCGGTCTCGCTCAGCGCAGCGGTGGGTTATTGGCTCACGCCGCACATCTGGCGCGCCGGCAAGGCCGGGGGGCTGATCACCCAGGCCGATTTCTTCGCGGCGCATTATCAGGCGCGCTGGCTCGGCATCGTGGTGGGGCTCGCCGGAATTGCCGCGCTGATCGTCTATGTCCAGATTCAGATCACCGCGCTGGCGCTCGTCCTGCGCCTCTCGCTTGCCAACGGCATTTCGAGCGCGACCGCCGCGATCGCCGCAGCGGCCCTGATGCTGCTCTTCGTCTTTTCCGCAGGGCTGCGGTCCGCGGCATTCGCGGCAGCGGTGAAGGACATCCTGATGATCGCGATCGTCATCGTGTTGAGCCTGACGGTTGCCGGCCATGTCGGCGCATCGTCGATCGCCGACCTGCTCCACCGCGTCGAACAACTTCATCCCGGGATCGGGCGCCTGCCCGGTCGCGCGCCCGAAGCAGGCCTGGGAACGGTATGGATGATGACCGCGGCCGTGAATGTGGCGCTTGGCACCTATGTCTTCCCGCACATGTTCCAGCTCAGCTATGCCGCGTCGGACGTCTGGGCGATCCGCCGCAATGCGGTGTTCCAGCCGCTCTATTCGCTCTCCTATTTCTTCATCATCCTGCTCGGCTTCGGCGCGCTGCTGGCGGGAACGATGCCCCCGGGGGGCGACCTCAACGCGGTGCTGCTTCAGTTCGTTGCCGACCGCTATCCCGCCTGGGCAGTCGGCATCTTTGCCGGAACCGCCTGTCTTTTGGCGCTGGTCCCGGGGTCGGTCCTGTTGCTGACCGCCGGATCGATCTTTGGCCGGAATGTCGTCCTGCCGTTCTTCCCGCGCCTGGGGGACGGTGCCGTGCTGATCCTGTCGCGATCCGCGATGGTGGTCTTCGCCGGCGCTGCGGTGTTCCTGACGATCGGTGCAACGCAGTCGCTCGTCGACATCGGTCTCGCTGCCTATGCCTCGATCGGCATGCTGGCGCCGGGCGTGTTCTTTGCGTTCCTGTGGCGGCGGACAGGCGCCGTCGCGGTCCTGGCGGGAATGGTGGTCGGCTATGCCGTACTGCTCGTGCCCCAGGCGCGGCCGCTGTTCAGCTGGTTCCCCGGATGGGACAAGGGCCTTGTGGCGATGCTCGCCAATGCGATCGTCGTCGCGCTCGTGACGCTCATGATCAAACGGCCAAAAGCATCGGCAGGCACCACTGCCCTCACGCAGGATTCTCCCGCCCCGGCCATGTCTTGACCCGCTTTTCCAGCGCGGCGAGCATCCGTCCGGGCGGGCCGTTGAGTTGACGTCCCACCCGGTGGATCAGGCTGATCGTGGTGTGTTCCAGATCGGCCTCGACCAACGGTCGCGCGACCAGCGTGCCTTCCTCGAGTTCGGCAAGGACGCTGATCGGCGGAAGCACCGTCACCAGCCGGCCCTGCCGGGCAATCTCGCGCATCACCTGGATCGAGCCGGTGGTGAGTTCGGGTTGGAGCCACACGTTGCAGCGTGCCTCTGCCGCTGCCAGCGCCTGCCGGATCCGGAACCCCTTGGGCGGCAGGCAGGACGGCTGGGTCGACAGCACCGACAGGGTAACGTCACGCTCGCGCGCGATCGGATGCCCGGGCGCACAGATCACCATCAGCGGCTGCAGCGCCGACGCCCGGATGCGGATCTTGGGATCGTTCTCGTTCTGGAAGATCAGCCCGATATGCGCCTCGTCGTTCAGGACCTGACGCACAATCTCGGCCGTCGTCCCGCTGACGATCGAAACCTCGATCCCGGCGTTCGCACGCTGATACTGTTCGATGATTTCGGCAAAGGATCGGCCGAGAAACCCCTCGCCCACCGCCAGGTCGACACGTCCGGTCCGCGATTCGCGGAGGTCGGCGAGACGGTTTAGGAATGCCTCGCGATCGGCCATCTTGGCACGGTAATAGTCGAGCGCAACCTGCCCTGCCGGCGTGACCTTGATCGTCCTGCGTCCGCGCTCGATCAGGGGGACGCCATATTCCAGTTCCAGCTGTGCGATCTGCCGGCTGATCGACGATACTGCGACCCCGATCTTGTCGCTTGCCAGCCGCATCGTTCCCAGCATGGCCGCTTCATAGAAATACATCAGCGCAACGTCGGACATGGTCGCTCACCTCCGCCGCCTAATTTGCACCGATCGCAACGATGTTCAACATTCGTTGTTATTGCAGCCGAAACAATGCTGTCGTCAAAGAGGGATCGGATTTTGACGGTGCAGATAGGGGGCATCCTTGGACAAGCGGTCGATCGTCGATTGGCACGGTTATATCCCGGCCATCACCACGCCGTTCGAAGCGGGCGGGGCGATCGACTTTCCGGGCTTTGCGCGGCTGCTCGAATGGCTGCACGCCGAAGGGATGCACGGCCTGCTCGTCGCCGGCACGACGGGCGAGTGGACGTCGATGTCGGCCGAAGAGCGCTGCCGCCTGTTTGCAGCCGCCGGTAACCAGCTTGGCGGCCGGTTGCCGCTGCTCGCGGGATGCAGCGGCTTCACCGCACGCGAAGTGCTTCAGTTTGCGGAGGCTGCCGCTGCGGCCCGCTTCGATGGCATCGTCGTGACCCCGCCCCCCTATATTCGCCCGGGCGAGCGCGAATTGCTCGCCTTCTACACCGAGATCGACCAGGCCACGCCGCTTCCGGTCTGCATCTACAACTGGCCGCCGGGAACGGGCATCGACATGCCCCTCTCCCTCCTCGAACGTCTGACCGACCTGCCCAAGGTCGTCGCGGTCAAGCAGTCGACGAGCCACCTCGATCGCTTCGTCGCGACGTTCTTTGCGCTGCGCGACAAGGTGCGTATCTTCGGCCATGCAATGGATGAGCACGGCCTTGCCCTTCTTGAAGCGCGTGGTGGCGACGGCACGATGGGCGCCGGCGCGGTGCTGGGTCGCGTGCATCCCGGCTTTTACGAGAACCTCTGGGCCGGCCGCATCGACGCCGCCCGCGCCTGTGGCCAGCAGGACCGCGTCCTGATGGACGCCTGGTACACGCCCGAACTGGTCGGCCGGTTCGGTTCGGGGCCCGCCATCCTCAAGGCGGCGCTCAATGCGCAGGGACTGCCCGGCGGGTACGTCCGTCGCCCGCTGCTCGACGTCGACGCTGCGGCGTGCGACGAAATCCGGGAGACGTTGATCGGGTTGGGGCGGATTGCTGGCTAGCTTCGACGTCCTGATCGTCGGCGGCGGGCTCGTCGGTTGCGCCGCCGCATGGCACCTCGCGGCGGGCGGCGCACGCGTCCTTCTGATCGATCAGGGCGCGTTGGGGAGCGGCGCATCGGGCCAGAATGCCGGATCGCTCCACTTCCAGATCGAGCGTCGCTTCCTCGAGCGTGCCGGCGGCCTGGGCGAAGAGGGCGAGCGCACCGCGACGCTCAGCCGGATCGCGATCGAGGATTGGCGCACGCTCGAGCAGCGCCTCGGCACATCCCTCCATGTCCACATGACGGGCGGCCTGATGGTCGCCGAGAGGGCCGACCAGGTCGAGTTGCTCGAGCGCAAGGCCGTGCGCGAGCGCGCGATGGGGCTGGCCGTCGAAACCATCGACGGTGATGCCGCACGACGGCTTGCGCCCTACCTCTCGACGCGGATCGTCGCCGCCAACTTCATGGGCGACGAAGGGCATGCCGACAGCCGCATTGTCGCGCCCGCCTTTGCCCGCGCCGCGGCGGCGGCCGGCGCGACGATCGAGACCGGCCAGCGCGCCACGGTGATCGAACGCCGCGCCGGCGGATTCAACATTGCGATTACCGGGACGACCGGCTCGCGCCAGGTCGCTGCGGAGAAAATCCTGATCGCGGCCGGGGCGTGGTCCGCGCGCGTCGCAACGCTCGCCAACCTCCACTTGCCGCTTGTGCCGGTTGCGCTGACGATGAGCGC
The DNA here is from genome assembly GCF_056485145.1 of Sphingomonas chlorellae. Classification (NCBI taxonomy): domain Bacteria; kingdom Pseudomonadati; phylum Pseudomonadota; class Alphaproteobacteria; order Sphingomonadales; family Sphingomonadaceae; genus Sphingomonas; species Sphingomonas chlorellae. The sequence goes on from NZ_JBQXXM010000003.1 coordinate 526,077, forward strand.
AACCGAGCGGACCGGTTGGCCCCTGCCCCATCTGGTCCAGCATGTCGGAAGGCGACTTTCGCTCAAGCAGACCCACGCCGGCAACCTGCTGATCGGCGGCGGCTGGCCCGCACGGCTGCGGCGTGACGGCGACCGCTTCGACCTGTCACGACCACCGGAACTGATCCACGCGGCGCTGCGCGACAATCTCGTCGCGGCGACCGACACGGTGCCCGGCGTTGCGGCGCTCAATCTGGTCCGCACCTGGACCGGGATTACCGGCGTGACGCCCGATCAATTGCCGATCGCCGGTGGTTTTCCGTCGGTTCCCGGCCTCTATTGCGCGGCCGGCGGATCGGCATTCACGCTGGGGCCGACCTTTGCCCGGCTGATCGCCGACCAGATGCTCGACCGCAACCGGGCGGAAGCCGAAGAACTGCTCGCCGTCGCCTCCCCCGCACGCTTTGCGAGCCTCAACGGATTCATGGGATGATGCCCAGGCAGATGATCGACATCCGGCGGGGAGAGTCGTTGACGATTGAGGTCGATGGCCAGCGGCTCGACTGTTTCCGGGGTGAAACCGTCGCGGCGGTTCTGGCAGCGGCCGACCGCCCGACGACCCGTCGCGATGGCGGCGCGCGACTGCGAGGCTTCTGGTGCGCCATGGGCACTTGCGCCGAGTGTTTCGTCGAACGCGTCGACCTTGTGCCGCCGCGCCGAGTGCGCGCGTGCCTGCAGCCCGTGGAGCCTGGAATGCGGATACGAACGGGAGCCGCAGGCGATGCATGAAGCAGGGCATGGCCCCTCCCCCTTCGATGTCGCGATCATCGGCGGCGGTCCGGCCGGACAGGCAGCTGCGCTCGTTCTGGCCGAAGCGGGGGCCCGTGTTGCGGTACTTGACGAACAGCTGCGCCCTGGCGGCCAGATTCTACGCCAACCGCCTCGCGAATTCGTGCTGCCGCGCTGGATGCGCGGACCGACCTACCAACCGCTCAGGAAGCAGCTGGCGGCTTTTGAGGCACAATCGGCGCTGCGATGGTGCGGTGGCCATTCGGTGATCGCGATCGAGGGGGTGTGCGATGCCTTCGCCGTCATCACAACGTCCGGCGCAGGCGCCACGCGGATCGGCGCCCGACGGGTCCTGATCGCCGCAGGCTGTTACGACCTCCCCGCCATGGTCCCGGGCTGGACGCTGCCCGGCGCGATGGGTGCAGGCGGCCTTCAGGCGCTCATCAAGTCCCAAGGCGTGATGCCGGGTGGGCGGATCGCGCTGGCCGGAACACACCCCTTGATGCTCATCGTCGCGACGCAGATTCTCGCGGCTGGCGGGCAGGTCGCGGGGGTGCTGTTCGAACAACCGTTCGCGACGCTGTTCCGCACGGCGGCGGGCATGCTGGCGCAGGTCGCGACCAATTCCCGCCCGCTGCGTGATGCGACGATGGCGATAACGCAGCTGTGGAAGGCGGGCGTCCCCGTCCGCTTCGGGCAACAGCTCCATGCAATCGACGGGCGCGCGCGAGTCGAGCGTCTCAGGTTGGTGGGTTCTGCCGGCCGCGACGCGGTGATCGAGTGCGATGCCGTCGGGCTGTGCTACGGTTTCCTGCCGCAATCGGATCTGGTTCGCCAGGCGGGCCTCGACGTGCGCTGGGCAGCGCCGGCGGGGGGCTGGGCGGCGACACACGACGACTGGTTGCGCAGCAGCATCGCCGGTATCGCCGTGGCGGGCGAAACGACCGGGGTCGCAGGGGCGCCGGCGGCACTTCAGGCAGGACGGATCGCAGGTGCCGGCCTTGCCGCCGACCTCGGCCTCATCGACCAGGCCGCGGCGGAGGCGATCCGCCGCCCCGCCGACCGGGCGTGGCGGCGCGCGCGGCGCTTTGCCGCCCATCTCGACCGGCTGGCCGACCCGTCATCGGCGCTCCGCCGCCTGGCTGGGGCGAACACGATCTGTTGCCGCTGCGAGGATGTCGACAGCGCACGGCTGCGCGAGGCCATCGCCGCCGCGCCGGATCCCAATGCCGTCAAATTGGCCACGCGCTGCGGCATGGGACTGTGCCAGGGACGGAGCTGCGAGCACATGTTGATCCGCATGGTCGCCGAACATCGCCGCCTGGACCCCGGCGAGATCCGCCCCTTCACCAGCCGCTTCCCCGCCCGGCCGACGCCGATCGGCGACCTGATCGCGTAAAGCTTGCGCACGGCGCAACGATCTTCGCCGCAGCGCCGCATTGCTGCACCGCAACGCGCTTCTAGGATGGAGCCATTCCCTCCTGCGGAGACAGCGATGCACGCGACCGACCGCCCCAGATTTCTCGCCGCCGACCACGTGTCGTTTACCGTCCCCGACCTGGAGGCGGCGATCGCCTTTTACGTCGAGGTGTTCGGCGCGAGCGAACTCTTCCGTCTCGGCCCCCTCGATGCGGACGCGATTCCGCGCGACGCGGCGGGGCGGGACTTCATGGATACGCATATCGGTATCCCAGGCGCCTGCCTGACGCTGGCGATGCTGCGGCTGACGGAGAACCTGAACCTGCAACTCGTGCAATATGACAAGCCGCACGACCGAAAGGATGCGAGGCCCCGTCATTGCGATGCGGGCGGCCATCATCTGGGCCTGCGCGTCGACGATGTCGAACATGCCGCACGCTATCTGGCCGATCACGGCTGCACCGTTCAGCAGATCATCGCGATCACCGATGGTCCGCTGGCGGGCAAGAAGAACCTCTATGTTCGCGACCCCTTTGGCAATCCGCTCGAAATCGTCGACTGATCCAGGAGATTTGCCCGTGCCCAACCAACGCATCAATCCCGCCGACCTCTACGACAGCGTCAGCTACGGCTTTTCCCATGCAACGCTGAGCGAAGGGCGGCGCACGCTCCACCTCGCCGGGCAGGTGGCATGGAATGCCGATGGCGCACTCGTCGGTGCGGGCGATCTGGCTGCACAGACGCGGCAGGCGCTCGCCAACCTGAAGGCCGTGCTCGCTGCCGCCGGAGCGGGGCCGGAACAGGTGGTGCGGCTGCGCACCTATGTTGTCGACCATAGCCCGGACAAGCTGGGCGTCGTGCTGCCGGAAATTGCCGCTTTCTACGCGGGCGCCACGCCGGCGCCGAACACCTTTCTGGGGGTCGCGGCACTCGCGCTGCCCGATTTCCTGGTCGAGATCGAAGCGACTGCGGTCCTCGACTGAGCCAGATCCGGAACCGGAACGGGCGGGCATGATCGCATGCCCGCCCGCCCCCGGTCAGCGGTCGACCTCGCGGCCGACCGGATAGAGGAGATAGCTCGAATCGAAATAGGCGGTCTGGGCATAGAACCAGGCCAGCCGGGCGTCCGGATCTGCAGCGAAGGCCGGATCACTCGCCAGTTTCGCTTCGAAGGCCGCCTTCAGCGCGGGATCGCGCGCGATCATCTGCTGCGCCAGCGGCTCGATCACATAGCCTTCGATATATTCGGTCTGGCTGAGCATCCCCAGGAAGAAACCCCACTGGAACAGCGAATCCTCGGACTGCGGCTCGAGCATCGTGGCGACGAGTTCGCCTAGCGGCTGGTCGGTGGGGATGCGAACGGAGCCCGGCTGATACGTCTCGCGGTGCGTCTCGTGCGTATAGCCGGTCGCGCTCACGCGCACACGATTTTCGACCGGACTCGTCGCCAATTTGGCGCCGCTGACGCGGATCATGTCCACCGTGACCGTCCGCGGTTCCTGCAGCGTTTCCATCCGGACACCATGACGCCGCAGCCGTGCAATCACATCGGCATCGGCGACCGACACCCAATAGGCACGCGGCAATTCCAGCGTCACGTCGGGGCTGGACCCATAGAGCGGATAGGGTTTTTCGGGAGCGGGCGTCCCCAGGTAGCGGATCTCTTCGGTCCCCGAAATCGGCGACCGGAAATGCTCCGCCTGCATCTGGCGGAACGGCACCATGCGCACCGGGTCCGGCCTGGGCTTCCAGCTCAGCACCATCGTTCCACGCCGCGCCTTGTCCTTCGCAATCGCAGCGGTCAGCGCCGGCGCCTGATCGCCCACGGTGCGCAGCGACTGCTCCAGCAGGACATAGGCGCCCAGGACGCGCTGCCGGAACGGCTTCAGCGCATGATCCTCGACGAGCACCGAAGGCATATGACGCAAGTCGCCATAAGCGTGCGAAAAGCGAGGGGCGAAGGCGGGAAGCGATAGCCCGCGTTCCGGATGGCGATCGTCGACGGCGAGCACCAGCGGTCCCGGCACATGGCCGGCCGCCTTCAGCGCCGCCCCCACTTCGCGCCGATACACGGTTTCGAGCCAGTTGTTCGCCGCGGGCGAATGGCTGTACGGCGCATCCTGAAAGCCGAACGTGACGTCATAGGCGAAATCAACGCCGTCGGAGACGTGAAGATCGAGGTAAAGCGCGGGATCGACGCGATCGATCAGCCCCAGCATCGCCTGCATCGCAGGCGCATCGCCTTTGATATAGTCGCGGTTGAGGTTGATATTCTGCGCCGTCGTACGCCACCCCTGTTCGACCGGCCCGCGCTGGTTGGGGCGGCTGAACTGCGAAACGTTCTCGTGGCCGTCGATGTTGAAGATCGGCACGAAGATCAGGTTGGCGCGATCGAGCAACCCATGCTTGCCGCGCAACGCGATGTCGCGCAGCAACATCAGTCCCGCATCGGTGCCGTCGCTCTCGCCGGGATGAATGCCGGCCTGGACGAGCATCGTGGGCTTGTTGCGATCGATCGACTCCAGGCTGGCGGCCCCCGAACTGCTGACGATCACCGCCAGCAAGGCATGGCCCAGCGAGGTCTTTCCGATCGTGACCACATGGATCAGCGGCGATGCCGCGGCGAGGCGATCGAGATAGGCGCGAACCTCGGCATAGCGGGCCGTTCGCACCATTCCCGATCGTTCGGCAGGCGTCGCCCATTCAGCGTCCGGAGCGACCAGCAGCGCTTCGCTCTTGCCGTGCCACGCGGGAGCGGGCGGCAGCGGCGCGACGATCTTCATCGCCGAAGCGCCGGTGCGCATGTCGTGCTGCTGTGCGACCGCGGGCAACGCGCAGACACTGGCCATCAACATCGCCGCCAGCCGGTGCAGGCGCATCATGCCGCCCCCCGCTTGCCGCCGCGCACGGCCGCGATCCAGTTGTCGACCGCCTGCTCGAGCGAACTCAGCGGAATGAAACCATAGTTGAGCGCCACCCGGTGGTAGTCGCGGATGTCGAACGCCGCGCCCAATGCCGCACGGGCGCGATCGCGATGCTGGCGAAAGGCGCGCATCCCGACGGTGAAGGCCGTCGCCTGCCCCGGCACCGCAAGATAACGATCGATCTCCGCGACATTTGCGGCATGGGTGCTGGCGGTGTTGTCATCCAGATAACGGATCGCCTGCTCACGCGACCAGCGCTTGTAGTGCAGCCCGCTGTCGACGACGAGCCGGCACGCACGCCACAATTCACCGCCCAGCCGGCCGAAGTCCGAATAGGGATCCTGATAGAACCCGAGTTCCTTGGCGAGCGATTCGGCATAGAGCGCCCATCCCTCGACAAAGGCGGTGTTCTGCCACCACTCGTTGGTCTTGCGCAGCTCGGGCACCTGAGGGTTCTTCAGCACCGTCGAGATCTGCATGTGATGCCCCGGAAGCCCCTCGTGATAGAGCAGGTCTTCCAGGTCGAACGTGGCCCGATCGGCCATGTCACGCAGGTTGAGGTAGATATAGCCCGGCCGTTTGCCGTCCGGCGAGCCCGCGTCATAATATCCCGCCGGCAACGACGGTTCGCGATAGATTTCGGCGCGACGGATGACGAGCGGCAACGGCGGCTCACGAAACACCTTGGGGAGCGCCGCCTGCATCTTTGCCAGAATGGCGTTGGCGCGATCCAGATAGGCCTGCCGGCCCGCATCGGTGTTGGGACAGTAGAATTTGGGATCGCGCTTCAACTGCGCCATGAAGGCCTGCAACGTACCCGAAAAGCCCACGCGATCCATGATCGCCTGCATCTCGCCGTGGATACGCTTGACCTCTGCCAGCCCCAGCTGGTGGATCTGTTCGGGCGTCATCCGCGTCGTCGTGAACTGGCGGATCAGAAAGGCATAATAGGCCTCTCCGTCAGGCAGCGCCCACACGCCGTCGCTGCGCGTCGCCTTTGCCGCCTGACGCTCAAGCTCGGCGATCAGGCGCTGATAGGCCCCCTGAAACCGTCCGGTCAGTGCGGCATTCGCCCGGGCAAGCAACGCATCGCGCGCGGCGGGGGCAAGGTCGACGGCGCCGACCTTGCGCTGAAAATCAGCCCAGACGGGGCTGTCATCGCCAGCCTCGAACGGCGCGCCGCGGATCACCTGACGCGCGCCGTCGATCAGCAGCGGATAGAGCGACGCCGGCATCAGAAATCCGGCCGCCGCATGGTCGCGCAGGCGCTCGATCAATTGATCAAACGGCTGCGGCGTCAGTTCCAGCCGGCTGACATAGGCCTCGGCATCGGCCATCGACGCGATGGGATGCTGGTTGATCAGAACGTTCGGCACGTCGATCGGCAGCCCGACGATCTGGTTGAGCGGATAATCGTGCCGCCGCCACCGATAGCGTTCGACGATGATCTGCTGATCGCTTTCGAACGCCTTGTATTGAACCTGTGCGTCGGGGGAGAGACCCGCATAGTCGATCATGTGCAACCGGCGCAGGTTGAGCGCGGCGGTATCAGCCACCGCCTGCTCGCCCGCGGACGAAAAATCGTCCCACCGATCGCGGCCGATCGCCGCCCCCACACTCGCACCCAGCATGGGACTGAGTTCGAGCGTGCGGGCATAGGCCTCGTCGAGCAGCGCCCGCAGCGCGGCGTCGGGCCCGGCGGTTGCCTGGCCGAAAACACGCGCCGCCGAAGCCGGCCGTGCGCCCAGCCCCGCAACGAGGATCCAGCCGGCGGCACCCGCCAGCAGTTCGCGACGAGCCGGTCCCTCCCCCTTCAGCATCAGAAGTGGACCTTTGCGCGGATACCGATGTTCCGCACCGAGGGCTGGACGAACAACCCGCCGGCAAAGGCCTTTTCATAGGCGTTGGTGAAATAGCGGCTCTTGAACAGGTTTTCGGCATAGGCCTGGACCTGCACCCGGCCGCGCGTCACGCCCATTCGCAGGTTGAACTGGTCGAAGCTCGGGACGCGATAGGGCCAGACGTTATAGAGCAAGGCTGCCTTGTCCGAATAGATCATGTCGCGATACGACCATTCGCCGCGGATATAGGCTTCATAACCGCTCACCGGCGTGAAATTATATTCGGCAAAGGCGCTGAGCGTCCATTTCGGTGCGTTCGGCATCTGACGATGCGACAGGTTGACCACCTGTCCGTTGATATAGGCGTTGTCGTAGCTGCCGAATTTCGATTCGAGATAGCCGACCGTGCCACCCACCTGCAAGCCGGGCGTGATCAGGTACGACGCATCCGCCTCGACGCCGACGCTGTGCGCCGAAGCCGCATTCTCGATGCCCGAGAAGAAGGTGATCACGTTGCCGTTGACCTGCGCCACCGCGAACTCGGTCTGGAGATTCTTCCAGTCCATGTAGAAGACCGAGGTGTTGAGCAGCAGGCGGCGATCGGCCGACTGCATCTTGAACCCTACTTCATAGTTCCAAAGCGTCTCGGGCGCATAGGAGGTGTCCGCGATCCTGGGGTTGATCTGGACCCCGCCGGCCTTGAAGCCGCGCGATGCCGTCGCATAGACGTTGGTGCGATCGCCAAGCTTGTATGCCAGGGTGAAGCGCGGCGAGAAGTTGTTGAAGCTCGCGCTGTCGTCGACCACGCCGTTGACGTTGCCGCTCGACGTGTTCTTCTGCGCGACCGTCACCTTCTCGTGCGTATAGCGCCCGCCGACCGTCAGCGAGAGTTTCGGCGTCACCTCATATTGGCCCTGCGCAAACAGCGCCCAGCTTTCCGAACGGCCCGAATTCTGCGTGCTGGTGATCACCATGTCCGCCGGCAGCCCAAAGGGGTTAGCCGCGCCGGTATAGGTGAACTGGTTGATCGCCCCGGTGTCCTTGGCGTACATGCCGCCGACCGTCCACGAAAGCGCCCGCCCGTCATCGGGCGACTGGATCCGCGTCTCGGTGCTGAACGAGTCACGGTCGACCGGCTTGGTCTCGTAATAATAATCGTGGCTCGAACCGTCGATATCGCCCTGAAGGAACTGGTGCGAATTGACATAGCCCGTGATGCTGGTGATCGAGATCGCATCGTTCTCGTACTTGATGCGACCCGTCAGATAATAGAATTCGGTACCGATCCGCTGCGGCCGGTTGAAATTGACCTTGCTGTCGTTGTCGGGGAAAAAGCCGACGCCGTCCGGGTCCGCCTTGGGGTTGGCGATATCGGGATAAACCACCGCCAGCGCGGTCTGGCCCAGCACGCCCGACGGCACGCCTTCGCGCATCCCGACACGTTCCTTGGTGTAGGTACCGACCAGATCGATGGTGAGTTCGTCGGTCGGCGTCAGGCGGAGCATGCCCTTGCCGTAATAATAGTCGGAGTCGTTGCCGCCGCCGATCGGGTTGATATTCTTGATATTCCCGTCGCTGTGCTGGTAGCGGCCGACCACGCGCAGCGCGATCTTGTCACGAACGATCGGCACGTTGACGACACCGCTGAGGTCGACCGTGTTGAAGCTGGAATAGCCCGCCGAAACCTCGCCCTCGAACGCCTTGGTGTTCGCCTGGTTGGTCGTGATGTTGATCGCGCCGCCGATCGCGTTGCGCCCGAAATAGGTTCCCTGCGGACCGCGCAACACCTCGATGCGCTGGATGTCGACGATCTCGGGATTCACCGTGCCCGAAGAGACGTTGAAATCGTCGATGTAGAAACCGAACGTGCTCGTGCGCGGGATTGCCTCGTCGCTCAGCTGGTTCGTGATGCCGCGGATACTGATTTCCTTGCGGTCACGCGAACCGGTGGACGTGAAGCTGACGTTCGGGGCCTTGGCGAAATAGTCGTCGAGCCCCTTGATGTTCTGCTTCTCGATCGCCGCGGCGTCGAACGCGCTCAGGCTGATCGGAACGTCGGTGGCGAGCTGCGCACGACGCTGCGCCGTCACGACGATGTCGCCGGTGCCGAATTCCTGGCCGGCATCCTTTTGCGGGCGAGCCGCCTGGCCGTCCTGTCCAGCATCCGCGACAGGCGCCGCGGCATCCGGTGTTTTGACGACGTCGTCCGCCCATGCCGGTGCGGCAAGCAAGGCGCCGACGACGCCCGTCAAAGCCGAGCAATAGAATAAGGACTTGCGCATTCTATATTCCCCTTCTTCCGTTCGGCGCGCCCATCTTTTGATGGTGCGCGGCGACCCGATTCCCTGTCCCTCAGTTCAACGGCGTGATTTCACAGCGCGCCCGGCTGGGGCGCACCTTCCATGTCCAGAAAGTTGATGAGCGCGATCTTGCCGTCGCGGAGTTCGGCATAGCCCATCACCATTTCCTTGGCGGGCTTACCGTTCTCTTCGGCATCGATCGTGTGATAGGTGTAGATCTTGCTGCCGTCGGGCGACGAGAATGCCGCGCGGAACGGCAGATTGATCTTCACCTTCTGCGTGCGTTGCTGGATCATGCGGAAATGGGCGGCGAGGTCGTCCAGCCCCTTGGCACTGACCTTGCCATTGATCTGCATGACGGCATCCGCCGTGAAATACTGCCCGAAGGATTGGGCCGTGAAGCCGTCGGGCTTGGTATAGGCGTCGTTCCACCAGCGAAACATGCGCGTGAGCACATCCCCGTCGACAACCTGATTGAACGTCTGGGCGCTACCGCCCGCCGGCGCGCCCGCCTGTGTCTGGTTCGCAGGTTGTTCGTGCTTGGCGCCCGAGCAGGCGCCGACGAGCGTCAGTGCGGCAAGTGCGATGGTCCGGCGCATTTCGTCCCCCCGTTCTTCGGCCCGCTACGGGCCTTGGTACGATGGTGAGAGTGTCGAAGCCGAACCGTTCGTTCAATGAGGCAGAAAGTCACATATCGTTGCACTGGGCGCAAACAATTGTCGAAGCGGAATGTACGAATGCCCTCTGCTGTTCGTTTGTTACGGTGGAAATCGGCCCCCTTGCCAAATTCTGTCCAGACCTGCCGGGCTTGAGTTCGCCCAAAGCGTGCGCCGCGTTCCCGGTGACGGCCCGTCATGCCCTCAGAATTGAGGGTACGGGAAAAGGGGCATATTGGTCATACCAATATCCAACATTCCTAACTCTTTCTGCCGTATATTTTTCGGCTTGTTGACATCTGGCCAGACCAATCCCACCTTCCGCGAGACGTTGGAGGTGGCGGTGTCGGCGATTTCGGAACACATCGAAGCCATGATCGCGGCGGGACGTTTCGCCGTCGGAGAACGAATCCCGGCCGAACGACAACTCGCGCTGGAACTCGGCGTGTCGCGGTCCAGCTTGCGGGAGGCGATCAAGCAATTGGTCAGCCGCGGCCTGCTCACCACGCGCCACGGCGGCGGCACCTATGTCACGTCACCCGAAACCGCGGAACCGCTTCGCGTCGCGCTGCAATCGCTGGCGCCGCTCGCGGCCAGCGACGCCGGATACTGGCGCGACGTCATCGAGATTCGCAAATCGCTCGAGGGCGATGCGGCGGCTTACGCGGCGCTGCGTGCCGGTCCCGACGACCGGGCCGCGATTGCGGCAGCATATCGCGCGCTTGCCACCGCACTTATGGCGCCGGCAGCCTCTGCGCCGGCCGATGCCCCCCGGACGCTCGCAACGCTCGATGCCGGCTTCCATCAGCTGATCGCCCGGGCGGCGCATAATGCCGTCCTCTACCAGCTAATGTGCGGCCTCGAGGGCCTGCTGGAAGCGAGCATCTCGGACAGCCTGGCGCAACTCTATCGCTTGCCCGGGTTGCCGGCGCAGCTCGACAGCCAGCACCGCCGGATCCTTGACGCCATTCTGGCCGGCCAACCGGCTGCTGCGCGGACGGCTGCCACCGAACACCTGCTGTTCGTCGAAGAGCAGCTCGAACGCCTCGAACAAGCCGCGGCGCGCCGGAAACGCGCGACGCGCGCCTTCTCCCAGCTCAGAACCGCAAAGGCTTCCGTGGCATGATCATCTCGTCGACCAACGATTATCGGGAGGCGGCCCGCCGTCGGCTGCCGCCGTTCCTTTTCCACTATATCGACGGCGGCGCCTATGCCGAGCAGACGATGCTTCGCAACCAGACCGACCTGCACGCGTTGGCGCTGCGGCAGCGGGTACTGAAAGCGGTGGGTGACGTCGATCTGTCGACGAAAATTCTGGGCGAATCCTTCGCCATGCCGGTCGCGCTCGGGCCGGTCGGGCTGACGGGAATGTATGCCCGTCGGGGCGAAGTTCAGGCTGCCCGCGCCGCCCAGGCGCACGGCATCCCCTTTACGATGTCGTCGGTCTCGGTCTGCCCGATCGAAGAAGTCCAGCCGGCGCTGACTCGGCCGATCTGGTTCCAGCTCTATGTGCTGAAGGACCGCGGGTTCATGCGGAACGCGCTCGAGCGCGCCTGGGCGGCGGGCGTCCGCACGCTGGTCTTCACGGTCGACATGCCCGTGCCGGGTGCACGCTATCGCGACGCCCATTCGGGCATGTCCGGCCCGTTCGCCGCACAGCGACGCATCCTGCAGGCGATTGCACATCCGCGCTGGGCGTGGGACGTCGGCGTGTGCGGACATCCGCACGATCTGGGCAATGTATCCGCCTATCTTCGCAAGAAGACGACGCTCGAGGACTATGTCGGCTGGCTCGGCGCCAATTTCGACCCCTCGATCGGCTGGCCCGATCTGCAATGGGTCCGCGATTCCTGGAAAGGCGCGATGGTGCTCAAGGGCATCCTCGATCCGGAAGATGCGCGCGACGCGGTTCGCTTCGGTGCCGACGGGCTGGTGGTCTCGAACCATGGCGGCCGGCAGCTCGACGGCGTGCTCTCGACGGCACGCGCGCTCCCGCTGATCGCCGACGCCGTGAAGGGCGACCTGACACTGCTGGTCGACAGCGGCATCCGCTCCGGGCTCGACGTCGTCAGGATGCTGGCGAACGGCGCCGACGGCGTGCTGCTCGGCCGCGCCTATATCTACGCGCTCGCAGCCGCCGGCGAAAAGGGCGTCGCCCACCTGCTCGAGTTGGTCGCCAGTGAGATGCGCGTCGCCATGACGCTGACCGGCGCCCGCTCGATTTCCGAAATCACCCGCGACAGCCTGGTTTCGTCCACCCTTTCCTCCCGGGAGTGAGCCTCATGTCCATGACCATCGCCGACCTGCTTGCGACCACGCTTGCCAATGCGGGCGTCAAGCGCATCTGGGGCGTCACCGGTGACAGCCTCAATGGCCTGAACGACAGCCTGCGGCGGCTCGACCGCATCGCGTGGATGCATGTGCGGCATGAGGAAACCGCCGCATTCGCCGCCGGGGCGGAAGCCGCGATGACCGGCGAACTCGCGGTCTGTGCGGGCAGCTGCGGTCCGGGCAATCTCCATCTGATCAACGGCCTGTTCGATTGCCACCGCAACCATGTCCCGGTGCTCGCGATCGCGGCGCATATTCCTTCCTCGGAAATCGGCCTCGGCTATTTCCAGGAAACGCATCCGCAGGAATTGTTTCGTGAGTGCAGCGCCTTCGTCGAATTGGTGACCAATCCCGCCCAGATGCCCGAAGTGCTGCACCGGGCGATGCGCGCGGCGATCGGACAGCGGGGCGTGGCGGTCATCGTGCTTCCCGGCGACGTCGCGCTGCAGCCCGCCCCGGTTGCCGCCGACGGCGAATGGGCGCCGCTGGCCTCGCCGCGGCTGCTGCCTGCCGAAGGGGAGATCGAACGGCTGGCCGCGACGCTCAATGAGTCGAAGGCGGTGACGATCCTTGCCGGCAGCGGCTGTGCCGGGGCGCACGACGCCGTCGTCGCGCTTGCCGAAAGGCTCGCCGCCCCCGTCGTCCACGCACTGCGCGGCAAGGAACATGTCGAATGGGACAATCCCTTCGACGTCGGCATGACCGGGCTGATCGGCTTTTCATCCGGCTATCACGCGATGCTGGGATGCGACACGCTGCTGATGCTCGGCACCGACTTTCCGTATCGCAATTTCTATCCCGAGAAGGCGCGCATCGTGCAGATCGACCGCGATCCGGCGGCGCTCGGCAGGCGCGCGCCGCTTTCGCAGGGGATCGTCGCCGACATCGGCGAGGCGGTGTCGGCGCTCCTCCCCCGCCTTGCGCCCCGCCACGACACGCGCTTCCTCGATGCGGCACGCGCACACTACGCCAAGGCCCGCGAGGGGCTCGACGCGCTGGCCCGCCCGGCAAAGTCCGGTGCTCCGATCCACCCCCAATATCTCACCGCGCTGGTGAGCGAACTGGCCGACGACGACGCGATCTTTACCGCGGATGTCGGCACGCCGACGGTCTGGGCCGCGCGCTATCTCAAGATGAACGGCAAGCGTCGGCTGATCGGCTCGTTCAACCACGGCTCGATGGCCAACGCGATGTTGCAGGCGATGGGCGCCCAGGCTGCCGCCCCCGGACGCCAGGTGATCTCGTTGTCGGGAGACGGCGGCTTCACGATGATGCTCGGCGATTTCCTGTCGCTCGCCCAACTCGGCCTGCCTGTGAAGGTGATCATTTCGAACAATGGTTCGCTCGGCTTTGTGGCGATGGAAATGAAGGCGGGCGGCTATCTCGATACCGGCACCGACCTGCACAACCCCGACTTTGCCGCCATGGCCGAGGCGGCGGGGGTGAAGGGGCTGCGTGTCGAGGATTCGGGCGATCTTGGCGACGCGCTGCGCGCCGCATTTGCCCATCCGGGTCCGGCACTGGTCGATGTCGTCACCGCCAAGCAGGAACTGGTGATCCCGCCCAAGATCAAGCTTGAGCAGGCCAAGGGTTTCAGCCTCTACATGCTCAAGGCGATCATGAACGGGCGGGGTGACGAAATCGTCGATCTGGCCCGCACCAATCTGAGGCTCTGACGATGAAAACGGCGGTGACGGCGCGCGACATTGCCTTTGTGCTGCGCTGTTCGGGCGCCGCCGCCCTCGCCTATGCACTCGCCTCGACGCTCGGGCTGCTTCACCCGGTCTGGGCGTCGATTTCGGGCGTGGTCGTGTCGCAGGAGAAGCTCGATCAGACGAAGAATGCGGTCCTGTGGCGGTTCAGCGGGACTGTCGTCGGAATCGTCGTGGCGGTGAGCGTCGGAAGCCTGATCGCACCGCTGGGCGCCGGCCTGGCGGCGCAGACCGGCGCGAGCGTCGCGGTCTGTGCGGGGCTGGTTCGCCGCTGGCCCGACCTTCGCGTGTCGATGTGGACCGCGCCGATCCTGTTCTTTGCCCATGACCCGGGTGCGTCGCTGCTGGCAGCGGGCTGGTGGCGCGGGAGCGAAGTGATCCTAGGCGGGCTGATCGGCACCGCGCTGCACTGGATTGCCGAACGGGCAATCGCGATCGTCGAGCGCCGGCCGGGCACGCCGCCGGTCAATTCGTAGGTGACCGGGCAATGAAAAAACCGCCTCAGGGTGTCCTGAAGCGGTTTGTGATGTGTGTGCTTGGTTGCGGGGGCAGGATCTTCTCAGCCAATGCATAGTTCAGAACGGTTTGATTTACTGTCAAATTTGTCAGCTCACCACGGCCGACACCCCTGATGATACCCCAAGCTCTTGTGAAATCGATGTAGCGCCCAAGACGCGCGACGAGTTGCAGGAGGTAAACGTAGTTCCCCGGCGATGGGTCGTCGAGCGCACCCTGGCATGGCTGGACCGAGATCGCCGTCTGCCAAGGACTTGGAGCAAACTGAACTGCGCCGGGTTTGCCGGAGGCCATTGGATGTGAGTCACGCCGCCATATCAATCTGGTATGCGGCAGCATTTGACGTCCCCCCCTGTTTTTTGGCGCGTTTTGAGCGAGAGTTTTCCGGCCCTTTGAAGCCTTTTGGCAAGGAGCTGGGACATGAAGAAATCGCGGTACACGGAAGAGCAGATTGCGTTTGCGCTGAAGCAGGCGGAGACGGGCACGCCGGTTGCCGAGGTGATCCGCCGGATGGGGATCTCGGAGCAAACCTTTTACCGCTGGAAGAAGGTGTATGGCGGCCTGGGGGTGGGCGAGCTGCGGCGGGTAAAGCAGCTCAAGGAAGAGAACCGGAAGCTGAAACAGCTGGTCGCGGACCTGAGCCTGGACAAGCATATCCTGCAGGATGTGCTGGCAAAAAAGCTCTGACGCCTAGGCGACGGCGCGAGATCGTCGCGCACGTCCAGGCGTCTCACGGTGTCAGTGAGCGGCGTAGCTGCTCGGCGTTGGGCGTCGAGCGATCGTCGGTGCGCTATGTCTCGCACCGGCCGGACCAGACGCCGCTGGTGATGCGCATCCGTGATCTGGCGTCGACGCGGACGCGGTACGGCTATTTCCGCATCTACATCCTGCTGCGCAGGGAAGGATGGGTCGTGAACCACAAGCGTGTGTATCGGCTCTATCGGGAGGATGGACTGAGCCTTCGGCTCAAGAAGCCCCGGCGCAACGTCAGCGCCGCCAACCGGGTGCGGCAACCCGCGGCATCGACTGCCAACGAGATGTGGTCGATGGACTTCGTTTCCGACGCCCTGTTCGATGGCCGGCGCTTGCGGGCGCTGACGGTGGTCGACGCTTTCACGCGCGAAGCGCTGGCGATTGATGTCGACCAGGGCATCAAGGGCGAGCAGGTGGTTTCGACGATGATGCGGATCTCCTCGATTCGCGGCGCCCCCAGGACCATTCGCGTAGACAACGGGCCGGAGTTCATCTCGAAGGCACTGGACCGCTGGGCGTACGAGAACGGTGTCACGCTGGACTTCAGCCGGCCAGGCAAGCCTACCGACAATGCCTTCGTGGAATCGTTCAATGGTCGCTTGCGCGACGAGTGCCTGAATGCCCATTGGTTCCTGTCGCTGGCCGATGCCCGGGCCAAGATCGAAGCCTGGCGCCGGGACTATAACGAAAGCCGTCCTCACACATCGCTTGGCTGGCTGACGCCGGTCGAATATGCTGCCGCCGCGGCCAGGATCGCCGCCGAATGAACGCCGGATACTCACGCCCAAGCTGGACGAGAAACCGGGGGACCCTCATCGTCGGGTCAGACTCTAGCTCCAACTGGAGGAAAAAGCGGAGGTCACGTCAGCATTCGCTAATCCGCCCCCGTGTCACAGGTGCGCGTCATTCAGCCGCGCAAAAATAGGCAAAAGCGAGATGCAGCGACAGTTCTCGCACGAGACTATGATCTTGGTCTGATATCGTCTCGATCGGGAAGGGCACCACTGCCATTAGCGGCCGCTCGGACAACGATAGCGCCTCCGCAAACGGCTCGGCCGACCCGGCATTTTGTTGAACCAAGCGCGCTGCACGCAGCGAGTTCACAAATAGACCTGCTACTTCACGCTCGGCTGTTGCGTCATATCCCGCAAGCATCATCAAAGACGAAGCGACGCTTTCATTGACAAAAAACGTGCAGATGGCAGCACCTTGGGCTGATGTAAATTTTGTTCGAATATGAGATAGTGGAGTGCCCCACACATACTCAAAGCTAGGGCCTTTCGCTGCCAGTAGATCACTACATACCTGCACCCATTTTGGGGATAAATTCTTCCCTTCCCACTGCCCAACGCCCTCTAGATTCCCATCGATCCCAAAGGAGGCGATGAAGAAACTATTAGCGGCGATAGACTGAGGCGTGGCTATCAAATTCATTTGTCAAACCTCGGCGTGAGCATATGTTCGCGACCCGGCACAATCTGGCTCGCCCGTGTTCTCCACAGCGCACCTATACGCTGCTGGATCGGATCGCGGAACCCTGCGAACTCGTTGACGTATCCTCCCGCGACCGAATCCAGCGCATGCGCTGCATCGAGCCCTTCACCGGAACCAGGCAGATATACGCGCGCCAAACTCCTCGCTCTGGCGATCTGCGGAGCAACATTTTCATAATTTTGCAGGTTGAGCGCCAAGTCATCCGGGTTGAACAACGACAGGCGATTTAAGGCCATTTCCTGCTCGCTAAGGTGAGCACTAAAAAGCGCCTGCTGAGATGGCGAGAGCCCATTGGCCGGGAACTCAATTTCCACAGGGCGCAGAATCAAACTCTGCCCAGCGGGCGCTGCTGTCTCTGCGGCGACGGGGGCGTCTTTGGCGAGGCCACTCAGGTACCGAAGAGCGTAGAGGGAAGTGCCGCCTGACTGCCCGACCGGTATGTTGACATGGTCAGTCGTCAGACCCAGCGCCAAGTTGATTCCGGCGTAGCTGCTCTC
Organism: Sphingomonas chlorellae; assembly: GCF_056485145.1. Classification (NCBI taxonomy): domain Bacteria; kingdom Pseudomonadati; phylum Pseudomonadota; class Alphaproteobacteria; order Sphingomonadales; family Sphingomonadaceae; genus Sphingomonas; species Sphingomonas chlorellae. Next base: position 543,288 of record NZ_JBQXXM010000003.1, read on the forward strand.
GCCCGTTTCAGGTGAGGCGCCGAACGCATCCTGGCCTCCCAAGTTTGGCACCTTCACACCGTCGAGCACTGCCGCTCGTTCCGCTGCGACCGCAGAACCTCCCTTGCCCAGTTTCGATATCAGCGCGGCGCCACCTTCGGCAGCGGCGATGCCGACCGTCGCGGCAGCGTAGGTCAGTTCGGCATTTTCACGCGTCATCCCCGCCAGAATCAGGCCCTCCACGCCGAGCGAGACGACCTCCTTGCCAGTAAACAGCTTGCGGGCTCCGGTTACGGCCTGATCGGCGCCAGCCGCCGCCCCGGCGACTGCGGCAACGCATCCGGCGCCGACCGTTTCCGCGCAGCTTGCAGCGCCGCCGGTGATGCTGAAGAAGACAGCGACGCCACCGGTGACTGCTTCCATTGCCCCCTTTAGTCTTGTGCCATCCGGCGAATTCAAAAATGCATTCGACTTCTGAATCCCGCAAATTAACGGGGTGTCGCCTGCGCACATCGCGCTGTCGAAGCGATCCTGCTTAAGCCCGGCATCAATATATGCACCGTACAACTGCCCGAATGCCTCGTAGAATTCGTTGCGAGTGACGGCACAGTCCTTCGTGCCGATACAAGCGGACCACGCGTTGTAGTTATCGATAAGCTGGTTGGTGGTAAGGCCGGCTTTGTCCGCCAAGCCATCCAGCAGCGCCTGGAATTCGGCGTTCTTTCGGTAAAGATCCGTCAGACTATACCCTGCGGGAATTTCGCGTGTCTTTCTCTCGACGAGTTTGCCGTCAGGCGTCCGCTCCGAATTATTCTGCGTCTCGATCTGGGCTGAGGCCACGGCGGAGGCGGTGTTGAGCCCGGCAGCTTGGGCGACCGCGCCGACGATGGTAGCGACGAGATTGTCGCGGGCCTGCTGATCGGCGAGCGGAAGCGGATTGCCGGCCGCGTCGACCGCAGGCGTTTCGCCACTTTTGAGCAGATTGTTGAGCACCACGCTCGCCGCTGCGCCCATGGCGGCACCGCTGCAATTGCCGGAACCACCTGCCGCACTGCCTGCGCAGGCGGTCAGCGCCTGCAGCGCGGTACGGACACTTTCACTGGCCCCATTGGGGATCGGGTTGCCCTTGGCATCCTTCTGCGAGGAGAAGCTGTCGGCGATCTCCTTGACCTTGCTGACCGCAAGCCCCTGCAGCACATTGACGGCGGACGATTGCACAAGGCTGCCGAGCGAGCCGGTGACGTCGCTGCCGGCCGCCCCTTTGATCGCAGTGGAGATCAGGCGCGCCGGGCTGCCCGCGCCAAAGTTCTCACGCAACTGATCGGCTTGCGCCGTGAGGCGGTCCGCGCTCGCTTGATCGCCCGCTGCGGCTGCGGCATCAGCCTGTTTGCGCAGATCCGCTTCCTTCTCAGCCTCGCGCGCGAAGAACGCATTGGTCTCGGTGGCGAGGATCTGGGCAGCCTGGAAGCCCTGGGTGATTTCCTGGCGCCTGGCGTCGGTGAACGCCTGGGTCAGCGCGCCGCCATTGGCGCCGGCGGTATCGCGACTGATGGCCTGCGCGACCTGCCGGCTTGCGGCATCGCCCGACGTGACGGTGATCGTCCCCGGCGCGATCGCGCTGCGGGTGGTCCCCGACTGGCTGCCGTCGGCGCTGAGCGCGATCGGCACCCCGGCGCTGGCACTCACCCCGTCGGCGAGCTTCACCCCCGGCAGCTTGGTGGCGGCGTTCGGGTCGACCTGCCCCTTGCGGTCGGCGCCGGCGCTACCACCGGTACCGAACGAAAGCCCGCCGCCGAGTGAGGTCTGGCTGGCGCTGTAGTTCTCACGATTGTGGAGGTCGCCCGCAGTCAGCGTACCGGTGGCGAGATGGTTCTTCGCCGCATCCGCCTCACTGGCGATCACCGCCCCCTTGAGATCGGTGTTGCCGGCGACCTTGATGTCGAACCCGCCGGACCCCGCCATGATCCCGGCCTGGGTCCCGACGCTGGCATAGTCCCCGGCCTGCTTGCCGTTGGCGACATTGCCGTTGATTCCCACCTGCCCGGTCGCAAGGTTGAAGCTCGCGCCGACCGAACTGCTGTGCGACGACGCTTGGTAGGTCGACATGTCCTGACGGCTCGCGATCGCGAGGCTGCCGGCGTCGACGCGCACCGTATCGGCCGACAGGGTCGCGCCGTCGATGCTGAGCGCGCCAGGCGTGGTGACCCGGGCGGTACCGCCCGCGGCAAGCGCGCTTTCGATGCTGGTGACGTCGGTGCCGGCTTCCGGCGCTTGAGCGCTCGCCCTGACGCGGCTTCGAGCCGCTCGACGAACGTTTCGCCGCCGAGCGGGCGGCCGGTGCGCATCGCCGCCTTGATCGCCGCCTCGCCCGCAGAAGCCGCATCCCCGGCCTCGGCGCCGTGGCGCAGCATCGCGCGCCAGTTGCGGTAGATACCCGACAGCGCCGCCACATCGGTAAACCCGCCCTTCGCGCCGCGCAGATGCGCCCGCGCGCTCGACCAGCGCCACTCGTCCGGCCCGGCGGCCAATCCCGCCTCGAATTGCCCACTCCGCATCGGTCATATCGTTTGGCAAAGCCAGCCCGCTTCGCGCATGAACGGCGCGAGTGGTATCAGTCCACATCGTTGTATCCACGGTAGTTTTTGGCAAAACCCCTGAATCAACGACAGGCAAAGCCGTCAAGCTAACCTGCTGATACCACTCAACTTAATTTCTGATCAGACACTGCGGCAATAGATTTTTCACCACATATCGATTCTTGCGCACTCAAATTCTACTAGGTATCCATCCTGTATCCCGCCAGGCAACGGATCATCTGCGATTAATTCAATAGCCCCCACAGAGAGATGGCCCTCCCTGACATCTGTGACTTTCGCCACAACGTGCTGTGCGAGGCTAGTCGTGTCGACCTTTCGAAACCCTAGGCTTCCCTTTTCATTTAGGACTGCGTTGCGGATACCGAAAACATGCAACGGCTGAACTACAACGTCGCCGACCGAAGCATCGCAAGGCTGAGAGTAAGCCTCACATCTGAACGAACCATCCGACACGACAACTTCGGCCTCATCCGCAGATTTTGACAACCAGTTTATGCTTTCGACCCGCATACAACCTCCGATTAATATGGCCACTTCCAACCGGCTTGCGGATTGGGACCGACAGTATTCGTAATAGCCGACTTAGGTTGTGCCTGCCATCCGAAGCTTGGAGCCTTCTGCTCGAAGAAACTGACCGGCTTCAGATGCATCGTTGTGATCTCACCGGTAGCACGGTCCAAACCGACCATGAGTCCTTTCGCGCTACCCAGACCGCCAGGGACTGAAACGTAGGCGTTGATTTCGGGAGCAAATTTCCCGTTCTGAATTACCCAATTTGCGTCATCAACGTATTGAGAAACAGAGTAGCCCTTGATCCCCAATTGGTTGGCCACCTCGGCTCCATGCCTTTCGAAATGTATGACGTCCTCGCCAGCCTTGAAGGCACGCGGCACGAAACTCTCTGCGGCAACAGATTTACGATGTTCTTCTCAGGACGGACATCTTGCTCAAATCGGCCACGATCAGACGCCAATAGTCCTTATCAATAAACACGTTACCACACTTGCAGCCAATATTATGGGCCGGAACCGAGGGGATTATGTCGCCACAATCATCGCAACGATAATATAGGTCATCATCCCTCGGAACGTCAGCGGTAGAGGCGTAGTTGGTTCCAACGAGTTCATAGGTATGATCGGTCATTTCACCCTCACAAGGTGGCCAGAATCGAGAAACTGCTGAACGCTCTGGCCCGGAAGATATTGCGTTGCGCCGCCGCGTGCGCCGAAGGCTGGAACCGGTGCAGGAGGCCCCACTCTTGCGTCAAACGACTGCATAACTCGGTATTGGCTATAGGGCATGTTCTCAGCGCCTCGGTCAGTTCCCCCTCGGGCGCCGCGCCGCCACGCTCCCGCCCGATCATTGCAACCGTTCCTCGTCCGTGCCCCAGGTCAGCACCACCATCGGACGCGCGACGTGCCGCTCGACCTCATCGATCCCGATGCCGAGCCGCCACGCGATCTGGCCATAGTCGAGCGCGTCGAACCGCAGCAACAGGAACACCGCGCGCGTCGCCATCGGCAGCGTATCGAGCCGGCGGCGGATCACGTCCAACTTGTCATCACAAGCCATGTCCTTCTCCCTGCCTGCAACCACCGTGCCTCGGACGGCGGGGTGGGCGGCAAGAGCGGACCGGCAGCCCCGCCGATAGAGGCGGGCCGCACCCGAAGGGCCGTAATGCAATGAAGGACCGGCGCAGCCGGTTGCGGCGCGCCGCGGCGGGGCTAGAGGGGAGCGACCGCCCGCACCGCTGGCCGAAGGCCCTACGCCAGCGCGGGAACCGCGCTGACCGCATTGCCGGGCCGCAGGCCCGGCGGGAGCGGAGCGACCTGGCGCGCCCCGCGCTGCCACGACAACGCCGGCACCACGCTACAGCACACCTGCCAGCGCCCCGTCGATTGATATTGCTGGGTAATTTGGCGACAGCGACGGCAGGGGGGTTTCAGCGACGTCGCTTATTGCTCAGTAAAAACAACCACATGCACACACGCCGACGGCGGTGCTTTTATCTTGCTGTAAATTCCCGCTCCCCCTCCGGCGATCCCAGAGTCTCGCGACGGTGCCGGTAATTGTGGAAGCGATTCAACCGCTTGGCGCCAACATGGCACCAGAGTCTCCCCCATGGTGCCATCTATCTCCCTAAAAACGATGTGCAGACAAAAACTTAGCAGTGGCTAGGAGTCACTGCTTTTATCTTGCTTTCACTAAATCTGCTCACGCCGACAATTCGTTAAGACGATCAAGCGCGCTCCGAATGGCACTCGGCCCTTCAGGGACGTAGGCGATCAGCTCCGCATCTTGGCCGTGGGGATACCCAAGTAGATTGCGCATCGAACCGAACACCGCACAGACAAACTCATCTGGCTCGACTGTTTGTTGAGGGAACGCCTTCTGAACATTCTTCACTGTGCCACGGTCAACGCCGATTAGGGTTTCAAATTCCCAATCAGGAAAAAACTGCCCTCGACTGTAGCCCGAAGCGACCGCTTTACGGTGCCGATTTCGGTCGGAGAAAGACTTTCAACAAAACTCATGGTCGTATCCTCAGCAATTTCCTCACCGCCCATACAAGAGTTTTTCGGCTGCTCGTTGCTCAGCAATTATGTCAGATAGATAGCTTCCTGGATTGCTCGGTCGGAAGGCCGTTCCGCCATCTACTGCACGTGGGTTTCGAATGTGGCATTACATCGCCCCCGGCAAGCCGACCCAGAACGGGTTCGTCGAGAGCTTCAATGGCCGGATGCGCGACGAGCTACTCAACGAAACGCTGTTCTTCACGATCGGGCAGGCCCGTTCGATCCTCGCGCGCTGGGTCGATGATTACAACACCGAGCGGCCGCACTCCTCGCTCGGCTATGCCACCCCGGCGGCGTTCGCCGCCGAACTCGAAAAGCAACGGGCTGGGTTAACCCAGCCCGTTGCTTCACCTGCGCTCATGCGCAACAACAATGGTCGGTCTCTGGTCGCCGTTGGATGAAAGGCGGGGGGCACGTCACATGGAAACAGGCATAAAAAAACCGCCTCAGGGATATCTGAGACGGTTTGGGATGTGTGTGCTTGGTTGCGGGGGCAGGATTTGAACCTGCGGCCTTCAGGTTATGAGCCTGACGAGCTACCGGGCTGCTCCACCCCGCGCCGAGCGGTGTTGTGAATGGGTTTTTGTTTTGCACA